>CAVQSZ010000018.1:0-23903 GCA_963716115.1 uncultured Alphaproteobacteria bacterium
CCCGCTCCCAGCCCGACTTCTTCTGCTGCCAATAGCTGAGCTGGTGGCCGGCGTCGCGGGCGCGGCGCCAGCGCTCGCGCGCGGCCTCGACCGCGGCGCCGTCGTTGCCGTCGAACAAATCGGCGCAGCGCGCGAAGGGCGACGAGGTCGCCGGCCTCGACGCCGTCGACCAGCACCAGCATCGTGGCGCCGTTCGGGTTCTCGTCCTTCTCGGTCAGCCAGATCGGCTGGGCCGCGGGGTTGCCGTCGCGCGCCGAGCCGTGCGCCAGAAAGCTCGCCTCGTCATAGGTCCACAGCACCGCGTTCAGGTGCTCGACCCGCTCGGCCGAGCCGGCCCGGACGACGATCCGGTGGCCTTGCGCGCGCGCCCGCTCGAGGAGCCGCGGCAGGGCGCGCTCGAGCGGGGTCGCGCCGAGATGGTAGAAGCCGATCTCGGCCACGCTACTCCGTCTCGTAATGGCGGGCGACGAAGCGGTCGAGCAGGCGCAGGCCGAAGGCGGTGGCGCCCTTTGGGACGGTCGCCGAATCCTTGCTCGACCACGCCGTGCCGGCGATGTCGAGATGCGCCCACGGCACGCCGTTGACAAAGCGCTGCAGGAATTGCGCGGCGGTGACGCTGCCGGCGGCGCGGCCGCCGCCGATGTTCTTCACGTCGGCGGCGTCGCTGTCGATGTCGCGGTCGTAGCTGTCGGCGAGCGGCAGCCGCCAGAGCTGCTCGTCGGTCTCCTTGCCGGCCTCGATCAGCCGGTCGGCGAGCTCGTCGTTGTTCGAGAACAGCCCGGCGCGGTGATGCCCGAGCGCGACGATGACCGCCCCCGTCAGGGTCGCCAGATCGATCATCAGCCGCGGCTTGAAGCGGTCCTGGCAGTACCACATCGCGTCGGCCAGCACGAGCCGGCCTTCGGCGTCGGTGTTCAGGACCTCGATCGTCTGGCCCGACATCGAGGTGACGATGTCGCCGGGGCGCTGCGCCGTGCCCGAGGGCATGTTCTCGACCAGCCCCACCACGCCCACCGCGTTGACCCGGGCCTTGCGCGCGGCGAGAAGGCGCATCAGCCCGATGACGACGGCGGAGCCCGCCATGTCCCATTTCATGTCGCCCATGCCGGCCGCCGGCTTGATCGAGATGCCGCCGGTGTCGAAGGTGACACCCTTGCCGATGAAGGCGAGCGGCGCGGCATCCTTGGCGCCGTCCGCCGCCGGGGCGCCGCGCCATTCCATGACGACGAGGCGCGGCGGCCGCGCGCTCCCCTGCGCCACGCCGAGGAGCGCGTTCATGCCGAGCTTGCGCATCTTCTTCTCGTCGAGCGCCTCGACCGCGACCCCGAAATCCCGCAGGGTCTCCGCCTGCGCCGCCAAGGTCTCCGGGTAGATCACATTGGCCGGCTCGGAGACGAGGTCGCGGGTGAAAAATACCGCCTTCGCGGTCGCGCCGAGGGGTCGGTGGGCGCGCTCGGCGGCCTTTGCGTCGGCGGTCGAGACGACGAGGCGCTCCAGCGAGGGCTTCTGCTCCGGTTTTTGCTTCGTCTTGTACCGGTCGAACCGGTAGGACCGCAGCTGCGCCCCGAGCGCCAGCTCGGCCGCCGCCTCGGCCCCGCCGATCGCCGCCCCCTCGCCGATCTCGACCGCGACCTCGGCGCGGGTTTCGCCGGCCCCGTTCAGATGGGCGACAAGACCGCCGCCGAGCTCGCGGTACAATCGGGCGTCGGCCAATTCGGGCTTGCCGAGCCCGGCCAGCACGATTCGGCTGACCGACAGGCCGGCCGGGGCGAGGATCGCCAAGAGCTCGCCCTTCTTGCCCTTGAACCGCGCCGCGCCGGCGAGCGCGCGGGCGACCGCCCCATCGGTCGCCTCGTCGAGCCGCCGCGCCGCCGCCGTCAACGCCCCTTCCTCCCAGACCCCCGCGACAACAGCGCCGGATCGCGGCAGATCGGGCTCGGCAAAGCGTATTTTCATCGCGGAACCTCGGAAAAAGGCGTCGTCGAAGCGGCGATCGGGCCGCCCGGCAGGAGTCTGGGGATAGATACAACAACGAAGCGGCCGGGCAAAGCCGCTGGCCGGGCCGCCGGGCGCTCCCTATGATCGGGCCGCCGATGACGAGCCTCAACCGCTACATCCTGCGTCAGTGCTTCGGCGTCATGATCTTTGTGACCGCGGCGCTGAGCCTGGCGATCTGGCTCGCCCAGTCGCTGCGGCTGATCGACCTGATCGTCAACCGCGGCCTGTCGGTCGAGGTGTTCCTTTACCTCGCGGTGCTGATCCTGCCGCGCTTTCTCGACATCGTCCTGCCGATCGGCGTCTTCATCGCCGTGCTGTTCACATTCAGCCGGCTGAGCGCCGAAAGCGAGCTCGTCGTCATGCGCGCCGCGGGGCTGAGCCCGATGGCGCTGGCCAGGCCGGTGCTGATCCTGGCCGGCATCGCGTTCCTCGTGCTGATGAGCCTTTCGGCCTATTTCCTGCCGATCTCGAACCGCGCGTTCAAGGAATTGCAGTTCGAGATTCGCAACCGCTTCGTCTCGAGCCTGATCCAGGAGGGGACGTTCACCACGATCTCGGACAAGCTCACGGTCTATATCCGCAACCGCGACGACCGGGGCCAGGTGTTCGGGCTGCTGATCAACGACAGCCGCGACCCGCAGCGCCCGGTCACGATCCTCGCCGAGCGCGGCGCCTTTGTCGACCTGCCGACCGGCTCGCGCATCATCATGGTCAACGGCAACCGGCAGCAGTTCGACAAGGAAACACGCAAGCTCTCGGTGCTGACCTTCGACCGCTACACGCTCGACCTCGACACCCTGAACGACGCTCCGGTCGGCCGCTTTCGCGAGGCCCAGGAACGCTTTCTCGGCGAGCTGCTGTTTCCCCCGGCGGATGTGGAGAAGTCGTTGCGCTACGGCTTCATCGTCGAGGCGCATCAGCGCCTGCTGATCCCGCTCTCGGCCTTCAGCTTCTCGCTGATCCCGCTCGCCTGCCTGTTGCCCGGGGAGTTCAACCGCAGGGGCCAGGCCAAGCGGGTGATGGTGGCGATCGTCGCCGCTTTCGTCTTTCAGCTGGTCGCCCTCGGCGTCAGCAACCTCGCCGACCGTTACGCCGCGGCGATCCCGCTGATGTACGTGGCCGGGCTCTTGCCGTTCGGCCTCGGCTTTGGAATCCTGCTGCATGGCGGGATCAGGCTCGGGCTGCGGCGGCCGGCCTTCGCCGCGAGCCGCGTGCGCTGAGCGCCGGCAGGGAATGGGGGCGGTCGCGGGTGCGTTTTCCAAGGACACTTTCCGTCTACATCGCCCGACAGTTCCTGGTGTGGCTGAGCGGCGTGTTCGCGGCGATGGTGATCGTCACCTTCCTGCTCGACTACCTCGAGCTGATGCGCCGCAGCGGCACCAAGGCCCAGGCCACGCTCTGGGTCCTGTTCGAGATGGCGGCGCTCAAGCTTCCGCAAACCGCGCAGGAGGCGCTGCCGTTCGCGATCCTGTTCGGCACGATGCTCGCCTTTTGGCGGTTGACGCGGGCCAACGAGCTGGTCGTCGCGCGCGCGGCGGGGGTGTCGGTGTGGCAGTTCCTGACGCCGGCGGTGCTGGTGGCGATGCTGGTCGGCGTCTTCGCGGTAACGGTCTTCAACCCGATCGCCTCCTCGGCCGAAGCGGTGTACGAGAGGCTCGACAGCCGGGTCTTGCGGCAGGGCTCCGACCAGCTGCTGCTGTCCACCGCCGGGCTGTGGCTGCGGCAAAGCGACCAGGCCGGCAACCAGATCGTGATCCACGCCGACAAGGTCGGCTCGCAGGATGCGGCGCTCGACGGGGTCACCCTGTATTTCTTCGACGACAAGACCCGGTTCGCCTCGCGCGTCGATGCGCGCAGCGCGCGGCTTGAGCAGGGCGAGTGGGTGATCGAGGACGGCGTCCGCTGGCTGTCCGATCAATCGACGCAGCCCTTCGCCACAATGCGCCTGCCGACCCAGCTGACCCCGCGCAAGATGGCCGAAAGCTTCGCTGCGCCCGATACGATGTCGTTTTGGGAGCTGCCGGGGTTTATTGCGCTGCTCGAGCAGTCGGGCTTTCCGGCGCAGCGCCACCGCCTGCACTTCAACGTGCTGCTCGCCCGCCCGTTTCTGCTGTGCGCGATGGTGCTGGTCGCGGCGATCTTCAGCCTGCGCATGCAGCGGCGCGGCGGCGCCGGGCTGATGATCGTCGGCGGCGTGGCCAGCGGGTTTCTCCTCTACGTCGTTTCCGACATCGTCTTCGCCCTTGGCCTTTCCGCCAAGATACCGGTCACGCTCGCCGCCTGGACGCCGACCGGGGTGAGCCTGATCTTCGGCGCCTCGATGCTGCTCCACCTGGAAGACGGCTGATGGCGCGCCGCGGCGCCGTCTGGCGGCGGCTCGCCGGAGCAGCCGCGGGCGTCCTGCTCGCCGCGAGCCTCGCGGCCCCGGCCGCGGCGCAATTCGGCGGGACCAAGACGCCGTCCGGCAACCAGAACGCCCCGATCGTCTTTCGCGCCGACGAGGTCGAATACGACGAGCAGCTGGCGCTGACGATCGCCCGCGGCCATGTCGAGATCTCGCAGAACGGGCAGGTCCTGCTCGCCGACACCGTCACCTACAACCAGCGCACCGATACGGTCACCGCGTCGGGCAATGTCAGCCTGTCGCAGCCGACCGGCGAGATCGTGTTCGCCGACTTCATCGAGCTGCGCGATTCGATGAACGAGGGGTTCGCCAAGGACGTGCGCATGCTGCTGTCCGACCGCTCGCGGCTCGCCGCCAACACGGCGCGCCGCACCAACGGCAACCGGACCGAGCTGCGCCGCGCGGTCTATTCGCCGTGCGATTTGTGCAAGGACGACCCGAGCGCGCCGCCGGCCTGGCAGCTCAAGGCGCGCGAGATCAACCACGACAAGGAGCTCAAGCTCGTCGAGTTCCGCGACGCCACGATGCAGATCGACGGCTGGCCGGTGTTCTATACCCCCTACGTTTCGATCCCCGATCCCTCGGTCAAGCGCGCCAGCGGCTTTCTGACGCCGTCCTTCGGCGGCTCCAACACGCTCGGCGCGCACGTGACGATCCCCTATTTCCTCGATCTCGGGCCGGACAAGGATTTGACCTTGGCGCCGCGCTTCACCACCAAGGTCGGGCCGGTTCTCGCCACCGAGTACCGCCAGCGCTTCGGCTTCGGCGCGCTCGACGCCACCGGCAGCGTCAACTACAGCGACCCGAACAGCGCCGGCGGCCCGGACAAGGAGCTGCGCGGCCACATCAACGCGAGCAGCGTCTTCGACCTCAGCGACACCTACCGCGCCGGCCTCGACGCGCAGCGGGTCTCCGATCAGAACTACCTGCTGCAATTCGGCTTCGGCAACCCGCTGTTGAACGCCGAGATCAGCCGCGGCTATCTCGAAGGCTTTCAGCCGCGCGGCTCGACCGACATCGACGCCTACGCGTTTCAGCCGCTGGTGCCCGGGCTCGGGGTCTCGACCCAGCCGATCGTCCTGCCGGTCGCCAACCGCAATTGGCAGAGTGAGCCCGACGCGCTCGGCGGGCGCTGGAACCTCAACGCCAACACGTTGAACATCGTCCGGCTGACCGGGACGCAGACCCGGCGCCTGTCGCTCGGGTCGGGATGGGAGCGCAGCTTCCGCGACGGCATCGGCGGGCAATACCTGTTCACCGCGAGCCTGCGCGGCGACGGCTACTCGATCAACAATCTGAGCCCGCAATCGAACCCCGACCTCCCCTCGGCGTATTTTTCGACAAACGGGGCGCCGCCGGCCGAGCCGATCAACACCAACTTTCTGACCGCGCGGGCGTTCCCGCAGGTCGGGCTCAAATGGAGCTACCCGCTGATCCATCGCGGCGAGACCCTGACGCCGCTGATCGAGCCGATCGCCGCCGTCTATGCGGCGCCGTCGGGCGGCAACCAGCGAAAGATCCCGAACGAGGACAGCCTGTCGTTCCAATATGACGACACCGACCTGTTCCGGCCCGACCGCCTGGCCGGGTACGACATCCTCGATACCGGCCAGCGCGTGGATTACGGGATCAAGACCGGGCTCTACGACAGCTCGGGCGGCAGCTACCGCGTGCTGATCGGCCAAAGCTACCGGGCCCAGACCAATCCGTTCCTGCCGCCCGGCTCCGGGGCCGAAAAGCGGCTGTCCGACATCGCCGGCCGCGTCGTGCTGTCGCCGAATTCCTACCTCGACCTGATCTATCGCTTCCGTCTCGACGGCAGCAATTTCGGCTACCGCAGCCAGCAGGTCGGGATCAACGCCGGGCCGCAGAACCTCAGGGTCAGCGCGAACTACATCCTGCTGCCGGCGCAGCTGGCGAGCGAGGTGGTGACCAACCCCGCCACCGGTCAGAACGTCCTCTACGGCAAGCAGGAGCAGCTCTCCTTCGTCGTCACGGCGAAGCTCACCCGCTATTGGTCGGTGCAGGGAACCGAAACGCTGAACCTCACCAGCTCCGCCAACATCGTCAACGGGGTGTCGACGCCGCAATCCGCCAACACCAGCCTTTACGCTTCGCTGTCGGCGATCTACCAGGACGAGTGCATGGCTTTCGTCGGCGCGGTGACCCAGTCCGGGATTCGCAACGGCGCCGTCACCCCCGGGGTTTCGGTCCTCTTCAGCGTCGTGTTCAAGAACCTCGGCGAGGTCGGCGGCACCGTCGCCTCGCTCGGCGGCAGCGGGAGCCCGTGATCCTCGACGCCACCGGCGACAGCGCCGCCGCAAAGGGAGTAGGCTCGGACGTGGCGATGAAAACACAGGCGCCAAGGCCAATGACCGCCATTCGTTGGCTCGCCGTGCTGCTGATCGGGCTGGCCGGCTTTCCGGGCGCGGCCGCGGCCGCCCGCGCCCCCGCCGCGCCGGCCCCTGCCGCCGCGCCGCGGGGCGGCGAGCTCCCGGAGACCCGGATCGCCGCGGTGGTCAATGACGAGGTGATCTCGATCGGCGATCTGCGATCGCGGGTGCGGATGGTCATGCTGTCGTCGAACCTCGCGCCGTCCGCGGACACCGAAAAGCGCGTGGCGGCCCAGGTGCTGCGCACCATCGTCGACGAGAAGCTGCAGATGCAGGAGGCCAAGCGCCTCAACGTCACCGCCACCGACGACGAGGTCAAGAAGGCCATCGCCTCGATCGAGAAGCAGAACAACATGCAGCCCGGCCAGATCGACGTGGTGCTGAAGAAATACGGCATCGAACGCAGCGCGCTGGTCGATCAGGTGACGGCCTCGATCGTCTGGGCGAAGCTGGTGCGACGGCTGGTGTCGCAAACCAACCCGGTCTCCGACGAGGAGATCGACGACGCGCTGAAGCGCCTCAAGCAGAGCGAAAACGAGCCGCAGAGCCGGGTCGCGGAAATCTTCCTCGCGGTCGACAACCCGCAGCAGGACGCCGAGGTGCGCCAGCTGGCGGAACGGCTGATCGAGCAGATGAAGCGCGGCGCGCGGTTTTCCGCCGTCGCCCAGCAGTTCTCGCAATCGGCGACGGCCGCCGTCGGCGGCGACCTCGGCTGGCTCCGCGCCGAGCAGCTGAGCCCCGACCTCGGCAAGGCGATCGAGAAGATGCGGCCCGGCGAGCTGTCGCCGCCGATCCGCACCGGCGCGGGCTATTATCTGATGCTGGTCATCGACCGGCGCGCCGGCCGCGCCGGCGCCGGCGGCGCCGCCGACGCGGGCCCCGAGGACACGACCTTGCGGATCGTGCAGGTGGTCTTCGCGCTGCCGCCGCAGGCGAGCGAGGCGGCGCGCCGCGCCGCGCTCGCCGAGGCTCAGAACACCCGGGCGGTGGCGAAGAATTGCGAGGACATGCTCAAGATCGGCAAGGAAAAGGCGCCGCAGCTGTCGAGCGAGGGGACCGTCCGGCTCAGCCAGATCGCGCCGGCGATGCGCAGCCTCGTGCTCGGCCTCGGGGTCGGGCAGCCCTCGCAGCCGATCCAGCAGAAGAACGGCGTCGGCGTCATCATGGTCTGCGACAAGAAGGCGCCGAACGCCCCGACGGCGATGCCGACGCGCGACGAGGTCAACGAGAGCCTGATGCGCCAGCGCCTCGACACGCTGGCGCGGCGCTATATGCGCGACCTGAGGCGCACCGCCTTCGTCGACGTGCGAGGATGAGCCCGACGACGCTGCCGCTGGCGCTGACCATGGGCGAGCCGGCCGGCATCGGCGGCGAGATCGCCCTCAAGGCGTGGCTTGGACGGGGCGAGGGGGTTCCCGCCTTTTATCTGATCGACGACCCCGACCGGCTGGAGGCGTTGGCGCGAAAGCTCGGCTGGCCGGCCCCGGTCCGGCCGATCGCCGCGGCCGAAGAGGCGCTCGGCGTCTTTCCCGAAGCCCTGCCGGTGCTGCCGATCGGAATGCCGGTGCGCGGCCGGCCGGGGCATCCCGACCCCGCCGACGCGGCGGCGATCCTCGGCGCGATCATCGTCGCGGTCGCCGATGTCGGCGCCGCGCGCGCCGCGGCGCTGGTCACCAACCCGATCCACAAGGACAGCCTCTACCGGGCGGGCTTTCACCACCCGGGCCACACCGAGTATCTGGCCGAGCTTGCCGGCATCGCCGAGGCGCCGGTCATGATGCTCGTCTGTCCGGCGCTGCGCGTCGTCCCGGTCACCATCCATCTGGCGTTGCGCCGGGCGGTCGAAGACCTGCGCGCGCCGGCCATCGTCCATGCCGGCCGGGCGGCGGCGGCGGCGCTGCGGCGCGATTTCGGGGTCGCGGCGCCGGTGCTCGCGGTCGCCGGCCTGAACCCGCATGCGGGCGAGGCGGGCGCTCTCGGCCGCGAGGAGATCGACATCATCGCGCCCGCCGTCGGCGAGCTGCGCGCCGCCGGGATCGACGCGCGCGGCCCGCTGCCGCCCGACACGATGTTCCACGCCGAGGCTCGCCAAGGCTACGACGCGGCGCTCTGCATGTATCACGATCAGGCGCTGATCCCGATCAAGACCCTCGATTTCCACGGCGGCGTCAATGTCACCCTGGGCCTGCCGTTCGTCCGCACCTCGCCCGACCACGGCACCGCGTTTGCGATCGCCGGGACCGGCAAGGCGCGCGCCGACAGCCTGATCGCCGCGCTGCGGCTGGCCGCCGACATGGCGGCGAAGCGGCGGGCCGCGGCCGGGTAGGGCGCCCTTGACCGGCGCTCCGCCGTTGCGCGAGGTCATCGCCCGCCACGGCATCGCCGCGCGCAAGAGCCTCGGGCAGAATTTTCTCCTCGACCTCAACCTGACCGGCCGGATCGCCCGGGCGGCGGGGCGGCTCGACGACGTGACGGTCGTCGAAATCGGCCCCGGCCCCGGCGGGCTGACGCGGGCCTTGCTGGCGGCGGGGGCCGGACGCATCGTCGCGATCGAGCGCGACCCGCGTTGCCTCGCGGCGCTCTCCGAGCTCGCCGCCGCCCATCCGGGCCGGCTCGAGCTCGTCGCCGGCGACGCCCTCGGCCTCGACCCGGCGGCCTTGTGCGCGCCGCCGCGCAAGATCGTCGCCAACCTGCCCTACAATATCGCCACCGCGCTGCTGATCGGCTGGCTCGACCGGATCGGCGAATACCGGAGCCTCACCCTGATGTTTCAGCGTGAGGTCGCCCTGCGGCTGACCGCGGCCCCGCGGAGCAAATCGTATGGCCGGCTCTCGGTTCTGGCGCAGTGGCTGGCCGAGCCGCGCATCCTGTTCGACGTGCCGCCGCGGGCCTTTGCGCCGCCGCCCAAGGTGACCTCGAGCGTCGTCGGCTTCCGCCCCCGCGCCGAGCCGCTCGCCCCGGCGGCGAAGGCCGTGTTGGAGCGCGTCGCCGCCGCCGCCTTCGGCCAGCGCCGCAAGATGCTGCGTTCGAGCCTCAAGGCGCTCGGCCTCCCGGTCGCGCCGCTGCTCGAACGGGCCGGGATCGCCCCCACCGCCCGCGCCGAAGAATTGTCGGTCGCCGAATTCTGCGCGCTCGCCCGCGCCGCGGCGACGCTCCCGGCGGCGGCCGCCTGAGCCGCGCGGCGGCGCCCTCGAGCCGTCGTCACATGCCGAGATAGGCGCGGCGCACGCGGTCGTCGGCGAGCAATACCTGCTGCGGCCCTTCGAGCACGATGCGCCCGGTCTCGAGCACATAGCCCACATCGCAGGATTGCAATGCCTCGGCGACGCGCTGCTCGACCAGCAGCACGGTCAGCCCGTCCTCGCGGTGGAGCTCCTCGATGCGCTCGAAGATCAGGTCCGCCACAGTCGGCGCCAAGCCCATCGAGGGCTCGTCGAGCATCAACAGGCGCGGCGCCGAGGCGATGCCCCGGCCGATCGCCAGCATCTGCTGCTCGCCCCCCGAAAGCGTCCCGGCAAGCTGGCCGCGGCGTTCGGCCAGCACCGGGAAGAGCGCGAAAATGCGCTCGATGGTGCGCGGCCACCGGCGCCGGGCGGCCCGCGGATAGGCGCCCATCTCGAGGTTTTCGAGGACGCTCAGCGACGGGAAGACCTGGCGGCCTTCCGGAACATGGGCGATGCCGAGATGGGCCCGCTCGGCCGGCGCCGTCGCGAGGAGGTCGCGGCCCTCATAGCGGATGGCGCCGCTGACCGGCGCGACCGTGCCGGAGATCGTCTTGAACAGCGTCGTCTTGCCGGCGCCGTTCGGGCCGACGATGGCGATCAGCTGGCCCTCCTCGACCGCGAGGGACACCTCGCTCAGCGCCTTCAGGCCGCCATAGGCGACGGTCAGCCCTTCAACCTCGAGCACGCAGCGCCGTCCACTTGCGGCCGAGATAGGCCTCGATCACCCGTTCGTCCCGGGTTACCGCATCGGGCTCGCCGATGGCGATGATCTGGCCGTGGTCGAGGACCACGAGGCGGTCGGCAAGACGCACCATCGCCTGCATCGTGTGCTCGATGACGACGATGGTCACGCCGTCGGCGGCGAGCCCGCGGATCACGCTCAGGAGCTCCTCGATCTCGCCGCTGCCCAGCCCGGCGAGCGGCTCGTCCAGGAGCAGCAGCCGCGGCCCGCCGGCGAGCGCGCGGGCGAGCTCCATCAGCCGCAGCTCCTTGGTGGTGAGGCCGCCGGCGACGATCCCGGCGCGGCCGGCAAGCCCGACCCGGTCGAGCGCGGCGTGCGCCGCGGCCAGCGCGGCCGCGTCCGAGCGCTCGGCGACATAGGCGCCGACCAGCGTGTTCTGCAGCGCCGACATGCGGGCGAAGGGCCGCATGACCTGAAACGTGCGGCCGACGCCGAGCCGGCAGATCCGGTTGGGCTTCAGCCCGATCAGGCTGCGGCCTTCGAGCGTCACCCGACCGCGGTCGGGGGCGAGAAAGCCGTTCAACAGGTTGAAGAGCGTGGTCTTGCCGGCGCCGTTCGGCCCGATGATGCCGAGGATGCCGCCGCGCGCGACCTCGAACCCGACCTCGTGCACCGCGCGCAGCCCGCCGAAGGATTTCGACAGGCCCTCGACTTCGAGGATCGCCGGCGCCGGATCCGGGCGCGGCCGCAAGCGGAGCGGGGCGGCGGCCCGAGGCGGCGGGAGGGCGGCCGGAAGGGGCGGCTCGCGGCCCCGCATCAGCCGGTCGCGCACCCGCCAGTAGATGCCCTCGGGCGCCAGCAGGATGACGAGGATGATGGCGAGGCCGTATACCACCCCCTGGATGCCGGGGATGACGTCGCCGAGGTGGGCCTGCAAGGTCTCGCTGAGCGGCACCAGGATCGCCGCGCCGATCACCGGCCCCCACATCGTCGCGACGCCGCCGAAGAGGGCGACGATCAGCGCCTGCGCCGAGGTCAGGACGCCGAAGACGCTGTCGGGCGTGACCACCAGCAGCACCACCGCGTAGAGCCCGCCGGAAGCGGCGGCGAGCCCGCCGCTCAGGACGATCGCCCGCATCTTCCAGCGCAAGGTGTCGATGCCGGCCGCCTCCGCCGCCGGCTCGTTCTGCTTGATCGCGAGGAGCGACATGCCGAAGCGCGACCGCTCGACCGCGAGCGACATCAGGAGCGCCAGCGCCAGGAGCCCGACGGCGATCGCCATATAGACGCGGTAATCGCCGAACTGCATGTACCAGCCAGGTGCGGTGCGCTTCATCGGCAACGCCACCTCCTGGTAGCCGAGCCATTGAAAGACGTAGAGCAGCGCCAGCGGGTAGGCGAGCATGGCGAGCGCGAAATAATGCCCGCGCAGGCGGAAGGTCGGGTAGCCGATGACCACGGCGGCCGCCGCCCCGACAAGAACGCCGAGCGGGATCCCGAGCCACGGCGTGATGTCGAAAAGCACCAGCGCCAAGGTCACGGTGTAGGCGCCGAGACCGAAGAACGAGGCGTGGCCGAACGAGACCAGGCCGGTGTAGCCGCTCAACAGGTTCCACGAGAGGCCCATCACCGCCCAGATCGGCGCCAGGGTCAGCATCAGCTGGTAATAGGCGTCGCCGACCATCAAGCCGACCGCCAGCCACAAGGCGCTGAGCCCGCCGATCACGGCGAGCGGCCGAAGCAGGCTGCGCCGCGCCCCGCCCATCGGTCAGGTCCGCTCGACGCTGCGGCCGAAGAGGCCTTGCGGGCGCAATTGCACGACCAGGAGGAAGACGACGAAGATCGCCGCGTTCTGCAACTGCAAGGGCAAAACCAGGGTCGAGAGCTGCTGCACCAGGCCGATCGTCATCCCGCCCCAGAAGGCGCCCAATATGCTGCCCATGCCGCCGAGCACGACCCCGGCATACATGATGATCACGAAATCGAAGCCGACATAGGGCTGGAACGGGTAGTAGGTGGCGACGAGCCCGCCGGCGATCGCGGTGACCCCGGAGCCGATGCCGAAGGCGACGCCGTGCGCGCGGTCGACATCGATCCCCATATAGGTCGCCGCCTCGGGGTTGTCGGCGGCGGCGCGCAGCGCCTTGCCGAGCCGCGCCCGGCCGATGAACCAATAGAGCGCGCCTGCGACCAGCACCGAGACGAGACAGGCTACGCCGCGCGCCTTGTTGATGAAGACCGCGGCGTCGTCATAGAAGAGCGGCGCCTGCCAGGCGACCGAGGACAGCGGGGTGCGCACCACCTGGGGCGTCGAGCCGAAGGCGATCAGCCCGCCGTTTTCCAGGATCAGCGCGATGCCCAGGGTCAGGATCAGCTGCGCGTCGTGGCCCGACCCCGCGGCGCGGGTTCCGGTGACGCGCCCCAGCAGCAGCCGATGCAGCAGCCAGCCGCCGGCGAACAGGGCCGGCCCGGCGAGCAGCGCGCCGGCGATCGGGGCCGCATTCGGCCCGAGAAAGGCGAAGACGCCGAGCCCGGCCACGACGTAGAGGCTGAAATACATGCCGAGCATCAGAAAATCGCCCTGGGCGAAGTTGATGACCCGCATCACTCCGAAGATCAGCCCGAGCCCGACGCACATCAGCCCGTAGATCGCGCCGACCAGGAGCCCGGCGACCAGCGCCTGCATGAAGTTCTCGAAGGCGATGGCGAGGTCCATCAGCCGTCCGCCGGCAGGGCTCCGGCGGATCGGCGTCGGCCCGAAGCGGCCTCGATCTTCCCGAAGGTTCTGCGGCTGCGGCTCATCCCGCCATCCTGTCCGCGCCGGCGCGACGCGGCAAGGCCGCAGCGGCTCCCGCCGCCCAGAGAAAGACGGCCGGCCCACAACCCGCGCCGTCTCAATTCTCGAGCGCCTCGGGGAATCTGAGGCGGAATTCGAGCTGCATGCTGGGCCCCTGGTACCATTGCGGCAGCGGCGGGAAGCGGCCGACGGCGGCGATCATCTGCTCGACCCGCAGATCGATATCGGGCCAGCCCGAGCTGCGCCCGACCCGCAGCATGGCGATCGTCCCGTCGCCCAGCACCAGGATGTCGACCACGGTCTCGCCGCGCCGGCCGCCGATCATCGACAGCGGCAGCAGCCTGATGTGCTGATGCGCCAGCCAGGCGAGATAGACCAGATACTCGTCGCGGGTGGCGGCCGGACCCGGGTAGCGCGCCGGCCGCGGCGTCGAGCGCGCCCGCTCCTCGGTCCGCCGCGGCGGCGCCTGGCGAGCCGCGGGCTTCGGCTTGGGCGGCGGCTTGACCGCAGCCTCCTTCGGCACGGCGGGCTTTTCGGGCTCGAGCGGCGGCGGCGGCGTGACCGCGGCGGTCTGCTGCGGCGGCTCGCTCGGCTTGGCCTCGGGCGGCGCCGCGGCCTCGTCCGGCGCTGCCTGCGGCGGCTTGGCCTTGACGTCGCCGAGATCCTCCGAGGCGATGCGGCCGCGCGGCGGCGGCGGCTCCGGCTTTGGCGCCGGAGGGGGCGGCTTCGGCTCGGGCGGCTTTGGCGCGGGAGGCGGCTCGATGACGAGCTGCACCGGGATCGGCGTGACCTCGGGCGGGGTCGGCAGCGGCCAGTCGAGGATCAGGGCCAACGCCAGAAGATGCAGCAGCAGCGAGACGGCCGGCCCGAGCGGCCGCGACCGCAGCCGCGCCGCGACCGGCCGCTCGCGTTCGGCGGCGGCGAGCGGCGAGGGCGGCGGGACCGAAAGCCTCAGCTCGGCTCGGGCGATTTCGGGGGCGCCGGCCCTTCGGCAAGCAGCGGCTGGGGCCGGGCCTCGTCGGGCGGGGCGCATTGCCCAAAAGCGAGCGCCGGCTCGCGGCGAGCCTCGTCCGGCGGTGCGGCGATCTCGAGCACCGCCCGCCATCATCCCGCGGCGGCGGCTTCGTTGGCGAGCGCCAACCAGGCGGCCTCATCGAGCAACGTGACGCCGAGCGCCCCCGCCTTTGTCGCCTTCGAGCCCGGATCCGCGCCGGCCACGACGTAATCGGTCTTGGCCGAGACCGAGCTTGTCACATTGGCGCCCAGCGCCTCGGCCCGCGCCTTCGCCTCGGACCGGCTCATCGCCTCGAGCGCGCCGGTGAAGACGATGGTCTTGCCGGCGAGCGGCGAGGCGGCGCGCTGCTGCGCCGGCGCCGCGTAATCGAGGACCGTGATTTCTCGGGAAAGGTCGTCGAGCACCTCGCGGTTGTGGGGCTCGGCGAAGAAGCCGACGATGTCGGCCGCCATATCGGCGCCGATGCCGTGCACGTCGAGAAGCCCGGCGCGCGCCTCGCTCTCGGGGTCCGCCGCCGCCTCCATCTCCCGTCGCCACGCGGCGAGCGAGCGGTAGTGCCGGGCGAGCAGCCGCGCCGTCGCCTGCCCGACCTGCGGGATGCCGAGCGCGTTGACGAAGCGGTCGAGCGCGATCCGGCGGCGCTCGTCGATCGCGGCGACGAGCTTGTTGGCGCTGACCTCGCCCCAGCCCTCGCGCCCGGCGATCGCCTCGGGATCGAGCCGGAAGATGTCGCCCGGCCCGCGGATCAGCCCATCCTCCCAGAATGCGGCGATGTGCTTTGTGCCGAGCCCCTCGATGTCGAAGCAGTCGCGCCCGACGAAGTGCCGCAGCCGCTCGACCGCCTGCGCGGCGCAAATCAGCCCGCCGGCGCAGCGCCGCGCCACCTGCCCCGGCTCGCGCACGGCGAGGCTGCCGCAGACCGGGCAGTGGTCGGGGAATTGGTAGGGCGCCGCATCCTTCGGGCGATGGCCGGGCACGACCCCGACGATCTGCGGGATCACGTCGCCGGCGCGCTGGACGATGACGGTGTCGCCGATGCGGACATCCTTGCGCGCGATCTCGTCCTCGTTGTGCAGGGTGGCGCGCTGCACGACGACGCCGCCGACGGTGATCGGCTCCAGCGCCGCCACCGGGGTCAACGCGCCCTGCCGCCCGACCGAGATCAGGATGTCGCGCAGCACGGTCTGCGCCTGCTGCGCCGGGAATTTGTGCGCGAGCGCCCAGCGCGGCGCCCGGCTGACCATGCCGAGCCGCTCCTGCAAGGCGAGGTCGTCGACCTTGTAGACCACACCGTCGATGTCGTAGGGGAGCGCTGCGCGGTCGGCCGCGATCTCGCGGTAATAGTCGAGCGCCCGGCCGACGCCGCGGCAGAGCCGGGAGCGCTCGTTGACCGTGAAGCCCCAGGCGCGGAACCGCGACAAAGCCTCCGCGTGGGTGCGGGCGAAAGGCGCGCCCGCCTCGCCCCAGGCATAGGCGAAGAATTTCAGCGGCCGGCGCGCGGTGATCGCCGGGTCGAGCTGGCGCAAGGAGCCCGCGGCGGCGTTGCGCGGGTTGGCGAAAGCGGGCTCGCCGGCGGCGGCGCGCTCCTCGTTCAAGGCGAAAAAGCCGGTGCGCTCCATGTAGACTTCGCCGCGGATCTCGATCAATTCGGGCCACCCGCCGCCGAGGAGCCGCCCCGGCACGCTCGGCACAGTACGGATGTTGAGGGTCACATCCTCCCCGGTGATCCCGTCGCCGCGCGTCGCGGCCTGAACCAGCCGGCCGGCCTCGTAGCGCAGCCCGAGCGAGAGCCCGTCGATCTTGGGCTCGGCCATGATTGCGATCGCGTCCTCGGCGACCAGCGCCTGATCCGCCGGGCGGCTGAAGAAATTGCGGATGCCGGCGAAGAAGCCGCGGACGTCCTCCTCCGCGAAGGCGTTTTCGAGCGACAGCATCGGCCGCGCATGGGTGACCTTGGCGAAGCCCGCGGCCGGGGCCGCCCCGACCCGCCGCGACGGGCTGTCGGCGCGGACGAGCTCGGGAAACCGGGCCTCGATCGCGGCGCTGCGGCGGCGCAGCTCATCGTAATCGCCGTCGGAGATCTCGGGCGCCGCCTCGGCGTGGTAGAGCCGGTCGTGATGCCGGATCCGGTCGGCGAGGCGGGCGAGCTCGTCCCTGGCCTCGTCCTCGCTCAGCCCCTCGACAGGGCGGCTCATGCCCGGCCCCCGGCGATCAGGCCCCCGGCGATCAGGCTGGCGGCCGCGGCGCGCGCCTCGGCGGTGACCTTGCGGCCGGACAGCATGCGGGCGATCTCCTCCTGCCTGGTGTCGGGGTCGAGCTCCTCGACGCGGGTGACGGCCTCGCGGGCGGCCAGGCTCTTCAAGACGCGCCAGTGAACGGCGCCGCGCGCGGCAACCTGCGGCGAATGGGTGACAACCAGAACCTGCAGGCTGGCGCCGAGCCGCTGCAGCCGCTCGCCGACCGCGGCGGCGACGGCGCCGCCGATGCCGCTGTCGACCTCGTCGAAGATCAAGGTCGGGACCGAAGAGGCGCCGGCGGCGAGGACCAGCTTCAGCGCCAGCATGAAGCGCGACAGCTCGCCGCCCGAGGCGATGCGGGCGAGCGGCCCGAACGATGCGCCGGGGTTGGTTGCGACCTCGAAATGCACGCGCTCGCTGCCGTGCTCGCCCCAATCCGGCTCGGCGAGCGGGGTCAAGACGGTGCGGAAGCGCGCCTTGTCGAGCCGCAGCGGCTTCAGCTCGGCGGCAACCCCGGCATCGAGCCGCAGCGCGGCGGCGGCGCGGGCGCGCGACACGGCCTCGGCGGCGGCGATGTAGGCGGCGCGCGCGGCGGCCGCGGCTTGCGCGAGGCGCCCGACATCCTCAGCCCCGGTCTCGATCGCGGCGAGACGTTCGGCAAGCTGCGCGCGGACCGCCGGCAGGTCCGCTACCGCCGTCTGGTGCTTGCGGGCGAGGCCGCGCAGCGCGAACAGCCGCTCCTCGACCTTCTCCAGCTCGCGCGGGTCGAGGTCGAGGCCGCGTGCGGCGCCTTCGAGCACGCCCAGCGCCTCGGCGGTCTCGGCGGCGGCGGTCTCGGCGGCGGCGAGCGCCTCGTCGAGCAGGCCCTGAGCACGCTCGCGCGCGCGCTCCAGGCGGCGGGCGGCGCGGGCGAGGGCGGCCTGCGCGCCGGATGCGCCGCCGAGCTCGCCGATCGCCTCGTTCAGCACCTCGGCCAGGCGCTCGGCGTTCTGCAACAGGCTGCGCCGGGCGGCGAGGATGTCCTCCTCGTCAGCCGCCGGGTCGAGCGCGTCGAGCTCGGCCAGGTGGTGGCGCAGCAAATCCTCCTCCTCGCGGCGCGCGGCGAGGTTGCGCGCGGCCTCCGCTTCGCGGCGCTGCGCCTCGCGCCACGCGGCCCAGGCCTGGGCAAGCGCGGCGGGGCCGGCCGAATGCTCGGCGAAGGCGTCGAGGATCGCGCGGTGGTTGGCCGGGTCCAAGAGCCCGCGCTGCTCGAACTGGCCCTGGATCTCGACCAGGCTGTCGCCGAGCTCGCGCAGCAGCCCCACGCTCGCCGGCTCGTCGTTGACAAAGGCGCGGCTGCGGCCGTCGGTCCCGAGCACCCGGCGCAAGACGATCGTGTCGCTGTCGCCATCGACCCCGGCTTCGCGCAGGATCGCGTGCGAGGGATGGTTGCGCCCGACCGCGAACTCGGCCGTCACCGCCGCCTGCGCGGCGCCGGCGCGGACCAGCCCGGCCTCCGCCCGCCGCCCCAAGGCCAGCCCCAGCGCGTCCAACAGGATCGACTTTCCGGCCCCGGTCTCGCCGGTCAGGACGCACAGCCCCGGCCGAAAGGCGAGGTCGAGCCGGTCGATCAGGACAATTTCGCGGATGGTCAGGCCGAGCAGCATGCCGAACATATCGTGAAGATGCCTGAATGATACAGGCGCCTTCCCGGCGAAGCCAGAGGTTGCCGTCGCCGACAATGGCTGGCAATTATAGCCGTAATTCTACAATTGCCAGCGAGCATGCCATGCCCGGCGTCGTCACGATAAACCGGCCGGATGTCCTGGCCTTGATCGAAGAGGCGGCAAAAAAGCTGACCCGCGGCGACAAGACCGAGGCGATTGCGCTGGCGCTGCGGCGGCTCCTCGACCAAGAGGCGCGGTCGGGGTCGCTGTTCGGGGCTCATCCCGGCTCGGTCCGGGTCCGCGCCGGCGTCGATCTGACGGCGCCCGCGCTCGATGCCCGCCGGCAATCGACTATCTCAGATTCTGAATGAAGCCGGCTCGATGGGATCAAGATAAAGCCGCCGAACTCTCGGCGTGAAGCTGTAAGCTGCCGGCTGTCGATGTCGCGCCCGGCGCTATAGGAGTGGCCGGGCGCGTCTTTTCCTCTCCGCCCCCAGGCTAATCGGCTGCTGCTGGGCGGCCGGGCGGCTTCTTCCGGTTGGCGGCGAAGCGGCCGAGGAGATGCGCGGCGACGCGGGGGCTGACGAAATGCGAGACCTCGCCGCCGAGCGCGCCGATCTCCTTGACGAACCGCGACGAGATGAACTGGAAGCGGTCCGAGGCCATCAGAAAGACGGTCTCGATGTCGGGGTTGAGGCGGGCGTTCATGCCCGCCATCTGAAACTCGTACTCGAAATCCGACACCGCCCGCAGCCCGCGGATGATGACGCTGGCCCCGACCGACTTGGCGAAATTCATCAACAGGCTGTCGAAGGCGCGCACCTCGATGCGCTCGGCGTCGCCGTTTTCGAGATGGGCGACCTCGTCGCGGACGATCCCGACGCGCTCGTCGGTGGCGAAGAGCGGCCCCTTGCCGTCGTTGCGGGCGACGCCGATGACCAGCCGGTCGACGATCCTGACCGCCCGCCGGATGATGTCGGAGTGGCCGTTGGTGATCGGGTCGAAGGTGCCGGGATAGATCCCGATGCGCGGCTCGGTCATGTCTCGCCCTTGTCGGTTTCCTGCGGATCGTCGTCGGTCTCGTCGGCGGCCGAATCGCCGTTCTCCTCGGCCACTTCCGGCAGGCGCGCGACCGAGACGACCCGCTCGCCGTCGCCGACCTTGAAGACCACCACCCCCTGGCTGCCGCGGTTGCGCACGATGCGGATGTCGCCGACCGGGCAGCGGATCACCATGCCGGCGTCGGTCACCAGCATGATCTGATCGTTGTGGCCGATCGGGAACACTGCCACCACCGCGTCGCCCTCGCGCAGCTTCATGTTCTCGATGCCGACCCCGCCGCGCCGGGTGATCCGGTAGCGGGCGGCGGAGAGGCGGACGCCAAAGCCCTTCTGGGTTACGCTCAGCACGAATTCCCCGTCCGGCGCCGGCTCCGCGGCATCCCCTTCGGCAATCGCAACATCGGCTTCCGCATCGTCCGCTTCCAGCGGCTCGGCCTCGGGCTCGTCCTCCTCCCCGTTCTGGCCCGCTGCGGCCCCCTCGTGGCGCAGGATCGACATCGAGATCACCTGGTCGCCGTCGCGCAGCCGGATGCCGCGCACCCCGAGCGAGGTGCGCCCGGTAAAGACCCGCACGTCGCCGACCGGAAAGCGGATCGCCCGGCCGTTGCGGGTGGCGAGCAGCACGTCGTTCGCCTCGGTGCAGGTGGCGACCGCGATCAGCCGGTCGTCGGCGTCCTCGCCCTCGAACTTCATCGCGATCTTGCCGTTCGACATGACGTTGCCGAAATCGGAAAGCGCATTGCGGCGGACCTGGCCGTTCGCGGTCGCGAAGATGACCGTCAAATCCTCCCAGCTCTCCTCGTCCTCGGGCAATGGCATGACGGTCGAGATCGTCTCGCCCGGCAACAGGTTGGGCAAGAGGTTGATCATCGGCCGGCCGCGCGCCTGCGGCGTGCCGAGCGGCAGGCGATAGACCTTGAGCTTGTAGACCCGGCCCGAGGAGGTAAAGAACAGCACCGGCGCCAGGGTCGAGGCGACGAACACCTCGGAGAGGAAATCCTCCTCGCGGATCGCCATGCCGGCGCGGCCGCGGCCGCCGCGGCGCTGCGCGCGATAGGTCGACAGCGGCACCCGCTTGATGTAGCCGGCGTGGCTGACCGTCACCACCATCGCCTCGCGCTGGATCAGCGCCTCGATGTCGGCCTCGAACTCGACATCCTCGATCTCGGTCCGGCGCGGCGTCGCGAACCGCTCCTTGATCGCCAGCAATTCGCTGCGCAGCACTTCGATCAGCCGCGCCCGCGAGCCCAGGATTTCGAGATAGCCGGCGATCTCGGCGATCAGGCCGCGCAATTCCTCGGCGATCTTGTCGCGCTCGAGCCCGGTCAGGCGCTGCAGCCGCAGATCGAGGATCGCGCGCGCCTGCTCGTCGGAGAGCCGGTAGGTCCCGTCCTCGGCGACCTCGCGGCCGGGCTCGCCGACGAGCGCCACCAGGGGCGCTACATCGGCCGCCGGCCAGGCGCGGCCGGTCAACCCCTCGCGCGCGCTCGCCGGGTCGGGGGCGGCGCGGATCAGCGCGATCACCGCGTCGAGGTTGGCGACCGCGATCAGGAGGCCGAGCAGGGTATGCGCGCGCTCCCGCGCCTTGCCCAAAAGATGGCTGGTGCGCCGGGTGATCACCACCTCGCGGTAGGCGACAAAGGCGGCGATGATGTCGCGCAAGGTCAACAGCTCGGGCCGGCCGCCGTTCAGCGCCAGCATGTTGACGCCAAAGCTCGTCTGCAGCGCGGTGTGGCGGTGAAGCTGGTTGAGCACGATGTCGGGCTCGGCGTCGCGCTTCAATTCGACGACGATGCGCAGCCCGTCGCGGTCGCTTTCGTCGCGCAGCTCGGCGATGCCGTCGATCAGCTTGTCGCGCACGGTCTCGGCGATGCGCTCGACCAGCTTGGCCTTGTTGACCTGATAGGGGATCTCGGTGAAGACGATCGCGTCGCGGTCCTTGCGGATCTCCTCGATGTGGTGTTTCGCGCGCAGGATGACGGCGCCCCGGCCGGTCTTGAAGCCGGCGTGCGAGCCGGCGCGGCCGATGATGATCCCGCCCGTCGGAAAATCGGGGGCCGGGACATATTCCATCAGCTCTTCGACGGTGATCGCGCCGTTGTCGAGAAAGGCGCAGCAGGCGTCGATGACCTCGGCGAGATTGTGCGGCGGGATGTTGGTCGCCATGCCGACCGCGATCCCCTGGGCGCCGTTGACCAGCAGGTTCGGGAAGCCCGCCGGCAATACCTTGGGCTCGTGCTCGGTGTCGTCGTAGTTGGGCTGGAAGTCGACGGTGTCGTTGTCGAGGTCGTCGAGCAGCGAATCGGCGACGCGCGCGAGCCGCGCCTCGGTGTAGCGGTAGGCCGCCGGCGGGTCGCCGTCCATCGAGCCGAAATTGCCCTGGCCGTCGATCAGCGGCAGGCGCATCGCGAAATCCTGCGCCATGCGCACCATCGCGTCGTAGATCGCCAGCTCGCCGTGCGGGTGGTATTTGCCGATCACGTCGCCGACGATGCGCGCCGATTTGCGGTAGCCGCGGTTCCACTCGTTGCCGTTGACCTTCATCGAATAAAGGATGCGGCGGTGAACCGGCTTCAAGCCGTCGCGGACATCGGGGAGCGCGCGGGCCACGATCACGCTCATCGCGTAATCGAGGTACGAGCGCCGCATCTCGTCCTCGATCGTGACCGGGGTGATGTCGGGGGCGGAAGGCGGTGCGGAGGTCAGGGCCAAGGGGGCTCGGTGGGCTGGAGGCGCCGAACGACAAAACCGCGGCCGCGCCCGAAACGGCGCCGCCGCGCCCTCATCATATAGGAATTGGTAAGGTCGGTTACCCTATTTCGCAGCTGCGAAGAAGGGGTCGGGGGCAAGCGGTCCGGCCGATCGGGATTGCGTCGTCTCCCTCGGGTCCCGGCGATGACGGCCCGCCCATCTCGTCATTGCGCGCGCCGCGCGGCAAGCCCGCGGTCCGGCACGGGCCTGACGGCTCAGGCCGGGCCGCCGCGAATCGCCCGATAGATCACCAGGATCAGCACCGCGCCGATGATCGCGCCGAACAGGCCCGCCCGCTCGCCCGGCGCGTACCAGCCGATACGCTGCCCGAGCCAGCTGGCGAAAATCGCGCCGACGATGCCGAGCAAGGTCGTGACGATGAACCCGCCCGGCCCCGAGACGAAGAACTTGGCGATCCAACCCGCGATGAACCCGATGATGATGACCCACAGCCAATGCATCGCCCTCTCCCCGATGACGCCCGGCCGCAACGCGCCAGGCTGCAACCTGCGATGCGGCATCCTAGCGGCTGTTCGACGCGAATGCACCGTCGACCCCGCGCAAAGGCGGCAAGCGGCGCGCCGATCGCGATGTCGGGGCCCGCGCAGCCGAATTCAGGGGCGGCCGATCGGACGGTCTGTCCTGTCGAGAAGGCTTGGCTCGATTCCCCGGCGGGGCCATATCGTCGAGCATGCGCGGCCGCCCCCGATTGTCGCTCGACCTCAGACTTGCGCCGCTCGCGGTGGTGCTGGCGGCGCTGCTCGCCGGGTGCGGCTCGGCGGGCGGGAACGCCAACCTCGGGCCGAACCCGGGCGGCGGGTTCTACTGCCCGAACAATGTCTATGAAGGCTGCGTAAATCCGTAGGCCGACCGCCCGCATCAAAACGTCTTGTGCAGCCCGGCCGTCGTGCGCGCCGCCGGCTGGTCCTCGCGCATTTGGAAGGCCCCTTGGCTGATCGCGGCCTTTGCGCCGGCGCACCAGCGGGTCACGAACGCGGCCGCCGAGGCGGCGTCGAGAAAGTAGACCGCGACCGCATCGTTGATCGGCCCGCGCAGCCCGGCCGGGGTCATCGCCCAGCAATCGGCGCCGCAGTTTTCGTCGAGCCAGGCCTGCATATGGGTCAGGGACGCGCCGAGGCCGCCGGTCGGGACGCCGAGCTTGATCCGGCACGGGAACCGGCGCTCGGCCTCGACGACCATCAGCCTGGAGCTCGCCGCCATTGTGTTCCCTTTTTGTCCATTCGAGAGCATCGTGCCAGCCTCGGGCGATCCGGCAAGGCCCGGCAATGGCCGGACTGGCCCCGCGCCGCTATGATCGGGCCGGTCGCCCACCCGGAGGGAGCCATGAGCCGGCGAACGGGGCTTGCGGCGCTGCTCGCGCTGCTGATGCTGATCGGATGCGCCCCGATGGCGGCCCCGCCGGCGCAGCCGCCGCCGCAGCAGGAGGATCATGGCGGCATGTATTAGCGCGGCGGCGTCCGCGGGGATGCAGAAGCTGCGCCGGCCGACCGGGCGTCGCGGGCGAGGCCTGCGGCGGGGGATCGGCGCGCTTTTCGCCGCGCTGACGCTCGTCGGGTGCGCGCCCGGAGCCGCCGGGCCGCAACCGGCGCCAAGCGCCTCCCATCCGGATCATGACAGGGGGATCATCAACGACGGCGGCGATGGCGGCGGCAGCATGTAGCAACCAAGACGCCG
>CAVQSZ010000019.1:0-76495 GCA_963716115.1 uncultured Alphaproteobacteria bacterium
TGGCCGAGGTCGTCGACGCCTCGTTCGACACGCCGGTGATCGTCGATTTCTGGGCGCCGTGGTGCGGGCCCTGCAAGCAGCTGGGGCCGATCCTCGAAAAGGCCGTGCGCGCCGCCAACGGCGCGGTGCGCATGGTCAAGCTCAACATCGACGAGAACCCCGAGATCGCGCAGCAGATGCGCATCCAGTCGATCCCGGCGGTCTACGCCTTCAAGGACGGCCGGCCGGTCGACGGCTTTGTCGGCGCCCTGCCGGAAAGCCAGGTCAAGCAGTTCGTCCAGCGGCTCGGCGGCGGCGGGCGGGCCCTCGCCGGTCGAGGAGGCGATGGCGATGGCCAAGGAGGCGCTGGCGGCGGGCGACCATGCCAGCGCCGCCGGGCATCTATTCGCAGGTCCTGCAGCACGAGCCGGACAATCCCGAGGCGCTGGCCGGGCTGGCCCGCGCGACGATCGCCCGCGGCGAGCTCGCCAAGGCGCGGCAGATCCTCGACCGGGCGCCAAAGGAGATCGCCAGCCACGCCGAGATCGCCGCCGCGCGCTCGGCGCTCGAGCTGGCCGAGGAGGCGGCGACGGCGATGGCCGGGGCGGGCAAATTGCGCGCCCGCCTCGCCGATGACGCCGACGACCACGAGGCGCGCCTCGAGCTCGCCACCGCGCTCTTCGGCAGCGGCGAGCGCGAGGCCGCGGTCGACGAGCTGCTGACCCTGTTCAAGCGCGACCGCGACTGGGACGAGCAGGCGGCGCGCAAGCAGCTGGTCAAGTTCTTCGAGGCGATGGGGCCGACCGACCCGCTGACCCTGAGCGCGCGGCGGCGGCTGTCGTCGCTGATGTTTTCGTGAGGGAGGCGAAGGGATGAGCGAGCGGCACGGCGCGGCGGCGCTTCCCGCCATCCTGCCGATCTTTCCGCTGGCCGGCGTGCTGCTGCTGCCGCGCGGCCGGCTGCCGCTCAACATCTTCGAGCCGCGCTATCTGGCGATGACCCGCGACGCGCTGGCCGGCGAGCGGCTGATCGGCATGATCCAGCCGAGCGACCCGCGCCAGCCCGCTTCCGGCAACCCGCCCGTCTATCCGATCGGCTGCGCCGGCCGCATCACCCAGTTCACCGAGACCGAGGACGGGCGCTATCTGATCACGCTGACCGGGGTCGCCGCTTTCGCATCCGCGAGGAGCTGCCGCTGTTGAGCGGCTACCGCCGGGTCGCGCCGGAGTGGGACGAGTTCGCCGCCGACCTCGACGCCGAGGGCGAGCCCGGCTTCGACCGCGAGCGGCTGCTGCGCTGCCTGCGGGTCTATTTCGACCGGCGCAAGATCTCGGCCGACTGGGATGCGATGACCAAGTGCCGGGGGCCCGCCTCGTCACCTCGCTCGCGATGGTCTGCCCGTTCGACCCGAGCGAGAAGCAGGCGCTGCTCGAAGCCGCCGACCTCGGCGAGCGCGCCCGGCTGCTGACCGCGCTCGTCGAGATGGCGGGGCTCGGCGGGACCGGCCACGACGCCGGCGCGCGGCACTGACCGAGGCTGCGACCATGGAAGGCTCATCCGAGATCGATCCGCGGCTCCTGGAGATCCTGGTCTGCCCGCTGACCAAGGCGCCGCTGCGCTACGACCGCGAGGCGCAGGAGCTGATCAGCGAGGAGGCCGGGCTCGCCTACCCGATCCGCGACGGCATCCCGATCATGCTGGTCGACGAGGCGCGGCCGCTGCGCGACGACGAGGTCGCGGCCAGGCGCCTGCCGCCCGCATGAGGCGGCGGCGGTTGAGCGCCGGCGGCGGCGCGGCGCGCTGGCCGATCGAGCTGCGCCTCAGGCAGGCGGAGAAGCTGCTCGAAATCAGCTTCGACGACGGCCGCCGCTTTCGCCTGCCGGCCGAGTATCTGCGCGTCGAGAGCCCGTCGGCCGAGGTGCAGGGCCACGGGCCCGGCCAGAAGAATTTGACGCCGGGCGCGCCCATGTCGGGATCATCGCGCTGGAGCCGGTCGGCAACTATGCCGTGCGCATCATCTTCGACGATCTGCACGACACCGGCATCTATTCCTGGGCCTATCTCTACCAGCTCGGCGTCGAGCGCGACCAGCGCTGGCGCGAGTATCTGGACGCCCTCGCCGCCAACGGCCTCAGCCGCGAGCCGGCGCGGTCGGCGTAGCCTCCGACCCGACGCGAGGCCGTCGCCGGCCTCACGCCACGCGGGCGGTTGACGCCCAAAGGCCATTACGGAAGTCAAGAGCGGTTTTCGACCGAGCAGGTTCCCGACGTTGACGAGATTGCTTCGCGGAGCCTGTCCTCGGGCGGCGCGGCCGACCCGTGGGCTCGCAATGACGACGGTTATCCTCGTCATTGCGAGGAGCGCAGCGACGAAGCAATCTCGATCCGACGATGCGACCCGACGGAAATCCCTCTAATAGCCGCGTTCCCAATCGATCACGTTTTGCAGCGGCCGGCCGTCGAGATAGGCGCGCAGGTTGTCGCAGAAGAGGTCGATCGCGCCGTGGCGTCTCTGGTCGCCGCCGCCCGAGACATGCGGCGTGATCACCACGCGCGGGTCGGACCACAGCCGCGAGGGCGGCGGGTGCTCGAACTCGCCGACATAGACATCGAGCGCCGCGCCGCGCAGATGGCCGCGGGCGAGCGCGTCGGCAAGCGCCTCCTCGTCGACGATCTCGCCGCGCGCGAGGTTGACGAGCACGCCGCCGGTCTTCATCAGCGCGAACCGCCGCGCGTCGAAGAGGCGCGTCGTCTGCGGCGTCCATTGGCAGCAGATCACGACAAAATCGCTGCCCGGCAGGAGCCGGTCGAGGTCCGCCGCGCCGCCGATTTCGGCAAATCCCGCCGGCGGCGGATCAGCCGCGGACGGGCTGCGGCGGGTGCCGACAACCCGCATCCCGAGCGCCGCGCAGAGCCTGCCGACCTCGCGTCCGATGCCGCCGACCCCGACGACGCATGCGGTGGCGCCTTCGAGCAGCAGCGGCCGGTAGGCGCGATGGTCGAACGCCCGCGCGGCGGCGTCGACGGCGGCGCGGTCGAGGCCCCTGGCGAAGTGCAGAATCGCCGCGAGCGCGTATTCCGCCATCGCCAGCGTGTTGCCCGAGCCGCGCGTGGTCGTCACCGTCACATCGCTGCCCCACAGGTCGCCGCGGCGCAGATTGCTGGCCCCGGCGGGGCGCTGATGAAACCATTTCAGCCGCGGCGCCCGGGCGCGCAGATCGAGCGGGAACGGCCAGCCGCCGAGGATGATCTCCGCCTCGGCCAGCAGACGGTCGCGCTCCGGGCGCGTCCCGCGGCCGTGCGAGCCTGCCGGCAAATAGCGCGCCGCGGCGAAGGCGGGCCAGGTCTCGCGGATTTCGCCGTCGTACCAGCCGCCGGCGTCGGTCCACCGCACCGCCGGATCGACCGCCTCGATCTTCGCCTGCTCGTCGGCCCCGAGCCGCTGGATGCCGAGGATGTCGACCCTTCGCATGAAACCTTTCCCAAGCGAGCCGCACGAAACGCGCGAATGTTAGGGTGTCGCCGGCGCGATTGCCACCCGCCTTGAGCCATTGCTTCGGCAGGCGCGTTGGTTGGCCAGGGAGACGAGCATGAAACGCAACCGCCCGACGAACGCCGAGCAGCGGCGCCTCGACGCGCAGCGCGCCGGGACCGAGGATTGGCGCCTCTGGGGGCCGTACCTGGCCGAGCGTGCCTGGGGCACGGTGCGCGAGGATTACAGCGCCGACGGCGACGCCTGGAGCTACTTTCACCCACGACCAAGCCCGCTCGCGCGCCTATCGCTGGAGCGAGGACGGGCTCGGCGGGATCTGCGACGAACGCCAGCTGTTGTGCTTTGCCCTGGCGCTGTGGAACGGGCGCGACCCGATCCTCAAGGAGCGCGCCTTCGGTCTCGGCGGGAGCGAGGGCAACCGCGGCGAGGACGTGAAGGAATATTACTTCTATCTCGACGCGACCCCGAGCCACAGCTCGATGCGCTGCCTCTACAAATACCCGCAAGGCCCATACCCTTACGACCGGCTCGTCGCCGAAAACCGCCGGCGCAGCCGGCGCGATCCGCCGTTCAACCTCCTCGACACCGGGGTCTTCGCCGAGGAGCGTTATTGGGATGTCGAGATCGCCTACGCAAAGGCCTCCCCGAGCGAGATCCACATCCGCATCGAGGCGCACAACCGCGGCCCCGAGCCGGCGACGATCCACCTGCTGCCGAGCCTGTGGTTCCGCAACACCTGGTCCTGGTCGGCGCCGGCCGGGAAGCCCCGCCTTTGCGCCGTCGCCGCGCCGTCCGGGGCCGCCTGGGCGGTCCGCGCCGAGCATGCCGCCCTCGGCCCCTACCACCTCTACGGCGGTCAGCCGGCCGAGCCGCTGTTCACCGAGAACGAAACCAATACCGAGCGCCTCTGGGGCGTGGCGAACGCGGCGCCCTATGTGAAGGACGCGTTCCATCGCCGCGTCGTCGCCGGCGATACGGCAGCGGTCAACCCCGGGCGCACCGGGACCAAATTTGCCGCGTGGCATGTCCGCGAGGCGGCGCCCGGCCAATCGGCGCGCATCGATCTGGTGCTGTCGGCCGAGGCTCTTTCCGCCCCCTTCGCCCGCAGCCGAGGCGGTTTTCGCCCTGCGCCGGTCGGAAGCCGACGCCTTTTTCGGCGCGCTGCTGCCGCAGGGGAGCCCCGACGACCATCGGGTGCTCCGGCAAGCCCTGTCGGGCATGATCTGGTGCAAGCAGTTCTTCAACTACGATGTCGAGCGCTGGCTGAAGGGCGACAACGAGCGCCCGCCCGCGAGCCGGCTGCATGGCCGCAACCGCTATTGGAAGCATCTGAAGGCGAGCGATGTGATCTCGATGCCCGACAGCTGGGAATACCCATGGTTCGCGGCCTGGGACCTCGCCTTCCAATGCGGCGCGCTGGCGCTGGTGGATATCGATTTCGCCAAGGATCAGGTCGAGATCCTGCTGCGCGAGACCTACCTGCACCCGAGCGGCCAGATCCCCGCCTATGAGTGGTCGTTCAGCGATGCGAACCCGCCGGTCCATGCCCTGGCCGCGCTCAAGGTCTTCCGCGCCGAGCGGGTGCAGCGCGGCCAGGGCGACCTGCGCTTCCTGCGCCGCGTCTTCAATAAGCTGCTGCTGAGCTACGCCTGGTGGATCAACCGCAAGGACGGCGACGGGCACAACATCTTCGAGGGCGGCTTTCTCGGTCTCGACAACATTTCGGTCTTCGACCGCTCGCAGCCATTGCCGCCGGGGTTCAGCCTGAAGCAGGCCGACGCCACCGGCTGGATGGCGATGTTCGCGCTCAACATGACGGTGATGGCGCTGGAGCTCGCCACCGAAGACCCCGATTACGAAGGGATCGCGATCCAGACCTTCACCCAGTTCCTGGCGATCGCCAACGCCATCGCCGGCCATGTCGACGGCGGGATCTCGTTGTGGGATCCGGATGCCGGGTTCTTCAAGGATCTGATCGTCGATCCCGACGGCAAGGCGCACCGCATCGATGTCTATTCGCTCGTCGGCCTGATCCCGCTCTTCGCGACCGAGGTGATCGACCGGCGGCTGCTCGCCCATGTGCCGCGCTTCCACGCCCTGCTGCGCGAGCACAAGGGCGGCCGGTTTCAAGGCAGCCATGTCTGCGCCTGCCCCGATTGGGAGAACGAGCGCGGCGAGCATCTCCTCGCCCTCGTCGACCACACGATGCTGCCGCGGATCCTGAAGCGGCTGTTGAGCGAGCACGAGTTCATGTCGCCCTACGGCGTGCGCAGCGTCAGCCGCATCCATGCCGATAAGCGCGACCTCGGGGTGCTGCCGGGGGTCGGCCGCGCCTTGATCGAATACGTGCCGGGCGAATCGACCTCCGGGCTGTTCGGCGGGAACTCGAACTGGCGCGGGCCGATCTGGATGCCGATCAACTATTCGCTGGTGCAGGCGATCGAGAAGTTCCACCGTTTTCTGGGCGACGGCTTCGAGATGGCGGTACCGTGCCTCGGCGGACGCCGGCTGACCCTGAAGGAGATCGCCAATCTGCTGGCCGATCGGCTGGTCGACCTCTATCGCCCGAAGGACGGGATCCGGCCGGCGCTCGCGGCGCAGCCGTCCTTCGCGGCCTCGCCGCATTGGCGCGAGCTGCTGCTGTTCTACGAATATTTTCATGCCGAGACCGGCCAGGGGCTGGGCGCAGCCCATCAGACCGGCTGGACCGGGCTCCTCGCCAACCTGGTCATGCGCCGCTACCGCAAGGACATCCCGGAATTCTGGAGCCGCCAGCCTGCCGCCGCGGCGCCGGATGGGCGGGCGGCGGCGGGGGCTGTCCGGTTGGGCTTCGAGGAGCGAAAGATACGATAGCGATGTATCGCTGATACAACCGTATATCGTCATGGCCGGGCTCCACTCACGGCTGTCCGTTCGCCGTCTTTTAGCGTGATCGTAACCAACCCGACTTGCCTGGACTTGCTCCGGGCATCCAAGCCCGGCAAGGTCGGCAGTCCGAGGGTCGTGGACGGCCTCGAGCCCGGCGAGACAGTATTCGCAGCTGGTCTCAAACCGACTGGAACCGGACAGCCGTGGGCTCGACCCGTGGGCCTTCAGCCCGCGGACTTGATCCGTGGGCATCTACGGGCCGCGCCTTGGCTCGGGGGAGGCGCAGGATGCCCGTGTCAAGCACGGGCATGACGGGTTTGGGTTGAGGTCGAACACCGGTTCCACAACCGGTTTCGGCGAACCGGACAGCCGTGCGCCAAAGCGGGGACCCAGGCCTGCCGGCGCTCGAACGGTTGCTCTGGACCCCCGCTTCCGAGGAAGTGAAAGAATCGACGTGAACGGTTGCATAACGGGTCGTGCGTCCTTCGAGACGCGCCCTCTGGGCGCTCCTCAGGATGAGGTTATCTTTGATAGCATTAGGGAACTCTCTCATCCTGAGGAGGCTGCGGAGCGGCCGTTTCGAAGGACGCAGGGTGCTCGTCCAGCTGAAATTTCTATTCCTTCACACGCTCTTCCGCGGGGGCGACGGCGACCCGTTGAAATAGTGTGCGTCCCTTCCGCCGCGGGCCTCAGCCCATGCCCGATACCGAGCCCGGCTCGATCTCGCACATGATGCGGACCTCGCCCGGCTGGCGGTTCGGGTATTTGTCCTGGCCGAGGTACTTCCTGGTGAGCGCGTCGATATGCGCGTCGGCGCCCTCCTCGCGCGCGCCGGCGACGCGGCCGCGGATCTGGACGTAGCGGTAGGGGTTGTCGGGGTCCACGATCAACAGCGCCACCCTCGCGCCGGGCTGCAGATTGCGCGCCTTGACCCGGCCCTTGGCGGTGTTCACGCGGACCATGCCCGCGGCGTAGTCGAACCACACCGGGGTCACCTGCGGCGAGCCGTCCGGCATCACCGTCGCCAAGCCGGCGATCGCCTTTTTCTGCTGCAGCAGGTCGAGGTAATTGTCGGGGATCGGCGCCATGTTACAGCTCCTCATTCAGCGGCCGGCGCTTTCGGCCCAGCGTTTCATCAGCGCATTGGAGGGGCGGGTCTCGTCAACGAGCTTGCGCGCGGTCTCGCCCCCGGCGACCGGCAGGCCCGCGGGGTCGAGCAGGCCGATCTGCACCAGGACGCTCGCCTGGTCCCAATAGATGTGCTCGTGGCAGAGCTTGTCGCCGCGGAACTTGACGATGGCGACGGTGGGCGCCTCGACATAGCGCCCGGTCGGCGGCACCCCCGGCAGCATAAAATCGATCTCGGTATCGTGGGTGAAGCACAGCAGCATCTCGTCGACGACGCTGTCGGCGCCGACCGTGCGCGAGATCGGCACCAGCCTGGTGTCGGCCGGCAATTTAGGGATGAAGTGGTTGGCGTAGAAGCGGGCGAGCTCGCGCGCGCCGACGCCCCCGGTCATCACCGGGATGTGGTTGACATAGGGTTCTGCGACCATTGTCGCCATCGTCGCGTCGACATCGCGCGTGCCGAACTCGTAGGTCGTGTGCGCCTCCCACAAGCGCTTCGAGGTCGTAGCGCGGCCCCATGACCCGGCGCAGCAAGCGCGATCGAGCGCGAATGCGCCAACCCGGCGGCCGACTTGTCGTAATCGCCGCCGTCCGGCCGATTGAAGCCGTGCGCCGCGCCGGGGTAGGTGTAGATCTCGAAGTCCCGGCGGCCGGCAACGGCTTGCCTGACCCGGGCAACCGCCGCCGCCGGGACGTAATCGTCGTTTTCGGCGAAATGCAGGACCATCGGGCAGCTGATCCGGCCCGCCTGATCGAGCGCCGCTATCGATGCCGACGCCGTAATAGGCGACAGCGCAATCGACCCCCGGCAGCGCCGCGGCGCGCCAGGCGAGGCCGCCGCCGAGACAGAACCCGACCGCGCCGATTTTTCCGGTGCATTCGACGCGGCCGCGCAAGGCCCCTACGGTCTCGGCGATGTCCGCCAGCGCGGCGTCGCGGTCGAATTTTGCGTAGAGTCCCTGCATGCGCCGCCGATCGGCCTCGTTCTGCCCGAGATCCAACCCCGGCGCGATGCGCCAATAAAGGTCGGGGCAGAGCACGACGTAGCCTTCCTCGGCATAGAGATCGGCGACGCCGCGGATATGCCGGTCGAGGCCGAAGGCGGTGTGCAGCAGCACCACCCCCGGCCCGCTCCCGGCCTCGGGAAGCGCCAGATATGCGCCGAGGAGGCTGCCGGCGGCGCCGATCTCGATCATTTCTGCGGCCATGGCCTGCTCCCGTTCGAAATGCGCGGTCGGCCCGCTGCTCCCGCCGCGCGCTCTTCGGTTGATTCCCTATCGAGCCGCCACCGCTTCTGCAGCGAATCAGCAGCGAAAACCCGCGTCTCAGTTGAACAGGCCGGCTCGGTCATCGGCTTCGGACCCCTCCATCGACGGGCAGCATGCCACACCACGGCGGCGATTTTGTGATGGCGCCGACGGTTCCGCTCCCGATCCCGCGCTCCGGATGCGCCGCCTACGCCGCCTCGAAGCTGTCCCTGAGCGCCCCGGCGATCTCGTCGAGCGCCGGGCCCGCCGCCTGCACGATCCTGCCCATCATCAAAAAGCCGTGGATCTGGTCGTCGATATGGCGGTGGCGGACGGCGACGCCGCACTCCTCCAAGCGGCGGGCATAGGCGATGCCTTCGTCGCCGAGCGGGTCGCAGCCGGCGGTCAGCACATAGGCCGGCGCGACGCCGGCGAGGTCGGCGGCGCGCAACGGCGAGGCGCGCCAGTCGGCGGCGTCCTCGGACCCACGCAGATAATGGTCGCTGAACCAGCGCATCGTCGCCATGGTCAGCAGATAGCCCTCGGAAAACCGCTGGTGCGAGGCGCGGGTCGTGCCGAAATCGACGGCAGGGTAGAGCAGCAGCTGGGCGCAGAGCGCCGGCGCGCCGCGGTCCCGCGCCAGCAGGCTGACGACCGCGGCGAGGTTGCCGCCGGCGCTGTCGCCGCCGACCGCGAGCCGGCCGCCGTCGATCCCGAGCTTCGGCCCGGCCTCGGCCAGCCATCGCGCCGCGGCGAAGCAATCCTCGACCGCGGCCGGGAATTTGTGCTCCGGGGCGAGGCGGTAATGCACCGAGGCGACGGCGCATTGGGCGGCGTTGGCGAGATGGCGGCAGATGCCGTCATGGCTGTCGAGGTCGCCGATCACCCAGCCGCCGCCGTGCAGGAAGACGAGCGCCGGCAACATCGCGTCGGCGGCGGTCCCCGCCCCGCGATAGAGGCGGATCGGGACCGCGCCGCCGTCGCCGCCGGGTACGGCGAGCTCGCGGATTTCGGCGACCGGCGGCGGGTCGGGCGACAGCGCCTCGCGGCCGGCCAGAAACAGCGCGCGCGCCTCGGCCGGGCTCAACGTGTCGTAGGACGGCCGCCCGGACAGCCGCACCATTTCCAGAACCCGCTCGGCGTCGCGATCGAGCGCCATCGGCGGCCCCTCCTGCTATTGGCGTCTCGGGGTATTGTAGAGAGCGGAGGGGGCCGCGCCAGATCTTCGTGCCGGGCGCTGGCGGGGCGATACAGAAAAGCCCCGGCTGGGGAGCCGGGGCTTCTGTGGCCTGTCGGTTTGCCCGTCCAACAGGCGCGAAATGCATCGTTGGGGGGACGTAACGATGCAGGCAGGATATTGCGGCATTTCCAGCGCAGTTTCAATTCTTATATCAAAAATTAACCACGAATTGTGAAAATCTCCGGTACAAATGGCAGATGTAGCGCCTCGCCTCGCCGGCGCGCCCGGCGGCGGCTTCAGCGGCCGAGCCGATCCCTTGCCGCCGCCAGCTCGGCCTCGTCCCAATAGCCGATCAGGATGCCGGCTCTGAGCTGCTGGCCGCTCGCATAGCCCTCGATGCGGCTGTCCGGCATCGTCGTCCGGTTATGGTCGCGCAACGCCCAGCCGAGCAGCGCCTCGCGCAGCCGCGCCCGCTGGCCCTCGAGCCGGGGGTCGGCGCCAAGGTCGAGCAGCTCCTGCGGATCGGCGGCAAGATCGTAAAGCATCGGCCGGAAGCCGGTCGCGTGGATGTATTTCCATCTTCCGTCGAACGCCATGAAGAGCCGGCAGTCTGCGATCGGCTGGTTCAGGGCGACCCGCGCCTCCAGCATCGCGTAGTCGTATTCGGAGAACGCCACGGACCGCCACTGCGAGGGCGTCTCGCCGCGCAGCCACGGCATCAGCGAGCGGCCCTCGATGATATGGCGCTTCGCCGCGCCGCCGAAATATTCGAGGAAGGTCGGCGCGAGGTCGATCGCCTCCACGAGCGCGTCGCACACCCGGCCGCGCGACGCGTCGGCCGTCGGCCGCGGGTCGGCGACGATCAACGGGATCCTGACCGCGCAGTCGTGAAAGAAATCCTTCTCGCCGAGCCAGTGGTCGCCGAGATAGTCGCCGTGGTCGGAGGTGAAGACGATCATCGTCTTGTCGGCGAGGCCGCGCTCGTCGAGAAAGCGGAACAAGAGGCCGAGCTGATCGTCGATCTGCCGGATCAGCCCCATATAGGCCGGGATCACCCGCGCCCTGACCTCGTCGCGGGCGAAATTGCGCGACGGGCGCATCGCCATGAACGCGGCGTAGACCGGGTGCGGGTCGGCGCGCTCGGCCGCGGCGCGATTGGGCGGCAGCACGTCGCCCGCATCGTAGAGGGCGTGGTAGGGCGGCGGCGCCAGATAAGGCCAGTGCGGCTTGATGTAGGAGAGGTGCAGGCACCACGGGCGGCCGTCGCGCGCCGCCTCGTCGATAAAGGCCATGGCGCGGCGGGTGATGTAGGGCGTCTCGGAATGCTCTTCGGGCACTCGCGCCGGCTTGTCGGCATGGGCTAAGAGCCAGCCGTTCAGCACCTCGCCGTCGGCGCCTTCGGCGGAGCCTGCCCAGGCCTCCCACGGGTTTTCCGCGTCAAAGCCCTGCTCGCGAAGATACGCGTCGTAGCGCGGGCGGGGACGGCTTGCAGGATGCAGCCCGTCATCGCGCTCATAGGGCTCGAAGCCGCATTGCGCGAGATGGACGCCGCTCGCCGAAGCGGGGTCGATGCCGAGCCGCGCCATGCCCTCGGTGTCGGCGGCCATGTGGGTCTTGCCGACCAGGACGTTGCGCACGCCCAATTCCTTCAGGTGGTCGCCCAGGGTCGGCTCGCCGACGCGCAGCGGGAAGCCGTTCCAGCTCGAGCCGTGCGAGCGCATGTAGCGCCCGGTGTAGAAGCTCATCCGCGACGGCCCGCAGATCGGCGACTGGACATAGGTGCGGGTAAAGCGCACGCCGCGCGCCGCCAGCGCGTCGATGTTCGGCGTCTGGAGCCGCGGGTGGCCGCAGCAGCCGAGATAGTCGAACCGCAGCTGGTCGCACATGATGAAGAGGATGTTGCAGTCGGCCGGCATCCGGTTGTTCCTTGTTCAGAGCTTGTGAAGGAATTGTCGGATGGCTGGATCAGCGCCGTACGTCCCCCGCTTCCGCCGGGGGCAGGCTCTTCGAGACAGCCGCTGCGCGGCTTCCTCAGGATGAGGTGTTTTCTTAATGCCATCAACAACGCACCTCATGGTGAGGAGCGCCGAAGGCGCGTCTCGAACCACGCACGGCGCCCATGCTGCGCCCTGTTTTCGTTCCGAGACCAATTCCTTCACACGCTCTCAGCTCTCGCGTCCGTAGCCGAGGAGGCGCGCGGCGGGGGCGATCGTCCAGCCCTGGATCGCCAGCGAGGCGACCACCAGGATAAAGATGCCGGCGAAGAAGCGCTCGTCGCGATTGGGGTCGGACAGCGCCGGGATGATGCTGAGAAAGATCGGCACGGCGCCGCGCAGCCCGACCCAGGACGCGAATGTCATGTCGCGCACGCCGAAACGAAACGGCGCGAGGCAGGCGAACACCGCCAGCGGGCGCGCCAGGAGGATCAGCACGAGCGCGGCTGCGACGCCGGGGACGAGGTACGGCAAGAGGTCGTGCGGCGTCACCAAGAGGCCCAGCATCACAAAGAGGGCGATCTGCGACAACCAGCCGAGACCCTCGAAAAAATGCTCGACCGCCTGGTGCGCCCGATGCGGCGTGGCGCCCGTCATCACTGCCGCGATGTAGATCGCCAGAAAGCCGCTGGTGCCGACGAGCTGCGCGACGCCGAAGACCGAGAGCGCGCCGGTCAAGGTGAGAACGTTGGCGAGCGGCGGCTCCAGCGGCAGCCGGCGCAGCAGGAAGGCGAGAAGCCAGCCGCCGGCAAAGCCGACCGCGGCGCCGCCGGCCATCTCGCGCACGAACAAGAGCGCGGCATTGCCGAAGGTCGCCCAGCCGGGCTCGGACAGGATGCGGAGCACCAGCACCGTCAGGAAGATCGACATCGGGTCGTTGAGCCCGGATTCGACCTCCAAGAGTGCGGCGACCCGCTCGGGCAGCGCCACCCGGCTGCGGCGTAAGAGCGCGCCGACCGCGGCGGCGTCGGTGGGGGCCGCGGCGGCGCCGACCAGCAGCGCCCCGGCGAGCGAAACCGGCACATAAAGCGCCACGAAGCCGGCGACCACCAGCGCGGTAACCACGACCCCGATCGTCGCCAGCGCAAAGGCGGGCCACAAGGTCAGGCGCAGCACCGACATGCGGGTCTTGACCCCGCCCTCGAACAGGATCACCGCCAAGGCGACGCTGCCGATCAGATAGGCGGCGTAGAAATCGTCGAACGCGATGCCGAGGACGCCGTCCTTGCCGGCCAGCATCCCGAGCCCGAGAAACACCAGCAGCACCGGCGCGCCGAGCCGGCGCGAGGCGAGCCCGACCAGGATGCTCAGCACGCCGAGGACAGCGCAGAAGGCGATCAGCCCGTTGGCGTGCCCCATCAGCGCGCGGCCGACCGCGATCAATTCCGGCGGCGTGCTCACAGCGACAACAGGCGCGGCAGCCACAGCGAGATCGCCGGGATGTAGGTCACCAGCATCAGGACCGCAAACATGACCGCGTAGAACGGCCAGATCTCGCGCACGACCTCTTCGATCGTCACCCGGCCCACGGCGCAGCCGACGAAGAGGATCGAGCCGACCGGCGGATGGCACAGGCCGATGCCGAGGTTCAGCATCATGATCATGCCGAAATGCACCGGGTCGACGCCGAATTTCATCATCACCGGCAGCAGGATCGGGGTCACGATCAGGATCGAGGGCGCCATGTCGAGGAGGCAGCCGAGCACCAGGAGCAGGATGTTGATCAGGAACAGGATCACGTTCTTGTCGCTCGACAGGGTCAGCAGCACCGAGGTCACCCGCGCCGGCACCTGCATCAGCGCCATCACGTAGCCGACGCTGGCGGCGAACGCGATCAGGGTCATGACCATCGCCACCGTGCGCATCGTGCGGTGGATCAGGAGCGGCAGGTCGCGCCAGCGATAGTCGCGGTAGATGAACATCGTGACGAAGAAGGCCCAGAGGCAGGCGACGGCGCCCGCCTCGATCGCGGTGAACACGCCCCCTAATATGCCGCCCAGGATGATCCCCAGGGTCACCAGGCCCCAGAACGCGTCGGCCGCGATCCTGACGGCGTCGCGCCACGGCACGGTCTCGCCGCGCGGGTGGCCGTTGCGGTAGGCGAGGACGAGGCACAGCACGATCAGCGAGGCGCCGAGCAGGAGGCCCGGGACGACCCCGGCCATGAAGAGGGCGATGATCGAAATCGTGCCGCCGGTGGCGAGCGAGTAGATGACCGCATTGTGGCTCGGCGGCACCAGGAGCGCCTGCACCGAGGCGCTGATCGTCACATTGGTGGCGAAAACGCGGGGGTAGCCCACTTTCTCCATCTGCGGGATCATGACCGAGCCGATCGCCGAGGTGTCGGCCACCGCCGAGCCCGAGATGCCGCTCAAAAACGTCGTGGCCAGCACGTTGACCGCGGAGAGCCCGCCGCGCACCCGCACGATCCCGACCAGCACGTTGGCGAACGCGACCAGCCGCTTCGCCATGCCGCCCTCGGCCATGATCGCGCCCGCCAGCACGAAGAACGGGATCGTCAGCATCGCGAACTTGCTGACCCCGCTCGACACCTGCAGCATCACCGCCTCGAGCGGGATGCCGATCCACCAGGCGCCGGCCAGCGCGCCCAAGCCCAGCGCATAGGCGATCGGCACGCCGAGCGCAAAGCAGCCGAAGAGGGTCGCGACGACGATCAGGATTTCCATCGGCGACGGGCTTGGGCCGGATCAACCGCCATGCGGATCGGCGGGCTGCGGCGGCGGCCCGATCAGCAGCCGCTCGGCGACGAACAGCAGGGTGAGCGCGCCGCCGATCGGGATCGGCAGGTAGGTGACGCCGACCGACAACGCCGGAAACTCGGCGATCGACTGGTGCCAGGTGGCTTCGACCAGCCGCATGCCCCAGATGACCATGAACAGGCTCAGCAGCGCCGTCAGCAGCTCGGCGATCGATTCGAAGAGCCGCCGCCAGAAATCCGGCAGGATCCGCACCAATACCGACACCCGCATGTGCGCGCCGGAGCGGTAGCAGGAGGCGGCCCCGAAAAAGGTCAGCACGATCGTCAACAGGATCGCCATCGGCTCCGGCCACGAGGCGGCGCGGTTGAGGACATAGCGGGTGTAGACGCTCCACGGGATCACCGCCGAGATCAGCACCAACGCCGAGCCGGAGACGACGGCGCAGACAAAGTACAGCGCATCCATCGCCCGGCGCAGGCGGCCGGCCGCCGTCATTTTCCCGCGATCCTCATCCCGTCATGCCGGCGAAAGCCGGTATCCAACTCCGCAATGGGTCCCGGCCTGCGCCGGGAAGACGAACCAACACGCGCATGTCTGTGTCGGAAATGGCTGCAATCTCAATCGACCGCCTCGATCTGCTTGATCAGGTCGGCGTATTTGGCGCCGTATTTGTCCCAGACCGGCTTTACCGCCTTCTGGAACGGGGTCTTGTCGGAAATCGTGATGATGTCGATGCCGGCGGCCTTCATCTTGGCCATCGCCTGCTCTTCCTTTTCGTTCCACAGGCGGCGCTCGTCGAGCTGCGCCTCGCGCGCCAGCTTCCTGATCAGCGCCTGGTCGTCCTTGGAAAGCGTGTCCCAGACCGGCCGCGAAAACACCAGCATCTCGGGCACGATCAGGTGCTCGGTCAGGGTGTAGTACTTGGCGACCTGGTAATGGTTGTCGAAATAAAAGCTCGGCGGGTTGTTCTCGGCGCCGTCGACGACGCCCGTCTGCAGGGCGCTGAACACCTGGTCGTAGCCCATCGCCACCCCGTTGCCGCCGAGCGCGTTCATCATGTCGACGAACATCGGGTTGCCCATGACGCGGACCTTGAGGCCCTTCACGTCGGCGATGTCCTTGATCGGCCGCTTGGTGTCGTAGAGGTTGCGCGCGCCGGCGTCCATGAAGGCGAGGCCGACGAGGTGGGTGTTCGGGTTGTCGGTGACCTTGTCGAGCAGCGCCTGGCCGATCGGCCCGTCGATCACCTTGTCCATATGCGCGGTGCTGCGAAACAGGAACGGCAGGTTGAAGACGTTGAGGTCGTCGACGACCGGCCCGAGCGCGCCGACGCTGACCCGCGCCATTTGGATCGCGCCCACCTGCGCCTGCTCGATCGCCTCCTTCTCGCCGCCGAGCTGCATCGCCGCGTACATCTGGATGGTCAGCCGCCCGCCGGTCGCCTCGGCGAGCTTTTTCCCCATGTTCTCGACCGCCTGCACCGTCGGGTAGCCTTCCGGGTGCACGTCGGACACCTTGAGCACCATCTTCTGGTCCGCCGCCCACGCCGTTCGGCCGCCGATCAGGCCGAGGACCGACGCGCCCATTCCGATCTGCAACGCAAGCCGTCTGTCGATCATCTCCGAGCCCTCCCGTTGTTGTGTCGTCGTCAGAACTGGACCTGCGATGTCCGCAGCCTGCGCATCAGGATGATCACCAGCGGGATCAACAGCGGCAGCGCCGAGAACACCGCCGCCACCCCGAGCCGCGGCTGGGCCATGTCGAACGCGTAGCGGATGCTGAGCGTCGCCAATACATTGGTCAAATTCGCCGGGCCGCCGCCGCTGACGAAATAGACGGCGTTGTAGTCGCCGAGCGCGAAGATCGTCGTGAGCAGGGTGCAGATCAGATAGAGGTTGCCGAGCAGCGGAAAATTGATGTGCGCGAACATGCGCAGCCCGGAAGCGCCGTCGACCTTCGCCGCCTCCTGAACCTCCGACGGGATCGCCAGCCGCCCGGCGAGCAGGATCACCGTCCAGAACGGCAGCCACTTCCAGATATGCGAGGCCATCACCGCGCCGAGCGCGCTCCAGCGGTGGCTGAGCCAGTCCGGGCCGGCGACGCCGAAAAGATGCCACAACAGGTTGTTGACGAGGCCCCAATCGCCGTTGAGCATCCAGTGGATCGACATGTAGGCCGGCTGCGCCGGAACCGCCCACGGCAGCACGAAGATCATCAGCAGCGCCTTGACCCACCAGCCCTTGCGCACGAAGAAGCCCGACAGCAGCAGGGCGAGGAACATTTTGAGATTGATCGCGACGCCGAGATAGAGCGCGGTGTTGACGACGGTCTGGGGGTAGATCGGGTCGGAAACCAGCGTGCCGTAGAGGCCGGGGTCGCTGCCCATCCAGATGCCGAAGGCGACCGGATAGGCGACGAACGCCAGAAACACGGCCGCGTACGGCACGCAGAAGGCGACCGCCCAGGCATATTCCGAGCCCAGCAGATGGCCGCGCCACGACCGGCCTCGCGCCCGCGGACGGGCCGCCGGGGCGGGCAGGGCTTGCGCGATGTCAGCCGGCATTGCCCGGCCTCCCGATGGTGAGGGCGGCTATTGTCCGGCCTTTTGCCCGGCGCGACAACAGCGCCCGCGTCCGGTTACGCCGGCCCCTCGGGCTTCTCGCCGAGCGCCAGAAGCTCCATGCCGAGACCGTAGCCCAAGAGGTCGTGCATTTGCCGCCGCAGCGCCTCGGTCAGCAGCAGCCGGGTATAGCGCAGCGCCAAGGTCGGCTTCTTGGCGAGGTCTTCGGCGATCTCCCAGGCGCGGGCCAGCACCTTGTCGGGCGGATGCACCTCGGCGACGAGGCCGAATTCGAGCGCCTTTTGGGCGTCGAGCGTCTGCCCGGTCAGCAGGAAGTAGCGGCCGCGGTTCATCCCCAAAAGCAGCGGGTAGACGATGTGCATGCCGTCGCCCGGCACCACCTCCGAGGCGAAATGCGCCGAATCCTGGAATTGCGCGGTGTCGGCGGCGAGCACGATATCGCACAAGAGCGGGATCTCGGAATGGCGCCAGGCCGGACCGTTGATCGCGCTGATCACCGGCGCCTCGATGTTGAGGAGGTTCATCAACAGATGCCGGCCCTCCCAATGGATGCGGTCGATGCGCTCGATCGACGGGCGCGTCGGGAAGGACGAGGTGCCGGGTGTGGCCCGCGGGCCGGAGAACTCGGCCCCGGTCCCGGTCAGGATCACCACCCGGTTGTCGCGGTCGGCGCCGATGTCGTGGAACAGCTCGGGCAATTCGCCGTGCGGCAGAAACCCCCAGCGCAACGACTGGCCCTCGGTGTGGAGGGTGACCTCGAGGATGCCGTCGCGGCGCGCCAGCCGCGCCGACTGGTATTTGGTCGCATACTGGTCGAGCGTGCTCATCCCCACCTCCCGGCGCGTGATCGCTCCTTCTACCGCACCGCGGCGCAGGCGGGGAGTTGCAGGGCAGGGCGAAATATCCTAAGATCGGCCCGACTCGGAAGGCCGCACAAGTCGTCAACGGCTTACTCGTCATTCCCGCGAAAGCGGGAAGCCAGGGTTGCATGGGCTGGAACGCTTGCTCTGGACCCCCGCTTTCGCGGGGGCGACGGCAGTTGGCTGGAACGATTTGCGGCATGTCGGGACTAGCCCTAAGATCGGTCGAACGTGCATTTCTCAGGGAGAGGCTCATGCCCGTCATCAAAGCCTACGACCTCGCCTATGGGCGGCTGCGCTCGCCCGACCTCGACCGCCAGGAAGCGTTCCTGACCGATTTCGGCATGGTCCGCGCCGACCGCACCAAGAACGCGCTCTACATGCGCGGCACCGACGCGCCGCATCATCTCCATGTGACCGAATTGGGCGAGCCGCGCTATGTCGGGATCGCGGTCCACGCCGCCGGCATGGAGGATTTGGAGCGGGTGGCCCGGGTCCAGGGCGCCTCGAAGATCGAGGATGTCGACGAGCCCGGCGGCGGCAAGCGGGTGCGGCTCAGCGACCCCGACGGCTACCAGGTCGAGGTGATCCACGGCATGCAGATGCTGGCCCCGATCCCGGTCCAGCGGCCCAAGGTCAATTCCGGCGACGACAAATACCGGCGCAAGGGCGAGCTCTTCCGGATCGAGCGCGGCCCCTCGCACGTCAAGCGGCTCGGCCATTTTGTCGTGATGAGCAAGAATTTCGAAAAGACCCTCGGCTGGTACCGCGAGACCTTGGGCTTCCGCTGCTCCGACGAGTTCTACGCCGGCGACAAGGCCAACATCGTCGGCTCGTTCAACCGGCTCGACCGCGGCGACGATTATGTCGACCATCACGCCTTCTTCTGCATCCGCGGCGACAAGAGCGGCCTCAACCACCTGTCCTACGAGGCGGCCGACATCGACGACGTGATGGCCGGCCACGAGCATCTCGAAGGCAAGGGCTACCAGCACATGTGGGGGATCGGCCGCCATCTGATCGGCAGCCAGCTCTTCGACTATTGGGCCGACCCGTGGGGCCGGGTGCACGAGCACTGGGCCGACACCGACGTGCTCAACGCCCGCACCCCGCCCAACCTGCTGGAGCGCGGCGAGGGGACCGGCGGCCCCTGGGGCCAGCCGATCCCGCAGATCTTCATGGGCCACGCCTCGCCCTGATCCGGCAGGCCCTCACCCCGACCCCCTCTCCGCCGCGACGGGCGGGGAGGGGGCGCCGGCCGCGCCTTCGGACACAGGCAGACGCGGCCGCTCGATCAGGCAGGCGTCGCCATAGGAGAAGAAGCGATAGCCGCCGGCGACGGCGTGGGCGTAGGCGTCTTTGATGCGGTCGAGCCCGGCGAGCGCCGCGACCAGCATCAAGAGGGTCGAGCGCGGCAGGTGGAAGTTCGTCAGCAGCATGTCGATCGCGCGGAAGCGGTAGCCCGGCAGAATGAAGAGGCGGGTCTCGCCGGCGAAGGGCTCGATCCGGCCGGTCTCGGCCGCGGCGCTTTCGAGGAGGCGCAGGCTCGTCGTGCCGACCGCGACGATGCGCCCGCCGGCGTCGCGGGCGGTTGCGATGCGGGCCGCGGCATCCTCAGACAAAACGCCCCATTCGGCGTGCATCCGATGGTCGCGCGGGTCCGCCTCCCTGACCGGCATAAAGGTGCCCGGCCCGACATGCAGGGTCAGCAGGGTCCAGCCGACGCCGCGCCCGCTCAGCGCGTCGAGGAGCGCGGGGGTGAAATGCAGGCCCGCCGTCGGCGCCGCCACCGCGCCCTCGGCGCGGGCGAAGATCGTCTGGTAATCGGTCCGGTCGCGCGCAACGCCGGCGCGCGGGCGGCGGATGTAGGGCGGCAGCGGCATCGTCCCATGCCGCGCCAGCGCCGCGCGGAACGCCGCCGCGTCGAGGCCGAAGCGCAGGGTCAGGTCGCCCTCCGGGTGCTTCTCGACGACCACGCCGGCGAAGCCCTCGGCGAAGGCGATCTGGTCGCCGGGCCGCAATCGGCGCGCGCCGCGGGCGAAGGCGCGCCACGCCCCGCCGCCGAGGTCGCGGTGCAGCATGACCTCGACCGAGGCCGCGCCGCGTCGGCCGGCGAGCCGCGCCGGGATCACCTTGGTGTCGTTGAATACGAGGTGGTCGCCGGGCCGCAGCAGCGCCGGCAGATCGGCGATTCGCCGATCCCCGAGCCCGCCGGCCGCCGGGATCAGCAGGAGCCGCGCCGCGTCGCGCGGCGTGCACGGGTGGGCGGCGATCAGCTCGCGCGGCAGGTCGAAATCGAAATCGTCGAGGCGCATCGGGACCAGGCCCGGGAGTAGGGGGCTGTCGGCCCGCCGGCGTCAATGGGGGCGCGGCGCCGCCGATTTCCTGCTAACCTTAAATGGCGTTAACGCCAAAACCGGGAGGCGAATATGGCGAACGAGATGACGCGCCGCGAGTTTGCGGCGGCGGCGGGGGCGGCGGCGCTGGCCGCCCAGGGCTTCGGCAGGCAGGCGCGCGCCGCGGCCGACAAGACCTTGCGCTTCATCGCCCAGTCGGATTTGCGCGTCCTCGACCCGATCTGGACCACCGCCTACATCACCCGCAACCACGGCTATATGGTGTTCGACACCCTGTTCGCGCTTGACGACAAGTTCAAGCCGCACCCGCAGATGGTCGGCGACTACCATGTCTCGGCCGACAAGCTCTCCTACGATTTCACGTTGCGCGACGGGCTGAAATTCCATGACGGCCAGCCGGTCCGCGGAGCCGACTGCGCCGCCTCGCTGAAGCGCTGGATGGCGCGCGACGCGCTGGGCCAGACCCTCGCCCTCGATATCGACGAGATGAAGGGCGGCGACGACAAGAATTTCTCGATCAGGCTGAAGGAGCCGTTCCCGCTGCTGATCGAGGCGATCGCCAAGGTGTCGAGCCTCGCCCCGTTCATCATGCCCGAGCGGCTGGCCAAGACCGACCCCTACACGCAGGTCACCGAGATGGTCGGGTCGGGGCCGTTCAAATTCGTCAAGGAGGAGTTTCAGCCGGGCAACAAGGTGGTCTACGTCAAGAACGCCGATTACCTGCCGCGCTCGGAGCCGGTGAGCTGGGCCTCGGGCGGCAAGGTGGTCAAGGTCGACCGCGTCGAATGGCTCTATATCCCCGACGCGATGACCAAGCTCGCCGCGCTCAACAGCGGCGAGACCGACTGGTGGGAGAACCCGCCGCCCGATCTGTGGCCGGTGCTCGCGGGCAACCCCGACATCGCCGTCGTGCAGGCCGACCCGCTCGGCAACCAGGGCTGCTTTCGCTTCAACTGGCTCTACCCGCCCTTCGACAACGTCAAGATGCGCCGGGCGGTGCTGATGGTGGTCAGCCAGGCCGATTTCATGACCGCCTATGTCGGCGACAAGAAGAACTGGATCGTCTGCCCGTCGGTCTTCACCTGCGGCACGCCGATGGCGAGCGACGCGGGCTCCTCGGTGCTGACCGGCAAGCGCGATTTCGACGCGGCCAAGAAGCTGATCGCCGAGGCCGGCTACAAGGGCGAGAAGATCATCCTGATGGACGCGGTCGACCAGCCGCTGATCCATGCCGAGGCGCTGGTGCTGACCGATTTGTTGAAGAAGCTCGACCTCAATGTCGAGTACGTCGCCGCCGACTGGGGGACCGTGGTGACGCGGCGCGCGTCGAAGAAGCCGCCGGCGGAAGGCGGCTGGAACATTTTCGAGACCGGCTGGGTCGGGGCCGACCTGCTCGATCCGTCGCTCAACGTCATGCTGCGCGCCAACGGCGACGGCGCCTGGTTCGGCTGGCCCAAGGACGACAAGCTCGAGGAATTGCGCATGCAGTGGCTCAAGGCGAAGGATTCCGAGGAGCGCCAGGAGATCGCCGCCAAGATCCAGGAGCGCGCCTTCGAGACCGTGCCCTATGTCCCGACCGGGCAGTACAAGAACAAGACCGCCTACCGCAAGAACCTCAAGGGCGTGATCGAGGGCCCGGCCTTCTTCATGTGGAACGTCGAAAAAGTGTGAGGGCGTGCGCGTTCTCGTCTTCCCGGGCGAAGGCCGGGATCCATTTCCGCCGTAGATACCGGCCGCTCTCGGCCGCGCACGAGCGCGGACCCGTGGCCGATGACAGCCATCCGTCAGGCGCCACCACTGGACCGGATTTCTTACACCGGCGTGGTCGCATCGATGCTGCGCGCACCTCAAGCGCGTCCTCTGACGAAAACGGGATAACGACACCGGCTGTCTCCCTCGCCCCGCTTGCGGGGAGAGGGCCGGGGTGAGGGGCGATTTTTCGAGCTCGGAAAGGAGCGTTTCGAGCACCCCGTCGAGGTTTTCAATGACATCGTTGTTCCAGATGCCGATCACGCGATAGCCGAGGGCGGACAGCTCGCTATCGCGTTGCCCGTCTTCGGGGCGTTCCGAGGGTTGCCCGCCGTCGAGCTCGACAATCAAGCGCCGCTCGCGGCAAACGAAGTCGACGCAGCAGCGATCGATGGGCTCCTGGCGGACGAATTTGAAACCGGCAAGCCGCCGGCCGCGAAGTCGTGTCCACAGCACCAATTCTGCCGGCGTGAGCGCGCGCCGCAACGATCGCGCGCGCTCAGCGCGCTTTTGCTCCCTGCCCCGCAACGCGACAATTCTTCTGCCTGATCGGCTTGCCCCTCACCCCGGCCCTCTCCCCGCACGCGGGGCGAGGGAGACGACCCTCTGTCGGTTTCGCCAAGCTCAACCCATCCTACAGCTACTTGCTGCTGAATCAGGTGGCCAGGATCCTTGCGAGCGTCGTCCCCGGCGGGCGGCCGGGCCTCGCCGATCAGCCCCGGCGGCCGCGCAAACCGCGACGCGGTCTCGACCTCGCCGGAACCGGCCGATCACTTTTCGTTAATAGAGGTCGGGCAGGTTTGACCGGGCCGAGCGTCCCTTGTTATAGAGGGGCGCGCTTGCGCTCGATGGGGTGGGTCCGATGTCGCTGCAGCAGAAGTATCTGGATATCCTGAGCGGGATCGTTCCGGCGGGGGCGGTGGGCGTGTCGCTGCTGCTCGGCTCGACCGGGCCGGGCGCCGCGAGCGAGCACCCCGCGTCATTGCAGCCTCCGGCGGCTCCGGTCGGCGAGCGGCTCGCCGCCATCCGCGAGGCGGTGTCGAGCGTGCTCGGTCCCGAGGCGGCCAGGCCCGCCGACGACAACCTCAAGCTCGCCTGGGGCAATTGGTGGCGCAACGGCGGCTGGGGCTGGCGCCGGCCCGGCTGGGGCGGCGGCGGCTGGCCGAACTGGAACAATTGGCGCAATTGGAACAATTGGAACAATTTTTGGCGCAATTGGTGAGCGGGTGAGCGACGACGGCCCGGAAGCGGGCGGCGCCGTGCCGATCATCGATCTGCTGGTCGTCCAGCCGACCCCGTTCTGCAATATCGACTGCAAATACTGTTATCTCCCCGACCGCAATTCAAAGGCCGTGGTCGCCCGCGAGACGCTGCGCAACCTGTTCGTTCAGGTGTTCGCATCGGGCTGGGTCGGCGAAACCCTGTCGGTGGTGTGGCACGCCGGCGAGCCGATGGTGCTGCCGATCGCGTTCTACCAGGACGCCCTGGCGATGATCGACGGTCTGAAGCCCCCGGGACTGCGGGTCGTCCACTCGTTTCAGACCAACGGGACCTTGATCGACGAGGCGTGGTGCGCGTTCTTCGCCGAGGCGTCGATCAATCTCGGGGTCAGCATCGACGGCCCCAGGCGCTTTCACGACGCGAAGCGGCTGACCCGGTCCGGCCGCGGCACCTTCGAGCGGACGATCGCCGGCATCCGGCTGCTGCGCCGGCGCGGCGTGCCGTTCCATGTGATCTCGGTGCTGTCGACCGACAGCATGGCGGCGCCCCGCGAGATGTTCGACTTCTATGTCGCCGAGGGGATCGAGGAGGTGTGCTTCAACGTCGAGGAAAGCGAGGGCGACCACGTCTCGCAATCTTTCGGCGAAGCCGGGGCGGAAGACGCCTACTATGGCTTTCTGCGCGAGTTCTGGCGGTTGTCGTCCGAGGCCCCCGGCGCGATCGCGTTCATCCGCGAGATCGAGCATGCGCTGGCGCAGGTGATCCGGCCCCGCGACGCCCCGTTCCGCAACCAGCTGGTCGAGCCCTTCGCGATCACCAGCATGGATTGGGCCGGCAACATCTCGACGTTCTCGCCCGAGCTGCTCGGATTGAAGAACCCGGCCTACGACGATTTTCTGCTGGGCAACGTCAATCGCGACGCGCTCGTCGACCTGCCCGGCCGGCCGGCCTTTCGCAGGATGCATTCGGACATCGCCGCCGGCGTCGCCCTGTGCCGCGACGGCTGCGGGTATTTCAGCGTGTGCGGCGGCGGCGAGCCGGTCAACAAGCTCGCCGAGAACGGCAGCTTCGCCAGCGCCGAGACCGCCTACTGCCGCATGACCAGGATGCGGGCGACCGATCTCGTGCTCGATGCGCTCGAGCGGGTGCGCCCGGGAGAGGCGGCCGCGTCCGGCGTTGCCGCGGCCGGACGGGCGCACGACCGCACAGCCGCCGCTTGGCGATGACCACTGGCGATTCGGAGGACAGGATGAACAGGATGATCCGCCGGCTGGGCGCGTGCGCGATTGCCGCGGTGGTGCAGGCGGGGCTGGCCGGGCTCGCCCTCGCTCAATCCCCTGCGCAACCGAGCCTCGGGGGGCAGGCGCCGCAATACGGCGCCCCGGAGGCTCAGGGGGTGAACCCGGAGACCGCGTCGGAAGCGACGCCGGCGACCGAGCTGCCGGTGCTCTATGTCACCGGCGTCGAGATCCTGCGCACCACGACCGAGCCCAGGCTCGACATCATCCGGGTGACCGGGCTGACCGGGTCGCAGGGGTGGAGCGATCCGGAGCTGGTCCCGACATTCGCCGGCAAGCCCTTGGACGACATCCTCGATCTGCAGTTCATCGCGACCATGCCGGTGCAATCGCAGAAGGCCGAGGGGTTCGTCCCGATCGCGGCGGTCTTCCCGTTGCAGCCGGGCCACCCGTTCAAGGGCGTGCGCGTGCGCGCCTCCGAAAATGCGGTCGAGGTCAACCAGATCCCCGGCCACAACGAAGTGACGATCAATGTCGACAGCTGCAAGGATTGCGTCGGCAAGAAGTTCGCCGAGCGCGGCCAGGCGCAGCCCGGTCAGCCGGGCGTGGTCCGCCAGGAGGATTTGCCCAAGGTGCTGCGCTGGATCATCCCGTCGCGCGGGATCCGGGGCATCACGCACAGCCCGAACCGGCTCAACCTGATCCTCGACAACAACAACACGATCGTCCAGGCCTTCTGGGAATAGCCCCATACGGTTCAGCAGTGAAAAGCTGTAGGATGGGTTGAGCATCGCGAAACCCATCGAACCGGCCGCAGCAGATGGGTTTCGCTGCGCTCAACCCATCCTACAGGGCTCGATCGAAACTTGCTCTGAGCGCTAAGACTTGATGCCGAGGAGGCCGGCGGCGGTCTGCCCGAGCATCGCCGCGCGCTCGGCGTCGCTCAGATCGGGCGTGGCGAGGATGTGGTCGACGGCGGTGGTGGTCCACGGGTAGGGGTAGTCGGTGCCGAGGACGAGCTGGCCCGGGCCGAGCAGGTCCCTGCGGGTAGCCATTGCCTCCTCCTCCTCTTGGTTTATCGCGCGTTCGCCGGCGCGCTGAGCGGCCACAAATCGGCCCGCCAGCGCAAGGCGATCAACAGGGTCAGCGCCGCGCCGGTTATGCAATAGATCGAGGCGGTCGCGGCAAATCCGATGCGGTCGATCAGCCCGCCCGCCGCCAGCAGGCCGAGCGGCACGCCGTAGATCGCCAGCATCCGCACCCCCATGACCCGGCCGCGGAACCGCTCGCCGGCGCTGCTCAGCAGCAGCACCGACATCGGCACGAGGCTCAGGCTCTGGGCGAGGCCGGCGAGGATCAGCGCCGCCCGCCCGCTGGCCGGCCCCGGCATGTGCGCGAACACCAGCAGCAGCGCGTACCAGGCGATGGCGAAGACGACCATCATCCGCGCCGGGCGGATCATCCGGCCGGCGAGGCTGATCGCGATCGAGCCGAAGAAGGAGCCCAGCGCGAAGCTCGCGACCAGCGCGCCGAGCCCGGTCTGATCGATATGGTAGACGTCTCTGGCGACATAGGGGAGGAGCCCGCTGGTCAATGGGAACGCGGTCAGATTGACCAGGAAGGCGAGCCACATCGCCGCCAGCGAGGCCGGCGCGTCCCAGACATAGGCGAGGCCTTCCCTCAGGTCGCGCCACAGCGACAGGCGAGGCGCGCCGGGCGGCAGCGGCCGCGGCCCGGCCCGGGCCACCCCCAGGGTCAGCCCCCAGCCGCATACATAAAAGACCGCGATGACCAGATAGACCGCGCCGATGCCGAAGGCCGCGAACAACCCGGCGCCGGCGAGCGAGCCGGCGATGCGCGCCGAATCCGCCGTCGCGCGGGATATCCCCATCGCCGCCACCAGAGTGTCGGCCGGGATGGTCGCGGCGACCAGCGCGTTGCGCATCGCCTGGTCCGAGGTTCGGAGCAGGCCCGACATCGTGGCGATGACAAAGGCGTGCGCCGGGCGCAGCGCGCCGGAAAAGGCGAGCGACATCATCGCCAGCGCCAGAAAGCCGTAGCTCGCCCGCATCAACGAGAGCACGCGCCTGTGGCCGAGCCGATCGCCGGCCATGCCGAACACCGGGGCCAGCAGCGTGCCGAGATATTGCAACGCCCAGAACAGGGTCAGGAGCAGCACCGAGCCGGTCTCGACCAGGACATACCAGCCGAGCACCAGATTCTCCATCTCGGCGCCCCAGGAGGTCAGCAGGTCAGCCGGAAATTGCCAGCGAAAGCTGCGCACCCGAAAGGGCGCCAGCATCCCCGACCAGGACATCGCGCTGATGGCCGCCGCGCTGCGTTTTGCTTGGTGGGTTGGCTGGCGACCGGCCCCGCCGCCGGACGGGGCGGGGCCGCGGCGCCGTCGGCTACGCTTCGGCCGCGGTCGTCGGGTCGATCATGCGGCGGACCTCGGTGACCTTGTTGGCCGGGAAGCCGCTGCGCCGCGCGTGCTCGTGGATGATCGCCTCGTCCCGGGCGAGGTAGACGCAAAAGGTCTTGTCGCCGGCGACATAGCTCTCGACCCATTGGATGTCGGGGCCGAGCTCCCTCAGGGTCGCGTTCGATTTCTGCGCCGCCTCCCTCAGGGCCTGCCGCTCGGCGCTGCCGATCGCCGGCAGCTCGCGCTCGATGATGAACTTGCGCATCGCTCCTCCCGTTTCTCCGGAGCGTCATGGTAAGCGGCCTGTCGGGCGGTGGTAAAGCGGCATCGCCCGCGCCGCGAGGAGGCGCATCGGGGATTTCGCGGGATATGGCCGGCCGCCGCCTGGCCAGGCCCGGGCCGGTGTAAGAAAAAGCGACAGCTCGCGAGCCCGACCACACCCGCGCCCTTCGCGGTCGGCGGCGGTCGATCGAGAAAGAATACGTCAAAATATCTCAACGCGTTATAAGAACCGTGCGGTGGCCGAAGCGCGGGATGGCGAAACCCCGCGAGCTGTGCTAGGATCGCGACCGTTGGGTTAAGGGAAGGCGCTTCGGGACCGGTGGGGCCGGAAAATCCGGCCGCGCGGGAGCGGGTGTCGAAATATCTTACACCGAAGCGCGGGCTTCTTTTCCCAAGACGCTGTTATGCCTCTGGTTTTCCATTGGCATAGATGTTGCGTAATAAGTGTGCGGGCGCGTTGTCGGCATTGATGGAGCGGGAACTCGATGCGTAAGCTGCTCGTCGCAGCGTTCAAGGGCATGGCGATCCTGTCGTCGGTGGCGCTGTCCGCCGTCGCCGGGCCGGACAAGGCTCCACAGAATCATCCGCTTCACGCGTTCTGCGTCGCGCCGACCCCCGCCTGCAGCGACGACGGCGTCAACACGCCGACCAGCGCGAACCCGCCCGGCTTCGGCTTCTGGGCTTCCAGCGGCCCGGTCACCGGCGACTATCAGATCGACATCCTGGTGCCGAACACCGAGGACCCGATCCCCGGCGCGGCCACCTTCACGATCAGCGGAATTCACGGCGGCCCCGCCAACACCGCCCTGATCCCGGCGACCGGCGCTTCGCTCGTCAGCAAGACCGCCTGGACCGGCAAGAAAGGCCAAAAGCTCGACGACTATCTCGGATTGTCGGGGGGCTCCCCGGCCAATCCGATCGGGGCCTTTCTGCCGGCCACGCAGGCCCTGGTGCCGACCGCGACCGGCTTTTTCGTCTATCAGGCCGATCTGAGCATCACGCAGCTTCTGAATGAGGCGTCGAAGGGCTCGGGGCCGTTGCTGACGATCAACAGCTCGGGCGGCGCCTTCAGCCCCGACCTGCCGCTCGGGGCCTACGCGGTCGCCTTTGTGATGACCGACCGGCAGGCGGCGGCGGCGACGGCGAACAGCGGCAAGCTCTTTATCCGAAAGGCCCCGGAGCCGGCCAGCCTGACATTGCTCGGCGTCGGTCTCGCCGGCCTCGCGATCGTCCGCCGCCGTCGGCGCGCCCGCTGAGCGCCCGCCCGGCCGGCGCGGCCGGGCAAAGTCCCTCCCGCTTCCACCGCCACCAGATGAGCTTCCCGCCGCGGCTGCGGCTTGGCGAATGGCCGAGCCGGGGTCGTGGCGCCGCGGCTGCGACATAAGGCCTCGCGCCGGCGGCCGCGCCGGATTACCATCGGCAGCCTCCCGAAGGGAGCCATAGGAGACGAATGATGGGTCACGCCTATAACGTCATCGATGCCGATGGGCACATCCTCGAGCCATTGGACCTCTGGGACAAATACATCGACCCGAAATTTCGCGACCGCGCGCCGCGGATCGTCAAGGGCGAGAACGGCAAGGAGCGGCTGGTCATCGAGGAGCAGGCGGTCGGCGACGGTCAGCGCGGCATCGGCCGGATCGGCGCGGTCGGCGCGCGGCAGGGTGTGGTCGCGGCCGATACGATGGAATACAAGGACGGAAAGCCGGGCGGGTTCGACCCGCACGCCCGCATCCCGGACATGGACGCCGACGGCATCGACGCGGCCTTTCTGTATCCGAGCCTCGGCTTGTTCGCCGGCGCGATCCATGACCCCGCGCTCGCGGCCGCGGTCTGCCGCGCCTATAACCGCTGGCTCGCCGATTACTGCAAGCCTTATCCCGACCGGCTGTTCGGCGTCGCGATGCTGCCGCTGCAATCGGTGGAGCTGGCGGTCGACGAGATGCGCTTCGCCAAGAAGGAGCTCGGCTTCCGCGGCGGGTTCATCCGGCCCAACCCCTACAGCGACAAGATGATCCACGATAAGCATTACGAGCCGTTCTGGCAGGCGGCCGAGGATCTCGATTTCGCGATCGGCTTTCATGAAGGCGCCAGCAGCGGCATGCCGACGGTCGGCGTCGACCGCTTCGAGGGCCGCGGCGCCCGCCACATCATCAGCCACACGATGGAAATGATGCTGGCCTGCATGAGCGTCATCTGGGGCGGCGTCGCCGACCGCCATCCCAAGCTGCGGGTCGGCTTTCTGGAGTCGGGCGGCGGCTGGATAGCACCCTGGCTCGATCGGATGGACCGGCATTTCGACGACCAGGGGTTCAACGATTCCGGGCTGTCGATGCGCCCGACCGAAATCTTTCAGCGCAATTGCTGGATTTCGTTCGAGCCGGTCGAAGGCAGCATCAAGGTGCTGGCCGATTATATCGGCCCGCACAAGATCCTGTGGGCGACCGACTACCCGCACCCTGACGGCTTCTTCCCCGGCGCGCCCAAGATGATCGAGCAGCGCATGCAAGGGCTGTCGCCGGAGACCAAGCGCCAGATCATGGCCGGCGGGGCGATGGGCTTCTATGGCCTGAACTGAGCGATGCGGCGCCCGGGGCCGGCAGGCCTGCCGGCCCCGGGCGCCGCCATCGGCGGCGCGAGAAGGAGGGGGTCATGTCAGTGAGACTCGTCGTCAGCATCACCGCCGCGCCGGGCCGGGGCGCCGAGCTGGCGCAGGCCTACAAGGCGCGCTGCGCCGAATGCATGCAGGAGCCCGGCTGCGAGCAGTTCGAAATCTTCCAGAGCGCGGTCAACCCGGACCGGCTCGCGCTGCTCGAGCGCTGGAGCGACCAGGCGGCGCTCGACGCCCACGCAAGGCTCAATGCGACGCGCCCGGCGCTGCGCCCGGAATTGCGGGTCGGCGGCGGCGAGCGCGAGGATTACGAATACCGGCGCACGCGCTAGCGCACTGGCCCATTCAGATGATTCATCACCGCTCTTCAACCGTCATGCCCGGACTTGATCCGGGCATCCACGGAACCGGCACGGCCATGTCGCTGAGCGTGGATGGCCGGGTCAAGCCCACGGCTGTCCGGTTCGCCGAAATCGGTTGTGGAGCTGGTGTTGGAGGACAACCACAACTCGTCATGCCCGTGCTCGTCACGGGCATCCACGTCCTCCAAAAGCCGGAACGGGGCGCGTGGATGGCCGGGACGAGCCCGGCCATGACGATACCCGGTTGTGCTGATGATGCATCGCTATCGTGTTTGTTCCTCTCCGAAGCGGAACCGGACAGCCGTGGGTCAAGCCCGGCCATGACGACAAGGTGATCCTGTGCCTAAGTTGAGCACTGTAGTAGTTCTGTAGTCCTGTAGGATGGGTTGAGCGCAGCGAAACCCATCTGTTGCGTCGATGGGTTTCGCGCTGCTCAACCCATCCTACAGCCGCGTCCGGGCTTCAATGGTGGATGTGGAATTTGTCGACTGCGGGGTTGAGCCGCCTCGCCGCAGCCGAATAGCGTTCGCCGTCGCTCTCGTGCCCCGCGGCGATGCAGATCGCGCCGGCCTGCAGCAGCAGCCGGGCGTCGACGACGCCCGAGGCCAATGCCCGCTCGCTCCAATGACGCGCCTCGGCAAAGCGGGCGTCGCGGTAGAGCGCCCAGGCGAGCGCCGCTTGCGTCGAGAAATTTTGCCGCAGCCGCAGATCCCGCTGCGCCCATTCGACCGCCCGCGCCCCGTCCTCGGCGACATCGGCGTAATAATCCGCGAGGTGGTGCCAATAATGCGCCTCGCCGCGCCGCGCCGATTGCAGATAGGCGGCCAACGCCGTCTGGCTCCACTGACGGGCGCGCTCGGTCCGGCCGGCCGCTTGATAAAGCTCGCCGATCGCCTGCGCCAAATCCGGCCGGCGCGCGCCGGGCGCCAGCCGCTCGAGGATCGCGATCGCTTCGGCAAATCGGCCTTCGGCCCCCAGCAATTCGGCGATGTGCTCCTCGACCAGCCAATAGCCGGGATAGGCGGCGTCGGCGCGGCGGTAATGCGCGCCGGCCGCAGCCAGCCGGCCATGCGCGAAATCGAGCAGGCCGCGCTGCGTTTCGAGCCAGGCGAAGGAGCGCATTTCCTTCCCCGTCAACCCGTCCTGCGCCTCCGCGAAAAGCCGGTCGGCGCGGTCGGGGTCGCCCATCTTGCCGCGAATATAGGCCATCCGCGCCAGCGCCGCCCACGACCGGTCGGCCGCCAGCGCTTCGCGACAGCCTTCTTCGGCCTCGCGATACCGGCCGTGCTGGAAATCGAGATCGGCCCGGATCAGCCGGCCTTCGGCGCTTTCGTAGACCGCCGGGACGGCCGACAGGGCCGCTTCGACATCCTCCAGCCGGTGCAGCTTGAAGGCGACATTGGCCTTGAGCAGATAAAGGTCGCCCGGCCGGGCCAGCAGCGGGACGGCGCGGGCGATCGCCGCCTCGACCTCGGGCAACGCCGCCGGATCGCCGGCGATCGAGGCCCGCTGATAGAGCCGGTAAACATATTGCGTGACCCGCGCGCTGTCGGTCGGCGCCGACAGCGCCGCGGCGCCGCCGAGCGCGGCGATGCTGTCCTCGATGCCGCCGATTTCGGCGGCGTAGCCGCGTGTCAAGGCGCTACCAGGGCGCGGCCAGATACGGGAAGTCCGGCAGAAATTCCTTGTCGTTCTTCAGCGGGTTGGGCGGCGTCTTCGGCTCGATCGGGGCGTTGCGCCACAATGCCGGGTCGTTCAGCAGCTCGACATTGTAGGGCTTGCCGTCGAGGCTGGCGCTCATGTCGAGAAAGGTCGACAGAAAGCGGGTTGCGACCTGGTCTTCCAGCCGCCGACCGAATGGCCAGGTGCCGGTCGTGTCCATGTCGATCGAGTTGACGTTGGGGATGAAGATGTCGACCGCCCGACGCAACGGGATCGGCAATCCCTTCGGGTTCCAGCTCTGGTCCGGCATGTTGAGCTCCTGAAACAGGATTTTTTTGACCCGCGGAAAGGCCTCGGCCACCAGCGCGTAGGTGCGGTGCACCGACACCGGCGAGTTGTCGTGGTCGAAGGCGCAGGCGAGCCCCAATGCCGTGATCGACGGCCCGAAGCCCCAGCCGAGATGCCCCAGCCGCCTGATGAAATGCGGCGCCAGCCAGAAATTGTTGGCCCCCAATTGCCGGTTGTCCTCGCGCTCGCTCAAGGCGGCGTCGGCGAAGGCCTGGCCGTCGGTGTCGACGAGCTTGTACCGCTTCAGCTCGTCGTCGAGGGTCAGCGCGTCGAGCAAGGCATGCGGGTGCTCGATCCACAACGGGTCGTCGGGGATCGTCTCGACCTTGGCCGACGCCTTCAACACCCAGCTTTCGCCCCAGGCGTTGACGACGCGGCGCTCGGCCGGCCGATCGGTCAGGAACGCGAGCGGCAATTCCAGGACGATGGCGTTGCAGTTCTGCCCGGCCCGCGCGTCCACCCCCGAATAGACAAAGCGGAAATTGCCGTTCGCGTCCTTCTTGAAGCGGGCGCCGGCCCAGGTCAGCGGGCCGGGCGGCAGGTCTTTTTTTGCGCCGTGGCCCCATTCCGGGAAGGCGGGGTCGAAATTGAACAGGTCGTTCCCTTCGAGCTCGAGGAAGGTCTTCGGGATTGGCAGCTCCCGCAGCTCGGGCATCGTGTGCGGCACGTGATAGAATTGCGGCGCATAGTTGATCGAGCGGAAAAAGCCCGGCAGATCGTTGAAGAAGGCGTCGTCCCGGCCGCCGACAAAGGCCTTGATCGCGTGCCCGCCGGGCGATTTCAGGGTGAGGCTTTGATTGGTCGCCACCGCCGCGGCGAAATCGCCGCCCGGAAAATTGATGAAGCGGATGTTGGCGCGGTTGTCGGCGCCCACCGTGACCCGCACCTCCGACGGCCGCAGCACGCTCAGGTAATTGGTCTTGACGCCTTCCAGATAGGTCAACAGGCTCGCGAGGCTCGGATCCGGGTCGCGCGGCCGCATCAACCGGCGATCGGGGGCGATGCGCACCCGGTACAGCATGTCGCTGTCGAAAACCCCGGCCGCCGGCGCCGCGGCGAAGGTCAGGGCGATGACGACCTTCTCGCCGCCGCTCGAATCATTGCTCGGAAAGCCGAAGATGTCGTAAAGGTCGGCGGCGCTGACGTCGATGTCGGAAAAAATCGAGTTGACCGCGTTCGGGTCGTTATGGTCGGCCATGATTGCGTGCTCCCTGCATCATTCAAGTAATTTTCGAGCGAAACCGCGGAAGCAGGACCGCAGGCTACAGTCGAGAGCCAAGCACTGTCAACGCCGGCGCAGGCCGGGGCCGACCGTTGTCCGCGGCCCGGCGGCGTGCGAGAATTCGTCATGGCTCGTCATCGGCCCGCAGCCCAAAGCCGCAGAAGGTTACGCCTCGCCGCCCTGCTGCTCGCGGCGGCGCTCGGCTCGCCGCCGATAGGGGCGGCCGAATCGCCGAAATGCATCGGCGAGCATCTGGTGCTGTGGGGCGACGGCCGGCACGACGACACCGCGGCGCTGAACGCCTGGTTCGCCGGCGAGACCGTGGTCTGGGGAGAGACGCACCAGCCGGTCGGGGCGGAGATCGCCGGCCACGATTTTCTGTTGAGCTCGACGATCTACGTCCCGGGCGGGACCGGCCGCCGGCTCGAAGGGTTTCAGATGATGTGGCCCTACCGCGGCGAGCGGGTGTCGGGCGGCGCGATCGTCTCCGGCAGCGATCCCGACCAGCCCCCGGTGACGAGCGGTCTCGCCAAGGTCAACAGCGACCCCGACGAAGGCGTGCCCTACGATGCGGCGTCCCCGCAGCCCGACCGAGGCGTCAGCGCCTCGGCCTGCCTCGTCTCTTAGTCCGACCCGAAATAAAGCGCGCTATGCTCTGTGGGTTATCGTCGCCCCCGCGTGATCCCCGGAATGCCCCTTCGACCAATATAAAGCCGTCTTGGCCGGGCTTGACCCACGGCTGTCCGGTTCGCCGAAATCGTTGTGGGGCTGGTATTGGATCACAACCCCAGCTCGTCATGCCCGTGCTCGTCACGGGCATCCACGTCTTCCAAACGCCGGTGCGCGGCGCGTGGATGGCCGGGACAAGCCCGGCCATGACGATATACGGTTGTGCTGACGGTGCATCGCTATCGTGTTTGTCCCTCTCCGAAGCGGAACCGGACAGTCGTGGGCTTGACCCGTGGGCCTTCAGCCCGCAAGACGATTAAAGTTGTTTTGCACAAAACCAAACATGACTAGATTGCAGACCCAATTTTCCCCGGACAGCCTTGCGCTTTCGCGGGAACGACGAACAGCCTGATGACGTGGATGGAATCACTTCAAGTCGTGGCTCTTAAGCGGACGACCGTTACGGGTGCTTGAACCGGGTGACGAGCCCGGCCGAGCCCTTGACATGGTCCTTGAGGGCGGTGGCCAGCTCCTCGCGCGTCAGGCCCGGCTGCAGCGCCTTGGGGTCGAGGTCGGTGGCGATGATGGTCCACGTATAGTGGTGCCAATCGGTGTTCGGCGGCGTGCCCGGGCCGGTGTAGACCGGCTGGTTCATCGTGCTCTTGCCGCCGACGAATTTGTCGGAGGGCTTGCCGAGCTCGCCCTCGGCGAAGCTCGTCACGTTGGCGGGGATCCCGTAGACCACCATATGCGACACGCCGGCCGGGGCGCGTCCTTCGGGGTCGTACAGCAAGAGGGCGAAGCTCTTGGTGCCGTCCGGGACGTTCGACCAGGCGAGCGGCGGCGAGATGTTCTCGCCGACGCAATTCGGGCTTCTCTGCTTGTCGCTGCACGCGTTTTTGATGGCGAGCGTGCCGTTGTCCTGGATCGCCGACGAAGTCAGCGTAAGCACGCCCGCGGCCCGCGCCGCCGGCGCCGCCAGAAGCGACGCGGCGGCGAGCCCGCCGGCCGTCAGGAGCGCGATGCCGAGCTTCATTTCATTTCTCCCTGTTGGCTTTCAAAAAGTCAGCCGGTTAATGCTACTCCATCGCCGCGGCAAATAGGACGGAATGTCGTCCGGCCGGCCAAGCGGGCTGGAAGCTCGATGACCCAGCCGGTCAATATTGATGGCGGGCAGCGCTGGTGAGCCACGCTGAAAGTTTGGCGCCGGAGCCGCCGCGGCGATCATCGCCTCGACCGAATGCGGCCTGGAATGTCGAGCGGCTGGCGGCAGCGATCCGGTCGGCGGGTCCGCCGCTGCTGTTCGGCTTGCGCCTCTGGGCTTCGGTCTGCCTCGCGCTCTACGTCGCGTTTTGGCTCCAGCTCGACGACGCATATTGGGCCGGCGGCACCGCCGCGATCGTCTGTCAGCCTAGTCTCGGCGCTTCGCTGCGCAAGGGTGCGTTCCGCATGGTCGGGACGGTGATCGGGGCGGTCGCGATCGTGATTCTGACCGCGTGCTTTCCGCAAGACCGAACCGGCTTCCTGGTGGGTCTGGCGCTGTGGGGCGCCGCCTGCGGTCTCGTGGCCACGATCCTGCGCAATTTTGCCGCCTACGCCGCGGCGCTGGCCGGCTACACGGCCGCGATCATCGCGAGCGCCGAGCTCGGCGCGACCGGGGGTACGAGCGGAGAGGCCTTCACCCTCGCAGTGACCCGCGCCAGCGAAATCCTGATTGGCATCGTCTGCGCCGGCATTGTCCTCGTCGCGACCGATTTCGGCGGCGCCCGGCGCCGGCTGGCTGGCCAATTCGCCGCTCTATCGTCCGAGATCGCCGGACGATTGGCCGGCTCATTCCGGCTGTCCGGGCCGGAACAGGCGCAGACGCGGGAGGCTCGGCGCGATCTGATCCGCCGCGTCATCGCGCTCGATCCGGTTATCGACGAGGCGATCGGGGAATCCTCCGATCTGCGTTATCGCTCGCGGCTATTGCAGGCGGCGGTTGAGGGGCTGTTCGCCGCTTTGTCCGGCTGGCGCACCGTCGCCAATCACCTCGAGCAGCTGCCGGGAGGAAGCGGGCCGGCAGCAATCGGAAATCATCCTGCGGAACCTCCCGCAGGAGCTGCGTTCGGCGCCGGGGCAAGCCGACCCGGCGATTTGGAAGACGGAGCCGTCGCGCCTGCGCCGGGTATGCATCGCGGCGGTGCGGGCGCTGACCTCCCTGCCGGCCCGGACGCCATCGGTGCGACTGCTCGCCGACCGCACGGCCGAGGCGCTGCTCGGCTTGTCGCGCGCGCTCAACGGCTTGGCTTTGCTGGTCGATGATCAAGCTCGCGCGGTTCGGCGGGGCAGCGTCGCCCGATTGTATGTTCCGGATTGGCTTCCTCCTCTTGTCAACGCAGCGCGCGTGTTCGTGACGATCGGTGCGGTCGAGCTGTTCTGGATCGTTACCGCCTGGCCGAACGGCGCCTCGGCCATCATTTTCGCCGCGATCGTCGTTATCCTGTTCTCGCCGAAAGGCGATCAGGCTTACGTGATCACGATGACCGCGGCCCTCGGCAACACCATCGGCGCCGTTCTGGCGGGTATCGTCAAATTCGCGGTGCTGCCGGGCGCCGAGACCTTCGCCGGCTTCAGCCTCGGGATCGCTCTCGTCCTGGTGCCGGTCGGCGCCCTTATCGCCCAGCCTTGGCAGACCGGCCTCTTCATCGGCATGACGTTGAACTTTATTCCCTTTCTCGCGCCGGCGAACCCGATGACCTACGATACCCAGCAATTCTACAATTCGGCGCTGGCCATCGTTGTGGGCTTCGGGTTCGGCGCGCTCTCCTTCCGGCTGATGCCGCCGCTGTCGCCCGCATTCCGAACCCGCCGGCTGTTGACCCTCACGTTGCGAGACCTGCGCCGGCTGGCGACGGGTTCGATCCCACAGACGGCCGATGACTGGGAGGGTCGCGTGTACAGCCGCCTGTCGGTGCTGGCGGAAGAGGCAGAGCCGGTGCAGCGCGCGCAGCTCGTCGCGGCGCTCTCGGTGGGGACCGAGATCATCCGCCTGCGCCATCTCGCCGACCGGTTCGAACTCGGCGCCGATCTCGATAAAGCGCTCGATGCCGTGGCGCGAGGCAACAGCGCGCTCGCGATCGAGCGCCTCGCCGGAGTCGACCGAGCCCTGGCCGCGTCGCCCAGGGCCGGGCCGGGGAGGTCGGTCAGGCTTCGGGCGCGCGGCAGCATTCTTGCCATCTCGGAGGCGCTTGCCCAGTATCCCTCATATTTCGACGCAGGGACGGTGCGGTGAACTTCACCGAGATCAACCTCTTCGGCGTCTATGTCGCCCCGATCTCCTTGATGATGGTCGTGGCGTGGCTGATCTTTATCCCATTGCGCCGGCTGGCGAACCATTTCGGGCTGTTGCGCCAGGTCTGGCATCCGGGCCTGTTCGAGGTTGCGGTGTACATGATCATGCTTTCGTCGATCGTCCTCTTCGTCGCGCGCTGAGCCCCCTCGTGGCCGACGTCAAATCCAGATCGGAAGACGTCACGACAAAAGGCGCGAGCCGCGACGTCCTGTCGCCGCTGATTACCGCCCGCGATACGCCCAAGCGCCGGATCCGCATCCTTCCCATTCTGATCACGTTGGGCGCGATCGCACTGGCCGTATCGCTCGGCTGGGCGATGTGGAACGCCTACATGGGCGCGCCCTGGACGCGCGACGGCACGGTGCGCGTCTACGTCGTGACGATGGCGCCCGAGGTTGCCGGGCGGATCGTCGAGCTGCCGGTCGCCGACAACCAGCTCGTGCACAAGGGCGACCTGTTGATGGTGATCGACCCGACCAACTACAAGATCGCCGTCAGCCTCGCCGAAGCGGCGGTGCAGCAGGCGCAGGTCAATGCACAAAACGCGCAGATACAGGCAAAGCGCCGGGAGAAATTGACCACTCTGACAACGACAGTCGAGGAGCGGCAGACCTACGAGACCACCGCGCTGTCTAATCAGGCGCAATATCAGCAGGCCGTCGCCAATCTGAACCAGGCGCGGGTGAACCTCGAACGCACGCAAATCCGCTCCCCGGTCAATGGCTGGGTGACCAACCTGTTGGCGCAGCTCGGCGACTACGCCACCGTCGGGCAGAACGAAATCTCGGTCGTCAACGCGGATTCGTTCTGGATCGACGGGTATTTCGAGGAGACCAATGTCGGCGCGATCCGTGACGGCGACCCTGCGACCATCAAGCTGATGGGCTACCACCAGATCGTTCGCGGCCATGTCGACAGCATCGCCCGCGCAATCAACGTCGCAAATGCGCAGGCGGCCAAGCAAGGGCTCGCCTCGGTCAACCCGATCTTCACCTGGGTGCGTCTGGCGCAACGCATACCGGTGCGCATCCATATCGATCAGGTGCCCGATGGCGTGCACCTGGTAGCCGGCATGACCGCGACCGTGCAGATCGATCCCCCGCCCACGCCTGCGGCCAAGTGAACCGGCAGCGCCCAATCGGAACGTGCCCGAACCGCCTTCCCGGTTTTGAGATCAACCCGGTGGGGCGGGTGGGTGTCTGGCCGCTCACGTTGCTGCGGGGCGATGCAAGCGACGGCGGCGGATCAAGTACAGGATCACGGCAGCCACGATGACGAGGATCACGGCGGCGGCAATCGCGCCGCCTATCAGTAGCGGAGTGATGTTGGCGGCACCGCCGCGGCGAAGAGCCCCAGCGTCGTCGGCCGTCACGTTCGTCGAACCGTTGCCGAACTGCCGGCGCACGTAGTTGACGAGGGTTGCAATCTGCTGGTCGTCGAGCAGGCCGGCGAAACCCTGCATGAAGACGTCCCTCCCGGTCATCTTGCGGTTGACGCCGCGCAGAACCACCGTGATCAGGTTGCGCGGATCGGACGAGCCGACCGAGCTGTGGTGAAACAGCGAGGGGTAGGAGCCGAGCCCCTGGCCGCGGCCGGCGCCGACGGCGCCGTGGCAGGTCGCGCAATTGCCGAGAAAGAGCCCCTCACCCGGATCGTTGGAGGGGGTCCCGCGCAGGATGGCCTGCCGCATCGGCTCGCCCCACGCATAGCGCGGCTTGCCGCTGCCATCCGGAACCGCCGCTACCGCCTTCAGATACACCGCGATCGCCCGCAGATCCGTATCGGAGAGATATTGGAGACTGTGCTCGACCGCCTGTGCCATCGGTCCGCTGGCGCTGGCCTTGCCCGCGACATTGCCGGTGCGCAGATAGTCGGCGATCTCATCCTCGCTCCAGCCGCCGACGCCAGCGTTCCCGTCGGGCGTGATGTTGAAGGCCAACCATGTCTCGAGATTTCCGCCGCCGAGGTTGTGGTTCGTCTCCACGCCTTGCATGACGTTGCGCGGCGTATGGCATTCGCCGCAGTGCTCGAGCGCCTCGACCAGGTAACGGCCGCGGTTCCAGGCCTGATCGTGCGCCGGATCGGGGGTGAGTTCGCCGCCTCTCAGGTTTAGCAGGTTCCAGAAAACCATCAGCCATCGCTGGTTGAACGGAAACGGCAGCCTGGTTTGCTCGTTCGGCTGGAGGATGGCGGGGAGACTGAACAGATAAGCCTTGATCGCCAAGACGTCGTCGCGGCTCATCTTGGCGAAGCTGGCGTAAGGCATGGCCGGATAAAGCTGCACACCACCCGGCGCGATACCTTCGCGAACCGCGTGCACAAACTCGTCATCCGACCAGTTGCCGATTTCGGTCTCCTTGTCCGGAGTGATGTTGGTGCCATAGATCACGCCAAAGGGCGTCTCGATCGAGTAGCCGCCGGCAAAGGGCTTGGACGGATCAGCCATGTGACAGGCAATGCAGTCCGCCGCGGTGGCGAGATATTTCCCGCGCTTGATCCGGTCGGCGTTCTGGGCAAGCGCGGTGCCGGAGCCCAGCGCCAGGATGGCGAACATCAACGCCGCGCGTGCCGCTTTCGTCAGCATCGGAATCCCTTTCCGCGGCCGGCCCCCCTGTGATTAGAGGGTCGTCAGAACCCTGTCGGCCGTACGCAGGGCGAGCGCGGTACCGGTGAGCGTTGAGTTCACGGTCGAGCAGGATGGCATCACGCCGGTGCCGCAAATAAACAGGTTCTCGTGATCATGCGTACGACCATCGCGATCGACCACGGAGTCCTTAGGGTCCGAGCCCATGATCATGGTACCGGTGATGTGCTGATTGTTGTCGTAGACTCCGCGCTTGCTGTAGACGGCATCGCTTGCATTCAGCCGCGCGACGATGGCTTGGAAGTCCAGCCTGCACTGATCGTATCCTCGGTGCACGTATTCGGGGAACTTATAGCGTACTTCCATGCGCGGAATGCCCCAGGCATCCTTCTCGGTCGCGCTGGGAACGACCCGGTTCTGCGGGTCGGGAAGTATCTCGAACAGGCTCTTGAGCAGCACATAGCGCTCGGCCTGCTCTGCGATCTTCTTGTTCAGCGCCTTCCCGTAATAGCCCTGCGCGATCAGCCTTTCAGTCAGGTCACGGACCGGCGACGTGTTCGCCAAGTCGATACGCAAAGGCGACCGATGCGCCCGGAAGGGGCCATCGCGCGTATTGTCGATGCTTCCTGGACGCTGCGGGCCGAGTCCGTACCAGATCGGCTCGTCCGCCATGAACTCGACCGAGCTGCCCGGATGGTCCATCAGGTTCCGGCCGACCATATTCGAGCTGTTGGCGATGCCGTTACGGTATTTGTCGCTGGTCGAGATCAGGAGAAGCTTTGGGCTCTCCAGACCGTTGGCGGCCAGAATGAAGGCCCGGCCGGTCACGCGATGGGTGGCCTTGTCCGGATCGAGATAGTAAACGGCGGTGATCCGCCCCTTGGGGTCGGCTTCGATCTTGTAGACGACCGCATTGGCAATGATCCGCGTGCCGGCCGCCCGGCTTTGGCGGCCGAGATCGCGCCATTATACTGCGCGTCGATCGGACAAACGGGCATGCAGTTGTTGTTGCCGCAGCAGGCCGGCCGGCCGTCATAGGGGATGCTGTTGCGCGCCTGCGGCCCGATCGACACCACATAGGGCGATCCGGTCAGCCTTTCCTTGATCCGCTGCAGGCCGTAGGGCAGCGGGATCGGCGGCAGCGGATAGGGTTTCGTGCGTGGCGAATCGAGGTCTGTATCGCCCGAGACTCCCATCTCGACCTCGGCCTCGTAGTAGAAGGATTCGAGGTCGTCATAGGAAATCGGCCAATCGCGCCCAACGCCGTACAGCGATTTGATCCTGAAATCGTTGGGCAGGAGCCGGAATGCCTGTCCGGCCCAGTGCCAGGTCGTTCCTCCGACACCGCGCACATACATCGCGCGATAAGGATCCGGACCCTTCTGGATCAGATAGTTGTTGTCGACCGGCTGGAACTTCGGTTGCGGCGCCCACGGCTTTGCCGGATAGGGCTCCATAAAGTCGCCCTTGCAGGCCGCGTTGCGGAAATTTTCGACGAGCTCGTCCCGCTGAAAACGCGGACCGGATTCGAGGATCAGCACCGACGCGCCCTTGCGGACGATCTTCAGCGCAGCGAGGCAGCCGGCAACACCGGCGCCGATGACGACGACGTCCGCGGAAAGTTCGTTAGCCATTGATCTACGGTCCGGCTGGCGGCGCGCGCCAAAAGCCTGGAGCGCCGCCGCAATAGCTGGGGATTTGGAGGTGTTTTTCGACGAGCCGATGGCTGACGATGTTCTCGAAGGCGATGCAGCGGCGCTTGTCGGGTGGGCCAACAACGCCGAGATACCAGCCGGCGATCAGATCATCGGTCAACGTGGCAAGGCTCGGCTCTCGGGCCGCAGCGGCTTGACGCAGCCCGGCGTCACCGAGTCCCGAACCCAGAAGCTCCTTGATGACACCGAGCTTGGCATCGAGATCATCGTAAATCTCGCTCAGAACCGAATAGACCTGATCGCCAAGACCAGGGTCGGGCGCCGACAGCCCCGTCAATCTCTTCGATACGTCCCAGAACGTCTGTTTTGCGGCGGCGTTCGGCGAAGCCGCGGCCAAAGCTTCCCTCGCGACGCCCGGCAGCGCGCCGCCCGCGACCGCCAAGGCCGCCGCCCCTCCCAGGACTTCCCGCCGCGTATGTTCGACCGCGGACATGACGCCTCCTGGAATTATCTTGGTAGCGGCAGATCTGCTTCGGAGTTCCGCGCTTCGGTGGCGCCGTAGCGTTCGCGCAAATATCGCCGATAGGGAATTCTGCCTAATTTGCTCGTCCGGTTGCACGCCTCGCCTCCATCACAGCGTGAGCTTGACTTGGAACCCGAAGACCCAGGTGTCCGGGTGCGTCGATGTGGCGCCGGGGCGGATGTCGTATTGGACCCCCGGCCGGAACTGCAGCGACGGGGTGGCCTGGATGGTGTAGGTGAGCTCGATGAGCTGCTCGCTGGTCTGGACCGGCGATCCGGCCGTCGCCAGCTGAAATTGAAACCGCGGATTGATGTCGGTCCGGACCCAGCCGAGGCTCAAAATGTCCAGCTCGCGGCCCGGAAACACACCGCGGGATGCCGCGCCGGCCTCGTAGTAGTGCTTGAATTTGGCGGTGTTCTGGTCGCTGACGGTAAAGATCCCGAAGAGCGCCAGCCCGCTGCGCAGCCCCGGCCCCCACTTGTAGACCTGCTGCGCGGCCTCGAGGTAGAGACCTTGCCGTCCTTGGTCGAAGACCGCCGGATCGGCCAAATTCGGCGCTGCCGAGGAATCGTAATAGGCGCCGATCTTGTAGGTGCCGCCATAATCTTCGGGGTTCTTGCCGAGCTGGTAAGCGATCTCTATCGGCGCGATCACGCCCGTGTTCCCGGAAAAGTTGAGCTTGAAACCGTCCTGCCGGAGCGTATAGCGGGGGTTTACATCGTAGACCCCGCCTTGGATCTGGAGCTCGTCGGTAATGTGCCATTTGGCACGGCCGCCCCATCTGCCGGCCGGCGCGTCCGACCACCCGCTGTTGACCGGCTCCGATTGGGGATGGCCGCAGAACCCGACGTTGGTGAAGTTGCAGACGTAGGGCAATGTCGAAAAATCGCTGCCCATCGGATAAAAACCGACCTTCAGGGCCAGCTCCTTCTGCAAAAGGAATTTCTCGATGGTGATCTCGTTGAATCGCAGGTTTTGCCCCTGCCCGAAAATCTCCTGATACGCGAAATAGGAGCCGGTCCGGTCGGCGGCGAGGCTGCGGCCGGCGCGGTCGGTCATGGCGAAGCGCGCGACGGCGTCCGACCAAATGCCGAGCTTGTCGAGATCAAAGCTGGCGCCGACATCGACCTGCTGGGCATAGGCGGTGCCGGTGCCGCCGATGCCGCGCGTGTTGGACATCGTCTCGCTGATGTAATGGGCGATCAGATCGATCCCCTTATCCGCCAAATCTTTCCGGAACGCCAGGTCGCCGAGCATCGGGTACTGGATGACATAATCGAGCGCGGCAGGGTTGGTCGTGTCCGTTATTGCGGGCAGCGTCGGCGCGCCCGGAACGGGGATCGGCGAGGCCAGAGTCGGCGGGTTGGCCGCTTCCGCTGCCGCAGGCGTTGCCGGCGCGCTCGGGACGGATGCCGGCGAGGGTTGCGCGGTTTGGCCCCACCCGCAGACAGGCTGGGCGGCAAACCCGGCCGCGAGCAGAAAAAGCGCGATCCGAGCCGCCGCCATAGTCGAGAACCGTGGGAATGGGCCTCCGGCTGGCTTCATCTCCGTTCCCCCTCCTCCGATGCTTCAACCTCCGCCGGTAGCTGGAACCGGCCGCCGCGCCGGTTTTTCGGCGCCAAAATCTGAGCAGGAAGAATGCAATGATCGCCACGATCACCGCCGCTATCACACCTATTGCGACTCGCGCCGCCACAAGGAGAAAAGACGACGTGCTTCCCGACCGCAGCTCGCTCACCTGCTGGGCGGTAACCTGCGCCTTAGGATTGCCATAACGCTGCACGAGATACCCGCCGAGGGTGGCGATCTGCCGATCCGACAGCTCCTTCGCAAAGCCCGGCATCAGGAGGTCGGGGGTATCGGGCTGCGGATGGACTCCGTCGAGGATCGCCATCACGAGATTGTTCGTGCTGGTGCTGCCCAATGCGGTGTTGTGGAACAGCGACGGGAGGATTCCGTTGTCGGCGCCTTCACCACCGCTCCCGTGGCAGGTGGCGCAATAGGCGTCGTAGAGCTGCGGGCCCGACATTTGATTCGGGTCCTTTGGCAACTCGACGCCGCGAATGCTGCTGACGGCATCGGCGGCAGCACCCCATGCGAATGCCGGGCGGGTATCGGCATCGTCGTGCAGCGCCGGCACAGTTTTTACATATGCCGCAATCGCACGCAGGTCGTCGTCGTTCAGATGGCGCAGGCTATGGTCGACCGCCTCGGCCATTGGGCCGGCCGCTTGCGCCTTGTTGGCCGCGCGCCCGGTGCGCAAGTAGTCGATCAGCTCCTGCTCGCTCCAGCCGCCGATCCGCTGTTCACATCGGATGTGATGTTCGGCGCGTACCAGCCGCCGATATCGGCCCCGCCAAGGTCGCGCGAGCCTTCTTCCGCCATCAGCAGGTTGCGCGGCGTATGGCAGGTGCTGCAATGCGTGAGGCCGCGGACGAGATAGGCGCCGCGGTTCCACTCCGTGCTCTTGCTCGTATCGGGCGCGAACGGCTTGCCCTCGAGGAACAACAGGTTCCACCCCGCCATCATCAACCTTATGTTGAACGGGAACGGCAGCGTCGTCTGCGGCGTGGCGGCATCGACCGGTGCAACCGCGTTCATGAAATAGGCGTAAAGCGCCTTCACGTCATCGTCCGATACTTGCGCGTAGGACGTATACGGCATCGCGGGATATAGATGGGCGCCGTCAGCGCGCACGCCCTTTGCGCAGCGCATCGGCGAACTGCGTCAGTGAATAATTCCCGATGCCGTAGGTTTTCGACGGCGTGATGTTGGTGGAAAAGATCGGCCCGAACGGCGTCGCCAGCGGCAGGCCGCCGGCCAGCGGCTTGCCGTCGACGGTGGTGTGACAGGCGACGCAATCGCCGGCCGTCGCAAGATAGCGGCCGTGCTCAACCAGGACGGCATCGGCAGGGCCAGCGGCAAGGGCGGCGCGCGCATCGAGGCTCGCAAGCGCGACAACGGCGCCGAAAGCAAAATAAAAGCGCCTGATCCGCTTCATTGGGAGCTATCCCCCGCCGCAACGGCGCGCTGGGCACCGCTGGCGCGTGCTCATGTCGTCTCTTCAATGTGCTGCGCGGTTCGTAATGCCAGCGCCACGCCGGTCAGGGTCGAATTGACTGTCGCGGCGGTCGGCATCACGCCGGTGCCGACGATGAAGAGGTTCTCGTGATCATGGGTGCGCCCGAACCGGTCGACGACCGAATCTTTCGGGTCGTTGCCCATGCTCATCGTGCCGGTGATGTGCTGGTTGTTGCCGTACACGCCATCCGGCGTGTATCGCAGGTTGGTGCCGCCCATCAGCTGCGCGATCTTCCCGTATTCGACCTTTGCCGCCGCCATGCCCTTGTGAACGTAGTCATCCAATCGAGTAGTGAACCTCCGGCTTGGGGATGCCGAGCGCGTCCTTTTGCGAGCTCAGAACAACGCGGTTCTCCGGGTGGGGCAATACTTCGAGCACATCCTTGACGTTGACCTGCCGCGCCGCGCGGTAGCGTAATTGCTTTTCGAGCTCGGGACCGTACACCCCCTCCTTGATCAGGTCTTCGGCGGCGGCGCGGGCTTGCGAGATATTGGTGAAGTCGAGGCGGAAGGCGGCATGTTCCGAGCGAAAGGCGCCGTCGCGGAACGTATTGATCGAAGACGGGCTTTGGAGGCCGCGCCCCAGCCACAATTCTTCATCCGCATCGAAGGTCAGCGAGCTGCTCGGGTGGTCCATCAGATTGCGGCCGACCATGTCCGAGCTGTTCGCCAGCCCCTTGGGGTATTTGTCGCTGGCCGACAGCAGCAGCAGCTTTGGGCTCTCGATGCCGTTTGCCGCGAGGATGAACACCTTCCCCGTCACCCGGGACGAATTCTTGTTCGGGTCGTAATAGTGAACCGCCGCGATGCGTCCCTGCGGATCGTGCTCGATCCGGTGCACGACGGCATTGGGAATGATCTTGGCGCCGGCCGCCTCAGCGGTCTCCGCCGCGACCCCGCCGTCATATTGCGCGGCGATCGGGCAAATCGGCTGGCAGTTGTTGTTGCCGCAGCAGGCCGGGCGGCCATCATAGGTGCGGCTGTTGCGGGCCGTCGTGTTGCTGACGACCTCGTAGCCGCCGACCGCGAGCCGCTCGCGAAACCGGCGCATCGACCACGGCTCGGCGACCGGCTCCATCGGGAACGGCTTCTGGCGCGGTGAGCCGGTATCGGGCGCGCCGGACACCCCCAGCTTGACCTCGGCTTCGTAATAATGCGGCTCGAGCTCCTCATAGGTGATCGGCCAGTCCCGCCCGACGCCGTAGCGGCTCTTGATCCGCAAATCGTTCGGCAGAACGCGCCAGGCATGCGCCGCCCAGTGCCAGGTCGTGCCGCCGACCGCGCGGATGTATTCGGCCGGATAGGGGTAGGGCCCCGCCTGCACCAGATAGCCGTTGTCCTTCGGCTGATAGATGGGATGCGGCGCCCATGGCGAGGAAGGATAGGGCCCCATCCAATTGCCCTTGAACGGCGAATTTCGGTAGTTGCTTACGATCCGGCCACGGTCGAGCCGCGGCCCGGCCTCGAGGATCAACACGGAGGCGCCTTGGGTCGCAAGGCGATGCGCCGCCAAGCAGCCGCAAATGCCGGAGCCGATCACCACGATGTCGGCCGAAGCTGCTCGGGCATCGCCCTAAGTCTCCGACCCGAAATGAAGCCCGTTATGTCAGCGGGTTATCGTCGCCCCGCGAAAGCGGGGGTCCAGGGGAACCGTTCGAGCCCTTGGAGCACTGGGTTCCCGCTTTCGCGGGAACGACGAACCTATTGATATAAAACTCATTCAAGTCGTACTCTAAGGCTTTTCCGCCCAGCTGCCGTAGCCTCCATAGCAGTAGCTGGGCGGCTTTAATTTGTCGCTGACGACGACGTTGGTCAGATTCGTTTCGAACGTGATGCAGCGTGCCTTCTCGCCGTCGCCGACCACGCCGATGTACCACGCGGTCACAATCTTTCTCGGCAGTGCTGCAAGAGGAGAATGCTCGCTGTCGAGGACATGCTGCAATTGCAGCGGATCGATCTTTTGCTGCTCGATCAGGGTGACGAGCGCCTGCACCTCTGCTGGAAACCCCGGATCATCGGCGAGGAGCGCCTCGTACAGGCGCGACGCTTGGGCGGGATCGAGGGAGGCGCGGCCCGTCAGGATTTGCGAGGCTGCCAGAAACGCACCGCCGGCCGCATCGGCGGCCGGCGCCGCGAACGCCGGCGGGATGACCCTGGTCGCGCAGGCGGCCAACAGGCTCGCCAACAGCGCCCGTCGCGCCGGATCGCACGAGCCGGCGGTTTCCTGTGAGCGGCCGGGATCGTCAACGGGAGGGTCGTGATGCCACCCCGGGGGCCCGCTGGGCGTCCGGGGTGATGACCGCGTGGTTTGTCGGCCACGCTGGCGCGGGATCTGTCGCCGGCCCGCGGAGACCCATGAAGTCCTCCCTGCCGCTGGCGCGCTCTATGGCGTACCGCGAATTCAGCCAGCCACTGCTCAAACGGCTTGGCAACGACTTTTTCGGAAGAAGCCCAAAGCCGACATCACGGCGCCGGCGCGCGTCCCGCGTTACGCTCCGACGCGCTGGACATGCTCGCGTCCCAGGGACGCGATCTTGTCTACACCGAGGTGCAACATGCTCTCGACGAGCTCCCGGTGGAAATAATCCATCAGCCCGGCGATGCCGCCCGCGCCACCCACGGTCAGCGACCACCAGACCGGCCGGCCGACCGCGACGGCATTGGCGCCGAGTGCCAGCGCCTTTGCGACGTCCATGCCCCGGCGGATGCCGCTGTCGAAGATGATTGGCGCTGCAGCCCTGCACCGCATCCACGATCTCCGGAAGGACGGTGATGGTCGCCGGCGTGCCATCCAGCTGGCGGCCGCCGTGGTTCGAGACCTGGACCGCCGCCGCGCCGGCCTTGACCGCCGTCGCCGCGTCCTCCGGCCGGGTCAGTCCTTTGATCACCACGGGCAGCCCGGTGACGTTGCGGACCATGTCAAAATCTTTCCAGGAAAGGTCGGTCTTGAATGACGTTGCCCTGCCCGCTGGAAAGTTCCCGTAGGGGAGCCACGGCCTGGAATTGCCCAGACGGGCATATTCGTCCGACGAGCTCTGGCCGATCGCATCGACGGTCAAGATCACGGCTTTGAAGCCTGCGTCACGCGCGCGCTCGAGTATTTCCTTCGACAAGCCCGGGTCGGTGTCCAGATACATCTGAAACCATTTGGGTCCGTTGGAGGCCTTGGCGATCTCCTCCATGCTGCGCGTCGACGCGCTCGAGACGCACAGCAGACCTCCCAGCTTGGCGGCCCCCTGCGCGGTTGCGACCTCGCCTTCGGGGTGGACGAGGCCGTGGCTGCCCATCGGCGAGACAAAGACCGGATGGGGCAATTTCTCGCCAAGGATCGTGATCGAGGTGTCGATCTTGTCCCGGACGATCCCGCCCATTCGGTGCGGGATGAAGACGTAGTCGCCGAAAGCGCGGCGATTCTCCCGAAGAGTCCATTGTTCGCCGTTGCCGTTGGCAATGAAGACATAGGAGCCTTCGGGCAGCACCGCTTTTGCCTGGGCTTCCAGAATGTCGACGTTGAAGACTTCGATTTCTTTGTTGATTCCCTTGCGGACGATCGTGACCGATGGGCTGTCGGCTTCTTCGGGCGCCTGCGCGCGGGCCGACCGCACCACCGACAGCGCCGCCGCCGAAGCGGCGCCCGCCCCCGCCAAGGTCATCATTTCTCTGCGTGTGGAGATCATCGTCGCTCACTCCCATCCATCATGCTTTAGAGGAACGCCAAGCACGACGACCCTATACCTTGCGGTCTCGTCGACAAGCAGGCACACTTTGCTCCGGCAAGCTGATATCGCGGCGCGCCCCTCGAGGGGCGCGTCGCATCGGCGCGAAGCTTGACCGGCGTCGGCCTTTTATGCGGCCCAGCCGGCCGAGACTATTCGGCGGCGAGCGCCGCGGCGAACGGCGCCGGTGCTGCGCGCTCGGCGCGAGCCATCGGCTGCGGCCACCAGCGGTCCTCCCATTCGGAAAAGAGCCCGGCGAGCCGCGGCTTCACCCGCTCGGCGAAGAGCTTGGTATTGTGCATGGCCAATTCCTTGCCCATGCTGCCGAACTGCAGGAGCAGCATCAAATGGCCGACATTGAGGTCGGTCGCGACCTCGGTCAGTTGCTCGACGACCTCGTCCGGCGAGCCGATGATCACGTAGCCGCGCTCGACGATGTCCTCCATCTGCGTCGTCGCGCGCGCCTTCTGGCGGGCGTCGAGGCTGGCGGCGCGGCCGATCTGGCCCTGGATGCCGGCGCGCTGCGTCGCCTCGGTGATGTAGCCGGGCGGGTTGGCCCAGCGCGGGTCGACGCGCAGGCAGCGGCCGTAGAAATACTCGGCCGGCTCGCGGTAGAGCTCCATCGCCTGCGCGCGGCTCTCGGCGACGCCGACAAACTGCAGAAAGCCGGCGCGGTACGGGTTCCGGTCCTTGCCGAGCCGCGCCATCTCGTCCCAAAAGCCCTGCATCGTGGCGCGGCCGTCCTTGTAGCCGAAATACGAGAGGTAGGCGTAGACGTGGTCCATCGCCGCGCACCACTGCCAGGTCTCGACCGAGCCGCCGCCCGGGATCCAGATCGGCGGGTGCGGCTTTTGAACCGGGCGCGGCCAGATGTTGACGTAGCGCTGCTGGTTGAAGCGGCCGTTGAAGGCGAAGGTCTCCGGCTCGGTCCACGCCCGCATCACCAGATCGTGCGCCTCGTGGTAGCGCTCGCGCAGCATCGACGGGTTCTGCCCGTAGGCGAAGCAGGTGTCCATCGGGGTGCCCACGGGAAAGCCGGCGATGAGCCGCCCGCCCGAGATCACGTCGATCATCGCGAATTCTTCGGCCACCCGCGTCGGCGGGTTGTAGAGGGCGAGCGAGTTTCCCATCACGCAGAGCGCGGTGTCGGTGGTGCGCCGGGCCAGGGCCGAGGCGATCAGATTGGGCGACGGCATCAGCCCGTAGCCGTTCGAATGATGCTCGTTGACGCAGACCGCGTCGAAGCCGCATTGCGGCGGCGAATTCGAGCTCGTCCATAAAGTCGTTGTACATCAGGTGCGCGCGCCGCGGGTCGAACAGCGAGGAGTGGATGTCGACCCACACCGAGGGATGCTTGTCGCGGAAATCCTCCGGCAATTCGGTGTAGGGCATCAGGTGAAACCACATCAGCTTCATGGCAGCGCTCCGCGGGAACGGTGTTCAGCAACCCTCGCTCAAACGTGATCGCTCAACGGCCGTGCGTCAACGGCGCAGCAGTCGCTCATCCGCTCCGACGCGGCGCGCAGATAGAGCGCCTCCAATGACCGGCACAAGGTCGCGACATCGCACGCCGAGCTCGCTTGCAGATGGCGGCGCATGCCGGCGCGCAAGGACATCAGCCGGGCGGGCGTATCCGGCGCGGTGGCGAGGGCAATCGCCATGGCTTCGAAACGGGCTTGGTCGGCGGCGACGAATTCGCCGAGCCCGGCGGCCAGCAAGAGCGAACGGCTGGTCCGGCTGGCCCAGCGGTCGCCATTGCAGGTCAGCACCGGCACGCCCTGCCACAGGGCTTCCACGGTCGTCGCGCCGCCATTGTAGGGAAAGGTGTCGAGCACGATGTCAACCCGGTCGTAGGTGCGCAGAAACGCGAGGTGTTCGGCCGCGCCTTCCAGGATCAGCCGGTCTGCGGCGATCCCGTGGCGCGCGAAACGAGCCAGCAGCGCGGCCCGGTTGGAGGCTTCGTCAAGCGTCCGATTGCGCAGCAGCAGGCGGCTGCTTGGCGCGCCGTGCAGGATGCGCGCATAGGCGGCGACGACCGGCTCGGTCAGCTTGTAGGCCGAAGCGAGGCTGCCGAACGTCAGGCGCCCGGCGGCAAAGCACGGCGGCGGCATCACCTCGGGCACCGGATAGAGTACCGCGAACGCAAGATAGGTGCCCGGTACGCGAATGACGCGCTCGCAGCAGAATTGTTCCTCCTCGGGCGGGATCACCGCGGCGTCGCCGACCAGGTAATCGATCTCCGGGATGCCGGTCGTGCCGTACATGCCCATCCAGCTCACCTGCACCGGGGCCGGCCGATAGCGGAACAACGGCAATCGCCGCTGGCCGCTGTAGCCGTTAAGATCGATCAGCACGTCGAGCCCGGCCTCGGCGATGTGCGTTGCCAGCGCGGCATTCGGCACGCCGCTGATCTGCCAGACGCGGTCCTCGGCATGATCGGCATAGCCGCTGTCGGCCGACGGGTCGCCGCCGTCCGACAGCAGGTGGATCTGGAAGCGGCCGCGGTCGTGGTTGTTGATGACGCCCCAGACGAATTTCATCCAGTTGCGTGCGTCGAAGAAGGCGCTGAGATAGCCGAGGCGCAATTTGCGGGCGCACGGGGCAGCTGCGGCGCCGGCGTCGCGGCCGACCGAACCCGCCCAGCGCTGTCGTGCCGCAAGCACCGCGGCATTGTCGCAGCTCCCGGCTCCCGGCGCGATGCAGGCGATGCCGGCCAGCGCAACCGCCCGGATTTCCAGATCGTCGCTCGCGGCGGCGCGTCGATATTCCGCGGTAGCCGCGTCGACCTCGCCGAGCTGAAACAGCGCTTCGGCAAGGTTGCAGCGCGCCCCGTTCGCGTCCGGCCGCAACTCCGTCGCTTGCCGCAACGCCTCGGCCGCCGCGCCGTAGGCCCCAAGCGCCAGGCTGGCGCAGCCGAGGCCGTACCACGCCTCGTGCAACGACGGATTGCCGGCCAGCGCATTGCGGTAGGCCTCGACCGCCGCCGCGTGATGCTTGTCGAGATGCAGTGCGTCGGCACGGCGCAATTCGCCGGAAGGGTCGGAAGGGTTTCTCCCGACGCTCATCCGGCTATACGGTCGAATTCCGGGCTCGGGTTGGAGCGGGCGATAGGTGTCGACGCCGACGCTCCAGCCGGTGCGGCGCGTTCCGGGCCGGCGCTTCTTCTGGAACTCGGCGCGGGCGGCCTCGTCGGCGCCGTGCAGGATGCCTTGCGGGGTGTGCCGGAAGAGGCCGGGGCGGCGGCCCGAGGGGTCGTCGTCGGCATGGTTCAGCATGACCTCGTCCATGTCGATGTTGCGGTGGTAGGAGGGCAGCTCCTCGGCGTTCAAATCCGACACCGCGACCTGCGGCACAAAGCTCAGTATCGCCACGCCCGGCGCCTCGAACGTCGCCCAGGCGGACGGCGCGAGGTGGATGCGGTCCGACATGATCGGCAATATGTGGCGGATGTTGAGCTTGAACGGGAAGAGGTCGCCCTTCCAGCCGACCACGTTCAGCGGGTCGTTCTTGTAGAAGATCGAGCTGTGGCCGCCCCCGTGGGGCTGACCATGCCGCAGCCGCACCTCGTATTCCGGCTCTTTGGGCCAGCCGTAATCGACGACATCGGGCACTTCGAGCATGGTCGGGTCGAACGGGGTGTGGCGGCCGACATTCTCGTGCTCGGCCATGCGGATCGGCCCCGGCGACTCCACGACGAGCAGAACGTGGTCGCGGTCGTCGGGCATCTGCCGGAACGTCGTTCCCTTCGGCAGGCAGACGTAGTCGCCCGGCTCGTAGGCGATCGGGCCGAACTCGGTGGCGAACATGCCGCTGCCGCGATGCACGAAATAGAGCAGGTCGCCCACCATGTCGCGGTAGCGGTAGGGCATCGCCCGGCGGCGCCGGCTGATCGCGACCGAAACGTCGTCGTTCGCCAGCATGACCTGCCAGTCGCCGCGCGGGTCGTTCGCATCGGAGGCGACGACATCGGCGCTGTCGACCGCGCGCGCCCGGTAGTCGCCCTCGACGCGCAGCGACCTCGTTCGGCCCCTCGGTGCGGTAGAGCATCGCCACCGGACCCTGAAAGCCGTGCCGCGAAAGATGCTCCTCGCGCAGCTCGCCGAGCCCGACCCGCGCCTGGCGCGCAAAGCGGCCGCGCGTGAAATGAATCCATGAGCGCATCATTCGAGCATCCTCCCGTCGAATTCGCTGCTTGTCGCCGATCCTACCGCGTTTGCCGCCCAGCCCCCGCGGTTTTTCGATCGGTCCGCAGTGGCGAGGGACGGTGGATTTGGGGAAATCGGTTGCCGCGCGTTCATTGCTCGTAGATGCTGGAAAGGGCGGCGGGCGCGACATGAGCGCAAAAGAACCTGCGCTGCCTTCAGACGACGCCCGTTCGCGCTGAGTGGGAGGAAGACATGGCGATCCTGAAGAAGGGGCTCGCGGGCGAGCCGGTGAAGATCCTGCAGCGAAAGCTCGGGGTTCCGGACGACGGCGAGTTCGGGTCCGGCACCGAAGATGCGCTCAAGAGCTATCAGCAGGCGAACGGCCTGACGGCGGACGGCATCGCCGGCCCGGATACTTTCGCGGCGATGAGTCTTTACGAGCTGATCCAGCTGAAGACCGGAACTTCGGGCGAAACCGTCAAAAAGCTGCAGCAGGCGCTCGGCCTTCCCGCCGACGGCCAGTTCGGCGCCGGCACCGAAGCGGCCGTCAAAGAGCTTCAGGCCAAGAACAACCTCGCCGCCGACGGCATCGCCGGCCCGGAGACCTTGGCGAAGACGACATTGTTCAAAGAAATCACCCCGCAGGCGGTCCAGCAATCCATGGTCGCGGCCGATGCCGGCGCTCCCGCGGCGGCCGCCGCTGCCGGGTCCGGCGGACGGCGCAGCATCTGGGACACGATCAAGGGCATCCTCGGCTGAAAATATCGGCAGCCTCGACCGGTGAGGCGGTGGCGCCAGCGCCTTCTTTCGGCCCGATCCTGGAGGCGGCGCGCGCCCGCCACGGCGCGGCGGCGGTGGAGGCGCTGCTGCCGCAGCCGCGCTCGCCGGCCGAGCTCGAGGCGCTGGGCGACGACCGCTGTCTGTCGCAGATGTCGCTGCGGATCTTCCGCGCCGGGCTCAAGCACAGCCTGGTCGACGCCAAATGGCCGGCCTTCGAGGAGGTCTTTGCCGGCTTCGAGCCGCGCCGGGTGCGGGCGATGTCGGACGAGGCGCTCGAAGGGCTGCTCGCCGACAAGCGGCTGATCCGGCATTGGGGCAAGCTCAAATCGGTGCGCGACAACGCCGCCGCGATGCTCGCGGTGGCCGAGGAGCACGGCAGCTTCGGCGCCTGGATCGCGCGTTGGCCGGGGACCGACATCGTCGGGCTGTGGGAGGAATTGGCAAAGCGTTTCAGCCAGATGGGCGGCAACTCCGGCCCGACTTTTCTGCGCATGGTCGGCAAGGACACCTTTGTCCCGACGGTGTCGGTCGTCGCCGCGCTGAAGCGCTGGGGCGTCGTGGACGCGCCGCCGAAGAACCGCCGGGACCGCGCCGCCGTGCAGGCGTGCTTCAACGCCTGGGCGGCGCAGACCGGCCGGCCGCTCTGCCAGCTGAGCCTGATCCTCGCCCACTCGGTCGAGGAATAGAGCAAATCTCGATCGAGTAGGTTCGCGACTTTGACAAGATTGCTTCCCCGCGGGTCAAGGCCCGCGGGTCGCAATGACAACGGTCATCCTCGTCATTGCGAGGAGCCCACGGGTCCGCGCTTTGCGCGGCCCGAGGACAGGCTCCGCGACGAAGCAATCTCGATCCGGCGATGCAACCCAAAAGAAATCCGCGCTAGCGCTGGCTGTCAGTAGTTCGAAATCTCGACCAGATTCTGGTCGGGGTCGCGGATGTAGACCGACTGGATCGTGCCGACCGCGCCGGCGCGCGGCCCCGGCCCGGCGACGATCGGCGCCCCGCATTCTTGGAGATGCGCCGTCACTTCGGCGAGCGGCGTCGCGGTGATGAAGCACAGATCGCCCGAGCCCGGCGTCGGCTTGTCGGCGACAAGCCCGGGGATTTCGTCGACCGGGTGCAGGTTGATCTTCTGCCGGCCGAAGCGCAGCGCCGTGCGCCCCTCGCCGAAATGCACGACCTCCATGCCCAAGACGCGCGTGTAGAACTCGCAGGTGCGGGCGATGTCGGCGACGGTCAGCACCAGATGATCGAGGCGTTCAATCTTCATGCTGTCACTCCTCCTCGCGGCTGCTGCGATGTGGCATCCTAGCGCAAATCGCGGAGGACCGGCAGGATGAACCGTCTCGACGGCAAGGTGGCGCTGATTTCGGGTGCGGCGCGCGGCATCGGCGCCGCGACCGCGCGGCTGATGGCCGAGGCCGGCGCGCAGGTGGCGATCGGCGATCTGCTCGACGAGCGCGGGCGGGAGACCGCTTCCGCAGATCGGCGGCGGCGCGCTCTACCAGCATCTCGACGTGACCCGCGAGGAGGATTGGGCGGCGGCCGTCGCGGCGACGGTCGCGCGCTTCGGCGGGCTCGACATCCTGGTCAACAATGCCGGGCTCTTTCTCGGCAAGGGCATCGAGGAGGCGAGCCTCGAGGAATGGCATCGGCTCTGCGCGGTCAACCTGACCGGCGTCTTTCTCGGCACCAGGCTGGCGCTCCCGGCCCTGCGCGAGCGGGCGCGGCAGAGCCCGCAAGGCAGCGCCATCGTCAACCTCGCCTCGGTCGCCGGCCTCGTCGGCTCGCAGCTCGACCCGCTCTATTCGATGACCAAGGGCGGGGTGACGCTCTTCACCAAATCGGCGGCGCTCGAATTCGCCCGCAAGGGGTATCGGGTGCGGGTCAACTCGATCCATCCCGGCGTGATAGAGACCGATATGGGCGACCAGACTTTTGTCAGCCGCGCCCGCAACCAGGGCTCGAACGACGTGGCGGCGGCGCGGGCGACGGCAGCGGCGAACCATCCGATCGGCCGGCTCGGCACGACGGAGGACATCGCCAACGGGATCGTCTTTCTCGCCTCCGACGATGCCGGCTTCATGACCGGGGCCGGGCTCGTCGTCGACGGCGGGCTGACCGCGCAGTAGGGTCAGCGCGGCGCCGCGTCGGCGACGGCGGCGCCGACGATGTGGCCGTCCGCCGCCTGCACCAGCACGGCGATCCGGTCGGATTGCCGGCGGAGCGGCGCCTCGATCTCGACGGGCTTGCCGTCGAAACGCCCGACCTCGTCGATCGAGCGCACGACATCGACGTGGGAGAGGGTGCGCCCGCTGTTCTCGCCGCCCTTGACCGCGCTCGCCTGGCGGCGGTCGAAGCCGACCAGCAGCACCGAGCCCGCGGCGGGGCCGGCGCCCAGCGTGATCCGCGCCCGGCCGTGGTCGAGAACGAGCGCCACCGGCGCGTCGCCGCCTTTGCGCCGGGCGGCGGCGAGCGCGCCCTCGACCGCGGCGCGGTCCGACCCGATCGCCTCGCGGCGGCCGTCGACGACGATCTGCGGCGTGTAGACGGCGCCGAGGTGAAGCAGGTCGGCGTAGCGCTCCTGACGCTCGGTCGCCTGATGGCTGGAGAACGGGTCCTTCCACCCGAGCCGGTCCCAGTAATCGACATGAAACGACAGCGCCAGCACATCGGGCCGGCGCGCCAGCTCGGCCAATAGCGCATCGGCCGGCGGGCAGGACGAGCAGCCCTCCGAGGTAAACAGCTCGACCACCACCGGGCGCTCGTCCGCCTGCGCCTGCGTCGCGCCGAGCCACGCGAGGATCAAAACCACGATCGCGATTGCTTTATTCATCCTCCAGCCTACCGCGGCAGCGAGGCGGCGGGGATCAACACAGCGTGAGCGCCCGAACCCGGAATCTCGTCTCACACGGTGCGGGGCGCCCCCCCTCATAAGGTGACATCGCGCACCGGGGAAAGAACGCTCTCGCGCTCGAATTCGAGATCACTTAACGGCGATTGCGACAATTATGCTCGGATGCTCGATCAAGCCGCCGGCGCCAAGCCGACGTCACCCCGCTTGTACCCGCGCGCGATCGGCCGCGGCTGCCGTCGGCGCCGCCGCGGCGGCGGGGAACGAGCGCAGCAGCAGGGCGACCAGGGCGGTCCAGCCGGTCTGGTGCGAGGCCCCGAGGCCGCGGCCGGTGTCGCCGTCGAAATACTCGAAGAACAGCATGTTGTCGCGAAACGACGGGTCGGCCTGCTCGAGCGGCGAGCCGCCGAACAGAGGCCGGCGCCCGTTCTGGTCGCGCAGAAAGATCCGGCACAGCCGTCGCGCGAGCTCGGCCGCCGCCTCGCCGAGGTGCATGAGACGGCCGGAGCCGACCGGGCATTCGATCTTGAAGTCGTCGCCGTAATAGCTGTGGAACCGTTGCAGCGACTCGATGATCAGAAAGTTCATCTGCATCCAGATCGGGCCGCGCCAGTTCGAGTTGCCGCCGAATATCCCCGAATTGGATTCGCCCGGCAGATAGCTGACGTTGATGCGGTTTCCGGCATGCTCGAAAACATAGGGGTGGGCGTCGTCGTGCGCCTTGGAGAGCGAGCGGATGCCGAAATCCGACAGGAACTCGGTCTCGTCGAGCATTCGGTCGAGGAGGCGCTTCATCCGGTGGCCGCGCAGGAGCGACAGCAGATGCCGCTCGTCGGGGCTGGCCTCGTGCCATCGCGAGACCAGCTGCGCCAGCTGCGGGCGGTGGTCGAGAAACCAGCGCAGCCGACCGCTGAACCCCGGCAGCCGCGTGAAGACCGAGGCGTCGAGCACCTCGACCGCGAACAGCGGGATCAGCCCGACCATCGAGCGCAGCTTCAGCGGAATCCGCTCGCCGTCCGGCAGGTGCAGGACATCATAGTAAAACTCGTCGACGTCGTCCCACAAGCCGATGCCGTCGCCGCCGATATTGTTCATCGCCGCGGCGATATAAATAAAGTGCTCGAAGAACTTGGTGGCGATGTCTTCGTAGACGTGGTCCTCCAGCGCCAGCTCGACCGCGATGCGCAACATGTTGAGCGTATACATCGCCATCCAGGCGGTGCCGTCCGATTGGTTGATGACGCCGCCGGTCGGCAATGGCGCGCTGCGGTCGAAAATGCCGATGTTGTCGAGGCCGAGAAACCCTCCCTCGAAGATGTTGCGCCCCTCGACATCCTTGCGATTGACCCACCAGGTGAAGTTGAGCAGCAGCTTGTGGAAGACGCGTTCGAGAAACACCCTGTCGCCCTGACCGCCCCGTTGCTCGCGGTCGATCTCATAGACCCGCCATGTCGCCCAGGCATGCACCGGCGGGTTGACGTCGCCGAACGACCATTCGTAGGCGGGCAGCTGGCCGTTGGGGTGCATGTACCATTCGCGCCGCAGCAGCACGAGCTGGCTCTTGGCGAACCGTGGATCGACCATCGCCAGGGTTACGCACTGAAATGCGAGATCCCAGGCGGCGTACCACGGATATTCCCATTTGTCGGGCATCGCGATGATGTCGGCGTTGTTCAGGTGGCGCCAGTCGCTGTTGCGTCCGTGCAGCCGCGAGGCCGGCGGCGTCGGCTGCAGCGGGTCGCCCTCCAGCCACTCCGGGATGTCGATGTAGTAAAATTGCTTGGTCCATAAGGCGCCGGCGAAGGCCTGGCGCTGCACCAGCCTGACCTCGGGGTCGGCGATGCCCTGCTGCAGCGCCCGGTAGAACTCGTCGGCCTCGGCCCGGCGCATCAGCAGGATGTCGTCGAAATCGTCGAGGCCGGGGGCGGCGCCGTCATGGGCCAGGCGCAGACGCAATCTTGCGGCGCCGCCGGGGGGCAGGGTCAGCCGGTAATGCGCCGCGACCTTGGTGCCGGTCCGCTCCGGGTTCACCGCCGACGCGTCGCCGTTGACGACATAATCGTTGACCCCGTCCTTGAAGTGGCTCCCCGCCGCCTCCTTGCCCCAGAGCCGCCGCTCGTTGGTGTCGTTCTCGCAGAACAGGAATTCCGGCCGGCCCTCGCAGAAGAGCCGCATCGGCGGCAGCTGCGGGTGATCGACCGACACCGAATCGTCGCCGCGCGCGACCAGCCGCGGCTTCATCGAATCGGGCCGCCATGACCAGATGTTGCGCGCCCAAAGCTGCGGCAAGACGTGCAGCACCGCGGCCTCGGCCGCGCGGTTGGTGGCCGTGACCTGCATCAGGATGTCGTCGGTGTCGGCCTTGGCGTATTCGACCTCGACATCGAAATAGCGATTGTCGGCAAAGACGCCGGTGTCGATCAGCTCGTACTCGCGCTCCTCCCGGCTGCGCCGCCGGTTCTCCTCGACCAATTGCGCATAGGGGAAGGCGGCCTGCGGATATTTGTAGAGCATCCGCATGTAGGAATGGCTGGGCGTGCCGTCGAGGTAATAGTAGAGCTCCTTGACGTCCTCGCCGTGGTTGCCTTCTGCGTTGGTCAGCCCGAACAGCCGCTCCTTGAGGATCGGGTCGCGGCCGTTCCACAAAGCGAGGCCCAGGCACAGCAGCAATTGGTTGTCGCCGAAGCCGGCGATCCCGTCCTCGCCCCAGCGATAGGCGCGGCTGCGCGCGTGCTCGTGCGGGAAAAAGTTCCAGGCGTCGCCGTTGGCGCTGTAATCCTCGCGCACCGTCCCCCATTGGCGCTCGCTGAGATACGGCCCCCAGCGCCGCCAGCGGTGGATGTCGTCGATCCGCGCCCCCTCCGCCGTCCCCGGCGCAATCCCGGTCCGCACCGTCATCGCCATCGCCTGAGCCCTCCCTCGAACGGCAGGCTAGAGCAATTTCCGATCGGGTGGCACCCCCCTCACCCAGCTCCGGGTAAGCCTCGGCTTCGCCTCGCCAACCCTTCTCAACCCTCTCCCCCCTCGAGGGGGGAGAGGGCAGGGTGAGGGGGGCTGCTCGTACCGATGCCATCCGGTCGAATACCGCACCATTACGCCCGACGCTCGACGGCCAGCAGCTCAGCCCGACATCATCAGCACCCGTGCGGCGGGGACCAGGAAATTGCCCGCGATCAATTTGAGCCGCTCGTCCGCGGCGTCGAAATTGGCCCGGCGCAGGGCGACGATCGCCTTGCCGGCGGCGGTCTGGTTCCAGAACCAGTCGCCGAGCTGGCGGCTCGACGGCCTCGCCCGGCCGGCGATCGCGGCTTCGAGGCAATAGGCCTTCAGGTCGTCGACCGCAAAGCGCAGGGTCAGCGGGGCCGACATCTCGGCGTTCGGGCTCGCCGGCGCCTCGCCGCGCAGCCAGGCTGCGACATAGCGCCCGACATCGGCGATCGGCATGCCACTGAGCCCGAATGTGGTGCGCGCGCGCTCGGCGACCGACCGCTCGTAGGCCGCCGCCAGCTGCGCGATCTCGTCCTCCAGCCCCGCCGCCTCGCCGATTGGCGGACGCCACCGGGGGTCGGGCCGTTCCCGCGGGTCGTCCTCGGGGAAATCGGCGAGCACGACCGGGCCCGTCTTCAACTCCAACAGCCGCAGCGCGGCCAGGATCACCTTCTTCTGAAACGGCGGGTCGCCGGGCGGGCCAAACGGCCGGCCGAGCTCGAACGGGACCCACAACGCGCGCGGCGGCCGGGTGTTCTCGGCCTGCGGCCGGATCAGGCCGATCGCGACCGTGGCGACGCCTTCTTCCTCGAGATAATGCCCCAGCGCGCTCACGGCGCGCGTGCAGAGCGGTCAAACCGGCGAGAGCAGGACGGCGTCGACATTGTCGCGTTTCAGACGAAGGGCGACCTCGCGGGCGTAGCCTTCCATCTGCACCGGGTCGGTGGCCCCCATAAACGAGTAATGGGTCGCCGCGACCGAGCCGATCGCGCCCTCTTGCGCCAGCTCGTTGAGCCGGTCGAGCGGGAAGACGACGTTCCAATCCTCCTGAAAGCCGGTGCGGTCGTAATTGATCGAGATGTGGCTCATCAAGAGCCGGTCGGGCCGGGTCTGCGACGGGATCGCGCGAAAATCGGCGTCGCGCCCGCGAAACGGCGTCTCGCCGCGGACGACGAGCCCCGCCGACGACACGATCGCGACCCGCCGTTCCGACAATGGCGGTCCATTAACCCACGGCGTCGTCGCGAATTGCGGGCATTCGAGCTCGGCCAGGCGCTTTGCCATAGCCGGCGGCAGGTCGGTCAGCCTTGTCACATGCGGCTCCTTTTTTGTGTTCAAGGATAATCGAGGAGGGCGAGGGCAGGGCGCACCGCCCCTTCGAGGAGATCGCGGCGCGGGCTCGAGCGGGCCAGCACCCGCACCCCCAAAGTCACCGCCAGCAGCGCGCGGGCGAGGTCCGCCGGGTCGCGGTCGGGAGGCGCCTCGCCCGAGGCCTGCGCGCTCGTGACGGCGCGGCGGAAGAACGCCTCGATCTCGCCGAGCCGCGCGGCGATCTCCGTCGCCATCTCTGCATCGTGCGGGGCGATCTCCAGCGCCGAATTGACCAGCAGGCAGCCGCGGCGGTCGCGGTCGTCGAGCGAGCGCTCGACAATCTCGCCGAGAAAGGCGCGGATCGCCGCCTTGGGCGGCAAGCTCAATTCGAGCCGCGCGATGCGCTCGCGGGTCGAGCGCTCGCAGTAGCGTTCGAGGGCGCGGCGAAACAGCGCGCGCTTGTCGCCGAAGGCGTTGTAGAGGCTCGTGCCGGCGATCCCCATTCGCGCCGCCAGCTCGCGCACCGAGGTCGCCTCGAAGCCGTCGGCCCAGAAGCAGTCGGTCGCGGCGTCGAGCGCCCTTTCTTCGTCGAACTCCCTCGGCCTCGCCATCCGATCCCGGCCCCGGTCTGCCCTCGGGGTCGGGTTATGCCTCGGATTTGGAGCGATCGCTACAAAATAGGATCTCGCTCAATCGAACAGCGTCGCGAGCTTCGCCAACACCTCGTCGATAACCGTTGTCGGCACGGCTTCGAGCTTTCGCGCCCCGCGCGCGGCAAGGTCGAGCGCACGCGGCTGATCGCAGCGGACAACGCCCGTCGTTCGCGTGCCCGCACCGGCGAGCGGCACGGCGAAACCGGCGGTGCGGGCGAAGCTGCCGCCGCTGGTGATCGGCAGCACGATCGGCACTCTCGTCAGCCGGTTGAAAGCATTCGGCGATACGACCAGCACGGGGCGGCGTCCCCGTTGCTCATGACCCTCGGTCGGATCGAGCGAGACGAGGTAGATGTCTCCGCGCTCCATTACAGGAGTTCACGGCCGACCGGCCCGGCGTCGAGCCACTCGCGATCCTCCGCGGTCGGCTCGGCCGAAGGCGTCGCATTGGGCCAGCAGCTCGTCGAGCGTGTAGCGAGGGCGCGGCTGCGGCTCCACGGTCGGGGGCTCGGTCATGCTGGCCGTTCCGCCGACGGTTCTCGACATGCTGGGCCTGCGGGCAGGCGCGACGGTCGGCTTGGTTGTAGGGTCAGGGTGGGGGCCTGCCGTCAGTAGCTCGGCCTGGTCGGAAACGGCGTCAGCTGAAGCTCGTGCGTCCAGCACGACCGGTCCTGGGTGTGCAGGTACCAGTACGCCTCGGCGATCTTGACCGGATTGATCACCAAATCGGGGCGGTTCTGGTTGCGCGGCAGCGCGCGGCTGCCGGGCGAGTCGATCGAGCCGTCGATCACGATGTTGGCGACGTGCACGCCGTGCTCGGAATATTCCTCGGTCAATACCTGCGCCAGGGTGCGCATCATCACGCGAGGGTAGTAGAGCGACTGTCCGGTCATGCGCTTCTTGCCGCGCAGCGAGCTCGAATTGTTGGAAAAGAAGAAGGACCCGGCGCCCTTCCTGCGCATCGCCGGCAGCACTTCCTTGGCGACCAGAAACGGCCCGCGGCAGGCGATGTGCTGGGTCGTGTCGAACATCTCGACCGGAATGTATTCGAGCAGCTCCTTCTCGGGCGGCAGGTCGCGGCCTTCGAGGTAGCCGGCGTTGTAGATCAGCACGTCCGGGTCGCCCGCCTCCCGGCGGATCGCGGCGAAGGCCGATGCGATCGAATCCTGCGAGACCAGATCGAGCTCGACGGTCATGCATTCGCCGCCCTGCTCGCGGATCGCCGCCTGCCAGCGCGGCGGCGTTGGCCTCGGTGCGCGTCGTCAGGACGGTGAAGAAACCCTCCTGCGCGAATTTCTGCGCGACCGCGCCCCCCACACCCCAGCGCACGCCGACCTGCACCTCGCTGTCGTCCACCGCATGGCCGTGCGCCAGCAACGTGTTGCGGCCGTCTGACTGCCACTTCGAGGTGGCGCCGATCACCACAGCCACCTGCTTGCCCTTCGTGTTGGTTTTCATTTCGGAATTTTCCCTTATTGCGTCGTGAGCTTGTAGGGCGGATGAGCAAAGCGTAATCCGCCATCGGCATTAGCGGAAGGCACTGCGCTTTTCCAACCTACGCATGCTCTGATATTGTCATGAAACCCGATCCCGGCCCACGGGTCTGGCCTGCGGGGCTGCACTCGCTCCGCTCGGCATTCTGGCCGCGATCGAGATCACGCCGCGCGGTCCCAGCCCCACCACGCGGAGAGCGCCTCGCCCATGACGAGATCGAGATCGCGGCCCTCGAGCCACGGCAATTCCTCGGTGAACATCGTCACGCATTGGCGCCACGAGCACGGCATCTTGGTGATGTCGGTGCCCCAGAACATGCGCTGCGGACCGAAGGCGTCGTAGACCTGCCGCAAATAGGGGTGCAGCGCCGGAAACGGGTAGGCCTCGCTCGAATAGTGCGGCACGCCGGTCGCCTTGACCGCGACATTGGGCAATTTCGCCAACGCCAGCAATTCCGGCATGTGGGTCATCGCCGCGGCGTCCTTCAGCGTCGAGGTGCCGCCTCTGCCGCCCAGATGGTCGATCGTCAGGCGCAGTCCGGGGTGGCGCTCGGCGATCCGGCCGATTTCGGTCAGCAAATCCGTCGCCAGCATCGCGATCGGCACGCCGGCCTTTTCGGCCTCCGCCCACAGCCAGTCGAGCGTGCCGTCGTGCAGCCACCGTCGCGCCGGATCGGCGAGGAACCCGTAGCGCAGCCCGAGCATGCCCGGCTGCTCTCTCCAGCGTGCGATGCGGGCGCGGGATTCCGGCCGGTCGAGCGGCACGGCGCCCATGATCGCGAACCGGCCGGGGTATTTCCTGACCGCCGCGAACGCCATCTCGGTCGAGCCCGGATCCCAGCCCGGCGGATGAATGATTGCGGCGTCGACCCCGGCTTCATCCATCAGGCCGATCGCCTCCTCGGGGGTAAAGGCGGTCACCTGCCGATGCGACAGGTTGCTCGGCAGGCCCGATCCCCAGAGGTGGATTTGGGCGTCGACGATCTGCATCGCATATTTTCCCTTCGTGGTGGGGCCGGCTCAGCCCTGCTCGCCGGCGAGCAGCATACGGCCGTAAGGGGCCATCGCCGCCTGCCGGCTCGCGGCGTGGTGGGTCAGGATGGTCATCACGTCGCGCCGGATCGCGCCCAGCGGATCGCTGTCGTAGACCCAGCGGGCGCCGTCCAGCTCGCACAGGCGGTCGAGCGCCCAGCCGATCTGGTGCTGGGCAAAGACCATGTCGCGGCGGGCGCGCAACGCCTCGGCCTCGGTGATCCGGCGGCCCGAGCTGACCGCCGCGGTGCTGGCTTCGCGCCCCGTATGCAGCAGCATCGTCGCCACGTCGATCGCGGCGGCGGCCTCGCCGATCGCCATCTGCACGACCTCGGACTCGGCCACCCTCGTCACCCCGCGCGACACCCGGCCGGCCAGTGCTGTGCAGGCGATGTCGAGGGCGCGGCGGCCGAGCGCGATCGCGACCGGCGGCAGCGAATAGGACACCAGAAACCCGCGCGGCGCGCGCAATACCGGGTAGTCGGGGTGGACCAGCGCGCCCGGCGGCGTGCCGGCGAAGAGGTCGCTGACCATCACGCGCGGTGCTCGGGCACGAACACGTCGTCGCAGCACCAGCGACTTGCTGCCGGTGCCGGCGAGGCCCAGCGCCTGCCAGTCGTCGACGATCTCGATTTCGGCGAGCGGCGCCAGCAGGTAGGCGATGCGGCGCGGGTCGCCGACCTCGCCGAGAAAGGCGCCGAGGATCGCCCATTGCGCATGATCGCAGCCGCTGGAGAACGGATACCGTCCGCTGAGCCGCCAGCCGGCGGCGACCCGCGTGGCGGCGGCGCGCGGCGCCAGCGAGGATGCCGCGACCGCCTCGGGATCGTCGCCCCAGACATCGATCTGCGCCTGCTCGGGATATTGGGCGATGATCCATTGATGCTCGGCCAGCACCGCATAGACCCAGGCCGACGACGCGCAGCCCCAGGTCAGCTCCTCGACGATCCGCGAGAACAGGCTGAACCGCCCCTGCATGCCGCCGAACCGGCGCGGCTGCAGGATGCGCAGGATGCCGGCCGCACGGTACTCGGCGATGGTCTGCGCCGGCAGCCGCCGCGCCGCGACGGCCTCGGGCGCGCGTTCGGCGAGGCGCGGGATCAGCCGCCGCGCCCGGTCCAAGGTCGCGCGCTCATCAGCCGGCAGCGCGCTGTCGTCGCCGGAGAGAGAATTCGCGCCGAAGCCCGTCATGCGCCAGTCATCGGCATGCGCCAGTCATCGGCATGCGTCGGTCATCGGCATTCGTCGGTCATCGGATCGATGTCCCCGGCCCTGTCCCTGGTCCAGCCGAGGGAAAGCCTGCCCCGCCGGCGGCCGCGGAGCAAGGGGCTGCAACCGCGGCCGCCGCAAGGCGCGGCGCGCTCTCCCGCAAAGTCGCGCGCGATCCCTCAAATATCGTGCACGTCGACGATGCCGGGCAGCGATTTGACGGCGGCGCGGAAGCGGGGGTCGACCTTGTAGCCGCCGGGGATGGCGATCTCGACCTCGCGGTCGGGCAGGTCGAGGACGACGGTGATGCGGCCGCGGCCCGAGGATTCGCGGGCGATCACGCTTTTCAGATGGCCGAGCGCCGCGGTCTCGCCGACAAAGACGCGCAAGCCCGCCGCGGCGTGGGCGACGACCGCGTCGAGCGGCTCGATCTTCTGCACGGTCAGGCGCAGGCTCTCCTCCTCGCTGCGCACGTCGACGGTGACGACGACCGGCTCGCCCGACTCGAGCAGCGCCCGCGCCTCTCTGAGCGTCTCGGCGAACAGGGTCACCTCGAAGACGCCGCTCGGGTCCGACATCTGCACGAAGGCGAAGCGGTTGCCGCGAGCCGAGGTCCGCTCCTTGCGGCCGACGACGATGCCGGCGAGGCGGAACCGGGTCGAGGCGTTCGCCGCCAGCGCCGACGGCAGATCGGCGAAGCGGATGATGCCGGCGCGCTCGAGGCTCTTCCCGTAGGGGTCGAGCGGATGGCTCGACAGGTAAAACCCGATCGCCGCGAACTCGTGCTGCAATTTCTCGACCGGCGGCCAGTCGGCCACCAGCGGCAATGACGGACGCGGCGCGAAGGCCGGGGTCGATCGCGGCGAAGAGGCTCTCCTGGCGGCTGTCGCGCTCCTCGGCGGCGAGGCTCGCCTGGCGCAGCAGCAGTTCGGCCGCGGCGTGGGTCTGCGCCCGGTTCGGGTTCAGGCAATCGAAGGCGCCGGCCTTGGCCAGGCTCTCGAACTGGCGGCGGTTGAAGCTTTTGGCGTCGAGCCGGCGGGCGAAATCGGCGAGGTCCTTGAACCGGCCGCCGCGGGCGCGCTCGGCCGCCAGCTCGGCCATCGCCTGCTGCGCCGACCCCCTTGACCGCGGCCAGCGCATAGCGGATCGCCGGTTTGCCCGTCTTTGCGTCGACTTCGACCGAAAAAACCGGCTCGGAGCGGTTGATGTCGGGCGGCAGCAGGCGGATGCCGAGCCGGTCGAGCTCCTGCCGGAACAGGTTCAACTTGTCGGTGTTGCCGAGGTCGGCCGTCATCAGCGCGGCCATGAACTCGACCGGGTGGTTCGCCTTCAGATAGGCCGTCTGATACGCGATCAGGGCATAGGGCGCCGAATGGCTCTTGTTGAAGCCGTAGCCGGCGAACTTCTCGACCTTCTCGAAGATCGCCTCGGCCTGCGCCGCCGGCACGCCGCGCGCCACGGCGCCGTCGATAAAGCCTTTGCGCTGGGCCTCCATCTCCGACTTGATCTTCTTGCCCATTGCCCGCCGCAGCAGGTCGGCGCCGCCGAGCGTGTAGCCCGACAAGACCTGGGCGATCTGCATCACCTGCTCCTGGTAGACCATCACGCCAAAGGTTTCCCTGAGGATGTCCACGAGGGCCGGGTGCAGGTAATCGGGCTTCTCCGCGCCGTTCTTGACGCTGATGTATTTCGGGATGTCGGCCATCGGCCCGGGCCGGTACAGCGCCACCAGGGCGATCACGTCTTCGAACCGCTCCGGGCGCAGCTTTTTGAGTGTGTCGCGCACTCCGGCGCTTTCGCACTGAAAGACGCCGACCGTGTCGCCGCGGCTCAGCAATTCGAGCGCCGGGCGGTCGTCGAGCGGCAGGTTGGAAAGGTCGAGCTGAACCTCGCGCGCGGCGAGCAATGCGTTCGCGTGGGTCAACACGGTGAGCGTCTTGAGGCCGAGGAAGTCGAATTTGACCAGCCCCGCAAGCTCGACCCATTTCATGTTGAACTGGGTCACCGGAATGTCGGAGCGCGGGTCGCGGTAGAGCGGCACCAGCTCGCAGAGCGGCCGGTCGCCGATCACCACGCCCGCGGCATGGGTCGAGGCGTGGCGGTAGAGGCCTTCGAGCTTCAAGGCGATCTCGATCAGCCGGGCGACGGTCTCGTCGCCGTCGCGCTGCTGCTGCAAGAGGGGCTCGCCGGCGATCGCCTGCCCGAGGCTGACCGGATGCGCCGGGTTGTTGGGCACCAATTTGCACAGCCGATCGACTTGCCCATAGGGCATCGCCAAGACCCGGCCGACATCGCGCAATACCGCGCGCGCCTGCAGCTTGCCGAAAGTGATGATCTGGGCCACCCGGTCGCGGCCGTATTTCTGCTGGACGTAGCGGATCACCTCGTCGCGCCGCTCCTGGCAGAAATCGATGTCGAAATCGGGCATCGACACCCGCTCGGGGTTCAAGAAGCGCTCGAACAGCAGGCCGAAGCGCAGCGGGTCGACATCGGTGATCGTCAACGCCCAGGCGACGACCGACCCCGCGCCCGAGCCGCGTCCCGGGCCGACCGGGATGCCCTCGCGCTTGGCCCATTGGATGAAGTCGGCGACGATCAGGAAATAGCCGGCAAACCCCATGCTGATGATGACGCCGAGCTCGAAGTCGAGCCGCTCGCGATAGGGCCTTGTGTCGGGATCGGCGATGCCGTGCGCGGCGAGGCGCGCTTCCAGCCCGGCGGCGGCGGCGCGGCGCAGCGCCGTCTCCTCATCGACCCCGTCCTCGGTCGGGAAGGCCGGCAGGATCGGCTGGCGCGGCTGCGGGATAAAGGCGCAGCGCCGGGCGATGACGAGGGTGTTGTCGCAGGCCTCCGGCAAATCGGCGAACAGCTCGCGCATCTCCGCCGCCGGGCGGAAATAATGCTGCGGGGTGAGGCGCTTGCGGTCGTTGTCGGCGACCACCGTGCCCTGGGCGATGCACAGGAGCGCATCGTGCGCCTGATAAAAATCGCGGTCCGGGAAATAGGCGTCGTTGGTGGCGACGAGCGGCAGGCCGCAGCGGTAGGCGAGGTCGACGAGGCCGGGCTCGGCGCGCGCCTCCTCGTTGCCGCCGTGGCGCATCAGCTCGATGTAGAGCCGGCCCGGAAAGGCCGCCGCGAGCCGGCGCAGCGCCGCCTCGGCGGCGTCGGCCTGACCCTCGGCGAGCAATCGCCCGACCGGCCCTTTCGGCCCGCCGGCAAGGCAGATCAGCCCGTCGCCCGAAGCGGCGAGGTCGCCCGGCGTCACCGCCGGCTCCGCCGCCCCGTCGCCGTCGAGATAGGACCGGCTGACCAGCGCCAGGAGGTTGCGGTATCCGGCCTCGCTCTGCGCCAAGAGCACGATCCGGTCGGGCTCGACGACGCGCCCCGGCAAGCCGTTGGTGCGCGCGCCATCCTCGCGCCCCCCGTTCTCGCGGCTCGCCAGCGCCACCTCGCAGCCGATGATCGGCTGCACCCCGGCCTCGGCGCAGGCGCCGGCGAACTCGAGCGCGCCGAACAGATTGCCGGTGTCGGTGATCGCCACCGCCGGCATCCGCCCGGCCCGGCACAGCCCGGCCAATTCCTTGATCCGGATCGCCCCGGCGGAAAGCGAGTAGGCGGTGTGGACGCGCAGGTGGACAAAATCGGCGAGCGGCATGCCGGCAACATGGCACGCGCGGCGCCACAAATCAGCCGCGCGCTGCAAACTGTGGAGCCGTCGGGGGTTTTTTCCGCCTTCTGCTTATCGCCGCTGACATGCGATTCGGTCGGAAGCCGCGTCTCAACACGCCTTCGGCTGCGCCGGGGATACCGCCGACGGCGAGCTCGCCGCCGTTGCTGAAGGATCAGGCTCAGCCGGGGAGCTGCCCTTGGTCCCGGTCGTCTTCAGATTGTTGACCTGCGCCTTGCAATTGATCGCTTTCTGAGCGCCGGATACCTGCTGCATCGACACCAGCGCGTGGGGAATCGTTCCCGCCCAGTAGTAAGTAAGCAAGTCAACGGCGGCCTCATGCATCGAATACGGCGTGAATGAAGTTTCCGTACCTCGCAGACGAGATCGAGGACTGGACCGACCGCGCCGCCAGGAGAATGTACGAGGGCGCCGGGCTTGGGCCCGAGGACGTTGACATATTCAATCCTTACGACGGCTATGCACCGATGGCGCAGTTCTTCCTGGAGGCCTTCCAGTGGCACGGCGTCAAACGCGGCGATGCCTTCGCGTTCTACGCGGGCGTTATCCGGGTCGAGGGACCGCACCCGTTCTCTTCGAGCGGCGGCAATCTGGGGAACGGGCGCACCCGTACGGCCATGTACACCGACAGCATAGAGCAGCTCCGCGGCACGGCTGGCGCCCGGCAGGTCAGGGTTCGGGCAGAGACCGCGCTGGCGGCGTTCACCACGCCAAGCAGTGGCGGCTGGATCATGTTCGGCAAATCCCCGAGCTGACGGCCTGTGACACGGGAGATCTGCGAATCGGCGCCGAAATTTGACTCCACCTCATCGGCTGCAACTATGGTGGGGTAGGTCGAAGAAACTCGGCTGAGCAGTTTGAGCGCGAGCCGGGACATCCGGCCTCTGGGGTGCTATATCAGGGCCATGAAGCACATCGACTGGACAGAATGCGCGCTGATCGAGACGGTGCCCGGCAGGGTGGGCGGCCAACCGGTCCTGCGCGGCACACGCCTGCGTCCCCAGGACCTCCTGATCAATCGGGACGAGGGGATTGATTGGCTTTCACGCAATCACGGGGTCGCCCCAGAGACCATTCGCGCGCTGTTTGCCTTCTACGACACCCATAAGGCGGCGCTTGTCCCGCATCCTTCTTGACCACAATCTTGCTCTCGATCTCCGCGATCTGCTTCCTGGCCACGACGTCAGGCACGCGGTTGAAATGGGGTGGGACCAGATCGGAAACGGCGAGCTGCTGACCATTGCCGAGGTGGCCGGTTTCGAGATCGTGATCACCGCGGATCAGAACATTCGCTACCAGCAAAACCTGTCCGGGCGTCGCTTGTCGCTCGTGGTGGTATCGACCAATCACTGGCCGACGCTTCGGAGCTCGATCGGGCTGATCGTGAAAACCCTCGGTCTCGTGACGTCCGGGAGCTACCACGAAGTTGCCGTCGAGCGGCGGCCTCCACGCCGCCGCCGGCCTCCCCCCGGCCGTCCAGAGTTCTAAGCGCGACGGGCCGCCCGGATGCGCTCGACACTCAAAATGCCTCTGGCACCCCACCCCCGGCGCCCTCGGACACTTCCGGCCGGGACCCGACACGGTTTGGTTCCTCAGGCGGTAGCGAGCCCGCCAGCGCGACCAATCCACCTGAACCTCCTCCAATCGATCTCCGAACGCCCGCGCAATGTAGGCCCGGCAACTGTGAGCCGCCATGGGCTTACCCTGTTCGTGGGCTCTGTAGGCGCCGTCCGAGGCAGACGCGGCGACGCCTTCGCGTTCTACGCGGGCGATATCAGGGTCGAGGGACCGCACCCGTTCTCTTCGAGCGGCGGCAATTTGGGGAACGGGCGCACCCGTACGGCCATGTACACCGACAGCATAGAGCAGCTCCGCGGCACGGCCGGCGCACGGCAGGTCAGGGTTCGGGCAGAGACGGCGCTGGCGGCATTCACCACGCCAAGCAGTGGCGGCTGGATCATGTTCGGCAAATCCCCGAGCTGACGGCCTGTGACACTGGAGATCACCGGCTCGCGGCGATCACTCTCAGACCCTGACCCAAAAATGGCTGGCGAGCGAGGGCTAAGGTCGGCAAATCAGTTTGTGAACGGACCTTCGCCGGAGCGCGCGGCAACGACGAGGATGCGCCGAAACCGGTCATCGCTGTGACGGTGATCGGGCCTTTGGAGACGGCCCTGAGCGGGCGCTCGGCTCGACGGCCGGCGACGATTGCGCCACTGGGTGATTGCCAAATGCCATTTTAGAGGTCTCGGCAGGGCAGACAGTAGCTCAGCGCACCCGTAGCGGTTCGCGCGTCACAGAAGAACCGGACGCTGCTAATCGCCGTGCTCTGGACTAAGACGCAGCCGCAAGTCGGGAGAACACCCAAAATGCGGCCAACGACCCGATCGCATACCCTGCCGCCCCCTGCCCCCAAGCCGGCAGGCGCAGCCGTAGGAGCCGGACGAGACGCACTAGCGTCAATACCGCGGTCACGAATGCAAGTTGACCCAATTCCACGCCGACATTGAAGGCAAACAGCGCCAGCGGGATCTCGCCCTGCGGTAGACCAACCTCTGCCAGCGCGCCGGCAAAGCCTAGCCCATGCAGCAGACCGAAGCTAAACGCTACCAGCCATGGATAGTATCGCGCCACGACGCCGCGCCGGCCTTCGTCGCGCACCAATTCGCTCGCTAGGAATACGATGCTGAGTGCAATCGTCGCCTCGACCGGCGCGGTTGGCACTCGGATGAAACCGAGAGTTGCCGCGGCCAACGTGATGCTGTGCGCCAGCGTGAACGCCGTGATCGTGGCCAGGAGCTGGTGGAGCCTTCGCACCAGCAAAAGCAAACACAGCACGAACAATAGGTGATCGATGCCGAATAGGATGTGCTCAACCCCGAGGCCGATATAGGCGCGCAGCACCATCAGCGGTCCCGGCGCCTCCGGCACGACGAAGCTCGGATTGGAGGGTGTCAGGCGGGCGGTGCGCACGCTGGCGTCGGCGCTTTCAATTCGGACCAGCACGTCGGTCAGTGTCCCGTCGAGTCCATCGATCGCGATCCGCTGCCCTTCCAAAGCGCGAGCGCAGCTGACTCGCCCGTATTCGATGAAAGCGCCGCCGGCCAGCACTGTGGTCGGCCGGCCGACAAGGTGGCAGGAATCCGGTAATCGCGGCTCTATGCCGAGCCGATAGGCCCCGAGCGCTGGAACCTTCCAGGTCATCAGGAAGACATTTGCGGCGGTCGCGCGCAGCTCCAAAAAGCCCGGCCGTACCTCGTGCGCCGACGCCCCCTGCGCCGGCAGCAGCGCCGCCGCCAGCAAACTGAACAGCACGATAACGCGCGTCATGGGGGCGACACCGGGGACTTTTGGACGATGACCCGGTAGCCGGCAAGGAGGGATTGATACTGAGTCGCCTGCACCGCGGCGCGGCGTTCGGCGAACCACTCGCGCTCCACGGCCGGCCGAACCTGCTCGAATGGAGGCAGTTTCCCCGGTTCTACGGCTGTCACTAGGACCAGGTGCAACCCATAGCCCGATCGCAGCGGGCCGGCCCAATTTCCCGGCGCGGACTGCGCCACCGCTTGCGCGAAGCTGTCGCCGAACAGTGCGACGATCCGATCGAGCGGCATTCGGCTGAAGCTGTCGCCCAATAGCAACGCGTCGCCCTCATTCGCCGCACCCGGCGTGGCGCTGACCAACTGGGTGAGAATCTGCCTTGCGTCGGCTTCCGCCTCCGCACCCCGGGTCTGGCTGACAAAGACCTGTCGGAACGAAATCAGCGGCTGGGTGCGAAACTTCTCTGGATGTGTCTCGAGATAGATCCGCAGCTCAGCCTCTTGTGGCGGCGGCACCGCGTCCTCGAACAGAAACTCCATCTTCTGGCGCAACCGGCGGCGGATGATCGTGTCATCCTTGTCGAGGCCGAGCGCGAGCGCGGTGCGATACAGGACCTCCTCACGGATGTAATCCCGGATTTGCGCCTCCAGCTCGTCCGCGGCGGGCGGGCGATGCCAGGTACGCGAGAACCCCTCCGCCAAGCGGTCGATGTCGACCGCGCTCACGACGATCTGCCGATCGGCAACGCCGGCGTTGGACCCGCCGCGCCCAAAGATCACGAACAGCACGGCGCCGAGCAGGAGGAAATGCACCAGCGGCTCGCGCAGCAGCCTCGCCAGCACGAGGCGGCCCTCAGCTCTTTGGCGTGTACCAGATCGGCGACGTGTAGGCGCGCTGCTGCGCGAACATCGGCACCTCTTTCGGCATCTGAACGCCGAAGTATTTGGCGTCGTAGGCGGTCCAGCGCGGTGTCGGGATCTCGAGCACCCGCGCGTAATAGAACGCGCGCAGAGCGGGATCAAAGTCGGGATCGGTCCATACCGTGATCAGTTCGGGATCGCCGATCGTGTTGGTCCAGGTGGCGTTGGACACATCGACCGTGTTGCCGACCGGCGGCAGCTTGCCGTTTGCATCCGGCTTGCGGGTCTGCGCGCCGCTCCAGGCCACATCGTAGACCTTTTCCTGCAGCTCGCCCTTTGCGTCCTGCCAGCCCTTGACGATCTGGATGCGGTCGAGATTGGCGCCGATCGGATCCTTCAGCGCGGCGACCAGGAAACTCGGCGCCTTGCCCGCCGGAGCCGCGGTGAGATCGCCGCCCATCGGCACGCCGTTGGCGTAACCGACCTCGGCCGGGCTGCGGGTCTTCGCGTCGTCCGGGCGCGAAATCGAAGCCGCCGAAGAAGCGCACGATCATCCGCGGGCCGGTGGTGGCGTACACCTCCTTGCGTTCCAGCGCGTCGAAGATCGCCTCGCGGGTGTTTTCGGTGGCCCACACCGCGGCGTAGCCCGAAGCGGCCTTGCTCCCATCCCATGATCTTCGCGCTGCCGTCGCGCGACGCGAGAAAGGCGTGGGTGGCGCGCGTCGGGCTCGGCTCGGCGCCGGCGTGCTTGCCAAAGAAATTGTCCTGGTCGGCGGTCGCCAGCGAGGTGTGCGAGTCGGTCGAGCCGATCATCCCGAACTTGAACGGGTTGACGCCGAGTTCCTGTTCGAGCTTGAGGCCCAGCTTGAGCCCGGAGCGGGCGTATTCGTATTGCAGCATTTCCGGCTTCTTCAGCTCGGTCAGGTCGAGATTGCCCTTGTCCCACACTTCGAAGCCGGCGAACTCGTCATTCGGAGACAGGAAGGGATGCGCCTCGCCATCGCCCTTGATCTGCGTCACCTCGTAAACCGGCTCGAGCCGCGCTCGCGTCTCGGCATATTCGCGCGTCAGGCCGTGCCCCTCGAAATCGACCAGCGCGAACATGCGACCGTTGGACAGGTTGCCGTTGTGCGGGATGGCAAGCACCTCGCCGCCGGTCTTCTCGGTATAGGCATCGAGGAACTTCCACAGCATCGCAGGGTCCTCGCTGTCCAACGCGGAGAACGGCACGATCTGGTCGGCCTTCTCCTTGCCGTCACGAAAGATCACGACGCGGTGCAGGTTGTTGCCGCTGTTGTTGGAAGTCCATTCGTAGCCGATCAGGGCGGTAAACCGCCCGGGTTCGTTGTAGCGCTCCGCGATGCTGGTGTAGTCCTGCCAGACCGAGCGCGCGAGCTGCTTGCTTATCATAGCTTTTGGTATCGTGCCGTTGCCGACCGAGCCGATCATCTCGATCACCGCCTGCGTCCCGCTATCGCCGCCGGCTGCCATCAAGTCATGCCAGCGCCGCAGCGTCGGGTCCGCCATCAGGTTCGGGTTGCCCTTCTTGACCTCCTCGGTGGAACCCAGTCCTTCAGCGTGGTCGGCGACCACCAGGAAATCGAGCGGTCGGCTCAGTCGGGCCGCCTGGCCCGATGAAGAGACCACCTCCTCGCCGCGAGCGAAACGGTAGGCCGGTTCCGGGCCGAGTGAGTTACCGAATGCTGCGGCGTCCAACGAGTTGGCGGTATGCAGATGGGTATCACCCCACAGAACCCGCGTCGGGTAATTGCGGCCGGCGTAAGGTGAGTAACTCGGCGGCTTGTAGAGCGGCGCTGTTTCCTCCGGGTACAAGGTGCCGATGTCGGTGCCGACTGGCGTCTGTTGGGCATCCGTCGCGGGCAACCAGAACAGGAGCATCGACAGGGCGAGAGCGGCCACCCTCGGTACACGCATCGTTCTCACTGGTTGCTCCTTCGGGCTGATCGGATCGGGTGAGGCTTGACTTGTATTTGTGCTGCACCGGAGGGGGAACTTGCTCGGCAGAGATCGCGCCCCGCTCTCTCATGGAGCAACCGGGCTCCTTTGACCTCGGCGATCATCGCCTGTGCTTCCGAGCGCGTGATCGGGCAGCGTCGCAGGGCCACATCGTTGTAGACCTCGACCATCACGCCGCCACTGCCGAACAGCAGCACCGGGCCCAATTGCGGGTCGCAAGACACGCCAATGATGACTTCGACACCTTCTCCGACCATCTCCTGCACCGACACGCCGATGATCCGAGCCTGTGGAGCTATCGCATTTGCCGCATCTGCTCCCTCCCCCTCGATGGGGGAGAGCCCGCCCCGGGCTTGATCCGGGGGCCGGGGTGGGGGTGAATTCGCCGCCCGGTGCCCGAGTGGATTGCCACCGGCACGATCACCCCCTCCCACCCCTCCCCCATCGAGGGGGAGGGCACTTAAATAGGCCTTGGCACTGGCCAGGATCTCGGCGTAGGCCGTTCGCACTTGTGCCGCATCGCCGAGGTTCAGCCGAACGACCCCGGCCTCTGTCTTGTGCGGGATATCCGGCGAATCGACCTTGAGAGCCACCGGAAACCCGAGCTGCTCTGCGGCCGCGACGGCGGCCTCCGCGGAATTTGCCCGGTGCTCGCGCGCGCTCCCCACTCCCCAGGCCGCCAACAGCTGCTTGCTCTCGGACTCCGAGAGTGTCGGACGCCCCAAGCCAAGAGCCTGGGCGATGGCCGCATCCTGCGGCGCCGCTAATGGACGAAGCGCAGCAGCGCGAACAGCGCGGCATCGAAGGCGCCGACGATGCCGATCACGCGCAAGGTGAGGCGGTGCTCGACCCGCTCGATCGCGTGATCGAGGTCCGTCTTCGCCGCAGCGAGATCCGCCTTGGTGACCGGATCGGGAAGCACATGCTTGGTCAGCGCCTCGGCCTGCGCTTCGGCTGCCTTGCGGTCGATGCCCGATGCTTCAAGGGTTTTGCCGTACGCCAAGGTATCGATCGTCACGTTGTCGAGCCTCTGTCAGACCGGCCGTTGCCGTCCCTTATATCCCAAAACAGACAAGTGTCGCTGCGTCGCCTATTCGGT
>CAVQSZ010000020.1:0-377263 GCA_963716115.1 uncultured Alphaproteobacteria bacterium
CTGGCGATGCGGGCGCCTTCGGAGAGCGCTGCGAGCTTGGCCCACACGATCGACGGCGCCACCGCGTTGTTGATAAAGGCGAAGGTGGCAAAGCCGCAATCGGCGCCGGCGATGACCCGCTCGCGCCCGACGATCCCGGCGAAATTGCAGATGCGCTGGGCGATCAGCTGCGGATGCTCGACAAAGTTGGTCGTCGAATCGAGCGCGCCGGGGATCAAGACCTTGTCGTCGGGGATCTTCCGGCCGCGCAGATCCTCCCATTCATGCGCGTGGCGGGGGTTGGCCGCCTCGAAGCTCAGCCCGGCCGGCCGCGCCTTGAGCGCCACGTCCAGGATCTTGGCGAGCGGGATGTCGTGGGTGTGCGGGCCCTCGTAATTGCCCCAGCACAGATGCATGCGCATCGCCTCGGCCGGGATGTTCGCGGTCGCATGGTTCAAGGCCGCGATATTGCGCTCGGCGACGCGCAGGAACTCGTCGTCGGAGAGGTGCTGATACTGGTTGTGCCGGGCCGAGCCGAGATCCGGCGCGTCGATCTGCAGGATCAGGCCGGCCTGGTGGATCGCCTCGTATTCCTCCTTCAATGCGTTCGCCAGGGCTTCGACATAGGCGTCCTCGTCGCGGTACCAGCGGTCGGGGACGAACTTGGTCAGGACGCCCGGCGAGGCCGCGTTCATGAACGCCTCGCCCGGCCCGGCGGCGGCGCAGGCGGCGGCGAGGTTCGCCAGATCGGCCTGCAGCGGGTGGCGGTTGTCGTAGGCGACCGGGCCGGTGCAGCACGGCACCGCCTCGCGGCTGAACCACGAGACGCCGCGCGTTTGGTTGAGGCGCTGGTGAAAATCGGGGTGGTCGAGGAGATCGCGATGCGCCGCGGTCTGCGGCGGATCGTCGGCGGCGCCGCCCTGGAACGCGCCGATCCCGGAAAGACGGTGGCGCACATAGAACGTATAGGAGATCTTGCCGAGCTCGCCGTCGCAGACGCTGTCGATCCCGGCCTCGACCTGCTTTTTGACAACGTCGCGCACCGCGGTGGCGAGACAGGCGTCGAACGCCGATTGCTCGAACGGGCGGCCCACTTCGCGCGCTTCGAGAAACTCCAGCAGGTCCGGCGGCCGCGGCAGGCTGCCGACATGGGTGGTCAGGATGCGGTCGGTGCTGCGCTTCATGTGGCGCTCCCCCCTTCGGCTGGTGCGGGCCGGGCCGAATGGTCGCACCGCATCGCCGATGGGCGCAAGCCTTCGGGTTGCGGCGAGGCGGCCGGGACGATAGGTTCCCCGCGGATTGACCGGACCGGATTCGTGCAATACCTGAGCACCCGCGACCCCAGGGCTCCGCCCGCCGCGCTGTCCTTCGAGCAGGCGCTGCTCGCCGGCCTCGCCGAGGATGGCGGGCTCTATGTGCCCGACCGGCTGCCGCGGCTGTCGCCCGAGACGATGCGCGGCTTTGCCGGCCTGCCCTATGCCGAGCTCGCCGCCGGCATCGTCGGGCTCTTCGCCGGCGATGCGTTTTCCGCGGCCGGGCTGCGGGCGCTGACGGCAGCGGCCTATGGCGGCTTTCGGCACGCGGCGGCAGCGCCGCTGACGCAGCTCGACGAGCGGCTGTGGCTCCTCGAATTGTTTCACGGGCCGACCCTCGCCTTCAAGGATCTGGCCTTGCAGCTCGTCGGGCGGATGTTCGACGCGGTGCTGGCAAGGCGGGGCGAGCACGCGACGATCGTCGGCGCGACCTCGGGCGACACCGGCTCGGCCGCGATCGAGGCATGCCGCGACAGCGCCGCGGTCGACATCTTCATCCTCTACCCGCACCAGCGGATATCCGAGGTGCAGCGCCGGCAGATGACGACGGTCGATGCCGCAAATGTGCACGCGGTCGCGGTCGAGGGCGCCTTCGACGACTGCCAGGACCTCGTCAAAGCGCTGTTCGCCGACCCCGCCTTGCGGCGTGAGCTCAACCTGTCGGCGGTCAACTCGATCAACTGGGCGCGGATCGCCGCCCAAACCGTCTACTACTTCGCCGCCGCCGCGGCGCTCGGCGCGCCGGCGCGAGGGGTGTCGTTCAGCGTGCCGACCGGCAATTTCGGCAACGTCTACGCCGGGCACGTCGCCCGCGGCATGGGTCTGCCGATCGAGCGTCTGGTGATCGGGGCCAACCGCAACGACATCCTCGCGCGCTATTTCGAGAGTGGGCAGATGACGATCGCCCCGGTCGAGGCGAGCCTGAGCCCGAGCATGGACATCCAGGTGTCGAGCAATTTCGAGCGCCTGCTGTTCGAGCTCAAGGGCCGCAACGGCGCCGCCGTCGACCAGGCGATGCGGGCATTTCGCCGCGACGGCCGCCTGCCGCCGGACGATCAGGCGTGGCGGCGCGCGCGCGGCTTGTTTTCCGCCCACAAGGTCGACGACACTCTGACCATGCAGACGATGTCCGACACCTACGCTCAAACCGGCATGCTGATCGACCCGCACACTGCGGTCGCCGTCGCCGCCGCCCGCGCCGAGCTCGACGCGCGCCCGGGCGACGCGCCGATGGTGGCGCTGGCCTGCGCCCATCCGGCGAAGTTCCCCGACGCGGTCGAGCGCGCCACCGGAGCTCGTCCGCAATTGCCGCCCGCGCTCGGCGAGCTCTGCGAGCGGCGCGAGCGCATCACGGCGCTGCCCAACGATCTGGGCGCAATCACACGGTTCATCCGCGCCCACGCGCGGCGCGGCGGGAGAACGGCATGACGGTTAGAGTCTCGACCCTGGCGAACGGGCTGCGGATCGCCACCGACCGGATCGACACCGTCGACACGGTCTCGCTCGGCATCTGGGTCGATGTCGGGACCCGGCACGAGCCGGCCGAGATCAACGGCGTGGCGCATTTTCTCGAGCACATGGCGTTCAAGGGCACCGAGCGGCGCTCAGCGCTCGCGATCGCCGAGGAGATCGAGGCGGTCGGCGGCCATCTCAACGCCTACACCTCGCGCGAGAGCACGGCCTATTACGCCAGGGTGCTCAAGGAGGACACGCCGCTCGCCCTCGACATTCTCGCCGACATCCTGCAGCACTCGACCTTCGAGCCCGAGGAGATGGAGCGCGAGCGCACGGTCATCCTGCAGGAGATCGGCCAGGCCAACGACACCCCCGACGACATCATCTTCGACCATTTCCAGGAATGCGCCTTCCCGGACCAGGCGATGGGAAGGCCGGTGCTGGGGCGGCCGGAGATCATCCGCGGGCTCGGCCGCGAGGCGGTGACGGCCTATCTGAGCGACCATTACGGGGCGCGCAAGATGGTGCTGGCGGCGGCCGGCAACCTAGATCACGACCATATCGCGGCCCTCGGCGAGGAGCTGCTCTCGGGCCTGCCGGCCGATCGCCCGGCATCGACCGAGCCGGCGCGCTATACCGGCGGCGACCGGCGCGAGGAGCGCGACCTCGAGCAGCTCCACCTGGTGCTGGGCTTTCCCGGGCTGGTGCTCGGCGACCCCGACTATTACGCAGCGCTGGTGCTGTCGACGGCATTCGGCGGCGGCATGTCCTCGCGCCTCTTCCAGGAGATCCGCGAGAAGCGCGGCCTCGTCTACGCGATCCACTGCTTTTCGCACAGCTATCGCGACGGCGGCCTGTTCGGCATCTACGCCGGCACCGGCGAGGCCGAAGCGGCCGAGCTGGTCCCGGCGTTGTGCGAGGAGGCGATGCGGCTCGACGACGGGCTGACCCCGGTCGAGCTCGCCCGCGCCAAGGCGCAGATGAAGGCGGGCCTCCTGATGTCGCTCGAAAGCACCTCGGCGCGCTGCGAGCAGCTGGCGCAGCATCTCCTGATCCACGGCGCGCCGTTCGATCCGCCCGAGGTGGTGCGCCGGATCGAGGCGGTCGACGAGGCCGCGATCGCCCGCGTCGTCGCGCGCTGGCGCAGCGCGCCGCCGACCCTGACCGCGCTCGGGCCGTTGGGCCGGCTCGAGGATTTCGAGCGCATTCAGGCGCGCCTGCGGGCCTGACCCCCGGTCAACCATGGCCCCGCAACGCAAATCCTTTCCGCGCCTCTTTCTCGCCCGGCCGGAGCCGTTCCGGCTGACCGGCGAGCGGCTGTTTCTGCGCCCCCCCGACCGCGGCGATTACGAGGCCTGGGCCAGCCTGCGCGCGCGCTCGCAGGGCTTTCTGACGCCGTGGGAGCCGAGCTGGCCGGCCGACGCGCTGTCGCGGGCCGGGTTTCGCGCGCGGGTCGCCCGCTACGCCGAGGACTGGCGCACCGACCAGGCGTATAATTTCTTCATCTTCACCCATGACGAGGCGCTCGTCGGCGGCATCGGCCTCTCCAATTTGCGGCGCGGCGTCGCCGAGACCGGCAGCCTCGGCTATTGGGTCGGCGAGCCCCATGCGCGGCAGGGCTATATGACCGCGGCGCTGCCGCTGGTGCTCGAGTTCTGCTTCGGCCGGGTGCGCCTGCACCGGGTCGAGGCGGCCTGCCTGCCGACCAACATCCCCAGCCGCGCATTATTGATGCGCGCCGGCTTTCACCAGGAAGGCTACGCCCGCCAGTATCTCTGCATCGAAGGCAAATGGCAGGACCACCTGCTGTTCGCGATGCTGCGCAGCGACTGGCAACGCTGAGCGCGGGCTCGAGCAGATTTCCGGCTAGAGCGGTTTTCTGTCGGGTTGCATCGCCGGATCGAGATTGCTTCGTCGCTGCGCTCCTCGCAATGACACGGAAAATTGCTGTCATTGCGAGCGAAGCGAAGCAATCTCGATACCAAATGAGCCTACTCGGTCGAAAACCGCTCTAATCGGCCGCGGCGCGGGCCGTTTCCACCGCCGGGCCATGGCGCGGGATGTGCAGCCAGAACAGCGAGATCACCGCCGAAGCGGCCGCGCACAAGGCCAGCGCATAGAGCCCGCCGGCGAAGCTGCCGGTCATGGTCTTGGCCCAGCCGACGAGGCTCGGGCCGAAGAACCCGCCGAGATTGCCGAGCGAGTTGATCCAGGCGATGCCGGCGGCGGCCGCGCTGCCGGTCAGGAACATCGTCGGCATCGACCAGAACGGCCCCTTGGTGCCGTAAAAGCCGATCGCCGCGATCGTAATGCCGACGAGCGCCCACCAGGTGCCGATCGTCAGCCCGGCGACGACCAGCCCGATGGTCGAGATCACGCAGGTCGTGAACAGGCTCCAGCGCCGGTCGCCGATATGGTCGGAAATCCAGCCGCAGGCCACCATGCTGATGGCGCCGGCGATGTAGGGGATCATCGTCAGCCAGCCGACCTGCATGTTGGTGACGCCGAGCTCCTTGATGATCTGCGGCAGGAACAGCAGCATGCCGAGGCTGGCGGTGACGATGCCGATGTAGTTCAGCGACAGCATCAGCACCTTGCGGTCGAAAAACGCGCTCAGCATGCCGAGCCCGTGCGCCGCCTCGATCTGGCGGCGCTCCTGCGCCATGCGGGCATCGAGCCAGTCGCGCTCCTCGCGCTCGAGCCAATTCGCCTCGCTCGGCCGATTGGTCAGATAAAAGAACACCGCGATGCCGATCAGCACCGTCGGGATCGCCTCGACGATGTACATGACCTGCCAGCCTCTGAGGCCGAAGAGCCCGTCGAAGCCCAAAAGAGCGGTCGAGACCGGGGCGCCGGTCGCCACCGCGATCGGCAGCGCCAGCGTAAAACCGGAATTGATCCGCGCCCGGTGATGGCCCGGGAACCAATAGGTGAAGTAAAGCACAAAGCCGGGGAAGAGGCCGGCCTCGGCCAGCCCCAGCAGAAAGCGGATCGCCATAAAGCTCCAGGGGCCGGTGGCGAGCGCGGTGGCCCCCGAAATGATCCCCCAGGTGATCATGATGCGCGCGATCCACAGCCGCGCCCCGACCTTTTCGAGGATGATGTTGCTCGGCACCTCGAACAGCACATAGCCCCAGAAAAAGGCGCCGGCGGCCATCCCGTACATCGCCGGGTCGAGGCCCAGCTCCTTGTTCATCGTCAGCGCCGCGAAGCCGACGTTGATGCGGTCGAGATAGCAAAAGAAATAGGTCAGGACCGCGAACGGCAGTATGCGCAGGTAGACCTTGCGCATGGCCGATTGCTCGACCGTGCGAACCATCATGCTCCTCCGGGATCGTCTGCCGGTCTTCCGGCGATGCGTGCGGGTTAAGGAAACCGCGGCGCGCCGGCAACCGCTATAATCGCGCGTCTCCCATCAAGCAGGGCTGCCATCGCCAAACGACGGCCCGGCCGCCCCGCCTCAGACCCGGGGAAAGCCGCCGCCCGACATCACCCGGGCGTCGGCGCGGCGGGCCGGTCGCGGCCGGAGGCGCCGCCGAACCCGGCGGGATCGACCGTGATCCCATAGAAACGCTGCGGGTTGTCGAAAAAGATCTTGCGCTTCAGCGCGTCCCTAATATCGCCGCGGTCGGCCAGGGTGGCGACCGCATCGGGGAACTGCCCGTCCCAGTGCGGATAGTCCGAGGCGAACAGGATGTTGTCCTCAGGGAAGAATTCCGGCGCATAGCGCAGGGTCTTCTCCTCCGGCTCGCAGGACACGAACACCCGGCCGCAATTCATGTATTCCGAGGGCTTCGCCGTCAACAGCGGCGCGTCGAACGGGCGGTATTCGTATTCCTCGTCCATGTGCTCGCTCCAGAACGGGACCCAGCCGATGCCGGCTTCGAGAAAGGCGATCCGCAATTCCTGGTATTTCTCCAACAGACCGCTGTAGATGACCGCGGTGCAGGCGATCAACTGCTCGGGCGCGTGCGAGAGGGTGTGGACCTGCAGGAAATTGTCGAAATGGCAGAGCGGGTCCATCGTGTCGCTGCCCGAGGCGTGAAACCCGACCGCCACCCCCTGGCGCGCGCATTCCTCGTAGAACGGCCAGAAATCGGGGTGGGCGACATTGCGGCTGCGGTCGTAGGTGTTGACCATGACGCCGACCGCCCCGAGCTTCGAGACCGCCCGCTCCATCTCGTCGATCGCCGCCCGGACATCGACATGCAGCGGCGCGATCGCCACCCCCTTCAGCCGCCTGCGGTCGATCGCGCACCAGTCGTGGAGCCAGTCGTTGTAGGCCCGGCACAAGGCCAGCGCATAGTCGCGCTCGCGCACCCGCGTCAGATTGAGCCCGCCGGTCGGATAGATGATCTGCAGGTCGATCCCCTCGCGGTCGTTGTCGGCGAGGTTCTGCGCCGGGCTCGGCGGCCGCTTGCCGGCCAGCTTGCCGTTCTGGGTGCGGTCGAAATTATCGGCCGGATAGATCGTCGCCCGCTGCCGGTATTCCTTGGGCAGCCGCTCGCGATAGACCGGGTCGTAATCGACCGCATGCCCGTCGGCGTCGATGATGACCATGCCGTTCCGCATCGCGCACCCCTCCTCCTCGACCGGACGCCGCCTTTATACCACGCGCCGGCGACGTGCGGTACGGGGCGGCCGAATGAGCGGCGGGAACGGCGATTTTCCGTTCCCCGGGAAGGCGTGCTTCGAGACGCGCCCTGCGGGTGCTCCTCAGCATAAGGAATGTTGTCGATGGCATTACAGAAGCGCCTCATCCTGAGAGGATGTGAATGTATTGCCGCCGCGGCAAATCCTTGCTGCAAGAGCACCGCGCGTGCTTCGAGACGCGCCCTCCGGTCGCTCCTCAGCATGAGGTATACCATTGATGGCATTAAGAAAAGATCCTCATCCTGAGGAAGCCGCGAAGCGGCTGTCTCGAAGGACGCACGGCGCTCGTCCCAGCCACACCGAAAGCTTCAAAAGCTCTCAGCATCAGACAGCCATTGACTGGAGTGATGAAACGATCCGGCATGACAAAGGCTCGCCATGACCGCTTATCTGTACATTTTCCGCTGCTCGGATGGCTCCTATTACGTCGGCGCGACGCGCGGCAACCTCGATCGGCGGATCGCCCAGCATCAGGACGGACATTTCGACGGCTATACCGCGCGCCGCCGCCCGCAGCCGCGTGGCGGCCTCAGCCGACGGCGCGTGTCGGCGCGTGGCAGCCGGGCTCCGGGATCGGCAGCCCGTCCGCACGCGCCACCGCGAGCCAGGCCTCGACCGCCTGCTCGATTTCGGCCAGCGCCTGGGCCGGCGTGTCGCCGAAGGCCGAGCACGATTTCAGGTCCGGCACACCGGCAACCCAAGCCTCGTCCGGCTCCGACCAGAACAGGTTGATATGATATTTTGGGGTCATTGGCGGTGCTCGATCCTCAGGCCGTATTCCCGAACCATACGGCGACTGCCGCCCGGCGGCGAAGAGCGGCGCGGATCCGGTCATCGCGACACTGCCGAGCCCCATCTGAGATATTGTTGCCGGAAGCATTCTCCTCGTCAGGCACATAATCGCTTCCCTGCCGTCTCGGCAACGGTAAAATTGCCGTAATGGCATGCTACCTTCATCTCCAGTGGCGCCGTGCCTCGGGTTGCCAATGGCGGGGCGCAGAGAGCGGAGATCACCTGATAAAAATTCCTGATAAAACAGGAGAATCAGGGGCCCCGAGCGCGACGGCGACCGGCGCCCGCTTGCCGTTCGCCGCACCGAGCGCGAGGCCATGTACCGGATTGGCCGGTCGGCGAACTCCGGGCCATGTTGACCGGGGCGGCTCGATCAGGGATGAATGGGTTATCCTGTTCCCGGCACGAGATCTCGCCGGCGCAGCTCACCCGGTCGCGCGCCCGGCAAGCCCAGGAGAACCGATCATGCCGCGTTTGAAGTTCGGCGCCTTTCTCGCCCCGCACCATCCGGTCGGCGAGCATCCGATGCTGCAATTGCGCCGCGACCTCGACCTCGTCGAGGCGCTCGACCGGCTCGGCTATGACGAGTTCTGGTGCGGCGAGCACCATTCGAGCGGCTGGGAGATGATCGGCTCGCCCGAGATGTTCCTGGCCGCGGCCGGCGAGCGCTCGAAGCGGATCAGGCTCGGCACCGGCGTCGTCTCGCTGCCCTACCACCACCCGTTCAACGTCGCCCAGCGCATGGTGCAGCTCGACTGGATGACCGGCGGGCGGGCGATCTTCGGCTCGGGCCCGGGCGCGCTCGCCTCGGACGCGCACACGCTCGGGATCGACCCGATGGTGCAGCGCGACCGCCAGGACGAGGCGATCGGCGTCATCCGGCGGCTCTTCCGCGGCGAGCGGGTGACCGCGAAAAGCGACTGGTTCACCTTGCAGGACGCGGCCTTGCAATTGCTGCCGCTGCAGGAGGAGATGCCGTTCGCGGTCGCCTCGCAGATCAGCCCGTCCGGCATGACCTTGGCCGGCAAGCACGGGATCGGCGTGATCTCGATCGGCTCGATGTCGAGCGAGGGCCTGAACGCGCTGCCGACGCAATGGGGCTTCGCCGAGGCCGCCGCCGCCAGGCACGGCCAAACCGTCGACCGCGGCGACTGGCGCGTGCTCCTCAGCTGGCACATCGCCGAGACCCGCGAGAAGGCGCGCGCCGAGGCCCGGCACGGCCTCTTGCGCCACCACAACGAGTACATCGTCGGCACCTTGCAGCGGCCGGGCGCGCAGCCCTTCGTCGACCCCGACGAGGCGGTCGACAAGACCGCCTTCGCCGAGGCGGCCGCAGCGACGATCGGCACCCCGGACGACCTCGCAGCGCGGATCAAATCGGTCCTCGAGGTCAGCGGCGGCTTCGGCACGGTCGTAGGCTTTGTCCACGACTGGGCCAACCCGGAAAACACGATGCGCAGCTGGGACATGGTGGCGCGCTACGTCGTGCCTGAGATCAACGGCTACCTCGCCGGCCTGCGCGGGTCGCAGCGCTTCGTCGCGACCAACCGCGGCGTCTTCGACCGCGCCAAGGAGGCGATCATGGCCAAGATCAACCAGAACGAGGCCGCGGTCGCCGCACTCTCGGTCACCCGCGGGTCGCGGCTGGGCGAGGTGGCCTCGGCCAGCAACCTGCCCGATCTCGACAAGGCCCGCGCGGCGGCCGCGGCCCGGCGATGACCGCCCGGATCGAGAGAACGCCGGAACCGACCAGGGAGGCAGGCATGACGACGACACGACGCACCGTGCTGCGGGGCGCGGCGACGGCTCTGCTTGGCGACGCCCTTTGTGCGCGGGGCCCACGCCGCCGGGAAATTGCGGGTCGGGTTCTGGGACCATTGGGTCCCCGGGGCCAACGAGCCGCTCAAAAAGCTCTGCCGCGCGTGGGCCGAGAAGGAAAAGGTCGAGCTCGAGCTCGACTTCATCACCTCCAACGGCGACAAGGATCTGCTGACCGTCGCCGCCGAGGCGCAGGCGAAGACCGGCCACGACATCCTCAGCTTCACCGCCTGGTACGCGCCGGGCCAGGCCGAGAACCTGGAGCCGGTCGACGACGTCATGGCGACGCTGGTGCAGCAGCACGGCCCGGTCAGCGCCGGCGCCGAATACCTCGGCAAGCAGGACGGCCATTGGGTCGCGGTGCCGACCTCGTTCGGCAGCACGATCTCGCCGCCTTGCGCGCGCATCGACCTGATGAAACGTTTCGCCGGGCTCGACGTGACCAGGATGTATCCGGCCGGCGAGGGGCCCGACCAGGAGCTGGAGGCCGCGTGGACCTGGGATTTTTTCGCGCAGGCGGCGGAGAAGTGCCACAAGGCCGGCTACCCGTTCGGCATGCCGGTCAGCACCTGCAGCGACGCGGTGCAGTGGGTCGGCGCGATGTTCAACAGCTACGGCGCCCAGCTGGTCGACGCCAAGGGGGCGATCACGGTCGACAGCGACGCCACCAGAACCGTGCTGGACTGGTTCAAGAAGACCGTGCCGCTGTTCCCGCCGAGCGTCTTCGCCTGGGACGACGCCTCGAACAACAAGGCGCTGATCTCAGGGCAAAGCGCGCTGATCTTCAACGCGCCCTCCGCCTGGGCGGTGGCCAAGCGCGACGCCCCCAGGATCGCCGAGCAGCTGTGGACGTTCCCGACCCCGAAAGGGCCCAAGGGCCGGCACGTCTCCGGCCGCTACCGCTATTGGGGGATCTGGAATTTCTCGACCAGCAAGGCGGCGGCCAAAAGCCTGCTGCTCTACCTGTCGACGGGGCAGGCGATCGGCGAGCTGCTGGAGGGCGGCCAGGGCTTCGACGTGCCGCCGTTCGAGAAGCTGATCGCCGATTCCGCGGTGTGGGCGAACGCCGAGCCGCCGAAAGGCACATTGTACAATTTCCCGCCGCGCGGCGAGGTCATCGTGTCGGTCGCCGGGGCGCCCGCGCCGGCCCGCATCGGGGTGCAGATGTACTCGCAGGGGATCATGTGCAAGATGATCGCCCAGTGCACCCAGCAGGGCAAATCGATCGACGAGGCGGTGGCGTTCTGCCAGAGCGAGCTCGAAGGCTACATGCGCACCTGAGGCTACACCGGGGCGTCGTCGGAGGACGGCTTCAGGAATTTGTAGACCGCGGAGAAATCCTCGCGGCCGAGGCCGTGCGAGGAGGCCATGCGATAGAGCTGCTGGGCGGCCGGCGCGACCACGACCGGCACCCGCTTGTCGCGCGCGGCGCCGACCGCAAGGCCCAGATCCTTCGCCATCAGGTCGGTCATGAAGCCCGGCGCGTATTGCCGGCTCGAGGCCGCGCCCTCGACGATGCCGGGGACCGGGTGCATGTGCTCCATGACCCAGGTCGCGCCCGAGGATTTGGCGATGACCCGGGTCAGGGTCTGCGGGTCGACGCCATAGGCCTCGCCGATCCGGAACGCCTCGGCGACCGCGATCAGCGCCGAGCCCGAGATCAGATTGTTGCACAGCTTGGCGACCTCGCCGGCGCCGATCGCGCCGACATGGATCACGTTCGCGCCCATCGCCGCCAGCGCCGGCCGCGCCTCCTCGAGGTCAGCCGCGGCGCCGCCGACCATGATCGCCAGCGTGCCGGCCTCGGCGCCGCCGACCCCGCCCGAGACCGGCGCGTCGAGAAACCTCAGGCCGCGCTCGGCCAGCCGGGCCGCGACCCGCTGCGAGACGCCGGGGTCGATCGTCGACATGTCGACGCACAGCCGGCCCGCCGGGGCCGCGTCGAGGACGCCGCCCGCGCCGAGATAGGCGGCCTCGACATTGGCCGAGGAGGGCAGCATCGTGATGATCAGCTCGGCGGCCGAGACGGCTTCGGCGAGCGAGCCCGCGCGCGCGGCGCCGGACCCGACCGCGGCGTCGAGCGCCGCCGGAACGATGTCGAAGGCGGCGACCTGAAACCCCTGCTTGACGAGGTTCGCCAGCATCGGCCGCCCCATCGTCCCGGTTCCGATAAACCCGATCTTCATGGCCGCCTCCACCGTGGGCGCGTTTTTCGAAAACCCGTCTCACCCTCCCCTCCCCCGCCAGCGCGGGCGGGTCGGCGAGAAGGCGCTCAGGCGCGGCCGAGCCGGCCCGCGACCTCGGCCTGCCAGGCGTCGAGCGGCATAAAGCCCGGGGTCTGGCGGCAGTGCTTCTCGTTCTGCGCCATTGGCGGTCTCCTGAGGTTGAGCTGCCCTGGTATTTGGCCTGCCCTGGTATTTGGCCTGCCCGGATATTCAGCCCGCGCGCTCAATCCGGCAAATCAAAAAACCTGCACCAGCCGTCCGGGCTGATGTCGCCGGCGACGACGACGCAGGCGCGCGGCGGCCGGAACAAGGCGCAGGCGGCGCAGCTGAAGCCGCTCCTCGGCCGGTCGCGGTATTCCGCCTCGGCCTGCGACAGCTGGCGCTGCGCCGCCGCCGGCCTGACCGCCGCCGATCGATCGCCGCACCCGCCGCCGCCGGCGCCGCGCCGCAAAGCGCCGCCAGCAGGCTGCGCCGCGACAATCCCGCCGCAGTCGCGGCGCCGCACCGCCCTGCGCTCAAATATCGCGGATCCGCGGCAGCACCTTCTTCCCGAACAATTCGAGCCCGCGCATCATCGCCTCGACACCGCCGGCGCCGGGGTCCTGCAGCGACAGGTCGAGCACGCCGGCGCCGATTTCCTCGCGGCATCGCCGGATCTGCTCGACGACCCGGTCGGGGCCGCCGCAGAAGCTGATCGGCAGCACGCCGCCGACATTGGCGGGCCGCCTTTCGCCGGCGATGTTGCGGGTGGTGTCGGCCGCCAGCAGCGCGTCGCGCAATCCCTCGCGCACCGGGAACGGGGCCCGCCGGTCGCGCCGGGCCAGCGCCTCCTCGGCCGCCTCGTCGCTCTCGCCGAGGATCATGTTGGCGCGGTAGATGATGTCGTCCGGCCCCGGCCGCCAGCCGTAGCTTGCGCAGCGCTCGCGGTAGAAGCCGGCCGATCTGCCCATCAGCTCGAACGACCCGTAGGAGAGGCCGAGGCCGATATGGTGCCGGGCGGCGAACTCGCCGGCCTCGGCGCTGGTGCCGAGCGCATAGGTCGGCAGCGGCGGCCGACCGTGCGGGCGCGGCCAGATCGAGACCGTGCGGTAGTGGAAATGCCGGCCCTGCCAGCCGAAGGGCTGCGGCTCGGCCCAGGCCTTCAGGATCAGCTCCATCCCCTCGTCGGTGCGGTCGCGCGCTTCCTTCGGGTTCAGGTCGTAGCTCAGATATTCGTTGGTCGTCCCGCGCAGCAGCCCGACGACGATGCGGCCGGGGGCCAAGGTGTCGAGCATCGCCAGCTCCTCGGCGACGCGGATCGGGTTGCTGACCGGCACGATCGGGCCGAGCAGCGCGATCTTTATCGTCTCGACCCGCGCCGCGAGATAGGCGGCCGAAACCACCGGCGACGGCGTCAGGATGCGCGGCGAATAGTGATGCTCGGAAACGCTGACCCAGTCGAAGCCGAGCGCCTCGACAAGGCGCACCCGCTCGACCATGCCGCGATAGGCCGCGTCGCCGGCCTCGGGGTCGTAGGCGCCCGCCGGGGCCGGCCATTCGCGCGGCAGATCCGGCGGCGGGACATAGCGGCCGGTTTCGAAATACGAGACTTTCATGGCGCGATCCCTGAGACCCGACGGGCGGGGCGGCCGCCTCCCGCCGCGGTCATCTTCGGCTCGCCGCCAATCCTCGCGCAAGCGGAATCGGCGGCCTGCCGCTCGCCGAATGCGCGACGGCGGCGACGATCGCCGGTTGCCGAGGTCAGGCGCGCAGCGGCTCGAGGATGCTGACGAAATTGGCCACCGCGGCCCCGCCCATGTTCATGACCCCGGCGAGCGCCGCGCCCGGCACCTGGATGCCGCCGGCGCGCCCGGTCACCTGCATCGCCGCCAGGACGTGCATCGAGACGCCGGTGGCGCCGATCGGGTGGCCTTTCGATTTGAGCCCGCCCGACGGGTTGACCGGCAATCTGCCGTCCTTTTCGGTCCAGCCTTCGAGGATCGCGCGTGCCCCCTCGCCTTTCGGGGTCAGCCCCATCGCCTCGTATTCGATCAGCTCGGCGATCGTGAAGCAGTCGTGGGTCTCGACGAGGTCGAGGTCGTCGAGCCCGAGCCGGGCGGCGGCCAGCGCCCGCTTCCAGGCCAGCGCCGGCCCCTCGAAGGCGATCACGTCGCGCCGGCTCATCGGCAGAAAATCGTTGACCTGCTCGGCGGCGCGGAAAATGACCGCCTTCTTCATGCTGAGCGCGGTCGCGGTGTCGGCGAGCACGACCGCGGCGGCGCCGTCGGAAACCAGCGAGCAATCGGTGCGCTTCAGCGGTCCGGCGACGAACGGGTTCTTTTCCGAGACGGTGCGGCAGAACTCGTAGCCGAGGTCCTTCTGCATCTGCGCCAGGGGATTGACGGCGCCGTTCTTGTGGTTCTTGGCGGCGATCCGCGCCAGCGCGTCGGACTGGTCGCCGTAACGCTGGAAATAGCTCTGCGCGATCTGGCCGAAGATGCCGGCGAACCCACCCTCGATCGCGTCCTCCTCCTTGCGGTAGCTCGCGCCCAGCAGGATGTCGCCGACCTGCGCGCCCGAGACCTCCGACATCTTCTCGACGCCGACGACGAGCGCCAGGCGCGCCCGGCCGGCGGCGATCGCGTTCAGCCCCTGATGGATCGCCGCCGAGCCGGTGGCGCAGGCGTCCTCGACCCGCGTCGCCGGCTTGAAGCGAAACCCGGGATCGGCCTGAAACACCAGCGAGGCCGGAAACTCCTGGCGCACAAAGCCGCCGTTCATCGTGCCGAGATAAACCGTGTCGATATCGGCCGCGCTGACGCCGGCATCGGCCAGCGCCGCCTGCGTCACCTCGACAATCAAGGATTCGATGTCGCGGCCCTCGTGCCTGCCGAACTTTGTGTGCGCCCAGCCGACGATGCACCCGGTCATCTCGATCTCCATCCCGCCTGCGGCGAGGATAGCAACACCCGGCGCCGCGCTCTATCCTATATGGTGATCGAGAACCCGAACTCAGGAGCGGCGCTCGAAGTGCCGAGCGACACGAGATGACCAACGCGCCGACCCTCTATGACGAGGATTTCGTCGCCTGGACCGAGCAGCAGGCGGAGGCGCTGCGCGCGGCGGCCCGCGGCGGCGCCAATCAGCCGCTCGATTGGGAGAACCTCGCCGAGGAGATCGAAAGCTTGGGCAAGTCGGATCGGCGCGAGCTGCACAGCCAGATCTATCGGATCATTCTTCACTTGGCCAAGCTGCAGTTCTCGGCGTCCGCGGGGCCACGGCAGGGCTGGCGTGAATCGATCGACGACGCGCGCAAGCAGGCAGAGCTGGTGGCGGCGGACAGCCCAAGCTTGAAGCCCCGGCTCGAGCAGATCGTGGCGGCTGAGGCAGCCAGCGCCATCCGCCGCGCCACCCGCGAGCTCGGCGAGCTTGGCGAAGTCGATCCGGCCGCTGAACGGGCATTGCGCCAGGCCCGATACACCGTGGACCAGGTCCTCGGCGACTGGTTTCCGCCCGATCCGGGCGGATCGGCAAAAGCCGAGCAGCCGTAGCCGCCGAGGCCGCCGCCCGATCGGGTCGGGCGGCTCGCGGCGCCTTCCTACGGGCGAATACAGCTCCACCCCTCCTCCTGGAGCTGCGTCAGGCGGCGCCGGCGCTCGAAGCCTTGAGGGCCGTGATTTCTTCCTTAACCGGGGATTTGTCCTGGCGCAGCATGTCGAGCTCCGGCCCTAGTGCTCAGACTCAGACAGAGGATTCACCTGGTCGTCATGGCCGGGCTTGACCCGGCCATCCACGCTCAGCGGCATGGCCGTGCCGGTTCCGTGGATGCCCGGATCAAGGCTGCTCAAGTCCGGGCATGACGGTTGAAGAGCGGCGAAGAGGGCTCGGCGTCGGAGCGGGCTATTGCCGGGTCAGGGGCTTGTAGCGGATGCGGTGCGGGCGGTCGGCGGCCTCGCCGAGGCGGCGGCGGCGGTCGGCTTCGTAATCGGCGTAGTTGCCCTCGAACCAGACCGCCTGGCTGTCGCCTTCGAAGGCGAGGATGTGGGTGGCGACCCGGTCGAGAAACCAACGGTCGTGGGTCACGATCACCGCACAGCCGGGAAAGTCGAGGAGCGCCTCCTCCAGGGCGCGCAAGGTGTCGACGTCGAGATCGTTGGTCGGCTCGTCGAGCAGCAGCACATTGGCGCCCTCCTTCAGCATCTTGGCGAGGTGGACGCGGTTGCGCTCGCCGCCCGAAAGCTGGCCGACCTTTTTCTGCTGGTCGGAACCGCGGAAATTGAACAAGGCGCAATAGGCGCGGCTGGCGATCTTGCGGCGGCCGAGGTCGATCTCGTCCTGCCCGCCCGAGATCTCCTGCCATACCGTGCTGGCGGCGGCGAGCGCGTCGCGCGACTGGTCGACATAGCCGAGCCTGACCGTGTCGCCGACCCGGAAGCCGCCTTGGTCGGGCTGATCCTGGCCGGTAATCATGCGGAAGAGGGTCGTCTTCCCGGCCCCGTTCGGGCCGATCACGCCGACGATGCCGCCCGGCGGCAGGCGGAAATCGAGCGCCTCGACCAGGAGCCGGTCGCCAAAGCCCTTGGCGACATTTTTTGCCTCGATCACCAGATCGCCGAGCCGCGGCCCCGGCGGCAAGACGATCTGCGCGGTCTCGGGCGCCTTTTCCCGGCTCTCGGCGACGAGCGTCTCATAGGCGGTCAGCCGCGCCTTGCTCTTGGCCTGGCGCGCCCGCGGGCTCTGCCGCACCCATTCGAGCTCGCGCGCCAGGGTGCGCTGGCGCGCCGCCTCCTGGTGGCCTTCCTGCTCGAGCCGCTGCTGCTTCTGCTCGAGCCAGCCCGAATAGTTGCCCTCGTAGGGGATGCCGCGGCCGCGGTCGAGCTCGAGGATCCAGCCGGCCACCTCGTCGAGAAAATAGCGGTCGTGGGTGACGGTCACGACGGTCCCCGGATAATCCTCCAGAAAACGCTGCAGCCAGGCGACCGACCCGGCGTCGAGATGGTTGGTCGGCTCGTCGAGCAGCAAGAGGTCGGGGCGTTGCAGCAAGAGCCGGCACAGCGCCACCCGGCGCCGCTCGCCGCCCGACAGCGGGGCGACCGCGGCGTCGCCCGGCGGGCAGCGCAGCGCGTCCATCGCGATCTCGACGGTGCGGTCGAGGTCCCAGGCGTCGGCCTGGTCGATCTTTTCCTGCAACTCGCCCTGCTCGGCGATCAGCGCCTCCATCTCCTCGGGCGAGAGCTCCTCGGCAAAGCGCGCGCTGACCGCCTCGAAGCGGTCGAGCAGGGCCTTGGTCTCGGCCAGCCCCTCGATGACGTTGCCGAACACGTCCTTCGCCTCGTCGAGGACCGGCTCCTGCGGCAGGTAGCCGATCCGCGCCCCCTCGGCCGCCCAGGCCTCGCCGGCAAAGTCGCGCTCCTCGCCGGCCATGACCCGCAACAGGGTCGACTTGCCGGCGCCGTTCAGCCCCAGGACGCCGATCTTGGCTCCCGGCAGAAACGACAGCCAGATGTCCTTCAGCACCTCGCGGCCGCCGGGATAGGTCTTGCTCAACCCCTTCATGACGTAGACGTGCTGATAGGCTGCCATCGGAATCCTTTGGTCGTCGCGCCGCGGGCGGCCGGGTCGGCCCTCGCCGGCGTCGATCGGACGGCCGGGAAGGTGCCACACGAACGCAAATAGGGCCACCCGCGGGTGGCCCTGATCTTGTGTCCTGACCGCCGAGGCGGAGAGACTTGTTAACGGAGGTAACCGCGTTCTCTCATCGGCTAGGCAATGCACGATTCATCCGTTGCGTGTAGGATTGCAAATCGACCAACGGTTGTCAACGGGCTCTGCGATGCCTACCGTCAGAAAATCTCTTCCCTTCCGGCTCGGGCTCGACCTCGGAACCAATTCCATCGGCTGGTGCATAACCGACCTCGGCAAGCCCGATGCCGACGGGCGGATGCATCCGGTTCGCATCCGCCGCATGGGCGTGCGGATTTTCCCGGACGGGCGCGACCCGCAATCCGGGGCCTCGCTGGCGCAGGAGCGGCGCGAGCCGCGATCCGCCCGACGCCGGCGCGACCGCTTTCTCGACCGGCGCGCCGGGCTGATGGCGCTGCTGGTCAGCGCACGGGCTGATGCCGGCCGACCCGGCCGGGCGCAAGGCGCTCGAAGCCGTGGACCCGTGGCGGCTTCGCGGCGAAGGGCTGGACCGCACGCTGAGCCTTCACGAACTGGGCCGCGCGATCTTTCATCTGAACCAGCGCCGCGGCTTCAAGAGCAACCGCAGGACCGACCGCAAGGAGAAGGCCTCCGAGGCGCAGGGGATGAAGGCCGGCGCCGCCGAATTGGCCGGCCGCCTCGATCCCGAAACGCCGGGCCGGCGCACGCTCGGCGAGTATCTGTACACGACCCGCCGCAAGAACCGCACGCCGCGCGGCGCCGGGGACGGGACGGTGGACGCGGCCGAGCCGGTGCGGTTTCGCGCGAGCCTCGGCAAGGGCGGCAAGGCGGAATGGGAAATCTACCCGACCCGAGCGATGGTCGAGGCCGAATTCGACGCGCTGTGGTCGGCCCAGGCGCGGCAGCACAGTGGCCTGACCGACGAAGCCCGCGACGCCATCCGCGACACGATCTTCTGGCAGCGGCCGTTGCGCCCGGTCGAGCCCGGCCCGTGCACGCTCGACCCCGAGCCCGACCCCAAAAAGCGCGACCGCAGGGCGCCGCTGGCGCTGCCGATCCAGCAGGAATTCCGCATATTGCAGGAGCTGGCGAACCTCGAGCTTCGGCACAAGCGGACCGGGGAGACGCGGCGGCTGACGCGCACCGAGCGCGACAAGCTGCTGCTCGAGCTGCGCTGCCGGGAAAAATACGCCTTTACGCAGATCCGCAAGAAGATCGGGATCGACGGCCTGTGGAGCTTCAACCTGGAAAGCGGGAAGCGGCCGGAGCTGAAAGGCGACATCGTCTCCTATCGGCTGTCGCGGCCCAAGGCGTTCGGCGAGGCATGGAACCACTGGCCGCAGGAGAGGCAGAACCGGGTCGTCGAATTCCTGCTCGCCGAGGAGAGCGAGGAGAGCTCGGTCGAGGTTTTGGCCGGCGAATGGGGGCTGACGCCGGATTGCGCGGAGCAGGTGGCAAACATCGCCATGCCCGAGGGATACGGCCGTCTCGGGCGGGCAGCGCTCGGAAAGGTGGTCCCGATGCTGCGCGACGGCGTCTCCGCCAGGGACGGCGGCCTGATGCATTTCGACGAAGCGGTTCAGGCCGCCGGCTACAAGCACCACTCCGATTTCCGCACCGGCGAGGTCTTCGACGAGGCGCCTTATTACGGCGAAGTGTTGGACCGGTACGTGGCGCCGGTGAGCGCGAATTCTGGCTCCGCCGATGAGAAGCAGTTCGGGCGGATCGCCAATCCCACCGTCCATGTCGGCTTGAACCAGCTGCGCCGATTGTTGAACGCGGTGATCGGCGCCTACGGCCACCCGACCGAAATCGTCGTCGAGCTGGCGCGCGAGCTGAAGCAGACCTGGGAGGAGCGCCGCGAGGCGACCCAGCGCCAGACCGAGAACCAGAAGAAGAACGAGCGCCGCAAAGCCGACCTCGCCGCCGCCGGGATTGCGATGACGGGCGATGCGATGCTGCGCATGCGGCTGTGGGAAGAGCTCGGCGAGAACATCGCCGACCGCAAATGCGTCTATACCGGCGAGCCCGTCGGCATCAGGCGGCTGTTCAGCGCCGAGGTCGAGATCGAGCACATCCTGCCGTTCGCGCTGACCTTGGACGACAGCCCGTCGAACCTGACCGTGGCCCTGCGCCGCGCCAACCGCGACAAGGGCAACCGCACGCCATACGACGCGTTCGGCGACAGCCCCCTCCCCTACGATTGGGATGCGATCGCGTTGCGGGCCTCGGCGCTGCCGCGGGTCAAGCAATGGCGATTTCGCGCCGACGCGATGCAGATGGTCCGCGACCGGCTGTTGCGCGAGGAGACGCGGCTGGCGGGGAGCCTGCCCCGGGACGTCCTCGCCGACATCGAGGCGACCGGCGGGTTTCTCGCCCGCCAGCTCGTCGACACCGCCTACCTGGCGCGGGTCGCGCGGCAATATCTGACGAGTGTCGTGCCGGCCGAACGCGGCGAGGACGGCGTGCTGCGGAGCAATGTCTGGGTGATCCCCGGCGGCATGACCGGGATGCTGCGGCGGCTGTGGGGCATCAACCGTTGGCTGTGGGGCAACCGCCCCGACGCGCGGGACGAAGGGCCCGACGATTGGCGCGGCAAATTGCGCACCGACCACCGCCACCACGCCGTCGATGCCTTTGTTCTGACCTTGGTCGACCGCTCGCTGCTGCAGGCGATCCAGCGCCAGTCCGGGCAGAGCGGCCACCGCACGATCGACGACATGCCCGACCCGCTCGGCTGGCCGAGGTTTCGTGAAGACTTGAAGGACCGGTTCGATCGGATCGTGATCTCGTACAAGCCGGAGCATGGAAAATTCGGCAGGACTACACGAGGAGAACCCCTATGGCATCTTGGCAAGCCCCGAAAATGAGGAGGGCTTCGACACTCGTTCGCCGAAAACCTATGGAAAGATTTAAGTCCGGACGAGATCTACCAAATTCGTGACAAAACCTTGCGCAAACGCGTCATTGGCTCTGTTGATCCAATACTCGAGTGACATTGAACGGTATCGGGGAAATCGTCGACAAGAAATTAGCAGGAGACTAAAAAACTCCGAGAATCACTGAACACACTCCACTCTGCTCTTGAAAAATTTGGGACTGACGAGGCGCGCCGAAGCGGACAGCAGCCAATAAGGCACGTTCGGATGACCGGAAGGTCGAGAATTCGTTCATTCGCCATCCGCGATAGGCGAACCGGAAATATCTACAAAGCAGCTAATTCCCGGCGAGAACCATGCCGTCGATATTGTCGAGTTGCCGGACGGCCGATGGACAGGCGAGGGCATAACTCTTTTTAATGCGAACCGAAACGATTTTACCCCTGAATGGTGCCGGCATTGCTCGGATGCACGACTTATCATGCGTATCCGTAAGTCGGACCTAATTAAGATCGAGCACGATCGCGCCGACGGGATATTTCGGGTTGTTAGATTAGAGCCCGGTAATGACCGGTTTCGGCTTTCTGGGCATCTGGAAGCTGGCAACTTAGAACAGCCGTCGCAAAGACGGCGATGACTCTTCGTTGGACCTTTCTTGCTTTTGGTCAAATGAAGGCACGGAAGGCGCGGAAGATCACCGTCGATCTGCTCGGCCGGGTGCACGACCCGGGGCCGCCGCGATGATCGGGCGCGTGGTCGAGATCGCGCAGGACGGCCGCCATCTGTCGGCGGATCGCGGCTTTCTGACCGTCAGCGTCGACGGCGCCGAGGTCGGCCGGGTGCCGCTCGACGACATCGCCATGGTCGTCGTCAACGCCCACGGCGTCACCTATTCGAACAATCTGGTGGTCCGGCTGGCCGAGCGCGGGGCGGGTGTGGTCGTCTGCGGGGCCAACCATAATCCGGTCGCCTGGATTTGGCCGGTCGTCGGCCACCACGATCAGGCGAACCGGGTGCGGGCGCAGATCGAGGCGTCGAAGCCGCTCAACAAGCGCCTGTGGCAGGCTTTGGTAAAAGCGAAGGTCCGCCAGCAGGGCGCCGTGCTCGACGCGCTCGGCAAAGCCGGCTCAGGCTTTCGGCTTCTGTCCGAGCGCGTCGGCTCGGGCGACCCCGACAACATGGAGGCGCAGGCCGCGCGCCGCTATTGGCCGCTGCTGTTCGGCGACGCCTTCCGACGCGACCGCGACGCCGAGGGCGTCAACGCCATGCTCAATTACGGCTATGCCGTGCTGCGCGCCGCGACCGCGCGCGCGATCTGCGCCGCCGGCCTGCATCCATCGGTCGGGATCGCGCACAAGAACGCCGGCCTGTGCCTCGCCGACGACCTGATGGAGCCGTTTCGGCCGATCATCGATCTGGTCGTGGCCCGCCTTGCGACGGCCGGCGCGATCGCGGTCGATCGCGAGGCGAAGAAGGCCCTGGCCGAGATCACGGCGCTCGATATGCGCACCGAACGCGGACGCACGCCGCTCTTCCTGTGCCTCGAACGGCTGGCGACGTCCCTGGCGGCATCGTACGAGCGCGGCAAGCCCTCCCTCGACCTGCCGCTCGCGCCGCTGCCGCTGGAGATCGCTGCGATCGGCGCCGTCGACAACCCGGCCGATGCCGCGGCGTCGTGAGAACCGCGCCGAGGTCGTGCTGAGCGCCTATCGACTCATGTGGATGATGGTCCTCTTCGATCTGCCGGTGATGACCAAAAAGGAGCGCAAGGCCGCGACCGACTTTCGCAAGTTCCTGCTCGACCAAGGCTTTGAGATGGCCCAATATTCGGTCTATATGCGTTTCTGCGCCGGCAAGGAGCAGGCGGACACTTACACGCGGCGTGTCGAACGCAAGGTGCCTTTGACCGGCAAGGTTCACATCATGTTCTTTACCGACCGGCAATATGAGACGATGATTTCCTTCGACGGCCGGCTCAAGGAAGAGCCGCGAAAAAACCCAACGCAATATGTGCTGTTCTAGGCGGCCAGCGTGAGAACGTTTCGCGACTTGTTCGTAAAAAAACGCCTCGTTTCCAGGGCGTTAGTGGCGTATCGAGCCTAGCCGATGAGAGAACGCGGTCCAACCGCAACTCATGCAGATGCTAAGCCGATAGGTCGTGGTCAAGCCTAGCCGATGAGAGAACGCGGTCCAACCGCAACGAAGCTCCGTGAGACAGCCCGTTGCGGACTGTCTCACGGAGCTGCGCTCCGCGCGATGGTTTCCAAGACGATTCTTCAGCCGCGCCAGCGGCGGCCTTTGGCGGTTTGGCGTTGTCGGGGCCGGTCGGGGGTCGGGTCAGCCGTCGTCGGCCGGCGCGGCGGTTTCGCCAAGGAGGACGGGGGCGAGGTCGAGGAGGCCGGCGGCGCGCAATTCGTCGACCGCCGGCAGGTCGCCGATCGTGTCGAGGCCGAAATCGGAGAGAAAGCCGGGGGTGGTGACCCAGAGGAGCGGGCGGCCGGGGCTCTGGCGGCGGCCCTTCGGGCGCACCCAGCCCGCTTCCATCAGCATGTCGATCGTGCCTTTGCCCAGCGCGACGCCGCGCACCGCCTCGATCTCGGCGCGGGTGACCGGCTGGTGGTAGGCGATGACCGCGAGCGTCTCGACCGCGGCGCGCGACGGCTTGCGCGCGGGCGGCGGCGCGGCGCGCAACAGGGGCGCCAGATCGGGCGCGGTGCGAAACGCCCAGCCGCCGGCCAGCCGTGAGAGGTTGACGCCGCGGCCGGCATAATGCTCGCCGAGAGCGCGCAGCAGGTCGGGCAGGTCCGCCTCGGCGCCGAGCCGCGAGGCCAGCGCCTCGTCGCCGAGCGGCTCGGCGGCGGCGAAGAGCAGCGCCTCGACCAGCCGCAGCTGCTGCGCCCGGTCGCTCACGCCGGCGTCGCCTGCCCTGCCCGGCGGCGTCCGGCGGCGGCCCGGCTGCGCAGCCAGATCGGGCCGAAGACGCGGTCCTGGCGCAATTCGACGCGGCCGTCGCGGGCGAGCTCGAGGCTCGCGGCGAAGGTGGCGGCGAGCGCCGAGCGGCGGAACAGCTCCTCGCCGCATTCCTCGGGCAGAAAGCTCGTCAGCTCGCGCCACTGCGGGACATGGCCGAGAAACGGCAGCAGCCGCTTCAGCGCGTCCGCCATCGAATGAAAGGCGGACGGCTCGACCGCCAGCACCGCGGCGGCGGTGCGGCGGCGACCGTCGCAATAGGCGCGCAGCAGCTCGTAAAGCCCGAGCCGCCAAGCCGGGGCCGCGACCTCGATGGGCGCTTCGGGGGCGCCGCGCGGGAACACGTCGCGGCCGAGCAGCGGGCGGGCCATCAGCCGGCGGCCGGCGGTCTGCATCGCCTCCAGCAATTTCAGCCGGCGCGCGAGGCCGGCGGCGAGCGCGGCGGCGTCGGGCTCGTCATCGGCGGGCGGCTGCGGCAGCAGCAGGCGCGACTTCAGGTAGGCGAGCCACGCCGCCATCACCAGATAGTCGGCGGCGACCTCCAGGCGCAGCTCGCGGCGGGCGGCGATGAAGGCGAGGTACTGGTCGGCCAGCGCCAGGATCGAGATGCGGGCGAGGTCCACCTTCTGCTCGCGCGCCAGCGCCAGCAAGAGGTCGATCGGCCCGTCCCAGCCGTCGAGCGCGAGGACCAGCTGCTCGCCGGCGCCGTCGCCGGCCGTCATTGGCCCTGCCCGGTCACCGCCAGCACCAGCCGGATCAGGGCTTGCGTCGGCCCGCCGATCAGCCAGCCGAGGAGGTTGAGGTCGAGGCCGAGCTGCTGGCCGACATAGGGGAGCACAAACAAAAACAGCATCAGGATCAGGATGCCGTAGCGCTCGAGGCGGGCGAGCGGCATCGCCAGCGCATCGGGCAGCAGCCCGACCGCCACCCGGCCGCCGTCGAGCGGCGGCAACGGCAGCATGTTGAAGACGCACAACACCGCGTTGATCTGGATCGAATGGATCAGGTTGAGCGCGAGCCAGTCGGCCGGGCTCGCCGGCATCCACGCCACCGTATGGAACAGCAGCGACGAGGCGACCGCGAGCAGCACGTTGGTGGCCGGGCCGGCGAGCGCAACCCAGATCATGTCGCGGCGCGGGTTGTTGAGACGGCGGAAATTGACCGGCACCGGCTTGGCGTAGCCGAACAGGAACGGCGCGCGCACCAGGATCAAGAGCGCCGGCAGGATGATCGTGCCGAACGTGTCGATGTGGTTGAGCGGGTTGAAGGTGACGCGCCGCGCCCGCATCGCGGTGTCGTCGCCGAAGCGCCAGGCGACGGCGCCGTGCGCCGCCTCGTGAAAGGTCACGGCGATGACGACCGGCAATACCCAGGTGCTCGCCTGGTAGATCATCTCCGACAGGGAGCCGGCAATGTTCATGCCGTGCCGCCCGCCATCAACGCGCTGAACCGCGCTTGCGCCGCAACCCGGTCGAAGCCTGTCTGGGCGGCGCGGCGGCGCAAGGCCTCGCCGCGCGCCAACCGCGCCGCGGCGCGCGGCGCGAGCGGCCCCGCCGCCGCGGCGACCGCCTCCATCTCGCGGGGATCGCCGTTGCAGTGCAGGGCGAGGTCGCAGCCGGCGGCGAGCGCCCTTCGCGCCCGCTCGCCGATGCCGCCGCCGAGCGCCCGCATCGAAAGGTCATCGCTGACCAGCACGCCGTCGAAGCCGATCTCGCCGCGGATCGCCTCGGCGATCACGGCTTTGGACAAGGTCGCCGGGTTTGTCGGGTCGATCGCCATATAGACTATATGGGCGGTCATCGCCCAGGGCATCGCGCAGAGCGCACGGAACGGCGCGAAATCGCGGCCCGACAGCGCCTCGCGCGGAGCCTCGACCAGCGGGCAGGCGGCATGGCTGTCGACGCCGGCGCGGCCATGGCCGGGGATGTGCTTCAGGACCGGCAGCACGCCGCCGGCGAGCAACCCCTCGCAGACCGCGCGGGCGAGCCGGGCGACGCGCTCGGGCTCGCCGCCATAGGCGCGGTCGCCGATCACCGGGTCGGCGCCCGAAACCGGCAGGTCGAGCACCGGCTGGCAGTTGACGGTGACGCCGAGCGAGGCCAGGTCGTCGGCGATCAGGCGCGCCCCGAGCCGGGCCGCCGCCTCGGCCTGCGGATCGGGCAGCGCGGCGATCCGCGCCGCCGAGGGGTAGAGCGGCCAGTGCGGCGGGCGCAGCCGCGCGACCCGGCCGCCCTCCTGGTCGATCAGGATCGGCGCATCCTCGCGCCCGACGCAGGCGCGCAGCGACGCCGCCAGATCGCGGACCTGCTCCGGCTCGCGGCAGTTGCGCCGGAACAGCACAAAGCCCAACGGATCGGCGGCGGCGAAGAAGCCGCGCTCGGCCGCGCTCAGCGCCTCGCCGGCGCAGCCCAGCACGACCGCGCGCGGTGATGATTTCAGGTCAGCTGCCAACTGCCGACGTCCCTACATTCCCGCGGCTTGACGAAACAGCCGTTGATATCCCCCATAAATCGTCATGGCCGGGCTCGACCCGGCCATCCACGGAGCCGACGACGGAGAAGCGGGAGTCGCGGATCACCGGGTCAAGCCCGGTGATGACGATAGGGTGCTGACCGCGGCGCGAGCGATGCCGCACGGGGCTCAGCGGACAATGATGCACCCGACGCTGCGCTGCCTCAGCTCGCCGCAGAGCCGCTCGGCCCTGGCCGAATCGCCGACCGGCCCCGCCTGGATGCGGTAGTAGACGCCCTTGTCGCCGAGATCGGCGCGGATCGGCGTCGCGGCGAGATCGCCGAGAAGATCGGCGTTCTTGTGCTTGATCCGGTCCCATTCCTGCCGCGCCTGATCCTGGCTGCGCACCGAGCCGAGCTGGATGCGCGCGCCGCCGGCGCTCGCCGCCTTGGACCGCTCCGGCGGCGGCTTGGGCGCGGCCGACGGGGCCTTTTCACCTGACGGGGCCTTTTCAGCCGGCGGGGCCTTTTCAACAGACGCCGCGGCCGCCTGCGGCGGCTTGAGCGGCGCGACCGGGGTGGCCGCGGCCGCCTCCGCAACCGGCGCCGGCGGCTTGGGCGGCGGGACGGGGATGGCTGCGGCCCCCTCCGCAACCGGGGCCGGGGCCGGCGCCGGGGCCGCCACGGCGGGGGCCGGCGGCGCGGTCGGCCGCGGCATCGGCTTTTCCGGCGGCGGCAGCAAATGCTCCACCGCCGGGCGGATCTGCGCCGAGCGGGTCTGGGCGTAGATCAGCTTGTCGCGATCCGGGATCTGCATGCCGCCGGGCTCTTCGGGCTTGACCCTGGTCGGACGCGGATCGGCCCGGATCAACGGCACGTCGGCCCCGGCGAGCGCCGGCCCGGCCGAATGTCTTGCGCCCTGGGAGTAGGCGAGCCACAGGCCGCCGGCAAAGAGCCCCATGACCACCAGCGCCACAAAGATCGCCAGCACCCGCCGCTGCCGCCGCGGCGGCTCGTCGTCGCGCGGCTCGGCGTAAAGGCCGCTGCGCCCTTCGGGGTCGGCCGGGCCGAGCTCATAGGACATGGCTACATCTCCTCGACCGGCTCGACGCCGAACACGACGAGGCCGGAAGCGATGACGATCGCGACGCCGCGGACCAGCGCGAGCCGGGCGCGGGTCAACCCCGGATCGGCGGCCAGCAGAAAGCGCAACGTCGCCTCGTCCTTGCCCTTGTTCCACAAGGTGTGGAACTGCGCCGCGACCTCCTGCAGGTAGAACGCGATCCGGTGCGGCTCGTGCGCTTCGGCGGCGCTTTCGACCAGCCGCGGCCAGCCGGCGAGCTGGCGGATCAGCGCCAGCTCCACCGGGTCGGCGAGCCGGCCGAGCGGGGCCTCGGCCAACGCCGCGTCGGACAAATCGTCGTCGGGGAATAGCTCGGCCGCGTGCCGCATCACCGAGGCGGCGCGGGCATGCGCGTATTGCACGTAAAAGACCGGGTTGTCGCGCGACTGCTCGGTCACCTTGGCGAAATCGAATTCGAGCGTCTGGTCGTTGCGGCGGGTCAGCATGATGAAGCGGAAGACGTCGCGGCCGACCTCGTCGATCACCTCGCGCAAGGTGACGAAGGCGCCGGCGCGCTTCGACATGCGCACCGGGACGCCCTTGTCGGACAGGTGGACGAGCTGGCACAGCTTCACGTCGAGCGCGGCGCGATCCTCGGTCACCGCGCGCACCGCCGCCTGCATGCGCTTGACATAGCCGCCGTGGTCGGCCCCCCACAAATCGATCAGATTGGCGAAGCCGCGGCGAAACTTGTCGTGGTGATAGGCGATGTCGGCGGCGAAATAGGTCCACGAGCCGTCCGACTTCTTGAGCGGCCGGTCGACGTCGTCGCCGAATCGGGTGGCGCGGAACAAGGTCTGCGCCCGCGGCTCCCAATCGTCGGGGAGCTTGCCCTTGGGCGCGTCGAGGACGCCGGTATAGATCAGCCCGCGCGCTTCGAGCGCGGCGAGGCTGCGGTCGATCGCGCCCTTTTCGACCAGCGCCCGCTCCGAGACGAAAAGGTCGTGGCGCACGCCGAGCGCGGCGAGGTCGCCGCGGATCAGCGCCATCATCCGCTCGATCGCGAAGTCGCGGACCGGCCCCAGCCATTTCGCCTCGGGCCGGGCGAGCCATTTGCGGCCGTCGCGCGCGGCCAGCTCGCGCCCGGTCTCGATCAGATATTCGCCGGGGTAGAACCCCTCGGGGATCGGTCCGACAGCTTCGCCCAAGGCTTCGCGGTAGCGCAGATGGGTCGAGCGGGCGAGGATGTCGACCTGGGCGCCGGCGTCGTTGACGTAGTACTCGCGCTCGACCCGGAACCCGGCCTTGGCCAGAAGGGAGGCCAGCGCGTCGCCGACCACCGCGCCGCGGCCGTGGCCGACATGCATCGGCCCCGTGGGGTTGGCCGAGACGAACTCGACATTGACCCGCTCGCCGCCGCCCACGGGCGAATCGCCAAAGCCCGCGCCGGCGCGCAGGATCGCACGCAGCTGCGCATGCCAGACCTCGGGCGCGAGGCGGATGTTCAGAAAGCCGGGCCGCGCCGCGGCGATGGTGAAGCCCCGCCCGCGGTAGTCGCCGGTGGCGAGATCGCACTCGGCGAGGGCGGCGGCGATCCGCTCGGCCAGCGCCATCGGGTTTTGCTTGAGCGGCGCCGGCCAGCACCATCGCCGCGTTGGTGGCGAGATCGCCATGCGCCGGATCGCGCGGCGGCTCGACCGCGACCCGCGTGAGGTCGAGCCCCGCCGGAAGCGCGCCGGCCGCGGTCAGGCGGTCGAGCGCCGCCAGCACCAGCCGGCGCACATCGCTAAAGACGTTGGTCATCGCGATGGTTCAGGCGGCATCCGGCAACGGCACCTCGATACGTCGGCCTGCGACTTCGTCGATCACCACGAGGCGCCCGCCATCGGCCGCACGGAGCTGGGTGTTGGCGTCGAGGAGCTCGATACCGTACACGGTTCCGTCCGGCGCAAGATCGACGTTCAGCTCGTCGCTCAAGCGAATTGTTTCCACCTGAGCCCCGGCCGGCTCGCGCAGTCGCAGGTAGGCGATGTTTCGCCGGGGGTCGTAGCTCAGCTGCACTCTCCTGCCCTCCGAAGCACGGTTCAAAAATATTTCACGATGACGCTGATCACCAGCCAGTCCCCATCCTCCCAGACCGCGATCGCTTCAACCTGCTTCATATGATACCGACGATTTCGCCACAGGCCGTCGAATCCGAAATTGCGTCGAAATCCCTCCCGGCCGAACTTCGCGCTAAATCGTTCCCCTTCGTTAACAGTGGCGCCGACCTCCTCCTCGCTTGCCCCTCGTTCGAGCATCCGGGCGACCGCATGGGCATGCAGCTTCATCCGCCCTGACCCGGTCACATCGGGGCATAGGTGTCGAACAGGCGGTGGTGCTCGTCGAGCGCGAAGCGGTCGGTCATCCCGGCGAGATAGTCGGCGGCGACCCGCGCGGTTTGCGCGTCGTCGGGGCCGGCGGCGAGCAGGCGCCATTCGCGCGGCAGGCATTCGGGCTCGGCGAGGTAGAGCGCGAAATAGGTCGCGCACGACGCGGCGCGCCTTCGAGCTCATCCGGTTGACGCGGTAGTGCCGGTACATCCGCTCGAACAGGAAATCCTTGAGCGCGCGGTCGTTCGTGCGCATCTCGGCCGAGAACGCGGCGACCGGGGCCGCCAGCGCCCGGACGGCGTCGGCCGACCCGACCCTCGCATCGGCGAGGCGCGAGCGGGTCTCGGCGATCAGATCGCCGACCATATGGTCGATCATCCGGCGAATCAATTCGTGGATCAGGCGCGATTCCTCGATCCCCGGATAGCGCCGCGCGACCGAATGGAAGACCGGGCCGACCAGCGGCACCTCGGCGAGGTCGGCGACCGCAAAGAGGCCGGCGCGCAGCCCGTCGTCGATGTCGTGGTTGTTGTAGGCGATGTCGTCGGCGAGTGCGGCGACCTGCGCCTCGGCCGAGGGCTGGGTGTCGAGGCCGAGCGGGTGGGCGCGGTCGTATTCGGCGATGGTCGGCGGCGGCGGACGCTCGATGCCGGGGCCGCGCAACGGCCCGTTGTGCTTGACCGTGCCTTCGAGCGTCTCCCAGGTCAGGTTGAGGCCGTCGAACTCGGCGTAGCGGCGCTCGAGCCGGGTCAGGATGCGCAAGGTCTGGTCGTTGTGCGAAAACCCGCCGAAACGCGCCATCTCGCCGTTCAACGCCTCCTCGCCGGCATGGCCGAAGGGGGTGTGGCCGAGGTCGTGGGCGAGCGCCAGGGTCTCAGCCAAATCCTCGTCGAGCCGCAGCGCGCGGGCGATCGTGCGCGCGATCTGCGCCACCTCGAGGCTGTGGGTGAGCCGGGTGCGGTAATGGTCGCCCTCGTGGTAGACGAAGACCTGGGTCTTGTGGGTCAGCCGGCGGAAGGCGGTCGAATGGATGATGCGGTCGCGGTCGCGCTGAAACGGCGAGCGCATCGCATGCTCGGGCTCCGGATGGAGCCGCCCGCGGGACTCCTCCGGCTTCGACGCGTAGGGCGCGAGACCGACCGGGGGCACCATGCCCCGACCCTACCGCGCCCCGCCGCCGGCGTCCACCGCCGCCGCAAACCCCAGCCGCGCCGCGCCCCGGAGCGGGCGACGCAGAGGGCGGCAGGCGCCCGATTCGACCTCCGACCACGACCGACGGGCAAAAAGGCGTACCGCGGAGGCTCCTCCGTCGTCCCGCCGGAGTCCATTTCTGCCATTAGCATCGGCCTTCACCGGTGCGGCCGGATCGCCGGCGTGGCTAGGCTTTACCGATGCTCGGAGCGGAGCACGGCGGCCTCGGCTCCGGCGGCGTCCGAACCGGCGGCGTGCCCGGCACGCCGCAAGAGGATCGACAATTTGTCGAGACTTAGCGCGAGATCGGGGGCAAACTGTGCCAACCTCTCCTGCGCCAAATCGCGAAAAATCGCCACCGCCTCGCGGGTCGCCGCCAACGCCCCGGCCACGTCCCCGGCATCGCTCAGCCGGTTCGATAAATTGGAGAGGCTCCTCGCGAGCTCGTTGGCAAACCGCGCCGGATTCTCTTGTGCCTGCCGGCGACGAATTTCCAACGCCTCGCGGATCGCGGCCAGCGCCCCCGCCGTGTCCCCGGAGTCGCTCAGGCGGTTCGAGAAATTGTTGAGGCACGTCGCGAAAGCGGGGGCAAACCGCGCTTGGTTCTCCTGCGCCAAAGGACGATACATCGTCACCGCCTCGCAGATCGCCGCCAACGCCCCCTGCCCGTCCCCGGCCTCGCCCAGCCGATTTGACAAAGTGTTGAGGCTCTCCGCGAGATCGGGGGTAAACCGCGCCGGGTCCTCCGCCTTTAAAGAGCGACGAATTTCCACCGCCTGACAAATCGCCGACAGCGCTCCCGCCACGTCCCCGGCATCGCTTAGACTAACGGACAAATTGTTGAGGCACATGGCGAGATCGGGAGCAAAGAGCGGCGGATTCTCCGCCGCCAGAGGGCGAAGAATTTCGACCGCCACGCGGATCGCCGCCAGCGCCCCCGCCACGTCCCCGGCATCGCTCAGCCCGTTCGACAAATTGTTGAGGCTCACGGCCAGAGCTGGGGCAGACCGCGCGAGGCTCTCCGGCGGCAACGAGCGATAAATCTTCACTGCGTCGCGGACTGCCGCCAGCGCCGCCGCCCCGTCCCCGGCTTCGTACAACAGGATCGACATACGGTTCAGGCTCAGCGCGAGATCGGGGGCAAAATGCGACGGGCCCCCTTGCGCCAAGCCGCGAAAAATCGCCACCGCCTCGCTGATCGCCGCCAATGCCTCCACTGCGTTCCCGGTATCACGCAGACCGCGCGACAAAGTGTTGAGGATGATCGCTCGCTGATCTGGGGGCAAATCCGGTGCCAGAAGAAGCGCGTTTCCAATGGCGACCACGGCTGCGCTCAATCGAAAGCTCGAACTCGTCGGAGTCGAAAAATGCACGCCACCGTTCGGCGCGCTTCGGCTCGTTGGCAATTGCTTTTACAAGATCCTCGCAAAGAATGCTTTCGCCCGGGCCGTGCAACGTGACGGCATCGTAGGCGAGCCGATCGAGGCGCTGGACTTCGATCGCGGCCGGGTCGCTCAGCGCCTCCCAAATCCATTCGGGCGCCGTATCCGGACGATCGTGAAGAATTTGCCGCAAAAGCTCGGCCGCGACCAGATCCGGGCTCGGCGACGGAAGGTGATCGTGCTCCCACCAGCCGAGTGACTTTACTGCATCGACGATTTTCTCCGGCGGCGGCAGACCAATTTCCAATCTCGCCGACGCCAGCCGGCGAAGCGCGTCTGCGTCAAGACCGGCTCGCAAGGCGGCCAACCCGGCGAGGCGCGACGCCGCGCGCTCGCCCCAGCCGGCGTCGCGTCCCGCGGCGTCGAGCCGTCGGCGCTCCCGCTCGACCAACGCCGAAATGATCTCCGCCCCCGACAGGCCGAGCGTTTCCCCCGGTTCGATCACCGCGTGAACCGCCGCAGCCGTCGTATAGAGCGGCAATGCGTGCAGCCGCGGATCGCGCTCGACCCATCCCTTGATCGCGGCATCGTCAAGGCGCAGACGCTCGCGTTTCCGATCGTCGGCAAGACGTTCTGCGACGGCGCGAAACAGCCGCACCGCCGGCTTCGCTTCCAGCGGCCCGACCGTCACCTCGTAGCTGTCGCACAGCGACGACGCTCCGGCTTGGGCGATATCGTCGCGCCAGAAGTCCATCGGCCGGCGGCTCAGCAGCAGGACGCGAACCGGGGCGGGCGGCGCCTCCATTCGCGCCGCGCTCTGAAGCAGGGCGCGGATCTGCGGCCGCCACTCTTCCGGGTAGTCAATAACGAGCAACAAACCGTCATCGGAAAGCGGCAGGCGCGAAGCCTTCTCAAGCGAGGCGAAACCGGCATGCCAGCCATTTTCGCGGAGCGACTCGGCGATTTCCGCGGCGAGCCGCGTCTTTCCCGCCCCACCCGGGCCGGTCAGCAGGCGAACGCGCACCCCTCTTGCGCCGCCCTGAGCCCAATCCAGCAGATCCTGCCTCTCCCCCTCCCGCCCGATCAGCTCCCGGCTCAGCCGGGAACTCCACCGCAGCAGGTTGAAGATCTCGAACGGGCCGGCTCCTGGCAGCTCCGGGTCCCAAATGAGGCTCGGCGGTTCCGGCGGCTCGCCGCCATTGTAGATCTGGTAGACGATCCCGCTGTTGCCGCCGACCACGACGCAGCCGGCGATCTCATTCGCCCGAAGGCGGCTGCCGCCGCCGAACAACGACCGCAGCCATCGCATCATTTGCCCCAGAACACATCATGGGCGAGTTGCACTGCGGCGATCAGAACCCCGACGATCGCGATCGCCCAGGCGGTGCGGTCGGGCGCCGCCGACCGTGCCCCCGGCGCGCCGCGTTGCCTATAGCTCTGGTTGATGGTCCCGGAATTGTTGCCAACGGCCACATTCCCGGTGATCTTGCCCGCTCGGAGAATATTCGAACGCTTGAACATGCCGATCGCGATCAGCAGCACGCCAAGCCCATAAACCAGCACGCGCTCGAAGCTCATCCGCGGCCTCCAGGAGCTTCATCCGCAGCACAGATTTCAATGTACCATTTTCGCCGGCGAGTTGCATCCGGCGTCGGAGCCCGGCGAGCCGGCTTGCCGCCTGCGACCACAACCGTAACCTCTTCCCAGCGCGTGCTGGCCGCCGTAGGGTGAGCGGAAGCGATGGAAGCGGCGCGCCCCGATTCGTGCAGGGCGGTTCAGCGCCTCGGCGCAATCGGCCGGCTGCTGCGGACAGGGGCGATTTATTGTTGTCGCGCCGCCCCGAACCGGCGATCCTGGCAGCCGCCCGCCCGGAAGCGGCGAATGTCGGTCGGAGGCGCTTTCGAGCTCTCCCTCAGAGCACGACTTACAATGAGTCGTTATATGTCAATAGGTTCGTCGTTCCCGCGAAAGCGGGAACCCAGTGCTCCAAGGGCTCGAACGGTTCCCCCTGTTCATGCCAGGGGCAGGCTCTGGACCCCCGCTTTCCCCACGGGACAAGCCCGTGGGCTGAAGGCGCACGGGGCGACGATATCCCACTGAGATAACGGGCTTCATTTCGGGTCGACACTCAAACTTATTCACCGATCAAAACATGTATGTGGTAACGCCGACACTCGACCGCATCCGCGAGATACAAGAGGAAGAGCACAAGTATTATTGGAGCGCGGCCGCCGAATCGCTGCTCCGGGGACGCGGCGTCATTTCTTCGGCGACCGTCCACGGGGTTGTGAACCCTCTCGAAGGTGCGGCGGTCGTTACGAGAGGATGCAGCATCGAGGCCGCGGAAGCGATCGGCGCGGCGGGTCCCAGATTCTACGAAGGACCGTTGGCTAAAGATCTTGCCGCATCCTTCGGCGTCGCCGCCATCGACTGGGAGGAGCCGGAAGTCGAGCTGTCCTGCGACGGCGCGGCGATCTCGATAGTCAGATATCCGACAGAATACAGCCGTGACGCCTCGGGCGCGGTGCTGCCGGCGAACGCCCCCGAGGAGTGGCGCAACGCCACCATTCGCGGTCAGTTTTTGGACGCGCCGGGTTGGACGGTGGTCGCGACCGCGCGCTCGACAACTTCCGGCGCCAGCGGTCCGGTCGTCGTCACCCGTGATTCCACCACCTTATGCGGCATTCCGCTCCTGGACATCGGGGTCCGGCACACCGGCTTTCCGCCGGTATCCGATCGCTACGAAATTCGCGACACGGGTTATGGACACGAACAGGCGCTCGATCTGGCGTTGGGGCCGCTGCTCGCGAAAGGCGCAGCGGGCGCGCCCATGATGGTGGTCAGCCGTTGGCCAAAGGGCTGTGATGCCTGCATTACGGTGCGTCACGACTATGACCGGGATATTTCCAAAGAGTCCGCACTGGAGCTGCTCGACTATTACCGCGATAACAACCTGAAGTGCAGCATCGCCTTCTTGTCCTACCTGGCGCCGCCGCCGATGATCGAAGCATTCGCTGCGGCCGGCCACGAGATTCAGCTGCACTCGCACGCCCGCGACGGGTCTACCCTCGCTCAGGCGCGTGCGGTCATCGAAGCGATCGCCAAGCGGCCGGTGCGCGGGATGACGATCCACGGCGGCGGCACCGGCGTCGGCTTTCTCGGCGACCGGCATTACGCCTGGGCGCTGGGCGCCGGCCTCGATTACGCCGAAACATTTTCCGACACGACGTATCCCGCGATCCCGATCCCGCGGATCGGCAAGCACGGCATCCCGGAATTGTCACGGCTCCTTGGCGTTGCGCCGCACCGCAGCCTGGATTTGTCGATGCAGCCGGAGCACAACGAGCTTGAATTATTTCGGACGCTGCTGCCGACCCGATTGTTGCGCGGCGACCACGTGATCTTGATGAACCACCCGGATGTCCATCGGCAAGAGCTGCTGGAGCTGCTCGGATTGCTTGATCTGGATCGTGTGTGGCGGGCGACGCAGCTGGAAGCGGTCGAGTGGTTCCGCACGACGCATTTTGAAGCAGAAGCAGAAATCGGGCGCGACCGGGCGCGGGTGCGGTTCCCTCGCGCCCCATCCAAACCGGTCGAGGTCACGGTTCACTGGGCCGATGGGACCCGAACCGTCGCAACCATCGAAGACGCCGAGGCGGAGATTGCCTACGGCGCCACCGACAGCGGCGCGGCGCGGCGCCCCGATCCGGGTCCGGCCCGGCCGCGCGATTACGCGGAAATCCTGAACGGCTACGCGGGCCACACCCCGACCATCTCGCCGATTCTGCACGGCGCGCTGCCGCGCTCCCGATCCTCCGCCGGGCCGGAATACCGTCATCCGGCCCCATTCGATCAAAGCTATTTCCGAGGCCGCGCGATCGGCGACGCGGTGGCTCAGAGCGATCATCGCGGGCTGGGATTTCGCGGCATGGCGCAATCGCTCCGCTTGCCGGAGCGGGCCCTAATCCTCGATGTCGGAGCCGGCGGGTTCGCCGGAGCGACGACCACGGCGCACCTTGTCGAGCGCTGGCCGGGAAGGGTCCACGCGCTGGAGATCAGGCCGGAGCGCGCCCAGGCCCTGCACGACAAGCTCGGCGGCCGGATCACCATCGAGGTCGGCGATTTCTACACATACGCGCCGGATCAGCCGTTCGACCTGGTGGTGCTCGACCTCGATACGTCCGGCCATTCCAGGCAATATTACGAGGGGATTCCGAAGGCGCGAGGCCTGCTCGAACCCGCCGGCAAGGTGATCGCCTCGCTGATCTATGATTGCGACGCGGCGTTCGGCGGCGCGGCTCCGCTGTTCAAGCCGGAGGCGCGGGGCGCGCAGGAGGCCTTCATGCAGGCGTATTTCGGGACGACCACGCTGAGCCTGGAGACCGCCCGGAGGGTCATGTGGGGCCACGGCTTCGCGGCTCTCGGAATGACCGATAAATGGCTGAGCGCGACCGCCGCCGGGCGCGGCTTCGGCTGGATTCTCCTGGAGCGGCTCTGAGGTCGCCGGGGACCATTCCGCCGTTACGCTCGAAGGCCGAGCGCGGTTCGACGCTGAGGCATCGCCCGGGCGCTGCCTTTCGCGGGCGACGGCGTGTATAGTGGCGCATCACGGCCCGCGCGGGCGTCGGAATGGGGGTTCTGCGATGATCTTGGCGGCAAATTGGCGGATGGCGGCGGCGCTCGGCGCGCTGCTGACGATCGGGGCGGCGGGCGCGGCGCAGGCGGCCGGGACGCTCGACCGCATCGCCCAGGACAAGGCGATCCGCATCGCCTTCCGCGAGGATGCGCCGCCGTTTTCGGCCAAGGGCAAGGATTCCGAGCCGGTCGGCTTCATGGTCGATCTGTGCCGCGAGGTCGCCAAGAAGCTGGCCGAGCAATTGAAGCTGCCGGCGCTGAAGGTGGTCTATGTCCCGGTCACCGCCGCCAACCGCTTCGACGCGATCAAGGAGGGCAAGGCCGATCTGTTGTGCGAGCCGACGACGGCGACCTTGTCGCGACGCAAGGTGGTGGATTTCTCGATCCCGACCTTTGTCGACGGCGCCGGGCTGCTGATCCGCGCCGACGGGCCGCAGAATTTGAAAGCGCTGGCCGGCAAGAAGATCGGCGTGCTGGCCGGCACCACGACCCAGGAGGAGCTGAACAATTCGCTGAAGGCGGCCGGCGTAGAGAGCGACGTGACCCCGGCCCAGACCCATCAGGAAGGGCTGGCGATGCTCGACGACGGCAAGATCTCGGCCTATTTCGCCGACCGCTCGATCCTGATGTTCCTGGCGCAACAGAGCAAGGATCCGAAAAAGCTGCGGCTGGCCGAGAACTATCTGACGGTCGAGCCCTATGCGCTGGCGCTGCCGCACGGCGACGAGGATTTTCGCCTCGCCGTCGACACAGCGTTAAGCCACATCTATCGCGACGGCGACATCGTCGCGGTGTTCGAGCGCAGCTTCGGCGGCAAGGCCAAGCCGAGCGGCATTGTCGAGACGCTCTACATGGTCTCGGGGCTGCCGGACTGAGCCATGGTCCACCGGGTGAACATCGTCACACCTTGCGAACAGGTGCGGGGTATTGCGCGACGATCGGGTCGGCGGTCAGCAGCAGGACGCCTTCGACCAGTGATTGCGCGACGAGGATGCGATCGAAGGGGTTCTTATGGATCGACGGCAGAGTGGCGGTCGCTACTGCGTGCTCGCCGGTGATCGCCAGCTCGTCATAGCCGTTGTCCAACAGCCCTCGGCGTAGGAGCCGGGCATCCGCGCGAAAATCGGCGCGGCCGAGGCCGGATTTGATCGCGACTTCCCACAGGCTCGCCACGCTGAACATCAGCCGGTTGCGAACGTCGCCGATCATCTCTCGGGCGGCGGCCGGCAACCGTGCCGGCTGGCCCGCCGCCCACAGCAGCAATTGCGTGTCCAGCAGCAGCTTCACCAGACGCCGTCGAACAGCTGCTCGATCTCGACCTCCCCCATCCTGTCGAAATCATCGGGCACTGCGATCTCCCCGGCCATGAACCCGAGCCGGCGACGTTGAGCCGGTTCCGGTGCGGTCAGGGGCACGACCTTCACCATCGGCTTGCCCGCCTTGGCGATGATGAACGGCTCGCCCTTGGCGGCGCGATCGAGCAATCTCGACAGGTGGGTTTTGGCCTCGTGGATGTTTACGGTCAGCATCGCGACTCCGGACTAAACCCATCAGCTTAGTTCATATCGCTCAGCCCGGCAAGCAAGATGCCCGCCGGCAAGCCGGTGGTCAGGCCGGGTGCACGTGATTTACTGTAGCGCCCGGCCACAGCACTACGGCCGGCGAGGGAGGGAGCGATGACGTTGGAGGTCAGGCGGATCGTCACCGGGCACGATGCGAGCGGCAAGGCCGTCGTCAGCACCGACGAGCGGCTGAGCGCCGCGCCGCGGCTCAACCGCCCGCATATTTCGGGCTGCGAGATCTGGTCGACCGACCGGATGCCGGTCGACAATTCGGCCGCGGCCGACGCGCCGCAGCGGGCGGGCTTCGTCAAGCGCTACAATTATGTCGGGACCGGCCAGGGCACGGTGATCCGGGTCACCGAATTCGCCCCCGGGGCGCCCAAATTCATGCACCGCACCGAGACCGTCGACTATGCGATCCTGCTCAAGGGCGAATGCGACCTCGAATTCGACAGCGGCGAGGTCGTGCATATGAAGCCGGGCGACATCGTCGTGCAGCGCGGCACGATGCACGCCTGGGTCAACACCGGCTCGGTCCCGGCGGTGTTCGCGTTCATCCTGATCGACGCCGAGCCGGCAGCGCCCGCCGGGCAGGCGCTGCGCACCCATTACCCGGCGCCATGACGATGCCTGCCCTTCATCCGCAAATCCGGCAGGTCCTGAGCGCGATGGCCGAGGCCAGGCTGCGGCCGATCGAGGCGATGACCCCGGCCGAGGCGCGCGAGCAGATGGAGGCGACGGCGCGAGCGCGCAAGGCCGAGCCGCTGCCGGTGGCGCGGGTCGAGGAGCGCATGGCCCCCGGCCCGGCCGGCGAGATCCGCCTGCGGCTCTATTGGCCCGACGCGGCGGGGAATTTGCCGGCGATCGTTTACTACCATGGCGGCGGGCATGTGATCGGCAGCCTCGACACGCACGATCTCGTCGCCCGCAACCTCTGCGCCGGGGCCGGCGCGTTGGTCGCCTCGGTCGATTATCGCATGGGGCCGGAGCATAGGTTCCCCGCCGCGGTCGACGATTCCTTCGCCGCTCTGAGATGGGTTCACGCCCATGCCGCGAGCCTCGGCGCCGACCCCGACCGCCTCGGCGTGCACGGCGACAGCGCCGGCGCCAACCTCGCCGCGGTCGCGGCGCTGATGGCGCGAGACGCCGGCGGCCCGAAACTGCGGCTGCAGTCGCTGGTCTACCCGGTCGCCGACTACACGATGTCGGGAGCCAGCTACGCCAGATACGCCGAGGGCTACGGCATCCTGACCAAGGACGCGATGGCCTGGTTCCGCGGCCACTATCTGCGCGCCCCGGCCGACGCCGAGGATTGGCGCGCCTCGCCGCTGAAGGCGCCGAGCCTGCGGGGCGCGGCCCCGGCCATCGTCATAACCGCCGAATGCGACGTCTTGCACGACGACGGCGAAAGCTATGCCGATGCGCTGCGCCGCGCCGGCGTCCCGGTCGAGCACCACGACTATGCCGGCATGATCCACGCCTTTTTCGGCATGGTCCCGATGGTCGACGACGCGATGGCTGCGCAGCGCCAGGTCTGGGCCGCCTTCAAGCGCGCGTTCGCCTGAGCCTGGGCGAGGGGTCAACGCGCCTTGTGCTCGCCGACCCGCGTGGCGGTGGCGGGGTCGTTCGGGTCGTCGCGCCAGGTCGGGTGGGTGAAGTGGATGACGAAGTCGCCATTATACGAGGCAGCCGCGTTGTCGAACGTCATTCGCCCGATGCGGGTCCAGTCGGCGAAAGCGCGGCGCTGAAAAAAGCTGGGGCCGCGGGTCGATCCTTCTTCGGTGACCTCGATGTGGAAGGTCAGCGTGCGCTTTGGCGCGGGGTCGCCGCGGTCGAAGATTTGGGCCATGATCTCGTCGCGAAAATCCAGTGCTGTCGCCGTGGATCCGAGGCTGGCCGGGATCGACGACCAGGCGCATGAAGGCCGGCGTGCGGGTCGCTTCGCCGTCGGGCTTGCCCAATTCCGCGATCTGATAAAGCTGGCGCACGGTCGGGTTCTTGTCGACCCGGCCAAACACGATCCCGGTGACGAGCAGCACCCCGACGCCGAGACCGCGGCGCCAGGCGCTGGTGTTGGGGGCGTTGCGAATTTCGGCGTCATTGATGTAATCGGTGCGGTCGCCGCCGATGTCCTGCTGGGCGATGAAGTTGGCGGTGCGAAGCGGCTCTGCGTGGTTGGGGTCGGTGGTCGGAAACAGCTTGCCGACCAACGACAGGGAGCGTTGGCGGCCGCGCCGCGTCGCCGTGCAGCAGGTCGAGTAGCGCGCGATCAGCAAGGCCCGGCTGTCTTTTCGGAAATAGCCCGAATAGTGGGTTTCCTCGGTAATTTCCCACCGGCCGGCGAGGCAGATCCCGTTGGGATGAAGCAGGCGCCGGAAGCCCTTGCGGTCGGGGCCCCAACGCAGATCGGCCCGGGAATCGACGGCCCGCGCGACCGCCTGGCGAAAGAAGTACGGCAGGCCCATTGGCAGCACGCCGCGCAGCACGCTTTGCAATGTGACCTTGTAGACCGGCATCGGCGGCTCGCCGGGGCCGCCCCAGACCCGCTGGTACGGGCTGGCGAGCACGGCCTCGCGCACCTCCGAGAAGCGCGATCCCCGATAGGCGCGGTCCTCCGCGGTTACCGGCTCGGTTCCGAAAAAACCTGGCTCCATGGCAGCCCTCCCGCCGGCCGGCTGACGTCGCCCGCCCGCGAGCGGGCGCGACCGCAAGCCCAACGTCGTCGCGATGTGCCGCCGCGCGCGCCGAGACCCCGATCGGCCGGCGCCGCGCGCCTCTTGCAGCGCGAGTGTAGCGGGGACCGGCGAGCGCGGCGAGCGGCCACGCCCGCCGGGTTTGCCATTCGCCGCGCCGGCCGCCACTATCGCCGCCATGCGCTGGCTTCGACGCGGCTCGGCGGCCTCGGCTCTCGGCATCCTCGGCTGCCTCGCGGCGGGTTGCGGCGTCGTCAGCGGCGGCCTTTCCGACCGCTGCGCCGACACGATGCAGCGCGCCTATCCCGGGGCCGGGATCGAGATCACCAGGCGCGAGGCCGCGGCCACCGGCATCAACGCAATCACCGCCAAGGTCGAGGGCGTCCGGAAGGACATGCCGCCCGACGGCCCGCTGCCGCGCGACCTCGCCGTCGAATGCGTCTACGAGGGCGACATCCTGACCGGCTTCCGCTGGACCGCGGGGCCGACGCGCTGACCCGCGCCGATGGGGCTGGCACGCGCGGCCGGGTCTCGGCCATACTCAGGCCGGCATACTTGGGCCGGCATGCTCGAGGTCGGCATACTTGGGCCGGCATGCTCGGGGCCGGGCCGCAGGATGGCAGAGGGAGCAAGGGATGGACATTGGGCCGGGGGCCGGCGACAACCCGAATGGCGAGTGGCTTCGGCGCGAGGCGCGGCGCGGCCGATTGCGCGACGGCTTCGCCGCCCCGCTGCAGCAGTTCTTCGCGACCTCGCCGATCGCCTGCCCCTATGTTCCGGGCCGCGCCGAGCGCAAGCTGATCGTCGAGCTGGGCGGCGGCCGCTCGGCCGTCTTCTACGACGATCTGTCGCGCGCCGGGTTCCGCCGCAGCCATCGTTTCGCCTACCGCCCGGCCTGCCGCGCCTGCAGCTCCTGCGTGCCGGTGCGGATCGCCGTCGACCGCTTCGCCCACACCCGGTCGACCCGGCGCATCGGCAACCTCAACCGCGACCTCGGCGCCGCCATCATCCGCGCCCGCGCCACGCCCGAGCAGTTTCGCCTGTTCCAGGCCTATCAGCGTCGCCGCCACGGCGACAGCGACATGGCGGCGATGAGCTACGGCGACTACCGCGGGATGGTTGAGGACACCCCGATCCGCACCGAGATCGTCGAGTTTCGCGACCCGACCGGCGCGCTCGTCGCGGCGGCGCTGATCGACCGGCTCGACGACGGCGTCTCCGCGGTCTACAGCTTTTACGACCCGCAGCAGCCCAAGCGCAGCCTCGGCACCTGGAGCATCCTGTGGCTGGTCGAGGAATGCCGGCGCCGCGGGCGGCCCTTCGTCTATCTCGGCTATTGGATCGCCGACAGCCCGAAGATGGCCTACAAAGCACGCTTCCCCGCGCTCGAGCGGCTGGCGGCGGGGGGCTGGGCCGCGTTTCCGCCGCAGCCCGCCCTGCGCTGAGCCCGGGACATGGCGATCGGCATCCTCAATTCGGCGATCTTCGCCGACATGTTCGGCACGGCGGCGATGCGCGAGGCGTTCGGCGACCGCGCCTTCCTCGCCCGCTGCGTCGAGGTCGAGGCGGCGTTGGCGCGCGCCCAGGCGCGGCTCGGGATCATCCCCGAGGAGGCCGCGGCGGCGATCTCGCGCGCCGCCGACCCGCCTCCCGAATTCGACCTCGCGCGGCTCAAGCGCGAGACCGAGAATGTCGGCTACCCGATCCTGCCGCTGGTCCGCCAGCTCGCCGAGCATGCGGGCGACGCCGGGCGCTGGCTTCACTGGGGGGCCACGACCCAGGACATCATGGACACCGCCGTGGTCCTGCAGATCCGCGCCGGGCTGGCGTTGATCGAGGCGGATCTCGGGGCCGTGCGCGGCCATCTGGCCGACCTCGCGCGCCGCTATCGCGACACGCCGATGGCCGGGCGCACGCATCTCCAGCACGCGCTGCCGGTGACCTTCGGCTACAAGGCGGCGGTCTGGCTGTCGGCGCTCGACCGCCACGCCGAGCGCCTCTCACAGCTGCGCCCGCGCGTGCTGGCGGCGCAATTCGGCGGCGCCGCCGGCACCCTCGCCTCGCTCGGCAACGGCGCCGATGTTGTGCGCAGCCGCGCCGGGCTCGCCCTTGAGCTCGGCCTCGGCGACCCGCCGATCACCTGGCACGTCGCCCGCGACGGCATCGCCGAAACCGTCCAGACATTGGCGCTGCTGACCGGCAGCCTCGGCAAGATCGCCTTCGATGTGATGCTGATGTCGGCGACCGAATTCGGCGAGGCGGCCGAGCCCTTTGTCACCGGCCGCGGCTCGAGCTCGACGATGCCGCAAAAGCGCAACCCGATCTCGTGCGAGCTGATCCTCGCCGCGGCCAAGGCGGTGCGCCAGCAGGCGGGGCTCGTGCTCGACGCGATGATCGCCGATTTCGAGCGCGCGACCGGCCCCTGGCATGTCGAATGGGCGGCGGTCCCGGAAGCCTTCGGCTACGCCGCCGGCGCGCTCAGCCAGTCGCGGTTCTTGCTCGGCGGGCTGATCGTCGACCCGGCCCGCATGGCGAAGAACCTCGACATGACGCACGGGCTGATCGTCGCCGAGGCGGTGATGATGGGTCTTGCCCCCCATGCCGGGCGCAACGAGGCGCACGATCTTGTCTACGACGCCTGCCGCGCGGCGATCGAGGCCGACCGGCCGCTGCTCGACGTGCTCCTCGAAACCCCCGCCGTCGCCGGCCCGCTCGGCCCCGACAGGCTGCGCGCGCTGACCGACCCCGCCAACTACCTCGGGGCCGCCCCGGCGATGGTCGAGCATCTGCTCGCCGGGCGCGCGGCCGCGACGCGGCCGGCATAGGCTCGCCGCCGAAGGGCGCAGCGCATCGTCATTTGACGAAGTCGGCCCGCAATCTTGCGAGGGCCGGGCGGCGGGATCAATTATCAAGCGGGCTCGCTGCGGTGCAGACCCTGCCCGCGGCGTGCGCCGGCTGATCAAGGTGATGAGATGACCTATGTGCTGTTCATTCCATGGCGGCGGGCCGACCAGCTGGAAAAGGCGCTGTTCATCGGCAGAAGCGGCAAGTCGCCCGATACCATGAGCTTTGCCGGCGACGAGCATCACGCGAAGGACCAGCAATGGAAGACGCTGGCTCAAGACAACCGAATGAAGGCCAAAAAGCAGTTCTTTGAAGTACGGTTCACCGGCATTCAAAGCATCATCCTGCTTTCGATGGCCGATGGGCAAATCTACATCCGCGGACACGGGCTGCCCGGCGACGCGTGCATCTCATCGGGGCAGGATTCGCATGAAAGCGCCCGGCTGCACGCCAATGACGTGGCCCGCCGGCTGATCGACAGCGGCCTGCAAACCGGCTTTGCCGGCAAGATCAAATGCTACAATTGCCACAGCGCGGAATTTGGTCTGTCGGGGTCGCCGTTCGCACAGGTGTTCGCCGACGCAATGTGGCGGGCCGGCTACAAGAAATGCACCTATTGGGGCTATCAGGGCTCGTTGACCTCGTTTTACGAAATGCGCACCGGCGAGGCGAACCTCCACAAATACGCCGGCTTTAAAGAAGAGTTCGAGAGCGGCGGGTGGGTGATGGACGATGCCCGCGCCAGCCAGCGACGCATGCAGATAACGCCGCAGGCCGGGTAGCGCCGACGGCGATCCGGCCGGGCGGCCTGCCGCGCGGCCGCATGCGACGGTCGCCTCAAGGAAGGGGTGTAAGGTTTTGCGACGGATCGCCGGGTTCGGCCGATCGCCGCCGCGCCCGCTCTTTTCCACGATATCAGTGAGATATGATTGAACCACAGACGCTCGGGCATTCGTCACAACTGTCGGATTCTCTTACACCCGAGCAGCTGCTGATATTTCATGAGCTTGATATGGTTAAAGATTTTTAACTGGCACAAAATTTGCGTTGAATTGGGCGCGCGGCCTAGACGAGTGGCGGGAGCAGCCTGAGCCGACCGCGAACCTTGGGGAGAGTCACGACCATGATCAACAGCTTGAAGATCGGCCTGATGGCCGGGTTGGGGTTGCTGCTTGCGCAACAGGCCTACGCCAACCCCTGCCCGCCGGGGAACCCGCCGACCAACTGCGCGCCGCCCGCGGGGGCGATCCTGGATCTGGACGGCTCCCCGGTCCCGCACACCTATCAGCAATATTCGGTCAACTTTACGGCGGTCAACACGACCACCAACCTCAGCTTCTCGTTTCGCGAAGACCCCGCCTTCCTCGGCCTCGACGATGTGTCGGTGACAACCGGCGCCGGCCCGAACCTTGTCGTGAACCCGGGCTTCGAGCTGGGCCCGGTGGGCGCGAACGCGCCGACCGGCTGGACCTACCTCAACGCATTCGGCGCCGTCGCCGCCGGCGTCGTGTCGACTTCCCGTCTCCCGGCCCGCGCACCGGGGCCAACTATTATCGCGACGGCGCGGTTCAGGCCTATGACGGGATCACTCAGCCGATCGCAACCACGACCGGCGATTTGTACACCATCAGCTTCTGGCTCGACGACAACTCCGACCTGACGACGTTCTCGCGTCTCAGCACGAATGGCGATGACACCGACACCGGCGGCAACGGCATCGACCTGCTCGTCTATGCGGGGGCGATCCCGGTGCTGGCGCCGGAGCCCGCCTCGCTCGCGCTGCTGGGCGTCGGCCTCGCCGGGCTCGGCATCTTCCGCCGCCGGCGCAAAACCGCCTGACGCGGCTCTTTTGACGAAACGGCGCCTTCGGGCGCCGTTTTCGTCTGCGCGGTCAACCGTTGCGGCGCTGGAAAGCGGCGGCGGCCCGTGGTAAGATCAAGCCATCGCCCCCAGCGGGCCGAACAGGGAGCGCGCGGCGGAAAAAGCCGCCGCGGCAACGAGGGAGGAAGAACATGAATCAGGCTCGGCTCACCCGGCGCGCGCTGTTGCGGACCGCGGGCGGCGTCGCGCTGGCGGCGCCGTTTGTCCATGGCGCCTATGCCGCCGGCAAGCTGTCGGTCGGGTTTTGGGACCATTGGGTTCCGGGCGCCAACGACACGCTGACCAGGCTTTGCAAAGAATGGGCGGCCAAGGAAAAGGTCGACATCACGATCGACTACATCACCTCGCAGGCCGACAAGCTCAACCTGACCCAGGCGGCCGAGGCCCAGGCCCGCTCCGGGCACGACATGCTGACCTTCCTCGCCTGGGCGGCGGCGGCGCAGACCGACAACCTCGAGCCGGTCGACGACATCATGGCCCCGCTGATCGCGGCCAACGGCATCATCAGCCCCGGCATCGAATACGTCGCCAAGCAGAAAGGCCATTGGATCGCGGTGCCGTCCTGCGTCGGCAGCCCGACCTTGCCCTCGGCAGCGCGCATCGACCTGTTCAAAACGCTGGTCGACCTCGATTTGACCAAGATGTACCCGGCCGGCGCGCCGCCCGACAAAGCGCTCGCCGACAAGTGGACCTGGGATGCCTTCCTCCCGGCGGCCGAGAAATGCGCCAAGGGCGGACATGCCTTCGGCCTGCCGCTCGGCGTCACCAACGATTCGGTCGCCTGGATCGACCCGGTGTTCCGCAGCCACGGCGCGGCGCTGGTCGATCAGGAGGGCAACATCACGGTCAAATCGGACGCCACCAAAGAGGTGCTCGAATGGTTCAAGCAGCTGGTGCCGGTCTTGCCGCGGGACACGTTCGCCTGGGACGACGCCTCGAACAATAAGTTTCTGATCTCGGGCCAGGGGGCGCTGATCTTCAACCCGCCCTCGGCCTGGGCGGTGGCGGTGCGCGACGCGCCGAAGGTCGCCGAGCAGATTTGGCATTTCCCGTCGCCAAAGGGGCCAAAGGGTCATTTCGAAGCCGCGGTGCCGTTCTTCTGGGGCGTCTGGGATTTTTCGCCGAACAAGGCGGCGGCGAAGAGCCTGCTGACCCATCTGTGCCAGCGCTCCTCAGTCGAGCAGACCGTGGCCGCCAGCCACGGCTACGACATCCCGCCCTTCGAGGGGCTGCACGATTTCAAGACCTGGGCCGAGGAATCGCCGCCAAAGGGCTCGATCTACAATTATCCGCCGCGCGGCGACGTGACGATGGTGATCCCCTACAGCCCGGCCCCGGCGCGAATCGCCAACCAAATCTACGCGCAGGCGACGGCGACCAAGATGATCGCCCAATGCACGGTGCAGGGCAAGACCGTCGACCAGGCGATCGACTGGGCCGTCTCCGAGCTCGAAGGCTTCAGCCGGGCGTAAAAAAGGCGGAGCCGCGGAAGCCTCGCCTCACCCCCCCGACCCGGGCTGCTTCGACCCGCCGCACGCGGCGCACGGTTGACGGCCCGGCGGCCCGGCGCTTATTCGTTGGTCGCCAGACAACAACGAATGGCCGCCGACAACGGCGCCGAAAGGGGATCAGCGAATGCCCGGCCAAACCTCCGAAGACCTGCTGGCGCTCTACGACAGCGCGCCGCTCAACCGCCGCTATTGGGTGGCCTTCGCCATCCTGTCGGCGATCACCGTTCTCGAATTCTTCGATTTCTCGGTGGTCGCCTTTCTGCTCGCGGTGGTCGGGCCGCAGTGGAATTTGACCTATGGCCAATCGGCGCTGATCCTCTACAGCGGCGGCCTCGGCGCGATCGCCGGGGCGCTCGTTTTCGGCAGCCTGGCGGATGCCTGGGGGCGCAAGTCGCAGATGGTGATCGGCACCTTTATCTGCGGCGTCGGCGCAGCCCTGATCGGCTTTGTGCCCGACGGCGCCTGGCAGCTCTTCGCGCTCTTACGCTTTGTCGTCGGCGTCGGGCTGACGGCGGCGGTGGTTCCGTGCCTGACGATCGTCGTCGAGCTGACGCCGACCCGCCATCGCACCTTTGTCACCAGCTTCTACGTGGCGTTCGCGACCGCCGGCGGGCTGCTTTCGTCGATCACCTCGGCGGCGCTGCTTGCCGCCATCGGCTGGCGCGGCATGGCCATGCTCGGCATTCTGGTCGCCGTGGTCGGGGTGCTGGCATGGCTGTTCGTGCCCGAATCGGTGCGCTGGCTCGCCGCCAAAGGCCGCTTCGCCGAGGCCCGCGCCAAGGTGGCCGAGCAGCTCGGCATCCCATTGCAATCGGCGCCGCTGCCGACCGCTCTTCCGGCCGTTGCGCCGAGCGGCCGGCTTTCCGAGCTGTTGGCCCAGCCGCGGCAGTTCTGCGAGACCCTGCTGATCTGGGGCGGCGCGGCGACGGCGGCCTACGGCGTCTATCTGTGGGGGCCGACGGTGATCTCGCTGCTGCTGAAGGTGCCGGTGCCGCAGGCCGCCAAGTATTTCATCTGGGTCGCCGGGGCCGGGGTCACCGGCAAGATCGTCGTCTCGTTTCTGGCGCCGGTGCTCGGCCGCCGCCTGCTCGGCGTGCTGTGGGGCCTTGGCGGGGTCGTCGCTCTTGCCGCCGTCGGCTATTGCGGCAGCACGTTCGTCGGCAGCGTGCCGCTGATCGTCGTCGCGCTGTGCGCGTCGACGTTCTGCATCGACGGCAGCTTTTCGAACCTCGCGCCCTACACGGTCGAGAGCTACGGCGTGCGGCTGGGCGCACGCTCTTCCGGCCTCGGTCAGACCGCCAACGGCATCGGCAAGATCCTCGGGCCGCTGAGCCTGGCGATGATCGCCGGCACCAGCAATATCGTGTCGCCCAAGGCGACCGAGGGGGCGCTGATCCCGGCGTTCTTGTTCCTCGCCTGCGGCATGCTGCTGGTCGGGCTGTCCTTTGCCGTCCTCGGCCGGGAAACCCACGGCAGGCCGATGTCGCAAGGCGAGGACGAGCCGGTTGCGGCGCGGCCGATCGTGCTCGGCGCCGCCGAGACCCGCTGATCGCCGGCGCCGGCGACATCGTCTTGCCCAAGGCGACCGAGGCGGCGGTGTTGCGCGGCGCCCGCTCGCGGCTGACTAGCAGCTTCCGATCGAGTTGACCCTATCTTAAGAGATTGTCATTGCGAGTTTCCGACCGGCCGATGGCCGACCCGCCCTGGATGAAACTAATGGCCCTGCCCGAGCGGCCCCCCTCACCCTTCCCTCTCCCCCCAATGGGGGGAGAGGGTTGCGAAGGGTTGGCGAGGCGGAGCCGAGCCTTACCCGGAGCTGGGTGAGGAGGGCTGCCCACGGCCGAAAGCATCCTGTTTCTTGTTAGGAGCGCATCGCGCTACGAAGCAATCTCGACCGGACGAGCGATGTCGGCCCGAGATTGCTTAGCGATGGCTCCGACAGGTTGCTAGGCCCTCGCCCGCGGGCTGGCCCCGCGTCAGTCCGCCTGGGCGAATTCGCTCGCCGCGACCTCGTGCAGCAGCGCGCGCAGCGCGACGGCGCGGTCGCTCCCGAAGACCGTGTCGAAGCGGTCCTGCGCCACCGCCCAGCGCTCGCTCGCCGCTTCCTGCCTGGCGATTCCGGCGTCGCTGAGGCGCAATTCGCGGCGGCGCCGGTCGGCCGGCGAGGCGACGATTTCGACCAGCCCATCGCGCTGCAGCGGCAGAATGTTGCGGCCCAGGGTCGTGCGGTCCATGACCAGCGCGGCGGCAAGCGCGTTGATCGCCGTCGGCCCGTCGCGGCGCAGGCGGCTCAGGATCGCATATTGCGTCGCGCGCAGCCCAATGGGCGCGAACAGCTGATCGTAAAACTGCGTCACATGGCGCGCCGCCTGACGGATCGCCAGGCAGTTGCACTCCTGGAAGCTCGCCCTCCCGGCGCTCATCGCGGCACCTCCGAAAATCGTCGCGGCTCTGGACAAAGGGGTATATGCGCCCTTATATTTGGCGCATATGCGCGCAAATGTCCAGCCCCGCCGCGCCGGAGGATAGCATGCCCCTCGACCAGCCGACGATCCGCGTTGCGGGGATCGGCCCCCACGCCCTCGATCCGCGGACCCGCATCCTGCTCGAGGCCCCGATCGCCCGCACGCTGATCCGGCTCGCCTGGCCGAACATCGTGGTGATGCTGGCGCAGTCGGCGACCGGGCTGATCGAGACCTGGTGGGTCTCGCGGCTGGGCATCGATGCGCTGACCGGCATGGCGCTCGTCTTCCCCGGCTTCATGATGATGCAGATGCTGTCGGCCGGGGCCATGGGCGGCGGCATTTCCTCGGCGATCGCCCGCGCGCTGGGCGGCGGCCGGCGCGCCGACGCCGACGCCCTCGTGCTGCACGCCATCGCCATCAATGTCGCGATCGGGCTGGCGTTTGCGGCTTTGGCGCTGTGCTTTGGCCGTCCCCTGTACCGCGGCCTCGGTGGCGAGGGCGCCTCGCTCGAAGCCGCCCTCGCCTACTCGAACGCAGCGTTCGCCGGCGCCCCTCTGGTCTGGCTGATGAACGCGCTGGCGAGCGTGATCCGCGGCGGCGGCGACATGCTGGCGCCGTCGCTGGCGGTGTGCTTCGGCGTCCTGCTGCTCGTACCGCTGTCGCCATGCCTGATCTTCGGCGTCGGGCCGTTTCCCGAGCTCGGCGTCGCCGGCGCCGGGCTGGCCGTGGTGACGACGACGGCGCTGACCGCCGCGGCGCTGGCGGTCTATATCGGCCTCGGCCGCAGCGTCGCGCGGCTCGCCTGGGTTCGGCTGCGCCGGGCGCTCTTTTCCGACATCCTTCGGGTCGGCGCGGTCGCTTCGGTCTCGACCTTGCAGACGACCCTGACCGTGGTGCTGACGACGGCGCTGATCGGGGCCGCCGCCGGGCCGCAGGCGATCGCCGGATACGGCACCGGCAGCCGGCTCGAATATCTGCTGGTGCCGCTGGTGTTCGGCCTCGGCGCGCCGCTGGTGGCGATGGTCGGGACCAATATCGGCGCCGGCCGGCGGTCTCGGGCCGTGCGCGTCGCGATGATCGGCGGCGCCATCGCCTTTGCCCTGACCGAGGCGGTCGGGCTCGCCGCGGCGTTGTGGCCGCAGGCTTGGCTCGGCCTCTTCGGCGACGATCCGCGCATGCTCGCCGCCGGGACCGCCTATCTGCGCCGGGTCGGGCCTGCCTACGGCTTTTTTGGCCTCGGCCTGGCGCTGTACTTCGCCTCGCAAGGGGCCGGAAGGTTGCTCTGGCCGTTGCTGGCCGGCCTTTTGCGGCTGCTGATCGCGGTCGGCGGCGGCGCCCTCGCCTGGCGCCTGACCGGGTCGCTCGGCCCGGTGTTCGCCGCGCTCAGCCTCGCCCTCGTCGCCTACGGCCTGACCATGGCGGCGGCGATCGGCGCCGGCGTCTGGTTCAAGCCGGCGCGGGCGATGCCGCCCGCCGCCGCGATGTTGCCCCGGATCGCCCGGTGAGCCGGCGATGACCGCGCGACGCCTTGCCGCGTTTCTCGATCGCCGCGGCGTTCACTACGCCTGGGTGGTGGCGGCGGTCACCTTCCTGACCGCCTTGACCACGTCGGGGGCGGTGGGCATCCCGGGCGCCTTGATCCTGCCCTTGGGCCGCGAATTCGGCTGGGACACGGCCGAGATTTCGAGCGCGCTCGCCCTTCGCCTGCTGCTGTTCGGGCTGATGGCGCCCTTCGCCGCGGCGCTGATCGAACGCTACGGCGTGCGCCGCATCGTGGCGGCGGCGGTCGCCCTGATCGTCCTCGGCCTCGGCGGGGCGCTCGCGATGACGCAGGTGTGGCAGCTGATCCTGTGCTGGGGGGTGATTGTGGGCGTGGGTACCGGAATGACCGGGTTCGTGCTCTCGGCAATCATCGCCAACCGCTGGTTCGCAGTGCGGCGCGGCCTTGTGATCGGGGTCCTGACGGCCAGCTCGGCGACCGGCCAGCTCGTCTTTCTGCCGCTCGCCGCGGCGCTCGCCGAGCATTGGGGATGGCGCGCGGCGCTCGCGCCGCCGGTGGCGGGCCTCGTCCTCGCCGCAACCCTCGCCGCCCTCTTCCTGCGCGACCGACCCGGCGATCTGGGTCTGCAAGCCTACGGCGAGACGGCAACGGAGGCGCCGCCGCCGCCGTCTCCGGCCGGGGCCGCCTTCGGCCGCGCCGTCGCGGCGCTCGCGCAAGCCGTCGCCAGCCCGGTCTTTTGGCTGCTGGGCGCCACCTTCTTCATCTGCGGGCTCTCGACCAACGGTCTGGTCCAGACGCATTTCATCCCGCTCTGCGCCGATTTTGGCGTGGCCCCGGTCGCCGCCGCGGCGACGCTCGCCGCCATGGGGGTGTTCGACATCCTGGGCACGATCGGCTCGGGCTGGCTTTCCGACCGCTGCGATCCGCGCAAGCTGCTGTTCTGGTATTACGGGCTGCGCGGCCTGTCGCTCCTCTATCTGCCGTCGTCGTCGTTCAGCCTCTACGGCCTGTCGCTGTTCGCGGTCTTCTACGGGCTCGACTGGATCGCCACCGTGCCGCCGACGGTCGCCATCGCCACAACGGCGTTCGGCCGCGAGCGCGCCGGCGTCGTCTTTGGCTGGGTGTTCGCGGCGCATCAGCTCGGCGCCGCCACCGCGGCCTTTGGCGCCGGCCTGTCGCGCGCCGCCCTCGCCACCTACCTGCCCGCGTTCTACGTCGCCGGGGCGGCCTGCCTGCTGGCGGCGCTCCTCGCCCTGGCGATCCGCCCCGGAACCGGCGATCCGGCCGCGGCCGCCGCCCGACAGCCCCGCCGCGTCAAATTCGCCGCTCTGACGCGACGCCCTGCGCTATAGTCGGGCGGTCTCAGGAAACAGGGGAACCGCGATGAGCCTGACCTTGGAAGAAGCCGATCGCATCGTTCGCGGCGCGGTGGCGAAGGCCCGCGAGCTCGGCATCAAGATCAGCGCCGCGGTCTGCGACGGCGGCGGCCGGCTGATCGCGTTTCAGCGCATGGACAACGCCATCTGGGCCGGCGTCTACGGCGCGCAGGGCAAGGCGGTCGCATCCGCCGCCTTCGGCCGCCCGAGCGGCGAGATGGCCGGGCGCGCCGACCAGCCGACCCCGCGCGGCATCGCCGCGGCCGAGGGCGGCCACATGATCATGGGCCAGGGCGCGGTCCCGATCATCCGCAACGGCGTCGTCGAGGGCGCCTGCGGCGTCGGCGGCGGCGCCTCGCAAGAGGACGAGGACTGCGCCCGCGCCGGCGTCGCGCTGCTGTAAGGGCCGAGCGGGGCGGGCTCAGGCGCCTGACTGCCGTCGCGGCAGCCCGGCGACGAGCGGGACGAAACGCACCAGGCCCAGCTCCTCGGTGGAAAACCCGGCATCGGTGCGGCGGATGCGAATGAGCTGCTGGTCGCGGTGGTCCTCGCCCACCGGGGCCACCAGGATGCCACCCGGCGCGAGCCCGTCGATCAGGGCCGCCGGCACCTCGGAAGCGGCGGCGGTGACCAGCACCCGGTCATAGGGCGCCTGCTCGGGCCAGCCCTTGGCGCCGTCGCCGAAGCGGCAGACGATGTTGCGCAGCCGCAGCTCGGCAAAGCGCGCCTCGGCGCCGCGCAGCAGCTCGCGGTGGCGCTCGATCGAGAACACCCGACGGCACAGCCGCGCCAGCACCGCCGTCTGGTAGCCCGAGCCGGTGCCGATCTCGATCACGTTCTGCCGCTCGCCGGGCATCAGCTTCTCGGTCATCAAGGCCACCACATAGGGCTGGCTGACGGTCTGCCCGTTGCCGATCGGCAACGCGACGTTCTCGTAGGCCCGGTCCTCGAACGAGGCCGGCACGAACCTCTCGCGCGGCGTCTTCTCGATCGCGCCCAGCACGCGCGCATCGCCGATCCCGGCGCGGCGCAGCTCCATCAGGAGCCGCAGCTTCTTGGGCGCCTGCCCCGGCTCGCCCGGATCGGCCGGCCGCTCAGCCACCGATGACCTTCTGCCCGCCCATATAGGGCCGCAGCGCATCCGGGACCGCGACGCTGCCGTCGCGGTGCTGAAAGTTCTCCAGGATCGCGATCAGGGTTCGCCCGACCGCCAGCGCGGAGCCGTTCAGCGTATGCACGGGCCGCGTTCCCTTGCCGTCGGCCGGGCGATAGCGCGCCTTCATCCGCCGCGCCTGGAACGCGCCGCAATTCGAGCAGCTGGAGATTTCCCGATAGGCCCCCTGGCCCGGCAGCCAGACTTCGAGGTCATAGGTCTTCCGCGCCGAGAACCCCATGTCGCCGGCCGACAGCAGCACGACCCGATAGGCAAGGCCGAGCCGCTTCAGGACCTCCTCGGCGCAGGCGGTCATCCGCTCGTGCTCGGCCGCCGAATCCTCCGGCCGGGTGATCGAGACCAGCTCGACCTTCAGGAACTGGTGCTGGCGGATCATGCCGCGGGTGTCCTTGCCCGCCGCCCCCGCCTCCGAACGAAAGCACGGCGTGCCGGCGGTCAGGCGCAGCGGCAACGCGCCTTCGTCGAGGATCTCGTTGGCGACGAGGTTGGCGAGCGGCGCCTCGGCGGTCGGGATCAGGTAATAGCCGTCGGTGGTCTTGAACAGATCCTCCTCGAGCTTCGGCAGCTGGCCGGTTCCGAACAGGGCCTCGCGGCGGACCAGCAACGGCGGCGACACCTCGGCATAGCCGAACTCGGTCGTATGCAGATCGAGCATGAATTGGGCGAGCGCCCGCTCCAGCCGGGCGAGCGCGCCGCGCAGCACGACAAAGCGCGATCCCGACAATTTCGCGGCGCGGGCGAAATCCATCAGCCCCAGCCGCTCGCCGATGATTTCATGGGTAAGCGGCGTGCAGTCGGGCCGCGGCGGCTCGCCGTGCAGACGCAGCAGCCGGTTGGCGCTCTCGTCCGGCCCGTCCGGCACATCCTCGGCCGGCAGGTTCGGCAGGCCCGCCAGGATCTCGTCGATTTCCGCCCGCAGCCGACCCGCCTCGACGGCGGCCTCCGCCTCGGCCTCGCGGTCGGCGCCGCTCCGGCGCATCAGCTCGTCGGCCGCCTCGCCGCGCTTTTTCGCGGCGCCGATCTCGCGGGCGAGGCGGTTGCGCCGGGCCTGCGCCTCCTGCACGGCCGCCTCGGCGGCGCGCCAGTCGCGATCGAGGGCGAGAACCTCCCCGGCGCATGGCGGCAGGCCGCGCCGTGCGAGGCCGCGGTCGAATTCTTCCGGATGCTCCCGGACCCATCTCACATCGTGCATGGCGGCGTCGGGTATAATGAGCGCCGGCCGGCGCGTCCATCGGGCTCGCGCGGCGCGCGGGTCAGCTGGTCGAAGCGGGCTTCCCCTTGCCGGCGAGCTCGGCCTCCTCCTCGGCTTCGCGCTTGGCGCGCGCCTTCTCGACCATGCGGCAGGAGATGATCGAGGCCTCGAACAGGATGATCAGCGGGATCGCGAGGCTGGTCTGGCTGATGATGTCGGGCGGGGTCAGCACCGCGGCCACGACGAACATGATGACGATCGCGTAGCGCCGCTTGGAGGCGAGCCCGGCCGCGGTGACGAGCCCGACCCGCGCCATCAGGGTCAGCAGAACCGGCAGCTGAAAGGCGACGCCAAAGCCGAACAGCAGGGTCATCACCAGCGACAGGTACTCGTTGACCTTGGCTTCCAGCACGATCGGCAGCCCGCCGTCGCCGCCCGGCGATTCGAAGCTGACGAAAAACCGCCAGGCGACCGGGATCACGACAAAATAGGCGAGCGACGCACCCATCGCGAACAATACCGGCGTCGCGAACAGGTAGGGGTAGAACGCGCCCCGCTCGTTCTTGTAGAGGCCGGGCGCGACGAATTTCCAGATCTGGATCGCCACGATCGGGAAAGCCAGGCACAGCCCCGCCCAGAACGAGACCTTGACGTAGGTGAAGAAAGCTTCGGTCAGCCCGGTGTAGATCAGGTGCCGGCCGGTCTGCCCCTCGAAGATGACCGCCAGCGGGTGCACCAGAAAGCCGTAGATCCGCTCCTTGAACTGATAGGCGATCAGGAACGCGACCATGATCGCGCCGATCGCCCACATCAGCCGGTTGCGCAGCTCGATCAGATGATCGAGGAGCGGCATCCGACCCGCTTCGAGCTCGTCCTCCCGCTCGTCCTCGGCCACGGCAAACCCCTTACGGCGTGGGCGCAGCGCTGTCGCGCGAGGCGGCCTCGGCCGGCGCGGCGGCCGGTTCGGCCGCGATCGCCGGCGCGCCTCGGCGGGCTCTGCGCCTCGCGCGAGCGGCCTCGGCCGGCTCGGCCGCGACCGCCGGCGGCGCCTCGGCGGCCGGCGCGGCGATCTCCGCGCCGTCTTCGACCATTGCCGGCGCCGGCGTCGCGGGCTCGGAAAAATCCGGCAGCTCGGGCGGCTTCAGGCTCTCGGCGAGCTCGCCCTTTGGGTCGATCGTGTTGCGGAACTCCTTGTCGAGGTCGATCTCGGTCGCCTTCTTCAGCTCCTGCCGCACTTCGTCGAGCTCGGCTTCGCGGATCATCTGGTCGATGCTGCTCTGGAACTCGCGCGACAAGGTGCGCGCCTTGCGCACCCAGAACCCGGCCACCTTGAGCGCCTTCGGCAGATCCTTCGGGCCGATGAAGATCAGCGCCACGATCCCGATCAGCATCAGCTCGGACCAGCCGAGGTCAAACAGCATCGCCGCCGCCTCGATGCGCTCTCGAAGGCCTCAAGCAGTTCATCGTTCCCGCTCCGCCACGCGGCGCGATGATGTCAGAAAGGGCCGGCCCCGGCAATCGACGCCGCCGGCCGAGCCGTCGCAGCCGTGTCAGCCGAGCGCGGCCTTGTAGGCGCGCACCGCCGCGGCGAAGCCCATGACCAGCGCGTCGGCGGTCAGCTCGTGCCCGATCGAGGCTTCGGCGAACCCCGGCAGGGCGGCGGCCAGCGGCGGCAGATTGTCGAGGTTCAGGTCGTGGCCGATGTTGACGACGAGGCCCAGCTCGGCCGCGCGCGCCGCCGTCGCGGCGCAGCTCTGCAGCATCGCCTCGCGGACGGCCGGCGCGAAAGGCGGCGGCGTAGGCGCCGGTGTAGATCTCGACGCCGTCGGCGCCGGCGTTATGGATGCGGGCGATGGCGGACGGCTCGGGATCGATAAACAGGATGACGCGGCAGCCGAGCCGTTTCAGCTCGCCGATCGCCGGGTCGACCAGCCGCAGCTGCGCGGCGTCGAGCTTCCACCCTTCCTCGGAGGTCAGCACGTCGGGGCCGTCCGGCACCAAGGTGCATTGCTCGGGCTTCACCTCGGCGACGAGGTCGAGAAAGCGCCGGTCGGGATAGCCCTCGAGGTTGAGCTCGAATGCCGGCCGCCACGGCCGCATCAGCCCGGCGAGCCCGGCCACGTCGCCGCGGCGGATATGCCGCTCGTCGGGCCGCGGATGCGCCGTCAGCCCGTCCGCCCCCGCATCATGCGCGATCCGCCCGAAGCGCAGCACGTCCGGCACCCCGGTCCGGCGCGAGTTGCGCAGCAGCGCGATCTTGTTGAGGTTGACGCTGAGCCGCGGCATGGCGGCGATATTAGACCGCGCCGCGGCGCCTGTCACCGCAAGGAGCGGCGCGATGATCGGCGCCGCATTCGCGGCTCAGTCGCGCGCGCTGGCGCGGGCGGCGACCGCGACCCGGTCGAAATCGGCGGCGACGCGCGATCGGGGGAAAAGCCCGGCGGCTTCGGCGGCGATCTCCGCCGCCGGGTAGCGGCCGGAGATGTGGGTCAACAGCAGCTCGCCGACCCCGGCGTCACGGGCGAGGCGTGCCGCCGCCGCGGCGGTCAGGTGCCCGCGTGGTCGGGCCAGCGCGGCGTCGCGCTCGAGGAACGTCGCCTCGATCACCAGCGCGTCGGCGGCGCGCGCCGGCTCGACCAGCGCCGGCGCGTCCTCGGCGTCGCCGACGACGACGAGCCTCGCGCCGGGCGCCTCCGGGCCGCGGACCATTTCCGGCGTGACCCGGCGACCGTCGGCCAGCGCCACCGCGGCCCCGGCGGCGAGGGCGCGCCGGCCCGGCCCTTTCGGCACGCCGAGCGCTTCGAGGCGATCGCGGAGCAACGGCCGGCGCGGCTCGCCCTGGAACAGCCAGCCGAAGCTCTCGGTCCCGCGATGGGCGACCGCGAAGGCGTCGAGGCGCCAGCCCGGCAGCGACAGCACGGGACCCGGCGGCGCGGCGCGCAGACGGTAGCCGCCGCCGTCCTCCGGCCCGACCGTGGCCGCGAGATAGGCGCGCACGACCGCCACCGTCTGGCGGCTGCCGATGATCTCGATCGGCTCGCCGAGGCCGTAGAGCGCGCGCGTCGCGATCAGCCCGGCGAGCCCGCCGATGTGGTCGAGATGGGCATGGGTCAGCAGCACCCGCCCGAGCCCGCGAAACCCGACCCCGGCGCGCATCATCTGGCGCTGCGCGCCCTCGCCGCAATCGACGAGCAGCCGGCAGGGTCCGGCGGCGACCAGCAACGCCGGCGAGCCCCGGTCGGTCGACGGGACCGCGGCCGAGGTGCCGAGAAAGACCAGCTCGAACATGACCCGGCGATGATAAGCTCGCGCGATGAAAAGCGCGATCACCGGGAACGAGACGGTCGCCGGGCTGCGCGCGGCGCTGGCCGCGGGTGCTGCGACCGCGGCCGAGCTGACGCGGTTCTATCTGGCGCGGATCGAGGCCTTCGACCGCGCCGGGCCCGGGCTCAACGCGGTGCGCGAGGTCAACCCGGAGGCGTTGGCGATCGCCGCCGCGAGCGACGCGCTTGTGCCGGCCGCGCGCCGGCCGCTCGAAGGCGTCCCGATCCTCCTCAAGGACAACATCGCCACCGCCGACCGCCAGCACACGACCGCCGGCTCGCTGGCGCTCGCCGAGGCGCGGGCCGCTCGCGACGCCACACTCGTCAGGCTGCTGCGGGACGCCGGCGCGGTGATCCTCGGCAAGGCCAACCTCACCGAGCTCGCCAACATCCTGGCGATCGACATGCCGTCGGGCTACAGCTCGCTCGGCGGCCAGGTCCGCAACCCCTACGCCCCGGCGCTCGACGAGAAGGGCGTGCCGGTCGTCTCGCCCGGCGGGTCGAGCTCGGGGTCGGCCGCGGCGGTCGCGGCCGGGCTCGCCGCGGCGGCGATCGGCACCGAGACCTCGGGCTCGCTCCTATCGCCGGCCTGCCAGAACGGGCTCGTCACGGTCAAGCCGACGGTCGGCCTCGTCAGCCGCGCCGGCATCGTCCCGATCGCCCACAGCCAGGACACCGCCGGTCCGTTGACCCGCACCGTGCGCGACGCGGCGATCCTCTTAAACGTGCTCGCCGCCGCCGACCCGCTCGACCCGGCGACCGCGGCATTGCAGCGCCCGGCCGATTATACGAGCGCGCTCGACGAGGATGGGCTGCGGGGCGCCCGCATCGGCCTGCCGAGCGACCCTGCCGACCCCGGCAACGATGTCTATTACGGCCCGTTGCCGGCCCCGGCCGCCGCGATCATGCGGCAGGCGGTCGCGGCGATCGAGGCGCAGGGGGCGACCGTGGTGCGCGCCAATATCCCGACCGCGGGCTGGATCGGCGGCCCCGGCGTCGACATGGCGATCCTCAACCGCAACCCGGAAAGCCCCGACCGGCATCGGCCGGCGCGCCGCTCGATCGTCCTGGTCTACGAGCTGAAGCACGACCTCGACGCATATCTGCGCGACTGGGCGACCGAGACCGAGATGCGCAGCCTCGCCGACATCGTCGCGTTCAACGCGGCCCATGCCGGGCGCGCCCTGCGCTTTGGCCAGGACATCTTTCTTGCCGCCGCGGCGACACGCGGCGACCTCGCCGAGCCCGAATATCTGTCGGCCCGCCGGATGGACCTCCACGCCGCGCGCACGCTCGGGCTCGACGCCTACATGGACCAGCGCCGGCTCGACGCGGTGCTGTTCCCCGGCGCCGTGGGGGCGGCAATCGCGGCCAAGGCCGGCTACCCGAGCGTGCAGGTCCCGGCCGGGCTTGACGGCGTCCCCTACGGCGCCACCTTCACCGGCCGCGCCTGGAGCGAGCCTCTGCTGCTGCGCCTCGCCTACGCCTTCGAGCAGGCGACCCAGGCGCGCCGCCCGCCGCCGCTCGCGCCGTGAGCGGCTACAGGTAGTCCCGCACCCGCTCGAGCTCGCCCAGCGCGTTGTCGCGGGAGACCAGCAGCACCTCGTCGAAGCCGATCTGCTCGAGCCGCTTCAGCCGCTGGCGCGCGTCGTCGGGCAGGCAGACGAGCGAGACCTTCGCCCGCTCGGCGAGGCTCCCCGGCTCCGGCCGGTTGGCGAGGTCGACAACGACATTGGCGAGGACCGCGTTGCCCCCGCCGGCCTCGCGATAGAGCCGCATGCCGGTTTCGAGATCCTCCCAGCTGCTGTAGAGGCCCGACGCGATCCAGCCCTGGCACTGCTTGGCGGCGTAGGCGATCCAGCGCGGGTTGCGCCACGCCCCGAGCAGGACCGGCGGCCCGCCTTCGCTGCCCGGCCACGGCGTCAGGCTCCCGCCGTTGACCGGCTCGCCGCGCCAGGTCCGGCGCATGATCTCGAGCGAGCTCATCAAGGTGCGAAACCGCTGCGGGTAATCCGCGCCGAACAGGTCGAAATCGGCCTGCGTCGAGCCGCTGCCGACGCCGAGCCGCAGCCGGCCGCCGGACAACGCCTGGACCGACTGCACGCGGTGCGCGAGGTCGACCGGATGGCGCAGCGACACCTGCAGCACCGCGGTGCCGAGCTCGATCCGCCGCGTCACCGCCGACAGCGCCCCCAGCGCCACCATCGGGTCCAGGGTCGGCTGCCCGCGGCCGAGCGAATCGGTGACCCAGATCCCGGGAAACCCGCCGGCCTCGACCCGCCGGGCGTAATCGGCGATGCGGTCGAGCGACCGGCCCGGCGGCTCGGTTCCGGGGCGCATGAAGGTGACGACGCTCAACCTCATGACCGACCGCCGCGCGAAATTCCCACCATTATCTCCATCGCCAACGATGACCTGTCCCCCGACAATGCAATATCTCGGGCGCGGCGGCCAACGCTTCGTTAAGATCGAGCCGATCGAGACCGGGACGCGTCGATGAGCTCGGCTGCATGGCGCAAGGCCAATCGGGCCAATTGGGACGAGCGGGTCGGGGTTCACCTCGCCGCCTACGATCTTGTGCCGTTGCGCGCCGGGCGCGGCCGGCTGAACGCGATCGAGGAAGGCGAGCTCGGGCCGGTGGCCGGGTTGCGCGTCCTCCATCTGCAATGCCATTTCGGCTGCGACACCCTGACCCTGGCGCAGCGCGGCGCCGAGACCGTCGGCCTCGATTTTTCGCCGCCGGCGATCGCCGCGGCGAACGCCTTGGCGGCCGAGCTCGGCCTCGCCGCGCGGGCGCGTTTTGTCGAGGCCGATCTCTACGACGCGCCGGCCGCGATCCCCGAGCCCGCCTCGTTCGACCTCGTCTTCGTCACCTGGGGCGCTCTTGCCTGGCTGCCGGACATCGCGGGATGGGCCGGAATCGTCGCCCATTTCCTGAAACCGGGCGGGGCGTTGTATTTGGCCGAAGGGCATCCCGCGGCGCTGGTCTTCGACGACGCGGCGGCGCTCCCCGACGGCATGCCCGGCTATTTCGCGCCCTATTTCGGCAATGCGCCGGCAGTGATCGACGACCCCTCGGATTACGCCGACGAAAGGGTGCTGCTGCGCAACGCCAGGACCTACACCTGGATCCATCCGCTGGGCGATGTCGTCACCGCCTTGCGCGAGGCCGGGTTGCGGCTCGACTGGCTGCACGAGCACGATCGCGTCGCGTGGCGCATGTTCCGGCGACTGGTCAAGGACGGCGACGGCCTCTACCGCTGGCCCGGCAAGCCGTGGCTGCCGCTCGCCTTTTCGCTGCGCGCGATCCGGGAGGATTGAGGTCGCGACCGCCGCCGGCGGCCTCGGGCCTGCGGCGAGGCGGAGCGCCTGCCCTCCGGCGGGCGCTCCGCGCCTGCGACCCGCGGCGTCGCGTCGCTCGCGCGCCCTTTTAACGAGGACGGGGTCAGCGCCGATTGAAACGGACGGCGCTGCGGCGCCGGCCGAGCTCATGCCGCGCCCGGCGTTCGCGGCGCGAGCCGTCCGGGGCCGCGGCCCGCAAGGAGCCCATCATCGCGGACCCGGTGACCTGCACCCAGCCGCGACGCCCATCGAATTTCTGAGCATAGCCGCCGCTGAGGATCTGGAACGCGGCATGGGCATGGCCCTTGAGGTCGATCGCGCCCTGGGCATGCTCGTGCGCGAACCAGTTCGGCGTGATGAAATCGGTCACCAGGACCTTGCCGATCATATAGCCGTACTCATCGCTCTCGACCGGGTCGCACACCTCGCCGGCCCAAAACGTGCCGTGCGGATCCTGGTAGGCGCTGTTGAGCCAGGGGTCGACCGCCATCTCGCACAGCTCGTGCGTGGCCCCGACGCTGATGCTGGCGTTGTCGGATTTGAGGGTTTTGACGAACACCTTGGAGATCGGAAGGCCGTCATTGGTCAGGTCGTGATAGGCCAACGCCCCGGCCTGGTCGCTGTCGTCCAGAAACACCAGCCACCAGCTGCCGGCGGCCGGCTGGGCGCCCTTCGCCGTGAAGGTGAAGCTGGCGGCGTCGACCCCCCAGACCGGCAGCAGATCCTTGTTCCATTGCTGCTCGAAGGCGTCGAGCATGGCCTGGACATCGCCGTCGCCGATGGCGTTGGATTCGTTGATCACCGCAATCTGTGGCATGGATTGGCTCCCTCGAAGAGACGGGCGCGTCGCTGCGCCGTGCCGTGAACCTCCGACATCGACTGAGCGGAAGGTCCGGGCAGGCCCGACGATATCGGACGAGCCGCGCGAAGACGTGTGAGCGGCCTCACACAACCGCCCGAATCTTTCCCGTTTCCGGCGAGCCCGAGGCCTCTTGCCAAGGTGCAGGCCGGCGGCGGCTGGGGAGCGTTAATCACTCGACCAAACGGTTTACCCTTGATACGTATCTCGTATCATATTACGTCCTGTGCCCGCTCGATGATCCGATCGTTCAAATGCAAGGAAACGGAAGGCGTATGGCGCGGCCGGGCGAGCCGGAGATTTCCCCGCGATATCCAGGATCGGGGATTGCGAAAACTACGGCAGCTCGACGCCTCGCGCGTCCTGGACGACCTCCGAAACCCGCCGGGAAACCGCCTCGAACCGCTGAGAGGAGATCGGGTCGGGCAAATGAGCATCCGGATCAACGAGCAGTGGCGCATCTGCTTTGCATGGTCGGACGGGCATGCGGATGACGTGGAGATTGTCGACTATCATTGACGGGGACAACGGATCGATGGGCCAGCTTCATAACCCGCACCCAGGCGAAATTCTCAAGGAAGAGTTTCTGAACCAGCTCGGCATGAGCCAGAACCGGCTGGCCCGGGCGATCGGCGTCCCTGGCAATCGCATTCACGCGATCGTCAACGGCGCCCGCGACATCACTGCCGACACCGACCTGCGCCTGTGCCGGTTCTTTGGCCTTTCCGAGGGTTATTTCCTGCGCCTTCAAAACGCCTACGACACGCTCGAAGCCAAGCGTGGCATCGCCGACCAGCTCGCCAAGATCGAGCCGTACAAGCCGCAGAGGGCGGCCTGACCTATCCGTAGTGGATCGCACCCGACGGATCGCGCCCGCTTCCCCGTCATGCCGGCGAAGGCGGTATCCGCGGCGGAAGTGGGTCCCGGCCCGCGCCGGGACAGCGGGAAGGGAGGCGTGAGAGCCGGCGCGAACTAGCCCAGCACGCTCACGTCTCCGGGGTTGACGAGGTCCGGCACGGTCCAGCCGTCGAGGTCGTATTCGGCCAGGCATGTATCGGCGAAGCTCTTCCAGCGCTCGTATTGGCCCGAGGCGACCGCGCCCAGGAGCGCGAAGCGGCGGATCTCCTCGTGGCTGCCGGAGTAGTTGACCTCGTAGAGCTCGTGCCGGGCGCCGAACTCGGTGCCGACGGCGTCCCATAAGAGCTTCATCAGCTTGACCCGCTCGACCGCGGCCACGCCGCCCGAGCCGCGGACATAGAGATCGAGGTATTTGCGCAATTCCGGGGCCGCGAAGTCGCGGGCGTGCGAGTTCAGGTAAATCAGGCTGCTGGCGACGGTCTTCTCGATCTGATGCTTGACCTGGACGTAGCTTTCCGGCCCGAGCACGTGGTAGGCGGCGCCCGGCTCCGAGCCCGGCAGCACAAAGCCGCCGGCCCACGGCTCCGGGCTTTTGGCCATCGCGTCCGACAAGCCCCACATCGCGTTGCGCCAGGTGATGACCTCGCCGATATTCGCCTCGACGCCGCGGAAGCCGCGGGTCCCGGCCATCTCGGTCGCCTTCAGCAGCAACCCGGTGATGAAGTCGTACTTGACCGCGAGCCTGGTGCAGCCGTGCAGCTGAAAGCGCGGCACAAAGCCGCTTCTCGGGAAGAAGGTGTTGGCCTTCTCGATATCGCCGAAGACGAACACGTCTTCCCACGGCACGAACACATCGTCCATGATGAAGATCGCGTCGTTCTCGTCGAGGCGGCTCGACAACGGGTAGTCGAACGGGCTGCCGAGCACGGCCGCGCGCTCTTCGTTCGAGACGCGGCAGATGAATTTGGCGCCGTTGGCGTTGGTCGGGATGATAAAGGCGAGGGCGAAATTCCGATCCTGGATCGGCAACAGCCCGACATGGGCGACAAAGGTGAAATGGGTCAGCGCCGATCCGGTGGCGACGACCTTGGCGCCGGTCACGCAGATGCCGGCGTCGGTCTCGCGGGTGACGTGGGCGTAGATGTCGGTCGGCCCGCCCGCGGCGCCCGGCGCCATGTTGCGGTCAACGGGCGGGTTGACCAGCGCGTGGTTGACAAACGGCACGCGCTCCTGGGCATGGCGGTACCAGCGCCGCGCATTCTCCTGGTACGGCTCATAGAAATCCGCGTTGGCCCCGAGGGTGGCGAGAAACGCCGCCTTGTAGTCGGGCGACCGGCCGAGCCAGCCCCAGGTCAGCCGCGCCCAGGCGGCGATCGCGTCGCGGCCGGCCACCAATTCATCGGTTGAGCGCGGCGCAACAAAATAGCGATGGGTGAAGCCGCCCCATTCGGTCGGGCAGGTCAGCACGTTCGCGCCCTCGGCGTGGTCGCGGTGCAAGGCGTCGTAGAGCCTGGCGATCATCCGCGCGGTGTTGCGAAAGCCCGGATGGGCGGCGATGTTCTTGACCCGCTCGCCGTAAATCCACACCTCGCGCCCATCGTCGAGGCTGTCGAGGAACTCCTGACCGGTGTAGGGCAGCGGCGACGCCATCTCCGGGGCCTCCCTGAGTCACGGTTTTGATTGTCGGCCGCGCTACGATGCTATGGTTCCGGCGACGGGGTCAACGCGGCGGATCGGAGGCGGGGAGATGGCGCGGCTCGACGGAAAAGTGGCGCTGATCACGGGTGCGGCGGGCGGTCAGGGGACGGCGGAAGCCGCGCTCTTCGTCCGGGAAGGGGCGGCGGTCGTCGTCACCGATGTCGATACGTCGGCCGGCCGCGGCCTCGCCCAGCGGCTGGCCGGGCAAGGCGGCAGGGCCCTCTTCCTGGCGCAGGACGTATCGGACGAGGCGTCGTGGCGGGAGGTTGTCGCGGCGACGCTCAAGGAATTCGGCAAGCTCCACATCCTGGTCAACAACGCCGGCACGATCGCGCGCCAGGGCATCGCCGACACCACCCTCGAGGCGTGGAACCGCACGATCGCGGTCAACCTGACCGGGCCGATGCTCGGCATGAAGCATTGCGCGCCGGCGATCCGCGATTCGGGCGGCGGCTCGATCGTCAACATCTCCTCGACCGCCGGGCTGACCGCGCATGACGACGCCGCCTACACCGCGTCGAAATGGGGGCTGCGCGGCCTGACCAAGACGGCGGTGCTGCAGTTCTCGCCGTGGAGCATCCGGGTCAACTCGATCCATCCCGGCCAGATCGCCGACACCGGCTTTTTCAGGAGCGGCGGCGAGGCCTTCGCCCATGCCGCCCGGGTCGCGATCCCGCTGCATCGCCAGGGGACGCCGCAGGAATGCGCCGATCTGGTGCTGTTCCTGGCCTGCGACGAATCGAGCTTCATCAGCGGCGCCGAGATCGCCATCGACGGCGGCTACATCGCCGCCGGCACGGCCAGCCTCAGGAACCGCGTGCGCGAGGATTTCGCCGCCGGCCGGAATTGAGAATTGCCTAAGGGCCTCCGCGCGCTCTATTCCTCCCGCACTGATTGTATGAATGGAGATGCCTTCCCCTTTCTGCTTGACACCTTCAGCTTATATCTCTAGAACATAGATGGAACATTGCTAAATGTAGTGGCTTCCCAATATGCCACCACGATATGATGGATTTGATGATGCTGACGGGGCAGACCGAAATGGCGATACAGCTCCTGGAGGATCGCCCTACCCGATCACCGAGCTGGTTGGGCGTGCTCCGTGAGAGGGAGGCGCGAAGCTGGCATCTGGTCAGGAATCTCGGCGAGCAGCGGCGACACCACCTCTCTGACCGCACCAGCTACGTTCTCGACGATGCGATGCATTGGCTTAGGTCGCTCCCAGCCTCGTCGTTGCACGCGATCGTGACCGATCCTCCGTATGGAGTGCTCGAATACGAGGAGAAGGATCACGAGAAGCTCCGCGCCGGGCGCGGCGGCGTCTGGCGCATTCCACCCTCCTTCGATGGGGCGAAGCGGAGGCCTTTGCCGCGTTTCACCGTTCTTTCGCGTGAAGACCTCGCTGTTCTGCACGGGTTTTTCAGCGCCTTGGCCCGCGTCGCGCTCAACGCGCTCGTCCCGGGGGGACATGTCTTTATCGCCTCGAACCCGCTTGTTTCGTCGCTGACGTTTCACGCATTCCAAAACGCCGGCTTTGAGAAGCGCGGGGAGATCATTCGCTTAGTTCAAACACTCCGCGGCGGCTACAAGCCAAAAGGCTCTGAGGAGGACTTCCCGGAAGTGTCGGTCATGCCTCGTTCGTGCTGGGAACCCTGGGGAATATTTCGCAAACCATTCGAGGGCACCGTGGCTCGGAATCTCCGTTTCTGGGGCGCGGGGGGATTACGACGGCTTCCAGGAGGGGAGCCGCTGAAAGACGTCATTTCCTGCTCGCCCACGCGGGGGCGAGAGAAATCGATTGCGCCGCATCCCTCGCTGAAGCCGCAGCGCTTCCTTCGGCAAATTGTTCGGGCATCGCTGCCTTTGGGTGTCGGGGTCATTTACGACCCCTTCGCTGGCAGCGGCTCGACGTTGGCTGCCGCCGAGGCTGTAGGTTACCACGCGATTGGCACCGATCGGGACCAAAAATACCTCGATATGGGGTGCAGGGCCTTCGACGCGCTGACGGCGCTGCCCTGCGCCTCTAAATGACCTCTGACGAAATCTTTGCTGAATTTGTCGCGGGATTTTCGGCCCGCAAATTCTCCGCCGGGCTTCTGATCGCGTTTATCGACTTGTTCACCCATCTCGGCGTGCCCGGCGCGGGTATGACGAGCCTGGCGGACGTGTTGGCGAGGTTTCCCCGCCAGCTAATGACGGCCGCTGGCGCGAGGGCCAACACGCTGATTGTATCGATCGACCGGGGCACGGTAAGCTTGCGTCCCTTCTACAACGCGGCCGAACGCTTTTTCCGCGCCGAGCATAAGCGGTTCGATTACCCCAGCTGCGCGCCCCACGCCACCCAGGCTTGGGTGGATTACATTCTATGGCTCAATTCGCTCGCGACCTTCTCGATGGCCGAGATGTCCGCTCTCAGACAAAGGGTCTGCGAGTTCGTCCTCGACACCTTGCAGAGCCAGGAGTTCGACCCTTCGTCCGTGACCATCGAGCCGCCGCTGTTCCGGCTGGTGCTGGAGAATTTTGATGTGACGAGGAAAAAGGGAGAGCCGACCGGGGCTGCGTTTCAAGGGATCGTGTTCGGGTTCCTACGCGCCGATAACCCGCACCTTCAGGTCGAGATCGACAAGGTTCGGACCGGCTCTAAGCGATTGCAGCGGGTTGGCGATATCGACGGCTGGGAGGGCGCACGACTGGCGATCTCAGCCGAGGTGAAACAGCTCGTCTTGAAGACCGCGGACGTTGCGGATCTCGAGGCGTTCGGCAATGAGACGGGTCGGCGAGGCGCGCTGGGGGCAGTATTTGCGCTCGGATTCGATCCCGCCGCGCGCGGCGCAGTGGAGGGCCTCGGTTTGAAGGCGCTCGACGTTTACGACATGGTGCGGATCGTCGAGTTGTGGGATCCTTTGAAGCAGCGCACAGCGGTGACCTCGCTCGTCTACTACGTCAGGCTTGTCGAGAAAAACTCGGCGCTTTCCGACCGTCTCGCCGCTTTCCTCAGCGCAGCCGCCGAAAAGCCGCAGGACGCTTCTCTGTAACGTTCGCCTCGTCAGAGTTGCCTCACCGAGCGCACTTGCACCGCCGGCCGTTTACGCATCCCCTGCGGCGTGGTGCAGCAGCAGCCGGCCGGCGGCCCGATTTTCTTGGACGGCGACGGTCCGGGCCGTAGAGTGCGGGCGCGGCTCGCGACCGCGGAAGCCGAACAGGGAGCACGTGATGGCAGCGAGGGTTGGACGGCGCGGCTTTATCAAAGGCGCGGCGGGGGCGGCGCTCGCCGCAGGGCTGCCGCTGCCGGCGATCGCCGAGGAGACCCCGGTCAAGATCGGGCTGCTCACAGTCAAGACCGGGCCGCTCGCCCAGGGCGGCATCCAGATGGAGCAGGGCATCAACCTGTTCCTGAAGCATCGCGGCAACAAGCTTGCCGGCCGCAAGGCCGAATTGATCGTTGCCGACACCGGCGGCAACCCGGCCGGCACCAAGACCAAGGCGCAGGAATTGATCGAGCGCGATCACGTCGATTTCATCGTCGGTCCGCTCGCCGCCTTCGAGCTCCTCGCCATCACCGATTACGTGGCGCAGCACAAATGCCCGATCCTGAGCCTCGCCGCCGCCGAGGACATGACCCAGCGCAAGCCCAACCCCTATTTCGTGCGGGCGTCCGCCACCTCGGCCCAGTCGATGCACCCGCTGGCCGATTACACGGCCAAGGAGCTGAAGTACAAAACCGCGATCACGATCACCGAGGACTTCGCCTTCGGCTACGAGCAGATGGGCGGCTTTCAGCGCGTCTTCGAGGACGAGGGCGGCCGGATCGTCAAAAAGCTGTGGCCGCCGATCGTGACGCCCGACTACACCCCCTATCTGGCTCAGCTGAGCGGTGTCGACGCCGTCATCTCCGGCTTCGCCGGCTCGAACCCGCTCAAATTCATGAAGCAATACAAGGACCAGGGGCTCAAGCTGCCGGTCGTCGGCGGCAGCGTCGCCTTTGACGACGCGCTGTTGAAGAGCTTTGGCGACGAGGCGGTGGGCGCCGTCTCGTGCTCGGCCTACACCGCCGACCTCGACACGCCCAGCAACCAGCGGTTCGTCGCCGACATGGTCAAGGATTACGGCAACATCCCGGGGATCTACGCCGCCGGGCTCTACATCAACGGCATGGTCGCCGAGGCGGCGCTCGAAAAGACCGGCGGCAAGACCGACGACAAGGAAGCCTTCATCAAGGCGTTGCGCGCGGTCTCGCTGACCGACACGCCGCGCGGGCCGTTCCATTTCGACCATTTCGGCAATGTCGTCGGCAGCTTCTACATCCGCCGCTGCGAAAAAAAGGACGGCAAGCTCGTCAACACCACGATCAAGACCTACCCGAACGTGAGCCAGTTCTGGACCTATGACGAGAAGTGGTTCCTGGCGCAGCCGGTCTATTCGCGCGACTACCCGCCGCTGAAGAGCTGAGTGTCCGACTCGAAATTGAAACGCGTTGTCTCAGCGGGTTATCGTCGCCCCCGCGGAAGCGGGGGTCCGGAGCGACCGTTCCAGCCCTTGACCCCTGGGTCCCCGCTTTCGCGGGGACGACGACTAACTTATTGACTTTGCGAGAGTCATTTCAAGTCGTACTCTGAGGGAAACGGCGCCCGCGAGGGCGCGGGAGGAGAAGCCGATGGGAGCAACGATCAGGCGACGCGCTTTGCTCGGGGGCGCCGCCGCGGCGACGGTGGTGACGAGCCTGCCGCTGCCGGCGGTCGCCGAAGAGGCGCCGATCAAGATCGGCCTCCTGACGATCAAGACCGGCCCGCTGGCGCCGGCCGGGATTCAGATGGAGCAGGGCACGGTCCTGTTTCTGAACGACCGCGACCATAAGATCGCCGGCCGCAAGGTCGAGCTGGTGGTCGCCGACACCGGCGGCAACCCGGCCGGCGCCAAGACCAAGGCGCAGGAGCTGATCGAGCGCGACCATGTCGATATGATCTTCGGCCCGCTCGCAGCCTTCGAGCTCTTGGCGATCAGCAGCTATGTCGCCGACAAAAAGGCGCCGATCCTGAGCCTCGCCGCCGCCGAGGACATGACCCAGCGCAAGCCCAACCCCTATTTCGTGCGCGCTTCGGCGACCTCGGCGCAGGCCATGCATCCGCTCGCCGACTACGCGGCCAAGGACCTGAATTACAAAACCGTGATGACGGTCAGCGACGACTTCGCCTTCGGCTACGAGCAGATGGGCGGGTTTCAGCGGGTTTTCGAAGATTCGGGCGGCCGGGTCGTCAAAAAGCTGTGGCCGCCGCTCGCCACCCCCGACTATACGCCCTACCTCGCGCAGCTCGGCGGCGTCGATGCGGTCGTCCAGGGCTTCGCCGGCGCCAATCCCGGGAAATTCATGAAGCAATACAAGGACGCCGGCGTCGATTTGCCGATGCTCGGCGGCGAGGGCGCCGGCGACGATGCGCTGCTGAAGGGCTTTGGCGACGAGGCGATCGGCCTGATCTCAGCCTCGCCCTACACCTCCGACCTCGACACCCCGAGCAACGAGAAATTCGTCGCCGGCATGCGCCGCGACTATGACAGCGTTCCCGGCGTCGCCGCCGCCAGCCTCTACATCAACGGCATGGTCGCCGAGGCGGCGGTCGCCGAGACCGGCGGCAAGACCGACGACAAGGAGGCTTTGATCAAGGCGCTGCTGGCGGTGTCGCTGACCGACACGCCGCGCGGGCCGTTTCATTTCGACCATTTCGGCAACGTCGTCGGCAACATCTTCATCCGCCGCTGCGAGAAGAAGAACGGCAGGCTGGTCAACACCACGCTCAAAACCTACCCGAACGTCAGCCAGTTCTGGACCTATGACGAGAAGTGGTTCCTGGCGCAGCCGGTCTATTCGCGCGACTACCCGCCGCTGAAGGGGTGACGAAATTGCCTCGACAAGCGTTCATTCGTCACTCCGGCGAAAGCGCGCGACGTTCAACTTTAGAGACCCCTTGCGCGGACTTGATCCGAGCATCCACGGCTGGCCATCGTTGCGGCGTGGGCGCCCACGGATCGAGTCCGTGGGCTGAAGGCCCACGGGTCGAGCCCGGCCGAGGGGATCACAGGCGCCGGCCGGGTCGGGAAGGATAGGGGATGGCAGCGAGAATAGGTCGACGCACGTTGCTTGCGCGCATGGCGGGGGCGGGCTTGGCCGCCGGCCTGCCGCTGCCGGCGATCGCTGCGGACGCGCCGGTCAGGATCGGGCTGCTCACGGTCAAGACCGGGCCGCTCGCCCAGGGCGGCATCCAGATGGAGCAGGGCGTCGAGCTGTTCTTGAAGCACCGCGGGGCCAGGCTCGCCGGGCGCAGGGCCGAGCTGATCCTCGCCGACACCGGCGGCAACCCGGCCGGGGCCAAGACCAAGGCGCAGGAATTGATCGAGCGCGACCAGGTCGATTTTATTTTCGGGCCGCTGGCCGCCTTCGAATTGCTGGCGATCAGCAACTACGTGGCGCAGCGCAAATGCCCGGTCCTCAGCCTCGCCGCCGCCGAGGACATGACCCAGCGCAAGCCCAACCCCTATTTCGTGCGCGCCTCGGCCACCTCGGCGCAGGCGATGCATCCGCTCGCCGACTACGCCGCCAAGGAGTTGAAGTACAAAACCGTGATCACGGCAGCGAACGATTTCGCGTTCGGCTACGAGCAGATGGGCGGCTTTCAGCGGGTCTTCGAGGATGCGGGCGGCCGGGTCGCGAGCAAGCTGTGGCCGCCGGTCGTGACCCCCGACTACACGCCCTACCTGGCGCAGATGAGCGGCGTCGACGCGGTCGTCTCGGGCCTCGGCGGCTCGAACCCGATCCGCTTCATGAAGCAATACAAGGACCAGGGGATCGCGTTGCCGCTGATCGGCGGCGGCGTGGCGATGGATGACGGGCTCTTGAAGAGCTTTGGCGACGAGGCGCTGGGCGTGATCTCGTCCTCGGCCTACACCGCCGACCTCGACACGCCGAGCAACCGGCAGCTTCGTCGCCGACACGGTCAAGGACTACGGCAACATCCCCGGCTCCTACGCCGCCGGCCTCTACCTCAACGGCATGGTCGCGGCGGCCGCCCTCGAAGAAGACCGGCGGCAAGACCGACGACAAGGACGCGCTGATCAAGGCATTGCGCGCGGTGTCGCTGACCGACACGCCGCGCGGCCCGTTCCATTTCGACCATTTCGGCAATGTCGTCGGCGCGATCTTCATCCGCCGCTGCGAAAAGAAGGACGGCAGGCTCGTCAACACCACGATCAAGACCTACCCGAACGTCAGCCAGTTCTGGACCTATGACGAGAAATGGTTTCTGGCGCAGCCGGTCTATTCGCGCGACTACCCGCCGCTGAAGAGCTGATGGCGCTTCCGCGCGTCATTCCCAAAGACCGGTCATTCCGGGGCGGGGGCGCAGCCCCGGGCAACGGGCGGCGATGAATTTGTGGGTGGTGCTGGCCGGCAACAGCGTCGCCTTCGGCGGCCTGTTGTTTTTGCTGTCGGCCGGGTTCTCGCTGATCTTCGGTCTGATGCGCATCCCCAATCTGACGCACGGCTCGCTGTTCATGCTCGGGGCCTATTTCGGCGTCAGCCTGATCGCCTGGGGCTTCGGCTTCTGGCCGGCGGCGATCCTTGCAGCGCTCGGCGTGGCGGTCTTCGGCGGGCTGGTCGAGCGGCTGCTGCTGCGCCGGCTGCCCGGCGCCGAGCTGGCGCAGGTGCTGGTGACGCTCGGCCTCTCGTTCATGATCGCCGACGCCTGCCTGCTGGGCTGGGGCGGCGACCCGATCTCGATCGAGACGCCGCCGGCGCTGCGCGGGACGACCGCATTGGCGCATGTCGCGTTCCCGACCTATCGCCTGGCGGTCATCGTCATCGCCGCGGTCATCGCCGCCGCGCTCTGGGGCTTGCTCGACCGGACCCGGCTGGGCGCGATGATCCGCGCCGGGGTCGACGACCCGGCGATCGCCCGCGTCGTCGGCATCCGGGTCTCGCGGCTGTTCACGATCGTCTTCTCGCTCGGCGCCGGGCTGGCCGGCTTCGCCGGGGTGATCGGCGGCCCGATCCTGTCGGTCTACCCGGGCCTCGACCAGGACATGCTGCCATTGGCGCTGGTGGTGGTGATCCTCGGCGGCTCGGGCAGCCTCCTGGGCTCGTTCGTCGGCAGCTTCGTCGTCGGCTTCCTCTACAATTTCGGGCAGGCGATGCTGCCCGAGCTCGCCTATGTCGTGCTGTTCCTGCCGATGCTCATCGTGCTGGTGGTGCGGCCGAGCGGCCTCTTCGGCCGGGCGGCGCCGTGAAGGCCCTCGCCGCCGCGGCCGGGCTCGCCGTGCTGGCAACCCTGCCGTTCTGGGTCGGCAACACCTATTACGTCAACATCGCCGCGCAGATCCTGCTTTACGCGGTCTTCGCGCTGGGGCTCAACGTCATCGTCGGCTATGGCGGCCTCGTCTCGCTCGGCCATGCGGGGCTCTTCGGCGTCGCCGCCTATGCCGGCGCGATCCTGATCAACGGCGGCCACAACCATTTCGTCGCGTTTGTCGGCGCCCTCGCGGTCACCGTGCTCGCCGCGGCGATGTTCGCGGTGCTGGCCTTGCGCGGCGCCGGGCTCGGCTTTGTCATGATCACGGTGGCGCTGGGCCAGATCGTCTGGGGCGTCGCCTATCGCTGGATCAGCATCACCAACGGCGACAACGGCGTCTCGATCGCGTCGCGGCCGAGCCCGTTCGGGCTGTCGCTCGCCGACGCCTCGGGCCTCTATTGGGCGACCCTCGTCGTCTTCCTGGCGGCGGTGGCGGCGATCGCGGTCTTCGCCGCCTCGCCGTTCGGGGCGAGCCTGCGCGGCGTCCGCGACCAGCCGCGGCGGATGACCGCGCTCGGCTACAACATCTGGATGATCCGGTTTCTGGCGTTTCTTTTTTCCGGGCTGTGGAGCGGCGTCGCCGGCATGCTGTTCCTCTACTACAACCAGTTCGTCAGCCCGCAGGTGGTGGCGCTCTCCGCCTCGGCGGAGGCGCTGCTGATGGTGATCGCCGGCGGCACCGGAACCCTGCTCGGACCGATCGTCGGGGCGGCTCTCGTCGTCGTCATGAAGAACGTCGCCAGCGCCTACATCGAGCGCTGGAACTTCGTCCTCGGCGCGATCTTCGTCGGCATCGTGATCTTTGCGCCGGAGGGGCTGGTTCCCGGCTCGGTGCGGCTGTGGCGCTGGGGCGTGGGCCGACTGCGGCCCGCCGAGGCGCTCCCGGCCGCGGCCCCGGCCCGCGGCCGGGAGACCGGGGAATGAGCGCCCTCGACCTCTGCGAGCTCGAAAAATCGTTCGGCGGCCTGCGCGTCACCGCCGCGGTCAGCCTGTCGGTCGAGCCCGGCGAGCGCCGCCTGATCATCGGCCCCAACGGCGCCGGCAAGACGACGCTCTTTAACCTGATCACCGGCGAGCTGCGCCCCGACGCGGGCTCGGTCCGCCTGTTCGATCATGACATCACCCGGGTCCCGAGCCGGCGGCGCGCCCATCTCGGCCTGGCCCGGACCTACCAGATCATCACCCTCTTTCCGGGCGAAACCTTGCTGCGCAACGTCATCCTGTCGCTGCTGGGGCTGTCGCCGCTGCGCTGGAACCCGCTGGCGCGGCTCGACCGGCAGGCGGCGCTGACCGCGGCGGCGCGCGCCGCGCTGGCGCGGGTCGGGCTCGACCACCTCGCCGACCGACCGCTGGCCCAGACCGCGTATGGCGAGCGGCGCCGCGTCGAGATCGCGATGGCGCTGGCGCAGACGGCCCAAGGTGCTGCTGCTCGACGAGCCCTTCGCCGGGCTCTCGGTCGAGGAGCGGCGCGACGTGCAGGAGCTGCTTGCGGCGATCCCGCGCGACGTGACGATCGTCATGATCGAGCACGACATGGATGTGGCGCTCGACTTCGCCGAGCGCATCACGGTGCTGCATTTCGGCCGGGTCGAGGTCGAAGGCACCCGCGCCGAGGTCGTCGCGCACCCCCGGACCAAGGAGATCTACCTTGGCGAATGACGCCCTCTGCCTGACCGATGTCGACGCCTTCTACGGCGACAGCCACGTGCTGCACCGCGTCTCGTTCCGCTGCGGCGAGGGCCGCCTGTTGGGCCTCTTGGGCCGCAACGGGGCCGGCAAGACGACCAGCATGAACGTCGCCGTGGGCCTGCTGCCGCCGCGCCGCGGCGCGGTCGCGGTCTACGGCGCCCCGGTCGCCGGCCGCCCGCCCGAGGCGATCGCGGCGCTCGGCGTAGCGCTGGTGCCGCAGGGCCGGCGCATCTTCCGCAGCCTCACCGTGCGCGAGAACCTCGCCGTCGCCGCCCGCCGGCCCAAGGGCGGCCGCCCGCTCTTGTGGTCGATCGACACCGTCTTCGCCACCTTCCCGCGCCTGATGGAGCGGCGCGACCAATACGCGGGGACATTATCGGGCGGCGAGCAGCAGATGCTGGCGATCGGCCGGGCGCTGGTGTCGAACCCGCGGGTGCTGTTGATGGACGAGCCGTCCGAGGGGCTCGCGCCACAGATCGTGGCCGAGGTCATGGCGACGATCCGCCGGCTCAAGGAGCGCGGGCTCTCGATCGTGCTGGTCGAGCAGAACCCCAAGCTGGTGCTCGACGTGGCCGACGACATCGTGATCCTGAACAGCGGCCGGGTGGTGGTCGACGCCCCCGCCGACACGCTGAAGCGCGACGGGACCGACCTGCATCAGCATCTCGGGATCTATTGACGGCGGCCGACGAGAGGCCGCCGTCATTGCGAGAAGCCGCGAGATTGCCGCGCTGCGCTCGCAATGACAGCCGTTGTCTTTGTCATTGCGAGGAGCCGCAGGCGACGAAGCAATCTCGATCCGGCAGGGCATGACGGCACGAGATTGCCGCGCTGCGCTCGCAATGACCTCAAGCCCGCCGGGCTGCCCAGGCCGCGATGGCGCGGCCGATCTCGGGGCCCGAATCTTCCTGGATGAAATGGCTGCCGGCGACCGTGATTTCGGTCTGGTTCGGCCAGAGGCGGCAGAACTCGCGCTGCGCGCCGACGAGGATCGCGCCGGGCTCGGCGTTGACGAAGAGCTTGGGAACCTCGCTGCGGGCGAGCCACTGCGCGTAGTGCTCGACGAGCTCGGCGACCGAGCCCGGCGCGCCGTCGATCGGGATGTCGCGCGGCCAGGCGAGCGTCGGCCAGCGGTCGGCATTCGACCCGGCAAAGGGGCGCCGATATTCCGCCATCTCCGCCTCCTCCAGCCGGCGCAGGACCGAGGCCGGCAGCACCCGCTCGACGAACATGTTCTTCGAGAGGATCATGTCCTCGCCGGCCGGCGAGCGAAAACCCTGGAAGGCGCGCTGCGAGGCCTCGGGCCATTCCGCCCAGCGCAGCGGGCGGACGATCGCCTCCATGTAGACGAGCCCGGCGACCCGCTCGGGGTGGCGGCAGGCCCAGTCGAAGCCGAGCGCCGAGCCCCAGTCGTGGACCACGAAGCTGATCGGCGCCTCGCGGCCGATCGCGGCGTCGATAAAGCCCCACAGAAAGTCGCGATGGACAAAGAAATCGTAGGTTCCGGGGCCGGGCTCGTCGAGCTTGTCGGAATCGCCCATGCCGATCAGGTCGGGCGCCAGGCAGCGGCCGAGCCCGGCGACCTGCGGCATGACGTTGCGCCAGAGATAGGACGAGGTCGGGTTGCCGTGCAGAAACAGGAACACCGGGTCGCCCTCGCCGAGCTCGACATAGGCGACCCGCCTGCCGTCGACCGTGACGAATTTCTTGGCGTGGGGCTCGATGCGGTGCAGGGCCATCACAACACCTCCCAAGCGCGGCCGTCGCGAATGCTATGATCCCGGATGATCACGTCCGGACCATCTTGCGAGGAGGTTTGAGCATGCCGAAGCCGACCTATGACAGCGCGCTGATCGTCGGCGCCGGGAGCGGCCTCAGCGCGTCCCTGGCGCGCCTGTTCGCCAAGGAGGGGATGCGGGTGGCGGTGGCCGCGCGCGACGCCGGGAAGCTCAACGGGCTGTGCGCCGAGACCGGAGCCAAGGCCTACGCCTGCGACGCCGTCGACCCGGCCCAGGTGGCGCGGTTGTTCGCCGCGGTCGAGACCGCCTCGGGCGCGCCCGAGGTGGTCGTCTACAACGCCAGCGCCCGCGCCCGCGGCCCGGTCGCCGAGCTGGTCCCCGAAGAGGTCGAGCGGGCGATCATGGTCAGCGCCTATGGCGGCTTCCTGGTCGCCCGAGAGGCGGTGCGGCGGATGATGCCGAAGGGGCATGGCGCGGTCCTGTTCACCGGGGCCTCGGCGAGCGTCAAGGGCTATCCCTTGTCGGCCGCGTTCGCGATGGGCAAGTTCGCGTTGCGCGGCCTCGCCCAGAGCATGGCGCGCGAGCTCGCGCCGCAAGGCGTCCACATCGCCCATTTCGTGATCGACGGGGCGATCCGCAACCCCGGCCGGGTCGAGCCGGCGGACCGCCCCGACAGCATGCTCGACCCCGACGCGATCGCCGCGACCTATCTCGGCGTCCTGCATCAGCCGCGCTCGGCCTGGGCCTGGGAGGTCGAGCTGCGCCCCTGGGTCGAGCGGTTCTAAGCGGTTCATCGCGCGCCGGTCGGGATCGCGTCGTCGGCCGCGGTCGCCGCGCAGGCCGCGAGCACGGCGTCGACCGGAAGGTCGGCGAGGTCGGGCCGGGCCAGCACGCGCACGGTCCTGCCGCGCGGCGCGCACAGGGCGGGCTGCGAGGCGCGCGAGAACAGGACGATGACGGGATTGCCTCCGGCCGCGGCGACGTGGGTCGCGCCGGTGTCGTTGCCGACCGTCAGCGCCGCCGCATGCGCCAGCGCGCAGAGGGTTGCGACATCGGTGCGGCCGACGAGGTCGAGGGCCTCGGGGCAGAGGCCGCCGATCGTGCGGGCGATCTCCTCCTCGCCCGCAACCCCGACCACGACCGGCAGATATCCGGCGCGGTGCAGCCGGCGCGCCAATTCGCCATAGCGCGCCGCCGGCCAGCGTTTTGCCGGATGGCGCGGCGACGAGCCCGGGATCAAGAGCGCGAAGCGGCGGCCCGCGACCGCCGGCGGCAGCGATCCGACCGGCGGCAGCGCGGGCGTGGGCGATGCCGGCCAGACCCCGGCCATCAGCAGCTGCTCGGCCTGTCGGTCCATCGTGTGCAGGCGGTCGCGGTCGCGGTTGGCATGCGGGTGCGAGCAGCGCCAGGCCGTCCCGGACCATTCCGGCGCCGGTCCCGGCCAAAAGAGCCAGCGATAAAAATTGGTCCGCTCGGTGGTCTGGAAATCGTAGACCCGGTCGAAGCGCCGCCGCCGCAGCATGCGGCGCAGCGCCAGCCAGCGGCCGATCTCGAGCCCGCGCGGGCGGGGGTCGATCAGGATGTCGTCGAACAATCCCGTCTGCGCGGCGAGCGCGGCATAAGGAGCGGTCGTCAGCAGCGTGATCCGGTCGCCGGCGTGATCGCGGCGGATGTCCGGCACGGGGCCCAGCGCCTGGATGAAATCGCCGAGCGCGCCGAGCTTGACGACCAGCACCTCGCGCCGCCCGATGGAGCGGGCCGGCGCGCGCAGGCGGGGCCGCCCCTTGGCGAGGGCGGCCAGATCGACCTGCCGGGCCAGCCCCTCGAACGCTCGAAAAACCGCCGCGTGCGCCGCCGGATCCGGCGAGCCGACGGCGGCCAGCAGCGCGTCGGCGACCTCGCGCGCCGCGCCGCCGGCGGCGGAGGTCGCGCCGAGCCTGTCGATCAGCCGATCGATATCGCGGGCGACGACATAGCGGCGGTCGCGCCGGCGCCGGGCCTCGTTCCAGGCGAAGAACGCCTGCAGCGGGGCGCCCTGGGGAAACGCGGCGGCGCTCAGGCGGGCCGTCGGCGGCGCGGTGGGCGGGGTTGGCACGGGCGGGGATTATGCATTAGTACCGGCCGGGCGAGGTCGCACTTTCCCCGAGACCGCGATGTTCGAAGCCGAAGCCCGCTGGCTGCGCCGGGCGCTCGACGCGTTCGACCCCGAGCGGCTGTCGCCGCTCCTCAACCTCGGCAGCAGCTCGGCCGCCGTGCGCGAAACCGTGCAGCCCTGGATCGAGGCGGAGCTGTTCCGCCCGCTGCGCGCCCGCGGCGATCGACGGCCGTGCATGTCGACATGCGCGAGGCGGCCGGGGTCGAGATCCGCGCCGATCTGACCGATCCGGCCGATCTCTGCCGGCTGCGCGCGCTGCGGCCAAAGGCGTTGCTGTGCTGCAACCTCCTCGAGCACGTCGTCGATCGCGAGCTTCTCGCGCGCCACTGCCTCGACCTGCTGCCGCCGGGCGGGCTCGCATTTGTGACCGTCCCGTTCAGCTATCCCTATCATCGCGACCCGATCGACACGATGTACCGGCCGAGCCCCGACGAGCTCGCCCGGCTGTTCGCCGACGCCCGCCTGCTCGACGGCGCGATCCTCGGCGCGGGCCTGTCCTATCGCGACGACGTTCGCGCCCGGCCGTGGATCCTGCTGCGCCACGTCGCCCGCTTTCCGGCGCCGTTCCTGTCGTTCGCGCGCTGGAAGCGCTCGATGGCGAAGCTCTATTGGCTCGCCGCCGAGTACCGCATCACCTGCGCCGTGCTCGAGAAGGTTTGAGGCCGCCGTTCGGAGAGCCCCGCCGGGCTTTCGGGAGTGTGAAGGAATTGAAGGATGGCTGGATCGCCACAGTGCGTCCCCCACTTTCGCCGGGAGCAGGCCGGGGATGAGGGGGTTTCTCAATGCCATCAGTAACCCACCTCATGGTGAGGAGCGCCGAAGGCGCGTCTCGAACCCCGCACGGCGGCCATGCCGCACCCGGCTTTCGCCACCCGCCGCGAACGGAATTTGACCTCGGCGAATTCGCCGCGCCGCAAGGCGGAACGTTTACGCCGCAGTCGCGTCTCTATGCGGAGAGGAGCCAGCCATGACCGAAGCAGCCCCGCCGAGCGGCCCCGATCTTTCCGCCGGCATCGACGAGCGGCAGCTCGCCGATGGCGGCATGCTGCCCGGCCATGTCGGCGAGGAGGCGGTGCTGCTGGCGCGGCGCGGCGGCGACATCTTCGCGATCGGCGCCACCTGCACGCATTACGGCGGGCCGCTGAGCGAAGGCCTGATGGTCGGCGACACCGTGCGCTGTCCGTGGCACCACGCCTGCTTCAGCCTGCGCACCGGCGAGCCGCTGCGCCCGCCGGCGCTCAACCCGGTCGATTGCTGGCGGGTCGAGCAGCGGGGCGGCCTGATTTATGTGCGCGAGAAGCGCGAGCCGGCGCCGATCGCGGCGCCGGCGGTCGCGGCCGGCGCGCCGGGATCGATCGTCATCGTGGGCGGGGGCGCGGCCGGCAACGCCGCCGCCGAGACCCTGCGGCGCGAGGGCTATGGCGGCCGGGTGGCGATGATCAGCGCCGATGCCTCGGTCCCCTATGACCGGCCGAACCTGTCGAAGGACTACCTCGCCGGCGCTGCCCCCGAGGAGTGGATCCCGCTGCGCTCGCCCGAATTCTATCGCGAGCACGGGATCGAGCTGCATCTGGGCGTCCGCGCCGCGGCGATCGACCGGGAAGGCCGCCGGCTTCTCGTCGAAGGCGGCGGCGAGCATCCCTACGACGCGCTGCTGCTCGCGACCGGGGCCGACCCGATCCGCCTCGGCATTCCCGGCAGCGATCTGCCGCACGTCTGCTACCTGCGCTCGCTCGCCGACAGCCGCGCCATCATCGGGAAGACGGCGAACGCCCGCAGCGCGGTCGTGGTCGGCGCGAGCTTCATCGGCCTCGAAGCCGCGGCTGCGCTGCGCGCCCGCAACCTCGACGTGCATGTCGTGGCGCCCGAGGAAATCCCGATGGCGCGGATCATGGGGCCCGAGATCGGCGGCTTTGTGCGGGCGCTCCACGAGGAGCACGGGGTGCGCTTTCATCTCGGCACGACGGTGGCGGCGATCGAGCCCGGAACGGTTACGCTGGCGAACGGGGCGACGCTCGCGGCGGATGTGGTGGTGCTCGGGGTCGGCGTGCGGCCGGCGCTGGAGCTGGCGCAGCAGGCGGGGCTCGCGATCGACCGCGGCGTCACCGTCGACCGTTATCTGCGGACCAGCGACCCCCGCATCTTCGCCGCCGGCGACATCGCGCGCTGGCCCGACCCGCACAGCGGCGAAAGCATCCGCGTCGAGCATTGGGTCGTCGCCCAGCGGCAGGGGCAGGCCGCGGCGCGCAACATGATCGGCCGCCGGGAGCCGTTCGACGCGGCGCCGTTCTTCTGGAGCATGCATTACGACGTCTCGATCCTTTATGTCGGCCACGCCGAAAAGTGGGACGCGGTCGAGATCGACGGCCGGCCCGAGGACCGCGACTGCCGCGCGACGTATCGCGCCGGCGGCAGGGCGCTGGCCGTCGCCACGATCGGGCGGGACGCCGACAGCCTGCGGGCCGAGCTCCAGCTCGAGGAAGGCCTTCAATCTCCCCCGCGGTAAGGCGGGCGGCGTTCAGAGCTCTACCGAGACGCCGAGCCCGAGAACGATGTGAGCGGCGCGCGGGCCGACATCGCCGCCGGTGAGCGGGACGTAGACTTCGACATCGCCGCCGACGCGGAAACGGCCCAGCCGCGCGCCGGCTTCGAGCCGCGGGATCGCCTCGAGGTTCAGCGAGTCGGAGACGCCCTGCCCCCGCGCCGAGCTGCCTTCGACGAGCACGCCGGCGCCGAGGTAGAGCTTTGGCCACAAATAACGACCGGCGATGTCGACGCCGGCGCCGACCCGCCGCTCGCCCGCCGACAGCGCGGTCTCGCCCGACGACAGGTAGGAGACCCCGGCGCCGAGGTTGAGCTGGAGGGCGCCGGTGCGGCCATAGACGACGCGGCCGAAGCGAACCCGCGCCAGCCTCGTCGGCGCATCCAGGCTGGCGACGATCGCAACGCCCAGCTCCCAGGCCGGGAAGCGCTCCTTGTACCGGCGCTCGGCTTCGGCTTGGTTCCAACCGCCCAGCCCGAGGAACGCGACACGGCCCATAAAGAACGCCACCCGCAAATTCTCGGCGTTGCCGCCGAGGATGCCGGTGATTTCGTTCAGCTTCTGCACATAGGGGTCATAGAAGGACGTGCGTTCCGGCGGTGTGAAAAAGGGGCCCGCCATGCCCTCGATGCGCAGCCGCAGGGCATCGTCGCGCAACGCCTTCCCGGCGATCTCGCGATAGACTTCCTGGGTGAAGATCTCCGCCCCGCCTTCGATGAGCACGTCCGGAACTTTCAGATGCTCGGCGGCGTCGGAAAAGTCCTTGTGCGCGACCGAGTGCAGCATCTCGTGCAGGGTGGTGGCGAACACCTCCCAGCGTCCGCGGCGCCGGGTCTGCTGCTCGGGCTCCAGCGAATAAGACGCCGGCACCCGGCTCTGGACGAAGGCGTTGTGCTCGGGGGTCTCGAACCCGCCGATGAAGAGGACGAGGGTCTTCAGCGCCGCGGCGCGGTCGGCCACGATTGCGTCGCGCACCTCGACAAACAAATCGGACCCCGCCGACACGTTATGGCTGTTCAGGATGTCATCCTGCGCCTGCATCAGGGTTGACACGAAATCCTGCGAAAGACCCGCGATGTGCTCGGCCGAGCTCTGCGCCGGCGGTCGGATGAAGTTGAGCCGGCTGCGCAGCGCGGTGCTCTTGAGGTCGGTGCCGCCGGCCTGGATGTAGCGGCCGTATTTTGCCGTCACCGCGCCCTCGGCTTCGGTCGCGAGCGCATCCAGATCCTGCCCCGTCAGCTGCACCGCGGCGTCGCGCACCTTTTCCGCCTTGGGCAGCCGCTTATCGATGCTGGTCTACCACGCGCGCCTTCATCTCGGCGCGGAACCCGTTGGGGTCGGTCGCCGCCGCCGCAGCCGCGGCCGGACCGGATGTGGCCGCTTCGTCGGGCGCCGGCGGGACAATCTCGCCGATCCTGCCGCGCTCCTCGACGCTCGGGTAGAGCGCCTGCGCGGCCGGGTCGCGGTCGAGGAGGATCGTCCCCGGCGGCGACACGCTCGGCCGGCGGCGACGCCGCCGCGGTCGCGCGCGACCGGTGCGCCGCCTCCCTCTCGGGCGGGCAATCGGCCGGCGCGATCCGGCGCGGCGCGCCCGGCGCGGCCGGCTGCTGCGCTACATGGGCCAGCTCATGGCGCAGGGTCCGCGCCGTCGGCTGCCCCTGGCCAAGGACGATATGCCGGCCGAACGCATAGGCGCGCGCCCCGATCTCGGCAGCCGACCGCCGGGCGAGCCCGTCGTCATGGACGCGGACCCGGCCGAGGTCGAGCCCGGCAGCCCGCCCGTAACGCGGCGCGAAGTAGGCGAGCCCGGCGGCGTCGAGGGGGCGTCCGGGAGAGCCGAGCGCCTCGCGCACGCTCGCCGGCAATGCCGGGGTCGCGGCCACGGCCGAGCGGCGCCGTGCGGGCGCCGCGGCCGGTGCGGCTGCCGCCTTCCCCGGCGCGGCCGCGATCAGCGGAGCGAACATCAACGAACCTCCGGCCCCCGTCGACGGCGAAGCTCAACCCGATTTCGACGCGCGCCTTTATAGCCCGTTTACGACCGCTGCGAGGGATGCATCTCGATCCTTAACGGCGCGAGGCGCATTTGAAGCGCTCGAAGGAGCTTTGAAGCCATGCTCGATGTTGCGATGACGGCGATCGGGGTCGGCTTTTTCGCCGCTGCGATCCTCTACCTGCTTGCCTGTGAAAGAATGTGAGACGGCCATGATGCTCGACTACATCCTCGGCTCGATCGCGGCCGTCGTGATCATGGTCTATCTCGTCTATGCGCTGATCAACCCCGAGCGGTTCTAACGTTCGAGCACTAGGAGCCCGCGATGACCATCAACGGATGGGTGCAGATCGCGCTGTTCAGCGTGATCGTGATCCTCGTCACCCGGCCGTTCGGCGGCTACATGACGCGCGTCTTCGCCGGCGAGAAGACATTTCTGTCCCCGATCCTGCGGCCGGTCGAGCGGGCGGTCTATTGGTGCTGCGGGGTCGACGAGAAGGAGGAGCAGCACTGGCTGACCTATGCGGCAGCGATGCTGTTTTTCAGCGTCGTCGGCTTTGCGACCTTGTACGCGCTGCAACGGCTGCAGTGGTATCTGCCGTTGAACCCGCAGGGTCAAACGGGCGTCGAGCAAAGCCTCGCCTTCAACACCTCGGTCAGCTTCGTGACCAACACGAACTGGCAGTCCTACGCGCCCGAAGCCACGATGGGCTACCTGGTGCAGATGGCGGGGCTGACCGTCCACAATTTCGTTTCGGCGGCGACCGGCATGGCGCTGGCGCTGGCGCTGATCCGCGGCTTTTCCCGCCGCGAGGCAAAGACGATCGGCAATTTCTGGGTCGATCTGACCCGCGCGACGCTCTACGTGCTGCTGCCGCTGTCGCTCGTCATCGGCCTCTTCTATGTCTGGCAGGGCGCGCCGCAGAACCTCGGCGCCTATGTCGATGCGACGACCCTCGAGGGCGCCAGGCAGACGATCGCGCAAGGCCCGGTCGCCTCGCAGGAGGCGATCAAGATACTCGGCACCAACGGCGGCGGCTTTTTCAACGCCAACTCGGCGCATCCTTACGAGAACCCGACGCCGCTCACCAATCTGGTGCAGCTGATCTCGATCTTTTCGATCGGCGCCGCCCTGACCAATGTGCTGGGCCGCATGGTCGGTGACGAGCGCCAGGGCTGGGCGATCTTCGCTGCGATGGGGCTGCTCTTCCTCGCCGGCGCGACCACCGCCTATTGGTCCGAATCGCACGGCAATCCCGCAATGGCCGCCTTCAATGTCGACAGCGCGCCGGGCGCGCAGCAGGCGGGCGGCAACATGGAAGGCAAGGAGGTGCGGTTCGGCCCCGCCCTCTCGGCGCTCTATGCGACGGTGACGACCGACACTTCGTGCGGCGCCGTCAACTCGATGCACGACAGCTTTCTGCCGTTGGGCGGCCTGGTGCCGCTGGTCGACATCCAGCTCGGCGAGGTGATCTTCGGCGGCGTCGGCTCGGGCCTCTACGGCATGCTCGCCTTTGCGATCGTCGCGATGTTCGTCGCCGGGCTGATGGTCGGCCGCACGCCCGAATATCTCGGCAAAAAGCTCGAGGCGAAGGAAGTCAAGATGACCATCCTGGCGCTGTTGAGCCTGCCGCTGCCGATCCTCGGCTGGACGGCGCTCGCGACTGTCGCGCCATCCGGGCTCGCCGGGATCGCCAATACCGGGCCGCACGGCTTTTCGGAGATCCTCTACGCCTACACATCCGGCGCCGGCAACAACGGCAGCGCCTTCGCGGGACTCTCGGCGAACACGCTGTTCTACAACACGACGATCGCGGGCGCGATGCTGGTCGGGCGGTTCATCTTCGTCATTCCGCTGCTGGCCGTCGCCGGGTCGCTGGCGCAGAAAAAGCTGCTCGCCCCTTCGGCCGGGACATTTCCGACCAACCGGCCGCTGTTTGTCGGACTTCTCGTCGGCGTCGTGCTGATCATCGGCGGGCTCACCTATTTCCCGGCGGTGGCGCTGGGGCCGGTGACCGAGCAGGTCGCGATGAACCAGGGCAAGCTCTTCGCGGCGCCCTGAGCGTCGCTGGCTCCCAAGGAACAAAGGTGATGACGGACATCTCTCCACTGGCGATCGGCTCGCCCGATGCCGGCCTCTATAAGCGCCGGCTCCGGCCGCTCTCGATCTTCGATCGCTCGCTGATCGCGCCGGCGATCGGCGCCTCGTTCCGCAAGCTCGATCCGCGCGTCCTGGTCAAGAACCCGGTCATGTTCTGCGTCGAGATCGTCTCGGTGCTGACTACTGATCTTCTTCCTGCGCGACCTGATCGTCGGCCCCGGCCGGGTGGTCGGGACCAATGCGCTGTTCTCGGGCCAGATCACGGTATGGCTCTGGTTTACCGTGCTGTTCGCCAATTTCGCGGAAGCCGTGGCCGAGGGGCGCGGCAAGGCGCAAGCCGACGCGCTGCGCCGCACCCGGACCGAGGCCAAGGCCAAGCGCCTCGACGCCGCCCGGTCGCGGAGCTTCGATCTGGTCGACGCCGCCGCGCTCAAGCCCGGCGATCTGGTGCTGGTCGAGACCGGGGATTTGATACCGAGCGACGGCGAAGTGATCGAGGGTGTCGCCTCGGTTGACGAGTCGGCGATCACCGGTGAATCGGCGCCCGTCATCCGCGAGAGCGGCGGCGACCGCTCGGCGGTCACCGGCGGCACCCGGGTCATGTCCGATCGGCTGCGGGTGCGAATCACGGCAGCGCAAGGCTCGACTTTTCTCGATCGCATGATCGCGCTCGTCGAAGGCGCGGTGCGACAGAAGACGCCTAACGAAATCGCGCTCAACATTCTGCTCGCCGGCATGACCTTGATCTTCGCCTTCGCCACGGTCAGCATTCCGAGCTTCGCTTCCTACGCCGGCGGCGCAGTGTCGGTCGTCGTGCTGGTCGCGCTCTTCGTGACCCTGATCCCGACGACGATCGGCGCGCTGTTGTCGGCGATCGGCATCGCCGGCATGGACCGGCTGGTGCGCTTCAATGTGCTCGCGATGTCCGGGCGCGCGGTCGAGGCGGCGGGCGATGTCGACACCCTGCTCCTCGACAAGACCGGCACGATCACCCTGGGCAACCGGCAGGCGACCGAGCTCATCCCGCTTCCCGGCGTCGATGCGGCCGAGCTCGCCGATGCGGCGCAGCTCGCCTCGCTCTCCGACGAGACCCCGGAGGGCCGCTCGATCGTCGTCCTGGCGAAGGAGAAATACGGGCTGCGGGGCCGTGAGATGGCGCCGCTCAGCGCCCGCTTTGTGCCGTTCTCGGCGCAGACCCGGATGAGCGGCATCGACGTGGAGGGGGTTGCGATCCGCAAGGGGGCGGTCGATTCGATCATCGCATTCGCCGAAGGCGGGAGCGCCGGGCCGCTGTGGCGCAGCGCTGCCGGAAGTGCGCAGGCGGCATTGCGCGCCGCGCCGGTCTCCGACGCGGTCCGCCAGGCGACCGTGATTGCCGAGCGGATCGCCAGAGAGGGCGGCACGCCCCTCGCCGTCGCCAAGGGCGACCGCCTGCTGGGCGTCATCCACTTGAAGGACATCGTCAAAGGCGGCATACGCGAGCGCTTTGCCGAATTGCGGCGAATGGGCATCCGCACCGTGATGATCACCGGCGACAACCCGCTGACCGCGGCGGCGATCGCCGCTGAGGCGGGCGTCGACGATTTCCTCGCGCAGGCGACGCCCGAGGACAAGCTCGAGCTGATCCGCGAGGAGCAGTCGAAGGGCAAGCTCGTCGCCATGTGCGGCGACGGGACCAACGACGCCCCGGCGTTGGCGCAAGCCGATGTCGGCGTGGCGATGAACACCGGCACGATGGCGGCGCGCGAGGCCGGCAACATGGTCGACCTCGACAGCGACCCGACCAAGCTGATCGAGATCGTCGCGATCGGCAAGCAGCTCTTAATGACCCGCGGTGCGCTGACCACCTTCTCGATCGCCAATGACGTGGCGAAATACTTCGCGATCATCCCGGCGATGTTCGTCGCGTTCTACCCCGAGCTCGGCGTCCTCAACGTGATGCATCTGCGGACGCCGCAGAGCGCGATCCTGTCGGCGATCATCTTCAACGCGCTGATCATCGTTGCGCTGATCCCGCTGAGCCTGCGCGGCGTCGCCTACCGGCCGGCCGGCGCCGCCAGCCTCCTTCGCCGGAACCTGCTCGTTTATGGCGTAGGCGGGCTCATCGTCCCGTTTATCGGCATCAAGCTGATCGACCTCGCCGTCACCGCCATCGGCCTCGCCTGAGAGTTGTGAATGAATCGGAGGGAAGGGCTGCACCGACACGGTGCGTGCTTCGAGACGCGCCCTGGGGCGCTCCTCAGCATGAGGTATCACGTTGATGACATTAAGAATGTTCCTCATGCTGAGGAGGCCGCAACGCGGCCGTCTCGAAGCACGCACAGCGTTGATCCGGTAAATTGACGATAGCTTCACAGGCTTTGAGGACAGCATCCATGCTGCGACAAATTCGTCCGGCGATCATGATGATCGTGGTCATGACGGTCATCACCGGTCTGGTCTATCCGCTCGGCATGACCGGGATCGCCCAGCTTTTGTTTTATGATCAGGCCAATGGCAGCCTGCTCAAAAGGGATGACGGGACGGTCATCGGCTCCAGGCTGATCGGCCAGAAATTCACCGACGACAAATATTTTCACGGCCGCCCCTCGGCGACGACCGATAGGCCGTACAACGCCGAAGGCTCCGGCGGCTCGAACCTCGGGCCGACCAGCCGGGCGCTCGATCGACCGCGTCAGGGAGGATGCCGCGAGGCTCGCGGCGGAAAATCCGTCGGCGCCGATCCCGGTCGATCTGGTGACGACCTCGGCCAGCGGCCTCGACCCCGACATCACGCCGGCCGCCGCCGAATTCCAGGCGCCGCGGGTGGCGAAGGCGCGCGGCCTGCCGGTCGAACGGGTCCGCGCGCTCGTCGCCGCGACCGCCCGAGACCGGCTGCTCGGCATCCTGGGCGAGGCTCGGGTCAATGTCCTCGCGCTCAACATGGCGCTCGATCGGCTGCGCTGAGCCGGGAGAATGCGCTAGACTTCGGGCATGGCGGAACGCGAGGGCAGGCCCTCACCCGAGGCGTTGCTGGCGGCGGCGAGGCGGGAGGGCCGCAGCGGCCTGAAGATCTTCCTCGGCGCCGCGCCGGGCGTCGGCAAGACCTACGAGATGCTGCTGTCGGCGCAGGCCAGGCGGCGCGAGGGCGTCGATGTCGTCGTCGGCATCGTCGAGGCGCACGGCCGGCGCGAGACCGAGGTGCTGCTCGAAGGCCTCGAGATAATCCCCAGGCGGCAGGTCGAGCACAAGGGCCACCTGCTCGCCGAGATGGACCTCGACGCGATCCTGAAACGCCGCCCGCGTCTGGTTCTGGTCGACGAGCTGGCCCACGCCAACGCCCCCGGCAGCCGGCACCCCAAGCGCTGGCTCGATGTCGAGGAGCTGATCGCCGCCGGCATCGACGTGTTTGCGACGCTCAACATCCAGCACGTCGAGAGCCTGAACGACGTGGTCGCCCGGATCACCCGCATCCGGGTGCGCGAGACGGTGCCCGACAGCGTCCTCGACCAGGCCGACGACATCGAGATCGTCGACCTGTCGCCCGCCGATTTGATCAAGCGGCTGCGCGAGGGCAAGGTCTATGTGCCGGATCAGGCCGAGCGCGCGGTCCGCCACTTCTTCTCGACCGGCAACCTGACGGCGCTCAGAGAGCTGGCGCTGCGCCGCACCGCGCAGCGCGTCGACGAGCAGCTGCTGGCGCACATGCGGGCGCACGCGATTGCCGGTCCATGGCCGGCGGGCGAGCGGCTGCTGGTCTGCGTCAGCGAGGCGCCCAGCACCGCCGGGCTGATCCGCTACGCGCGCCGCGTGGCGGACCGCCTGCAGGTGCGGTGGACCGCGATCCATGTCGAGACCGCAAGGACAGAGCGCCTCGGCGACGCCGAGCGCGACCGCATCGCCGACCACCTGCGGCTGGCCGAGCGGCTCGGGGCTTCGACGATCACGATCCCCGGCCGCAGCATCGTCGACGAGATCGCCATCTACGCCAAGGAAAACAACATCACCCAGATCGTCGTCGGCAAATCCGGGCGGTCTCGCTGGTTTGAGATCGTGCACGGCTCGGTGGTCCACGATTTGGTGAAAAAGACCAGCCAGATCAGCGTCCACGTGATCTCGGCCGATGACGGCGAGCCGGTCCCGGAGAAGTCGGTCGCAACCCGCCCCGAGCCGGCGCCGTTTCGCCTCGGGCCCTACCTCGGCGGCGCCGCCGCAGTCGGCCTCGCGATCGGCCTCGGCCTGCTGCTGGAACGGTTCATCGGCGTCCAAAGCGTCTCGCTGGTGTTCCTGACGGCGGTGCTCGCCGCGGCCGTCGCCTGGGGCCTGCTGCCGTCGCTGCTCGCCTGCGTCACCAGCGTGCTGGCCTACAATTTCTTCTTTCTGCCGCCGCTCTACACGTTTTCGATCGCCGAGCCGGAGAACATCGTCGCCTTGTTCTTTTTTCTGGTGGTGGCGGTCATCGTCAGCAACCTGACGGCGGCGACGCGCCGCCAGGTCGTCACGACGCGCTCGCGGGCGAAGACGACCGCAGCGCTCTACGCCTTCAGCCGCAAGGTCGCCGGGATCGGCGCGCTCGACGATCTCTTATGGGCGACCGCCTATCAGATCTCGTCGATGCTGCATGTCCGCACCATCATCCTGCTGCCGGCGAAAGAGGGTGAAGGGATCGAGGTCGCCTCGGGCTATCCGCCCGAGGACCGCCTCGACGGCGGCGAGCTGGCGGCGGCCCGCTGGGCCTGGGAGCACAACCGGCCGGCCGGGCGCGGCGCCGACACATTGCCCGGCGGCAAGCGGCTGTTCCTGCCGCTGTGCACGGTCAGCGGCCCGGTCGGCGTGGTCGGCATCGACCGCGAAGCCCCCGGACCCTTGCTGACGCCCGAGGAGAGGCGGCTGCTCGACGCGCTCGCCGACCAGGCGGCGGTGGCGGTCGAGCGCATCGCGCTCGCCAGGGGCCTCGACGAAGCCAGGGTGCTGGCCGAGACCGAGCGGCTGCGCGGCGCGCTGTTGACGTCGATCTCGCATGACCTGCGCACGCCGCTCGCCTCGATCCTCGGCGCCGCGTCGAGCCTGCGCGGCTACCCGCAACGCTATGGCGCGGCCGAGCGCGAGGAGCTGCTGGCGACCCTGGAGGACGAAGCCCAGCGGCTCAACCGCTTCGTCGCCAACCTGCTCGACATGACCCGGCTCGAATCCGGCGCGATCGAGCTGCGGCTCGAGCCGATCGATTTGGCCGAGATCGTCGGCTCGGCGCTGGAGCGCGCCGGGACCGTCCTCGCCCGCCATCGCGTCGCGGTCGACATCGCGCCCGACCTGCCGATGCTGCGGCTCGACGCGGTGCTGTTCGAGCAGGTGCTGTTCAACCTTCTCGACAACGCGGCCAAATACGCGCCGGCCGGCAGCCGCATCGGCATTCGCGCCGGCTGCGACGGCGGGCTGGTCGAGATCGAGATCGTCGACGAGGGCCCCGGGCTGCCGCCCGCCGAGCTCGAGCGCGTCTTCGACAAATTCTATCGGGTGCCGGCGCAGGACCGCCGCCGCGCCGGGACCGGGCTCGGCCTCGCCATCTGCCGCGGCTTTGTCGAGGCGCTGGGCGGCAGCATCGTCGCCCGCAACCGGCGCGACCGATCCGGGGCGGCGCTGACGATCCGCCTGCCGGCCGAGCCGCAGACCGCCGAGCAGCGGCAGCCGGCGGCGACCCATGGCTAAGGCCGTCACGGTCCTCGTCGTCGACGACGAGCCGCCGATCCGCCGCTTTCTGCGCACCAGCCTCACCGCCTCGGGCTACCGGATCGTCGAGGCCGAGGACGCCGCCTCGGGGCTGCGCTCGCTGGCGCGGGAGAAGCCCGACCTGGTGATCCTCGACCTCGGGCTGCCGGACCGCGGCGGCCTCGAATTGATCGCCGAGATCCGCAAGGGCTCGGCGGTGCCGATCGTCGTCCTGTCGGCGCGCCACGACGAGCGGGCCAAGGTCGAGGCGCTCGATCTCGGGGCCGACGACTATGTCGCCAAGCCCTTCGGCATGGCCGAGCTGATGGCGCGGCTGCGCGCCGCATTGCGCCACGCCTTTCAGGCGCAGGGCGAATTGCCGGTCTTCGTCTCGGGCGAGCTGTCGGTCGATCTGGTGCGCCGCCGGGTGACCCGCGCCGGCGGCGAGGTCAAATTGTCGCCGAAGGAGTTCGACCTGCTGCGCCATCTGGTCATGCATGCCGGCAAGGTCTTGACCCACCGCCACCTGCTGCGCGAGGTCTGGGGGCCGGCGCAGGCCGCGGAGGTGCAGTATCTGCGGGTCTTCATCCGCGGGTTGCGGCAAAAGCTCGAGCCCGACCCGACCCGGCCGACCCACATCCTGACCGAGCTCGGGGTCGGCTACCGCCTCCAGCTCCCGCCCGACCAGCGCTCCGGCTGAGGTTACGTCGCGTGGTTGCGGTGACAGTTTACTGGAGCAGTTTCCGATCGAGTTGACCCTATTTTAAGAGGTTGTCATTGCGAGGAGCGCAGCGCGCGACGACGCAATCTCGACGGGACGAGCGGCGCCGGCCCGAGATTGCTTCGCTTCGCTCGCAATGACGACAGTTATCCTCGTCATTGCGAGCTTCCCACCGGCCTGCGGCCGACCCGCCCGGGATGAAACCGAGGCGGCGCCCGGAGCGGCCCCCCTCACCCTTCCCTCTCCCCCCGATCGGGGGAGAGGGTTGAGAAGGGTTGGCGAGGCGAAGCCGAGCCTTACCCGGAGCTGGGTGAGGAGGGCTGCCCACCGCCGAAAGCATCTCTGTTTCTTGTCAGGAGGGCAGCGACAGAGGCAAAGCAATCTCGATCCGACGATGCAGGTCCGGGGCCGAGGCTACTCGGCGGCTTGCGGCATCCGGCGCAGGTCGGTCGAATATTTGAGGTGCACCGGGGCGTCGGCCTCGAACGGGTCGGTCAGGCCCAATTCCTTGCCGATCTCGCGCATCGCCGGCATCACCTCCTGGCCGAGGAGGCGGATGCAGGTGCGCGCGTCCTCGTTCGAAACCGAGCCGTCATTGCCCCACAGGCCGTAGATGCTGGGCCGGGTCTCCTCGAGGATATGGCGCATTTTCGGAATGACGGTCTTGGGCGTGCCGTAGATGACCCGGCCGTCGGCGACCTGCCGCTCGAAGGTCGGCCGGCCGCGCGGGCTCTCGGCCCGGCCGACCGCGAACTCGACGAACTGGCGGCGATGCTCGGGCGAGAAATAGCCCGACGGGCTCGACCACACGGGATGCGCCAGGCCGGTGAACTCGCCCTGCATCCACAGGAACTGGCGGGCGTTCTTCTCGGCCTTCTCCTCGGTGTCGGAGACATGGACCTGCTGCAGATAGCCGCGGTTCTGCGGCCCGGCCTCGTAGCCCATCTCGAGCGCGACCTCGTCATAGAGCTTCCAGATGGCCTTGGTCGCCTCGACCGAGGTGTTGAGCGCGATATAGGGGTAGCGCTGCCTGGCCGCCCAGATGATCGTCTCCTTGCTCAAGACACCCGGGATCCAGACGCGCGGATAAGGCTTTTGCAGCGGCACCGCCCACGGGTTGACGACCCGGTGCTGGTAGTGCGTGCCTTCCCAGCGGAACGGCCCCTGCCGGGTCCAGGCGGCGACGACGAGGTCATGCGCCTCCTCGAAGCGCTCGCGGTTGTAGGCGGGGCTGACGCCGTTGGCCAATTGCTCCTGGCCGCCGCCGCGGACAAAGCCCGAGACCAGGCGCCCCTTCGAGATCATGTCGATCATCGCCAGCTCTTCGGCGAGCCGCACCGGGTTCTCGGCCAGGGGCAGCGGGTTGCCGAGCAGCACGATCTTCGCCTTCTTGGTGACCGCGGCGAGGATCGCGGCGAAGATGTTGCACTTGGCCTGCATGCAGAACGGCGCGTTGTGGTGCTCGTTCAGCATGAAGCCTTCGACGCCCATCTCTTCGGCATAGATGTAATGCTCGAGGTATTCGTTGTAGAGCCGGCTGCCGGCCACCGGGTCGAAATGCTTGTTCGAGAACATCAGCGCCGTGGCGCCGAAATCGAGCCCGATATCTGCGGGATAGGCCGACATCGGCTGCTCGGTGAAATACATCACATGCATGATTTCCTCCTTGCGCCGCCGCAGGCGCGGCTAGTTCTGGTCGACAAACGGAATGACAAGCCGCGCCAGCTCACCAGGCTGCTCCATCTCGACGCAATGCCCGGCCGCGCGCACCGTTTCGAGCCGCGCCTTGGGCAGCAGCGCCGCGTATTTGTCGCCGGCGCTTTTCGGCACGATCTTGTCGTCGTCGCCCCAAACGACCAGCGCCGGCGCGCGCACCCCACCCAGCAGATGCGGCAGGGTCTGGCTGTACATGTAGGGCTTCCAGGCGATGCGGAAGCACATTTCCCGGCAGATGTCCCAGTCGACCAGCTGGTCGGTCGTCACGTCGCCATAGACCCGCGCGAACGCCTTCTGGTCATGAAAGCCGGCGCGGGCATAGTCGAGATAGCTGACGATCGCCTGGTCGAAAATGTCGCCCTCGGGCGGCTTCAACCCCATCGCCCCGACCAGCACCAGCCGGTGCAGCCCGGCCGGCGCCATCGTCGCCATCTCGGCCGCGATCCAGCCGCCAAAGCCGAGCCCGATCAGCGACGGCCGCTCGACCCCGAGATCGGCCAGCAGCCAATGGTGCATGACCGCCACGTCGCGCACGCTGCGCAGCCATTGCGGGCGCTCCGACTTGCCGTAGCCCGGATGATGCGGCACCAGCACGTCAAAGCGTTCGGCCAGCTTGTCGTAAAAATCCAGCCGCTCCGGGCTGCCGATGTCGTGATGCAGCACCACGACCGGCCGGCCGGCGCCGGCGCGGGCGAGGGAAATTTTCGACCCGGCGATTTCGACGACCGTCTCGGTCCACCTCGTACCCGTCGGCATTACCTCTCCTCCGCCAGCACCTTAAGACAGCCTGACCGCGCGCCGCGCCTCAATCGGGCAAATCGCCGATCGGCGGCGTCCGCGGCCTATCGTAAGCAAGCACATGATATCCACGCCTTATCGTGCGTGGATTTGCACAGTTCACATGTCTGGCATGCTCGCCTGTCGCCGCCCGCGGCAGCCGCGGCAGCCGCGCCGCGGCCTCAGATGTGGACGCCGCGCATGCCGCCTTCGGGGTAGCGGCCGCCGGCGGCGGCGCCGATCGGGATCGCCGCGTCGATGCGGGCGATGTCGGCCGGGGTCAGCCCGACCTGCATCGCGCCCAGATTTTCTTCGAGGCGCGCAACCTGCTTGGTGCCGGGGATCGGGATCACGTCCGGCCCCTGCGCCAGAAGCCAGGCGAGGCAGAGCTGCGCCGGGGCGCAGCCCTTTTCGTTGGCGATCGCCTCGATGCGTTCGACGAGGGCGCGGTTCTTGGCAAAGTTGTCGCCCATGAAGCGCGGGTGCCGGCCGCGGGTGTCGCCCGCTTCGAGATGGGCGAGGTCGGGGACGATTCCGGCCAGCAGGCTGCGGCCGAGCGGCGCGTAGGCGAAAAAGGCGATGCCGAGGCCGCGGGTCAATTCGCGGATTTGCGTCGCCTCCTCGCGGTAAAGCAATGAGAACTCGCTCTGCACCGCGGCGATCGGGTGGGTCGCATGGGCGCGGCGGATGCGCTCGGGATGCGCCTCGCACAACCCGAGCAAACCGCACCTTGCCCTTGCCTCGACGAGCCGCGCCATCGCGCCGACCGTGTCCTCCACCGGGACCGCCGGGTCGACCCGGTGCTGGTAATAGAGGTCGATGACATCGAGGCCGAGCCGCTTCAGGCTCGCCTCGCAGGCCTGCGCAATATAGGCAGGGCTGCCGTCGACCCCGTTGGCCCCGCCCGGCTGCCGGGTCTGGCCGAACTTGCTGGCGATCACGATGCCGTCGCGCCGGCCCTTCAGCGCCCGGCCGAGCAATTCCTCGTTCTGGCCCCAGCCATACATGTCCGAGCTGTCGAAATGGTCGACCCCGAGCTCGACCGCGCGGTGGATCAGCGCCACCCCGGCGGCGTCGTCGCTCGCGCCGTAGACCCCCGACAGCGACATGCAGCCGAGGCCGATCGCCGAAATCTCCGGGCCGCCCTTGCCGAGCCTGCGCCGCTGCGTGACCGCCATCGCTCTCTCCTGATCCTTTGGCATATCCCCGGATTACGACGATATCGGGCCGGCTGTCAAAACCAGCGGCCCTTGTCGACGAGGTTGCGCAGCGGCCGGCCGGCGAGAAACCGGCGGCAGTTGTCGAGGATGACCTCATAACGGCGCTCGTCGAGATAGGGGCCGTAGCCGGCGGTGTGCGGGGTCAGGAGCACGCCCGGCATGGTCCACAGCGGATGGCCGGCGGGGAGCGGCTCCTCTTCGAACACATCGAGCCCGGCGCCGGCGATCTCGCCCGCCTCGAGGGCCTCCGCGAGGTCGTCGAGCCGGGTCGTCAGGCCGCGCCCGATATTGATGAAGAACGCCGTCGGCTTCATCTCCTGAAACCGCGCCCGGTTCATGAAGCCCTCCGTCTCGGGGGTGTGCGGCACGGTCAGGACGACAAAATCGGCGCGCGGCAACAGCGCATCCAATTCGTCGGCGCGGTGCATCTCGGCGACCCCCGGCGGCATGTCGCGGCGGCGCTCGTCGACGCCCAGGACGCGCATGCCGAAGGCGGCGGCGAGCCGCGCCACCTCGCTGCCGATGCCGCCGACGCCGACCAGCAGCATCACCGCCTCGGGCAGATGCACCACCCCCTCGTTCTGCGCCGGCTTCTTCCATTCGCGGCGCAGCTGCTGCGGGATGTAGCGCTGCAGGCCGCGGGCGAAGGCCAGCACGAAGGCCATCACATGCGCGCCGATATGGTCGTTGTAGATCTCGCGGAAATTGGTGATCTCGACCGGATGCGCGATCAGCTCGGGGTAGTAGTAGCCGGCGGGCGGGGCGGCCTGCGGCGCCTGCAGCCAGCGCAGCCGCCGCGCCTGGCGCAGCAGGTCGGGCGGGATCGCGCCGAACGGCGGCCTCGGCCGTCGGTGATCGCCGCTTCGGCCCGCGCCCGGTCCTCGGCGACGACCACCTCGATTTCGGGCAGGGCCGCGGCGAGGCGCTCGCCCCATTCGCGCGTCTTCGGCGTCTGCGGCGGCAGCATCAGGAACTGGGTCGGCATGGCCAATCCTCTTGCGTTGTCGCCCCGGCGCAGGCCGGGTTCCATGGCCGAAATCGATGCCGGCCGGCGCCGGCATGGAAATGACGAATGCGACCGCCGGGCCGGATCGAATTAGGTTTGGCCCGCACAGCGCCGCGCATTGTAGGCTTCCCCGGCGCGAATTTCCCAAAGGAGAGAACGGGTGAACACGACCGGCCGAGGACAAACCGCCGCTGCCAACCGCAAGAAGCTGCTGCTGCCGACGACGATGTCGAAGGCCGGCTGGGCGCTGGTCGAGGCGCGCGATGATGTCGAGGGTGTTTCCTTTGCGCCAACGGCGCCGAAGGCCGAGCTGCATCGGCTGCTGGAAGATGTCGCCGGCGTGGCGCTCGGCGTGCAGCCGTTCAGCGATCCCGAGCTCGACGCCGCGCCCTCGCTGGAAGTCGTCTCGCGCATCGGCGTCGGCTATGACGCGGTCGACGTGCCGGCGCTGACCCGCCGCAAGGTCCCGCTGATGATCGGAGGGACCGCCAACTCGGTCTCCGTCGCCGAGGCCGGGGTATTCCTGATCATGTCGTTGGCCCGCCGCGGCGCGGCCATGAATGCGCTGGTCAGGGAAGGACGTTGGCACGACCGCTACAAGGAGATGCCGGTCGATCTCTACGGCAAGACCGTGCTGATCATCGGCTTCGGCAAGATCGGCACGCGCTCGGCCAAACGCTTCGCGGCAATGGAGACAAACGTCCTCGTCTACGACCCCTACATGTATTCCGAGACGATCCGCGGCATGGGCTACGAGCCGGTCGCCGATCTCGACGCGGCGGTGGCGCGGGCCGACTTCATCACCATCCATTGCCCGAAGACGCCGGAGACGGTCGGCCTCTTCGACGCCGCGCGGCTGGCGCGCATGAAGCGCACGGCGTTTATCGTCAACACCGCACGCGGCGGCATCATCGACGAAGCCGCGCTCTACGACACGCTGAAAGCGAACCGCATCGCCGGCGCCGCACTCGACGTTTTCGACCAGGAGCCGACCCCGCAAGACAATCCGCTCCTGACCCTGCCCAATTTCATCGCCGCGCCGCATGTCGCCGGCGTGACGCGCGAGGCGGTCGACCGGATGGGCGTCGCCGCCGTCGAGAACATCCTGAGCGTGCTCGACGGCAAGCCCAACCGCGAGAATGTGGTCAACCGGGAAGTGCTGGACTGAGGCGCCCTTGGGCGCCTGACCCGAGGCGGCGGGGTCGGCGCCGCCGGGTCGGCGCGGCGCAGGGTCACCCCGGCGAGAGCACGTGGATGACGCGGCTTGCGATCATCTCGCGGGTCTTCGCCGCGTAGGCGGCCATGTGCGGCGAGGCGGCGTGCGCCTTCAGCGCCTCGGGGCTTTCCCATTTCTCGATCACGACAAAGGCGTCGGGGCCGAATTTGGTCTGAAACCCGCCGACGCCCTCGGCGTCGACCGCCGGGCCGTACTCGATGCAGCCCTTCTCGGCGTGGACGGCGGGCATGTTGGCGCGGAACTCCGCGAGGATCGCCTCGCGCATGCCGGATTTGGCGGTGATGATCGCGAGCACGTGGATCATGGCTGAGCCTCCTTCAGGCGATGCGCTCGAAGACGCTGTGGTGGCGGGCGGTGGTCTTGGGCCGGATCTTGGTCGCCCAGTCGCCATAGGCGCCGGCCTTCTCCCAGGCGGCGCTCTTGAGCACGTCGGGCGAGTCGAGCTCGTAGATCGTCAGATAGCGCTGCATGCCGGGAACCGTCGAATGCTCGAGCCGGTAGCGCGCGGCCGAGCGCACGCCCGGAACCTTCGACAACATCGGAAAGTGCTCGGCGTCGTAGACGCGGTTGAGCTCGGCCTCGTGCTCGGCCGGGATATCGAGCTGCACGACGAAGATATGCGGCATGCGGGGGCGCTCCCTCAGGCGATCTTGCGGAACACGCTGTGCTGGCGGTTGGTCGTGTGCGGCCGGATCTTGGGCTTCCATTCGCCCAGATCGGAGGCCGCAGTCCAGGCCGGGCTGTTGACGACCTCCGCCGTATCGCATTCGTAGACCGCCAGATAGCGCGGCATCGCAGCGATCGTCGAATGGTCGAGCCGGTAGCGCGTGCACGAGCGAACGCCCGGGACCTTGAGGATCGTCGGCACATGATCCTCGTCGTAGATGCGGTTGAACTCGGCTTCGAGATCAGCCGGGATGTCCATTTGCACGACATAGATGTACGACACGCAGCCCTCCTCCTCGTCGAGCCTCGGCGATCGGCCGATCGGGCGCAGCCGGCGCCGGCGGCAGGCGGCCGAGGTTAGCACCCCGCCGCCTCCCCGTCATGCCCGCCCAGCCCGGCCTCGATATCGGCAGGCGCGGTCAATATATAGGGTTCAGCCGCGGCGCGCAGATCTCGCGCTTCCGCCCGGCGGCGGGTAGACTGCGGCGGCGTGGCTCATCCGCGAGAGGATCGCAATGCCCGACCCGATGATCGACCAGCGCGCTGCGCCGCCGCGTTTCGACGAGCTGCTGGCGCGCGCCGAGGCGCTGATCCCGGCGCTGCGCGAGCGCGCGCCGCGCGCCGAGGAGCTGCGCCGGCTGCCGGACGAGACCATCGCCGAGCTGCATGCGAGCGGCCTCTTCCGCGTGCTGCAGCCGGCTCGGGTCGGCGGCAGCGAGCTGCCCTATCGCGCGCTCTTCGAGCTCAGCGCGGTGGTCGGCCAGGGCTGCGGCTCGACCGCCTGGGTATTGGCCAACCTCGCCGCCCACCATTGGCTCTTGGGCATGTGGCATCCCGAGGCGCAGGAGGAGATTTGGGGCGAATCGCCGGACAGCCTGATCAGCTCGGCCCTGATCTTCGCCCGCGGCCGCGCCCGGCGGGTGCCCGGCGGCTATCGGCTGAGCGGCCGCTGGCCGTTTTCGAGCGGCATCGACCCGTCGACCTGGAACATGTTCGGCGCCATCGTCAGCGACGAGGAGACCGGGCAGAGCGAGCCGCGCATGTTCCTGCTGCCGGCCCGCGATTATTCGATCATCGACACCTGGCAGGTGATCGGGCTGGCCGCCACCGGCAGCAAGGATGTCGAGGTCGCCGACGCCTTCGTCCCGGCCTATCGCACCTTGGCCACCGAGCGGATCAAGGGCGGCCCCAACCGCGGCAGCGAGGTCAACCCGGGGACACTCTACAAATTGCCGGCGGTGAGCCTGTTCGGCTTTGCCATCGCCGGCGTCTCGCTCGGCATCGCCCGCGGCGCGATCCGGCATTTTACCGACGCCACCCGCAATCGCCTGAGCTCCTACAGCGGCCGGAACCTGGCCGATTTCTCGACCTTGCAGGTCCGTCTGGCGGAGGCCTCGGCGCTGGCCGACGCGGCCGAGGCGATCGTGCTGCGCGATTGCGACGAGGCGACCCGGATCACCGAGGCCGGGGTGGTGCCGAGCCTCGAGCAGCGGGCGCGCTATCGCCGCGACGGCGCCTTCGCCGCGACCTTGTGCACCAAGGCGGTCGATTTGCTGTTCACCGCCACCGGCGGCGGCGCGATCTATGCGCGCAACCCGATCCAGCGCGCCTTTCGCGATGTCCATGCGGCCAACGCCCATTACGTGCTCAGCTGGGACGTGAACGGCGCCGTCTACGGCCGGGTGGCGCTCGGGCTGCCGCCCGACGCGCCGCTGTGACGGCTTTCAAGGGGGCGACCCGTGGCGAATGAGAACCCCAAGCCTCGGCTTGCCGAGGAAGACCACCCGGGCAGCCATGCGGCGCCCGTCAGGAGCACCTCGGGCGAGGGCTTCGATTCCCGCGATTTCCGCAGCGCGCTCGGCAGCTTCGCCACCGGGGTCACGATCATCACCGCGCGCAGCAAGGCGGGCGGGCTCTACGGGCTGACCGCCAACTCCTTCACCTCGGTGTCCTTGACGCCGCCCCTGGTGCTGTGGAGCGCCTCGCTCTACGCCAACAGCCTGCCGGCCTTCCAGGAGGGCACGCATTTTGTCGTCAACATCCTGGCGCACGACCAGATCGAGCTGTCCAATTTCTTCGCCAAGACCGCCGAAAATAAGTTCGCCGAGATCGACCACATGATCCCCGAATGCGGCGCGCCGGTGATCATCGGCGCCGCGGCGCATTTCGAGTGCCGCAACGAATACCGGCATTACGGCGGCGACCACATCATCTTCATCGGCCATGTCGAGCGCTACGCCTACACGGGCAAGCCGACATTGCTGTTCTGCCGCGGCAAATACATGAAGGGCGAGCCGCTGCTGCCGCCATGACGCGGCCGCCACGGGCGACGGCGGCGCCGCGTTTCGGACGGTGCAGTGTGCTCGCCGATCGCGGCGCGGCAATTTTTCGACGCATCGTTTGCCCCTCGATGGTCGGGGAGGCCACATTCAATCCGGTTGGCGGTAAGTCCCCGACGACGATTATCACGTGATTTGATCTAGCTTAAGATCGAACCACTCTTCAGGTAATTGAAAGACGACAATATTTCGTCGAAAGAGTGTTGACACTATGTCGCGCCCGGAAGATTTTCCCGGCCGCAGCAGAAGAGCCCGCTGCTGAATATCGAGGCCAACACCAAGGGAGGACTTTATGCTTCGGACTCGACCATTGTTTAACGCCTGCCTGCGCGGACATCTCCGGCGCACGGCAATGTTCGCGGCGGCGACCTCGGCATTGCTGCTGACGGGCGCCGCAGCGTGGGCCGCCTCGGCCGAAGACAACGGGCCGGTCAGGCTGCTCAAAACCATACCGGTCCCGGTCTCGTCGACAAACAAGACCGGCGGCATGTACGCCTTCGACATCAGCTTCGTCGACCAGAGGACCCAGACCTTCTATCTCGGCGACCGCTCGAATGCGGTCGTCGATGTCGTCGACGCCGCCACCGGCGCTTTCAAAACCCAGTTCAAAGCAAAGCCCGCATTCTCCGGAGCGTCGCCCCTCGGCAACAATTTCTCCGGCCCGAACGGCGTCGTGACCACAGGAAAATGCGTCGTTGCGACCGACGCCCCCAGCCGCGTCGTCTCGTTCACCTTCGCCGGCCTCCAGGTCAGCGACGTCCACACAAGCAAAACCAGCAAGTTTCGCGCGGACGAGCTGGCCTTCGACCCGAAGGACGGATTGCTGCTGGTGGCGAACAACGCCGACACGCCGCCCTTCGCCACCTTGATCAAGATCGACGCGGCCTGCAAGATGACGGTCGGCAGGCAGATCCCGTTCCCGTTCTCCACCAACGGGGCCGAGCAGCCGGCATGGGAGCCGGCGACCCAGCGGTTCTATGCGTCGATCCCGTCGATCTCCGGAACGACGGCGAGCCCGGGCCCGATCGGCGCGATCGCGCGGATCAATCCGTTGACCGCCAAAGTCGAAACGCTGTTCGCGGTCCCGTTCTGCATGCCGGCCGGTCTCGCCCTCGGGCCGGACCAGACCTTTCTGGCGGGCTGCAGCGTCGTCTACGACACGATGGGCGATCCGTGGTTCGGCGCCGACGCCAACAGCGCGAACCCCTCGCAGGTGATCATCGACACCAACGGCGTCTTCGCGTTCGTGCCGGGGATCGGCTCCTCGGACGAAGTCTGGTTCAACCCGGGTGACCGCCACTGGTACACCGGCTCGCAGAACACGCCGTACTCTCCCCATCCGGTGGACGGAACCGGGGGCGGCCTGTCGACCACCGATCAAGGCGCCGGCCTCCTCGGGGTGATCGACGGCATCAGCCAGAACCTCGACCAGATCGTGCCGACCTTCGATGTGCCGGCGGTGAAGGGAGTGCATCCCTCCGGGAGCTCGCATTCGGTGGCCGCCAACTCCACCAACAACTTCGTGTTCGTGCCGCATCCGGCGAACAACGCCATTATCGGCTGCCTGCACGGATGCATCGGGGTCTACGGCCGCAAGGACGTCGACGTCGTCGGGGCCAACGACTAGGCCCCGCCCGCCGCGGCGCGAGGCCGCAGCGAGCCAAATCGAAACGCGGGCTCAGGCCCGCGTTTCCGATTCCGGGGCGCGCCTTGGTCCGGCGCTGCGTCGCCAAGATCAGGGCCGGCGAGCCGCCGCCGCGCGCGCCGCCCCACGATCCTCTTGCGCTTTGCGTCGGGGGCGGCGATGAACCGCCGATGCGCCGGCCGAGCGGATCTTTGCCGCGGTGATGACCGAGCTTCCTGCGACGCCATGCGGCGCCGCGGCGGCCCGGCGATGAGCTCCGTGCGGCGCCGTTGGGAGGAGCTGCCGCTGGCGGTCCGCGCCGCGGTCCTGATGCTGACGGGGTCGCTGCTGTTTTCGATCATGGGCGCGATCGTCAAGCTCCTCGGGCAGCGCCTCGACAGCTTTCAGCTGGCGTTCTTCCGTTGCCTGTTCGGCTTTCTTGCGATCCTGCCCTTCGTGCTCCTGGAGCGGGGACATCACGTCTTCCGCACCACCCATCCCTGGGGCCATCTCCTGCGCGGCGCGGTGGGTGTCGGCGCGATGGTCGCCGGCTTCTACGCGACGACGCGGCTGGCGCTGACCAACTCGACTGCGCTGAGCTTCACCGCGCCTTTGTTCATGATCCTGACCGCGATCCTTCTGCTCGGCGAGAAGGTGCGCTGGCGGCGCGGGCTCGCCACCCTCGCGGGCTTTTTCGGCGTCCTGGTCATGGTTCGGCCGGGCGGCGGCTCCCTCGACCAGGCCGCGATCGTCGGGCTCTTCGGCGCGTTTCTGGTGGCGGTGTCGACGACCCTGATCAAGCGCCTGTCGGCGACCGAGAGCGCGCTGACGATCCTCGTCTATTTCGGGCTGTTCTCGTCGATCCTGACGGCGCCGCCGGCGTGGCTGGTGTGGCGCCCGCCCGATGCCGGCGAGCTGGCGCTGCTGGCGCTGATCGGCGGCCTCGGCGCCATCGGCCAATTCTGTCAGGTGCGGGCGTTCGCGCTGGGCGAGCTGACCGCGGTGGCGCCGATCGACTACAGCCGCCTCGTCTTTGCCGGGATCATGGGCTACCTCTTGTTCGCCGAGCTGCCCGATCGGTACACCATCGTCGGCGCTCTGATCATCGTCCTGTCGACGCTCTACATCGCCTATCGCGAGGCGCATTTGTCGCGCCTGCACCGAAAGGAGCTCGCCGCGCGGCCGATAGCCGCGCACCCCGAGGACGCCGACGCGCCGCCGCAGCCGCTCCCGGCGGGGGCGCCCCGCCGGTGAGGCCGGGTCAGGGCAGCGGGGGGCGGCGGTCGCGCTCGGGCGCGATCTCTTCGATCGCGCGGGCGAGCTTGATGTCGAGCTCGCTCAGCCCGTCGGCGTCATGCGTCGACAGCACGAGCTCGACCCGGTTATAGACATTGAACAGCTCGGGGTGGTGGTCCATTTTCTCGGCGAGGAGCGCGACCCGCGACATGAAGCCCCAGGCCTCGGAGAAATCGCCGAAATGATAGCTCTTGCGGATCGCGTCGCGATCCTCGACCTCGACCCAGCCGTGCAGCTCGTGCAGCGCCGCGTGGCGCGCCGCCCCGACCAGCTTTTCGACCATGCTCTCCTCCCATTGCGCCGTTGCGCCCCGAGGTGACCCCGCGCCGCGCCGCGGGTCAAGCGCGGCGGCGAGCCGATGACGCCGCCCACCCTCGCCGACATCGAGGCGCTGGCCCGGCAGGCGCTCGCCACGATCCCGCGCCGGTTGAAGCGCCACCTCGGCCAGGTCGTGATCCGGGTCGAGGAGTTCCCCGACGAGGAGACCGAGGAGGCGATGGGCCTCGACAGCCCGTTCGACATCCTCGGCCTCTATCGCGGCGTCGCCCTGCCGCGCAAGAGCGTCAGCGACCCGCGGCCGGATTTCGACGCGATCTTTCTCTACCGCCGCCCGATCCTCGATTATTGGTGCGAGACCGGCGAGGAGCTGGCCCACCTGGTGCGGCATGTGCTGATCCACGAGGTCGGCCACCATTTCGGCTTCAGCGACGAGGACATGGCGCGGATCGAGGCGTCGGGCTGAGCGCGCCGGCGACCCGCGCCCGCAGCTCGGGCAGGACCTCGTCCTCGAACCAGGGATGGCCGCGCAGCCAGAGGGCCGAGCGCCAGCTCGGATGCGGCAGCGGAAGCTGCTCGGGGAGAAACTCGCGCCACCGCGCCACCGCCGCCGTCATCGACCCGGTTGCGGGCAGATAAAGGCCGATCGCAAAGCTGCCGACCAGCAGGGTCAGCTCGACCGCCGGCAGCAGCGCGCGCATCGGGCCGTGCCAGCGCGGCGCGCATTCCGGGCGCGGCGGCAAATCGCCGCCGCTCTTCGCGTCGCGGCCCGGATAGCAGAACCCGACCCCCATGATCGCCACCCGGCTCTCGTCGTAGAAGGTGTCGCGGTCGACCGCGAGCCAGCCGCGCAGCCGCTCGCCGCTGCGGTCGTCGAACGAGAGGCCGGTCTCGGTGCACCCGGACCCCCGGGGCCTGGCTGATGATCAACAGCCGCGCCGAAGGCCGCCCGCGCACGATCGGGCGGGGCCCGAGCGGCAGGTGCGGCGCGCAGATCGTGCAGGCCCGGATCTCGGCCATCAGGCGGTCGAACGCCGCGTCCGCGGCGGGATCGCCCGCGCCGCGCGGGGCGCTGGCGAATTGACACCCCCGGCCGACCCGCCTATCTGTCAAACGGCCGCCGTGCGAACGCATCCCGCCATCCGTCTCCGTTTTCCGAGGGTCCCATGCTTGGCGCTTTAGCCCGGCGGCTGTTCGGCTCCGCCAATGACCGCTACGTCAAGAGCCTGGGCCATATCGTCGCCGCCATCAACGAAATCGAGCCGCAGCTCGAGGCCATGTCGGACGACGAGCTTCGAGCCCGCACGGCGCGGTTCAAGCAGCAGCTCGCCGACGGCGGCGAGCTCGACGACATCCTGGTCGAGGCCTTCGCCACGGTGCGCGAAGGCGGCCAAGCGCACCCTCGGCCAGCGCCATTTCGACGTGCAGCTGATGGGCGGGGTGGTGCTGCACCGCGGCATGATCGCCGAGATGAAGACGGGCGAAGGCAAGACCCTGGTCGCGACCCTGCCGGTCTACCTCAACGCCCTGACCGGCAAGGGCGTGCACGTCGTCACCGTCAACGATTACCTGGCCCGCCGCGACGCCGAATGGATGGGCCAGATCTACCGCTTCCTCGGCCTCTCGGTCGGCTGCATCGTCCACGACCTCGACGACGCGGAGCGGCAGCAGGCCTACCTGTCCGACGTGACCTACGGCACCAACAACGAGCTCGGCTTCGACTATCTGCGCGACAACATGAAGTTCCGGCTCGAGGACATGGTCCATCGGCCGTTCCACTATGCGATCGTCGACGAGGTCAATTCGATCCTGATCGACGAGGCGCGCACGCCGCTGATCATCTCGGGCCCGACCGAGGACAATTCCGAGCTCTACATCCGGGTCGACAAGCTGATCCCGCCGCTCGACGCCGAGGATTTCGAGAAGGACGAGAAGCAGCGCACCGTCACCCTGACCGAGGCCGGGGTCGAGAGGATCGAGGCGCTGCTGCGCCAGGCCGGGCTGATGGAGACGGGCACGCTCTACGACATCGACAACGTGTCCCTGGTCCATCACGTCAACCAGGCGCTGCGCGCGCACAAGCTCTTCGCCCGCGACACCGACTACATCGCCAAGGACGACAAGATCATCATCATCGACGAGTTCACCGGCCGCATGATGGAAGGCCGGCGCTATTCCGAGGGGCTGCACCAGGCGCTCGAAGCCAAGGAGGGCGTGACCGTCCAGAACGAGAACCAGACCCTGGCGTCGATCACCTTCCAAAACTATTTCCGGCTCTATCCCAAGCTCGGCGGCATGACCGGCACGGCGATGACCGAGTCGCAGGAGTTCAGCGACATCTACAAGCTCGAGGTCATCGAGATCCCGACCAACGAGCCGGTGCGCCGCGGCGACACCGACGACGAGGTCTACCGCACGACGCGCGAGAAATACGAGGCGATAGCACAGCACGTCGCCGAATGCCGGGAGCGCCGGCAGCCGGTGCTGTGCGGCACCGTCAGCATCGAGAAATCGGAGGCGCTCTCGGCGCTGTTCAAAAAGCACAAGATCCCGCACAACGTGCTGAACGCCCGCTACCACGAGCAGGAAGCCAGCATCATCTCCCAGGCCGGCCGGCCTGGGGCGGTGACGATCGCCACCAACATGGCCGGGCGCGGCACCGACATTCAGCTCGGCGGCAACCTCGAAATGCGCATCCGCACCGAGCTCGCCGAGATCGAGGACGAGGCCGAGCGCGAGGCGCGGGCCGCCGCCATCCGCGCCGAGATCGGAACCGCGCACGAGGCGGTGGTGCAGGCCGGCGGGCTCTTCGTCGTCGGCAGCGAGCGGCACGAGAGCCGGCGCATCGACAACCAGCTGCGCGGCCGCTCCGGTCGTCAGGGCGACCCCGGCGCCTCCAAATTCTTCGTCTCGCTCGAAGACGATCTGATGCGGATCTTCGGCTCCGAGCGGATGGATTCGATGCTGCAGCGATTGGGCCTCAAGGACGGCGAGGCGATCATCCACCCCTGGGTCAACAAGGCGCTGGCCAAGGCGCAGCAGAAGGTGGAGGCGCGCAACTACGACATCCGAAAGCAGCTGCTCAAATACGACGATGTGATGAACGACCAGCGCAAGGTGGTCTACGAGCAGCGCCGCGAGATCATGAGCTCGCGCGACGTGGCCGGGACGGTCGCCGACATGCGCACCGAGACGATCGAGGAGGCGGTGGCCGGCGCGATCCCGGATAATTCATTGGCCGAGCAGTGGGACACCGCCGGGCTCCACGCCGAATGCCTGCGCCTTGTGGCCTTGGACCTGCCGCTCGCCGAGTGGGCCAAGGAGGAGGGGATCGGGCGCGACGAGGTCGGCGAGCGCATCGTCGCCGCGGCCGACCGGCTGATGGCCGAGAAATCCGCGAACGCCGGCCCCGAGCTGATGCGCATGGCCGAGAAGAGCCTGCTGCTGCAGCTGCTCGACCAGACCTGGAAGGACCATCTGCTGTCGCTCGACCATCTGCGCCAGGGCATCGGGCTGCGCGGCTACGCCCAGCGCGACCCCTTAAACGAATACAAGCGCGAGGCCTTCGAGCAGTTCGAGGCGATGCTGACCAGCCTGCGCCAGCACGTCACCTCGGTGTTGTCGCATATCGAGCTGCGCGTGCCGCAGCCGGCCTATGCCGAGGCCGCGCCGGAACCCGCCGAGGCGATGGCCGGCGAGATGGCCGGCGGCGGCGCGGCCGGACGGGCGGCGCCGATGCGGCCGCGCCCGGCCCGGCGCGCCGGCTCGGGCAACGGCGTCGACCGCGGCGAGCCGCCACGCCCGGCGGCGCGCCCACCCTGGGCCGGCACCCCGCGCAACACCCAGTGCCCCTGCGGCTCCGGCCGGAAATTCAAGCACTGCCACGGCCGGGTTTGATCCGCATCTGGATCGTGCAGGAGCGAACGCGACCTATTGTTGTCTCCGAATCACCAGGAATGTGCCGGATATTCCATTCCTGATTCGAAATCGGCTCTTTCAACAGCACCTGCGCCTGATGTTCTGGACTTGAGCCGAAGTCGAAGCGGCATTGGTCGACCGGCCGCCATGCGCCGACCCCTTGGTCGAGCGTCAGCTCCAGCGCAGCCCGGCCCCATTTCAGCAAGAGGGTCCGCCGGTGCGGTGTCTTCTGGTCAAACTCAATCCGCGATGCTGCGGAGAATCTGGACAGAAGGTGCCGCAGCACCAACTCCCGATCCGACCGTGCCGTCCAATCGTGGTGGACCTGCCAAGGCGGCGTGGCGTGCACGGAGTTAGAGCTTGGGCGCGTGCGTATCGTAATCCTGGGCCGGGCGCTTCGCGCAAGAGCGCCGACGAGCTCTGCCGTCAGGAGGGCCGCCAGCGGAGAGAAGAGATAGCGGTCCGTGTAGACGATTTCGTGGAGCGCCCCATAATCGGCCCGCGTGAGGAGGCCGCCGTCCCGCGATTCGAGCAAACTTCGCACCCGTTGACCGAACCCCGACGCCGTGCCGTCGGCTTCGGCAAATATGTCGATGACGACGGTGTCGGGCGAAGCGGCGCCGAGGGTCGACAGGTCAACCGGCGCTCCGAACAACGGAGCGGCGAGCCGGCCGCGCACCAGCGCCGCCTGCGGCGAGGCTCCCCACTCGGCGCAGACCGCCGCCGCTGATTTGTCGCGGCTCGCCCACACCACGCTTCGGCTCCCGCCGCCGAGGGCGGCGAGTGGCGCGCCCCCGGCTGCCACGGCCGTCATTTCGACGAGCTCGCCGGCCTGACAGCGTTGCACGAGCCGGACCAATGATTGCCGCGCCGGCACGTCGGCGGACCGCAGTGTCTCCTGCGCGATGACGAAACTGATGGGAATGCCGCGCGGGCCCCATCTTTCCGCGACGGCCCGCACCGGCCACTCGTCGAAGGCCCAATCGGCCGGCTCGCCGTGCAGTCAGATCGCCAGCTTTCCGACACGAGAATGCGCGAGCCGGCGCTCCAAAGCTTCCGCCAACGGTGCGCTTTCCAGCTCCATTAAGCTCCGAACAGCTGGTCGTTCGCAGATAATTCGAGCCGCGGGACCAGATCATCGAGCAGCTGAAAGCCGGACCGGCGGTCGCAGCGCTCGACCAATCGCTGCGTGTCGGCCGACAACAGGCAGCGGGTGCAGAACCGCTCGGCTCGGGGGTCGCCGCACCGGCCGGGTTTCTGACAGTCCATCAAATCGCGGGCCGCCCTCAGGCAGCGCGCCGGCTCGTCGGCGATCGTCGAAGCGTAGCCTGCGCCACCGCTCGCGCGGTCGTAGACCACCGCGCACCACGCTTCCCTTCCCTGCGGGCTCGGAGCCGGTGTCGCGGCAATCCCCATCTCCTCGGGATCGACCCCGAGCTCGGCCGCGCCGGCCTCGCGCAGCGCGACTGCAACCGCGAGCGCGGTGTCACGGTCGCGACAATCGTCGAGCTGAACCTCGACGACAGCGGTGCGGAGCGAATGGCCGAGGTTCAGGTTGCGCTTGATCGAGAAGCCGCCGGCCGAGCCCGGGCAGAGCCCTCGATCGTCTTTTGGTGCGCCGCGCAGCGGCCTGTGGCCGCCTTTAACATCGTCGAAACCTCGCGGCAGGGGTCCTGCCGCGGCATCGGCATCCGTTTCGGGCGCGGCCCGCCCGCACTGCAGGCACAGGGCATAGCCATGCCCGGCTCCGCCGCCGTTCGAGAAATACACGATGCCATGCGGGCTGGCGCGAACCCGGCCGCCTTCGAGCAACGCCACCCAGGCCGCGCCGCTGGCATGGACCCACGGCGCCGCGCGCGGGAGATAGCTTATCTCGATGGTGTCGTCGTGCGGCTGGTCCCGAATATCGACCGCAAAGCCGGCCGGTGCGATGTAATCCTGGGTTTCCAGGTTTGGCGACCCGCACATCGAGCACCGGTCGGGACTGGCAGCGCTCAGCTCTGCATCCGCCGCACCGCATGCGCGGCAGCGCCAGGCGGTGCGCAGCGCCTGGATTTCCCGCACCCCGGCCGCTGCGGCCGGGGCCCGCCAGTTCAAGGTGACCCCCCTTGAGGTGTGCACCAGCCCATCGAGCACGACCGGAGCGCCGGGAGCGTATTCGAACAGCGCGATGTCGAGCGGACGGCTCGGATAGTCGCGCGAGCGCACGCGGGCGTCCTCGCGGCGTTTCTCGTCATCGCGGCGCGGCGGGGTGACGAGCGGCACGATCCCGCTGGGAAACCCGTATCCCGGAAGGAAGCCGTCAGCCGCGAGCTCGGACAGCAGATAGGCGCCGCTCGCACGCCGCTTCTGAAACCGGATCGCGCGCAGCGCCGGCTTGTTGTCCTGCCCGGCCCCGGCTTCCTGGTGCTCGAGCGCATGCCATTCGGCGAGCCGCTCTTTGGCGATCTGGGTCAGCGCATCGCCGCGGTTTCGAACAGCGAGCGATCGACACTCACCGGCGTGCCGGCCAGCACCAGTGAGAGAGCCTCGCCGTGATCGTTCAACCGTGCGTCGGTCTCGTCGCACCACCGCAGAAACTCACACCACGGGGGGATCGCGTCCTCCTCTGCCTCGAAGCCGAAGAAGCTTCCGATTTCGGTGCGCAGGGCGTCGTCCCGCCGTTCCTTCAGGAACGCCGAAAGCAGCAAGGCGAAGGCGTGGCGACGGGCGATCGTGCTGCTGTCGAGCCTGACGCGCGGCGGCCTCGCACGAATATCGAGATATCCGGAGGGGTCATTGAATGCGCGTCGGTCGATCGGCCGTTCCTTGCAGACGGTCAATGCCGCGGCGATCGGCTGATCCCGGCGCCCGGCGCGCCCGGCCCGCTGTCGGTAGGAGGCGATCGACGGCGGAACGTTCGAGTTTACCACCAGCTCCAGAGACCCGATGTCGACACCCAGCTCCATCGTCGTAGAGCAGTTCAGGACGTTGATCGCTCCACCCTTGAAGATGTCTTCGTAGGCGCGAAGCCGCCGCGGCGGCTGCTGCGCGGAATGCTCTGCGGATCTGAAGTATGGGGTGAACAAGGCGGCGTGATTGTGGAATTCGGTCCAGACGCCGATTTCCCGCAGACGCAAAACATCGGCATCCGAGCGAAGGAAGGCCTCGGTCTCCGCAGCCGCCGCGAGCACGCCCGCTTCGTGGGTCGAAAATGGCGCCGGCAGGTTGGGCAGCCGGATCGCCGCAGCTTCTGGATGCCTGTCGTTTCGTGGATACGGAGAGAGGCCCTTGAGCGTGGTATCGAGCACCCGCCTGGTTACGGGACACAGCCACGCATCCTTCACCTTTCCAAGCGCCAGGGTTCGCATGTTCAACCGAGATCCAGCACCCTGGGTGGGTTCGAGGTAACGTTGGAGGGCCTGCCGGGCGTCTTCCAATGCTTCGTTCAACAAATCGCAACCGCCCCGATCGTCGAGTGAGACACCGGATGCCTGGGCCAGCAGCGACACGACGCGCGACGGGCGACTGGAACTTCGGACCGCGGGCCATGGAAATTCGGTGCTCGTCCGCTTTTCGAATTGCGCCACAGCAATATGCGTAGGGCGCCGGTCGATCCAATTGAACGCACCCGACGCAACCGACACGATCGTGTTCAAACGCAGAAAGTGCGTCACGATCAGGTGGAGCAAATCCCGCCAATCGCCGCCCGACAGCCCGAGGGCGCGTGCCGAAGAAGGAGGCTGAACCTGCTCGCCCTGGCCCGGAAGGACCAAGCGCGCCAGCCCCATCGTCTCCGCCGAGTTGCCTCGAACGGCGCGTCGCAGGAACTCCCTCAGGACGAGAAAGTGGGCGAGATCGCCCGGGTTCTCGAATGCCTCTTCGCGATCCGCCCAAAGCGTCTTCAGATGCAGAAGGGTTGCGTCTTGCGCCAGCCGATCGCGCATGTCGTTCCACGGGACTGGCTGCGGTTCCGCAGACCCCTCCAGGGCAGCAAGCTCGCCGCGGGCGCGGGTAAGAACATCCTTGAGCTCCGGCTTCGCGGCTACAAGGCTTTCAAGGGTCGCAACCGTATTTCGCTAAGTTATCTACCGTCCTCGGCCGAACCACTTGCTGGCTTGACTTGCACCGCGTGATAAACGAAGGCGCGTACAAAAGCGCGCTCGGCGTCGGCTTGAAGCTTTGCGGAGAGCCGGGCCGTTCCCTGACGAGCGTCGGTGAACGTGATCAGATTGCGTCCGCCAAAGGGCATGCCGTCGGCGCTCTGATCGCGGGTCACCGCGCCGAGCGCGACAGGCACGCTGCTGCCGAGGATAAATGGCGGACAGATGCGAAACGGCCGCACCGCCGGGCGCCCATGATCGCGAGGCCGGCCGCATGCCGGGCAGCCGCCGTGGAAGTTGCCGTCGACCGTTGCGAGCACGAGCGCGTCGGGTGTAGCGGAATCGAGGATCTCGCTGGTCCCGCGCCGAACCGCAAGCGGAAACCGGCTAGGCGCCATCTCCGGCATCACCAGCGCGGTATGCGCAATCCCGGCGTGCTCTCGTCCTCTGTCGGGCCATCCTCGTCCGAATCGGGCAAATCGAGCTCCAGCGCGAAGTCGTCATCGACCTCCTCGGGTGCCGGGGCGCGCAGCCGGCGGACGCCGTCACCGGAGCCGTCGGTTTCCTCCGCCGTCAGCATTTAGGCGCCGCAGGCTCGGCAAATCCTCGCTTGCAGAACCAATGAGCCGCAGGCATCGCAGGATTCGCGCGGGTCCGCGAACACCTTTCCAAAAGACCAATCGTTCTCCTCGCTGCGGGGCCGCTCCGGACAGGCGCTGTCGCAGCAGGCCCATAAGCCGCTGAAAGTCCGCTCGAAGAGGTGCACCCGAACCGGGTGAAAGCCTCTCGCAGCCGGGGCGCTTGGCGCGCGCGCAGGCCGTCAGCAGGCTGCGCGCGCCTGCGTCGGGCCGCCTTCGTCCTCGGCGAGCACCCGGCCTGCCACGGCGCGCCAATCGGACCAACGGACGCGCTCCTCCCGGTGCACCCGACGCGCTGCGGCCTGAAGCTGCGGGATCCGGGCGAGGCGTGTCAAAGAGCTTCATCGGACAGCTGTCAGCTGAACGGGTCGCCTTGGCGACTTCGGTAGCGGTCGGCAGGTCGAGGGCCGCCCGCTCTCCGAGCACGACATGGACGGCGCTTCGGTCTGAGCCGGTCAAATCTGCCAGAAACGCCTGGAGCTGCTGTTCCTGCTCGCGCGGTCACCGGTGCCGAGGGTCGTAGAGGTGGACACCACGCGGATCGTCGCGGGTCGCGGCCGAAGGCGAGCGCACCGGCGCAGCAGCAGCGCGAGCTCGGCAGCTTGGGCGCTGACATAGGTGTGCGCCTCATCGAGCACGATAAAATCGTGCAACTCTGCATTCTCTGTGAGGATGGCGCTTCATGGGGCGACCTGATTTTACTCGGCATGGTAGGTTGGCACGACAGCAGAGCGGCGGGCTCTCGCGCAGCGCTTTGTGATCGAGCACAAGCTCCGGTGCTTCCGCCGCGTCGATTTCGGGACCGTTTCCTCCGTCAGCGCGTTGTAGAGGCAGAAGCGCAGAAGGCCTTTGAATGGCGACAGATAAGCTGACAGCCGCTCCTGCTGGCTGTTGATCAGCGCATTTAACGGATAGACCATCACCGCGCACGCCGGTGAGGGCTCTGAGGACCCGTGAGTTTGAGGAGGCGATCAAGCAGCGCGACGAGCAAGCACGGTCTGCGAGCGGTCGCACGAAACGGTTAAGAAGCCGGCTCCCCTTGAGACAAACCCCACTCGCACTTCTTCCCGATATGCCGTAGATGGCGGACTGGAGGGCCGAACGGCTCTCCGGCTGCATGATATCTGTGAGGGCGCCCACCCGTCCGGATGCACCGAAGGATAGGTGCCTTCGAGAACGGGCTCGGCGACAAGGGAGCTGAGGGTGTGGCAGGTGCGCTGAGCTGCGCGCTGAGCGTGCGTCGGAGTGTGCGGGACTTGCAGCCGACTATGCTGAGGATCGCATCGGCGGCCCGTGCCGGCAGGCGGACCGTCAGGTCTTCGAGATCGAGCATGGATATCGCCAATTCAGTGGGCGAGCGGGACGAGAGCGCTCGGCGCCGCGCGGTCGAAATAGACGGGATCGAACAAGCGGGCCAGCGCAGCGCGAGATCAGCTCTGCCTTCCAGGGAACGAGCCCGGCCGCAACGCGCGCGGCCACGAGCGGTGCGGCGAGCACGTCCCGGCAATCGTTACTTCCTTACCTGTCGGACGACGCCCCGAGCGGCCAATCGAGATCGTCCGGCTAAGCCACACCGTCTTCGCCATGCCCGTTGCGGACGACGCATTCATCTGCTTCGCGGGCGGGGTCGGTCTGCCGGTCGCGCGGAACACCTCCGGCAACCAGAGCATGGACCGCGAGGGCCGGCTGTCGCGCGACGACAGCATCCAGTACATTGACCACATCGTCATGCGCATACCGGGCAGCTTGCTGGATCGGCAGCGCGCTCATCAGCTCCTGGAGCCGGCTCTTGCGAGCATCGAACGCATCGCGCCAGAACTGCACCGGCGTCGCGGACCAAAGAAAGCTCAGCTCCTGCTCGAGCGCGAGGACCATATCTAATTCGGTCTCGGCGCAGCCGGCCAAGAATTGGACAGCCGCTCGCGGCGCATGCACCAACGCGTTCGCGAGATCCAAAGCCTGAAGGGGTGCTCGCGGTTGCAGCGACACGATCAGTTGGCGGGCGGCATCGACCTCGTGGTCTCCGAGGTGCGCGGACGTCAACAGCTCGGCGAGCCGGCCGCGACGCGCAGCGGGGTCGCCCTTCAAAACGAGCTCGTGCAACTGGGTCTTCGGCGTCGTCGTCAGCGGGCGCGGGACGACGACGCGCGGCCGAATGCGAAAGCGGTCGTCCACCCGACCGTAAACCAGCAAGGGCCGCCGGGGCCTGTCGCCGGCGGGCGGAAACGCCGCATGCGGTAGGCAGTCGGCTCGGCGTCTTCGAACACATGCTCAGTGGCGGGGTCGGCCAAGGGCGTCGCGGCCAGCGTTATTCGCTTCGCGCCGGCCCGGGCAACGCGCATCAGATCGGTGTAGGAGGGCCAGACTCGCCTTCATCCGCCTCCAGCGACACGTCAAAGAGGCCGATCTCGATCCGGCTCTCTCCGGCGCCGATCCACTGCAAGCGCACCGTCGAATCGAGATGGTCCGCCGCGGCCAGGAGCGCGCGGATGTCGGCAGCGAGCGCGTGGAGCGGGGTTTCTCCACGCAGGTTGCGGGCGATGCACCGGCGCTTGGCGGCGGCTGTTTCGAGGGTGATCTTACCAGGGCCGGGGTTGGTCGCGTAGGTTCCGAGCAGAGCGTTTACGCAGCCTCGCCATCCCTGAGGCAATTGCACGCCATAGGCGTTGGTAAAGCCGGCGCGCGCGGTCGGGTCGTGCAGGTCGGTCCGCCAGCTCGTCCCATCGGGCCAAATGGCATCGAGCGTGAAACAGCTTCCGATCGCCCCGGTGCGATCCACCGTGGCCTGATCGCCAAAGCGAGGTATTTCGTATGGGCCCGCAGCTGCAACAACGCCAACGACAGCGTCTCCAGGCTGCCGATCGAAAGGCTGCGTTGCGCGCCTGAGATGGTCGTCGCTATCGAAAAACCAAGCGGCGCCACTGCCGCAGGCACGCGAGACACCGTAACGCCGTCCTGCACGAGCGCAAAGATAACATCGCCACGGCAGCCAATGTCGGGCACGGCCGCCACTCGCCGCCGCGACGCGGGCGCCAGCGGATTTCGCCGGCTCTCGCAGCGCGTCGCCAGCCTCCTTCCCGCACGGAGACCGTCAAAGGCGCCCTCCATGCGAACCCGCGGACGGCTGCCTCGGTCGCCCCGTCGAGCTCGATCGCGGCAAGCGTGTCGCGCTCGGCTCCAGTTCGCCAGCGGAAGAATTGCCCTTCGGCCGAGAGCCGCGCTTCGCCTTCCAGCTTGAACAGCAGAAGATCGAGCGCCGGGGCCCGGCCGCAGCGTACGATGGCGCCGGCGGCAACCTCCAGCGTGTCTGCGTGCGCCGCAGGCAGGCCGATGACCAGAGCCGATGCACGCGTCGAATGCGAGCCGAGCGCAGCCACCGACAGCTTATCGGGGGAAGCGGGATCGACGGCTAAGGCCAGGGGCTCGCTCGTGAGCCCCTCCGCACCGGGCAGCACAAGGGCATCCAGGACCGACCCGTCGGCATCAACCGACAGATCGACCCTGAGGCTCGGATCGCATAACGCGTCCCTGAGCGGCCGCAGCGGCCGGACGCGCCACCAGCAAACCTCGTCCTCCTGGAAAGTTTCCATAACGGCGAGGTCGCCGGAAACCAGTGCCAGAAGATCGCCGGCCGGCCGGATGCGCGCGCGGAGCTTTCCCGTCAAAGAGGCGCGGAGGCTCGACGGCAGCCGGGCATGCTCGATGTCGCCGTCGAGGATCAGGGTGATCGTAAAATCCCAGTCGCCATCAGACCTGCGCACCAGCCCACGCCGGATCTCGAGCTCGGCTGGAACGCCTCGATCTGCCCGCCTGACGACGCGCTCGATCAAGGCTCGGGCGTCGTCGTCTCCCATGTCGAGCGGCAAGGCGTCGCGCCATCCGTTTCGGTTGAGATCGAGCCAGGCAACCGCGTCGAGGCCGCTGCGCTCGGAGGGCGGCGGCAGCCCTCGCTTGAGGTCGTTCAAGAGCGCCACAAGCCCGGCCGCGACCGGCGACAGCATTTCGGCAAAGGTTTTCGGCGCCCGCCAGGCTTCTTGCTGTGTCGCCTGGTTGGGATCGATGCCGCGCCCGGCGAGATCGAGCGCGCTCTGCGGCCAGCGGGACAGCCATCGGCCGTCGTGCACGGCCCGCAACGGCAGTCCCGCCTCGCACACCAACGAGGCCAAGTATTCGTGATCGCCGGCATCGGTCAGATGAACGCTGCGGCCCCAGCCGCTGAGGCCCTCACGGATCGCGGACGAAACCTCCTGCCAATGCAGATCGTGCCCGTAGCGAGCGCCAAGCTCGGCGCAAAGCGGCGCGTAACCCCAAGCCCCGCCCTCTTTCCAGCGCCGTATCCAATCGCACGCGATCGCAACAAATGCACGGGAGCACCATTTGGTGTCGAGACAGGACCCTCCGACTCGAGAAAATACGTACGCGAGCGGCTCTTTGAGGCCGGCAATTTCAGTTGGGGTCAGCTTGTAGGCGTAGAGCGGACGACCGTCGGGGGCCGTCAAGCCGCGAACCCGGAGAATGGTTTCCAATGCAGCCGGCAGGCGCGCGGACGCGGATCCCGCAGAATTCAGCACGGCGTCAATCTCCTTTTGCTCAGCTTAAGGCTGAGCCGAAAGGAGAGCAAGAGAGTATAGTCGTTAAAATCTTGGTTTTTGTTACGGCTTCCTGAACGTCCCGTCAAAAATTAGTCAACGTCAAGTTTTGTCAGCGGGAAGATGACGCCGGCGTCGTGCAGGTGGCAGGAGGCCCAATGGCCGGGCGTCACCTCGCGCAAGGCCGGCGCCTCGTGCCGGCAGCGCGCCATGACGTAAGGGCAGCGGGTGTGGAAATGGCAGCCCGGCGGGCGGGTTGATCGGGCTCGGCACGTCGCCCGTGAGGATCACCCGCTTGCGCGTCCGGGCGCTGGCCTTGGCGATCGGCACGGCCGACAGCAGCGCCTCGGTGTAGGGGTGCAGCGGCGTCTCGAACAGGCTCGTCTTGTCGGTGGTCTCGACGATGCGCCCCAGATACATGACCGCGACGCGGTGGCTGATGTGCTCGACCACCGCGAGGTCGTGGGCGACGAACAGATAGGAGAGCCTGTATTCGTCCTGCAGGTCCATCAACAGGTTGATGATCTGCGCCTGGATCGACACGTCGAGCGCCGACACCGGCTCGTCGCCGACGATCAGCTCGGGGCTCAGCGCGAGCGCGCGGGCAATGCCGATGCGCTGGCGCTGGCCGCCGGAAAATTCGTGCGGGAAGGCGCTCATCAGCTCGGGCCGCAGGCCCACCCGCTCGAACAGCTCGGCGACGCGCTGGCGGCGCTCTTTGGGCGCGGCGACGCGGTGGATGACCAGCGGCTCGCCGACGATGTCGCCGGCCGACATGCGCGGGTTGAGCGAGGCGTACGGGTCCTGGTAGATCATCTGCATCTGCCGCCGGTAGGGCAGCATCGCCGCGGCGTCGAGAGCGGTGATGTCCTCGCCGCGAACGACGATCCTGCCCGCGGTCGGCTCCAGCAGCCTCAGGAGGGTGCGGCCGACCGTCGATTTGCCGCAGCCGCTCTCGCCGACCAGCCCCAGGGTCTCGCCGCGCCCGATATGGAACGAGACGCCGTCGACGGCGTAGACATGGCCCGAAACGCGGGAGAACAGGCCCTTGTGGATCGGGAAATGCTTCTTCAGGCCATGAACCTCGAGCAGCGGCCCGGCGCGCTCCGACGGCGGCCACGCTCACGCGGCGCCTCCGAGCAGCCGCTCGGCGTGCCAGCAGGCGACCCAATGGCCGGGGCGGCGCTCCGCGAGCGGCGGGTAGGCGGCGCGGCATTCCGCGGTGGCGAGCCCGCAGCGCGGCGCAAAGCTGCAGCCCTCCGGCAGGCCGGTCAGCGCCGGCACCATGCCTTTGATCTCGGTCAGCCGCGGCCGGTTGGGCCCGGCGTGCGCGGCCTTGTCGAGGTCGGGGATCGAGCCCAGCAAACCCTGGGTGTAGGGGTGGCCCGGGCGCTCGAACAGATCGGCGGCGCGAGCCTCCTCGACCTTTCTGCCGGCGTACATGACCGCCACCCGGTCGGCGTTCTCGGCGACCACGCCCATGTCGTGCGTGATCAGGACGATCGCGGTCCCCGAGGCCTGCTGCAATTCGCGCACCAGCTCCAGGATCTGCGCCTGGATCGTCACGTCGAGCGCGGTTGTCGGCTCGTCGGCGATCAGCACCTTGGGGTTGCACGACAGCGCCATCGCGATCATCACGCGCTGGCGCATGCCGCCCGAGAGCTGGTGCGGATAGGCCCCCGCCCGGCGCTCCGGCTCCGGGATGTGGACCCGGCCGAGCATGTCGACCGCCCGCTCCATCGCCTCGCGGCGCGACAATCCGCGATGCAGCCGCGATCGCCTCGGCGATCTGACGGCCGACCGTCAACAGCGGGTTCAGCGAGGTCATCGGCTCCTGAAAGATCATCGAGATGTCGTTGCCGCGAACACGCTCCATCTCGGCCTCGGTCAGATCGAGGAGGTTCGTCCCCTCGAGCCGGACGGCGCCGCCGACGATCCGCCCCGGCGGGTCGGCGACGAGGCGCAGCACCGACAGCGCGGTCACGCTCTTGCCGCATCCGGATTCGCCGACGACGCCCAAGGTCTCGCCGGCGCGCACAGCGTAGGAGACGCCGTCGACCGCGCGCACGACCCCGGCCTCGGTGAAGAAATGCGTTTGCAGGTCCTCGATCTCGAGGATCGGCGTGTCCTTTTCCGCTCCGGACAAGTGGCCCTCTGGGTTCCGGCATGATATTGAGCCGCAGGCTTCGGCAGGCTGCTATCAGAGCACGCGCCGCACGACGCCGGAAGTCTCAAGGGGAGGTCGCGGGTTATGACGGAGCTGCGTTTTGGCGATCGGCGTTGGACCCGCCGCGGCTTTCTGCAAGGCGGCGCCGCAGTCGCGGCCGGGATTTGGGGGCTGTCCGGCCGCCGCGGCCACGCCGCCGATATCCCCTTGCAATTCGACGGGTCGAAATTCCAGCTCGCCGCCCCCGAGCCGAACCCCAAATCCGGCGGGGTCCTGCGCTACGGGGTCACGATGCGGCCGCCGCATTTCGATATCCACCAGTCCGGGACCATCAACAATCTCGGCTCCCAGGCGTGCATGTTCGACAATCTGATCCGGCGCGACCCGCGCGACAGCGGCAAGACGATCATCCCGGACCTGGCGCACAGCTGGGAGATCGCCAAGGACGGCAAGACCTACACCTTCTTTCTGCGCCAGGGCGTGCAGTTCCACGACGGCGCCGAGCTGACCGCCGACGACGTCAAGGCCACCTTCGACCGCATTTCCAAGCCGCCGCAGGGGATCAACATCCCGCGCAGCATCCTGTTCAAGACGGTCAGCGAGATCAACGCGCCGCGACAAATACACCGTCGAGTTCAAATTGTCCGAGCCGCGCCCGCCCAATTTCATCATGTCGGCGTTCGCCAGCGGCTGGAACGTCATCGTCCGCAAGAAGACGCTCGAAGACAACAACTACAATCTGCGCAAGGTCGAATTCTACCCGGGCACCGGCCCGTTCCGCAGCGTCAAGCGCGTCGAGAACGAGGTCTGGGTCATGGAGAAAAACCCCAATTACTGGAACAAAGGGCTGCCCTATCTCGACGGGATCGAGTTCTACCACGCGCTGCCGTTTTCGACCGAGCTCGGCTCGGCGATCCTGTCGGGCCGGGTCGACTATATCCGCATCACCGACCCGGTCACGGCGCGCAAGGCCAAGGCGACGCCGGGCCTGTCGACCGCCGCCTTCAACCAGAGCGTCATCCAGGCGACCTGGGTCAACGGCAAGCGCAAGCCGTTCGACGACCCGCGGGTGCGCCGCGCCCTGCATCTGGCGTTGGACCGGCCGGCCTTGGTCGATGTCGTCAAGGACGTGACCCCGATGCGGGTCGGCGGCTTCATCTATCCGTTCTCGGAATTCGCCACGCCGACCGACGAGCTCGCCAAGCGGCTCGGCTACCAGACCGACCCCACGGCCTCGATCAAGGAGGCGCGCGCCCTGATGGCCGCGGCCGGCCACAAGGACGGGCTCAAGGGGCTCGATTTCCTGGTCCGCGACGTGGCCAGCTTCAAGCTGTGGGCGCAGGCGGTTCAGGCGATGCTGCAGGAGGGCCTCAACATCCAGACCAATCTGCGCACCACGGTCGAATCGGTGTGGTTCGACGACACCGTGAACGGCAATTACGACCTGGCGATCGGGGCGATCGTGTCGACCTTGCTCGACCCCTCGGATTATTTCAACGCCTGGTACCGCACCGGCGGCCCGCAGAACTATTCGTTTTGGGACAACCCGAAATTCAACGATCTGGTCGACCAGATCGACCGCGAGGTCGACCCCGCCAAGCGCCTGGCGCTGATCCGGCAGACCGAGGCGATCATGGAGGAGAACCCGCCGCTGCTGCCGGTCGCCTGGGAAAAGATCAACGATGTCTGGTACGACTACGTCAAGGGCCACAACCCTTACGACTATTTCGGCGTCTACGACGTGGTCCGCGAGGATACCTTCTGGCTCGACAAGGCGTAGCCCGAGCCCATACCTCTCGAATGCGCCGCGCAGCGCCCGCCGCGATCTTCCTGACGGCTTCGATGATGGCGGCCGGGCCGTCAACCGCGCAGCCGGCGGGGGTGCTGTGGCGGAGTGGCCGTATTACGGCGGCGACGCCGACGGCGAGGCGGCCTCGCCGACCCAGCCGTTCCCGATCGCGCCGCCGCCGCTTGCGCCGCAGCGGCTGACCGCGGACGACGCCTGGGGGCCGACCCCCGACGATCGCAACGCCTGCCGCGCCAAAATCGAGCAGCTGCGCTCGGAGGGCGTCTTCACGCCGCCGAGCGTGCGCGGGTCGGTCGCCTTTCCCGGCAATCTCGGCGGCATGAACTGGAGCAGCGGCGCCTTCGACCCGCGGCGTCAAGTCTTTGTCGCGAATGTCGACATTCTGCCGATGGAAGTGCATCTGATCCCGCGCGACCGCTACCAGGCCGTCGAGAAGGCCGCCAAGGACGGCCAATTCCGCGCCGAGGTTTCGCCGCAGCACGGGACCCCCTACGGGATGAGCCGAGAGGTGCTGCGTTCCCCCTCGGGGCTGCCGTGCAACCCGCCGCCCTGGGGGGCCTTGGTCGCCGTCGACCTCGCCGCCGGAGCCATCCGCTGGAATGCGCCCCTCGGAACGACCGCCGACCTGCTGCCGAACACGCAGCCCGCGATCCGCGGCACGCCGAACCTGGGCGGGCCGATCGCCACCGCCGGCGGCCTCGTCTTCATCGCCGCCGCGATGGATAATTATCTGCGCGCATTCGACATCGACACCGGCGTCGAGCTGTGGAAAGGCCGTCTTCCGGCCGGCGGCCAGGCGACGCCGATGACCTATCGCGCGACCCCAGGCGGCCGGCAATTCGTGGTCATCGCCGCCGGCGGCCACGGCAAGCTCGGAACCAAGCTCGGCGACTCGGTCGTGGCGTTCGCCCTGCCTTGAGCGCCCGGATCGGTCGCGGATTTGAAAAAAAGACGCCACCTGATTATCCGCAGTTGATTGCGGCTCGGGCCGGAGTAAGCCGGGCGCAGAAGTTGAGAAGAATCGCACCGGCGCGGATTTCTCGCCCGCCCCCGCCCCGGCGCTCGAAAACAACGGAAACGGGAGGACGCCCATGAGAGCCACGATCCAAAAACTCTGCATCGGCCTCGGCGCCATCATCGGCGCTGCGCTCTGGCTCACCGCCGCGGCATCTGCGGCCTCCCCGGACGGCATGCGGCTCTACGTCTTCTCGTCCGGGTGGCTCAACATCGACAAGGCGGCGCTGCAGACCGGCGCCACCGGCAAGATTTCAGTCCCGGTGGCCTTCTTCCTGGTCAAGCACCCGAAAGGCAACGTGCTGTTCGACACCGGCAATAACGACAAGATCATCACCGACCCGACCTATTGGGGGCCGCTCGCCGACGCGTTGACCCCAGGCCGCAGCCCGGACGTGGCGATCGACGCGCAGCTCGACAAGATCGGGGTCAAGCCGGCCGACATCAACTATGTGGTGCTCGGCCACATGCATCTCGACCACGCCGGCAATGTCGGCAAGTTCCCCAACGCGACGGTCGTTTATCAACGCGACGAGATCGTCAACGCGTTCTGGCCCAAGCCGGGCTACGGCTGCTGCTACATCACCGGCGATTTCGCGATGCTGCGCAACAACGTCGGCGAAAACGACCCGGCCCGGCAGAAGGTGATCGAGCTGAACGGCGATTTGGACCTGTTCGGCGACGGCAGCATCTACATCCACCGCGCGGTGTCGCACACGCCCGGCACCGAGATGATGGTCGTGCGCCTGCCCAAGACCGGCCTCGTCGTGCTGACCACCGATGTCTGCTACCTGATCGAGAATTTGCAGAAGGACATCCTGCCGAGCGTCTCGCTGGCCTACGACCCGGCCGGGATGCTCAACGCCTACAGCTGGATCAAGCACCTGATGGCGGCCGAAGGCGCCGATGTGATCTTCGCGCACGATCCCGAGACCTTTAAACAGCACAAGCATTCGCCCGAATATTACGAGTAGCGGAATATTACGAGTAGCGACGGGCGCGCCTTGGGGACGCCGCCCGGCCGCCTCGCCTGACCGTGGGCCGATGCCGGACATCATCCTCGCCGACCGCCTCGTAAAGCGCTACGGGCCGCGCCTTGCCGTGCGCGGCGTGTCGTTCGCGGTCGCCGAGGGCGAGGTCATCGGCCTGCTGGGCCCGAACGGATCCGGCAAGAGCACGATCTTGCGCATGCTCGCCGGCTATTTGCCGCCGACCGCCGGAACTCTGCGCGTCGCCGGGGTGGACGTGGCCGCCGACTCGCTCGCTTGCCGCCGGCGGGTCGGCTACGTGCCCGAGGACGCCCCGCTGTACGATTTCATGCGGGTCGGCGAGTTTTTGCGTTTCATGGCCGCGATCAAGGGGCTGGCCCGCGGCGCGGGGCGGGCCGCGGTTGCTGCGGCGGTCGAGCGCCTGGGTCTGGGGCCGGTGCTCGCGATGCCGATCGGCAAGCTGTCGCGCGGCTATCGCCAGCGCGTGGCGATCGCGCAGGCGCTGTTGGGCGACCCGCCCGTGCTGATCCTCGACGAGCCGACCAACGCGCTCGACGCCAATCAGGTGATCGGCGTGCGCGAGCTGATCGGCTCGCTGGCCGGACGCCGCACCGTGCTGCTCGCCTCGCATGTGCTGGCCGAGATCGAGCGCCTCGCCAGCCGGGTCATGATCCTGCGCGACGGCCGGCTGCTGACCAGCGACGCGATGCGCGAGGCGGAGCCCACGCGACAGGTTCGGCTGCGCGTCGGCGGGCCCGCGCCGGCGGTGCTGGCGGCGCTGCGCCAGACCCCGGGGGTGGCCGCGGCCGCGCCGGAAGCCGCCGGCGCCGCGGGGAGCTATCTGGTCGAGACCGCGCCCGGAGGGCCGCCGGCCGCCGATCTCGCCCGCGCCGTCGTCGCGCGGGGGCTCGCCTTGTCGGAGCTCTGCGAGGTCAAGCCCGATCTGGAGACCGTCTTCCTCGAGCTGACCCGGCGCGCGTCGGCGCAGGAGGCGATCGCGGCATGAGGAGCTTCGGCGCGCTGCTGCTCAAGGAGGAGATGGCGATCTTCACCTCGCCGATCGCCTATGTGGTGCTGACGGTGTTTCTCGTGATCATGGGCTACACCTTTACGCTGACCTTGTTCGTCAGCCACGCGCCGACCCTCGTCCATATCTTCTTCCAGATTTACGTGCTGCTGCTGCTGACCGTGCCGATCATCACGATGCGGCTGGTGGCCGAGGAGCGGCGGCTGCGCACGCTCGAGATATTGCTCGCGGCGCCGGTCTCGGAGGCCGCGGTGGCGTTCGCCAAATACCTGGCGAGCCTCAGCCTCGTCGTGGCGATGCTGGTGTTGTCGGGGGCCTACGCGGTCGCCCTCGGCATCCTCGGCAGCCCCGACTGGGGGCCGATCTGGAGCGGCTATCTCGGCCTCTTCCTGCTCGGCGCGGCGCTGGTCGCGGTCGGGCTTTTCACCTCGAGCCTGGTCGCCAACCAAATCGTCGCCGCCCTGCTGTCGCTCAGCCTCTTCCTGCTGCTGTGGATCATCGACCATTTCGGCTGGATGCTGCCCGACCCGTTCAACGCCTTTGTCGTGAACCTGTCGCTCCTGGTGCATTTCACGCCGTTCGCCACCGGCTCGCTGTTTCTCTCCGACGCCGGGTTCTTTGTCAGCGTGGCGCTGCTCGGGCTGTTCTTGAGCGTGCGCGCGCTGGCGCGGCGCTGAGCGCGCGGCGTGCCCTGGCGATCCGGCCGCGCCGCGCTTGAAGCCGCGCTGCTCGCGGCGGCGCTCGGCGCGGGCGGGGCCGCCGCGCTCGGCGCGGGCGGGGACCGGACCGTCGCCGACGCGCTTTATTTTGCCGCGTGGTGCGCCGCGATGGGGCTGCTTTTCTCGCTTGGCCTGCGTCTGCCGCTGCATCTGCGCGGCCGGCTCGCGCGGCCCGCCGGCGCTGCCGTCGCGCTCGCGGCGATCGGCCTCACTGTGCTCGGCAACATCGCGCTCTATCGCCACGACGCGCATTTCGACATCACCGTCAGCGGCCGCTACACCGCGCCGCCGGAGCTGGAGACGATCGCCGGCAGCCTGCGCCGCGACGTGCTGCTGACCTATTTCTACAACGGCAGGGACGAGTACGCGGACGCGGCAAGGCAGGTGCTCGCGGTCGTGGCGCGCCGCCATCCGCATCTGCGCGTGCGCGCGCTCGACCTCGACACCGAGCTGGTCGCCGCCCGCAACTACGGGGTCAGGCTTTACAACACCGCGATCGTCGAGACCGAAGGCCGCCGCGCTCAGGTCGAGGATACGGTCGATCTGCGCCAGGTGGCTTACGCCATCGAGCGCGTGCTGAAGAAAGGCGCGCAGACGGTCTGCTTTGTCGCCGGCCACGGCGAGCGCTATGCGCCGGGCCATGTGCATTTGAGCCACGTCGAGACCCTGGGCGGCGATGCGCCGGGCGGCGCCGGCGTGCTGGAGGCGCCGCTCGACGGCATCGATCGGCTGAAGCTGGCGATCGAGACGATCGGCTATGGCGACCGCGCGATCGAGCCGGCGACCGCGGCGGCGATCCCGGCGGACTGCGCCGTGGTCGCCGATATCGGCCCGCGCAGCGCCTACGCGCCGGCCGAAATCCGGCTGCTCAGGGATTATCTGAGCGGCGGCGGCCGGGCGCTGCTGGCCTATGACCCGCAGTTTCCGCTCGCCCCGGAGCTCGCCTCGCTGCTCGGCGAGGTCGGGCTCGCGATCGGCGATGGGGTGGTCGTCGACCCCACCAACCATTACGGAACCGACCAGGAGCAGGCGGCGGTGCCGTATTACCCGCCGCACCCGATCACCGCGCAGGTGGCGCTGAGCGTGTTCCCGGGCGCGCGGCCGATCCGGCTCATCGGGCCGGTCGCGGGCGTCGCCGCCGCCGGGCTGGCGGCGACCAGCAAGGACAGCTATGTGCGGCCGCTGAACCCGACAGCCGCCGGCGGGCTCGCCGGCGCCCGGCCCGCGCCTCCTCGCCGCCGCCGTGCGGGGGACCTGGCCCGCGACCGGCCACGCCCCATTCCGCCTGGTGCTGGTCGGCAGCGCCGGCTTTGCCGCCAACGCCTTCTTCCCCTACGCCTCGAACGGCGACCTCGCGGTTGCGATGATCCGCTGGCTCGCCGACGACACCGCGACGCCGCTGCTCAAGCCTACCGCCTACAGCGTGCCGGAATTGCGGCTGACCCACCGGCAGATGCAGGCGACCTTTGTGGCGGTCGTCGTGCTGCTGCCGCTCGCCGTCATGCTGCTGGGCGCCGTCGTCTGGCGGCGGCGCCGGTGAGGCTGTCGCCCGCCAACGGGGTCGGCGTCGCGGCGGCCTGCCTGATGGCCGGGCTGATCGGGGCGATCGCCGTGAGCGGCCGCTGGCCGGTCGACGCGCCGCGCGCGCATGTCGAGGCCGGCGGCATCCTTCCGCTCGCCGTCGAGCGGGTGGCGCGGGTCGAGATCGCCCAAGGCGACGAGCGCCTGGTCCTCAGCCGCGGGGCGGGCGGCGACTGGCTCGTCAACGACGCGCCGGCGGGCCCGGCGGTTGCGAACCATATCGCCGCCGCGCTGCGCCTCCTCGCCGTCTCGCCGCCGCGGCGGACCCTGGCGGCGGGCGAATATTCGGCCGACGAGCTGGCGCAATACGGCCTCGAGCCGCCGCGCTTGACCGTGGCCGTGGCGGCGGTTGCCGGGAGCGAGGCGCGCATCGCCTTCGGCGAGGCGACGCCGGCGCAGAATGCGCAATATGTCCGCATCCTCGGCCGCCCGGAGCTCTATCTTCTGCCGCGCGACGTCGGCGGCGAATGGCGGCTCGCCAGGGACATGGCGATGCGCCCCGCGGGTCTGCTGCTGCCGGTCTCGATCGCGCAGATCTGGGCGGTCGAGCTCGTCAGCGACGGCGCGCTGCACCGGTTCGAGCGCGACCCCGCCGGCCTCTGGTTCCACCATGTCGGGGAGCACGCGCACCTCCCCGGCGGCTTTGTCCACAAGGCCGACCCCAAGCTCGCGCCGCTGATCGCGGCCGGGCTCGACGCGCTCGACCGCCTGCCGATCGCGCACCGCCTCGACCGCCATCCCGACGCCGCCGCGCTGGGCGCGGCCGGGCTCGCCCATCCCGCGACGATCATGCTGCTCTATGGGCGTGATTCCTTCGGCCCGGTCGCGCGGGTCGAGCTCGGCGCCGCCGCCGCGGACGGGTCCGGCCGCTACGCCCGCCTCGGTCAGGGCGGCGCCCTGCTGACCGTTCCCGCCGCTGTCGAGCCGCCCCTCGCCGCGCTGCTCCAGCTCGCCGGCGCGTCATGATCGCCGCGATCCTGCTGGCCGCGGCGGCGCTGCTCGCCGGCTCCGCCGCCGCCCAGGCGCACCAGATCAACCTGACCAACGCCCGCATCGCGGTCGGCCCCGACCGGACGGTCGAGGTCGAGATCGCAATCAAGGGCAGCGATGTCGACCGCGCCGTCGGCGCGAGCGTGCTCGACGCCGGCACGGATCTGGTCCGGCCGGCGGCATTGGCCGCCGCCGCCGCGCCGATCCTCGCCTATATCCGGGGGCATACGGCGGTGCTGGGCGGGGACGGCGCGATGTGCCGGTCCGGCAAGGGCGCGGTGGCGGCGGACGGCGACGGCGTCGTGGCGCGGATTGCGTGGTCCTGCGCCGGGGTCGCCGACCCGCTGCGATACCGCTCGACGGTGTTGACCGATGTCTCGCCCGACACGAGGCAGGTGGTGCTGATCGGGGCCGGCGCCGAGGCCGCGCAGGATCTGCTCGACGCCAGCCGCACCGAGACGACGCTCACCGGCGCGGTTGCGCCGAGCCTGGCGCAGGTCGCCGCCCGCTATGTCGCGGCCGGGATCGAGCATATCTTTCTCGGCTACGACCACATCGCCTTTCTGATCTCGGTCGTGCTGTGGTCGCGCCGGCTGTGGCCGGTGGTCAAGATCGTCACCGCCTTCACCGCCGCGCATTCGATCACGCTGTCCCTGGCGGCGCTCGATGTCGTGCGCATCCCGAGCGCAATCGTCGAGCCGGCGATCGCCGCCTCGATCGTCTACGTCGCCGCCGAGAATTTCATCTCGCGCGATGTCGAGAAGCGGTGGCGCATCACCTTCTGCTTTGGCCTGATCCACGGCTTCGGCTTTGCCGGGGCGCTGCAGGAGCTCGGCCTGCCGCAGGCCGCGCTGGTCCCTGCCCTCGCCTCGTTCAACATCGGCGTCGAGATCGGCCAGATCGCGATCGTTTCGCTGGTCATGCCGGCGCTGCTGCTGCTCGACCGCGTGCTCGCCCGGCCCCGCCGCGGCGGCGCCCCTGCGGCCCGCTCGGCCGCCGCCGTCTACGCCATCTCCGCCCTGATCGTCGGCCTCGGCGGCTACTGGCTCCTGGCCCGCACCGTGCTCCCGGCCTGAGCCGGCGGGGCCGCGCCGCGGCCCTCGATCAGCGGCTGTCCGCTTTCGCGAAGACGACGATCAACCTATTGACATTCCTGGACGCATCTCAGGCCGGAGGATAGGATGGCGGCGGCGGCGCGCCGATCGCGCGCCAAGGCTGAACAGGAGGACGCAGTGGCGATATTCACCCATGTCGCGGTCGGCACCAACGACCTCGCCAACGCGCGCGCGTTCTATGACGCCGTGCTCGCACCGCTCGGGTACAAACGCGTGAAGGATTTCGGGGACCGAGGCTCGTGCTGGGGAGAGGCGGCCGAGGAGTTCATGGTGCTGACCCCGGCCGACGGCAAGCCCGCCTCTGCCGCCAATGGCGGCACGGTCAGCTTCGAGGCCCCGAGCCGGGCGGCGGTGGCGGCGTTCCATGAGGCCGCGCTCGCCGCCGGCGGCAAGGATGAAGGCGCGGTCGGGCCGCGCGGGTTCTGGCCCAACGCCTATGCCGGCTATGTCCGCGACCTCGACGGCAACAAGCTGGCGGCTTATTGCCGCAAGGCCGAGTAGGCCCTGCCGACCCCGGCGGCCGACACTCTCGCCGCGCCGGGCGCTCAGCCGGGCGGGGCGCTCAGCCGAGCGGGCCCTGGAACACCTGGTCGACATAGGTGTCGGACAGTGGCTCGAGGGCTTCGGGCCAGTCGCGATCGACCCGGCGGCGCTCGGCGACGGGGCGGACCCGGCCGTCCCAGCCGATCTGCTCCATGTAATAGTAGAGCTGGATGCAGTGCCCGTCGGGATCGAGCGCAAAGGCGGCGTAGTCGATGCCGGGATAAAGCTCGGGCGGGATCGCGTCGATGAAGGTGACGCCGCGCGACTTCAGGAACCCGACCGCCTCGCGCAATTGCGCGTAGCTGCCGAGCTCGACCCCGAACGACATGCAGGTCGAATGCGGGGCAAGGCCGAGCACCGAGCGCAGCTCCTTCGGGAACAGCCCGAGGCTGTGGTGCTCGGCGCCGCAGCGCAGAAAGACGCAGCGCGCGCCGCGCCAGCGGGTCTCCTCGCTGACCGCAAAACCGAGGCGCTCGACATAGAACGCCAGGGCGCGCTCGACATCGTCGACAAACAGGCCAACCGGGCCGATTTTGGTGATCTTGAACGGCCGCGGCAGCAGCACGCCCTCGACATCGTATGATGCGGGCAGCGTCTCTTGCGGGCGGTGGCCCGAGAGCGCGTCGATCCCCTTGCCGAACGCCTCGGCGAGCTCCGCCGCCTCCGACATCTGCGGCAGCGCCGGCTTTTCCTGAAAGCCGCGGTAATACATCTCGCGCGGCTTCGACAGCTGGTTCCAGCCGATCTGCTCGATGCCGTAATACATCTCGTTGGTGTGGCCGTCGGGGTCATAGACATAGACGTGCCAGTTGCTGCCCGGCATGTCGCGCCCGACCCGCTGGATGCGGACCTGCTGCGCCGCGAAATAGCTGTGGGCGTCGGCGATCTCCTTCAGGCTGCCGCATTGCCAGGTGATCTGGTTGATCGTGACCTCGGGCGCGAACTTGCGGTCGGCGCGGTGGTCCATGACCCGCTTGGGGAACAGCACGAAGGCGTGGTGGTCCGTGCCGTAGCGCATGAAATAGCCGCGCGGGTCGCCGAGGTCGGCATCCTTCGGGAACCACGGCATGCGCGAGAAGTCGAGCGTGTCGGAGGCCTTGAAGCCGAGCAGGTCGCCATAGAACTCGCGGCCCTCGGCGAGCTTGTCGACATTAAACCCGAAATGCCCGAGCCGGCGGATCTTGAACGGCCGCGGCAGGTAGACGCCGCCGACATTGTAGCGCCCGTTGAGCGATGCCATTCTATCCTCCCTTGCCTCCGTCATGGCCGGGCTCGACCCGGCCATCCAGGACCTCCCGGTGGAGGCGTTGCGGCTCCCGTGGATGCCCGGCTCAAGGCCGGGCATGACAACCAAATACGCACTATGCCTTCAGCACCTCGGCGCCGGGCGCGGCCTCCAGCTCGCACGCGTTCACCGTCATCGCCAGCATCGTGTAGTAGCCGATCGCGGTCGTCAGCTGGATCAGCTCGTCATTCCCGAGGCGTGATTGCAGCTTTTTGAAATTCGCCTCGTCGACCCGATGCTTGCGCAGCAGCGATCGGGTGAGCTCGATGATTTCCAAATCCTCCGGCGGGACGCCGCGCGAATGGTTCTCGCGGATCGCGGTGATCGTCGCCTCGGGAACGCCTTGCCGCCGCGCGCCGCCGGCCTGGGCGCCCCAGACATAGACCGCCTCGAATTCGCGCGCGACGGTCATCGCCGCCAGCACCCGCACCCGCATGTCGAGCGAGCCCTCGAAGCGGACATAGGCGCCCAGATGCGCCGCGCGGCCGGCCAGCTCCGGCGAATGCAGGAACATCGTGAACGGTCCCTGCAGCGAGCCGCGGCTCGCGACGATGCCGTCGACGGCCGCGCGGCCCTGTTCCGGCACCTGGTCCCGGCTGGTGATCGAAGGAAGCCTCGCCATTGGTCGATCCTTTCGCGTGGGGCGGTCCGCGCCATTATGCACCGATCCGCCGCCGGCGGTCACTGCGCCGGCAGCGCGGCGCCGGCGCGGTCGAGGCCGCGCCCGCCATAGCCGATCATGAGCGCCATCAGCGCCGCCAGGAGGCACAGGAGGCCGGCGAGCAGAAAGGCTTCGAGATAGGTGCCGAACGAGATCCGCAGGACGCCGCCGAGATAGGCCGCCGCGGCCCCGCCGACCTGATGGATCACGGTGATCCAGGCGACCATGATCGCCGCCTTCTCGACGCCGACGACGCGGGTCAAGAGGCGCACGGTCGGCGGCACGCTGGCGATCCAGTCGAGCCCGTAGAAGACGCTGAACAGCGTCAGCCCGTAGACCGACATGTCGAAGGCGAACGGCAGATAAAAGCAGCGACAGCCCGCGCAGCCCGTAATACCAGGCGAGCAGCGTGCGGTTGTCCCAACGGTCGCTGAGCCAGCCCGAGAGCGTGCCGCCGACAAAGGCGAAGACGCCGGTGGCGGCCAGCAGGCCCGCGCCGGTGACCTCGGTCAGCCCGTGGTCGACGCAGGCCGGGATCAGATGCGTGCCGATGAGCCCGTTGGTCGAGGCGCCGCAGATGAAGTAGCTGCCGGCGATCAGCCAGAAATCGCGCGACCTGCGCCCCCTCGCCGAGCGAGCGAAAGGCCGCGGCCAGAGGATTGCTCGCCGGCGCCGGCGCGGCGCGCGGGCCGCGGTCGTCGCCATAGGGCGCGAGGCCCAGATCCTCCGGGCGGTTGCGCATCAAGAGCGCCGCCAGCGGGATGAACGCGACCACCACCGCCGCCAGGGTCAGCGACATCACGCGCCAGCCGGCATGGGTCGCCAGCCCCGCCATCGTCGGCAGGAAGACCAGCTGGCCGGCCGCGTTGGCCGCGGTCAGGACGCCGATGACCAGCCCCTGGCGCACCCGAAACCAGCGCGTGGCGACATAGGCGGCGAGGAAATTGCCGACCAGACCACAGCTCGCCCCGGCCATCACCCCCCACAGCAGCACGAGCTGCCAGGATTGCTGCATCAGCGGGGTCAGCGCCACGCCGGCCGCGGTCAGCGCCAACGCCACGGTCATCGTCCGGCGCACCCCCCAGCGGTCCATCAGCGCCGCGGCGAAGGGGCCGACCAGCCCATAGAGCAGCAGGTTGACCCCGACCGCGAAGGAGATCGTCGCCCGCGACCAGTGAAATTCGTCTTCGAGCGGCACGATCAGCACGCCCGGCGCCGCGCGCACCCCGGCGGTGACCAGCAGCACGGCGAAGGTGACCGCCGCGACGACCCAGGCGTAATGCAGCCTCCCCGAGGCGGAGCCTGGGAGGCGATGGCCGGGTGGTTGGAGCGGCGCCGTGCGTCCTTCGAGACACCGCTGCGCGGCTTCCTCAGGATGAGGAATTTATTCGATGCCGTCACGGCTTACTCATGCTGAGGAGCGCCCGGAGGGCGCGTCTCGAAGCAGCACGTCAGGCGACCGGGGTCAGGAGCGGCCGGCCGGCGAAATGCGCGAGCAGATTGTCGATCATCAGCTCCCCCATCGCCGCGCGGGTCTCGTGCGTGGCGCTGCCGGTGTGCGGCATCAGGACGACGTTTTCGAGCCGGGTCAGCGCCGAGGGCACGTTGGGCTCGTTGGCGAACACGTCGAGGCCGGCGCCGCCGATCGCGCCGGCCTCGAGCGCTTCCACCAGCGCCGCCTGATCGACGATCGAGCCGCGGGCGATGTTGATCAGGGTTCCGGCCGGCCCCAGCGCCTCGAGGACCGGCTTGCCGACCAGGTTGCGCGTCGCCTCGCCGCCGGGGCAGGCCACGACCAGGATGTCGCTCCACCGCGCCAATTCGATCAGGTCGGCAACAAAGCGATGGGGAGAATCGGGCTTGGCGCGGGGGCCGGTATAGGCGATCGCCATGCCGAACGCCGCGGCGCGCGCGGCGATGGCGCGGCCGATGCGGCCGAGGCCGATGACGCCGAGCCGGCGCCCGCCGAGACTGCGGCCGAACCCCAGCTCGCCCTGAGGCCAGCCGCCGCGGCGGACAAAGCGGTCGCCCTCGGCCACCCGGCGCTCGACCGCCAGGATCAATGAGAGCGCGATGTCGGCGGTGTCGTCGGTCACCACGTCGGGGGTGTTGGTGACCCTGATGCCGCGGGTCCGCGCCGCGGCGAGGTCGATCGCGTCGACGCCGATGCCGAAGCAGGCGATGATCTCGACCCGCGGCAACGCCTCGATCAGCTCTGCCGGGCAGCGGTGCAGGGCATAGACGGCGATCCCCCGCGCCCGCTCGGCGACCTCGCGCAGAAAGCGGTCGCGGTCCGCGGCCTCCCACAGCCGGTGCGCGGCGAAGCAGCTCCTCGAGCCGCGCCTGGGTCGGCGGGTAGAGCGGCCCGACGAGAACGATCTCCGGCTTCACCCCTTCGCCTCCTATTCGCCGTCGAGCGGCTCGGTCGCGACAATCTCGATGCCGAACCCGGCGATGCCGACATAAGTGCGCGAGCGCGTCGCCAGGAGCCGGATCGAGGAGATTGCGAAATCGCGCAGGATCTGCGCGCCGAGCCCGACCTCGCGCCACTCGATGTTGCGCTCGCGCTCGGACCCGGTCTCATCCTCGCCGATCGCCGTGGTCGGGACCCCGGAGGCGCCGTCCCGCAGATAGACCAGCACGCCGCGGCCCGCGGTCTTGAAACGGGCGAGCGCGGCGTGGATCGGCTTGGCGCCGCCGAACACGTCTTCGAGCACGTTGCCGCGATGCAGCCGCGTCGGCACATCGCGGCCATCGCCGATCTCGCCGTAGACAAAGGCGAAATGATGCACCTTGTCGAACGGAGTGACATAGGCAAAGCCGGCAAGCTCGCCGATCTCGCTCATCACCGTGAATTCGGCGACGCGGGTGACGAGCTTGTCGCGCGCCTGGCGATGGGCGATCAGATCGGCGACCGAGATCCGCTTCAACCCGTGCTTCTTCGCAAAACCCGTGACCTGCGGCCCGCGCATCACGGTGCCGTCGTCGTTGACAAGCTCGCAGATCGCCGCCACCGGCTCGAGGTCGGCCAGCCGGCACAGATCGATCGCCGCCTCGGTATGGCCGGAGCGCATCAGGACGCCGCCGTCCTTGGCGATCAGCGGAAAGATGTGGCCCGGCCTGACGAAATCGGCGCGGCCGGCATTGCCGTTGGCGAGCGCGCGGATCGTCGCGGTGCGCTCCTCGGCGGAGATGCCGGTCGTGGTGCCGTGGCGGTAATCGACCGAGACGGTAAAGGCGGTGCCGTGGATCGCGTCATTGTCGGCCACCATCGGCGCCAGGTGCAGCCGGCGCGCGATCTCGCTGGTCAAGGGCGCGGTGACGATGCCGCAGGTGTGGCGGATGATGAACGCCATCTTTTCCGGTGTGGCGTGCACTGCGGCGAGGATCAAATCGCCCTCGTTCTCGCGGTCGTCGTCGTCGGTGACGACGACGATCTCGCCCCGGCCGAAGGCTTCGATCGCTTGCGGGACGCGGGATTGAGGCACGGGTTTGGTCTCCGGACAAAGCCGCTCGGCTAGGCCAAGCCGTTGGCGGCCAGGAATCTGGGATTGGCGCGACGCAGCCTGTCGATTGTCATCCGCCACAAAATGCCACATGCCTCGGCTTCGCGCGCCGCCGAATTCTCGAAGGCGCCGATGCGCAGGTCGCGGGCGAACCGCCGCGACAGGGCGGCGGCGTCGGCCGCGGCGGGGTCAGCAGCTCCGTAGAGCGCGGCCAGCTCCCGCGCGATCTCCTGCTCCGGCGCGGCCCCCGCCGCCACCTCGCGGGCGGCGATCGCCATGCCGTTGGCGACGAGCAGCGCGTCGAGACGCCGGTCCGGCGGCAGCAGCGGGCGCAGATCGTTCAGCAGCACGTCGCGGGCCAGCGCGAGCAGCGCCGGCGCGCCGGGCAGGTCGCCCGGCGCCGCGGCCGCGGCGGATGTCTTATCGAGAGATGGATCGGGCCGGCCCTCGGGATCGAGCAGCATCAGGAGCTCCAGCTCGCATTCGGTGGCGCGCCGCCCGGTCAGCGCCAGATCGAGGTTGCGCTCGCCGCCCGAAATATAGCGATCGGCCTGCTGGAGGGCGATCACCGCCCAGCGCACGCTCGCCAGCACCTCCCAGAAGAAGACGCGTTCAGGGTCGATGCGCCGCCCGGACTCATCCTCGTAGCCGCGATAGAACGGCGCCCGCTCGGCGATGCCCCCGGCCGCGCGATCGAGGCGCGCGAACCGCCAAGCCTTGCAGCAGAACCAGCCGATGTCCTCGTGCGGGTCGCCCCAGCCGGCGAATTCCCAATCGAGGATGCCGGTGAGCTCGGCCCCGTCCAGCAGATAGTTGCCGGTGCGGAAATCGTGGTGGCACAGCACCGGATCAGCCGGCGACGGGAGGTGCGCCTCAAGCCAGCGGATGCCCCATTCCAGCGCCGGGCGCGGGTTCGGATGGCGGTCGAGATAGGCGCGGAACCCGGCGATCTGCCGCACCGGCCCGGTTTCGGCGGCGGGCGCGAGAAAGGCGAGGTCGGGCCGCGGCGGGCGGATGCGGTGGATACGGGCGAGCTCGCGGCCGAGCCGCTCGGCGAGCGCCGGCAGGCCCGGGTCGAGCGTCGGATCGCGGGTGATGCGGTGCGCGGCGGCGCTGCCGGCGGCGCGACGCATGACGAAGAACGGCTTGCCGAAAACCGCAGCGTCGGCGCACGCGAAGAGCGGCTCGGGCACGCTCACCCCGGCGGCGAAGGCGGCCTTCAGCACGGCGAATTCCTGGAGGCGCCCGAGGCTCGACGGCACCCCGGTCGCGGCGTCGGCGCGCAGCACCAAGCGCTGCGCGCCGGCGAGTCGTCCGCCGGCAAACCTGGCGTCCAGCCCCCAATTCTCCTGAACCGCACCGCCCGCGAGCGGCTCGATCGCGGCGATCTCGACCGCATCGGCCTCGGCCGCGGCCGCGAGGAACCGCGCCAGCGCCGCGCGTTGGCCCTCAGATCGCGGCGACGCCGTGCCCGCCATCGACCGCGATCACCGCGCCGCTGATATAGGCCCCCGCCGGCGAGGCCAGCAGCAGCATCGCGCCGTCGAGATCGGCGGGCTGGCCGATGCGCCGCAGGGGGATGCGGGCGATCAGATCCTGGCCGGGTTTGGTCCTGAAGAACTCGCGGTTGAAATCGGTCTCGACATAGCCGGGCGCCAGCGCATTGACGAGGATGCCGTAGCGCGCGAGCTCCATCGCCAGCACCTGGGTGAGATGGGTCAGCCCGGCCTTGGCCGCGCAATAGGCCGGCACTCGCCCGATCGTGCGCAGCCCCAGCACGGAAGTGATGTTGATGATCCGGCCCGGGCGCTTCAGCGCGACGAGGTGCTGGGCGAATTCGCGCGCCGCGAGCCACGCACCCTTCAGGTTGGTGTCGACGACGTAGTCCCAGTCCGCTTCGGTATGCTCGAGCAGCGGTTTCGACACGACGACGCCGGCGTTGTTGACGAGGATCGACAGCGGCCCGAGCCCCGCCTCGGCGCGGGCGATCGCCGCGGCGATGCTGTCCTGCTTTGTCACATCGCAGGCGAGCGGCAGGCAGCTGCCGCCCTCGCCCTCGATCTCACGCGCCGCCTCGGCGAGCCGGTCGGCGCGCCGCGCGGCCAGCGCCACCCTGGCCCCGGCGGCGGCCAGCAGCAGCGCCAGATGCCGGCCGATCCCGCTCGACGCGCCGGTGACCAGCGCCACCTCTCCCGCAAGATCGAAGCTCGGCAGCGCGGTCATGGCGTGAGGCTCCTCGACCGGCCGCATCGCGCAGAGGGTTCCGTCATGCGCGGGCTCGACCCGCGCATCTGCGCTGCGCCCCGGAGATGGCCGGGTCGTCACGTATCGGCGAAGGCCCCTCACCCCGACCCTCTCCCCGCGGGCGGGGAGAGGGAGGGACCCGCACAGCGGGAGGGTGAGGGGAAGCAACCGACGGGCGCCCGCAGCTGTGGCAGAAAGACGCTCCGAACCGGGCAGCCGTAGGCCGGGTCCGGCAATGACGAGAATGATCGCCTGTCACCTCACTGTCCCCTGGCCCGCTCGCGCAGCGCGTATTTCTGGATCTTGCCGGTCGAGGTCTTGGGAAGCGGCCCGAAGACGACCGCGCGCGGCGCCTTGTAATGCGCGAGAGTGGCGCGGCACCAGGCGATGATGTCCTCGGCCGAGACCGGGCCGGCATCGGGCTTCAGGGTGACGAAGGCGCACGGCGTCTCGCCCCAGACCGGGTCGGGCCTGGCCACCACCGCCGCCTCCATGACCTGCGGGTGGCGATAGAGCGCCTCCTCGATTTCGAGCGAGGAGATGTTCTCGCCGCCCGAGATGATGATGTCCTTGGAGCGGTCCTTGATCTCGACATAGCCGTCGGGATGCCGCACCGCGAGATCGCCGGTGTGAAACCAGCCCTGCGAAAAGGCCGCCTCGGTCGCCGCCGGGTTCTTCAGGTAGCCCTTCATCAGCGTGTTGCTGCGCAGCACCAGCTCGCCCATCGTCGCGCCGTCGCTCGCCACATCGGCCATCGTCGCCGGGTCGACGACGCGCTGGCCGGTCGAGCGTCGGATAGGCGACACCCTGCCGCGCCATCCGCCCGGCGCGCTCTGCGACCGGCAGCCCGGCCCACTCCTCCTGCCAGGCGCAGACCGTCGACGGGCCGTAGCTTTCGGTCAGGCCGTAGAGGTGGGTCACCCGGAAGCCCAGCCGCTCCATCGCCTCGATCACCGCCGAGGGCGGGGCGGCGCCCCCGGTCGCGGCCTCGACGACATGGTCGAAGCGCCGCTTCACGGCGTCGGGCGCATGCGCCAGCATGTTCAGCACGATCGGCGCGCCGCAGAGATGGGTCACCCGGTGCTCGGCGATCGCCGTGAAGATCGGCCCCGGCTCGACCCGGCGCAGGCAGACATGGGTCCCGGCGACCGCCGTCACCGCCCAGGTGTAGGTCCAGCCGTTGCAGTGGAACATCGGCAGGGTCCACAGATAGACCGAATGGCGGTCGAGCCCGAAAGTGATCGCATTGCCGAGCGCGTTCAAAAACGCGCCGCGGTGGTGGTAGACGACCCCCTTCGGGTCGCCGGTGGTGCCCGAGGTGTAGTTGAGCGCGATCGGCGCCCATTCGTCACCGGGCATCGCCCATTCGGCCGTCGCGTCGCCTTCGCCGAGAAACGCTCTCGTACTCGGTGCCGCCGAGCGGCTCGCCGCCGGCTGTTGTCGTCGATCTCGACCAGCGGCAGCGGGCGGCCGAGCTGCGCCAGCGCCGGTTTGACGACCGGCGCGAATTCGCGGTCGGCGATCAACAGCTTCGCCTCGCCATGCGCCAGGATGAAGGCGAGCGAGCGGGCGTCGAGCCGGTAGTTCAGCGCGTTCAGCACTGCCCCCGCCATCGGCACGCCGTAATGCGCCTCCAGCAGGGCCGGAACGTTCGGGGCCAGGACCGCGACGGTGTCGCCCGGCCCGATCCCGCGACGGCGCAGCGCATCGGCGAGCCGGCGGCAGCGCTCGTGGAATTGGCGGTAGGTGAAGCGGAGGGCGCCGTGCACGACCGCCGGCTTGTCGGGATAGACCGCAGCGGCGCGCGGCAGAAACGACAGCGGCGTCAGCGCCCCGTAATTCGCGGCTCCTTTCGCAAGATGCGCCGCATCGTAACGCTCGTCCGGCGACGACACGATCGATCCTCTCTTCAGCCTTCCGGCAGCGCCGCATCCTTCCGGGAGATCGCGCCGGGGTCAAGCGGCAGGCGGCGGCGGCGCCGGGCGGCTCACCGCGACGGGCCGGCCGCGGCGTCCTTGCCCGCCTGCTCTCGAAGCTGGCGCGCAGCCGCTCTGGCGATCGACGCCCACAGCCGGAACAGCTCTGAATCCGGGTCGTGGGCATACCAGGCCTGCCGCTGCCTCGCCCAGCGCAACGCCGCGGGCCCGTGATCATGCACGAGAATGGCGGCCAACTCATTGATCGCGCGACTGTTCATCCCTGATAATCAAATGCCGCCGGCGCGGTTGCGGTTCCGCCCCCCGGTTCCGCGCGGTTGGCGAGCGGCGGCCATCCCGGCCACGGCCGGTTTGTCGGATCCAGGGAAACATGCTAAATCCGCCTCGTTCGCGGTTCCGCCATCGAGTTCATGGACCTCTCCGTCGTTATTCCGGTCAAGAACGAGGCCCAGAACATTGCGCCGCTGCTCGATGAGATCCGCTCGGCCCTCGACGGCCTGGCCGGGTACGAGATTGTCTTTGTCGACGACGGCAGCGACGACGGGACCGGCGAGGAGGTGCTGCGGCTCGCGGCGCAGACCCCGCAGCTCCGGCTGCTGCGGCATGCCGCGTGCTGCGGCCAGAGCGCGGCGGTCCGCACCGGGGTGAAGGCGGCGCGCGCCGCCTGGATCGTCACGCTCGACGGCGACGGCCAAAACGACCCCGCCGACATCCCCGAGCTGTGGCGGCTGGTCCGCGCCGCGCCGCAAGCGCCGCCGCTGATGATCGTCGGGCATCGCCGCAACCGCCGCGACAGCTGGTCAAAGCGTGCGGCGTCGGGAATCGCCAATCTTTGCCGCCGCCGGCTCCTCGGCGACGCCACGCCGGACACCGGCTGCGGTCTGAAGCTGTTCCCGCGGGCGCTCTTCCTCGACCTGCCGGATTTCGACCACATGCACCGGTTTCTGCCGGCGCTGGCGCTGCGCGCCGGCGCGATCGTGCGCTCGGCCCCGGTCAATCATCGGCCGCGCCGGCGCGGCGCCTCGAAATACGGCGTGCTCGACCGGCTCGGCGTCGGCATCGTCGACCTCTTCGGGGTCATGTGGCTGCAGCGCCGGGCGATGAACCCGAGCCTGATCGACGAGGTCCCGCTCGCCGCGAACGCCGCCTCGGCCGCCTTGCCGCGATGACCGCGGACGGTCGCGACGCGGCCCCGCCCGGTCCGCCGCTGGCCGGTCTTCGCCGCGCGGCGCGGCTGCTGGCGCTCGGGCTCTTGGCGGCGGGCGCCGTCGCGGCGTGGCGGTGGCGGGCCGATTTCGAGCCGGCGGCGATCGGCGCGGCGATCGGCCGCTGGCCGGCGGCGCCGCTGGCCTTTCTCGCCGCGCATATCGCGGCGAGCCTGCTGTTCATCCCGCGCACCCTGCTGGCGATCGTCGCCGGGCTGCTGTTCGGCATCGGCTGGGGTGTGTGGTGGGCGGCGCTCGGCAGCGTCGCCGGCGCGGTCGCCGGGTTTCTCGTGGCGCGATATCTCAATTCCGGGCTGATCGACCCGACCGGCTTCGCCCGCCTGCGCCCGATCCTCGACAGGGTCGAGCGCGGCGGCTGGCGCAGCGTCGCCGTGCTGCGGCTGATCCCGGTCCTGCCGCACAGCCTGACCAACTATGCGCTCGGGCTGACCCGCCTGCCGCTCGCGGCCTACGCGGCGGGGTCGCTCCTGGGGCAGCTGCCGATGACGGTCGCCTATGTCGATTTCGGCGCGGCCGGAGGGCGGCTGATGCTCGGCGGGGCCGACTGGCTGGCCCCGACCGTGATCGGCGCCGCGGCCCTGGCGCTGTCGCTGCTGGTCCCCGCGCTCGCCCGCCGGCGGCTGCGCTGACCGCCGCGCAGGGCGCGCGGGGCCGGGCCGCCGGTGGCCCAGTCGAGGAGCTCGACCGTGTGCACGACCGGGGCCGGGCAGCCGCCGGCGAGCTGGGCGATGCAGCCGATATTGCCGGCGGCGACGAAATCGGGCCGGGTCGTGGCGATATTGGCGAGCTTGCGATCGCGCAGCTTCCCGGCGATGTCCGGCTGCAGCAGGTTGTAGGTTCCGGCCGAGCCGCAGCACAGATGCCCTTCCGGCACGTCGAGCGTCTCGAACCCGGCCTGCGCCAGCAGCGCCTTGGGCCCGGCGTGAAGGCGCTGGCCGTGCTGCATCGAGCAGGCCGAATGATAGGCGACGCGCCGGCCGCCGGCCGCCGGCGCGGCCGGGCCGAGCCCCAGCGCTTCAACCACCTCGGTGACGTCGCGGGCGAGCGCGGCGATCCGCGCCGCCTTCCCGGCATAGGCGCGGTCCTCGCGCAGCATGAAGCCGTAATCCTTGACCGTCGTGCCGCAGCCCGAGGCGTTGACGACGACGGCGTCGAGCCCGGCGGCGAGGCGCTCGCGCTCCCAGGCGTCGATGTTGCGGCGCGCGAAGGCGAGCGCCGCCGCTTCCTCGCCGAGATGGTGGACGAGCGAGCCGCAGCAGCCGCTGCCCGGGGCCACGACGACCTCGCAGCCGCGCCGGGTCAGGAGCCGAATGGTCGCTTCGTTGATCTCGGGGGCCAGGACCTGCTGGGCGCAGCCGGGCAGCAACGCCGCCCGCATCCGCCGCTCTCCTTCGGCCGGAAAGACCTGCGGCCGGTCCATCGGCGAGGCCGCGGCGATCGCGGTCGGGGCGAGGGCCAGGAGCGGTTGCAGGCGGCGCGGCAGGAGGCGCGCGAAACGCCTGGCGGGGGCGGCGGCGCGCAAGGCCGGACGGAGCAGCGACGGGCGGGTCAGCACCATGCCGAGCAGCCGGCGCAGCGCCCGCTCGCCCCATGGGCGGCGGTAGTTCCGTTCGATCCAGCGCCGGGCGTGGTCGACCAGGTGCATGTAGTTGACGCCGGAGGGGCAGGTCGTCATGCAGGCGAGGCACGAAAGACAGCGGTCGATATGCTTGACCGTGTCGACGCCGACCTTGCCGCCGGCGAGCATGTCCTTGATCAGGTAGATGCGGCCGCGCGGGCTGTCGAGCTCGTCGCCGAGCAGGACATAGGTCGGGCAGGTCGCGGTGCAGAACCCGCAATGGGTGCAGGTCCGCAGCACCTTCTCGGACGCGGCGATGTCGGCGTCGGCGAGCTGCTCGGCCGTGAAATCGGTCCGCATCCCTCAAGCCCGATTCGCTATTTCTCTGAAGCGGATGTCTATCGGGTCGCATCGTCGGATCGAGATTGCTTCGTCGCTTCGCTCCTCGCAATGACGAGGATAACCGTTGTCATTGCGAGCCCGCGGGTCGGCGCGCTGCGCCGCCCGAGGACAGGCTCCGCGAAGCAATCTCGTCAAGGTCGCGAACCTACTTGCTCTAAGCGTGCCGCGCCGCCGGCCGCCGTTCCCGCGACGAACGGCGCACCGATACGCTTCCCTGGGGGGCGTCGGCCGCCTACCGCATGGTCGGCATCACGTATTCGGCGCCGGCGCGCACGCCGGTCGGCCAGCGCGCGGTCATCGTCTTCAGGCGCGTGTAGAAGCGCACGCCCTCCGGCCCGTAGACCGCCGTGTCGCCGAACAGCGAGCGCTTCCAGCCGCCGAAGCTGTGGAACGCCATCGGCACCGGGATCGGCAGGTTGATCCCGACCATGCCGATCTGGATGCGGTTCGAAAATTCGCGCGCCGCGTCGCCGTCGCGGGTGAAGATCGCCGTGCCGTTGCCGTATTCGTGATCGTTGACGAGCTTGGTCGCATGATCGAAATCGGGGCTGCGCACGACCGCCAGCACCGGCCCGAAGATCTCCTCCTGATAGATCCGCATCTCGGGCTTGACCTCGTCGAACAGGCAGCCGCCGAGGAAGAACCCGTTCTCGTAGCCCTGCAATTTGAGGCCGCGGCCATCGACGGCGAGCTTCGCTCCCTCGCGGACGCCGAGGTCGACATAGGCGCGCACTTTGTCCAGGTGCTGGCGGGTGACGAGTGGGCCCATTTGCGCTTCGGGATCGGCGCCGGGGCCGATCTTCAGGGCCCGCACCCGCGGCGCGAGCTTGTCCATCAATTTGTCGCCGATGCCGCCGACCGCGACCGCGACCGAGATCGCCATGCAGCGCTCGCCGGCCGCGCCATAGGCCGAGCCCATCAAGGCATCGGTCGCCATGTCGAGGTCGGCGTCGGGCATCACCACCATGTGGTTCTTGGCGCCGCCCAGCGCCTGCACCCGCTTTCCGGCCGCGGCGGCGGTCGCATAGATGTATTCGGCGATCGCGGTCGAGCCGACAAAGCTGACGGCGCTGATCCCCGGATGGGTCAGGATCGCGTCGACCGCCTCCTTGTCGCCGTTGACGACGTTGAAGACGCCGGGCGGGAGTCCGGCCTCGGTCAGCAATTCAGCGATCCGGAACCCGGCCGACGGGTCGCGCTCCGACGGCTTCAGGATAAAGGCGTTGCCGCAGGCGAGCGCCATCGGGAACATCCACATCGGCACCATCGCCGGGAAGTTGAAGGGCGTGATGCCGGCGCACACGCCGAGCGGCTGGCGCACCGACCAGCTGTCGATGCCGCGCCCGACCTGCTCGGTGAACTCGCCCTTCAGGAGATGCGGAATGCCGCAGGCGAACTCGACGACCTCGAGGCCGCGGTCGATCTCGCCCTGGGCGTCGGAAAAGACCTTGCCGTGCTCCTCCGAGATCACCCGCGCCAGCGCGTCGTGGTCGCGGTTCAGCAATTCGAGAAACCTGAACAGAATGCGCGCGCGGGTCAGCGGCGGGGTCGCGGCCCAGCCGGGGAACGCCGCGGCCGCGGCCTGCACGGCGCGGTCGACCTCGCCGGCGGCGGCGAAGGCGACGCGCCGAATCTTCTCGCCGGCCGCCGGGTTGTAGACGTCGCCCCAGCGTCCGCCGGCGCCTTCGACCGGCTTGCCGTCGATATAATGATGGATGTCGCTCATCAGCATGGACCCGCTCTTGCCGAGATGCCCGATCTCCGCATCATAGGCCCGCGGCAGGGTCCGGGGCAGGGGTTTCTTGCCGCAGCGAGGCGCGCGATGACCTTTCTCTTCGGCAAGGCCGTGTGGGCGCTGCTGCAGCCCGGCAATCTGCTGCTGCTGTGCCTCCTCGCCGGTTTTGCGCTGCTGCTCTTCTCGCGGGGCCGGCGCGGCAAGGCGCTGATCGGCCTCGCCGCGCTGGGGTTCCTGGCGCTGGCCGTGGCGCCGGTCGGGCCGGCGATGCTGTTGGCGCTCGAAGAGCGGTTTCCGCGGCCGGCGCAGCTGCCGGAGAAGATCGACGGCATCCTGGTGCTGGGCGGCGCGGTCGACCCGCGGCTGTCGCTTGCCTATGGCGAGACCGTCTTCAACAGCTCGGTCGCGCGGGTGTTGGCCGGGGTGGCGCTGGCCCGCCGCCATCCCGAGGCGAAGCTCGCGCTGATCGGCGGCGAGGGCGAGTTCTTTCCGGTCGGCAACCCGGAGGCGCGGGCGAGCCTGCCCTTTGTGCTCGACGAGGGGATCGCCCGCTCGCGGGTCATCCTCGAGGAGCGCTCGCGCAGCACCCACGAGAACGCGGTCTTCGCCCAAGACCTGATCCACCCCCGGCCCGGCGAACGCTGGGTGCTCGTCACCTCGGCCTTTCACATGCCGCGCGCCGTCGCCTCGTTCCGCGCCGCCGGCTGGGCGGTCATCCCCTACCCGGTCGATTTCAAGATCGATCCGGCGACCGGTCTGCGGCCCGGCTTCAACCTGCTCGACGGGCTGAGCGCGGCCACCGTCGCCGGCAAGGAATGGGTCGGCCTCCTCGCCTACCGCCTGCTGGGGTGGACGCGGGAGCTGCTCCCCGCCTCGGGAGGCGGCTGAGGTGGCGGCGGAAGCCGAGCTCGTGGTCGAGCGGGTCGGGGCCGCCGGCGACGGCGTCGCCCGATGGCGGGGCGAGCCGGTGTTTGTGCCGTTCACGGCCCCGGGCGACCGGGCGCGCGTCCGCCTCGGCGCCCGACGCGGCGGCGGGCGCGAGGGGCGGCTCGCCGAGCTTCTCGCCGCGGGGCCGGGGCGCGCCGAGCCGCCATGCCCGCATTTCGGCCGCTGCGGCGGCTGCGCCCTGCAGCATCTCGATCCGGCGCTCTACCGCGAGGTCAAGCTCGACGCGTTGCGCGGCGCGCTGCGCCGAGCCGGGATCGACCCCGGCGTTGTTCGCCCGCTGCGGGTCGTCGCGCCGGCGCGGCGGCGGGCCCGGCTCGGGCTGATGCGCCCGCGCGACCCGCGTCAGCCCGCGCGGGTCGGGTTCCGCGAGCGTTTCCGACACGATCTGGTCGACCTGCGGGAGTGCGCTGTGCTGGAGCCGGCGCTCTTTGCCCTCGCCGGCGAGCTGCGGCGCCTCGCCCCCGATCTGCTGCCGCCGGGGGGCGAGGCCGAAGCGGCCTTGACCCGCACCGACAGCGGCGTCGACCTGCTGCTCGAAATGCCGCGCCGCCGGGGCTCGCGGCCCTCGAAACGCTGGCCGGGCTCGCCGAGGACCGCGACCTCGCCCGCATCGTCTGGCGCTCGCGCGGCGAGGACACCCTCGTCACCGAACGCCGGCCGGTGCGCGTGGTCCTGTCCGGCGTCGCCGTCACGGTCCCGCCCGGCGCCTTCCTGCAGGCGAGCGAAGCGGCCGAGCGCATCCTTGTCGACGAGGTCATCGCCGGGATCGGCCCGCGGCGCCCGGCGCTCGATCTGTTCGCCGGGCTCGGCGCCTTCGCCCTTGCCCTGGCGCGCGACGGGCCGGCGCACGCGGTCGAGGGCGACGAGCGCGCCGCCGCGGCGCTTGCCCGCGCCGCCTCGACGCTCAAGGGGCTCACGGTCGAGCGGCGCGACCTCGCGCGCGACCCGCTGCCGCCCGAGGCGCTCGCCGGCTACGCCGCCGCCGTGCTCGACCCGCCGCGCGCCGGGGCCGCACGCCAGGCCGCGGCGCTCGCCCATTCGGCGCTCGACACGATCGTCTCGGTCTCCTGCAACCCCGCCACCTTCGCCCGCGATGCGGCGCTGTTGATCCAGGGCGGCTTCCGGCTGGAAAGCATCGCGCCCATCGACCAGTTCATGTGGACCCCGCACCTCGAGCTTGTCGGCCTGCTCCGGCGGTGAGCGGAACACGGTTGCGCGAGCCCGCTCGTCCGGCGATAGATAAGTTCATGGCCGGCGTCGCTTTCGACACCTTGAAGCTTGCCCAGCGTCTGGAGGCGGCGGGACTGCCCGCACGGCAAGCGCAGGATATCGCCAGCGCTCTCTCGGACACGATCGGCGAGGCCGTCGTCACCCGGGAATATCTCGACCTTCGGCTTGCCGAACTGGCTGCACGGCGCAGGCTCGCAGGAAGGAAAGATCGCCGAGTCTCGCGCCGAGACGCTGAAATGGATGTTCGGCGCCGTGGGTCTGCAGACCCTCGCCATTCTCGGCGGCGTCGCGGCGCTGCTGCGCCTTCACGGCTGACGGCTGCGCCTTACGCCGCGGCCCTCGACCATGGCGGCGACAGCGCGGCGATCCGGGCAAAGGCGGGGCAATCGGGCTCGTGGGCGCCGGGCAGATAGCCGACGCTCATCAGGAATTCGCCGACGATCTGCCCGCCGGTGAAGCGGAATGTCTGCCGAAAGAGCCGCGTCCAATCCTCGGGCGAGCGCGGATGATGCGCGTCGAGCCAGAGGGCGAACGACCCGTGCGACCGGCGCAGCGCCTGGATGCGCCGCGCGTTCTCGATCGCCGCCTCAACCTTGAGGCGGTTGCGCACGATCCCGGGGTCGGCCAGCAGCCTTGCTGCCTCGTCCGGGCCGAAGGCGGCGACGCGGTCGACCTCGAAATCGGCGAAGGCGGCGCGAAACGCGGCGCGCTTTTTCAGGATGGTCAGCCACGACAGCCCGGCCTGGTTGATCTCGAGCGCCAGCCGTTCGAACAGCGCGCGCTCGTCCCCGGTCGGAAAGCCGTATTCGGCGTCGTGGTAAGGGCCGTGGATCGGATGTCCGGGGGCCGCCCGGCAATAGGCGGCGCTCATCTCACGACCCGCGAAAGCTGAACCACGGCGAGCGCACCACGGCGTAGATGATCAGCCAGATCACCGTCGCGACCGCGGTCGTGACCAGCGCCTTCCTCGCCAGCCGCGGCTGCTGCGGCGCGCCGGCGGCAAAGCCGGGGTCGTCGGGCTCCGACGGGGTGACCCATAACGGCAGCACCGCGAAGATCGTCACCCACCAGACGAGCACGTAGACGACGACGCCGGTGAACCAGGTCATGACAACTCATCCCGCGCCACGGCCGCCCGGCGCCTCCTCGAGCTCGATCAGGGCGCCGCAAAAATCCTTCGGGTGCAAAAACAGCACCGGCCTGTCGTGGGCGCCGAGCCGGGGCTCGCCATCGCCGAGCACCCGCGCGCCCGCCGCCCGCAGCCGGTCGCGCGCAGCGATGATGTCGTCGACCTCGCAGCACAGATGATGCATGCCGCCGGCCGGGTTGCGGTCGAGAAAGCCGCGCACCGGCGAATCCGGGCCGAGCGGCTCGAGGAGCTCGATCTTTGTGTTGGGCAATTCGACAAAGACCACGGTGACACCGTGCGCCGGCAGCGGCTGCGGGGCCGAAACCCGCGCGCCCAATGCCTGGCGATAGACCGCCGCCGCAGCGGTGAGATCCGGCACGACGATCGCGACGTGGTTGAGCCGGCCGATCATGACGGCTCGCGCTGAACGCCGCCCCTCGCCCCGACCCTCTCCCGGCAAGCGGGGCGAGGGGGCAAATCAGGGACGCGATAGGAGGCTCATCGTGGCGTCAAATCCGGATCAGGTGAATCTCGATCAGCGGGCGCTTGCCGAAGCGCTCGTTGAGGGCGCGGCGCAAGGCGCGCCGGGCCGCGTCGCGCACCGCCCCGTCGTCGCGGCGCGGCCCGGCCGGCAGCTCGTCGATCGCGCGCTCGACGGCGGCGCGCAGGACGGGCCCCGCCGCTTCCGCCGCCGCCGCCTCGACCAGGCCGATCACGCTGACCGCCGGCGGGGCCGCGAGGCCGCCCTCCCGGTCGAGCACCACGGTGGCGACGGCGCTGCCGTTGAAGGCCGCCCGGCGGCGTTCCTTGAGCGCTTCGCCGCCGAGCGGCAGCAGGCCCTTGCCGTCGCTCGCCAGCCGGCCGACCGGCAGCTCGTCGACGATGGCGGCGGCGCCCGACGCGAGGCGAACCAGGTCGCCGTTCTCGATGATCAGCGCCTGGTGGACCTGGCACTCGTCGGCGATCCGGGCATGGGCGATGATGTGCCGCGCCTCGCCATGCACCGGGATGGCGATCCGCGGCCGCACCATCTGGTACATGCGCACCAGCTCGTCGCGCGCCGGGTGCCCCGACACATGAACGAAATGATCGAGCTCGGTGACGATCTCGACGCCGAGCCGGGCCAGCGCGTTCTGCAGCCGCCCGATCGGCTTTTCGTTGCCGGGGATGATCCGCGACGAGAAGATCACGACGTCGCCCGGCTCCAGGTCGACGTTCGGGTGATCGTCGCGGGCGATGCGGGTCAGCGCGGCGCGCGGCTCGCCCTGGCTGCCGGTGCAGATCAGCATGATCCGGTCGCGCGGGACGTACCCCGCCTCGTCCTCGGTCAAGAACGGCGGGATGTCCTTGAGATAGCCGTTTTCGCGCGCGGCCTTGTCGATGCGCCGGAGCGACCGGCCGACCAGGGCCACGTCGCGGCCGTGCGCGGCGCCGGCGTGCGCGATGGTTTCGAGGCGGGCGACGTTCGAGGCGAAGCAGGCGACCGCGACGCGCGCGTCGTAGCGGCCGACGAGATCGGTCAGCGAGCGCCGCAGATCGGCCTCGGACCCGGAGGTTCCCGGCCGCAGCGCGTTTGTCGAATCGCAGATCATCGCCAGGACGCCCTCGTCGCCGAGGCGCTGCAACGCGTCCTCGTCGGTGGGCTCGCCGACCAGCGGGTCGGGGTCGAATTTCCAATCGCCGGTATGCAGCACCGTGCCGGCCGGGGTGCGCACCACGACCGCGTTGGGCTCCGGGATCGAATGCGTCAAGGTGATCAGCTCGAGGTCGAAGGGGCCGATCGCGAACCGTCCGGACAGCGGCACCACATTGATCTCGACCTTGCCCGCGAGGCCGGCCTCGCCGAGCTTCGCCCGCAGCACCGAGGCGGTGAACGGCGTCGCCCAGACCGGGCAGCGCAGCTGGCTCCACAGATAGGGGATGGCCCCGATATGGTCCTCGTGGGCGTGCGTCGCGACGATCCCCAACAGGCGGTCGCGGCGCTCGGCGATAAAGCCCGGGTCGGGCATCACGACATCGAGGCCGGGCTGCGAATCATCGCCGAAGGTGACGCCGCAATCGACGATCAGCCAGTCGCCCTCGTAGCCGTAGAGATTGAGGTTCATGCCGATCTCGCCGGCGCCGCCGAGCGCCGCGAAATAAAGCGCGCCGGGATCGTGCCGATCCGCGGCGCCGCTGCTGAGCGCCTTGCCCGGCCGTGGTGAAAAATCGTTCATCGATTCCTGTTTTTCCGAAAGATCAGGCGCAGGCCCCACAAGGTCAGATCGGGATCGACCGTGTCGATCGCGTCGGTGGCGCCGGCGAGGAGCGGGGCGAGCCCGCCGGTCGCGATCACCGCCATCGCCTCGCCGCGCTCGGCGCGGATGCGCTGGACGATGCCCTCGATCAGCCCGACATAGCCCCAGAAGACGCCCGACTGCATCGCCGGCACGGTGCTGCGCCCGACCACGCCGGGCGGGCGGCGGATGCCGATCCGCGGCAATTGCGCCGCCGCCATGTCGAGCGCGCGCAATGACAGGTTGATTCCGGGGGCGATCACGCCGCCGCAGTAATTGCCGAGGCGGTCGACCACGTCGAAGGTCGTCGCGGTGCCGAAATCGAGCACGATCAGCGGCGGCCGATAGCGGTCCTGCGCCGCCACCGCGTTGGCCACGCGGTCGGCGCCGACCTGCTCGGCCGGCATGTCGACATCGACGCCGATGCCGAGAAAGCAGTCCGGGCGGCCGACGATCAGCGGCTCATGCCCGAAATAGCGTTGGCACAGACGGCTGAGGTTGAAGGTCGCCTCGGGCACCACGCTGCCGATGATCGTCGCGTCGATATCGCCGGGCTTGAGGCCGGCGAGCGCCATCAGCTGGGTCAGCCAGACCGCGTACTCGTCGGCCGTCCGGTCCGGGTTCGTCGACGCGCGCCACGAGCCTTTCAGCTCGTCCCCGGCATAGACGGCGCAGACCACATTGGTGTTCCCCGAATCGATCGCGAGCAGCATGCACAGCCTCTCAGCCGCGGGTAGGGAAGACCTCGCCGGCCGAAATCCGGCGGCGCGAGCCGGCGGCGTCGAGCAGCAGCGCCCCCTGCTGATCTATATCGACAAAGCGGCCGTGCAAGACGGCGGTCTCCAGGCGGACCCGGATCGGCTCGCCGAGAGCGACGGCGCGCGCCCGCCACGCCTCTCGCAGCGGGGCGAAGCCCTCCTCGCGCCAGCGCTCCGCCCAGGATCGGAAATGACCGGCGAAGGCTTCGAGCATCGCCGCCGGCTCGACCGCGTTCCCGCTCTCGGCCAGGACCGAGGTCGCCGGGAACTCGGCGTCGGGCGGCGCCGAAACGAGGTTGACGCCGACGCCGACCACCAGAAACGCCAGCCTGCTCCCCTCCCCCGTCTCCAATTCGAGCAGGATGCCGGCGATCTTGCGGCCGCCGACCAGCACGTCGTTCGGCCATTTATAGGCGGCGCCGAGAGCCGCGCCGGGCGCTTGCGCCAACGCATCGCCGACCGCGAGCGCCGCGGCGAAGCCGAGCTGCGCCGCGCGGTCGGCGGGGCAGGTCGGCCGCAACACCAGCGACAGGTAGAGGTTCCCCGGCGGCGACGCCCAGACCCGGCCGCGCCGCCCGCGCCCGGCGGTCTGCTCCCGCGCCCAGACCAGGGTCCCCTCCTCGGCCCCGGCGCGGGCGAGGTCCTTGGCCTCGTCGTTGGTGCTGCCGACCGCGCCGCGGCAGACCAGCCGATAGCCCGCGCCGAGCCGCGGCGGCGATGATGTCACGGCAGGAACAGGGCCGAGGCCGCCACCTCGGCGCCGCCGACGATCGGTCCCGGGAACAGGAAGAAGAACATCGTGACGACCGCGGTCACCAGCAGCAGGCCCTTGAGCTCGGCGGCGATCGGGCGGTCGAAGGCCCCCTCCCCTTCGTCGAAATACATGACCTTGACGACGCGCAGGTAATAGACCGCGCCGACGACGCTGGTGACGACGCCGATCACCGCGAGGCCGAAGAGCTTGGCGTCGATCGCCGCCAGAAAAATATAGAGCTTGGCGAAGAAGCCCGCGGTCGGCGGGATCCCGGTCAGCGCGAACATGAAGATCGCCAGCGCCAGGGCCAGCGCCGGCTGCGAGCGCGACAGGCCGGCAAGATCGGCGATCTCCTCGAGCATCCGCCCCTGCCGACGCATGCACAGGATCACCCCCCAGGCGCCGAGGTTCATGAACAGGTAGATCGCCAGATAGACCAGCACCCCGCGAACCCCGGCTGCGGTGCCGGTGGCGAGGCCGATCAGCGCATAGCCGACATGGCCGATCGAGCTGTAGGCCATCAGCCGCTTGATGTTGGTCTGGGCGATCGCGGCGACGGCGCCGAACACCATCGAGGCGATCGACAGAAAGACGATGATCTGGCGCCACTCTTCGATCAGCGGCCCAAACGGCTCCAGCATGAAGCGCAGGAACAAGGCCAGCGCCGCCATCTTGGGGGCGACGGCGAAGAACGCCGCGACCGGGGTCGGGGCGCCCTCGTAGACATCGGGGGTCCACATGTGGAACGGCACCGCCGAGACCTTGAAGGCGAGGCCGACGACGACAAAGGCGAGGCCGATGATGAGCCCGGTCGAGGCCGGCGCGCCGCCCGCCAGCATATGGGCGAGGTCGGCAAAGGCGGTGGTGCCGGTGAAGCCGTAAACGAGCGAGGCGCCGTAGAGCAGCATCCCCGAGGACAGCCCGCCGAGGACGAAGTATTTGAGCCCGGCCTCGCTCGACCGCGCCGATTCGCGGTTGAAGCTGGCGACGACGTAGAGCGCAAGGTTCTGCAGCTCGAGCCCGACATAGAGGGTGATCAGATCGTTGGCCGAGATCATCACCATCATCCCGGTCGTCGCCAGCAGCACCAGGACCGGGAACTCGAAGCGGGCGATGCCCTCGTCCTCGTTGTAGCGGATCGCCATCAGGATCGCCGCGGCCGAGCCGATCAGCACCAGCGCCTTCATGAAGAGGGCGAAGGCGTCGGTGACGAACATGCCGTAGAAGCCGACGCGGCGCCCGTCGCCGCCGAGCTGGGCGACGACGAGGACCAGGATCAGGACCGCGATCGCGAGCCAGGAGACAAGCCGCGCCGAGCGCTCGCCGCGCAGCACCCCAAAGATCAGCAGCGCCATCGCCGCGCCGGCGAGGACCATTTCCGGCAGCGCCGGCGAGAGGTCGGGGATCGGCAAATGCGGCATCACGTTCCGTCTAAGGCAGGCTCGCGCGGCGCAGCCCGGCGGCGTCGGTCGCGGCATGGACCTGGTTGACCAGGTGGTCGACCGAGGCCTGGATCGGCTGCAGGAACGAGCTCGGGTAGAAGCCCATCCACAGCACCAGCACGAGGAGCGGCGCGAACACCAGCTTTTCGCGCGGGCTCAGATCGAGAAAGTCGCGCAGCTCGGCGCGGGTGAGCGTGCCGAAGACGACGCGGCGGTAGAGGTAGAGCATGTAGGCGACGCCGAGGAACATCGCCGTCGCCGCCAGGGTGCATTCGAGGGTGCTGACCCGGAAGGTGCCGAGCAGGATCAAAAACTCGCCGACAAAGCCGCTGGTCCCGGGCAGCCCGACCGCCGCCAGGGTGAACGCCATAAAGACGAAGGCGTAGGCCGGCATGCGGTGGACGAGCCCGCCGAAGCGGGCGATCTCGTGCGTGTGCAGCCGGTCGTAGAGGACGCCGACGCAGAGGAAGAGCGCCGCCGAGACAAGGCCGTGGCTCAGCATCTGGATGACCGCGCCCTGCATCGCCTCGCTGGTCACCGCAAAGGTGCCCATCGTGACGAAGCCCATATGGGCGATCGACGAATAGGCGACCAGCTTCTTCATGTCGGTCTGGGCCAGCGCCACCAGCGAGGTGTAGATGACCGCGATCGCGCTGAGGATGAATATCAGCGGCGTGAAGTAATGCGAGGCGAGCGGGAACATCGGCAGCGAGAACCGGATGAAGCCGTAGCCGCCGAGCTTCAAGAGAATGCCGGCGAGGATGACCGAGCCGGCGGTCGGCGCCTCGACATGCGCGTCGGGCAGCCAGGTGTGGACCGGCCACATCGGGACCTTGATCGCAAAGGACGCGAAAAAGGCGAGCCACAGCCATTTCTGCAGGCCAAGCGGAAACAGCTCGGCGTGGTTCAGCGCATACTCGATGTCGGTCGTCCCGGTCTGGAAATAGACCGCCAGCACCGCCAGCAGCATCAGCACCGAGCCCAACAGCGTATAAAGGAAGAATTTGAAGGCGGCGTAGATCCGGTTCGATGCGCCCCAGATCCCGATGATCAGGAACATCGGGACCAGCACGCCTTCGAAAAAGACATAGAAACACGATGAAGTCGAGGGCGCAGAAAATCCCGACCATCAGCGTCTCGAGCACCAGGAACGCGACCATGAACTCCTTGACGCGCACCTGGATGACTTCCCAGGCCGAGACGATCGACAGCAGGGTCAGCAAGGTCGACAGCAGGATGAAGAACAGCGAGATGCCGTCGATCCCCATGTGGTAGCTGAACTTGAAGCCGCCGAGGGTGACCCAATCGGCGCGCTCGACAAACTGGAAGGCGGCGGTGTTGGGGTCGAACCCGATCCACAGCAACAGCGACAAGGCGAAGACGATCAGCGAGGTCCACAACGCGATCCAGCGCGCATTGCGGGCGACAACCGCCGCCTCGCCGCGCGCCATCATGATGAAGGCGGCGCCGACCAGCGGCAGGAACGTCACCAGCGACAGGAGCGGCCAATGGCTCAGGGCTGGGCTCATCGCGGCGGCCCCGCCCTCACCGCGGCACCAGGTACCAGGTCACGAGCGCGACCAGGCCGATCATCATGACAAAGGCGTAGTGGTAGACATAGCCGGTCTGCAGCCGGCTCGCCTGCCGCGCCAAATCACGGGTCATCGCCGAGACGCCGTCAGGGCCGAGGCCGTCGATCACCGCGCCGTCGCCCGACTTCCACAGCCCGTCGCCGAGCACGAAGGCGGTGCGCACAAAGACCCAATCATAGAACTCGTCGAAGTACCATTTGTTGAGCACAAACAGATAGATCGCGCGGAATTGCGCGGCCAGCCGCACCGGCAATCTCGGGTCGACGACGTAGAAGACATAGGCGATGCCGATGCCGGCGAGCGCCATGACGAGCGGCAGATAGCGGATCGCCAGTCGGGACCCCTTCGGCCGCGGCGAGCGAATTGTATTGCGGCAGCACGAAGATCGAGCTTTTCCAGAAGGCCTCGTGCTGATCGCCGACAAAATGGCTGTCGGCGAGCCCGCCAAAGAAGGCCGCACCGATCGCCAGCACGATCAGCGGGATCAGCATCACCCACGGGGCGTCGTGGGCATGATGCAGCGTCTCTTCGTCGGCGCGCGACTCGCCGTGAAAGGTCATGAACATCACGCGAGAGATGTAAAAGGCGGTCATGAACGCCGTCAGGGTGCCGAGAACCCAGCCATAGCGGCCGACCGCCGTCCCCGAGGCCCAGGCCGCATCGAGGATCGTGTCCTTCGAGAAATAGCCGGAAAAGCCGACGCCCCAAATGCCGATGGCGCTCAGCGACAGCGCGCCCACCCACATCGTGACGTAAGTGACCGGGGTCTTGCGCCACAGCCCGCCCATGCGGCGCATGTCCTGCTCGCCGCCCATCGCGTGGATCACCGCGCCGCAGCACAGGAACAGGAGGCCCTTGAAGAAGGCGTGGGTGAACAGGTGAAAGATGCCGGCGGCATAGGCCGAGACGCCGCAGCCGATGAACATGTAGCCGAGCTGGCTGCAGGTCGAATAGGCGACCACCTTTTTGATGTCGTTCTGCGCCATGCCGATGCTGGCGGCGAAAATGCAGGTGGTGGCGCCGATCACGCCGACGACGGCGATCGCGGTCGGCGCATATTCGAAGATCGGCGAAAAGCGCGCGACCATGAACACGCCGGCCGTCACCATCGTCGCCGCATGGATCAGCGCCGAGACCGGGGTCGGGCCCTCCATCGCATCGGGCAGCCAGGTGTGGAGCGGGATCTGCGCCGATTTCCCGATCGCGCCGATGAACAGGAGGATGCCGATCAGGGCCAGCGCATCGACCCGCCAGCCAAGGAAATCCATCGTCGTGCCGGCGACGCTCGGCGCCTTGGCGAAGATCGTGCCGAAATCGAGCGTGCCGAAGATCACAAACACCGCGAAGATGCCGAGGGCGAAGCCGAAATCGCCGACCCGGTTGACGACGAACGCCTTGATCGCGGCGGCGTTGGCCGCCGGGCGGTCGTACCAGAAGCCGATCAGCAGGTACGACATCAGGCCCACACCCTCCCAGCCGAAGAACAGCTGCACCAGGTCGTTGGCCGTGACCAATGCCAGCATGGCGAAGGTGAACAGGCTCATATAGGCCATAAAGCGCGGGATCGACGGATCCTCGGCCATGTAGCCGATCGAATAGACATGGATCATCGACGAGAGGACGGTCACGGTGACCATCATCACGCCGCTCAAGGTGTCGAGCCGGATCGACCAGGCGACATCGACCCCGCCGGCGACGATCCAGGTCGCCAGCGGGATCACCCGCGGCCCCTCGGCGGCGAGAATGTCGAGAAAGACCGGGATCGACAGCGCCGCCGCCAGCAGGATGGCGGCGCAGGTGACGATTTGCGAGCCGCGGTCGCCGATCGCGCGGCCGAAAAAGCCGGCGATGATGGCGGCGAAGAGCGGCAGGAAAACGATGGCGACGGCCACGGCGTCAGCCCTTGAAACCGTCATTGCCGGGCGCGGCCCGGCAATCTCGGCGGCGCGTCGGCCGGGCGATCATAAACGCGGTCACTCTCAGCCCTTCATCATCGTGATGTCGTCGACGCCGATCGAGCCGCGGATGCGGAAATAGACGACCAGGATGGCCAGCCCGATCGCCGCCTCGGCCGCCGCCACGGTCAGCACGAACATGGCGAAGGCCTGCCCGACCAGATTGTTCAGAAAGACCGAGAAGGCGACGAAGTTGATGTTGACCGCCAGCAGCATCAGCTCGATCGACATCAGGATGACGATGATGTTCTTGCGGTTGAGGAAGATGCCGAAGATCCCGAGCGTGAACAGGATCGCGCCGACGGTCAGGTAATGGGCGAGGCCGATCGCCATCAGCCGCCCCCGCCGACCGGAACCTTGACGATTTCGACCGACTGCGCGCGGGTGCGGGCGAGCTGGGCCGAGATCGATTGCCGCCGCGCGTCGGGGCGGTGGCGCAGGGTCAGGACGATCGCGCCGACCATGGCGACCAGCAGGATCAGCCCGGCCCCTTGAAAGGCGAACAGATAGCGGGTGTAGAGGATGCCGCCGAGCGCCCTGGTGTTGTCGAGGGCGACGCCGCCCGCCGGCAGCGCCGCCGCCGCCGGCCCGCCGGGGACCAGCGCCCAGCCGCCGACCACGAGCACCAGCTCGGCCAGCAGGATCAGCCCGACCAGCGCGCCGACCGGCAGATAGCGCACAAAGCCGCTGCGCAATTCGACAAAGTCGATATTGAGCATCATCACCACGAACAAAAACAGGACCGCCACCGCCCCGACATAGACGATGACGAGGATCATCGCCAGGAACTCCGCCCCGATCAGCACGAAGAGGCCGGCGGTGTTGAAGAAGGCCAGGATCAAAAACAGCACCGAGTGCACCGGGTTGCGCGCCGAGACGACCATCGCCCCGGACGCCACGGCGACCGCGGCGAAGATGTAGAACAGGATCGCCTGGAGGATCATCGAGGACGTCCTGTAAGCAACGAAGCTTTTTTGTCGCCCCCGCTTCGTTCGCCTCTGAGCGCTTCTTCGTCGCCCCCGCCTTTCCCGTTTCTCCTGGCTTCCTCGTCACCCCCGCGAAAGCGGGGGTCCATGGGGCAGCCGGGTCGTGCGAGAATCGCATCAAGCAGTGGCGACGGGCCCGGAAAATCCAACTGATCGAGCAGGCGAACCCGACTTGGCGCGACCTGTGCGACGAAACCGGCGCCTGAGCCGTGGAGACGGCCGATGGACCCCCGCTTTCGCGGGGGTGACGTAATGGCGACGGTCCGTGCTGCAGCCGCGCCTCGCCGCCCATACGCCAATCCCGACCGCATCCGGATCACCGGTAGGGCGCGTCGAGCGCCAGGTTCTTGGCGATCTGCGGCTCCCAGCGGTCGCCGTTGTCCAGGAGCTTTTGCTTGTCGTAGAACAGCTCCTCGCGGGTTTCGGCGGCGAACTCGAAATTCGGGCCCTCGACGATCGCGTCGACCGGGCAGGCCTCCTGGCAATAGCCGCAATAGATGCATTTGGTCATGTCGATGTCGTAGCGCGTGGTGCGCCGGCTGCCGTCCTCGCGCGGCTCGGCCTCGATCGTGATCGCCAGCGCCGGGCAGATCGCCTCGCACAATTTGCAGGCGATGCAGCGCTCCTCGCCGTTCGGGTAGCGCCGCAGCGCATGCTCGCCGCGAAAGCGGGTGCTGAGCGGGCCCTTCTCGTAGGGGTAGTTGACGGTGACCGGGCGCCTGAACATGTAGCGCAGGGTCAGCCCCAGCCCCGACAACAGCTCGGTCAGCAGCAAGCCGCGGGCGCCGCGCTCCAGAAATGCCATCGATCGGTCCTCGCCTTTTTTGGCCGGTCAACGCGCCGGCAGCCAGCCGGCCGCAGTCAACACCCCGGCCGTCAATACCAGCCAGAACAGCGAGAACGGCAGGAAAACCTTCCAGCCGAGCCGCATCAGCTGGTCGTAGCGGAAGCGCGGGAAGGTGGCGCGCACCCACAAGAAGCAAAACAGCACGAAGGCGATCTTGAGCGCGAACCAGATCGGGCCCGGGACCCAGGTGAAGGGCGCGACCCCGACCGGCGCCAGCCAGCCGCCGAGGAACAGCACGCTCGTCATCGCGCTGATCAGGATCATGTTGGCGTATTCGCCGAGATAGAACAAGGCGAAGCTCATCGCCGAATATTCGACGAAATAGCCCGCGACCAGCTCGGTGTCGCCCTCGGCCAGGTCGAACGGCAACCGATTGGTCTCGGCGAGGCCCGAGATGAAGAAGATCACGAACATCGGCAACAGCGGGATCGCGAACCAGATATGGCGCTGCGCCTCGACAATGGCGCTCAGATTGAGCGAGCCCGCGCACAGCAGCACGGTCACGAGGACAAAGCCGATCGCCACCTCGTAGGAGACCATCTGGGCCGCCGAGCGCAGCGCGCCGAGAAAGGCGTAGCGCGAGTTCGACGCCCAGCCGGCAAGGATGATCCCGTAGACCCCGAGCGAGCTGATCGCGAACAGATAGAGCAGGCCGACATTGATGTCGGAGATCACCATGCCGGCATCGAAGGGGATCACCGCCCAGGCGACAAGGCTCAACGTGAAGGTGATGATTGGGGCAATGATGAACACCAGCCGGTTCGACCCGCTGGGGATCACCGTCTCCTTGTAGAGGAGCTTGAGCCCGTCGGCGAAGGGCTGCAGCAGGCCGAACGGGCCGACGACGTTCGGCCCCTTGCGCAGCTGCGAGAACGCCAGCACCTTGCGCTCGGCGTAGGTCAGGTAGGCGACCGCGATCAGCAGCGGCACGATCACCGCCAGCACCTCGCCGACGGTGATCACCGTCGGCAGCGCGTAGCCGCTCCAAAAGCTAGCCATGCGCGCCGGCCCTCGCCGCGGCGCGATGCGGCGGCGCGACAAACGCCGCGCTGCACTCGGCCATCGTCGGGCTCGCCCGGCTGATCGGGTCGGTCCGGTAGAAATCCGCGATCGGGTAGGCGAACGGCGTCGCCGCGATCGGCCCCGGCTCGCCGAAGGCCTGCCAGGGCGCCGGCGTCACCGCGTCGACCGCGGCGAGGACCGGATGGGCCGCGCGCATGCGGCGGCGCAGCTCGCCCAGCGTATCGAACGCAAGCGGCCGTCCGACGGCGCCCGAGAGCGCGCGCAGGATCTTCCAATCCTCGCGCGCCTGGCCCGGCGGAAAGCCCGCGCGGCGCCCGAGCTGCACCCGCCCCTCGGTGTTGACGTAGGTGCCGTCCTTTTCGGTGTAGGCCGCCCCCGGCAGGACGACATCGGCGCGCGCCGCGCCACGATCGCCGTGATGGCCCTGATAGACCACGAAAGCCGCGCCGAGATCGCCGGCATCGATCTCGTCGGCGCCGAGCAGGTAGAGGAATTCGATGTCGCCCGACTTGCAGCCGGCGAGGATGCCGGCGGTGTCGAGGCCGCCCGGCCCCGGCGCGAAGCCGAGGTCGAGGCCGCCGACCCGCGCCGCGGCGCGATGCAGCACGTTGAACCCGTTCCAGCCGTCGCGGACCAGGCCGCAGCTCTGCGCGATGGCGCGCGCCGCCGCCAGCACCTGGGCGCCGTCCGGCCGGGCGAGCGCGCCCTGTCCGAGGACCAGCATCGGGTTCTTCGCCTCGCGCAGGACCGCCGCCCAAGGGTGGTCGCCGCCGGCCAGCGCCTGCAGCGTGTCGCCGCCTTCGCCCAGCATCTCGACCGGATAGGTCGCATCGAGCGGCGGGCCGACCGCCGCCACCCGGAACCCGCCGCGCAGGTGGCGCTTCCTCAGCCGGGCGTTGACGAGCGGGGCCTCCCAGCGCGGGTTGGTCCCGATCAAGAGGCAGGCGTCGGCGTTCTCGATCCCGGCGATCGTCGTGTTGAACAGGTAGCCGGCGCGGCATGAGGGGTCGAGCCTGGCCCCGTCCTGGCGGCAGTCGAGGCTCGCCGCGCCGAGCCCCGCCATCAGCTCCTGCAGCGCGAACATCGCCTCGGCGTCGCACAAATCGCCGGCGAGCGCGGCGATGCGCTCGCCGGGGGCCGAAGCTCAGCCGCTGCGCCGCCAGCTCCAGCGCCTCGCGCCAATCGGCTTCGCCCAGCCGGCCGTCGCGGCGGATGTAAGGGCGGTCGAGCCGGCGCCGGCGCAGCCCGTCGACGGCGTAGCGGGTCTTGTCCGAGATCCACTCCTCGTTGACCGCCTCGTTGAGCCGCGGCAGCACGCGCAACACCTGCCCGTCGCGCGAATCGAGGCGGATGCTGCTGCCGACCGCGTCCGTCACGTCGACCGATTCGGTCTTGGTCAGCTCCCACGGCCGGGCGAGGAAGGCGTAGGGCTTCGAGGTCAAGGCGCCGACCGGGCACAGATCGATGATGTTGGCCGACAGCTCCGAGCCCAGCGCCCGCTCGATATAGGTGCCGATCTCCATGTCCTCGCCGCGCCCGGTGGCCCCGAGCTCCTGCACCCCGGCAATTTCGGTCAGAAAGCGGATGCAGCGCGTGCAGTGGATGCAGCGCGTCATGTGGGTCTCGACCAGCGGGCCGAAATCCTTGTCGCGGACCGCGCGCTTGCTCTCCTCGAACCGGCCGCGGTCGAAGCCGTAGGCCATCGCCTGGTCCTGCAGGTCGCACTCGCCGCCCTGGTCGCAGATCGGGCAGTCGAGCGGATGGTTGATCAGCAGGAGCTCCATGACCCCGTTGCGCGCCTTGACCGCCTTGGGCGAATTCGTATGGATGACCATGCCGTCGCCCACCGGCATCGCGCACGACGCAATCGGCTTTGGCGAGCGCTCCATCTCCACGAGGCACATCCGGCAGTTGCCGGCGATCTGCAGGCGCTCGTGGAAGCAGAAATGCGCGATCTCGATCCCGGCCTGCTCGCAGGCCTGCAGGATCGTGGTCCCGGCCGGCACCTCGATTTCGTCGCCGTCGATGGTCAGCTTCGGCATTTCGGCATTCCCGCCATCAGGTCACGACCTCTTGCGGTGGAAGCGAGACTCACGCGGTCGCGTCCGACTGCTGGCGTCGCAGCTGCCTCAGGGCTGCAACAATATGCTCGGGGTGCTGCGAGGCGTGCTCGATCTCCCACAACCAAGCCTCGCCGTCTCCCGCGTAGTCGTGGATGACGAGATCGGAGCCGGCGTCGTGCGCCACGGCCGTCTCATCGGCCTGGCCCGGCCAGGGCCTCAGCTCGATCGCCATCGTATCGGTCTCGAGGCAATAGCGCACCGGCTCCCAGGAGAGCCGAGAGCGGTGATCATGTCGTGTGGCCAGGAATTGCATCACGGCTCGAAATCTCTATCCCAAAATGCGTTGTGGACGGTTTCGCCGTCGGCTTCGGTGACGTCGTATGCGACCGTCCGCTTGGCGCGTGCGCCGTTCCGGCGCCTCCAGGGTTCGCCGGATCTCGATCGGATCGATCCGGCGTCCCGGCCTGCCCATGACGTGCAGCGCGTAATAGCGCGTACGCCAGAACGGCGGCGGCGGCAAGCGCTCGGGGTCGGCCATGCCTCGGCGCCGATTCCCTCACTCCGCCGCCCTCGGCAGCGCGGCGCTTCGGTATTCGGCGATGCGCCGCTCCAGCTCGGGGCGGAAATGGCGGATCAGCCCCTGCACCGGCCAGACGGCGCCGTCGGCCAAGGCGCAGATCGTGTGGCCCTCGATCTCGTAGGAGACATCGAGCAGGGTGTCGACCTCCGCCGGCGAGGCATTGCCTTCGACCATGCGCTCCATGACCCGCCACACCCAGCCCAGACCCTCGCGGCAGGGGGTGCATTGGCCGCAGCTCTCGTGCTTGTAGAATTTCGACAGCCGCGCGATCGCCTTCACGATATCGGTCGATTTGTCCATGACGATGACGGCGGCGGTGCCGAGCCCGCTCTTTACCGCGGCCAGGCTGTCGAAATCCATCAGCACCGTCTCGCAGACCGATTTCGGCAGCACCGGCACCGAGGAGCCGCCGGGGATGATTGCGAGCAGGTTGTCCCAGCCGCCGCGCACGCCGCCGCCGTGCTTCTCGATCAGCTCCTTGAGCGGGATGCTCATCGCCTCCTCGACATTGCACGGCGTGTTCACATGGCCCGACAGGCAATAGATCTTGGTGCCGCTGTTCTTCGGCCGCCCGATCCCGGCGAACCATCCGGCGCCGCGGCGCAGGATGGTCGGCGCGACCGCGATCGTCTCGACGTTGTTGACCGTGCTCGGGCAGCCGTAGAGCCCGACCTGGGCCGGAAACGGCGGCTTCAGCCGCGGCTGGCCCTTGCGCCCTTCGAGGCTTTCGAGGAGCCCCGTTTCCTCGCCGCAGATATAGGCCCCGGCGCCGCGGTGCAGATGGAGCTCGAAATCATACCCCGAGCCGCAGGCGTCCTTGCCGATCAGGCCGGCCTCGCAGGCCTCGTCGATCGCCGCCTGCAGCCGCCGGGCCTCGTTGTAGAACTCGCCGCGGATATAGATGTAGCAGTGGTGCGCGCCCATCCCGGCCGAGGCCAGCAGACACCCCTCGACGAGCTTATGCGGATCGTTGCGCAGAATGTCGCGGTCCTTGCAGGTGCCGGGCTCGCTCTCGTCGGCGTTGACCACCAGATAGGTCGGGCGGTCGCTTTGCTTGGGCATGAACGACCATTTGAGCCCGGTCGGAAAGCCGGCGCCGCCGCGCCCGCGCAGGCCCAATTCCTTGATCTCCTCGACGATCCAGTCGCGGCCCTTGAGGATCAGCTCCCTGGTGCCGTCCCAATCGCCGCGCCGCCGCGCCCCGTCGAGCCGCCAATCGTCCTGGCCGTAGAGGTTGGTGAAGATGCGGTCGCTGTCGGCGAGCATGCGGGTCCCTCACTTCAGCGTGGTGCGGCCGCCGACCGGCTCGGAGCCGCGCCGGCCGATCATCGAGCCCGGCGGCGGCGCCTTGCCGTCGCGCAACGCGTCAAGCAGCGCCTCGGTCGCCGGCCCGTCGAGATCCTCGTAGAAATCGTCGTTGACCTGGAGGATCGGCGCGTTGACGCAGGCCCCCAGGCACTCGACCTCGACCAGGGTAAAGAGGCCGTCCGCCGTCGAGCCGCCGACGCCGATCCCGAGCCGGCGCTCGCAGGCCGCGACCACGGCGTCCGAGCCGCGCAGCCAGCAGGGGGTCGTCGTGCAGGCCTGCAGCAGGTACCGCCCGACCGGCCGCAGGTTGAACATCGTATAGAAGCTGCCGACCTCGTAGACCCGGATCGGCGCCATCTCCAGCATCCCGGCGACATAGTCCATCGCCGCCCGCGGCAGCCAGCCGCCATGCTGGCGCTGGGCCAGGTCGAGCAACGGCAGGACCGCGCTCGCCTGCCGCCCAGGCGGATATTTGGCGATGTGCGCCTTGGCCTGCATCGAGGCGCTCCGGAGTGAACGCGAAGCTCTCCGGCTGCTCGAACGGCGCAAGCTCGACCGGCGCGCTCATCGGTCGATCTCGCCGAAGACGATGTCCATCGAGCCGATGATCGCGACGACATCGGCCAGCATGTGGCCGCGCGACATGAAATCGGTGGCTTGCAGAAAGGCGAAGCCCGGCGAGCGGATCTTGCAGCGGTAGGGCCGGTTGCCGCCGTCGGCGACGAGGTAGACGCCAAACTCGCCCTTTGGCGCCTCGACCGCGGTGTAGGTCTCGCCCGCCGGCACGTGGTAGCCCTCGGTGTAGAGCTTGAAATGATGGATCAGCGCCTCCATCGAGCTCTTCATCTCGGCCCGCGGCGGCGGCGCCACCTTGCGGTCGTCGACCTTGACCGGCCCCGCCGGCATCTGCGCCAGCGCCTGCCGGATGATCCGCACCGACTGGCGCATCTCCTCGATCCGCACCAGATAGCGGTCGTAGCAGTCGCCGTTCTTGCCGATCGGCACGTCGAACTCGATCTTGTCGTAGGCGTCGTAGGGCTGCGCCCGGCGCAAATCCCAGGCGGTCGCCGAGCCGCGCAGCATCGGCCCCGAAAAACCCCAATCGGCGGCCTCCTGCGGGCTCACCACGCCGATATCGACGGTGCGCTGCTTAAAGATGCGGTTTTCGGTCAGCAGCTGCTCGATGTCGTCGATCCGCTGCGGAAAGGTGTCGCAGAAGGCGAGGATGTCCTCGGCCAGCCCCTGCGGCAGGTCGAGATGGACGCCGCCCGGCCGGAAATAATTGGCGTGCAATCGGGCGCCCGAGACCCGCTCGTAGAACTCCATCAGCCGCTCGCGCTCCTCGAAGCCCCACAGAAACGGGGTCAGCGCCCCGATATCGAGCCCGAAGGCGCAGACCGCGAGCAGGTGGTTGAGGATGCGGGTGATCTCGGCGAACAGCACCCGGATGTATTGCGCGCGGGGCGGCGGCTCGATCCCCATCAGCTTCTCGACGGCGAGCGCGAAGGCGTGCTCCTGGCACATCGGCGAGACATAGTCGAGCCGGTCGAAATACGGGATCGCCTGCAGGTAGGTCTTGTATTCGATCAGCTTTTCGGTGCCGCGGTGCAACAGGCCGATATGCGGGTCGGCGCGCTCGATGATCTCGCCGTCCATTTCCAGCACCAGCCGCATCACGCCGTGCGCCGCCGGATGCTGCGGTCCGAAATTCATCGTGAAGTTCTTGATCTGAGGCGGGCCTTCGAGCTCGCTTCCCGCCGCCCGGTCGTCGCTCATCGGCTGTTGTCCCCCGGCGCCTTCGGCGCGGCCTCGCCGGCTTTCTCGTCGCCGGGCAGGATTTTGTCCATCCCCTCCCACGGCGACAGAAAATCGAAGGTGCGGAATTCCTGCTGCAGCCGGACGGGCTCGTAGACGACGCGCTTGCGCTCCTCGTCGTAGCGCAGCTCGACATAGCCCGTCAGCGGGAAATCCTTGCGCAGCGGATGCCCCTCGAAGCCGTAATCGGTCAGGATGCGGCGCAGGTCGGGGTTGTCGGCGAAATAGATGCCGAACAGGTCCCAGGCCTCGCGCTCCCACCATCCGGCGCAGCTGTAGAGCCCGACCGCCGACGGCGCCGGGTGCTCCTCGTCGGTCTCGATCTTGACCCGGATGCGCTGATTGAGGCTGAGGCTCAACAGGTTGTAGACGACCTCGAAGCGCAGCGGCCGGTCGGGATAATCGACGCCGCAGATGTCGCACAGCACGGCGAATCGGCATTTCGGGTCGTCGCGCAGAAAACCCAGCACCTGAAGCAGGGCGTCGCGCGCGGCATGGACGCAGAGCTCGCCGTGGCCGATCTCGGTTGCGGTCACCGCGCCGGGCAGCGCCGCCGCCAGATGTTGGGCGAGAGCCTCGAGTGGGTCGTCCATGCCGGGGCTAGCGGGCAAAATTGCTGGTGCGCCTGATCTTTTTCTGCAGCAGCAGGACGCCGTAGAGCAGCGCCTCCGCCGTCGGCGGGCAGCCGGGCACGTAGACGTCGACCGGCACAATGCGGTCGCAGCCGCGCACGACCGAGTAGGAATAGTGGTAATAGCCGCCGCCATTGGCGCACGAGCCCATCGAGATCACCCAGCGCGGCTCGGCCATCTGGTCGTAGACCTTGCGCAGGGCCGGGGCCATCTTGTTGCACAAGGTGCCGGCGACGATCATCACGTCGGATTGGCGCGGGCTGGCGCGGAAGATCACGCCAAAGCGGTCGAGGTCATAGCGGCTGGCGCTGCTGTGCATCATCTCGACGGCGCAGCACGCCAGCCCGAAGGTCATCGGCCACAGCGACCCGCTGCGCGCCCAATTGATCAAATTGTCGAGCCTGGCGACGACGAACCCCTTGTCCTGCACCTCCTGGGTCGCGGCGCGGAGCAGCACGTCCTGCTCGCCGCCCGGCGGGATCGGGCGCCCGGGCGCGTCGATCACTCCCATTCCAACGCCCCCTTGCGCCACTCGTAGACAAAGCCGACGGTCAGCACCGCCAGGAACACCAGCATCGACCAGAAGCCGAACATTCCGATATCGCCGAGCGACACCGCCCACGGGAACAGAAACGCCACTTCAAGGTCGAAGATGATGAACAGGATCGCGACCAGGTAATAGCGGACGTCGAAGCGGATGCGGGCGTCGTCGAACGGCTCGAAGCCGCATTCGTAGGGCGACAGCTTCTCGCTGTCGGGCCGCTGCCTGGCGACGACGAAGGAGCCCGCGACCATCGCCACGGCGACGGCGCCGGCGATGGCGAGAAACACCAGGATCGGGAAATACTCGCGGAGCAGGCTTTCCATCAGGAGCTCCAGCCGCCGATGCTCCGGGTTGCCGCCGGACGCCCAGTGGCCTGATAAATATGGGGTCGGCAGCCGGGCAGAGAAGCCGGGCGCCGTCGGCCGCCGCGGCGAGCGGGCCGGCCCGCGATCGGTGGCGGGAGTGACGGGACTCGAACCCGCGGCCTCCGGCGTGACAGGCCGGCGCTCTAACCAACTGAGCTACACCCCCGAAGCCTCTGACGGGGTGGGCCACTGGTACCCTTCCCTCGGTAGGGTGTCAAGCAGCGCGCCCGGCCGATTATCGGGGTGGTGGGCGATGAGGGATTCGAACCCCCGACCCCCTCGGTGTAAACGAGATGCTCTGCCGGCTGAGCTAATCGCCCTCGATCGACGCGCCTCGGCGCCCGGCGCGGCCGCGCGCCCAACGGGGCGCGCCACTGCGGTTGGTCCCTCGGTTGGCCCTCAGTTGAGCGAGTCGCGCAGGCCTTTGCCCGGCTTGAACTTGGCCTGCTTCGATGCGGCAATCTTGATCTTCTCGCCGGTGCGCGGGTTGCGCCCCTCGGAGGCCGCTCGCGACGCGACGGAAAAGGTGCCGAACCCGACGAGACGAACGTCGTCGCCGCCCTTCAACGCCACGGCGATCGCATCGAACACCGCGTCTACCGCTTTGCTGGCCTCGGTCTTCGTCGAATTGGTCTTGTCGGCGACGGCGTCGACGAGTTCGTTCCTGTTCACGGGCTCCCCCTGCGCGAGTATGCGGGATCATTCCTGCGGGCTGTTCGCCAGCGAGTTTAGTGTCGCGCCGCCCTCCGGTCAACTCCGCTGCAGTGGAGAGAATCGGGGCGATTGTCAGGCATTACGGGCAGTTCCCGATCCTGCGCCGCAATCGGCCGACGCCCGATGAGGGCCTCGGGCCGGGCTTAGTGCGTGACCACGCCCGAGCGCACTTCGCTCGGAGCGGGAATCACCGCCTCGGGCTCACCCTCCTCCGTCCAGACCATCGGCGTCAGCGGCCCGGCCAGCGCCTGGCTCAGCAGCTCGTCGACCGTCTTGATCGGGACGATCTTCAGCCCCCGCTTCACATTGTCCGGGATCTCGGCCAGATCCTTCTCGTTGTCGCTCGGGATCAGCACGGTCTTCAGCCCGCCGCGCAGCGCCGCCAGGAGCTTCTCCTTGAGGCCGCCGATCGGCAGCACCCGGCCGCGCAAGGTGATCTCGCCGGTCATCGCGAGGTCGCTCTTGACCGGGATGCCGGTCAGCACCGAGACGATCGAGGTCACCATCGCGACCCCGGCCGAGGGGCCGTCCTTTGGGGTCGCGCCCTCCGGCACATGCACGTGGATGTCCCGCTTCTCGAAGATCGTCGGCTTGATGCCGAAGGCGTAGCTGCGCGACTTGACGAAGCTCTCGGCGGCCTGCACCAATTCCTTCATCACGTCGCCGAGCTTGCCGGTCGCCGTGACCCGTCCCTTTCCGGGAAGCGTCACCGCCTCGATCGTCAACAGCTCGCCGCCGACCTCGGTCCAGGCCAGCCCGGTGGTCACCCCGACCAGATCGTCGCTCTCGGCCTCGCCAAAGCGGAACCGCCGCACCCCGGCGTATTTTTCGACGTTGCGGCGCGTCACCGCGATCCGCTCGGTCTTCTTCATCAGGATGTCCTTGATCGCCTTGCGGCTCAGATTGGCGATCTCGCGCTCGAGATTGCGGACCCCCGCCTCGCGCGTGAAGTAGCGAATGAGGTCGCGCACCGCGTCGTCGCTGATGCTCCATTCGCTCTTGCGGATGCCGTGCGCCTTCATCTGCTTGGGGATCAGATGGCGGCGCGCGATCTCGACCTTCTCGTCCTCGGTGTAGCCGGGGATGCGGATGATCTCCATGCGGTCCAAGAGCGGCTGCGGGATGCGCAGGGTGTTGGCCGTGGTCACAAACATCACATCCGACAAATCGTAGTCGACCTCGAGGTAATGGTCGTTGAACGCCCCGTTCTGCTCCGGGTCGAGCACCTCGAGCAGCGCCGAGGACGGGTCGCCGCGCCAATCGGCCCCGAGCTTGTCGACCTCGTCGAGCAGGAACAGCGGGTTCGACGATTTGGCCTTCTTCATGCCCTGCAGGATCTTGCCCGGCATCGAGCCGATATAGGTGCGCCGGTGGCCGCGGATCTCGGCCTCGTCGCGCACCCCGCCCAGCGACATGCGCACGAAATTGCGGCCGGTGGCGCGCGCGACCGACTTGCCGAGCGAGGTCTTGCCGACGCCGGGGGCGCCGACCAGGCACAGGATCGGACCCTTCATCTTCTTGATGCGCTGCTGCACGGCGAGATATTCGAGGATCCGCTCCTTGACCTTTTCGAGCCCGAAATGGTCGGCGTCGAGCACCTTTTCCGCGCTCTTGATGTCGCGCTTGATCTTGGTGCGGTTCTGCCACGGCACCGACAGCAGCCAGTCGAGGTAGTTGCGCACCACCGTCGCCTCGGCCGACATCGGGCTCATGCTCTTGAGCTTCTTCAGCTCCGCCGTCGCCTTGTCGCGCGCCTCCTTGGAGAAGCCGGTCTTGGCGATGCGGTCTTCGAGCTCGGCCATCTCGTCGCGGCCGTCCTCGCCTTCGCCGAGCTCCTTCTGGATCGCCTTCAACTGCTCGTTGAGGTAATATTCGCGCTGCGTCTTCTCCATCTGGCGCTTGACCCGATTGCGGATCCGCTTCTCGACCTGGAGGACGCCGATCTCCCCCTCCATGTAGCCGAACACCTTTTCCAGGCGCTCGGACACCGCCTCGGTCTCCAGCAGCTCCTGCTTCTCGGGGATTTTCAAGTTGAGGTGCGAGGCGACCGTGTCGGCGAGCTTGCCCGGCTCGTCGATCTGGTTGATCGAGACCAGGACCTCCGGCGGGATCTTCTTGTTGAGCTTGATGTATTGCTCGAACTGCGTGACCACGGTGCGGGACAGCGCGTCGATCTCCTGGCGCTCGCCGGTCTTCTCGCCGACCGCGTCGGCATAGGCCTGGAAGAACGCCTCGTTGTCGGCAAAGCGGGTGATCCGCGCCCGCTGCCCGCCTTCGACCAGCACCTTGACGGTGCCGTCCGGCAGCTTCAGCAGCTGCAGCACGGTGCCGACGGTGCCGACCGAAAAGATGTCCGCGGTCGTGGGGTCGTCCTGGGCCGGGTTTTTCTGGGTGACCAGAAGGATCTGCTTGTCGTCCTTCATCACGTCCTCGAGCGCCCGCACCGACTTCTCGCGGCCGACAAACAGCGGCACGATCATGTGGGGGAAGACGACGATGTCGCGCAGAGGCAGGACGGGGTAGAGCGCGCCGCGCACCGTTTCCAACATAAGCCCTCTTTATTCTAAGGGCCGCCCCGGGGCGGGCCGGGGGGCCGGATAGAGACAAGCCGCCTTAAGGTTGGCGCGGTATCGCCGGCCGTCAAGCCATTGCGCGGCGACGGCCTCCCGCGCCATGTCGGGATCAGTCCGCGGTCCCGACATCGCCACGGCGATCGGAATAGATATGGAGCGGGACGGCCCGCCCCTCGACGACCTCGCGATTGATCATGATCTCGCTGACGCCGACGAGGCTCGGCAGCTCGAACATCGATTCGAGCAGGATCGCCTCCATGATCGAGCGCAGCCCGCGAGCCCCGGTCTTGCGCAGGATCGCCTTCTTGGCGATCGCCTTCAGCGCCTCATCGTTCAACTCGAGGCGCACGTCCTCCATCTCGAACAGCCGCTGGTACTGCTTGACCAGCGCGTTCTTCGGCTTGGTCAGGATATCGACCAGCGCCGCCTCGTCGAGGTCGTCGAGCGTGGCCACCACCGGCAGCCGCCCGACGAATTCCGGGATCAGGCCGAATTTGAGCAGATCCTCGGGCTCGAGGTCGCGCAGGATCTCGCCGGTCTTGCGCTCGTCGGGGCCGCGCACCTCGGCGCCAAAGCCGATCGAGGTGCCCTGGCGGCGCTGCGCGATGATCTTTTCCAGCCCCGAGAAGGCGCCGCCGCAGACGAACAGGATGTTGGTGGTGTCGACCTGCAGGAATTCCTGCTGCGGGTGCTTGCGCCCGCCCTGCGGCGGCACCGAGGCGATCGTCCCCTCCATGATCTTCAGGAGCGCCTGCTGCACGCCCTCGCCCGAGACGTCGCGGGTGATCGACGGGTTGTCGGATTTGCGCGAGATCTTGTCGACCTCGTCGATGTAGACGATGCCGCGCTGCGCCCGCTCGACATTGTAGTCGGCCGCCTGCAGGAGCTTCAGGATGATGTTCTCGACATCCTCGCCGACATAGCCGGCCTCGGTCAGGGTGGTCGCGTCGGCCATCGTGAACGGCACGTCGATGATCCGCGCCAGGGTCTGCGCCAACAGCGTCTTGCCCGAGCCCGTCGGCCCGACCAGCAGGATGTTCGATTTGGCGAGCTCGACGTCGTTCGCTTTGGCCCCGTGCGCGAGCCGCTTATAGTGGTTGTGCACGGCGACCGAGAGCACGCGCTTGGCGTGGTCCTGGCCGATCACGTAGTCGTCGAGCACCTTGCAGATGTCGCGCGGTCCGGGCACCCCGTCGCGCGATTTGACCAATGTCGTCTTGTGCTCCTCACGGATGATGTCCATGCAGAGCTCGACGCATTCGTCGCAGATGAAGACCGTCGGCCCGGCGATCAGCTTTCTGACCTCGTGCTGGCTCTTGCCGCAAAACGAGCAGTAAAGCGTGTTCTTCGAGTCGCTGCCGCTGGATTTGCTCATCGCCACTCCGTCATCGGCCGGGACAGCGCCCCGGCCTTTGCGGCCTCTTCGTCCCCGGTTCGGCGACCGGGAAATGCGCACAGGCCGCACTTCCCGCCCGGGACCGGATGGCGCCGCACCGCCCGACCCCGATGATCGAGTATATGTGCTCCTGACGGATCAACAACTGATTAATCATAATGGGCTGGAAGCGGCGTCCCCGGAATCAGGCGCGCGCTTTCTCCTCAAAGCCGCCGGGCCGGCTTGCGACCACTTCGTCGACCAGGCCGAACTCCATCGCCTCGAGCGGCGACAGGAACTTGTCGCGCTCGACCGCGCCCGAGATGACATCGAGCGTCTGGCCGGTGTGCCGGACATAGATGTCGTTGAGGCGCGCCCGCAGCGCCAGGATCTCGCGCGCCTGGATCTCGATGTCGGTGGCCTGGCCCTGGGCGCCGCCCGAGGGCTGATGGATCATGATCCGCGAATTGGGCAGCGAGAACCGCTTGCCCTTGGCCCCGGCGCAGAGCAGCAGCGACCCCATCGAGGCGGCCTGGCCGATGCACACGGTCGACACCGGCGAGCGGATGTACTGCATCGTGTCGTAGATCGCCAGCCCCGAGGTCACCACCCCGCCCGGCGAGTTGATGTAGAAGGCGATGTCCTTCGACGGGTTCTCCGATTCGAGAAACAGCAGCTGCGCGCATATGAGGCTGGCGACGGCGTCGTGCACCGGGCCGACCAGAAAGATGATCCGCTCCTTCAGCAGGCGCGAATAGATGTCGTAGGCGCGCTCGCCGCGGTTGGTCTGCTCGACCACCATCGGCACCAGATTGTTCATGTGCTGCTCGAAGTAGTCGGACATCGGTGGCCTCCTTCGGCGGCGCCGCGACGATTGCGGCGAACGGGTTGCGGCGGGTCAGCTCGGCGCGGCGGCGGCATTGGCCTCGGGGTCGGCGTCGGGGTCGGGCAGCGCCAGCAGCTCCTGCGGGGTCACCCGGCGCTCCTCGACCTTCGCCAGCTCGACAATGAAGTCGACGACCTTGTCCTCGAAAATCGGCGCCCGCAGATTGGCGATCGCCTCGGGATTCTGGCGGTAGAACTCCAGCACCTGACGCTCGTAGCCCGGATGGCGGCGCGCCTCGCGGGTGATCGCCTGGTTGAGCTCTTCCTGGGTGACGGTAATGTTGTTGCTCCGCCCGACCTCCGCAAGCAGCAGCCCGAGCCGGACGCGGCGCTCGGCGATCCTGCGGTAATCGGCCTTCAGCGCCGCTTCGTCCTCGTCCTCGCCGGCCGCCGCCTCCGCTTCGCCCTCCGGCGCGGCCTCGGATGCGGCCGCCTCGGATGGCGCGTCCGCCGGCTCGGCCGCCTCGGGCGACGCCTCCGGCGCGGCGGCCTCGGAGGGCGCGCCCGCCGGCTCGGCCGCCTCGGGCGACGCCTCCGGCGCGGCGGCCGGCGCTTCCCGCTCGGCCTGGCGCTGCGCCCAGATGTTGTCGAACTCGAGATCGACCATGCCGAGCGGCACCTGGAAATCGTAGCGCTCCGACAGCTTGTCGAGCAGCGCCCGCTTCAGGCGCAGGCGCGCGGCGGCCTCGTAGTCGCGCTCGATCTGCTGCCTCACCTCCGAGCGCAGCTCGGCCAGGCTTTCGAGGCCGACCGCCTTGCCGAGCTCGTCGTCGAGGACGAGCGGCGCGCGCTGCCGCACCTCTTTGACATCGACCTCGAACACGGCGTCCTGGCCGGCGAAATCGGGGAGCGCATAATCGGCCGGGAAGGCGACGCGCACGGTGCGGCGCTCGCCGGCGACAGCGCCGATCAGCTGGTCCTCGAAGCCCGGGATGAAGCCGGCCGAGCCGAGCGCGATCTGGCGGCCCTGGCCGCTGACGCCGGGGATCTCGCGCTCGCCGACCCGGCCCTCGACATCGGCGACGAGGATGTCGCCGCTCTCGGCCGGGCGCTCGACCGTCTCCGACCCGCGCTGCCGCTCGGCGATCCGCTCGATCGCGCGATCGACATCGGCCTCCGGGGCCTCGACGACCAGCCGCTCGATGCCGAGATCGGCGAAGTTGGGCTCCGGGATCTCGGGCAGCGTCTCGAGCGACATGTTGTATTCGAGGTCGGCCCCCTCGCTGAACGAGACGATGTCGACCTTGGGCGGCAGGGCCGGCCGCAGATTGCGCTCGCGGATCGCATCGGCCGAGCTGCCCTGCACCGCGCTCTCCAGCACCTCGCCCAGCACCGAGGGGCCAAAGCGCCGGCGCAGGATCTGCATCGGCACCTTGCCGGGGCGGAAGCCCGGCAGGCGGATGGTCCGGCCGATCTCGTCGAGCCGCCCGGCGACCCTGCCCTCGAGCTCGCCGGCGGGAACGACGATGCGAAATTCACGCTTGAGGCCGTCGGCGCTGGTTTCTGTCACTTGCATCTAACAAAGCCTGTCGTTCTGGGGCTGGACCATGCCCGGGCGATGGCGCGCCCGCCGCGGCGTGGTGCGGGCGGGGGGACTTGAACCCCCACGATTTTCATCGCTGGAACCTAAATCCAGTGCGTCTGCCAATTCCGCCACGCCCGCCGCGATCGTCCGGCGGGCCGGGCCGGCCCGGCGGCGGCGGGTTCTTAGCACAGCCGTTGCCCGCAACCTAGACGGGGCCGCGCCTGGGCGAAGGCATTCAACTTGGGCCGCCGACCCGGCGCGATCAAGGGAGCCCGGGTCCGCGGCGGCGCCGGCCGGCGCTCATCCCGCCCGCGCCAGATTGCGGATCGCCGGGGCCGCGGCGACCCGCCCTTCGCCGCGATAGGCCTCGTGGTTGGCCTCGATATCAGAGAGGCGATAGAGGTAGTTGACCATGATCCCGGCGGATTGCTGCAAGCCCTTGTCGGAGACGTCGCCGAGCCAGTTCAGCCGCTCGACGCGCGCGCCGTTGCTCAGGTGGAAATGCGCCACCGGGTCGAGCGCGCGGCCCGAGGGGGCCCGCTCGCGCAGCAGGTAGCGCGCGCAAAGACGCATCAGCGGCTCGCGCAGCGCCGCCGCGATGCGCGGCTCGGCGTGCCAGCCGGGATGGCGCAGCAGCGCCGGCAGGTCGCGCTCCGGGACGCCCTCGCCCAGCGCCTCGATCGCCGTGCGCTCGGCCGGCGTCAGGATGCCGTCGGGAGAAGCGGCGATCCGCTCGTCGAGCCAGGCGCGGAAACCCGGCGCCGGCGACAGGGTCGCAAACACCTTGAGCCGCGGCAGGTCGGCCGCCAGCGCGTCGACCACGCGCTTGATCAGAAAATCGCCGAAGCTGATCCCGGCCAGCCCGTGCTGGCAGTTCGAGATCGAGTAGAAGATCGCGGTGTCGGCGGCGTGCGGGTCGTCGATCGGGGCGGCCTCGTCGAGCAGCGCATGAACGTCGCCGGCCATGCCCGAGACCAGCGCCACCTCGACAAAGATCAGCGGCTCCTCCGGCATGCGCGGATGGAAGAACGCAAAGCAGCGGCGGTCGGCGTCGAGCCGGTTCTTCAGGTCGGTCCAGCCGCGGATCTCGTGCACCGCCTCGTAGGCCATCAGCTTTTCGAGCAGCGCCGCCGGCGACTCCCAGCCGATGCGCTTGAGCTCGAGAAAGCCGATGTCGAACCAGTTGGCCAAGAGCCCGCGCAAATCCTGCTCGAGGCCGTGCAGGAGCGGGTCGCGGCGGCCGAGGTCGATCAGCTCGGCGCGCCGGTCGACGAGGAACTTGACCCCCTCGGGCAGCGCGTTGAACTGCCGCAGCAGGGTGATCCGCGGCGGCTCCAGCGCGGTGCGCAACGCCCGCTCGGCGGCGGCGCGCCCGGCCGGCTCGACCGCCGCCGCGAGCGCCGCGCAGCGGCGGTCGATTTCGCCGCGGTCGACATCGAACTCGCGGGCCAGCAATTGCAGAAAGCGCTCGCGCCCGGCCGCGGCGAGGCCGAGATAGGTGCGGCCGAGATCGGCGGCGCGGGCCCGCGCCGTGACCTCGCCGCCGCGCCCGTCGAGGCAGCTCGCCATCTGCTGGCGCAGCCGGCCGGCGTCGTCGACCGAAAGATCGGGCCGGGTCGCGCCGGTCAGCACGCCGCGCGCCGATTCGGCGATCTCGCGCCAGGCGCTGCGCAGATTGGTCAGCGTCCGGTCGAAGACGCCTTCGAAGAAGCCGGCGGGAGCGCGATCGGTCATAGGGCCCGGGCAGCTGTGGTCGGCGCGACAGAGACGCGAGCCCGGGCCCGCCGTCAATCCCGAAACGCAGTGAATCTTCGGGCGAGCTCGCGCAGCGCCGCCGGCAACGCCTCGACCAGATCCTCGGCGACCAGCCCCGCCCCCACCCGGCCGGCGGCGGCGCCGTGGACCCAGACCGCGGCGTTGGCCGCCGCGAACGGCTCCATGCCTTGCGCCAGGAGCCCCAGCACCGCCCCGGCGAGGACATCGCCGCTGCCCGCCGTCGCCAGCTCGGGCGGCGCGTTGGCGTTGATCGCAACCCGGCCGTCGGGGGCGGCGACGACCGTGTCGGCGCCCTTGAGCAGGATCACCGCGCCGCTCTGGCGGGCCGCGCGGCGCGCCCGCTCGGGCTTGCCGCCGGCCGCGTCGAAGAGGCGCGCGAACTCGCCCTCGTGCGGGGTCAGCACGCAAGGGGACGCGATCGCCCGGAACAGCGCCGCCGGGCTCTGGGCGAACGAGGTCAGCGCGTCGGCGTCGAGCACGGCGCGCTTCCCGGCCGCCAGGATCGCCAGGGTCTGGTCGCGGGTCCGCGGCCCGACCCCGGCCCCCGGGCCGATCAGCGCGGCGTTGCGCCGCTGGTCGCCGAGCAATCCCGCAAAATCGCCGAGGCCGGCCACCGGCTCGACGATGACGCCGGTCAACGCCGCGGCGTAGACCGCGAAGGAGGCCTCCGGCGCGGCGAGGGTGACCAGCCCGGCGCCGAGCCGCGCGGCGGCGCGGGCGGCGAGCCGGGCGGCCCCGGTCATCACCGCGCCGCCGGCGACCAGCGCGTGGCCGCGCGTGTATTTATGGCTCGCCGGCCCCGGCCGGGGCAGCAGACCGAGCCACCAGGCGGGATGGTTCTCGGCGATGTCCGGGGCGACCCCGGCGAGCGCCGCCTCGGGGAGGCCGATCTGGGCCAGCACCGTCTCGCCGCAATGGATCCGCCCCGGCAGCAGCAGATGCCCCGGCTTCTTGCGAAAGAAGGTGACGGTCAGCGCCGCCCGCGGCGCCGCCCCGCGCACCTCGCCGGTGGCCCCGTCGACGCCGCTCGGGACATCGACCGCGGCCACCGGCAGCCGGCGTTCGCCGATCGCCTCGATTGTCGCCCGCGCCGCGCCCGCGACCGGGCGCGCGAGCCCGGCCCCGAAGATCGCGTCGACGACGAGGGCGGCGCCGTCGAGCGCGCCCGGCGCAAGCGCCTCGACCGGCCCCGGCCAGCGGGCGGCGGCGACCGCGGCGTCGCCCCGCAACGCCGCGCGCTCGCCGAGCAGAAAGAGCCGCACCGGCCAGCCGCGCTCGGCCAGCACCCGCGCCGCGACAAAGCCGTCGCCGCCATTGTTCCCCGGCCCGCACAGCACCGCCACCGGCCGCAGCGGCCAGCGCCGCGAGACCGCGTCGGCGACCCCCCGCCCCGCCCTCTCCATCAGGGTGACGCCGGGAACGCCGCCGGCGATCGCCAGCCGGTCCGCCGCGCTCATCTGCGCCGGCGTCAAGAGCGCCTTCTCCCGCCACCCATTCGCGGATATCGCCATCGCCGCACTCTACGGCGCGCCGCGCCAAAGCCCAACCTTGACGCCTCGATTGCGAACCGCTACCTCCAGCTACGACGGCGGGTGTAGCTCAGCTGGTTAGAGCGCCAGATTGTGGATCTGGATGTCGCCGGTTCGAACCCGGTCACTCGCCCCAATATCTCAGATGCTCAGCGCTTAGCTGCATCGCTCAAATCACCAATTTCCGGCCACCCGGTAGCGATTTTGGGTAGCGGGCGCCGGTTGCAGCCGCCGGACCGGTTGCGGCAGGTGGAGCCATGAGCGCGGAAATCGTGCATCGCCTCGTCGGCTACGATCCCCTGACCGGGGATGTCGCGGTCGAGCACGACGTGCCGCTGCGCCAGATCGATTATGCGAAGGCGGTCGCCGGCGTCGGGCCGGACGACCCGCAAGCCGCTTTGTGCTATCGGCTCGATGCGCGGCATGCCCGCGATCTCGCCGACGCGATCGGCGCCCATATCGACCCCGACCGCTTCGCCTTCTTCCTCGAAGGCTTCGCCGCGCAGTAGGCTGCCGCGGTCGCGTGATGTCGAAGGCCGGCTCGTACCTGCCCCTCGCCGAGCGGTAGGTCGTCTCCATCCAAATTTGGGGGTAGCTGCCCGGGGGGTCGACGCCGACCGGCGCGGTCGCGACCGTGCGGCGGGCCGGCGCGCCGCCCGACCAGGCAAAACGACCGCCGGCCTCGCCGCGCAGGGTCGCCGCCGCGCGCCCCGGCTTGTCGGGGAGCGCGCAACCAGCGATGCTCGCGCGGTCGTCGTCGAATCATTGCCGGGAGGGCCGCGCCGATGCAGACCGGATCGAGCAAGGTGGCGCTCTATGCGAGCGTCGGGGCGGAGCTGACGCATTACGAGGTCGATGTCGAGAGCGCCGCCCTCACCCGGCGCGGCAGCGTGAGCCTGCCGGCGAACGTCCACTACGCCTGGCCGCATGCCTCCGGCCGTCATCTCTACGTGGCCTCGAGCGACAGCGCGTCCGGGATCGGCGGCGTGGTCGGGACGAGGCATCACGTCACCGCCTTGCGCATCGACCCGGCTTCGGGCGCGCTGACCCGGCACGGCGACCCGATCGCGTTGCCGACGCGGCCGATCCACATGACGACCGACATGCCCTCGGAGCACATCCTGGTGGCGTTCAGCAACCCCAGCGGGCTCAGGGTCTACCGGGTCAATCCGGACGCGACGCCCGGATCGGAGGTGGCGCCGCCCGGCGCGATCGACCCCGGCGTCTACGGGCATCAGGTGCGCGTGAGCCTCGACAACAGGCTCGCCATCCTGGTCACCCGCGGCCACGACGCCGCCGGCGGCAGGCCCGAGGAGCCGGGCGCGCTCAAGGTCTTCGATTACAAGAACGGGAGGCTGACCAACGAAGCGTCGGTGGCCCCCGACGGCGGCTACGGCTTTGGCCCGCGCCATCTCGATTTCCACCCGGAGAAGCCCTGGGTCTATGTCTCGCTGGAGCGGCAGAACCGGCTCGACATGTTCGAGCTCGACGGCGGCGCCCTCTCCGCCGCGCCGAAGTTCCGCGAAGGGACCTTGGCAGAGCCCGGCAACATCCGCGGGCGCCAGGCCGCCGGCACGGTGCACGTCCACCCGAGCGGCCGCTTCGTCTATGTCGCCAACCGCGCCTCCAGCACGGTCGAGCGCCAGGGACAGCGCGTCTTCGCCGGCGGCGAAAACAATTTCGCGGCCTATGCAATCGACCCGACGACCGGCGCGCCGAGCCCGATCCAGCACGCCGACACTCACGGCATCCACTGCCGCACCTTCCATATCGACCCGAGCGGGCGCCTGCTGGTGGCCGCGCACATCATGGCGCTGCCGGTCTAGGACGGGGCGGCGATCCGCACCGTCCCGGCGAGCCTCGCCGCCTTTCGCATCGGGGCCGACGGCCGGCTCGATTTCGTGCGCAAATACGATGTCGATGTCGGCGGCGACACCATGTTCTGGATGGGAATGGTCGCATTCTGACCCGTGCTCTCCGGGAGGTTGCGATGCCGGCTGCCTCGTACGCGCCGCTGGACGAAGCCCTGGACATTGTCGCCCCTTGCGGCATCGCGCTGAAGAACGGCAACAGCAACCATGCGCCGATGGTGGCCGAGGCGTTGTGCGCGCTCGGCCGCCCCGAGGCAGTGATGCCGTGGCTCGCGCGCTATCGCGGGCGGATGCTGCCGCGGCCGCCGGCCAAGGATCGCATTGCGCCCGGCGATTGGCGCGGCGCGCTCGGCCGGCGCGAGCGCTTTGCCGACTGGGCCCTATTGTTCGCCGAGGCGCTGCGCGAGGCGCCGTGGCGGCGGGTGCTCGACGAATGGCTCGGCCGGCTCGCGCCGGGGTTCTGCGCGGCGGCGACGCATGGCGTGATCCGCGTCGGTCATGCCGCGCGCGGGCTCGCCGCCGGCGAAACGCCGAGCCGCCGGCGCGAGCTTGCCGATGCGCTCGCCGGCTGGGCCGCGACCTATCAGGAATTGCCTGGCGCGCCCGGCCGCCGAGCCGGCGCGGCGCCGCCGCGCCGGGCGATCGCCGAAGTCCCCGTCGTCCCGCCGCAGGACCGCCTCGCCGGCGGCAACATCGTCTCGGCGCTGGGGATGCTGAGCGGGTTGCCCGGATTTGCCGAGGTGATCGGGCGGATCGACACCAAAGGCGCCGTCGCCCCGCTGGTGGCCGAGCTCGCCGAGCTGTTCGCGCGGGTTTATCTCGCCAACGCCCACGACGTGCGGACCGGCATCGCCTTTATCCACGGGGTCACCAGCGTGGCGGCGCTCGGCAATATCGCGCGCGAGGTCGACGAGGCCACGGCGCGCGCCGCGCTGCCCTACGCCTGGCAGGCCGGATGCGGGCTCTACGCCTGCTTCGGCGGCGCAACCCCGCTCGCCGAAACCGTCGCGCCGACGGATGATGCGAGCGAAGCGGCGCTCATCGACCGCGCCATCGCCCACGGCGACGAGCACGTGATCAAATTCACCGAGGCCTGCCTGCACCGGCGCGCGCTCGCGCCGTCGCCGGCCTTCCTCGCCGCCGCCGAGCACGTATCCGGGGTCATTCCCCGCCGCTGACCCGCGGGCGGCGGGCTACCGGTTGAGCCAGCGGCGGGCGAAGCCGAGCAGGCCCTGCGGCATGAAGATCACCATCGCGATGAAGATGATCCCGACCGGGATCAGGTAGTATTCGGTAAAAAACCGCGACAGCCCCTCGCGCAGCAGCAGCACGAAGGCGGCGCCGACGATCGGGCCCACGAGGGTGCCGACGCCGCCGATGACGTTGTAGATGACGACCTCGCCCGACACCAGGAAGAAGACGAAATCGGGCGCGGCGAACCGGTTCTGCAAGGCGTAGAGCACGCCCGCCAGCCCGGCGAACAGCGCCGACAGCATGACCGCCGCGATCTTGTAGCGCTCGATCGGATAGCCGATCGCCCGGGTGCGCGCCTCGTTCTCGCGGATCGACTGCAAGACCATGCCGAACGGCGACTGGGTGATCCGCCGCAGCAGCAGGTAGGAGCCGGCGACCGCCGCCAGCACGAACCAATGCAGGCTCGTTGTCGTGAACGGGACCGAGAACAGCCCGGCGATGGCGAAGGGCGGCCGTTTGAAGGCGAGGCCGTTCTCGCCGCCGGTCACGGCGGTCCAGGTAAAGATCACGACATAGAAGATCTGCGAGAAGATCAGGGTCGTGATCGCGAAATAGATGTCGCGCAGCCGCGTCGAGAAATAGGCGACGAAGGCGCCGACCGCGGCGGCGGCGGCAAGGCCGCAGATCAGCGCCAGCCAGAGGCTGGGCCGCCCGACCAGCAGGAGCGCCGCCGCGGCGCCGTACATGCCGAGGCCGAAAAAGGCCGAATGGCCGAACGACACCATGCCGGTGTAGCCGATCAGGATGTCCGACGACATCGCCAACAGGCCCCAGATCAGGATCTCGGTCAGCAGCCGGCGCCAGAACTCGGGCAGCGCCAGCGGGGCCGCGACCAGCAGCGCCAGCACGACGGCGAAGCCCGCCCAAAACAGCAGGGTCGGGGGCCGGCTCATCGCAGGGGGCCGGCTCATCGCGGGGCCGGGGCGAACAGCCCGTTCGGCCGCACCAGCAAGGTCACAATGAGCACGACAAAGGAGGCGATCACCGCCTGCGCCGGGCTGACCCACAACGAGGCATAGGCCTCGAGCAGGCTGATGAAGATCGCCGCCGCGATCGATCCCGGCAGGTTGCCCATGCCGCCGACGACGACGACGATGAACACCCTGAGGATCCAGCCGAGGCCCATCGAATAGTCGACGCCGGAAAGCGGAGCGAACAGCACGCCGCTCGCCCCGGCCATGCCGGCGCCGATGGCGAAGACCACGGTCAGCACCCGCGGCACCGGGATGCCCATGGCCTGGGCCATGACCCGGTCCTGCGTCGTCGCGCGGATCCACACACCCCAGGCGCCGAATTTCAGGAACAGCCAGAAGCCGGCGATGATCGCCGCCGAGATCAGCCCGATCGCCACCCGATACCAGGGATAGTCGAGGTAGAAGAGCGTGAAGTGGCCGCTGATCGGCTCGTCGATCTTGCGCGCGACCGGGCCGAACTGCCACAGCGCGTAGTTTTGCAGCACCAGCGAGACCCCGAAGGTGGCGAGGATCGTGGTCAACGGATCGCGGCCGATCAGCGGGCGCAGCGCCACCAGGTAGATCGCGGCCCCAAGCAGGGCGATCGTCAGGGTGGCCGCGACGAGCGCGATCCAGAAGCTGTGGGTGACCGCCAAGGCGATCACGCCGGCATAGGCGCCCAGCATGAACAATTCGCCATGGGCGAAATTGACCACATCCATGATGCCGAAGATCAGGGTCAGGCCGGAAGAGACCAGCGCCAGGATCAAGCCGTTGACGATCCCGTTCACGGTCTGGATCAGCAGCTGCTGCAGCGCGAGGCCCATGCTACCGCTCCATGCCCGACAGCGCCTTGCCCATCCTTTTCGTCATGCCCGGCCTTGAGCCGGGCATCCCCCCGGTGCGAGAGATGGCCGGCTCGGAGGCCGGCCATGACGGCATTGCCTTGTCTCGATCCGGCGCCGACATTACACGCCCAAATACTGGTGAATGACCCGGTCGTCGGCGCGCAATTCGGCGGCGGCGGCATGGTGGCGGACCACGCCCTTTTCCAGGATGTAGACGCGGCCGCAGGCGTCGAGGGTCAGCGGCACGTTCTGCTCCACCAGCAGCACGGCCACGCCCTGGCGGTGCAGCACCGCGACGATCTCGCGGATCTGCGAGACCATCCGCGGCATCAGCCCCTCGGTCGGCTCGTCGAGCAGGATGATCTTGGGCTCGAGCATCATCGCGCGGGCGATCGCCAGCATCTGCTGCTCGCCGCCCGACAGCGTGCCGCCCGCCTGATTGCGCCGCTCGGCCAGCACCGGGAAATAGCCGTAGGCCTGGTCGAGGAGCTGCTGCCGGCGCGGCTTGGTCATGCCGCGGCGATCGAGCCCGGTGCGCAAATTCTCCGCCACCGTCAGCAGCGGAAAGACCCGGCGCTCCTCGGGGACATAGCCGATCCCCAGCTGCGCCAGCCGGTGCGAAGGCAGGTGGGTAACCGGCCGGCCTTCGAGCAGCACCCGGCCCCGGCTCGGATGGACGAGGCCCATGATCGCCTTCAGGGTCGTGCTCTTGCCGACGCCGTTGCGGCCGAGGAGGCCCACCACCTCGCCGCTCCCGACCGCGAGCGAGACGCCGTGCAGGATATGGCTCTTGCCGTAATAGGTGTGGATGTCCTCGACCTCGACCAGAGGCTCCGCCGCGGCGCCGCCTGGGGTCATGTCTTCAGATAGACTTCGAGGACGCGCGGGTTGCGCTGGATCTCCGAGGGCGTGCCCTCGGCCAGGATTTCGCCGTAATGCAGCACCGTGATCCGCTGCGCCAATTCCATGACCACCTGCATGTCGTGCTCGACGATCAGGATCGTCAGGTTGCGGGCGATGCGGCGCACCAGCTCCATCGTGTCGCGGGTCTCGGCGGCGCTCATCCCCGCCGTCGGCTCGTCGAGGCATAAGAGCTGCGGCTCGGTCGCCAGCGCGATGCCGATTTCGAGGTTGCGCTGCTCGCCATGCGACAGGTTGGCGGCGAGCTCGGAGGCCTTGTCGGCGAGGCCCACCGCAGCCAGCGCCTCCTCCGCCTTCTCGATCACGTCGCGATAGGCCCGGTAATGGGTCAACAGGCTCCAGCCGTGGCGGCGCGACTGGGCGGCGATGCGGGCGTTTTCGAGGGCCGTGGCGTTGGGCAGGATGTTGGTGATCTGGTACGAGCGGGCGATGCCCTTTTGCGAGATCCGGTTGGGCGGCAGCCCGGCGATGTCCTCGCCGTTGAGCCGGATGCGGCCGGACGAGGGCCGCAGCACCCCGGTCAGGCAATTGAAAAAGGTGCTCTTGCCGGCGCCGTTCGGCCCGATGATCGCGCGCACCTCGTCGCGCTCCACGGCGAAATCGACGCGGTTGAGCGCGGTCAGGCCGCCGAACCGGACGGTCAGGCCCTCGGTCTGCAGGATCGGGGATGACGGGCCGGCGCCGACGCCGCCGGCGCGCGGCGGCCCCGCAAGCGCGACGGCGGCGGTCACCTAGGCGGCGAAGTGGCAGGCCGGCGGCACGATCGTCTTGTCCTTGGGCACGGTCTCGAGGATCTGCGGCTTGCCGTCCTTGATCTCGAAGATGAACTCGCGGACAAACGCCTGATGGTCTTCCTTGCGCAAGGTCTTGTCGCCCTGCGGGAAGTCGTAGCCCTCCTTCATCTCGAGGCCCTCGAGCGCGGCGATCAGCTTGGGCGTGTCCTGGCGGCCCTGGAAGCCCGACTTCTCGATGCCGAGCTTGAGCGCGTTCATCGCCTCGAAATTCGATTGGACATAGCGGTCGGGCAACGGGCCGGACGGGTCGATCTTCTTCAGCCGCGCCACGGCCTCGTCGAAAAAGCTCTTGGCGTAGGGGGTGTCGAGCGGCGGGTCGAGCACCGGCAGATAGCGGTTGATCCCGACAAACCCCTCGATCTTCTTGCCGAGCGCCGGCAGGTTGGTCGAACTCGGCGACGGCCCCGTCGCCGGCCCATTTGTATTTCCGGGTCAGCCCGAGGTCGTAGGCCTGGTTGCCCAGCACGATCGCGTCCTTGCCGAAGGAGATCGCGAACAACCCGTCGAAATCGCCGGTGATCTTGGACAGGAACGGCGTCATATCGGCGGTGCCGAGCGGGATCCCGGTGCCGCCTACGATCTCGCCGCCCTGGCCCTTGATCTCGTCGGCATAGGCGTCGCGGGTCGATTGGCCCCAGGCGTAGTCGGCGTAGATCAGGTGCCATTTCTTGCCGAGCTTGCCCACCAGATAGGGCGCGAACGCCTTGGCCTGGGCCGGGGCGTAGTCGTAGGTGCGAAAGCTCCAGCGGTTGCATTTGGTGGTGGTCAAGGTCGTATCGAGGCACACGCCGATCATGTTGACGACCTGATGGTCTTCCCAGACCGGCATGCAGGCGAGGCACACATTGGACAAAAAGCCGCCGACATGGGCGTCGACATTGTCCTCGACCGCCAGCTTCTCGCTCTCGCGCCGGCCGATATCGGGCTTGGAGGCGCTGTCGACCACGATCAGCTCGACCGGCCGGCCGAGGATGCCGCCCGCCTTGTTGATCCGGTCGACCGCCATCTGAATGCCGACCAGCGCCGTCTTGCCGCCCGAGGCGGCGTTGCCGGTCAGCGGCTGCAAGGTTCCGATCTTGTACGGCTGGGCCGCGCCGAAGGCGGCGCGCCAGGGTGCGGCCCCCAGCATCGCCGCGGCCCCGCCGGCGGCCCCGAGCGCGATCGCCCGCCGCCGCGTCGGCGCCGTGCCCCGCTGCGCGTTCCCGATTCGATCCTGAGTGTTTGCGTGGTCGCTCATTGTGCTTCGTCCGCCCAGCTTGCCCTGCCCCTTGGCGCAGTCCGGCCGCGGGGTGCTCCCGCGGCTTCGGCCCGAAAATCCGCCGGCTGCAGTTGCGGCTTTCGCGCGGCGATTGTCAAGCCGGAGAGGCGCCCGCAGGCCCGCCCGGCGGCCGCGCGGCTCAGCCGGCGGGAGCGCGCGCGGCCGCCAGCGCCGCCTCGATCTGCTCGCGCAGCTCGCCCGGCCGGAACGGCTTCCTGACCAGCCGGTGGGGGCGCGCGGCGCCGGCGAGCCCGGCCGGGTCGGCATAGCCCGAGAAGAAGACGACCGGCAGCAGCGGCCGCGTGGCGCGCGCCTGGCGGGCGAGCTCGGGCCCGCTCATGCCGGTCATCACGACATCGGTCAGCAGCACGTCGACCTTGGCGCTGCGGTCGAGCAGATCGAGCGCGGCGGCGCCGTCGGCCGCCTGCAGCACCGCATAGCCGAGCCGGCCGAGGATGTCGGCGGTGGTGGCGCGAACCGCGGCGTCGTCGTCGACGATCAGCACCGCGGCATGGCTCGACCCCGGCTCGGCCGCGCCGCCCGGCCGCGGCACGGGGCGCTCGACCGGGGCCGCCGCGCACGGCAGATAGACCGAGACCACAGCGCCCTTGCCCGGCGCGCTGTCGATCTCGACGCCGCCGCCCGACTGGTGCGCGGTGCCGAACACCTGCGACAGGCCGAGCCCGGAGCCGCCCGCCGGCCCCTTGGTCGTGAAAAACGGCTCGAAGGCCCGCGCCCGCACCTCCGGGGTCATGCCGGTCCCGACGTCGCGCACCCTGACCAGGACGTAATCGCCCGCGGCGAGCCCCTCCGGCCCGGCCGCCGCCGCGCGGCGGCTGTTGGCGGTCTCGATCGTGACGACGCCGCCCTCCGGCATCGCGTCGCGCGCATTGATCACCAGGTTGAGGATGACCAGCTCGATCTGCGTCGGGTCGACCATCGCCGGCCGCAGATCTTGCGCCAGCTGCGTCGCCATCTGCACCCTGGGGCCAAGCGCGCTCTGCAGCAGGTCCTGCATGCCGGCGACGACCTCGTTGAGGTCGACCGCCCGCGGCGACAGCGGCTGGCGCCGGGCGAAGGCCAGGAGGTGGCCGGTCAGCACCGCGCCCCGCTCGGCCGCGGCGCGCATCGCCGCCAGCCGCTCGGCGAGCGCCGGGTCGAGCCCGGCGCCGCCTTGGATCAGGTCGATATTGCCGATCAGCACGGTCAGCAGGTTGTTGAAATCATGGGCGACGCCGCCGGTCAGCTGCCCCAGCCCATCGATCCGCTGCGCCTGGCGCAGCGCCTCCTCGGCCCGCTCGCGCTCGCTCATCTGCTCGATCAGCCGGTCGTGCGCCCGCTCGGCCGCCTCCTTGGCCCCGCGGTATTCGCCGAGCAGCCCCTCGACCTGGCGCGAGCGCTGCGCCAAGAGCAGCAGCAGGCCGACGATCGCGGCCGCCGCGCCGGTCGCGACCAGCGAAAAGGTCCAGGTCTGCCGCCGCCAGTCGGACAGCACCATGCCTTGGGCGACCGAGATGTTGACCGCCAGCGGAAACGCCTTCAGCGCGCGGATCGCCAGCACGCGGGGGGCGCCGTCGATCGGGCTGTCCATCACCACCGTGCCGGCGATGTCGTGGGCCAGGATGTCCTTGAACGGCGGCAGCTCGGCATAGCTCTGCCCGACCGCGGCGTCGCTGTGCGGGTAGCGGGCGAGCACGACGCCGTCGCGCAGATGCAGCAGGATGGCGCCGTTCTCGCTGAGCTCGACGGCCTTATAGAAATCCTCGAAATAGCGCAGGTTGAGAAACGCGATCGCGGCGCCCTCGAACCCGCCGTCGCGGCCGACGATCCGGCGCATCATCAGCGCCGTCCATTGGCCGTCCCGGCCGCGCAGCGGCTCGCTGAACCGCAGCCCCGGCTCGGGCCGGGCCGCGAGGCTCTCGACCAGCGCGCGGGCCTCCGCCGGCGGCTCGGCGGCGGGCCCGGCCCGCGACGAATAGAGGATCCGCCCGGACGGATCGGCGATCGCGATCTCGCTGACCTGCCTGACCCCGTCGATCTGCCGCCGCAGCAGCCCGTCGAACGCCTGCGCGTCGACCGGCGGCGTCGCGCGCAAGGTTTGCAGCGTCTCGATCGCGTTGCGCAGGCTGAAATCGACGGTCTCGACGGCGCGCCCGGTCTGCTCGGCCAAGACCATGTCGAGCCGCGCCATCTGCCGCTCGGTGTCGGCGATGATCGAGGCGCGCGCCAGCATCAGCTGCTGCGCCGTGGCCCCGAGGATCAGCAGCAGCACGACGACCGCCAGCGCCTGCAGCGATCGGCTGACCGAGAGGAAGCCGCGCTGCCGATGGGCCGTACCCTCGCCGCTCATTGCGCCCGCCAGGACCGGTTCGTCGCCATTCAACTCCGGATAGCCGATCAGGGCAACGACAGCGCCGGACGCGTCCGCGAAGGCCGCTGTCGCCGGATCCGCCGGCGTGGTTCGGAGCGCGGCGAATCTGCTGGAAGATATGCCTGAACAAGCATAGATCAGACGAGGTTCGAGCGAATGGCAAAACCGCCAGCCAGAGATCCAGCCAGAGATCAGGCCAAGCCCGTGCGGTGGGTCGGCAGCAGCAAGGAGGATTTGAGCGGCTTCCCGGAGGAGACACGGCGGCGGATCGGCGGTGCGCTGTGGGAGGCGCAGATCGGCGGCAAGGCGCCCTACGCGAAGCCGTTGAAAGGGTTTGGCGATGCCGGCGTGATCGAGATCGTCGACGATTTCGACGGTGACACGTACCGCGCTGTTTACACCGTGCGATTTGCCGAGGCCGTTTATGTGCTTCACGCCTTCCAGAAGAAATCCAAGCGGGGCATCGCCACGCCCGCGGCCGAATTGGGCCTGATCGACCGACGACTCAAACGAGCGAGAGAGGATTACGGGCAATGGCCGGGAAGCGAGAAGCCGCCATCACGGTAACAGAGGGCAGCGGCAATGTTTTCGCCGACATGGGGTTGCCGGAACCCGAGGAGGAGCTGACCAAGGCGCAGCTGGCGAGCCATATCCGGCAGGTGATCAAGCGCCGGCGTCTGACCCAGGCCGCCGCGGCGTCGCTGATGGGCATTGACCAGCCGAAGGTTTCGGCCCTCCTCAACGGACGGCTTGCGAACTTCTCCAGCGAGCGCCTGATGCGGTTGCTGACCGCGCTCGGCCAGGATGTGGAGATCTCCGTCAAGACGAAGCCGCGCACTCGCGCTTACGGCTGTATCCGCGTCGTCGGCGACGCACACACATGATGACGCGTGCTGCCGCAACCTGCCCGGCCCAAAGCACGCAGGGTTCTGTTTCCCGTCAGAAAGGGCGCCGCGATGGCCAAAAACGGCTTCAAGCTGATCGACGCCGAGATGCATGTGATGGAGCCGACCGATCTGTGGCGGCGCTACATCGACCCCGAGTTCCGGGCGCGCGCGCCGCGGCGGCTCGACGAGCGCCGCTGGGACATCCGCACCCTGGTCGAGGGCGAGGTCATGGCGGCGATGCCGGGCGGCGACTGGCCGGCCCTGAGCGACGCCGAGGAGACGGCGCTCGCGCTGCGCTACGCCGAGGAGATCGCGCGCAATTTCGACCCGGAGTCCCAGCTCCGCGCGATGGACAAGGAAGGGCTCGACCTGGCGATCCTCTATCCGACCTCGGCCATGTACGTGACCGCCTTCACCCGCATGGACCCGCGTTTCGCCGCGGCCGCCTGCCGCGCCTACAACGACTGGCTGCACGACTACATCGCCGCCGCCGACCCGAAGCGGATGTTCGGCGCCGCGGCCGTCTCCGCCCATGACGTCGAGAGCGCCGTCGCCGAGACCCGCCGCGCCGTGGGCGGCCTCGGCATGAAGGCCATATTTCTGCGCCCGAACCTCTACAACGACCGGCCCTGGCATGACCCCTATTACGACCCGCTGTGGGCCGTGTGCCAGGAGCTCGATGTCCCGGTCGGGTTTCACGAAACCACCGGCTCGCGGATGAAGGCGGCCGGGACCGACCGCTTCAACAGCATGGGCATCGTGCACATCTCGACCCATTCGATGGAGCAGATGCTGGCCGCCATGGATTTGATCATGGGCGGCGTCATGGAGCGCTTCCCGCGGCTGCGGTTCGCCTTTCTCGAAGGGCAGTGCGGCTGGCTGCCGTTCTGGCTGCATCGCATGGACGAGCATTACGAATGGCGCGAGCCCTACGGCGAGATGACGCATCTCTCGATGCCGCCGTCGGAATATTTCCGCCGGCAGGGGTTCTGCGCCGTCGAATGCGACGAGGGCTTCGTCACCCACGTCGTCGACGCGATCGGCGACGACTGCCTCGTCACCACGACCGACTACCCGCACGGCGATTCGAAATACCCCAACGCGATGGATCTGTTCCTGTCGCTGAAGCTCAGCGACCGCAGCAAGCAGAAGATCCTGTGGGACAACGCGCTGCGCCTCTACGCGCTGTAGGCGTCCGACCGCCGTCACCCCCGCGAAAGCGCAGGGGTGTCCAGAGCAACTGCCGCGGCATTGGACCAGCCGGATTTCGGTGTCCACGTGCGACAGAATTGTAAAGTCGTCTTGGACCGGGCTTGTCCCGTCCTTCGCGACGCACTTCGCGGCGTCCACAGCCAAGACGTAGATGCGCGGATCAAGTCCGCGCAAGACGGCCTGAAATTGTTTCAGTACGAAATCAAACATGCACTGCGATTGCAGCTTTCAATTTTCCCCGGACAACTCTGCGCTTTGGCGGGAATGACGAGAAGGTTGTCGACATTCGTGGAATGGATCGGACACTGAGACATGAAGATCGGGTTTATCGGGGTCGGCAACATCGGGGCGCCGATCGCCGGCCAATTGCTGGCCGCCGGCCACGCCCTCGCCGTCCACGACATCCGGCGCGAGGCGGCCGATGCGCTGGTCGCGGCGGGCGCGGCCTGGGCCGGGACGCCGGCGGCGCTTGCCGCGGACAGCGAGGTCGTCGCCACCTGCCTGCCGGGGCCGCCGGAGATGGAGCGGGTCTGCCTCGGCCCGGACGGCATCGTCGCGCATCTGAGGCCGGGAGCGCTCTACCTCGACCACACCACCAACGCGCCGGCGCTGGTGCGCCGCGTCCATGCGATGCTCGCCGCCAAGGGTGTGGCGATGCTCGACGCGCCGGTCAGCGGCGGCATGGAGGGCGCCCGCGCCCGCGACCTCCTGGTCATGGCGGGCGGCGAGCCGGCCGACTTCGAGCGCGCCCGCCCGCTGCTCGAGGCGATCGCCAAGCGCGTCATCCATGCCGGCGGCATCGGCACGGGGTCGATCGCCAAGATCATGCACAACAGCGCGAGCTTCACCCTCGACCTCGTGATGGCCGAATGCTGGACCGCCGGGGTCAAGGCCGGGATCGACGCGGCGAAGATCGTCGAGGTGTTCAACGAAGCGGCGCTCGGCCGCATGATGAGCCTCAAGGTGCGGCTGCCGGCCACTTACTTGCGCGGCGATTTCGCGCCGCGGTTCGCGCTGGCATTGGCGCGCAAGGATCTGGGGCTGGCGCTCGATCTGGCGCGAGAAACCGAGACGCCGATGCGGCTCGCCGCCATCTGCGAGGCGGAGATGATCGAGGCGATGGCGCGCGGCTGGGCCGACCGCGACGCATCGATCTTCCTCACCCTGCAGGAGGAGCGCGCGAAGGTTGAGGTCCGCCTGCCGCCCGGATGACCGGCTTGCGCTCCGCGACCGCCGCCGGCACTATCGCGGCAGCCATGCGAAAATGCATTGCGCAGCGGAGGAACAGAATGGCCGACCAGCTGATCTCCTGCGACGACCATATGGATTTGGGCCAGCTGCCGGCCGATCTGTGGACGGCGCGGCTGCCGGCGGCGCTGCGCGCCCGCGCGCCCCATATCGAGGAGCGCGACGGCTTGGCGGTCTGGGTTTGCGACGGCAAGGTCTGGGGCAGCTGGTCCGGCAAGCAGCAGGGCCTCGAGCAGCTGTCGCGGCCAAAGCCGCTCTACAACGCCTTCGACCGCGGCGGGATCGTCGACCAGAGCCAGCGCCGCCCGGCGGTCGCCGAGCTGCGCTTGGCCGACATGGACCGCGATGGTGTCGAGACCCAGGTCATCTTCGGCCCGATCTTTCAGATCTCGACCGAGGACCCGGCGCTGCGGGTCGCCTGCTACCGCGTCTACAACGACTGGCTCCTGGAGTTCTGCGCCGCCGCCCCCGACCGGCTGATCGGCGTGCCGATGCTGCCCGAGACCCCGGAGGGCGCCACCGCGGAATTGCGGCGCCTCGCCCAAAAGGGCGGGGTGCGCCAAGTCACCCTGATGATCGCCAACATCAGCCCCAAGCTCGACGACCCGGCCTGGGAAGAGCTGTGGACCGCGCTCGAGGAGACCGGGATCATCCTCTCCTGGCACATCACGGTCTTTATCGGCAAGCCCGGCGACCGGGTCGCCGGCAAGACCGCGAGCGTCTTCGAGAACACCAAATTCTTCATGGGCAATTTCCTGGAGCCGTTTGTCGACCTCTTCGCCTGGGGCATCCTCGAGCGCCACCCGAAGCTCAGGATGGTCATGGCCGAGGCCGGCACCGGCTGGCTGCCGTGGCTCGTGCAGGAGCTCGACTACCGCCACTGGCGGCTCTGGGAAGCCAAGGATTTCTGGGCCGACAAGGGCGGCATCCAGCTCGAGACCAAGCCCAGCGAATTGTTCAAGCGCCAGATCTGGGCGACCTTCCAGGAAGACTACGCGGCGATGTCGCTGATCCCGTTCTTCGGGCCGGGCCACCTCCTGTGGGCCTCCGACTACCCCCACCCCGACAGCGTGTGGCCCAACTCGCGCGCCGCGATCGAGCGCCAGATGCAGAGCCTCTCCCCCGAAATGCGGAAGAAGCTCACCCACGACAACGCCGCCGCGCTCTACGGGCTGGGGTGATCGGCCTGAGCGGCGGCGGGACCTGGCTCGACGGGCCGGTGAGGCGCGCGGACCGCTGCCCAGCCCAACCCTGGGGTGACCGTTTGCGCTGGATGCCCACTCGAAAGGCCGCGCGACGGCGATTATGCCAATTCAGCCCAGGTAATCCGCAAATCGTGGACTCGACAATCAAGCATACCCGTCCCCGATTGGCTTCTCTTGACACACCGACCGGCGGTGCTACGTTGGACGGCATGGATATTCGCCTTGCACCTGACCAGGAAGCTCACCTGGCCGCGCTCGCCGCCAGCACCGGGCGCAGCGCCGCCGAGCTGGTGCAAGAAGCCCTGACGGAATGGGAACAGCGGCAGGCGCAGGCCGAGCGTCCCGCGCCAATGAGACCGCGGCATACCCCGGCAGAGGCCGCCGCCCGAATTCTCGAGCTGCGCAAGGGCAATGTCTTGCCCGCCGGCACGACGATCAAAGACCTCATCAACCACGGACGGGCGTGACCTTCGTCCTTGATAACTCCGTCGCCATGCGATGGTGTTTCGAGAACGCAGCGCATCCCTATGCCGACGGCATCCTGAATCGGCTGGCGACGGGCGAGGACGCGGCGGTGCCGGTGCTTTGGTTTTACGAGGCGAGCGCCGTGCTGGCGCGAGAGCAGAACCGGGGCAGCCTCGCCGCACCGAAGGCGGACCAGTTCATAGCCGAGTTGAGAGCATTGCGGATCGCGGCCGATGCGGAAAGCGCCGCACGGGTATTCAACGACGTGCACCAACTGGCGCTCACTTACCGGCTGACCTCCTACGATGCGGCCTATCTGGAATTGGCGCTTCGGCGCGGCCTGCCGGTCGCCACGCTGGATGACGAGCTGATCCGGGCAAGCAGGGCGGCGGGGGTTGCCGTGCTTTAGACGGAAAAAATTTCGATCGGGCAAATTCGCACTTTGACGAGTGCTTCGCTGCGCTCCTGCCGCTACAGCAGCGGTAAAATTGCCACGATCGCATGGTATCCCGCGTCTTCCGCGGCGTGCGGGGAAAGGCGGGTTGGCGCATCGCGACGGCGGCAAACTCTGATCTCGCCCTGATAAAACAGGCAAATCAGGCGATGCGCGGCGCCTCGTCGGCTACACCATCGTCGTCGCGCAGGCGGGCGTTTCGGCCGGGGCGGCCGGTGGAAAGCGGCGGGGCGGGGGTGCGCGGGGCCTCCCCGCCCGCCTGCCGTGGCTAGGCCGCGTGAAGCAGCTCGAGCGCCTCCTCGTAGACGCTCATGTTCTTGCCGAAGGAGATCGCCGCCGCCTGGACGCCGCAGACCAGATGCATCCAGCGCCACGGCGCATGGGTGGCGTGAAACTCCTCGATGATCGCCTGATGATGCTTAAAGGCATGCATCTCGGTGAAATTGTCGTGGCACACGATCTGGGCGAGGCGCGCGATCAGCGCCTGCGGGTCATAGCCGCTGTTCACATATTGCTGGGCCAGGTTCACCGTCGCCCTGACCTCGGGAACCGCCCGCATCAGCCCCAGATTGCTGACCTTCGACCAGTCGGTCGGCGGCTGGTTGTAGATGCTGTGGGCGATTGTGTCGAGCAGCGCCTCCTGGCTTCGCGGCGGCAAGGCTGCGACAGCGGTCCAATCCGGCTGCGGCGCCGGCTGCAGCCGGGTCGCGGTCGACCGGATCTCCGGGCCCGAATGCCATGTCAGCAGCAGCAGCAGCTTGTTGCGCAGGCTAATGCCGTCCATCTTGAGCAAATAGCGCCGCAAGTTCGCGCTGGTGTGCAGGTGGACATCCATCGGATTGCCGCCGAGCGAGCGCAGGAAGAGACCGGCGGCCCCGATCGACAAGGCTTCGCCCGCACCCTCGAGCGACAGCCCGTCCGCCAGGGCTTTGGCCATCAGCGGCGGGATTTCGGCGAACACCTCGACCCGCCCGATGGCTTCCCCGAGCCCGCCGATCGCGGCGGTTTCGTCCTCGCCGCTCTGCTGGCGGGTGACCCGGGTCATCAGCTGATGCTCCTCGATCACCGCTTCGATCTCCGGGATCATCGGGGCGGTCGGGTAGCGCGCCACGTAGCGCACCGTAGGCCGCATCAGAACCGAAAAATACTCCGGATCGACCGATTCCGTCTCGAGGGCGCGCCACGTGAACGCGGGAAAGGCAAAGTAATGGTCATCGACGACGTTTTTGGGAATCGCCACGCTCAGCAGCAGATCGAGCGCTTCGACCCGCGGCGCATGCTCCCACAGCCACAGGAAGAGATGATCGGCCTTGTTGCTCTCGCCGCGATTGACGGCGGCGAGGAAGGCCGCCTTGGTCGCCTCGACCCCGCCGGCGTCCTCCGGCGCGAACTCCAAGAGGGCATAGGGCCCCATCGCCGGGTGATGGATGTGCTTGTTCGACAGCGCCACATGCTGCAGGACGGGGACGAAGCGCTCCTCGCCCTCCAGGCGGTCGACCAGCTGCGACACCGCATGCAGGCCTACGAGCGGATGCAGCGGACCGCCGTGATGCCCCGGCGGCAGGTCGGTGGAGCGCGTCACCGCCAGCGCCGAGGCGGTCAGCATGGTCTGCGTCGGCACCCCTGCCCGCAGCTTTTCCAGCGTGCGATCCAGGATCTCGTCCGGGGGGGTTTCCTCGATGAACTGGACCAGCGGCTCGATGGCGTCGGAAAAGTGGACACGTTGCGGCATGGTTTCTCTCCGTAGGCCTTCTTGGTTTTCCGGACGATCGTCGCGCGCGCCGCGGCAAGTGTCAACGTCGCAGACAACTTTGCGCGTCTCATCTGCGCCGATCGCGAGGGTGATCGTCCCGGACGGCCCGCGAGCCGCCGCCAGGGGCGCATTTCGGGGGCGTGGGCGCGGGCTTGCGCCGGCGGTTGGCGCGCCCGATAGTCAGGGCGGGCGGTGCGGGCCGGGAGAGGGAAAGAGATGCAGATCCGCGACGGGTTTGTCGACACGGTGGGGAAAACGCCGCTGATCAGGCTGCGGCGCGCCTCGGAGGAAACCGGGTGCACGATCCTCGGCAAGGCCGAGTTCCTCAACCCCGGCGGCTCGGTCAAGGACCGGGCGGCTTTGTTCATCATCAAGGACGCCGAGGAGCGCGGGCTGCTGCGGCCGGGCGGGGTCGTCGTCGAGGGCACCGCCGGCAACACCGGCATCGGGCTGGCGCTGGTCGGCAACGCCCGCGGCTATCGCACGGTCATCGTCATGCCGGAGACGCAGAGCCAGGAAAAGAAGGACATGCTGACCTTGTGCGGCGCCGATCTGCGGCTCGTGCCCGCCGTGCCCTACGCCAACCCGATGCACTATGCGCGCTATTCGGGTGAGCTCGCCAAGGAGATCGCGGCGCAGGAGCCGAACGGCGCGATCTGGGCCAACCAGTTCGACAACCTCGCCAACCGCCGCGGCCATTACGAGACGACCGGCCCCGAGATCTGGGACCAGACCGAGGGCAAGGTCGACGGCTTTACCTGCTCGGTCGGGACCGGCGGCACCTTGTCCGGGGTCGGCATCGCGCTCAAGGAGCGCAACCCCAAGGCGCAGATTTACCTCTCCGACTGCATGGGCTCGGGGATCTACAACTGGTACGCCCGGCGCGAATGGAAGCCCGAAGGCAATTCGATCACCGAGGGGATCGGCAACAACCACGAGACCGGCAACCTTCAGGGCTTTGCGCCCGACGGCCAGTTTCAGATCGCCGACGCGGAGATGCTGCCGGTGCTGTTCGACCTCGTCGTCGAGGAAGGGCTGGTGCTCGGCGGCTCGACCGGGATCAATGTGTGCGGCGCCATTCGCCTGGCGCGCGAGCTCGGCCCCGGCCACACGATCGTGACCATCCTCGCCGATTCGGGCACCCGCTATCAGTCGAAATTGTTCAACCCGGGGTTCCTGAAGGAGCGCGACCTGCCGACCCCGCCGTGGCTTGGGTCGTGAAAAAATGACCGAGCTCTTGTTTCGCGACGACGGCTATCTGCGCTGCTGCGCGGCGCGGGTCGTCGGCATCGACCAGCGCGGCGTCCGGCTCGACCGGACGGTGTTTTATCCGGCGGGCGGCGGCCAGCCCGGCGACGCCGGCGCGCTGCGGCTGGCTTCCGGCGAGACGATTGCGATCCTCGACACGGTGAAGGGCGAGGCCCCGGACGAGGTGATCCACGTCCCGGCGCAAGGCGTCGCGCTGCCCGAGCCCGGCGCCGAGGTCGTCGCCGAAATCGACTGGGAGCGGCGCCACCGGCTGATGCGCATGCACACCTGCCTGCACCTGTTGTGCGCCGTCATCCCCGGCTCGGTGACCGGCGGGCAGGTCGCGGACGGCCGCGGCCGGCTCGATTTCGACGTGCCCGGAGCGAGCCTCGACAAGACGGCGATCGCCGCCCGGCTGAACGCGCTGATCGCTGAGGGACATCCGGTCGAGCCGCGCTGGATCGCCGACGAGGAGCTCGCCCAGAGGCCCGAGCTGGTGCGCACGATGTCGGTCAAGCCGCCCTCGGGAATGGGGCGGGTGCGGCTGATGGAAATCGCCGGGGTCGACCTGCAGCCCTGCGGCGGGACCCACGTCAGGAGCACCGCCGAGATCGGCCCGGTCACGGTGGCGAAGATCGAGAGCAAGGGACGGCAGAACCGCCGCGTCATCATCGTCTTCGCCGAATGAGCTAAGGAGAAAGCCCGCGATGCCCTACGCCCGCCCGGAGGCTCTCGTCGGCGCCGAATGGCTCGCCGCGCATCTCGACGATCCGCATGTCCGGGTCGTCGACTCGTCGTTCACCTTGCCGGGCGTGGTCCCGACCGCGCGCGAGAGCTACCGACCGCGGGCACATCCCGGGCGCGGTCTTCTTCGACATCGACGACATCTGCGAGCCCGGCTCGAGCCTGCCGCACATGATCCCCTCGGCCGAGCTGTTCGCGCACAAGGTGGGGGCGCTCGGCATCGGCGACGGCGACCGGGTCGTCGCCTATGACGGGGTCGGGCTGTCCTCGGCCGGGCGCGCCTGGTGGATGCTGCGGCTCTTCGGCCATCACAACGTGGCGATCCTCGACGGCGGCCTGCCCGAGCTGGCGGGCCGAGGGGCGGCCGATCGACACCGCGACGCCGACGCCGACGCCGCGCCGGTTCACCGCCCGCCTCGACCCGGCGCTGGTGCGCGACAAGGCGGCGCTGCTCGCCAACCTCGCAAGCCGGCGCGAGCAGGTGGTCGACGCCCGCGCCGCCGGCCGCTTCGACGGCTCCGCGCCCGAGGCCCGCCCCGGCCTGCGCAGCGGCCATATCCCCGGCAGCCGCAACCTTCCCTACGATCGGCTGACCGATCCCGCGACCCATCGGCTGCGCAGCGCCGAGGAGCTGGAGGCCCTGTTCCGCGACGCCGGGGTGGCGCTCGACCGCCCGGTCGCGACCAGCTGCGGCTCCGGCGTCACCGCCTGCGCGCTCGCCTTCGGGTTGCACCTGATCGGGCATCCGGGTGCGGCCGTCTATGACGGGTCGTGGTCCGAATGGGGGCTGCCGGGCGACACCCCGGTCGCGACCGGGCCCGCCGCAAAGCCCTGAGGCGGCCGATCCGCGGCGGTTTTCGGCTGCTGATCGGCCTCCCGGCGCAGCCAGCTGCGGAAGGCGCGGACCTTGGGCCGGTCGAGCGCGCCGGGCGCGGTCACGACGAAGTACGAAAACGGGTCCGGCAGGGCCAGCGGGAACAGCCGAACCAGACGGCCGGCGGCGAGGTCGGCGGCGGCGATCTGGCTGTAGGCCAGCACCACGCCATGGCCGGCGATCGCCGCGTCGAGCGCCAAATGCATGTTGTTGAAGCTGAGCCCGGAATTCGCCGCGACATCCTTGACCCCGGCGGCCTTCAGCCACATCGGCCAGGTCGGCGCCAGCGGATCGCGCTCGACCGCCTGGTCGTGGATCAGCGCGTGGCCCGCCAGATCCTCGGGCGTGCGCAATTGCGGGCCTGACGCGAGCAATTGCGGGCTGCAGGCCGGAAACACCTCGTTGGTGAACAGCAGCTCGACCTCGAGCCCCGGATAATGGCCGGCGCCGTAGCGGATCGCGATGTCGAAATCGCCCTGGGTCAGGTCGACGACATCGTCGTTGGCGGAAATCCGCACGTCGATCTCGCGATGCCGCGCCTGAAACCGGTGCAGCCGCAGCACCAGCCATTTGGCGGCGAAGGAGGGCGACGCGGTCACGGTCAATGTCCCGGTGTCGTTGTGCGCCCGCAGCCGCCTGACCGCGGACTGGATGCCGGCGAACGCCTCCGACAGGCCCGGCAGCAGCACCCGCGCCGAGGCGGTCAGCTCGATCGACCGGTTGAGGCGGCGAAACAGCCTGACCCCGAGATCCTGCTCAAGGGCGTGGATCTGGTGGCTGACCGCGGCCGGGGTGACGCGCAGCTCGTCGGCGGCCCGGCTGAAGCTCATATGGCGGGCCGCCGCTTCGAACGCCCGCAGCGCATTCAAGGGTGGCGGATGACCGTTCATTCGGATGAGGATCGCTAAGCCGGCGCTGAAAAAGTCTCGTTTGCAGATTCCCCTTGCCAAACCGATTTTCAAGCCACGACGCATCGATTTGGTTTGAGGAGATCTCACATGAGCGCGATCCACCTTGGTCAGGGCCTGCGGGCGCCCCGCCCGACCTTGCGCTGGCCTCGGCTCGGCGCGACCTTGCGCGAATGGCGCCGGCGCGTGCGCGACCGGGGTCAGCTGGCCCAGCTCGACGACCGCATGCTCGGCGACATCGGGCTCACCCGCGCCGACGCCGAATATCTGATCAACAAGCCGTTCTGGCGGGAGTGACGCAAGCACTATCCGCTTCGGGCTTCCGCCCGCGCGCCGTAGGATGAACCGATCCGGCGAGCGAGCTAACGTTCCCAACCCCCAGGAGGACCCAGCCGTGAGCAATTTCGAAAGCCTGCCCTATGTCGAGGCCGAGCTGAACTATCTCGGGACGATGACCGAGCGCCCGCGCTATTATGCGTATGAAACGGGCCCCGACGCCGAGCGCTCGAACATGAAGCATGAGCGCCACCGCGTGCGCATCCGCGACATGCGGCCGGCAAAGTCCGAGATCGAGCTCGACCGGCAGGGCTTCGCGCTGGTCGAGCAGCGCACCGCGGTGCGCGACTTCTGGGACGACGACGAGGTGCGCCGGGTCTACTACCCCGAGGCCGAGCGCTTCATCGCCGAGGTCACCGGGGCCAGCCGCGTCTTCATCTTCGACCATCTGCAGCGCCGCCGCGTGACGGGCCAGGTCGACCGCGCCGCCGGCGGGCCGCGCCAGCCGGCGACCCGCGTCCATGTCGACCACACCGCGACATCGGGACCGCAGCGGGTGCGCGACCTGTTGCCCGACGAGGCCGAGGAATTGCTCCAGGGCCGGCTCCAGGTGATCAATCTGTGGCGCCCGATCCGCGGCCCGCTGCGCGATGCGCCGCTCGCGGTGTGCGACGCCCGCACGGTCGACCCCGGCGACCTGGTGCCGTCCGACCTCGTCTATCACGAGCGGGTCGGCGAGACCTATTCGGTCAGGTGGAACCCCAAGCACGAATGGTACTACGTGCCCGAAATGAAGCGGGAAGAGGCGCTGCTGCTGAAGATCTGCGACACCAGGACGGACGTGCCGGCGCGCTTCATGCCGCACACCTCGTTCACCGACCCGACGACGCCGGCCGACGCCTTCCCGCGCGAAAGCATCGAGCTGCGCACCCTCGTCTTCCACCCCGCCTGACCCGCGGCGCGGCCCCTCCCCGCCCGCGGGGAGGGGCGTCGGGCTATTCCGCCGCGACCGCGACGCGTTCGGCCGCCGTCTCGAAGAAGCGGCGGCCGGCGGCGCGCTGGTTCTCATAGATCGAGCCCTGATATTCGGCGGGCGGCAACGGCAGGCGCACCGGGACCGAAGCGAGCCTTGGCGCCACGGTCGGCGCGCCGGAGAGCAGCAGCTCGTCGAACTTCTCGATCCCGTCCTTGAAGCCGAGCAGCGGCCAGGCGTCGGCGGCGCGGTATTGGAACAGCAGAAACCGGCGCTCCTTCCCGGAGAAATTGGTCGCCGAGCCGTGCACCGCGCGCACGTGGTGCACGGTGATCGAGCCGGCCCTGCCGAGACACGGCGCGGCCTTCGACAAATCGAGACCGCAGGCGTCCGGGTCGATCGCGCCGCAGAACCGGCCGTCGGGGCCGTGGTGGTCCCGGATCGGGCCGCGATGGCTGCCGGGGAGCACCATCATCGGGCCGTTCTCCATGGCGCAATCGTCGAGCATGATGCCGACCGCGGCGAGATCGTCGTTGGTGTGCGGGTAGAAGGCCCAGTCCTGGTGCCACTCGACCGGCGCGCCGTAGCCGGCCGACTTCATGTTGAGCTTGCCGGTGTCGAACCGCACCGTGCCCCACAAATCTTTCAGCGCCTCGACGATCCCGGGATGCCGCGCCGCCCGCGCATATGCCGGATGATGCAGATGCGGCGTCTTGATCCGCCGCACCCGCGGCGCGGCCGCGGAATGGCTGTCCTCGAGGTCGTAGATGTCGTCATTGGCGGCGATTGCGCGGGCCTTGTCCACGAATTCGTCGGTCGCCCGGCGCAGCCCCTCGACCTCGGCCGGCGTCAGGACATCGGGCACGACGATAAACCCGTCGCGCTCATAGGCGTCGCGGGCGGCTTGCGAAAGCATGGCTCCTCCAACAGCTCGGCGGCTCTGCGCCGATTGAGCGGCGGCGGCCGGCCGTTTGTCAACCGCCGGCGCGCAATCGGCTATCCTGGTGCGCTGGATACTATGCCCGTCTCACGCGGCGCTTCCCGAAACGGGATCGGCGAACGCCTCCAAAAAAAATTCGGCTTCTTTCGGCTCGATCTCGGCGCCGATCAAGCCAGCAACGCCGCAAGCCTGGGAATCCGAGAGCGGGTATGACCACGCAGCCTCTGGGTCGTCACCCGGCGCCTGCGCCATCTTCTTCGCGTCGGGCAAGAGCCGGTCGGGGACCTCAAACCATACCCTCATCCGGTCGGTCTGCCTGTCGTACCCGACGAGGCGATGTAAGATTTGCATCTAAGGCTCCACTCGTCTGCCGGGCGTCGCTTCTCTGATTCTGCGGCCCGTCACGTGATCGAACTCCCCGGTGTGCGTGCCGCGCCTGTCATATCGCTCGACCGTTCCGTGCTGGAAATCCCATTCGTAGATGTTGCCGGTTTCATCAACCCATCGCGGTCGCCTGCGGCCGGCTACTTGAGTCTTCGGACGAACACGTTCGGCGTCGGGAAATCCCGGCAGCCTTTGCGGTGGCGGGATACTGTCTGTAGGGCGTTGGCGCCCCCTTTCCGGCCGGCTGAGCATCTCCGGATCGGGGAGCCTCGCAGGCGTTGGACCAAAAAAATGCCGGCTGACGCCGCCTTCTCCCGTTTGCCCAGCACAGAGCTGCCGGCCGGCCCATCGCGGGCGGCTCGCGGCGAGTATGGTGCGATATTGACGAATACAATAATGACATAATCGCATTCTATGATGATCGTCAGACCCCGGACCCGGTCCGGTGCGGCGGAGAGCGACGGAGGTGGTGATGTCGATGGGTGAGAGGGAGTTGCCGAAACGGCGGAGGGTGGCGCGCGGGCGGCCGTTCGCAAAGGGCCAATCGGGCAATCCCGACGGCCGGCCGGCCGGAACGCCCAACAAGAAGACACTGGCCGCGGCGATGCTGCTCGACGGCGAAGCCGAGGCGCTGACCCGCAAGGCGGTAGAGCTGGCGCTCGCCGGCGACCCGACCGCGATGCGGCTCTGCCTCGAACGCATCCTGCCGCCGTGCCGCGAGCGCGCGGTCGAATTCGCGCTGCCGTCGATCGAGAGCGCCGCCGACATCGCGCCGGCAATGAGGGCGGTCACCGCCGCCCTCGCCGAGGGCGTCATCACCCCGGGCGAAGGCGAAGCCGTCGCGCGGATCGTCGACACCTTTGTCCGGGCGATCGAGACCAGCGATTTCGAGCGGCGCCTCAAGGCGATCGAGGACAACGATGCCGCCGCGCGCGACGGCGCCGCCTCGGGGCTCGCATGGGTTCCGTAGGATATTCGACCCGAGCGCGGGTTGTGCTGCAGATCCGCTGTATTCCCGAGACCGGATTTGACACCCATAAACCAGCGGTTGGGCAGCGGCAGCGGGGCCAGGCTGGCGTCGCTACTCCACCGTGACGCTTTTGGCCAGATTGCGGGGCTGGTCGACGTCGGTGCCTTTGATGACGGCGGTGTGGTAGGCGAGGAGCTGGATCGGGATCGCATAGAGCAGCGGCGCGACGAACGGGTCGCATTGCGGCACGGCGATGCCGAAGGCGCAGCGGCCTTCGAGGCGGGCCACCCCGGCGGCGTCCGAGATCATCACGACCCGGCCCTTGCGGGCGATCACCTCCTCGACATTGCCGAGGGTCTTTTGGAAGAGGTCGTCGTTGGGGGCCAGCACAATGACCGGCACGTTCTCGTCGATCAGCGCGATCGGCCCGTGCTTCATCTCGCCCGCGGCATAGCCCTCGGCGTGGATGTAGGAGATCTCCTTCAATTTGAGCGCGCCTTCGAGCGCCAGCGGGAAGGCGCTGCCGCGGCCGAGATAGAGCACGTCGCGCGCCAGCGCGATTTCGGCTGCGATCTCGCGCAGCCGCTCGTCATGGTTCAGGATCTCGCTGGCCCGCGACGGGACCTCGGTCAGCGCGCCGACGAGCTCGGCCTCGCGCTGATGAGCGATGGCGCCCCGCGCCCGCGCCAGCGCCACGGTAAAGGCGGCAAGCACGGCGAGCTGGGTGGTGAACGCCTTGGTCGAGGCGACCCCGATCTCCGGACCGGCCAGGGTCGGCAGCACGACATGCGCCTCGCGCGCGATCGAGCTTTCCGGCTGGTTGACGACGGCGATGATCTTCTGGCCCTGGCTCTTGGCGTAGCGCAGCGCCGCGAGCGTGTCGGCGGTCTCGCCCGATTGCGAGACAAAGATTGCGGCCCCGCCCTGCGGCATCGCCGGCGCGCGGTAGCGGAACTCGGAGGCGATGTCGACCTCGACCGAAATGCGGGCGATCCGCTCGAGCCAGTATTTGGCGACCATGCAGGCGTGGAAGGCGGTGCCGCAGGCGATCATCGTGACCCGCTCGAGCTCGCCCAATGCAAACGGCAGCTCCGGCAGATGGACCGTGCGGGTCGCCGGGTTGACCAGCGCGTTCAACGTATCGCCGATCACCGCCGGCTGCTCGAAGATCTCCTTCTGCATGAAATGGCGGTAGCTGCCCTTGCCGATCAGCGCGCCGGAGGCCGCCGATTCGCGGATCGGCCGCTCGACCTCGGCATTGGCGGCGTCGAAGATCGTTACCGAGCTCGAAGTCACGACCGCCCAGTCGCCTTCGTCGAGATAGGTGATGCGGCGGGTCAGCGGGGCCAGCGCCAGCGCGTCCGAGCCCAGAAACATCTCGCCGTCGCCATAGCCGATCGCGAGCGGGCTGCCGCGGCGCGCGCCGATCAGCAAATCGTGCTCGCCGGCGAACAGAAAGGCCAGCGCAAAGGCGCCTTCGAGCCGGGCCAGGGTCTTGGCCACCGCCTCGCGCGGCGGCAGCCCCTCCTCGAGGAAACGGGTCGCCAGGATCGCCACCGCCTCGGTGTCGGTCTCGGTCTGGAAGACATAGCCGAGCCCGGTCAGCTCGCGCCGCAGCGCCTGAAAGTTCTCGATGATGCCGTTGTGCACGACCGCCACCCGGTCGGTCGCGATCGGGTGCGCGTTGGTCTCGGTCGGCAGGCCATGGGTCGCCCAGCGGGTGTGGCCGATGCCGATCGCGCCTTGGACCGGCTCGCGGTCGAGCCGGCGCGCGAGGTTGGCGAGCTTTCCTTCGGCCCGCCGGCGCTCGATGCGGCCATCGACCAGGGTGGCGATCCCGGCCGAATCATAGCCGCGGTATTCGAGGCGGCGCAGCCCTTCGATCAATCCGGGCGCCACGATCTCCTTGGCGATGATCCCGATGATGCCGCACATCTATTTGTTCCTCCGCTGCTGCGCTCGGATCTCGGCGGCGCGGCCGTGCTTGTCGACCTGGCGGCCGCGCGCGATGGTCAAGGCGTCGGCCGGAACATCGCTGGTGACGACGCTGCCGGCGGCGACGATGGCGCCGGGGCCGACCTTGACCGGCGCCACCAGCGCCGTGTTCGAGCCGATGAAGGCGCCCTCGCCGATCATCGTCAGGTTCTTGCTGACGCCGTCGTAATTGCAGGTGATCGTGCCGGCGCCGATATTGGCCCGCGCGCCGACCTCGCTGTCGCCGATATAGGCGAGGTGGTTGGCCTTGGCCCCGCGGCCGAGGCGGGCGGCCTTGACCTCGACGAAATTGCCGACATGCACGTCCGGATCGAGGACCGCTCCCGGCCGCAGCCGGGCGAACGGGCCGACCCGCGCATCGGCCCCGACCGACGCCCCTTCGAGATGCGAGAAGGCGCAGATCCGCGCGCCGTCGCCGACCGCGACGCCGGGGCCGAAGACGACGTTCGGCTCGACCACGACATCGCGGCCGAGGCGGGTGTCGGCGCTGAGAAAGACCGTCTCGGGCGCGACCAGGGTGACGCCCGCCTCCATCGCGGCGCGGCGCAGCCGCTGCTGCATCAGCGCTTCGGCCGCGGCGAGCTCGGCGCGGGTGTTGATCCCGATCAGCTCCTCGGCCGGCAGCTCGAGCGTGCGCCGCCCGAGCCCGCGGCGCCGGGCGAGGCCGACGATGTCGGTCAGATAGAATTCGCCCTTGCTGTTGTCGCAGTCGATCGCGTCGAGGAGGCCGCCCAGATGGCGCGCCTCGATCGCCATGACGCCGCCGTTGACGAGCCCGATCGCGCGCTCGTCGGCGTCGGCGTCGGCGGCCTCGACGATGCGCTCGAGCTCGCCCTCTTGTGACAGCACGAGCCGGCCATAGGCGCCGGGGTCGGCCGGCCGCAGCGCCGCGACGACGATCGCCGCGCCGGTGCGGCGCCGCTCGTCCAGAAGCCGCGACATGGTCTCGGCGCGCAGCAGCGGCGTGTCGCCGAACAGCACCAGCACCTCGCCGATGTCGCCGTGCGGGGAGAGCCGGCCGGCGAGCGCGCCCAGCGCCTGCCGCACCGCGTCGCCGGTGCCGAGCGGCGGGTCCTGGACCACGGTCTCGGCCGGGTCGACGATCCGCGCCACCGCCTCCATTTGCGGCGCGATCACGACGACGGTCGCGGCCGGGCGCCAGCGGCCGCAGCGCCTCCAGCAGGTGCGCGATCATCGGCCGCCCGGCGATCGGGTGCATGACCTTGGGCAGCGCGGACTTCATTCGCGTGCCGTTGCCGGCGGCGAGGATGGCCGCGGCGAAGCGGGGTTGGCTCATTGGCGGCTCGAATCGAAGACGATGAAACTGTCGCGCGACCGCGCCCGGTGTACAACACACAGATTGTTGCAGAGTATAGCACAACAACGCAGGGTTTTCCACTCCGGCGCGGCCGCGCGCCTCCGGGTCAGACGCTGGTCGCGCTCGCGTCCTCGACCATCGTCAGCGCCGCGCGCCGCCGCGCCGCGACACGGCGGAGCCAGCCCGCGCCGAAGGTCGCGAAGTCCGACAGCGAGCGGTAGTAGGCCGCCTGCCGCTCGGCGAGGTCGTCGATCAAGGATCGCGGATCGCCGCGTGCGGCGGCGGCCAGGGTTTCCGGGCCGACGCAGCCGTCGACCGCCTCGCCGGTAAAGCCGAGCGCGCGCTGGAGCAGCCTCGCCGATCCCCAGATGCCGGCGTTGACGCCCATGTCGAAGACGCTGAGGTCGACCCCGGCCGGCAGGGCGTCGGCGCGCAGCGGGTTCCAGTAGAGCGCCCGGTAGATGGCGCGGGCGGTCCTTTCGGTCATGCCCTCGACCTGCGTCGCGCCGAGGTCCGGGTTGTCCGACCACTGCCGATAGGTCGCCAGGGTGATCCCCATGTTGGTGGCGCCCCCGGGGTCGGCCGGGTTGTCGGCATAGCCGCCTTCTTCCCCGAGGGTGAAGGCGAGGCAGGCATCGAACCGGTCGGTCATCTCGGCCTCCCATGAGTGTTGCGGAAGATAGCGCGGGCAAGGCAGGGTGCAGAAATGGAAAGCTTTCTGCTGCTGTTCGACCTCGACGGCACGCTCGTTGACAGCGCGCCCGACCTGCGCGCCGCGCTCAACCAGATGCTGCGCGAGCGCGGCCGGCCGCCGCTGTCGCTGCCGCAGGTGCGCGGCATGATCGGCGACGGCGTGCCGGCGCTGGTGGCGCGCGCGCTCGCCGCAAGCGGCATCGATTCGGCCGAGCTGGCGACGGCGCTGCCGCGCTATTCCGCGCTCTACGAGGCCGGCGCGGTGCGGCTGACCCGGCCCTACCCCGGCGTCCCCGAGACACTCGCGGCGCTGCGCCGGCGCGGCTGGCGCACCGCGATCTGCACCAACAAGCCGCAGCGCGCCACGATGGTCGTGCTCGAAGGGCTCGGCCTGACGGCGCTCTTCGACGGCGTCGCCGGCGGCGACCGGTTTGCGGTCAGAAAGCCCGATCCCGGCCACCTGCTCGGCCTGATCGGCGAGCTCGGCGGACGGGCTCGAATCGGCGGCGATGATCGGCGACAGCGAGAACGACGCCGCCGCCGCCCGCGCCGCCGGCATGCCGATCCTACTGATGCGCTACGGCTACGCCCGCAGCCCCCCCGAAGCGCTCGCCCCCGACGCCCTCCTCGACGATTTCGCCGAGCTGCCGCAGGCGCTCGAGCAAATGGGCCTCGCGCCCTCAGCTCGAAGTCGATCGTAGCAGCTCTCGGATGAGCTTCAATGGACCCAAAAATATTCGACATTCTGCAAAAACTCGCCGCGACCTTCGCATTGTTGGTTGGCGGCGGCTGGGTCTTGATGAACTACATCCGCAATCGAACCCACGTTCCACGCTTGCAGATCAGTGTCGAGGGCGAGATCGTCGAGCGCGCATCGCGGCGTTATCTACTGGCGACGATCCAGGTCAAAAATCTTGGGTTGTCCGTGATTACCCTCCCGGAACCGATGGAGGAAGGAGCCGGGCCGCGCGGCTCCGCGCTGCTCATATCGCCCCTCGCCGATCTTGAAGACGCGCCCGACCTCGTCGATTCGACGTGGCAGGAAGTTCGCGCATTCAGTGTCCTGGTGCACCATACCTCGATCGAGCCCGGGCTGGCGATCAACGAGCAGAGGCTGGTGCGGCTGCCCCCGCAGGATTATCATGCTTATCGTCTCCGGTTGCGGGTTTTGGCTCACGATCAAAGCTGGAGCGCGACGGCAATCGCGACCTCCAGCCCAAAATCCGCGGATGCGGAGCGTTCACCGGGGTCCGGTTAAATGACGCAGACCAATTCCGATCTTCCTGCTTCGCAGCCGCCCTCTCATGCCCTCCTCGCCAGGGCCGCCGAAATGTGGTTGGAGGAAGAGAAGCCCGATGAAACGGAGGCCATAGAGCGGCAAAAAAAGAAACAAAAAGAGCGTGAGCAGTCCCTCGCCAAACAACGCAGCGAGGGTCTTCAGGAGCGGAACTCACTACCGCCGACCGCGCATTAGCGCCGCCAAGTCCGCTCGTCACACGACCCGGTGCAGCAGCGGCTCGCCGGCGCGCAGGCGGCGGCAGTTTTCGGCGATCACCGCGAGGCTGCGGTCGAGGGTTTCGGCGGTCAGCCAGGCGAGGTGGGGGGTGAGGACGACGTTCGGCAGCTTCAGGAGCGGATCGTCGGCGCCGGCCGGCTCGCGGCAGAAGACGTCGAGGCCGGCGCCGCGAAGGTGGCCGGTGGTCAGCGCCTGCATGAGGGCCGGCTCGTCGACGAGCGGGCCGCGGGCGGTGTTGATGAGGATGCTGCCGGCCTTCATCGCCGCCAGCGCTGTCGCATCTATGATGCCGGCCGTCTGCGGTGTCAGCGGCAGGTGCAGCGACAGCATGTCGGCGGCGGGCAGCAATTCGGCGAGCGGCAGGAACGGGAACGGCGCGTCCGCGGCCGGGCGCCGGCTGGTGTAGACGACCCGAGCGCCGAGCGCTGCCAGGATCGGGGCCAGCCGACGCGCCACCGCGCCAAAGCCGACGAGCCCGACCGTGCGGCCCGACAGCTCGCCGAGATCGTCGGCCATCGCCGGATCGAGGCTCCAGCCTTCGCCGGCGCGGGTCAGAGGGTCGAGCCGGGACAGGCGGCGCAATGTCGCCAGCATCAACAGCAGGGTCATCTCGGCGACCGCCTGGGTGTTGGTCCCCGGCATGTTGCAGACCGCGATGCCGCGGCGACGCGCCGCGTCGAGGTCGATCGTGTTGACCCCGACCCCGATCTTCTGGATCAGCCGCAGCGTCGGCGCGCCCTCGATCGCCACCGCCGTCACCGGCTCCAGCACGTGCAGCAGGATGTCGGCGTCACGCAGCTCGCGGCGGAACGCGTCCCTGTCGGTCTCGGCGACGACGGCGATGTCGATGCCCAGCGCGGCGAGCCCTCGCCGCAGCCCGGGGCTGGCCCGGTATTGCAGGACCGCCTTCATCGCCGATCCCAGCCGGCAAAGACCGCGGCCGGCCCGAGCGCCTCTTCGATCCGCAGCCCCTCGTTCCATTTCGCCATGCGCTCGGAGCGGGCGAACGAGCCGACCTTGAGCTGGCCGGCGTTCCAGCCGACCGCGAGATGGACGATCGTCACATCCTCGCTCTCGCCCGAGCGGGCGGAGACGATCGTGCGCCAGCCGGCCACCCGCGCTGCATTGAGCGCGGCCCTGGCCTCGGTGATGGTCCCGGCCTGGTTCGGCTTGATCAGCACCGCGTTGCAGGCGCCCCGCGCCGCCGCCGCCGCGACCCGCGCGGCGCAAGTGACGAGGTAGTCGTCGCCGATTACCTGGACCTGATCGCCGATCCTCGCGGTGCACGCGACCATGCCGGCGTCGTCGTCCTCGGCCAGCGGGTCCTCGACCGAGACGATCGGGTAGCGCCGGCGCCAGTCGGCGAGCATGTCGATCAGGCCCTCGCTGTCGAGCTCGGCCCCGTCGGCGGCGAGGCGATATCGGCCGTCGCGGTGGAATTGCGAGGCGGCGACATCAAGGGCGATGCCGACATCGCGTCCGGCGGCGAGCCCGGCGCGCTCGATCGCCTGCACCAGGGTGTCGAGGGCCTCGGCGTTCGAGCCGAACTCGGGCCACCACCCGCCCTCGTCGGCGACGCCGCGGCGCCGGCCGCGCTCGGTCATGATCGCGCCCGCCGCCGCATAGACCCGAGCCGTCATCGAGAGCGCCTCGGCGAACGAGCCGGCGCCGATCGGCACGACCAGAAAATCCTGGATGTCGATCCGGCCGCCGGCATGGGCGCCGCCGCCGAAGATCTGGATCATCGGCATCGGCAGGGCGGACCGGCCCGCCTTCGGAGAGCATCCGCCACAACGGCTCGCGCCGCGAGGCCGCCGCGGCGTGCAATGCCGCCATCGAGACCGCGATCGTCGCATTGGCGCCGAGCCGCGCCTTGCCCGGCGTCCCGTCGAGCGCGATCAGCCGCCGGTCGAGCGCCGCCTGGTCGGCGATCGGCATGCCGCGCAAGGCGGCGGCGATCTCGCCGTTGACGTTGCCTATGGCGCGGTCGACGCCGAACCCGCCAAAGGCCGATCCGCCGTCCCTCAGCTCGACCGCCTCGTGCGATCCGGTCGAGGCGCCGGAGGGCGCGATCGCCCGCCCGCCGGCGCCGTCGTCGAGATGGATCTCGGCCTCGACCGTCGGGCGGCCGCGCGAATCCCAGACCCGCCGGCCGACGATCCGCTCGATCTGCGCCTCGGGCATGCGCGGCGCCGCGTCAGGGCCCGGGAGCCGGCTGGATCAGCACGGCGCGCCCGCCGCTCGCGCCTGGGCCTGGACTTCGACCGGGTCTCTCATTGGCTCTCCGAGGGTCTTCCGAAAGGAGCGGGCGATTGGGCCGTTGCGGTGTGTCTGGAAGCGCGCAGCCGCCCATGCCGCGGCGCCCGCGCGGGTGGCGAGGGCGGTTTTGTCGGCCGCTCAGTGGTAGGGGTCGGCGGCGTCGCGCAATCCGTCGCCGAAGAAGTTGAAGGCGAGGACCGCGATGATGACGTTGACCACCGGCAGCATCAGCCATGGGTAAAGCGCCACGACGTTGATGTTCTGGGCCTCGTTCAACAGGACGCCCCAGCTCGTCATCGGCGGCCGCAGCCCGAGGCCGAGAAAGGAGAGCGCGGTCTCGCCGAGGATCATGCCCGGAATCACCAGGGTCGCCGAGGCGATCAGGTGGCTCATGAAGCTCGGCAGCAGATGCCGGCCGATGATCCGCGACGGGCGCGCGCCCATCAGCACCGCGGCGGTGCAGAAATCCTCCTCGCGCAACGACAACAGCTTCGAGCGCACCGCGCGGGCGAGGTGGGTCCACTCGATCATCCCCAGAATGAGGGTGATGCCGAAATAGACGAGGAGCGGGCTCCAGGCGACCGGCAGGATCGCCGACAGCGCCATCCACAACGGCAGATGCGGGAAGGACTGGACGACCTCGATGCCGCGCTGGATCAGGATGTCGGTCCAGCCGCCGTAATAGCCGGCGATGCCGCCGATCAGGATGCCGAGGGTGAAGCTGACGGCGACGCCGAGAAGCCCGACCGTCAGCGAGAGCCGCGCGCCGTAGATCATCCGGGACAGCATGTCGCGGCCGAGCCGGTCGGTCCCGAGCAGAAACATCTGTCCACCCTTGGCCGGGCAGACCAGGTGCAGATTTCCCGGGATCAAGCCCCAGAAGTAATAGCCGTCGCCGCGGCAAAAGAAACGGATCGTCTGCGGCTTTTGCGGGTTTGGCGTATAGACCCGCTCGAGCTTGTCCATGTCGAGCCGGTAGTCGTAGCCATAGACGAACGGGGCCACGAGGCGGCCCTCATGGAAGAAATGAACCCGTTGCGGCGGCGCGAAGATGAAGTCGGTGTTGCGGGTATCGAGGCCGTAGGGAGCGAGGAGCTCGGAGATCAGGATCGACAGGTACATCGCCAGCAGGATCGCGCCCGACACCACCGCCACCCGGTGCCGGCGCAGCTTCCACCACATCATCCGCCATTGCGACGCCATGTAGAAGCGCTCTTGCGCCGGCGTCATCCGCTCGACGACGTACGGGTCGAAGGGCGCCGTCGAGACGTAGTGCGACAGCGCCTCGCCAGACGCGGCGGCCGCGCCGCGCTCGTCGCGCGGGCCGCCCACGCCCGAGAGGGTCAGGTCGCTCATAGCCGGCGCCCCGCCTGCAGGCGGATGCGCGGATCGAGGACCGCCAGCGCCAGGTCCGAGATGAAGACGCCGATCACGGTCAGAAACGCCATGAACATCAGGAACGAGCCGGCGAGATACATGTCCTGGCTGCGCAGCGCCTCGAGCAGCATCGGCCCGGTCGTCGGCAGCGACATCACCACCGACACGATCGCCGCGCCGGAGATCACGTGCGGCAACAGCGAGCCGATGTCGGAGATGAACGGGTTCAACGCCATGCGCAGTGGATATTTGAACAACAGCTTGATCGGGCGCATGCCCTTGGCGCGGGCGGTGACGACATACTGCTTTTGCAGCTCGTCGAGCAGGTTGGCCCGCAGTCGCCGGATCATCGCCGCCGTCCCCGCCGTGCCGATGACGACCACCGGGATCCACAGATGGGCCATCACCGAAAAGACCTTTGGCCAGGTCCACGGCTGGTCGACATATTGCGCATCCATCAGGCCGCCGATCGAGATCCCGAGATAGACGTTCGACAGATAGAGCAGCACCAGGGCCAGCAGAAAGCTCGGCGTCGCCAGCCCGAGAAAGCCGAGCAAGGTCAAGGCGTGGTCCGACCAGCTGTATTGGTGCGTCGCCGAGTAGACGCCGATCGGGAAGGCCACGAGATAGGTGAACAGGATCGTCGTGAAGGAGACCAGAAAGGTCAGGAACATGCGATCGCCGACGACCTCGTTGACCGGCAGGTTGTAGGCGAACGAAAAGCCCATGTCGCCGTGCAGCAGCCCGACGGCCCAAAACACGTATTGCTCCCACAACGGGCGGTCGAAGCCGTACTGCGCCTGCAGGAAATGGATCTTGGCGAGGTCGGTCGCCTCGCCCGAGGCCTGCAATTCGGCGATATAGGTCGAGAAGTAGTCGCCGGGCGGCAGGTTGATGATCGTGAAGATGACGATGCTGATCGCGATCAGGGTCGGGATCATGATCAGGATGCGGTGGACGAGGTAGCTCAGCATCGCCGCGCCCCGCCTCTCAAGGGCGCGCGGTTGACGCGGATTTCGCGCGCGTCTCGGGCGTGTCGAACCAGAACTGGTCCGGCTTGTAGATGCCGAAATAGGCGCCGGGGTCCCAATTGTAGATCCCTTCCTTGGGCACGTTGCGCAGATTGACGTTGACGACGACCGGCTGCAAGACGCCGGCGACGGTGCCGATCGAAAACACCTGATCGGCCCAGATCTCGAGGATCTCGGCGCCAGACCCGCTCATGCTCCTCGGCCGAGGACGCGTCGAGCCAGCTTTCGTACAGCCCCTTCAGCTGGATCGCCGACGGCAGGTCGGGGGGCTCGCCGGCGGTTCCCTTGGTCTCGTAATACTGACCCCATTTCGGCCATTCGAGCTGCTGCTGGCTGGTCGGGGCGAACTCCCAGGGCGAGGCCGCGGCGCTGGCGAGCCCGTCCTCGATCCCCTTGTCGATCGACATCAAGGTCTCGCCGGCGAACACCCGCCGCCGGAACAAGGTCAATTGCGACGGCTTGGCGAAGAGCTTGACGCCGATATGCCGCCAGGAATCGCGGATCAATTCGAGCACGTCCGATTGCTCGGTCGACTCGCCCGAATTTTCGACGATGATCTCCATCGGCCGGCCGTCGGGCAGCAGCCGCACCCCCTCGCTGCCGCGCCTGGTCAGCCCGATCAAATCGAGCAGGCGATTGGCCTCGCGCACATCATAGCCGGCCCAGGCAGAGCGGTATTCGGGCTGGTAGAGCGGGCTCTGCGGCAGCACCGTGTTCTGCCCCTCGATCGCCAGCCCGAAATAGATCGCCTGATTGATCTCGTGACGGTTGACGGCGAGCGACAGAGCGCGGCGAAAGCGCACGTCGCGCACCAGCGCGCGCCAGCCTTGGTCGTTGACGTTGAGGTTCGGGTAGAGCGCCAGCTGGCTGCCGGGGCCGGTGCGCCACAGCCGCACCGTGAAGTCGTTGCGCTGCGCGCTCTCCTTCAGAAAGGTGTAGTTGTCGAAACGCAGGTAGCGCGCCTGAAGGTCGCTCTCGCCGGCACCGGTCTTGGCCGGGATGATCTTGTTGTCGGCGATCGACAGCACGACGCGGTCGATATACGGCAGCTGACGCCCGACTTTGTCGACCCGGTAATAATAGGGGTTGCGCTCGAACACGAAGCGCTCCGCCGGCGGCTTGGTCTTCAATATCCACGGCTGCAAGGACGGCAGATCGGGGTTGTCGTTCCGATACATCGCATCCATGCGGTTGTGCAGCGCCGCCCAGCTGCGCTGCTTGGCCTTCTTGACCAGCGCCTCGAGCGCGGCCTTGTCGGCGTACTTCATATGAAACTGCTTCAGGTAATGCGCCGGGCGATAGATGAAGAGCGGGTCCGGGCCGGCGATATCGGGCAGAAACAGCGGGTTCGGGCGCGACCAGCTGTAGCGCACCGTGGTGTCGTCGAGCACCTCGAAGCGCGGCGCCTCGCCCCGCGGCAGCATCGACACCGGCAGGCCCGACGGCGACAATTGCTTGTTCTGCGCAATGTCCTCATACCAATAGCGGAAATCCTCGGCGGTGAACGGATGGCCGTCCGACCATTTGTGGCCCCGGCGCAGATGCAGGGTGAAGATGCGCCCGTCCTCGACATCGATCGATTTGAGGATGTCGGGCTCGAGCGTGAGCGAGGGGGTGTAGCCGACCAGGCGCGCATAGCCGTACACCACCATCATGCGGGTGTCCTTGGGGCCGGCCATCAGCATCCGCAGCTCGCCGCCGGGCTTGCCCACCGCCTCGACCTCGGCCACCGCCGGATCGCTCGGCGCCCGGTCCTCGACTTTCGGCAATTTGCCGCTCGCCACCGCATCCTTGAAGAACGGCGTCTCCTTGAGCTCGGCGCGCGCCGCGCTCGCCAGCGCCAACAGGAGGATCAGGGCCAGGCTTATCCGGTGCAACCGCCGCTCCTCGGGCTTAGGCCCGCGCCAGGCCGGCCGCGCGCGGCGCTGCGACCGGCGGCGGCGCCCGCGCCGCCACCCAGTGGCCCGGCGCGATCTCGATCAGCTCGATCGGGCTTCCCGGCTCACGGCGGAAAAGCTCGGGCCACGCGCCGGGGTCGGAGGCCTTGTCTTCCATCAGGCGGTCGAAGTCGAGAGGGGATTGCGGGTCGGGCGTGGGCACCGCGGCGAGCAGCGCCTGGGTATAGGGATGCGTGGGATTGCGGAACAAGGTCGCCCGGTCGGCGATCTCGACGATGCGGCCGGCGCACATCACCGCGATGCGGTCGGCGATGTAATCGACCACCGCCAGATTGTGCGAAATGAACAGATAAGTCAGCGACAGCTTTTTCTTCAGATCCATCAGAAGATTGAGGATCTGCGCCTGGATCGACACATCGAGCGCCGAGGTCGGCTCGTCGCAGATCACCAGATCGGGGCGCAGCGCCAGCGCGCGGGCGATGCCGATGCGTTGGCGCTGGCCGCCGGAGAAGCTGTGCGGGTAGCGCCGGACATGGTGAAGATCGAGCCCGACCAGGGTGACAAGCTCGTGCACCATCTCGCGCCGCGAGCGCGCCTCGCCGACCCCGTGGATGACGAGCGGCTCCTCGATGATGTCGTAGACGGTCATGCGCGGGTTCAGCGACCCGAACGGGTCCTGAAAGATGAACTGCACCTGCCGCCGAAACCGCTTCAGATCGTCGCCCTCGAGCGCCAGCACGTCGGTCGGCGCGCCGCGGTCGTTGAAGGTGATCGATCCCGAATCGGGGGCCACCGCGCGCAGCAGGAGCTTGCTCAAGGTGGTCTTGCCGCAGCCGCTCTCGCCGACCAGGCCTAGGCATTCGCCGCGCTCGATGCGCAGGCTGACATCGTCGACGGCGACGACCTGGGCCGCCGATTTGCGGCTTCCGAACCAGCCGCTCTTGCGAATCGAAAAGGCCTTGCGCACCGCCAGGCATTCGAGCAGCGGCCCGTTGGCGTTGGCCGGCCACTCCGCCTTCTCGGCCATCAGATGCGGCGCCTCGCCGGCGGCGATCTCGCGGATCGGCACCAGGCGCTCGCCGGGCTTCATGTCGAAACGCGGCACCGCCCGCAGCAGCGCCTTGAGATAGGGATGCTCGGCGCGCCCGAAGATGTCGTCGAGCGAGCCGCTCTCCATGACCTCGCCGCGGTACATCACGACGATCTCCTCGGCGACGTTGGCGACGACGCCGAGGTCGTGGGTGATCAGCAGCACCGCCATGTCGAGCTCGTGCTGCAATTCGAGGATCAGCTTGAGGATTTGCGCCTGGATCGTCACGTCGAGCGCGGTCGTCGGCTCGTCGGCGATCAGCAGCGCCGGACGGCAGACCAGCGCCATCGCGATCATCGCGCGCTGGCGCAGCCCGCCCGACAATTCGAAGGGATAGCTGCGCAGGGCGCGCTGCGGGTCGGGAAAGCCGACCAGGCGCAGCATCTCGGCGGTCAGCTCGGCGGCTCGCGCGGCCCCGACCGGGCGATGCAGCCGCAACGCCTCGCCGACCTGGTTGCCGACGGTGTGGAGCGGCGACAGCGAGGTCATCGGCTCCTGAAAGATGATCGAGATGCGGCCGCCGCGGATCGCCCGCATCGCCGCGCCGTCGCGCGGCAATTTTGCGAGGTCGACGGCCGGCGCGTCGAGGCGCGGGTCGGCGAAAAGGATCTGGCCGCGAGTGATCTGCCCGCTCCGCGGCAGGATGCGCAGGATCGACTGGCTGACGACCGATTTCCCCGACCCCGATTCGCCGACCAGCGCCACGGTCGAGCGGGGCCGGACGCGGAACGAGACGCCGGTGACGGCGCGGATGAACCCGCCCGGCGCGGCGAAGCGGACATGCAGGTCGCGCACACTCAGAAGATCGCTCACAGCGCCTCTCGCCTCGGTTCGCCGACGGCGAAATCGGCGAGGCGCGGCCTGATCCCGAGCGCCTCCAGATTGGCCGCGGTGGCCGGGTTCAGCGACAGCCCGCGCGCCTCGGCGGCTTGCGCGGCGCGCCCGACGACCTGGTTGAAGCCCTCGATCCGGCTGTCCATGCGCAAGATCGACGCGCCGGCGCGCAATTCGAGCTGCATCCAGCCGTCGCGGCGGTCGCGGCGGGTCGAGAAATAAGCGAGCTTCAGGCCGTCGAGCTCGCGCCAGGAAATCGATCTGCCGATCGGCCCCGAGCACCGCAACGCGTCTTCGGTCATTTCGACGCGGGTCCCGTGGCGCAGCGCGGTGCGCACGCCGAACACCGAAAAGAGGACGGCGAAGCCGCCCAGCACGGTCCCGGCGACGGCCCCGACCGAGGTCGTCGCCAGGATCGCGGCGACCGGGACAAACCCGGCCGCGGCGCGCAGATAATCGCCGATCATCGCGGAGCCTGGGTAGACGTGGCGGGTCATGCCGCGGCGGCGGGCGGCGGCGCGAAGACCTCGCCGGCGGCGAGCCAGCGCGCCGCCGGGTGCGCGCAGACGATCGCCACGAGCCGGCGCAAAAACGCGTCCGCCGCCGCGTCCTGGACCAGGTGATGCGTCAGGATCCCGGTCGGCTCGGCGCTGTCGACCTGGCCGCGGCGGCGGGCGCGCAAATGGCCGACAATCCCGCTCAGCGCCGCTTCCCGGCCGATGAAGCCGCGATCGCCGGCCCAGGCGACGAGGTCGACATGAACATTGCATTCGAGCACCCCGGGGGCCGGACAGACCGCCCTTCGCGGCTTGACCCGCGACAGCGCGCCGATGCCGCATTCCGCCAAAAACAGCAGAAGCCCGTCGTCGAAGCGGTTCCACGGCGGCGCCAGCACGGCGAGCGCGGCGCCCCCGAACAGCTCCGTCATCCGCGTCCGGCCGCGGGCGAGGTCGGCCGCCGCCGCCGCGCGCGGGCGGGTCGGCGGGAATTCGCTCTTTTTGCCGCCGGCGGCGTGGTCGACGTGGAGCCAGCCGTGCTGGACGACGCCGCCGCACCGCGGCGAGCCGGCAAGGCGCGCGGCGAGGCTCGCATCGGCAAGGCCGGGGATTACCGCGAAGGTCACCGGCGCCTCGCCGGCGACCGCGAGCAGCCGGTCGAGCCGGTCGCCCGCCGTCGCCGCGTCGTCGTCGCGCCACCACAATGTCGCCTCCCGGCCCGCCTCCCGCCAGCGGTCGAGCTCGCCGGTCAGATCGGCCCAGCCCGCAGGCGTCACCCGGGTCTCTCGCAGCCGATCGATCATGCGCCGATCATATCGTCAGTCGATGAGGTTACCAAATTCTGAACAGCGCCCGACGGACGCCGGATCATGCGCGCGATCAGCCGGGCGGTGCGCCCTGCGCCCGCGGTGTCGATGGCCGCCGCGGCGGGTCCGCGGGCAAGAGCGCGCCCGATCGCCTGGGCGAGCCGCGGCGGCGACAGCTCGGCCTCGGCCACCAGCTCGACGACGCCCCGCTCGGCGAGCCACCGCGCCCGCAGGCTCTGCTCGGTCTCGCGCCCGGCCGCAAACGGCACGACCACGGCGGCGGCGCGGGCGGCGAGGATGTCGAGCACGGTGTTGTATCCGGCCTGGCTCACCGAAACCCGACAACGCCGCAGCATGCGGGGAAATTCCGGCCGATAGCGTTCGAGGACGGCGCCCTCGGGCAGCCGGCCGCGGAGCGCGGCGAATTCCGCTTCGGGCAGGTTCGGGCCGGCGAGCAGACGCCAGGCCGCATCGGCGAGGCAGCCCTGCCGCCGGGTCTCGATCGCCGTCGCCAGGAGCCGGCCGCCGACGGCGCCGCCGCCGGCCGACACCAGGACTTCGCCGGCGCCGGCGACATCGTCCGCCTCGCCGGGCGGCGCCGGCGGCGCGACATAGCCGGTATAGGCCAGCCGGGCGGCAAGCGCCGCGGCCTCGGGGAAGCTCGCTTCGAGCGGGATCGCCTTGGGGTCGCCGTGCACCAGCACGCCATCGAAATCGGCGCGCACGCGGTCGACGATGGCCTGCCGCCGCGCCGCGTCCTCAGGCGCCACGACAATGTCGCGCAGCGAGCAGAAGACCAGCGGACGCGGCCGGCGGCCCCGCGCCGCCGCGATCAGCGGGTCGAGCTCGAAGCGGAAGGCGCGCCGGCCGAACGGGAAGGCCTCGATCACCACCGCGTCGGGCCGCGCCGCGGCGAAGGCGGCGACCAGCGCCGCGGCCCTCGTCCTTTTCAGCGCATCGTCGATCGGCCGGCCGGCGGCGTCGACAAGGTCTCTGAAGCCGGCGTCGCGCGCCCGGATCGGGGCCAGCTGGACGACGCGGCAGGCGCGGGTCCGGCCCAGCTCCGCGACCGGCTCTCCGCCCGAGACCAGGGTCACCGACAGGCCTTCGCCGGCGAGCGCGTCGACGATGTGCAACGCGCGCCGCAGATGCCCGATCCCGAGCAGGTGCTGGACATAAAAGAGGACGGCGCCGGTCACGGCCCGGGGCTCCGGCGCGGCTCCGGCGCGCAGCTCACGCGGCCCGCGCCGGGCGCAGCGCGTCGATGATCGCGGCCAGCCGGCGCGCGGCGGGCGGCAGGTCGTGCTCGGCCAGCACCCGCCGCCGAGCCGCCGCGGCGAAGGCGGCGCGGCGGCCATGATCGACGATCAGGCCCCGCGCCGCCGCCGCGAAGGCGGCCGCGTCGCCGGGCGGGACGAGCAGCCCGCTCACCCCCGGCGCGACGACCTCGCCGACGCCGCCGCCCGCGCCCGCCACCACCGGCAGGCCGCTCGCCTGGGCTTCGAGGAGGGCCATGCCGAAGGCCTCGTTGACCGCCGGCCACACGCAAAGGTCGGCCGCCGCCAGCCGCCGGGCGACCGCGGCCGGGTCGAGCGCGCCGGCCCAGGCGACGCGCCCTGCGAGCGGGGCCAGCGCGCGCTCGACCTCGGGCCGCGCGGCGCCGGCCCCGACCACCTCGAGCGACCAGTCGAGATCGAGCAGCCGCGACAAGGCGTCGCCGAGGATCCGGTAGGAGGCGAGCTTGTCGCCGCGCCGCATCATCGCCACCGCGATCAGGCGGGGCCGGCCGGCCGGCCGCGGCCGCCGCGGGGCAAATTCCCGGGCATCGAGAAACGGCTTGACCGGCGCCCAGCGCGAGGGATCGGGCAGCAGCGGCAGGACGCAATCCCGGTCGGCCGGGTTGAGGCCGATCACCGCGTCCGCCCGCCGGATCGCGCGCTCGACGGCGCGATGGCCGGCCGCCCAGGGGCCGCCCGCCTGCTTCGGCGCCCAGGACGCCTCAGCGGCGACATAGGGAATGCCGAGCGCGCCGGCGACGGCCGGGCCGAGAAAGTCGGGCGCCTTGTGATAGAGGTGATAGGTGAACCACAGCTCGGGCGCGGACCGCGGCGCAGAATCGAACCGGCGCGCCAGCCGCCCGGCCAGACGCCCGCCGACCGCCGCCAGCCGCGCCAGCCGCACCGGGTCGCCGCCGCCCTCCCAGCTGCGGAAGCGGGAGGCGAGGACGGCTTCGTGGCCGGCGAGGGTCAGGGCGGCGAGAAACAGCTGCGCCATCCGGCGGTCTCCCGACGGGACCGGGTGGTCGGGCGACTTCAGCGGCGCATAAAAGGCGATGCGCATGCGCGCGCTTCAACCCGCGGCGGTGAGCTCGGGCGTGTCGGCACAAGCCGCGCCGCGACCGCCCGGCGGGGCGAGGCCAAAGCGCGCCGCCAGGGCGTCGATGCCGGGGTCCATCGCGAAGACGCCGCGCACCCGGCGCTCGCCGGCGCTGCCCAGCGCGGCGCGCCGGGCCGGGTCACGGATCAGGCTCGCAATCGCCGCGGCCAGCGCCCTCGGGCTCGCGGCGGGCGCGAGGAGCCCCGTCACTCCGTCCTCGATCAGCTCGGGGATCCCCGACACCTGGGTCGAGACGCAGGCGAGGCGCTGACTCTGCGCTTCGATCAGCACGTTGGGCAGGCCGTCGCGGTCGCCGTCCGCGGCCACCTTCGAGGCCAGCACAAACAGATCGGCCTCGCGGCAGGCGGCGAGCACCTCGGGCTGCGCCCTCGAGCCGCGCCATTCGATGCGATCGGACAGCCCCAGGGCGTCGGCCCGGCGCCGCAACGCGGCGGCGAGCGCGCCGCCGCCGATATGGACAAAGCGCCACACGAGGCCGGGCGGCAGCAGCGCCAGCGCCGCCAGGAGGTCGTCGTAGCCCTTCTTTTCGACGGCCCGGCCGACCGACAGCAGGACCACCGGACACGCGGGGTCGCCGCCGTCGCCGCCCGGCGGGCGCGGCGGCGGCGGCGGAAACCGGTCGAGGTCGAGCCCGTGGTAGCACAGCGCCAGCTTCTCCGGACGCGGCGCGAGGCCGGCGAGGTGGCGATGGCCGGCGGCGGTGCAGGTCACCGCCCAGCCCGCCTCGGCGAGCTTCTCCCGCTTTTCCCAATCGGGGGTGGTCCAGATGTCCTTGGCGTGCGCCGACACGGTCCAGCCGCGCCCGGTGATCAGCGCCGCATAGCGCGCGACCGAGGCCGGCGTGTGCAGAAAATGGGCGTGCAGATGGCCGATCTCGTCGGGCAGCTCGGCCGCCAATACCAGGGCCTGGCCGAAGCGGCGGATGCGGTTCGGCGTCGGATCGCGCCACAAATCGGCGACCCAGACGCGCCAGGCCCGGTGGTATCCGGCGCGGCGGCGGGAGCGGCGCCAGCCGCGCCAGACGCGGCGCGGCTCGCGCCACAGATATTCCGGGAGATAGAGGACCGGCGCGCGGATCCGCCGGTGGACCGGGTGGGTCTTGCGGTCGGTCGGCTGGCGCAGCGACACGATCAGAACCTCCAGCCCGCGCTCTTCGAGGGCGAGGATCTCCTGGGCGATGAAGGTTTCCGACAGCCGCGGATAGCCCTTCAGGACAAAGGCCACCGGCCGGGCCGCGCCCACGGGTGCCGACCCCGCGCTCACGCCCGCAGGCGCACCTTTGCCGGCAGGCGGCCGACGCGCGACCGGTCGAGCCATTTGCGCGCGAGGCGGTTGACGCTGGGCAGGCCGTCGAGCAGGCCCGGGATAACGACGCCCGAGGGCGCCGCCTGCTGCGTCAGCTGGCGCAGCGCGGCGGCCATCACCCGCGGGTCGCGGCCGTCCTCCTCGGACAGCATCGACACCAAGCCCAGCTCCGCGGCGCGCTGGGCGCGAATAAACTGCTCGAGCCGCGGCTTGGTCCGCGGCACGATCAGCGCCCGCTTATCGAAAGAGAGGATCTCGCAGAAGGTGTTGTAGCCGCCCATCGCGACGATGCCGGCGGCGCGCGCCATCAACGCCTCAAGCCGGGCGTTGAAGGTGATCGCGTGGACGTTGGTCAGCCGCGAGGCGCGGGCCGCGAAGGCGGCGCGCTGCTCGGGGAGCATGAACGGGCCGAAGACGAGGAGCGCCGGATGGGGAATATCGGCGTCGTGCTCGTAGGCCGACAGCACCAGATCAATGAGCGCATCGCCATCGCCGCCGCCGCCCGGGGTGACCAGCAGAAACTCGTCCTCGAAGATCCCGCGGACTTCCGGGGTCAGCTCGAGATCGACCGGATTGCGCCGCAGATAGCCGGTGTAGACCATGCGCCGCCGCACGCTCGCCGGCACTGGCAGGCCGTCGAGCGGGTCGCAGATCTGCGGCAGGCCGTAGACCCAGATCTCGTCGTAGAACTCGGACAATGCCGGGACCGCGTTCTTGCGCTCCCACTCGCTCTCCAGCGCCTCACGGTCGTCCATCACGTCGCGCAGCCCGAGGATCAGCGCCGTCCCCCGCCGGCGCAGCAGCGCCAAGGTGTCGCGCACCTCGCCGCGCAGCCCCAACGGCTCCTTGTCGATGATCAGCATGTCGGGGTCGAACATGTCGGCGGTGTGCCGGATGATCGACGAGCGGATCGCCAGCGTCTCCTCGATGTCGATGTGCAGGTTCAGCGAGACATATTCGCCGTTGCGCAGCTTGATGACGCCCGGCACCCGCACGAAATCAACGCGGGAACGAAAGTCGAAGCTGCCGATGATCGGCGAGCCCGACAGGATCAGGACGGAGACGGCGGGATCGGCATCGACGAGCGAATGGGCGATCGCGCGGCAGCGCCGCAGATGGCCCAGCCCGAAGCTGTCGTGGCTGTAGATCAGCACCCGTTTATGATGACGCCGAACGGCCACTGAGGCCCCCCCTCGCACAAGAGTGCACGCCGACTATTGCACAAGCGATACCGCCACGAAATGATCTTTTGATGAAGGCCATGGCGATCAAGGGAATGGCCGCGGTCGTCGCCACCGCCGAGGGGGTGCTGCGGCCGGCGCGCGACCGGCTCGGGTTCTGGCCGGGCCGGCGCAAGCCGGCCGCCTCGGCGCCTGCGGCCAAGCCGCCCGAAAGGAAGGTCGAGAGCTCGGGCGCTCTCGAGCCCTCGATCTACCGCTTCATCTTTCGCTACAGCATGCCGCAGCAGATTTTTCTGCTGGTCATGACGTGTCTGTCTTTCCCTTTCCTTTACTACTCGCTCGAGCTGCCAAAAATCATTACCAACAAAGCGATCAGGCCGAAATATATTCCGCAGACATTTCTCGGCATTGAGCTCGATCAGATCGCCTACCTTCTGCTTCTGTGCGTAGCGTTCTTGGTGCTGGTGCTGATCAACGGTGCGTTCAAATACTACATAAATACCTACAAGGGGCGGCTTGGCGAACGGATGCTGCGGCGGTTCCGCTATCAGCTCTATCAGCGGATGCTGCTGTTTCCGATGTCCTATTTTCAGAAGAACTCGTCCGCCCAGATCATTCCGATGATCACCGCGGAGTGCGAGTCGCTTGGCGGCTTTGTCGGCGACGCCATGGCGCTGCCGGCGTTTCAAGGCGGCACCCTGCTGACCAACATCTTTTTCATGTTCATGCAGGACCCGGTCTTGGGGCTGGCGGCGGTGGCGCTCTATCCGGTGCAGGGCTACGTCATCCCGAAATTGCAGCTCAAGGTCAACCGGCTGAACCGGCTCCGGGTGCGCACCGTGCGTCAGGTCGCCGACCGGGTTCAGGAATCGGCGAGCGGGATCGCCGACATTCTCGCCAATGACGGCGCCAAGCTGCAATTGACCGGCTTTGCTTCGCTGCTCGGGCGGATCTACGATATCCGGTTCGAGATTTATCAGCGCAAGTTCTTCGTCAAGTTCTTGAACAACTTTCTCAACCAGCTGACGCCGTTCTTCTTTTTCTCGATCGGCGGCTATCTGGTGATCCGCGGCGGGCTTTCGGTCGGCTCGCTGCTGGCGGTGCTGCTCGCCTACAAGGATCTGGCCTCGCCCTTCAACGAGCTGCTGGTCTTTTACCAGAGCTTCCAGGATTCCAGGATCAAGTACGACCAGATTGTCGAGCAATTCCAACCTGCCGGAATGATGGATGTGCGGCTGCAGCTCGAGGCGCCCGAAGGCGTGGAGCCGCTGACCGGCGATCTCGTCGCCGCCAATCTGTCGCTCGCCGAGGACGACGCCGGCCGCATCGTCGATTCCGTCAGCTTCACGGCGCCGCTCGATCGGCATGTCGCGGTCATCGGGCAGAGCGGCAGCGGCAAGAACGAGCTGGCGCTCCTGCTCGCCCGCCTGGTTCGGCCGACCGGCGGCCGGATCACGATCGGCGGCGTCGACCTCGCCACCGCGCCGATCGCCTTGACCGGCCGCAGGATCGGCTATGTCGGAGCGGCCGCATACCTGTTCGCCGGCACCTTGCGCGACAATCTGCTGCTGTCGCTGCGCCATGCCCCGGTGCGGCCGACGGAATACGAGGGAGCGGACGGCCGGCGCCGGGCCAGGCAGGTCCTGGAGGCGCAGAAATCAGGCAACATCGACTTCGACCTCCATGCCGATTGGGTCGATTACGAGGCCGCAGGCGTCGCCGACCACGCAGCGCTCTCACGGCGCATCACCGAAATCCTCGCCATCCTCGACTTCGACAGCGACGTCTACGGGTTGGGGCTGCGCTGGCGGCTCGACCCGGAGACCCATCCGGAAGCGGCCGCGAGCCTCCTCGAAGCCCGCAAGGCGCTGGCCCGCCGCCTCGTCGAGGACGGGGCCGCCAATCTGGTCGAGACCTATGACCCCGCGCGTTTCAACGCCAACGCCTCGGTCGCCGAAAACCTGCTGTTCGGGACGCCGATCGGTCCCGCGTTCGAGTTCGAGGCGCTCGCCGACAACAATTACGTCAGGCAGGTTCTGACCAAGGTCGGGCTGATCGAGGATCTGGTCGAGGCCGGCAGGGAGGTCGCCGCGACCATGGTCGAGCTGTTTGCCGACCTGCCGGCCGACCACGCCTTTTTCGAGCAGTTCAGCTTTATCAGCGCGGACGATCTGCCGGAATTTCAGGCTATTCTGGGGCGCGTGGGCGAAGGCGGGACCAAGGCGCTCGACAAGGAGGATCGCGCGCGGCTGCTGTCGCTGCCGTTCAGGCTGATCCCGGCTCGGCACCGGCTCGACGTTCTCGACGAGGCGATGCAGAAGCGGCTGCTGGAGGCGCGACGGGTGTTCCACGACGAGCTGCCGGCCGAGGCAGAGACGCAGATCGCGTTCTTCGACGCCGAGCGCTACAACGCCGCCGCCACGGTGCAGGACAATATCCTGTTCGGCAAGATCGCCTATGGCGAGGCGGACGCGCCGCTGCGCATTCCCAAGCTCTTGGCCGAAGTGGTCGAATCGCTGGCGCTGCGCCAGACCGTCATCGAGGTCGGGCTCGACTACAATGTCGGCACCGGCGGCTCGCGCCTGTCCCCGGCCGAGCGGCAAAGGGCGGCGATCGCCCGCGCCGTCCTCAAGCGGCCCGATCTGTTGATCCTCAACGAAGCAACCTCCGCTCTCGACGGGCAGTCCCAATCGCGCGTAGCCAAGGGGGTGAGGGACGAGTTTGCCGGACGCGGCATCGTCTGGGTGCTGCAGCGCGCCAGCCTCGCTCGAAATTTCGACTTTGTCCTGGTAATGAGCAACGGCAAGCTCGAGGAGCAAGGGGCGCCCGCCGAGATCGAGCAAAAAGGGTCGTTGATGTCCCTGCTCATTGCCTCAGAATAAGCGGGGCCGCGGCGCGGATCATGAACGGAGGGAGGAAATGAGCCTGAAGCAAGAAGTCGAGCTGCTTCGGCGCGTGCGGTTGTTTGCCGAGATCGAGCCGACAAAGCTCAAGCTCCTCGCCTTCATGAGCGAACGGGTCGCGTTCGACCCCGGCAAGCTGCTGATGCGGCAGGGCGATCCCGGCGATGCGGCCTATGTGATTATCGAGGGCCACGTCGAGGTCATCGCCGATACGCCGGTCGGGCCGGTAACCCTGGCGACGCTCGGCGCCAACGAGATCGTCGGCGAGGTGGCGATCCTGTGCAACCGGCCGCGCAACGCGACAGTGCGCGCCAAGGACCGGCTGATCGCCCTGCGCATCTCGAAGGAGCCGTTCATGCGGATGGTGCGGGAATTCCCGAGCATGGCGATCTCGATCATGCAGGAATTGGCCGACCGCCTCGATTCGACCAACAACCAGGTTCGCGCCGCGCATGCCGAGATGGAGCGGCTGCGCGAGAAGGCCGGCGCCCCTGTCTGAGCCGTCGTGAGCCGGCTCGACAGCTTTATCCGCCGGCTGGAGGCGCAGCGCGCCTGTCTCGACCTCGCCGCCGGTCTCGTCCGTGAATTGCCGGGCGAGGTGCTCGAGCTGGGCCTCGGCAACGGCCGCACCTACGACCATCTGCGCGAATTGTTCCCGGACCGGCGGATCTATGTCTGCGAGCGCCGGGTCGCGGCGCACCCGGACTGCCTGCCGCCGCCTGAGCTCCTGCTGCTCGGCGACATGCGCGAAACCCTGCCGTTGGCCCGGGCCCACCTAGGCGGCCGGGTGGCGCTCGCCCATCTCGATCCGGCGAGCGGCGACCGGACGGCGAGCCGGGCGCTCGCCGACGCGCTGGCGCCGCTGATCCTGCCCTTGCTGCGCCCGGACGGCGTGCTGGTCAGCGAGCCCGAGATCACGCTCGCCGGGCTGCTGCCGCTGGCCCTGCCGCCGGGAGTCGCCGAGGGTCGCTACCATCTCTACCGCCGCACATGAACGGGAGGCCACATGAAAGATGCATTCAAGCCGGCAAGCGTTTCACGCCGCGGCTTGCTGGGCGGCTTGGCTGCGGCGCCGGCATTGGCCGCGATGCCGGGCGCTGCCCAGCCGGCAGAGGCCGTCGCGGCGGCCGAGCGGGCCCAGGCGCAGCTGAAGGAGGCGAAGGGAACCAAGCTCGTGCTGCTCGGCACCGGCGCCGGGCCGAGGCCCGCTGCGCCGGGCCGAATCCGGCATATGACCTCCAACGTGATGCTCAGCAACGGCGCCGCCTATGTGCTCGATTGCGGCCTTGGGGTGACCAATCAGCTCGCCCGCACCGGCATTCCGTTCGGCGCGGTGCGCTCGATCTTCATCACCCACCACCACGCCGACCACAACATCGAATATGGCCCGCTCCTCGTGATCGGCTGGATCGAGGGCATGCCGCTGTCGGTGCGCGCTTTCGGGCCGCCGCCGCTCAAGGAGATGACGGCGGATTTCCTGCGCTTCGCGGCGACGACGATCGGGTTCTGGGCCGAAGACTTCAAGATCAAGCCGCTCGAAACGGTCGAGGTCGCCGAGGTGTCGGCCGCCGGCCCGGTGACCCAGGATGACAACGTCAAGGTTTCGGCGGTGATCGTCAATCATCCGCCGGTCAAGCCGGCGCTCGGCTACCGGTTCGACTTCCACGACCGCGCGATCGCCTTCTCCGGCGACACCACGCCGCTCGAGGCCGTGGCGCAGCTCGCCACGGGCGCCGATGTGCTGGTCCACGAGGCAATGTATCTGCCGGCGGTCGAGAAATACGTCCGCGGCCGGATCGCCAAGGGGTTTCCCGTCAACTTCGACGGCTTCATGGCGCATATGAAGGCAGACCATTCGTCAGTCGAGGATGTCGGCCGCATCGCCGCAGAAGCCGGGGTGAAGACGCTGGTTCTGTCGCATTTGACCCCGGCGATCGAGAGCATCGACGACGATGCCTGGCGCGCCCCCGCCGCGAAACACTTCAAGGGCGAGATCGTCGTCGGCCACGATCTGACGGTGGTGTAGGTCAGCCCCCGATCTCGATCATGACCGGGACATGGTCGGAGGCCTTGTCCCAGCCGCGGCTGTCGCGGTGGACGCGCGCCTCGGCGAGCGCGCCGACCAAGGGCGGCGTCACCCAGACATGGTCGAGGCGGCGGCCGCGGTCCGAGGCCGACCAGTCGCGGGCGCGGTAGCTCCACCAAGTATAGAGCCGCTCTTCGGGCGGCACGAAATGCCGCACCGCGTCGACAAAGCCGCCCGCCTGCCGCAGCCGCTCGAGCCGCTCGACCTCGACGGGCGTGTGGCTGACCACGCCGAGGAGCTGCTTGTGCGACCACACATCGGTTTCCAGCGGCGCGATGTTGAGGTCGCCGACCGCGATCATCGCGGCCCCCGCGTGGCGCTCGGCCGCGAACCAGGCGGCGATCTCGTCGAGAAACTGGAGCTTGTGGGCGAATTTCGGGTTCGCTGCGGGGTCCGGGACATCGCCGCCGGCCGGGACGTAGATGTTGTGCAGCTCGATGTCGCCGGGCAGCAGCGCGACGGCGTGCCGGCAATCGGCGCGCGCGCACCACGCCCTGGTATGCGGCGCCCGCAACGGCAGCCGCGACAGGATCGCCACACCGTTATAGCCCTTCATCCCATGCGCCAGCCGATGGCGGTAGCCCAGCGCCTCGAACGGCTCGTGCGGGAACAGCGGGTCCGGCGTCTTGGTCTCCTGCAGGCAGACGACATCGGGCGCCCATTCCGCGATCAGGCGGCAGACATTGTCGGCCCGCAGCCGAACCGAGTTGATGTTCCAGGTGACCAGCCGCATCGTCACGCGCTCGGCTGCAGCGCTCCGGCCATGGGCCGGAATGCATTGGCGCCCGGTCGGGGGGAAGACCGGGCGCCTGCATGTCAGAAGCGTTTGGGGGAAATCGGGCCCGCAGGGGAGACGGGACCGTTTTTAAGAGAGCTTGAGGCTCTCTCCGCTTCCGAAGCCTGGAAATGGGGGTCGCGCGAAGAAAATAAAAGAGCGAATCTTGCATGCCCGAAACGAAAAAAGCGCATGCTGCGCGCGGGAACCAATCCCGTTTCTCTCATGCCGCGCGAACCGCTGAAAGAGTTCGCGTATCGGCTCCATGGCAGGCCCGCGCAAAAGCGGAAAACAAGGCGCTCGAAAACGGGTTTTCCAGCGCCTTGTACTCCGGATGCCATTGCACGCCAACAACAAACCGCGCCTCGGGGAGGCTGACCGCCTCGATCTGCCCATCGGGGGCCACGGCTTCGACGCGCAGGCCGGGGGCGAGGCGGTCGATCCCTTGCGAGTGCAGCGAGTTGACCATCGCCTCGGCGGCGCCGGCGAAGCGGGCAAGAAGCCCGCCTTCGGTCAGCGCAACGCTGTGGGCCGGCCCGTAGGCCCCGTCCGGCGAATCCTGCCGGGACCGGTGGTTGAGCCGGCCCGGCAGCTCGTGAACCCGTTGGTGCAGGGAGCCGCCGAGGGCCACGTTCAGCTCCTGGATGCCGCGGCAGATCGCCAGGACCGGCAGGTCGCGCGCCACCGCCGCGCGGATCAGCGGCAGGGTCGTCGCGTCCCGCTCGCGGTCGTGCAGGATATCCGGGTGGCTCGGCTCGGCGCCGTAATGGCTCGGATGGACGTTGGACGGGCTGCCGGTCAGCAGCAAGCCGTCGAGGCGGTCGAGCACCCCGCAAATGTCGATCCTGGAGCCGACCGCCGGGATCAGCACCGGCAGGCAGCCGGTGGCGTCGATGACCGCGGTCGGGTAGCGGTCGGCGACCCCGTGAATGGCCCTCTCGTTGACCGTGCGCAAACAGGTGGGAATGCCAATGAGCGGCGTATGACGGATGGGCATCGGGTTTCCACGGGGCCTCTACTGGCGGGCGTACGGGTTTTGATATACAAACAGCTTGGGGTCGAGCGCCATACCGAATTGCTCGTTGGAGAGCGACACGGTGGTCGCCTTGCGCTGCTGGTCGACGATCGTCCACTGCCGCAGCGCCAGCGGCGAATTGCTGAACACCATGGTCAGCGACCCCTTGTCGGGCTCGGCGCTCTCGACCACGGTGATCCGCAACAGGTTGTTCCCGCGCTCGAGCCGGGTGACGGTGAGGTCGCTGAAGCCGACCGGGTCGCGTAACAGGAACCACGCCGGCGTCGATTTCAAGCCGACCTGCGTCACCTGCGCCAGCTCCTTGTCGATGTAGTAGACATAGAACCGGTCGGCGATCAGCAGGGTCGGCGACGGCAGATCGTATTCGAAGCGCATTCGTCCCGGCCGCTCCATCCAAACCTGGCCGGCAGCGACGCCGCCATCCGCGGACACCTGCCGGAACCGCGCATACATCGTGCGGATGCCGTTCAGATACGCCGCGATGCGCTGCAGGTCGGCGTTGTCCTGCGGGGTCAGCGCAATTGCCTGCGGCGCGGCGGGATATGCCCGGCCGGGCGCGACCGCCGCCCCGACGAGCGCCGTCGCCGCGGCCAGCAGCCGCCTGCGGCAAAGCGGCGCGCCGCCCCGCTCCATTGCGATGTCCGCCATCCCGACCTTCCGGTTGCCGCCGTCGCTGGCAGATGAGGCGTCCCGAGGCCGAGGTCAATTGCGCTCAATCGCCGCCGCCCGCCAGCACCTCGCGCTTGCCGACGTGGTTGGCGGCGCTGACCACGCCCTCGGCCTCCATCCGCTCGATGATCCGCGCGGCGCGGTTGTAGCCGATCTGCAGATGGCGCTGGACGAAGCTGGTCGACGCCTTGCGCTCGCGGCAGACGATTACGACCGCCTGGCGATAGAGCGCGTCGCCCGATTCGCCCTCGTCGCCGCCCAGCGGGTCGAGCGGCGCATCGTCGTCCTCGGTGATGTCGTCGATGTAGTCGGGCTCGCCGCGGGCCTTGAGGAACGTGACGACGCGCTCGACCTCCTCGTCGGAGACGAACGGGGCGTGCACGCGGGTGATGCGCCCGCCGCCCGCCATGTAGAGCATGTCGCCGCGGCCGAGGAGCTGCTCGGCGCCGCCTTCGCCGAGGATCGTGCGGCTGTCGATCTTCGAGGTCACCTGAAAGCTGATCCGGGTCGGGAAATTGGCCTTGATGGTGCCGGTGATGACATCGACCGACGGGCGCTGGGTCGCCGTGATGATGTGGATGCCGGCGGCCCGCGCCATCTGCGCCAGGCGCTGCACCGCCGCCTCGATCTCCTTGCCGGCGACCAGCATCAGATCGGCCATCTCGTCGACGACGACGACGATCAGCGGCAATTCGCTGGTGTCGAAGGGCTGCGGCTCAAAGACCGGCTGCCCGGTTTCGGGGTCGAAGCCGGTCTGCACCTTGCGGATCAGGCTCTCGCCCTTGGCCTGGGCGTCGGCGAGCCGCGCGTTGAAGCCCTCGATGTTGCGCACCCCGAGCTTCGACATCTTGCGGTAGCGGTTCTCCATCTCGCGCACCGTCCATTTGAGCGCGAGGACGGCCTTCTTCGGGTCGGTGACGACCGGCGCCAGGAGATGCGGAATGCCGTCATAGACCGACAGCTCCAGCATCTTCGGGTCGACCATGATGAATTTGCAGCGGTCGGGCGGCATCCGGTAGAGGATCGACAGGATCATCGTGTTGATGCCGACCGACTTGCCCGACCCGGTGGTTCCGGCGATCAACAGATGCGGCATCTTGGCAAGGTCGGCCAGCACCGGCTCGCCCGAGATGTCCTTGCCGAGGATCAGCGCCAGCCGGCCGATATGCTTCTCGTAGACCGGCGAGTCGAGCAGCTCGCGCAGGAACACCGTCTCGGCGTGGCGGTTGGGCAGCTCGATGCCGATCACGGTGCGGCCCGGCACGACCGCGACGCGAACCGAGATCGCGCTCATCGAGCGGGCGATGTCGTCGGCCAGCCCGATGATCCGCGACGCCTTGATCCCCGGCGCCGGCTCCAGCTCGTAGAGCGTCACCACCGGCCCCGGCCGAACCTGCACGATCTGGCCGCGGATGCCGTAATCCTCGAGCACGGTTTCCAGCATTCGGGCGTTCTTTTCGAGCGCCTCCTCGCTGACCGCCGCGGCGACCTTGGCCGCCTGCGGCTTGGTCAGAAGATCGAGCGAGGGCAGCACCGGCTCGGCGTCGGGCGCGAGGTCGAGCTTGGGCTGCCGCTCCTCCTCGGCGCGCCGGCCCGAGGCGATCGGCTTGGGCCGCGGCGAGATGAAGCGGACGAGGCCGCCGCGCTCGCGCTCCGCGCCCGGCGCGGCGCGATCGAGGCGAGGCTCGCGCCGCCCCGGCAACGGGGTGACGACGCCCTGCCCGGCGGCGACGGGCGCGTCGGCGGCGGCGGGTTTCGCGCCGCGCCACGAGCGAAACAGCCGATGGCCGAGGATCGCCGCGGCGATCGAGCCGCGGCCCGAGGCCACGGCGAGGCGGGCGGCGCCTCGCCCGGCGCCGCCGCCGAGGTCGCGCCAGTCGCGCCAGGAGAGCCCGACGATCGTCAGCAGCAGCAGCCCGACGCCGGCCGACGCCGCCATCGACACCGGCAGCGCCATCGCGCCGGCGCCGGCGCGCGACAGCAGCCGGTGCAGCCCCCAGCCGATGGCGCCGCCGGCGTCGGAGAGCGCCGCGGCCGACCCGAGGTCGAGGACCGAGAGCGCCAGCGCCGCCAGCGCCAACGCCGCCGGCAGCAATGAAAGCCTCAGCCACAGCGAGCGCAGCGGGCGGCCCAGCAGCAGCCGGAACGACCAGCCGAGCAGCACGGTCGGAACCAGAAACGCCGCAATCCCGAGGCCCTGGCGCAGGATGTCGGCGAGGATCGCGCCGTCATGGCCGAGGAAATTGCGCGCCGCGCCGTCGATCGCGGTGTCGAGCGACGGATCGCGCGGGTCGTAGGACAGCAGCGCCGCCAGCAGCAGCAGCGCCGCCAGCAACAGGGCGAAGCCGAGCGCCTCGCCAAGCCGCCGCCTGGCTGCCGCCACCGTCTCGGCCCAGCCGCGCAACTGGCGGCGGGCGCCCCGGCTCGCCGCCAGGCTGATCGATCTGGCCATGCTTCCCCCCGGTTGCCGGCCCATTTCCCCCGGCAGACGTCCGCCTGCCGAAAGCAATGCTACGCGATCCTCGGTCGCGGTGAAAGCGCAACCAATTCGGGGCGGCTGGACAGCGCGCGCGGGGCGGCGCATTTGTCGCCGGTGAGCGACGATTGCGAGCTTCTGGTGGTTGGCGGCGGCCTGACCGGGCTGTTGCTCGGCGTCGCCTGCGCCGGGGCCGGGATCGAAGTCGCGATCGTCGACCTGCAGCATCCCGCGGCGATGCTCGACGACGCTTTCGACGGGCGCGTCTCGGCGATCGCCTACGGCTCGCGCCAGATCCTGAACGGGCTTGGGGTTTGGCCGCTGGTCGCCGGCGCGGCCGAGCCGATCCTCGAAATCCGGGTCGCCGACGACAATTCGCCGCTGTTCCTGCACTACGACCACCGCGAGCTCGCAGACGGGTCGCCGCTCGGCTGGATCGTCGAGAACCGCGCGCTGCGCCGGGCGCTGATCGAGCATGCCGGGACCCTGCCGAGCCTCGCCTTCCTGGCGCCGCTGGCCGTCGGCGCGGTCGAGGCGTCGCCGGCGGCCGCGGTCGCGGCGCTCTCCGACGGGCGGCGGGTCCGGACGCGCCTTGTCGCCGCCGCCGACGGCGCGGGATCGCCGCTGCGCCGCGCCGCCGGCATCCGCGCCGTCGAGTGGCGCTACCCTCAGACCGGCATCGTCACAACCGTGCGTCACCAGCGCCCGCACGCCGGGATTGCGGTCGAGCATTTTTTGCCGGCGGGGCCGTTCGCGATCCTGCCGATGACCGGCAACCGATCCTCGATCGTATGGACCGAGCATCAGGCGCTCGCGCCGGGCCTGACGGCGCTGCCGGACGCCCCCTTCGCCGCCGAGCTCGGGGCGCGGTTCGGCGATTTTCTGGGCGCGGTCGAGCCCATCGGGCCGCGCTGGTCCTATCCGCTGGGGCTGATGCTGGCCGAGCGCTACGTCGCGCCGCGGCTGGCGCTGATCGGCGAGGCGGCGCACCTGATCCACCCGATCGCCGGCCAGGGGCTCAACCTCGCAATCCGCGACGTTGCCGCCCTCGCCGAGCTGGCGGCCGACACGCGCCGTCTCGGGCTCGACATCGGCGAGGATAGGGTGCTCGACCGCTACCAGCGTTGGCGCCGCTTCGACGCGCTCGCCCTCGCCGCGGTCACCGATGGCCTCAACCGCCTGTTCTCGAATGCCATCGCGCCGGTCAGGCTCGCCCGCGGCCTCGGCCTCGCCGCGGTCCATCGCATGCCCCTCTTGAAGCGCTTTTTAATGCGCGACGCGATGGGCCTGACCGGCGAGCTCCCCCGCCTCGCCCGCGGCGAGCCGCTGTAAGGAGATGGTCTTACCGTCTCAGAGGCCTTATTGATGAGCGGCGGGGAATAGAATAGCTTCAGCACCGCAAAGTTTTCGATCGGGTTGTGCAGGCGGATCGAGATTGCTTCGTCCCTGCGCTCCTCGCAATGACGAGGACAACTGTTGTCATTGCGAGCGAAGCGAAGCAATCTCGGGCCAACATGCTCGTCCCGTCGAGATTGCTTTGTCGCGCGATGCGCTCCTCGCAATGACAATCTCTTAAAGGTCAACTCGATCGAAATTTGCTCTAACGGGCGGCGCGCCAATGCTACCCTCCTTCGAGCTTGGGGATGAAGAAAACCTCGCTGCCGGGGCGCAGCAGCTGGAAATAAGCGGTCTCGTGCAGCTCGCCGTCGATCGCTACGGTGGTTTCCTCCTCGAGATGCTCGCCGAGGCCCGGGTAGAGCCGGTCCATCGCCTTGATGACGCCGCGCAGGTTCTTGGCCTCAACCTCGAATTCGCGCACGCCGCCGGTGTAGCGGCGGCTGAACCCGGCGGTAAAGAGAACCCGCGCGGCCATCGTCCCTAATCCCCGGCGTCGGCGTCGAGGGCGGCGCGGATCTTGGGCGGCGACATCGGCAATTCGGTCAGCCGGCGTCCGATCGCGTGGTCGATCGCATTGGCGATCGCCGCCATCGGCGGGCAGATGTTGACTTCGCCCACGCCCTTGGCGCCGTAGGGATGCGCCGGGTTCGGCACCTCGACCAGGACCGGCTCGATCATCGGCATGTCCGAGGCCACCGGCACCCGGTAGTCGAGGAACCCGGCATTGTCGAGCCGGCCGTTGCGATCGTAGATGTATTCCTCGTTCAAGGCCCAGCCAATTCCTTGCGCGACGCCGCCCTGGATCTGACCCTCGACATAGGAGGGATGGATCGCCTTGCCGACATCCTGCGCCGCGACAAAGCGCAGGATCGTCACCTTGCCGGTCTCGGGATCGACCTCGACATCGCAGAACTGGGTCGAAAAGCCGGGCGCCTGGCCGCCGGCGTTGACTGCGACCGAAGCCGTCATCGGACCGCCGGTCAGCGACTTTTTCGCGGCCAGCTCCTTAAGCGGCAACGGCGCGAAATCGCCGACATTGCTCGAAGCGGGCCGGGCCTCGCCGTCCTCCCAGACGACCCCGTCGACATCGACGTCCCAGATCATCGCCGCCCGGGCGCGCAATTCGTCGACGATTTTCTTGCTCGCCTGGACGACCGCCATGCCGGTGGCGAAGGTGACGCGCGAGCCGCCGGTCGGGTTGGTAAAGCCGATCGAGGCCGTATCCGCTACGATCGAGTGCACCCGCTTGTAGTCCACGCCCAACGTCTCGGCCGCCATCAACGCCATCGAGGCGCGCGAGCCGCCGACATCGACGCTGCCGGTGCTGACGGTGACGGTGCCGTCCTCGTTGACCTGGACGCTGGCGCTCAACTCGCCGCCGCCGTTGAACCAGTAGCCCGAAGCGACGCCGCGGCCCTGGTTCTTGCCCAAGGGCGCTGCGTAGGCCGGATGGTTGATCAGCGCTTCGAGGGTCTCGACATAGCCGCCATGGGCCATCTTCGGCCCGTAGATCATCGTCGTCCCCGGCTGCGCCGCGTTTTTGAGCCGCAATTTCAGCGGGTCCATGCCGATCTTCTTGGCCACGATGTCGAGCACGCTCTCGACCGCAAACGCGGAGATCGGCGAGCCCGGCGCGCGATAGGCCGACGCCTTCGGGCGGTTGCTGACGACGTCGTAGCCGACCGTGCGGGCGTTCGCGATATTGTAGGGGCCGAAGGCGCACAGGCACGCATTCATCACCGGCGAGCCAGGGAAGGCGCCGGCCTGGAATTTGAAGATACCCTCGGCGGCGGTGATCGCGCCGTCCTTTCTGACGCCGATCTTGACCCGCATCGAAGCGCCCGAGGTCGGCCCCGTCGCCTTGAACACCTCGTCGCGGCTCATCGTAATTTTTACCGCACGCCCCGATTTTTTCGCCAGCAGCGCGGCGACCGGCTCGAGATAGACCGGGATCTTGCCGCCAAAGCCGCCGCCGATCTCGGACGCCGTCACCCGCAGGTCGCCGACATTCATGCCGAGCAGCCTGGCGGTCATCGCCCGCACACCGAAATGGCCCTGGGTCGACGCCCAGATCTCGGCCTGGCCATCGGCGTCGACCCGGGCGCTGGTGGAGTGCGGCTCGATATAGGCCTGGTGCACGGCTGCGGTCTTGAACTCCTTCTCGACCACCACATCCGCTTCGGCGAAGCCCTTCTCCAGGTCGCCGATCTGGAATTCGAGCTTTTTGGAAATATTCGACGGCTTCGTCGGCGCCGGCTCGACGCCGCGGGTGATCATGTCCTCGAACAGCAGCGGCGCATCGGGCGCCATCGCCTCGTCGACATCGATGACGTGCGGCAAAACCTCGTAATCGATCTCGATCAGGGCCGCCGCCGCTTCAGCGACCGATCTGTTGATCGCGGCCACGGCGGCGACCGGGTGGCCCTCGTAGAGCGCCTTCTCGCGGGCCATGATGTTGCGGCTGATGTGCCAGAAATTCTGCGCCACCCGCTCGGGCCCGACATATTCGAACTTGTGGTCGGGGAAATCGGCCGCGGTCACCACCGCCTTGACACCAGGCAGCGCCAACGCCTTGGCGGCGTCGATCGAGCGGATGCGGGCATGCGCGTGCGGCGAGCGGATGATCTTGCCGTAGAGCGCGCCGGCCATCGCCAGATCGGCGCCGTACATCGCCCGGCCGGTCACCTTGGGCACGCCGTCCGGACGGATCGGCCTCGTCCCAACCCATTTGAAGCGCGACGGTGCGATATCGTTCACGGCTTTCTCCTCATCGCCCGGTAGGTTTTCCGATGGCCGACAACCTCGCGCGGCGCACGCGGAAATGCAAGGCCGCGGCGCGGCGCGGCGGCGTCAGCATGATCGACGGGCGGCGGCCCCGGTCAGGCCTTGACCACGCCGTCGCCCTCGAGGCCGAGCCTGGCGCAGACGTTGCGTGTGTCGATCACCAGCGGGCAGCGTTCGACCAGGAGCGCATAGTCGACCTCGTCGTGGTCGGTGCAGATCACCGCCAGGTCGATCTCGGCGAGGCGCGCCGGGGTCAGCGGCGTCGAGCGGCGGCCGGCCAGCGCGGCATGCTCGCGCGTCATCGGGATTTCCGGGAAGAACGGGTCGTGGAACATGACCTCGGCGCCGCGGGCCTCGAGGATCTGCATGATCTTGAGCGCCGGGCTTTCGCGCATGTCGTCGACGTTCTTCTTGTAGGCGACGCCGACGACCAGGGCGCGGGCGCCCTTGAGGGCGCGGCCGAGGCGGGTGGAGAGGCTCGCCATCGCCTTGTCGACCACGCGATGCGGCATCGCCATGTTGACCTCGCCCGCCAGCTCGATGAAGCGGGTGGAGAGGTCGAACTCGCGCGCCTTCCAGGTCAGGTAGAACGGGTCGATCGGAATGCAGTGTCCGCCGAGGCCCGGGCCCGGGTAGAACGGCATATAGCCGAAGGGCTTGGTTTTGGCGGCTTCGATGATTTCCCAGACATCGATGCCCATGGCCTCGTAGATCACCTTCAGCTCGTTGACGAGCGCGATGTTGACCGAGCGGAAGATGTTTTCGGTGAGCTTGACCGCCTCGGCCGCTTCCGGCGAGGAGACCGGGACGGTGCGCGCGACGATCTGGTCGTAAAGGGCGCAGGCGAGGCGCATTGCGTCGGGTCCGTCGCCGCCGACGACCTTCGGGATGTCGGCGGTGCCGAAGCCGATGTTGCCGGGATCTTCGCGCTCGGGCGAATAGGCCAGAAAGAAATCGCGGCCCGACGCCAATCCGCCGCGCTCCAGGATCGGCCGCATCACCTCCCGCGTCGTGCCCGGATAGGTGGTCGATTCGAGGACCACGAGCTGCCCGCGGCGGAGATGGGGCGCGATCGCCTCGGTCGTGCCGACGACAAAGGTCAGGTCGGGCTCGCGCTGGCGGGTCAACGGGGTCGGGACGCAGATCAGGATCGCGTCGACCTCGGCGAGACGGGAGAAATCGTCGGTCGCATCGATCCGCCCCGCCCGCCGCAACGCCGCGATGCGGTCCGAGGCGATATGCCTGATATACGACCTGCCCGCGTTGATCTCGTCGACCTTGACGCGGTCGATGTCGAAGCCGATCGCCCGGAAGCCGGTCTCCGCCGCCGCGCGCATCAGCGGCAGGCCGACATAGCCGAGGCCGACGACGCCGACCAGCGCGGAACGGTCGCGAAAGCGCGCGACGGCGGCGTCGGTGTCCGCGGCCGCCCACGGCGCCGGGCCGCGGCCGCCTTCTCCAACGGTCATCAGGCGATCCTTCGGCGGTCGGGCGGTTGTCGCCGGCCGAGCCCGCGCGTCACTCCTCGGCCCCGCCTGCTTCGGCGAGAGCCTTGGCCATGTCGAGAAACTGGCGCCGAACATTCAGATCGGGAATGGCGTAATAAAGCCGGATCAGCTCGATCGTCTCGGGGCGCTGCAGATGATCGCGCAGCTGCTGGTCCTCGGGGCTGATTTCGGCGTCGTCCGTCCGCAAATCGCCAAAGAAGTACGAAATCGGCACGTTCAGGATCTCGGCCATCGCCGACAGCCGCGACGCGCTGACGCGATTGGCCCCGCCCTCGTATTTCTGCACCTGCTGAAAGGTCAGGCCAAGCGCGTTCGCCAGCGTCTCCTGGTTCATGCCGAGCAGCAGGCGGCGCATCCGGATGCGGTTGCCGACATGAACGTCGATCGGGTTCGGAATGCCGGTGCCGCGGCCGTATTTCGGCGCCGGCCGGGCTTCTTCCGCCTGTCTCGCCGAGTTTTTCAACGGACCCCCTCGTCGCATGCTGTGCGATCACGTTGCCTCGGGTTCCGGCGAAGCGCAAGCAGCATTCGATCGGCCGCAGCGCTGCGCGGGCGCGCCTTCTTTCTGCTCACGCCCAAGTTGGTAAATACGCCGCTCCGGCCGCGCCTCGGTCATCGATCGTCGCGGCCGGCGTCGTCGTAGCCGCGCCGGGCGCTGATGAACACCAGCGCCATCAGGCCGATGCCGAGCGCCAGGGTGACGACGATCCCCAGACCCATCGCGAGCCAGCCGGCGAGGCTGATCTCGGAGGCCCCGGTCTCGTTCCAAAACCGGCCGATCGTGACGGCGACGGCGAGAACGCTGACCGCGGCGATGGCGACGGCGACGCCGGCGAGCTTCACGGCGATGGTCCTTTCCCGTATCGGGGCGGGCGGCGGCGCGAAACCGGCTGACGGCGCGGCCCGGCCCGTGGCACAGTGGCGTCGCGACAGATTCTACCCGGTGGAGATCAAATGCCTACCAACAGCCAGCATCCGGAAACGCTCGTGCTCCATGCGGGGTATCGCAGCGACCCGACGACGACTGCGGTGGCGGTGCCGATCTACCAGACGACGAGCTACCAGTTCCGCGACAGCCAGCATGCCGCCAACCTGTTCGGATTGGCCGAGCTCGGCAATATCTACACCCGAATCATGAATCCGACCAACGCCGTGCTCGAAGAGCGGGTGGCCGCGCTCGAGGGCGGCGTGGCCGCGCTGGCGGTGGCTTCGGGGCAGGCGGCCTCGCTGTTCGCGGTGCAGAACATCTGCCAGGCCGGCGACAATTTCGTCAGCTCCACCGATCTCTACGGCGGCACCTGGAACCTCTTCCTCAACACGATGATGAAGACGATGGGGATCGAGGTGCGCTTTGTCGACCCGGCCGACCCCGAGAGCTTCCGCCGCGCGACCGATGCGCGCACCCGCTGCTACTATGCCGAGACCCTGCCCAACCCAAAGCTCGAAGTCTTTCCGATCGCCGAGGTGGCCCGGATCGGGCGCGAGCTGGGCGTGCCGCTGATCGTCGACAACACCGCGGCCCCGGTGCTGTGCCGGCCGCTCGACCACGGCGCCGCCGTCGTCATGCACTCGACGACGAAATACATCGGCGGCCACGGCACCTCGATCGGCGGGATCGTCGTCGACGGCGGCAATTTCGACTGGGAAAAGCACGCCGACCGCTTCCCGCTCCTGAACCAGCCCGATCCCAGCTATCACGGCGCGGTCTGGACGCAGGCGGTCAAGCCCTTGGGCCCGATCGCCTACATCCTGAAGATGCGGGTGACCCTGCTGCGCGACCTCGGCGCGCCGATGAGCCCGTTCAACGCGTTCCTGTTCATCCAGGGGCTCGAGACCCTGCCGCTGCGGATGCGGGCGCATTGCGCCAACACGATGGCGGTCGCCAGGTTCCTGTCGGAGCATCCCAAGGTCACCCGCGTCATTCACCCGAGCCTGATGACGGGCGAGGCCAGGCGCCGGGCCGACGCTCATTTGAAGGGCGGCTACGGCGGCCTCCTCGGCTTCGAGCTCAGGGGCGGGCGCGAGGCCGGCCGGCGCTTTATCGACGCGCTGCGGATGTTCTACCACGTCGCGAACATCGGCGACGCGCGCAGCCTGGCGATCCACCCGGCGACGACCACGCATTCGCAGCTGTCGCCGGAAGAGCAGCTGCAGACCGGGGTTACCGACGACTATGTCCGGCTGTCGATCGGCATCGAGCACGAGGAGGACATCCTCGCCGACCTGGCGCAGGCGCTCGACGCGGCCTGATCGGGAGACGCCCGCCAGGTGAAGGGCGGCGAGGCGGTTCTCGCGCTGCCGTGGCCGGTCGACCTCGCCCTGACCGTGCTGAGCCACGGCTGGGCCTATTTGGCGCCGTGGTCCTGGGACCGCGAGGCGGGCCGCCTCGCCCGGCATGAGCGCATCGGCGGCCGGCTCGGCGCGGTCGAGATCGTCCAGCGCGGCCCGTGCGCCGTGCTGATCCGCTGGGACGGCTTCGCCGGCGACGAGGCGAGCGAAATCCGCGACCGCGTCCGCCGCTGGCTGTCGGCGGATTGGGAGCCGTCGGCGGCGATCGCGGCGTTGCGCGGCGGCCCGGACGGCGCGGCGGGCCTGATCGAGCGCGGCGGCGGGCGGATGCTGCGCTGCTCGTCCTTCTACGAGGATTTCGTCAAGACCGTGCTGACGATCAACACCAGCTGGTCGTCGACCTGCCGCATGGCGGCGGCGCTGGTCGCCGAGCCGGGCGGCGGCGCCTTTCCCGAGCCCGAGGCGGTGCTCGACTACGGCGAGGCGCGCCTGCGCGAGCGCGCCCGGCTCGGCTTTCGCGCCGCGACGGTAGCCTCGGCGACGCGGCGCCTGATCGAGGACGGGGCGATCGACGCCGCGGGCAACGGCGGAGCGGACCGGCTCGGCCACGACTACCTGGTCGGCCTTAAGGGCATCGGCCCCTACGCCGCCGCACATTGCCGCGTGCTGCTGCACGATTTCGCCCGCATCCCGGTCGATTCGGAGGTCACCGCCTATCTGCGCGAGCGGCACGGCTGCGCCCCCGCCGCCTTCGCCGCCGGCCGATCCGATTGGGGCCCCTACCTCGCGCTCGGATACAAGCTGATGCGGCTCGACGAAAAGATGTCGCGGCTAGCCGAGGAGCTTGCGGGCCTCGGCGGCCTGCGCGCGCAGTGAGTGCAGCAGCCGCGCTTCCGGGGTCGGCGCGCAGTTGGCATAGCCGGCGCCGAGCGCCTTGAGCTGCGCCGCGTCGCGCGGGAAGGCGGCGTGGTTGAGCGGCAGCGCAAGCCGGGCGCCGGCGCTCTTCTTCGCGGCGGCGCGCACCCGATCGATCGCCGCCACCAGCCGCGGGTGGTCGGGCTGGCCGCTGACCCCGAGCGAGCGCGACAGATCCGATGGCCCCACCGCCAGCAGATCGACGCCCTCGACCGCGGCGATCTCGTCGATCCGCTCGACCGCTTCCATGTCCTCGATCATGCAGGCCAGCAGAACCTCGCGGTTCGATTGCGCCATGTGCTCGACGAGCGGAATGCGGCCGAACTCGGCGGCGCGGCTGCCGGCGGCCATGCCGCGCTCGCCCTGCGGCGGGTAGCGCACCGCCTTGACCGCGGCGCGCGCGGTCAGGGCGTCGCCGACATGCGGCACCTGGACGCCCTGCACGCCCATGTCGAGGAGGCGCAGGATAAAGGCCGGGTCGAAGCCCGGCGTGCGCACAATCGGCGTGATCCCGACATGCTCGGCCGCCAGCACCATCGCCTGCACGTCGTGCAGGTCGAAGCTGGTGTGCTCCATGTCGATAAAGGCCGCGTCGAAGCCGGCGAGCCCGATGATCTCGACGATCTGCGGATCGGCGATGCCGCCGACATGGGTCCCGAGCGCAAGGCCACCTTCGCGCAGGATCCGCTTGACCCGGTTTTCTCTCATGGTTTCCTCCGTTGGCGTTCGATGACGAGGCTAGGAATCCGCAGGGGCGAAGGTGATCGGCGGCGACAGCTTATATTAGATGTGCTCCAACTCGAACGACAGCCAGCCCTTTCAAAGGAGTTTACATGCCCACCATCACGACCAAGGACGCCACGGAAATCTTCTACAAGGACTGGGGTTCGGGCGAGCCGATCGTGTTCAGCCACGGCTGGCCGCTGTCGGCCGATGATTGGGACGCGCAGCTACTGTACTTTCTGCAACATGGCTATCGCGTCATCGCCCATGACCGCCGCGGCCACGGCCGCTCGACCCAGACCGCCGACGGCCACGACATGGACCATTATGCCGACGATCTGGCGGCTCTGACGGCACATCTCGACCTGAAAAACGCCATCCATGTCGGCCATTCCACCGGCGGCGGCGAGGTGGTGCACTATCTGGCGCGGCACGGCGAAAGCCGAGTGGCCAAGGCTGCGCTGATCAGCGCGGTGCCGCCGATCATGCTGAAGACCGCGTCCAATCCGCAGGGTCTTCCCAAGGAGGTGTTCGATGGCCTCCAGGCCCAACTGGCCGCCAATCGTTCGCAATTCTATCGCGACATAGCGGCCGGGCCTTTCTACGGCTACAACCGGGCGGGCGCGAAAGTCTCGGAGGCCGTCATCCAAAATTGGTGGCGCCAGGGCATGATGGGCGGCGCCAAGGCGCATTACGACGGCATCGTAGCCTTTTCCCAAACCGATTTCACCGATGACCTCAAGAAGATTACCGTCCCGGTGCTGGTCATGCACAGCGAAGACGACCAGATCGTGCCCTATGTCGCCGCCGGGCCACTGTCCGCTAAGCTGCTGCAGAACGGAACCATGAAAGTCTACCAGGGCTTCCCGCACGGCATGCCCACTACGGAAGCGGACACCATCAATTCCGATCTGTTGGCGTTCATCAAAAGCTAGCCCCCGCTAGGCAGCCCGGTCGGCGGTGGCGCGGCGCAGGCCGGCGATGATCATATCGGCATCCATCACGTCGCCGAAGGCATTGTAGAAGGCAGTGAGCGATGCGTCGTGCTCCTCCTGGGTGTTCGCCGCGTTGCCGTCCGCGACCATGATCGTGCGGAAATTGGTCATGTTGGCGTCGCGCGCCGAGCTTTCGCAGCACACATTGGTGACGGTCCCGGTGATCAGCACGGTGTCGAAGCCGCGCGCCCGCAACCGGCCCGGCAGCTCCGAGGTTCCCGGCATGAAGCCGCTGTAGCGGTATTTCCTGACGATCTCGTCCTCGGGCCGCACGTCCAGGTCGGGCCACAGCTCGTGGCCGAGGGCGCCTTCGGAAAGCGCCGCGATGCGCTTGTCGCGCATCGCCGGGGTCGCCAGCTCGAAGGCGACCGACCAGTCGTCGAGACAGCGCGGATCATGGGTCATCTTGACCCAGAACACCCCGCCGCCGGCCTCGCGCAGCGCCGCCGCCAGCCGGTTGACCGCGGGCACGATGTCGCGCGCCGCCGGGCAGACCGCGTGCCCGACCGCCTCGTTCATGAACGCGTGCTGCAGATCGATCACGACGAGCGCGGTGCGCGCCGGGTCGAGATCGGCAAAGGAGTGCTCGGCGCCGCGGCGGGCGACGACGCGCTCGACGATGCAATCGGGGATCGTCGCTCCGTTGAGCTTCATCGGCGTGCTCCTCCTTGGTTTGATCGTGGTTCCTCCGGCGTCGGCGCGTCCGGATGCAGGAGCCCGGCCTGCCGCAGGTCCGACCACAGCGCCGCCGGGATCGGATGGCGCAGGTGGCGCGAATTCGCCTCCAGCTCGGCGGCGTTGCGCGGCCCGGGAATAACCGCCGCGACCGCCGGATGGGCCAGCGGGAACTGCAGCGCAGCCGCCGTCAGCGGCACGCCATGGCTGTCGCAAACCGCGCGGATCGCGGTCGTTCGGGCGGCGATCGCGGCCGGCGCCGGCTGATAGTTCCAGCTGTCGCGGCCGGCCAGCGCGCCGGTGTTGAGCGGCGCGCCGACCACGACCGAGATGCCCGAACGAAGGCATTTCGGCAACAGGTCGTCGATCGGGCCCTGCTCGAGGAGAGTGTAGCGCCCGGCGAGCAGAAACACGTCCCAGGCGCCCCAATCCAACGCCTCCAGCAGCACGTCCGGCTCGTTGACGCCGATCCCGATCGCCCGCACCGCGCCCGAGCAGCGCAGCGCCTCGAGGGCGCGATAGCCGCCGGCCCGAAATTCGCGCATCAGCCGAGGGTGCGCCGCGGCGTGCTGCCGCACCCCGATGTCGTGCGCCAGGGCGACGTCGATCCGCGCCAGGCCGAGCCGCTGCAGGCTGTCCTCGAACGAGCGCATGATCCCGTCATAGGAATAGTCGAACCAGGGCTCGAACGGCAGCGGATGGCGGAAGCCGTCGGGCGCCGCCGTCTCCGGCTGCGGCCGCAGCAGCCGCCCGACCTTGGTCGACAGCACCCATTGCTCGCGCGGCGCCGCGCGCAAGGCGTCGCCGACGCAGCGCTCGGACTGGCCGAACCCATAGTACGGCGCGGTATCGACGTAACGCAGCCCGGCCGCCCAGGCGGCGCGGACGATCGCCTCCCCCTGCTTGCGCGCCACCGGCACGCGGTGCCCGCCGAGGGTGGCGGAGCCGAGGCCGAGGACCGTCACTTCGAGCGCCGTGCCACCCAGGCGCCGCTTCTCGAGAACCGCCATATGGTTAATTCCGCCGGTCGCCGGTGGTCGATTATAATCCCCGGATCGGCGGCATCCCAATCAAACGTGTCCTGACATGATTGTCATTTTCGGTTCGATCAATGTCGACCTGATCGTCCCGGTAGAACACTTGCCGGCTCCGGGCGAAACCGTGCTCGGCGGCGATTATCTGCTCCTGCCGGGCGGCAAGGGCGCCAATCAGGCGCTGGCGGCGCGCCGCGCCGGCGCGCGGGCCGTGCTGATCGGCGCCGTCGGGGCGGACGGCTTTGCCGAAACCGCGCTCGGCGGGCTGCGGCAGGCAGGGGTGGAGACTGGTCTGGTGCGGTCGGTCGGGCAGCCGACCGGCTGCGCCGCGATCATGGTCGCCCGCGGCGGCGAGAACGCGATCGCGGTCGCTCCGGGCGCCAATGCAGCGGCGCGCGCCGACCAGGCGCCGGACGAGATGTTGACCGCCGACACCATCCTCGTCGCGCAGATGGAAGTCCCGCCCGGCGAGACCGCGGCCTTGGTCCGGCGGGTTCGCTCGCGCGGCGGGCGCTGCCTGCTCAACCTCGCGCCCGCCCTGCCGATCGATCGGACGCTGCTGCGGGAGATCGATTTTCTGGTCGTCAATGAGGGCGAGGCGGCGAGCCTTGGACCGCAGCGGCCGATGCTGGCGCGCTCGCTGCGCCGGGCGCTGGTGGTCACCCGCGGCGCCGCCGGGGCGACGGCGCTGCTCGCCGACGGCGCGGAAATCGCCGTGCCGGCGCTGGCGATCGAGCCGGTCGACACCACCGGCGCCGGCGATGCGTTTGTCGGCGTCTTCGCTGCGGCGATCGATCGGGGCGCCGCGCTCGACGCGGCGCTGCGCCGGGCGAGCGCCGCCGCCGGCCTCGCCTGCCTCGGCCGCGGCGCGCAGACGGCGATGCCCGACGCCGCGGCGATCGACGCGGCGGTGCGGCGGCTGGATTAGCCGAGGGGTGAGCCCGCGGCGCCGTCGCAATGGGCGCGGAACTCGGCGAGCACGTCGCGGTAGAGCCGGCGCTTGAACGGCACGATCAGCCCGGGCAGCAGCCTCGGCGCCACCCATCGCCAGGCGTCGAACTCGGGGTGCTCGGTGGCGAGGTCGATGTCCCCGTCGCCGCCGGCAAAGCGCATGACGAACCATTTCTGGCGCTGCCCGCGATAGCGGCCGCCCCACATTTTGCCGGCGATGTCGGCCGGCAGGTCGTAGGTCAGCCACTCCCGGCTCTCGCCGACGATTTCGGCCCGGTCGGTGCCGATCTCCTCCTTGAGCTCGCGCAGCGCCGCCTGACGCGGCGTCTCGCCCGGCTCGATCCCGCCTTGCGGCATCTGCCAGGCCGGCGTCTCCTTGGGCATGTCGAGACGGCGGGCGACAAACACCAGCCCCGCCCGGTTCAACAGCATGACGCCGACGGCCGGGCGATAGCCCGGCGGCGCGCGGTCCGGTGGCATCGCGCGGCCGCCGGGGCTAGTTCACGACGCGCCCGTTGAACATCGCGATGCCGCGCAGCATGTCGATCGCGCGGGTCAACTGATAATCCGACTTGGTTCCCATGATCGACGGATCGACCGAGCTCGGGGCCACCGCTTCCTCGCCCGAATCGCTCTTCGTCTCACCCTTCTTGTCGTCTTTCTTGGCATCCGCCGAGGCGACCTTGGCATCACCTTTTTCCGGCGGCGGCTCGATCTTGGCGGCGTCGACGACGATGTCGGGGTCGATCCCCTTGGCCTGGATCGAGCGGCCCGAGGGCGTGTAGTAGCGCGCCGTGGTCAGCCGCATCGCGCCGTGGCCGGGCAGCGGGATGATCGTCTGGACCGAGCCCTTGCCGAAGGATTTCGTGCCGAGCAGGATCGCCCGGTGATGATCCTGCAAGGCCCCGGCGACGATCTCGCTGGCCGAGGCGGAGCCGCCGTTGATCAGCACGACGACCGGCAGGCCGGCGGCGATGTCGCCGGGTCGGGCGTTGTAGCGCTGCGCGTCGTCGCTGCGCCGGCCGCGGGTCGACACGATCTCGCCCTTGTCGAGAAATGCGTCCGATACCGCCACCGCCTGGTCGAGCAGGCCGCCGGGGTTGTTGCGCAGGTCGAGGATCACGCCCTTGAGCTTGGCCCCGGCCTCCTGCTTGAGGCTCTTCATTGCGTTGTTGAGGCCGACATCGGTCTGCTCGTTGAAGCTGGTGATCCGGATGTAGCCGACATCGTCGCCCTCGAGATGGGAGCGAACCGATTTGATCCGGATCGTGGCGCGGGTCAGCTTGACGTCGAACGGGTCGCGGCCCTCGCGCCGGATCGTCAGCTTGATGTCGCTGTTGATCGGGCCGCGCATCTTCTCGACCGCCTCCGGCAGGGTCATCCCCTGGACCGGCTCGCCGTCGAGCTGGGTGATCAGGTCGCCGGGCTTCAGCCCGGCCCGCGCCGCCGGCGTGTCGTCGATCGGCGAGACCACCTTGACCAGCCCGTTCTCCATCGACACCTCGATCCCGAGCCCGCCGAACTCGCCGCGGGTCTGGACCTTCATATCGTTGAAGTTCTTCGTGTTCATATAATTCGAGTGCGGATCGAGCGAGGTCAGCATGCCGTTGATCGCCAATTCGACCAGCGAATCGTCGCTGACGTCGGAGACGTAGTTGGCGCGCACCCGCTCGAACACTTCGCCAAACAGGTTAAGCTGCTTGTAGGTTTCCGACGAGTTCGGCGTCGCCGCGCCGATATCCTGGCGCAGCGAGAACACCACCACCATTGCGGCGGCCGCCGCAATCAAACCCAGACGCTTCATCGATGCATCCTATCGTCGCGGGCCTCCCGGCCCGACGGCAACGATCCGAGTGCGGAATGATATGCGGCGGCGCGAGCGATGATCAAGGCCGCCGACCGGCGAGCCCCGCCGCCTCGGCCGCAATCAGCGAGTGGCCGGTCATCGCCGCCGGCCGCGGCAGGCCGAGCAATTCGAGCAGGGTCGGCGCGACATCGCAAAGACGACCGTCGTCGAGACGGCGGACCGCGGCCGGCGGGTTGACCACCACGAAAGGCACCGGGTTGAGCGTGTGCGCGGTATGCGGGTCGCCGGTTTCCGGGTCGCGCATCATCTCGGCGTTGCCGTGGTCGGCGGTGATGACGAGCGCGCCGCCGGCCGCCTCGACCGCCTGCGCCAGCCGGCCAAGGCAGGCGTCGACGGTCTCGACCGCCTTGACCGCGGCGTCGATGCGGCCGGTGTGCCCGACCATGTCGGTGTTGGCGTAGTTCAGCACGACGACGTCGAAGCGATGCGACGCGATCGCCTCGACTGCCTTGTCGGTGACCTCGACGGCCGACATCTCGGGCTGCAGGTCGTAGGTCGCGACCCGCGGCGACGGCACCAGGATCCGCTCCTCGCCGGGAAACACCGTCTCGCGCCCGCCGTTGAAGAAAAACGTGACATGCGCGTATTTTTCGGTCTCGGCGATGCGCAGCTGGCGCAGCCCGGCCCTGGACACCACCTCGCCGAAGGTGTCTTCGAGGTCCTCGGGCGCAAACAGGGCGCCGAGGAAGGCGTTGAGCTCTTCCGAATACTCGACGAGGCCCAGCGCCGCCGCGAAGGCGATGCGCTTCGCGCGCGGGAAGCCGGAGAAATCCGGGTCGAGCAGGGCGGCGCCGATCTCGCGCACCCGGTCGGCGCGAAAATTCGCGATCAAGAGGCCGTCGCCGTCCTGCATCCCGCGATAGCCGGCGATGGCGGTCGGCAAGACGAACTCGTCGGTCTCGCCGCGGGCGTAGGCGGCCTCGACCGCGGCGATCGGGTCCGCGGCGCTCTCCCCCTCGCCGCTCACGATCAGCCGATAGGCCTTCTCGACCCGGTCCCAGCGCTGGTCGCGGTCCATCGCGTACCAGCGGCCGCAAACCGTCGCGATCCGCACCGGCCCCTGATCGGCGGCGTCTTCGCGGAATTTCCGCAAATACGAAACCGCGGCCTTCGGCGGCGTGTCGCGGCCGTCGAGAAAGGCGTGCGTCGCGACCGGGATCCCGGCCTGTCCGAGGATGCGGGCGAGCGCTGCGATCTGATGCTGGTGCGAATGCACCCCGCCCGGCGACATCAGCCCGATCAGGTGGGCCGCGCCGCCGGCGGCCTTCACCTTGGCGATGAAGTCGCGCAACGCCGGCATCGCCGCGAGCCTGCCGCCGGCGATCGCCTCGTCGATGCGCGGCAGGTCCTGGAGGACGAGGCGGCCGGCGCCGAGATTGGTGTGGCCGACCTCCGAATTGCCCATCTGGCCGTCGGGCAATCCGACATAATGCTCGCTCGCCTGCAGACGGGCATGCGGCCAGCGCGCCGTCAGCCGGCGCCAGTTGGGGGTGCGCGCCGCCTCGATCGCGTTGTCGGCGGCGTCAGCGCGCTCGCCCCAGCCGTCGAGGATGCACAGCACCAGCGGGCCTTGCCGGGTTCGTGACCTCATCCGCCAACCTATCCTGGAATGTTTTGCGCAGTCGGTTTATTTTCCGAGAAACAAGCCGCCGTTGACGTGGATCGTCTGGCCGGTGATGTAGCGGCCTTCGGGGCCGGCGAGAAACCGCACCATGGCCGCGATCTCCTCGACCGCGCCCTGGCGGCCGAGCGGGATCTCGCGGGTGTGCCCGCGTCCTCCCGGGCCGCCTGCGGACGGGCCGCGCACGGTCTCGATCGAGCCCGGGGCGACCGCGTTGGCGGTGATGTTGTGCGGCGCCAGCTCGATCGCCAAACCGCGCAAAAAGCCTTCGAGCCCGGCCTTCGAGGCGTTGACGTGGACGCGCCCGGCGGCGCCTGCGTGGTGCGACACGCCGCTCAGCCCGATAAAGGCGCCGCCGCCGCGCTTGATCATTTCCGGCGCGACCGCCTTGGCGAGGACAAAGGCGCCGTCGAGGGCGACCGCGAGAATCTCGCGCCATTCCTCGAGGTTCATTTGCAGGAACGGCGTCTGCCGGCGCAGCCCGGCGTTGCCGACCGCGATATCGACCCCGCCGAGCTCTTTGACCGCGGCCTCGACCATGGCCGCCACCGCATCGGGCTTCGACACGTCGGCGAGGTAGGGCATGGCCGCGCCCCCCGCCGCGCGGATTTCGCCGGCCACCGCCTCGACGATGGCGCGATCGCCGCGGCCGTTGACGACGACCGCGGCGCCGTCGGCGGCGAGCCGATGGGCGATCGCCCGCCCGATGTTCTTGCCCGCCCCGGTGACGATCGCGACCTTGCCTGCGAGCCCCTTGTCCTCAGCCATAATGCGTCCCTCCTGCGCTGTGCTCGTCACCTCACGCCTCGACCACGTCGAGGACGGCGCCGGTCGCCTCGAAGCAGGCCGCGATCAGCCGGCCGCCGCGCCCCGCTCCGCCGTCGAGGGAGACCGCGAAGTCGCGCTCGACGAGGCCGCGGCGATGGCGGTCGACGCCCCTGACGACGCGGCGAAACCCCTCGAACGGGGTGTCGAGGTCGAGGATGTCCTCGCGCCCCCACCAAAAGGCGTCGCCCTGCGCCGCCAGCGGGCGCGACGGGTCGATCGCGGCGTGGACGAAAAGGAGCCCGCGCTCCTCGGTGAAGGCGGCATGGCGCAGCGCCGCAAACAACGTCGTGTGGCCAGGCGCCGCGTTCATTGCGCTGCGCATCGCGCCGGTCCAGCGGGTGATCGTGCGCGGGCCGTCGCGGGTGGCGGCGAAGCCCTGCCGCAGGTCGCCGCCATAGGCCCGCACCGTCGCCTCGACGCCGGCCTTGACCATCCAGCTGAGCACTTCGCCGGGGTTGGGCGCGAATTGCAGCTGCAAGAGCTTTTGCCACATCTCCTCCTGCGCGCCGCGCAGGAAGGCCACGTCGCAGGCGAAGCCCCGCTGCCGCCCGAGCACGCGGCGCCGGAAATCGAGCAGCTCGTCGATCGCGGCGACGACCGCCTCGCCATGCCCGAGGTAATTGCCGAGATAGACCGCCCGATCGCCTTCGCGGAAGCGTTCGCTGATCAGGTCGTGCAGCCGCGCCAGCCGCCTCGCCTCGCCGTGCACCGGGCCGACCGCCCACACCCGCCGGGCGCCCCGCAGCCGGGCAAAGTTCCCACCGCCCCTGGCCGCCCTCACCCCGCGCCCCGCCGCGAGCCCCGCCGCCGCGGGCGATCACGCCGTCAGCAGCTGCTCGACCCGCTCGGTCGCGGTGCTCTCGTCGATCCGCTCGACCGCGGCGAACTCGCGCACCAGCCGGTCGAGCGCGGCCTGGTAGATCTGCCGCTCGCTGTAGGATTGCTCGGGCTGGCCGGCATTGCGGTAGAGGTCGCGCACCACCTCGGCGATCGAGCCGGGATCGCCCGAGGCGATCTTGGCCTGATATTCCTGGGCGCGCCGGCTCCACATCGTGCGCTTCGCCCGCGAGCGCCCGCGCAGCTTGGCGAGCGCGTCGTCCATCTCCTTGCGGCTCGACAGCTTGCGCAGCCCCGACACCTTGGTCTTGCCGAGCGGCACCCGCAAGGTCATGCGGTCCTTGTCGAAATGCACGACGAACACGCTCAGCGTATGGCCGGAGATCTCCTGGGTCTCGATGCCGGTGATCTTGCCGACGCCATGGGTCGGGTAGACGACGAGATCGCCGGTGGTGAAGAGCAGCTTTTCAGATGTCATGTCCGTCTCTCGCAATCGAGCCGAGTAATGCCGCCGGCGACGCTTCGGGCGATCGTTGGTCCACTGGGCGGCAACCGCCGCTGCTCGATGGGGACCGCGGAGCCGCAAGGGGAGGCGTCAAATCGCACCGGTGGGACAATACCATGAAAAGCCTGTCCAAAACCAGCGGATCGCGCATATCGGCTGCGCGAATGCGCCGGATCCGCCGCCCCGCCGCGGCCATCGGGCGGCTAGCTGCCGCCGGGTTTGGGGCTGAAATATTTCTCGTATTTGTCCGGCGCGTCCTTCCACTCGTCCGCGTCCTCGGGATAGGCCTTCTTGCGCGTGATGTTGGGCCAGCTCGCCGAGTATTGCCGGTTGAGCTCGAGCCATTTCTCGGCCTCGGGCTCGCTGTCGGGGATGATCGCCTCGACCGGGCATTCCGGCTCGCAAACCCCGCAATCGATGCATTCGTCGGGGTGGATCACGAGCATGTTCTCGCCCTCGTAGAAGCAGTCGACCGGGCAGACTTCGACGCAATCCATGTATTTGCAGCGGATGCAGGCTTCGTTGACGACGTAGGTCATGGCTCCTGGTGCTTTCTCCTGAGCTGCGGCGGCCGCCTCGGGCCGGGAGGGGCGTCAGACCGTCCCGTCGAGGCCTTTCCGCTTAAGGACGCGCTGGCGGGCCATGCCGCGCTCGCGGTCGGTCACGTAGATCAATCCGCCGACCCGGCGCAGCAGGCTGTCTTCATATTGGTCGAGCACGCCGTCCGCATAGGCCACCTCCCACAGCATCTCGACAAGCTCGACCCGCTGCTCCGGCGAGAGCCGCTCGTTGACCACCCGGGTAAAGCGGAACAGCTCGGCGGCGCGGCTCGCTTCGGCTTCGCCGGCGGCGAGCAGGGCCTGCGCGTCGGGCTGCGACAGTTTGAAGCGGCGCGCGAGCAGCCGGGCGATGACCGAGCGCTCGGCGGGCTCGAAATGGTCGTCGCTGTGCGCCGCCTCGACCAGCAACGCGGCCAACGCCAGCTGCAGCTCCTCGCGCGGCGGCGCGGCGCCGTCCGGCAAGGCGCCGGTAAGCCAGCCGAGGATGCTGTCGATCATCGCGGGTTGCCTAGCATGCGCGGCGCGACCCGGGCAACCCCACCTGATTTGGGGGTTTTCCGGCCGTTCGGGCGAACTGCGCCGGCGATGGAAATGAACCGTCGTCTCGGCCGTTGTCGGCGCACCCGACATCCGCCCCTTGGAAGGCGAGCGTGAGCAAGCGCGGCAAAATCCTGGTGCTTCATTTCGTCGGCCAAATGCCGCTCGCCGGCATCGCCTGGCAGGCGATGCACTACCTGCTCGGCCTCGAGGAGCTCGGCTGGGAGGCGTGGTACGTCGAAGACGGCGGGGCCAACCCCTATGACCCGCGGGCCAACAGCGTCGCGATGGAATGCGACTACAACGTCGCCTTTCTGCGCCGCGCGATGGAGGGCCACGGGCTCGGCCGCCGCTGGGCCTACTGGGATGCGATCAACGACCGGCATCACGGGCTCTCGCGCGAGCGGGTGCGGGCGCTCTACGCCGAGGCCGACGGGCTGATCAACCTGTGCGGCGCGACCCGGCTGCGCGACGAGCATCTCGCCTGCCCGGTCCGGATCCTGATCGATACCGACCCGGTCTATGAGCAGATCAAATACGCCGGCGACGACCCGGCGGCGCGCGCCTATGTCGGCGCCCACACGCATTTTTTCACCTATGGCGAAAACCTGGGGGCCGCCGATTGCCCGGTGCCGCTGTCCGGGGTGCCGTGGCGGCCGACCCGGCCGCCGATCGACGCCCGCTTGTGGCCGGCGGCGCAGGACGAGCCCGCCTGCTTCACCACCATCGCCACCTGGGAAAACAAGGGCAAGGACATCGACTTCAACGGCTCGCGCTATCGCTGGTCGAAGCACGTCAACTTCCTGCAATATCTCGATCTGCCGCGGCGCCGGCCGGAAACCTGCTTCCAGCTGGCGATGGCGCCGCCGGACGACGAGGTGCGGCGAAGGGTCGCCGCGGCCGGGTGGGGCCTCGTCGACCCCGGCCCGATTTCCGCCGACATGGCGAGCTACCGCGACTTCATCGCCGCCTCGCGCGGCGAGCTGACGGTCGCCAAGGACATTTACGTTCGGCCGAACAGCGGCTGGTTCAGCGACCGCAGCGCATGCTATCTCGCCGCCGGGCGGCCGGTGGTGACGATGCGCACCGGGTTCAGCAAATTCTATCCGGTCGGCCGCGGGCTGTTCGAGTTCGCCAGCCACGAGGAGGCGCTGGCCGGCATCGATGCGATCGCCGCCGGCTACGCCGACCACAGCCGCGCCGCCCGGGAGCTCGCCCGGGAATATTTCGCGGCCGATCGGGTCATCGGCGCGATGCTGGCGGCAGCCGGGCTCTGACGGCGGCTTGACACCCGCGCGCCGCCAAGCTCAAACCCCGCCGACGCCCAAGGCAGAGACAGCAGAGAACGTTCGGGACCAGGCCGATGGATTTGTTCAGAACCTTGCTCGGCGCGAAGCCGGCCGAGGCGGGCGATGCGGGCGCCGTGCCTTGGGCTCGCCGAGCCGAGGACGCCGCGTTCTGGGACCGGCTGTCGGCGGGCCTCGTGCTGCTCACCGTGGCGATCGCGCTGTTCACCTTTCGCGATTACGGCGTCACCTGGGACGAGGATGTCCACAACTGGTACGGAAATTTCGTCCTAAACTATTACCTGTCGTTCTTTACCGACACGACGGCGCTCCATTGGCAGGACTTGATCAACTATGGCGCCGCCTTCGACACCGTCGCGGCGGCGCTGAACCGGGTCTCGCCGATCGGCGTCTACGAAACCCGGCACCTGCTCAACGCCCTGGTCGGGATCCTCGGGCTGATCGGCTGCTGGAAGCTCGGCGGCGCGGTCGGCGGCCCGCGCGCCGGCTTTATTTCGGTCCTCTTCCTGGTCCTGACGCCAAACTACTACGGCCAGATGTTCAACAACCCGAAGGACATCCCGTTCGCGGTCGGCGTCGTCTGGGCGGTCTACTACATGGTCCGGATCGTGCCGGATTTGCCGGCCCCGCCGTTTCGGCTGGTCGTCAAGCTCGGCGCCGCGGTCGGGATGACCTTGGGGGTACGGGTCGGCGGCCTGCTGCTGCTCGGGTATCTGGGTCTGCTGCTCGGCCTCGATGCGACATGGCGGGCGATCGCCGCCCGCCGCGCCGCGCTGCTTGTCGCCAGCTTGTGGACCGGCTTGTGGCGCGTGCTGCTGCCGGTGGCGCTGATCGCCTATCCGGTCATGCTGTTGTTCTGGCCGTGGGCGCAGACCGACCCGATCGAGAACCCGCTGCGCGCGCTCGCCTTCTTCTCGCATCAGACGTTCCCGTTCAACACGCTGTTCGCCGGCCGGTCGATCCCCGCCTACGACCTGCCGTGGAGCTATCTGCCGACCTACATCGCGATCGCCCTGCCCGAGCTCGTCCTGGTCCTGCTGCTGTGCGCCCCGGCCGCCGCCGGCGCGGCGCTGTGGCGCGGTGGGCTGCGGGTTCGCCGCGAGCGGGCGCTGGCCTGCTTCGCCGTCGGCTTCGGGATCGTGTTCCCGGTCGTCTACGCGATCGCGATCAAGGCCGTGCTGTTCGACGGCATGCGCCATTTCATCTTTGTCCTGCCGCTGATCGCGACCGCGGCGGCGCTCACCGCCGATCGGGCGCTGACCCGGCTGGCGCGCTTTCGCTGGCGACGGCCGATCTATCTGGCGCTCGCCCTTTACGGCCTCGCGCACATCTCGATCATGGTGATGCTGCATCCCGATCAATACGTCTACTACAACGCCTTCGTCGGCGGGGTGGAAGGCGCGCAGCGCAAGTTCAAGCTCGACTACTGGGCGAATTCATACGCCGAGGCGGTGCAGGGGCTGGAGGATTACCTGCGCGACGAATACGGGGCCGATTTCGAGGAGCGCGAGTTCTCGGTGGCGGTGTGCGGGCCGCCGATCTCGGCGGATTACTATTTCCCGCCGAACTTCCGGCTCACCCGCCAGCGGGCTCAGGCAGATTTCTTTATCGCCTTCACCAAGGACAATTGCGACCGCTCGCTGCCGGGCCGCCCGATCTACGAGGTCGAGCGCCTGGGCGTGCTGCTCTCGGTCGTCCTCGACCGGCGCCAAATCCTCGCCGAAGAGCGCGGGCAGCGCCGCCCGCCGCCGGGATCGGCGACGCCGCGGCCCGCCGCGCCCGGGGCGCGCCAGGCCCCCGCTGCGGCGGAATAGAGGCGGCGGGTCCGGCGTTTTGCAGTCGCGTCAGCCGCAACGCCGGGTCGAGCGGCGCCGCCATCCGGACCGCGCGTGGAACGCTCCGAATACGACAAGCTGGATCGCGCCGAGGACAGGATGTGGTGGTTCGGCGCCCTGCACGCGAACCTGCTCGCGGTGTCGCGCCGCCCATCGCCATTGGCGGGCCGGGGTCGGCCGATCCTCGACGCCGGCTGCGGCGCCGGCGGCTTTCTCGCGCGGCTGGCGGCGCGCTTCCCGGAGCGCGCCGTGCTCGGGCTCGACGCCGAGCCGTGGGCCTGCGCACGGGCCGCGGCGAAGAGCGGCCGGCCGGTCTGCGTCGGATCGGTCAATTCGCTGCCTTTCGCCGACGGCGCTTTCGCCGCGATCTTCAGCGCCGATGTGCTATGCCATCGCAATGTCGACGAGCCCCGCGCGTTGCGCCAATTCCACCGCTGCCTCGCCGCCGACGGCCGGCTCGTCCTCAATTTGCCGGCCTATCGCTGGATGTTGTCGGGCCACGACGCTGCCGTGCACAACGTGAGGCGCTACACCGCCGGCGGCCTTGACCGGCGGCTGCGCGCGGCGGGCTTCCGGCTGCTGCACGCGACCTATTGGAACGCGCTGCTGTTTCCGCTGATGGCGGCGACGCGCAAGCTCGCGCCGGGCAGCGCCGCGCCGCAGAGCGACGTGGCGCTCTACCCGGGCCCGGTCGATGCGCTGTGCCGCGCGGCGACCGGCTTTGAGACCGCCCTGCTGCGCGCCGGGGTGAGATTGCCGTTCGGCGGCTCGCTGCTCGCCGTCGCCGCCAAGGGAGACGCCGCCGATGGCTGAAGCCGACCGGCCGAAGGCCGAGGCCGCGGGGCCGCGCCTGGCGCTGTCGATCGTGATCCCGGTCTATAATGGGGCGGGCAGCATCGCCGAGCTCGTCGGCGCGCTCGAAGCGCTTTCGATCGCCGGCGGGCACGAGATCGTGCTGGTCAATGACGGCAGCCCCGACAACAGCCTGGAGGTCTGCCGCGGGCTGGTCGATCGGGCCCGCGTGCCGATCACCCTCGTCAGCCTCGCGCGCAACTACGGCGAGCACAATGCGGTGATGGCCGGCCTGCGCCACGCGAGCGGCAGCCACGTCGTCACGATGGACGACGATCTGCAAAACCCGCCCGAGGAGGTCGCGCGCCTGCTGGCCTTCGCCCAGCAGACCGGCAAGGAGGTGGTCTACACCTATTACGACGAAAAGCAGCATGCGCTGTGGCGCAACCTCGCCAGCCGCTTCGCCAACCGGGTCGCGGATTTCGTGCTCGACAAGCCGCGCGGGCTCTACCTGTCGAGCTTCCGCTGCCTGAGCGCCTTCGTCGCGCGCGAGGTCGCCCGCTACGAAGGGCCCTTCCCCTATGTCGACGGGTTGATCCTCCAGGTCACCCAGGACATCGGCCGGCTGCGGGTGCAGCACCTGCCGCGCGCGGCCGGCCGCAGCAACTACACGCTGCGGCGATTGCTGCGGCTGTGGATGAGCATGTTCGTCAATTTCTCGGTGATGCCGTTGCGCATCAGCACCGTCGCCGGCGTGGCGCTGAGCGTGCTCGGCGCGGTCGGCGGCGCGATGGCGCTCGCCGAGGCCCTGCTGTCGGCGACGCCGCCCGGCTGGGCCTCGCTGATGTTCGCGGTGCTGTTCCTGTCGGGCGTGCAGCTGCTGATCCTCGGCATCGTCGGGGAGTATCTCGGCCGGCTCTACCTGACCGCCAACCGCAAGCCGCAATCGGTGACGCGGGAGATCGTGCGCAGCCGGGCCCCGGCCCCCAGCCGAAGGCCGCCCGGCGGTATTGCTGCGCGAGCCTGCGTGAGCAGGATGTCGGCCTACTATGCGAGCCTCGCGGTCGCGGTCCTGCTCGGCGTCGCGGGGCAGGTCGCGCTGAAGTCGGGGGCCGACGGCTCGGCGACGCTCGCCGACCAGTTCTTCAATCCGCTGACGGCGATCGGCTTTGCGGTCTACGTCCTCGCCGCGCTGTTCTACATCGTGGCGCTGAAGAAGATCCCGGTCTCGATCGCGTTCCCGTCGGTCTCGGCGAGCTATGCGATCGTCGCGGTGCTCGCCCATCTCCTGTGGGCCGAGCCGCTGGGCTGGCGGCAGATCGCCGGCATCCTCTTGATCGGCGGCGGCATCATCGTCATCCACCAGGGCTGAAGAACCTGCGGATTTCGGCGACCACGCGGTCGACCGCCTGGTCGCAGAGCTCGGGGTAGATCGGCAGGCTGAGGATCTGCCCGGCGGCGCGCTCGCTGACGCCGAGGCCCGACGGGCCGGCGGCGAGGCGGCCCCGATAGGCCGGCTGGAGATGGACCGGGACCGGATAATGGATCCCCGTGCCGATTCCGGCCTCGCCAAGCCGCTGGCGCAAGGCGTCGCGGCCGGGCAGCCGGATCACATATTGGTGGAAGACGTGGGTCGCATCGCGGCGCGGCCGCGGCGCGACCACCGGCAGCCCGGCGAGGCCCGCATCATAGCGGGCGGCGATCTCCCGGCGCCTCCGGTTGCCCGCGGCGAGCGCGCCGAGCCTGACGCCGAGGATGGCCGCCTGGATCGGGTCGAGCCGCGAGCCGACCCCGACCCGGGCGCTCACATAACGCTCGCGCCAGCCGTATTCGCGGATTTCCCGCAGCGCCGCGGCGAGCTCGGGGTCGCCGGCGACAACCATGCCGCCATCGCCCAGCGCGCCGAGGTTCTTCGTCGGATAAAAGCTGAAGCACGCCGCATCGCCGAAAGAGCCCGCCGGCCGGCCGCGATAGAGCGCGCCGTGGCTCTGCGCGCAATCCTCGATCAGGCGCAGCCCATGCGCGCGGGCGAGCTCGCAGAGCGCGGCGAGGTCGGCCGGCTGGCCATAGAGGTGAACCGGCAGCACCGCCGCGGGCCGGCCCGCGGGCGGCGACGCCAGCGCCCGCGCCAGCTCGCGCGGCGCCATTGTATAGGTTCCGGGCTCGACATCGACCAGCACCGGGGTGGCCCCTGCCCGCTCGATCGCCGCCACCGTCGCCACCGCGGTAAACGACACGGTGAAGACGAGATCGCCCGCGCCGACGCCGCAGGCGCGCAGCGCGAGCTCGATCGCGTCGGTGCCGCTGCCGACCCCGACCGCGTGGCCGACGCCGAGGAACTTCGCGAACGCCGCCTCGAAAGCCTCGACCTCGCGGCCGAGGATATACTGTCCGCCTTCGAGGACGCGGGTGATGGCGGCGTCGATCTCGGCGCGCTGCGCCAGATAGCCGGCCCGTGGGTCGGTCTGGGGGATTTGGGTCACGCAGCCCTCACAGGTAGTCCGCCAGGCGGCGGTGGTAGTAGTCGAGCGAGCGGCCGAGCCCCTCGGCGAGCGCGACCTTCGGGCGCCAGCCGGAAAGCGCGCGGAAGCGGCGGTCGTCGGTCAGGAAGTCGCCGATGTCGATGCGCTTGCGTTCCGCCGGAAATTCGCGGATTTCGAATTTGCCGCCGCCATTCGCCGCGACCAGCGCTTCGGCCAAAGCCATCAGGCTGCACGGCTCGTCGCCGCCGACATTGAGCGCCAGCCCCTCGGTCTCCGGCGTGACCGCGGCGGCGAGAAACGCCTCGGCCGCATCCTCGACATAGAGCAGGTCGCGGCGCTGCTCGCCGCCCCAAACCTCGAACGGCTCGCCCTCGATGGCCCGGCGCAGCCAGATGCCGAGAAAGGTCTGGCGGGCGTCCCTGATCCGCATGCCGGGGCCGTAGACATTGGTCAGCCGCAGCGAGCGGCTGCGGACGCCGTAGACGTCGCGGAACAGCAGATGGTAGGCCTCGCCCGCCATCTTGTTGACGCCGTTCACGTCGACCGGCCGCAACGGATGCCGCTCGTCAACCGGAAGGTAAAGCGGCCGGCCGTAGATTTGCCGCGTCCCGGCGTGAACGACGACGATCTCGGGATTGACCGCCCGGCAGGTTTCCAGCAGGCGGAGCTGCGCCGCGCAGTTGATCGCCAGATCGTCCTCGGGGGCCGCCATCGAATCGAGGTGGCTCGTCTGCGCCGCGAGGTTGAACAGGAAATCCCGGCCGGCGAGAAGGTGGCGCAGGGCGTGGCGGTCGCGGAGATCGGCGATGTTCACCGCGACGCGGTCGCGAATGTCGGCGATGTTGGCGAAATTGCCGCCGTAATCCGGGATCATGCTGTCGACCAGCAGCACCTCGGCGCCAAGGCCGGCGAGGCGCCGCGCCAACGCCGAGCCGATCAGCCCGAGGCCGCCGGTGATCATCGCCTTGGCGCCGGCAAAGGCCGCGAGCCGCGGGTCCTGGTCGGTGCTCATATTTTCCGCCTCCTCCGGCGCCGCCGCGCCATCGTCCAGCAGCGGCGCCCAGGGCGGGGCGAGCTGCGATATCCGAACCGGCGCCGCGGCCTCCTCGTAGAGCCGCCGCGCCTCCGCCGCCGGGCCGCGGCGCGCGCCGAGAGCCAGCACCCGGACCGTGCGGCGGAAAGGGCCCTGCGGCAGGCCGACCACGTCGCCGCTGCGCACCGCCCGCCCGACCTTGCCGACCGGCGCCCCGTTGACCACGACGGCTCCAGCCGCGCACAGGCGGGACGCGAGCGAGCGGCTTTTGACGAGCCGCGCGAACCACAGCCACTGATCGATCCGCCGGCTGATGGCGACGCGCGTGGAGCCGTCGTCGCTCAAGCGAGCTTCAGCTCCTGAAGCTTGGCGAAGGGATGGCCTTCGCGCGGCGGCCGCGGCCGACCGCGATCGGCGGTGGCGAAGGGGCGCCGCGCCCGGCCCACAAAGGTCTCTTCGCCGGCTTCCGCCACCGCGCGGTAGCCGAGCGCCGTCAGCAGAGGGCGCAACGCCCCCCGCTCGACCCCGGCGACCGCCGCGAACGCGGCGTCGGCCGCGAACGGGCCGCGACGCGCGTGGCGGCGCGCCGCGGCGGCGAGGCGCTCCAGCCGGTCCGGCCGCAGCGCGAGCCCGTCGAGGACGCGATATCCGATCGCGGCGTAGAACGAAGGCGGCAGCTCCGGGTCGACCTCGATCGGCTTGCCGAGCCGACGCGCCGGCGGCAGGACCGGCGGCGGCCGCCCGTTCCGCGCCGCCCACAGAAGGCTGCGAAAGCGCAGCGCCTCGGGCCGCAGCAGCGGCTCGAAATAGACGCTTTCGGCGCCGAAGCGCACGCCCTGCCGGCTCAGCGCCCGCCGGTCCTGCGGCTCGAGCGCGTCGAGCTGACGGGCGATTTCGGCGGTCGGCAACGGAGCCGAGCGCGGCGGCGAGCTGAAAGACCAGCCCGCGCCCGACGCCGCCGAGCGGCAAGGCGCCGGCGGCGAACAGCGGGCCGAGGCGGCGCTCGACCTCGCCGCGCATGAAGGCCTGCAGCCGCTGGCGAACTCTTTCCCGCGCCTCGCCGTCGACGAAATCGCCAACCAGCGGCTCGACCCGCGGGTTCAAGATCGATTCGCCGGCGGCGAGCCGCCCGACCAGACCGCCTCGCCAGCGCAGCGTCCCGTCCGCGCCGAGCACGAACGCATCGTCCGGGTCGCCGGCGAGCCAGCGTATGCGCGCCGCCGTCTCGCCGCGCAGAACCCGATTGGCGGCGGCGGTCAGCATCCGCATCTCGACGCCGTCGATCGCATCCGGGACAAAGCGCAGCCCGTCGAGGCGACCGACATAGGCGCCCTCGACGCGGACCTCGCCGGCCGCCGACACCGCCGCCAGGAGCTCGCCGTCGGCGGCGAGCCGGCGGACCAGAAAGGCCGAGCGGCGATCGACGAAGCGCCGGGTGATCAGGTCGTGCAGCGCGTCGGACAGCCGGTCCTCGATGCCGCGGGCGCGCTCCTGCCACTCGGCGCGCGCCCTCGACCCAGTCGCCGCGGTGGGTGACGTAGGTCCAGGTCCTGATATGCGCGATCCGCGCCATCAAGCTGTCGATGTCGCCGTCGGTGCGGTCGAGATTGGCCATCTGCCCGGCGATCCACGGCGTCGGCAGGCGCTCGTCGGGGCCCGCGAGATGGAGGAAGATGTGGGCCAGCAGCCGGGCGTGGCTGTCGCTCATGACCTTGCGGAAGTCGGGGATTTGGCACACCTCCCACAGCAGCCGGACCGCGCCCGGATGGCGGGCCAGGGCCATCACCTCGCGGTTGCGGGCGAGAGCCTGAAGGGCGCCGTGGTCGTCGGCCTCGCGGGCCTGGACGAGGCCCGGGATCGAGGGCCGCTCGTCGAGGCTCTGCAGCAATGCCGCGACCGATTCGAAGCGCAGCCGCGTGTTGCGCCAATGGAGCCGGGTCAACGGGTCGAACCGGTGGGTCTCGACCGCCTCGACGGTCTCGGGGTCGAGCGGCCCTTGCTCGGCGGTGGTCCCGAAGGTCCCGTCGCTCATGTGGCGACCGGCGCGGCCGGCGATCTGGGCGATCTCGGCGGCGCTGAGGCGGCGCGGGCCGCGGCCGTCGAACTTGCGGATTTGGGCGAAGGCGACATGGTCGAGATCCATGTTGAGGCCCATCCCGATCGCGTCGGTGGCGACGAGGTAATCGACCTCGCCCGCCTGAAACATGCCGACCTGGGCGTTGCGCGCGCGGGGGCTCAAGGCGCCGAGCACGACCGCGGTGCCGCCGCGCTGCCGCCGGATCAGCTCGGCCAGCGAGAAGACGTCGGCCACCGCAAAGGCGACGACGGCGCTGCGCGGCGGCAGCCGGGTGACCTTCTTGTGGCCGGTGTAGGAAAGCGTCGAAAAGCGCGGCCGGCCGACCTGCTCGATGCCGGGAACCAGCCGCCGCATCAACGGCTTGATCGTGTCCGCCCCAAGCAGCATCGTCTCCTGCGCACCGCGCGCGTGCAGCAGGCGCGCGGTGAAGACGTGGCCGCGTTCCGGGTCGGCGCACAGCTGGATCTCGTCGACGGCGAGGAAATCGACCGGACGGTCGAGCGGCATCGATTCGACCGTGCACACGAAATAGGACGGGCTCGGCGGCAGGATCTTCTCCTCGCCGGTGATCAGCGCGACCGCGCGCGCGCCGCGGAGCTTGACGATGCGGTCGTAGTTTTCGCGGGCGAGGAGGCGCAGCGGGAACCCGATCATGCCGCTGCGATGGCCGAGCATGCGCTCGATGGCGAGGTGGGTCTTGCCGGTGTTGGTCGGCCCGAGAACCGCGACGAGCCGCGGCGCGGGGCTGAACATGCCCATGCCGCAAGGGTATCGGGTCGGAACGCCGCCAAGGCAAGCGCAAACCGTGCGAAACCGAAAGATGCGGCGATGCGGCCGCGCCCGCGGACTTGCGCGCCGCGGTTTTGCGCCACATATCCTCGGCGCGTTCGAGCCATCCCCGCCACGGCAGGCCATGACCCAGGAAACCAGAAATTTCCAGGCGGAAGTCAGCCGCCTCCTCGAGATCGTCGCCCATTCGCTCTACAGCGAAAAGGAGATCTTTCTGCGCGAGCTGATCTCCAATGCGTCCGATGCGTGCGATCGGCTGCGCTATGCGGCATTGACCGAGCCGGCGCTGGCCGAAGGCGACAGCGTCTACAAGGTGGTGCTGACCCCCGACAAATCGGCGCGAACGCTGACCGTGGCCGACAACGGCATCGGCATGAACCGGGACGAGCTGATCGAGAACCTCGGCACCATCGCGCGGTCCGGCACGGCTGCGTTCGTGAACCAGCTGTCGGGCGACTCGCGCAAGGATTTGAGCCTGATCGGCCAATTCGGCGTCGGCTTCTATTCGGCCTTCATGGTCGCCGAAAAGGTCGAGGTGCTGAGCCGCAAGGCCGGCGAGGCCGAAGGCTGGCGCTGGGCCTCCGACGGCAAGGGCGAGTTCACGATCGAGCCGCTGCCCGAAGCCGCGCGCGGGGCGACGATCGTCGTCCATCTGCGCGAGGGCGAGGACGAGTATCTCGATCCTTCCAAGCTGCGCGCGATCGTCAAGACCTATTCCGACCATGTCGGGCTGCCGATCGTGCTGAAGGAGGGCGGCAAGGAGGAGACGCTCAACACGGCCTCGGCCTTGTGGACCCGGCCGCGCTCCGAAATCACCGCCGAGCAGTACAAGGAGTTCTACCATCACGTCGGGCACGGCTTCGACGACCCGTGGCTGACCCTGCACGCCAAGGCCGAGGGCGTGCTCGAATATACGAGCCTGCTCTTTGTGCCCTCGACCAAGCCCTTCGACCTGTTCGATCCCGAGCGCAAGAGCCGGGTCAAGCTCTATGTCCGCCGGGTGTTCATCACCGACGAGGGCGCCGACCTCTTGCCGCCCTATCTGCGGTTTCTGCGCGGCGTCGTCGACAGCGAGGACCTGCCGCTCAACCTTTCCCGCGAGATGCTGCAATCGAACCCGATGGCGGCGCGGATCCGCCAGCAGCTGACCCGCCGCGTGCTGGGCGAGCTGGCCAAGAAGGCGGAGGACGCGGCCGAGGAATATGCCAAATTCTGGGACAATTTCGGCGCAGTCTTGAAGGAAGGGCTCTACGAGGACCGCGAGCAGCGCGAGGCGCTCTTGGGGCTCGCCCGCTTCCGCTCGACGGCGCGCGACGGGCTCGTCTCGCTCGACGCGTATTTGGCGGCGATGAAACCCGGCCAGGACGCGATCTACACGATGACCGGCGACAGCCTCGATGTCGTCAGGCGCAGCCCGCAACTCGAGGGCTTCCGCGCGCGCGGCGTCGAGGTGCTGCTGCTGACCGACCCGATCGACGAGTTCTGGGTTCCGGCGATCGGCGCCTATAAGGAAAAACCGTTCAAATCGGCGAGCCGCGGCGGCGTCGACCTCGACAAGATCACTCCACAAGAGGAGCGCGCCGAGGCCGACAAGCCGCCGCCGCCGGCCAAGCTCGCCAGCCTGATCGCGATCTTCAAGCTGGCGCTCGGCGAGGCGGTCAAGGACGTGCGCAGCTCGGAGCGCCTGACCGACAGCGCGGTCTGCCTCGTCGCCGACGAGGGCGACATGGACATGCATCTGGAGCGGCTCTTAAAGCAGCACCGCCAGCTCGACGCGGCCTCGAAGCGCATCCTCGAGGTCAACCCGCGGCACAAGCTGATCGAGCGGCTGGCGGCGACGGTCGGCGAGGCGGGCGCCTCGGACCAGCTGTCGGAGTTCGCCTGGCTCTTGCTCGACCAGGCGCGCATCGTCGAAGGCGAGCAGCTGCCCGACCCGCCCGCCTTCGCCCGCCGCCTCGCGGCCCTGCTCGAGCGCGGGCTGCCGGAAGCGGCCTAGCTATTCCGGGAAGGGCGGGGCCACGCCTTCCGGCACGGCGACCTGGAACACGTTCAGCGTGTTCCCGATCAGCGTGTAGTAGCCGATGATCGCGATCACCTCGATCAGACCCGCCTCGCCCAATGCGGCGACCGCCTCGTTGAAGCTCGCGTCCGAGAGCCGCTGCGTTTTGAACAGCTCGGCGCAGATGCGATGGACCAGCGCTTCGTCCTGCCGCGTGAAGCTCGGCGTCTCGCCGCGGCGGATCGCCTCGACCGCGGCATGCGGGACGCCGGCCTTCTCGGCCAGCGGGGCATGGGCGTGCCATTCGTATTGCGCGCGCCAGAAGCGGGCGGTGGCGATGATCGCCAGCTCCGAGAGACGGTCGGGCAGCGACGTGCCCCAGCGCAAATGCTCGCCGAGCTGCGAGGCGTGCTCGCAGATTTCCGGCGCGCGGATCAGGAGCTGGAACGGGCCGCCGAAGCGGCCGCGCCGGCCGGCGACGATCAAATCATGGACCCGGCGCTGCGCCGGGGTCATTTCTTCGGGCGCGATGTCGCGATAACGGCTCATGGTTGTCTCCTTGGCTCAGGCGTCCGACGCCGCGCGCGCACTCTAGCGGCGCGCCGCCGCTCCCGGAAGGATAGGCTGATGCCGCGATATTCGTTGATGGCGATGCGCCCGCTGCGGCGCGCCCTGGCCGTGCTGGCGCTCACCGCGTTTGCCGCCTGCGTCTCGCATCCGCCGGTTTCGGCGGTGAGCCTGCCGCCGATCCCGGCCGGCCAAGCCCGGGTCTGGTTCTACCGCGTCTACGACCCGACCGAGAGCCTGGGGCGCCCGTGGATCTATATGAACGGGTCGACAATCGGGATCTCCGAGCTCGGCGGCGCCTTTTATCGCGACGTCCCGGCGGGCTGGTATTTCATCACGGTCGAGAGCGACGGCCGCGACCTCTACCAGTCGCAATATGTCGGCCTCGTCGCGGGGCAGCAGGAATACGTAAAGATCCTGTCGCTGCGCAGCTGGGTCGCCGGATACCCGGGATTTCGCCGCGACACCTTCTACGTCGCCGTGATCCCGCCCGCGGCCGCGGCCGCCGAGATCGCGCGCTACGATTTCCTGGGCGGCGGCTGACGCGCGCTGCTCGGCGGCGCGCGGCCGAGCCGGGTTACAGCGAATTAATCCCGCCGAAACCTGCCTGTTACCTCGCCGACCCAACTCTGTCGTGAACCGCTTCCGCTCGTCACGCTTGCGGCGGTCGGCGCGGGCACCCCGCTCGACAGGAGGACAAGTTGGCAGAATCCCCGGCAGACAAGACCCGCTCATCCGTGGCTGAAAGGCAAGCGCGCGGCGGCGCTCGGCCTCGGCCTCGGCGCGACCCTGGCGCTGTCGCCGTTGGTCTGGGCGGAGAACCCGCCGATACAAGGCAACCCGCCGCCGGCGGTTCCGGCGGCGCCGCAGACGATGACCTCTCCGGTCGCGCTGATCCAGCAGCAGAGCTTTGCCCCGCTGGTCAAGAAGGTCGCGCCCGCGGTCGTCAACATCTCGGTCACGCAAAAGGCCGAGCCGGCCCAGAAGATGGCCGAGGAGCAAGGAGAGAACCCGGTTCCCGGCTTCCCGAATTCCCCGTTCGACGAATTCCTGCGTAAGTTCTTCGAGCAGCAGAACCCGAACGGCGAGCGTCATGCCTTTCCCGAGGCGCCCGGCGGCCAGGCCCGGCGGATCGCCCTCGGCTCAGGCTTCATCATCGACCCGTCGGGCTATGTGGTGACCAACAACCACGTGGTCGGCGACGCCGCCAAGGTCGAGGTGATCCTCCACGACGGCAGCAAATACACCGCCAAGATCGTCGGCCGCGACGCCAAGACCGACCTCGCGGTGCTGAAAGTGAAGGCCGACAAGCCGCTGCCCTATGTCAGCTTCGGCGACAGCGGCAGCGCCCAGGTCGGCGACTGGGTGATGGCGGTCGGCAACCCGTTCGGCCTCGGCGGCACGGTCACCACCGGCATCGTCTCGGCCCGCGGGCGCGACATTCATTCCGGCCCGTTCGACGACTTCCTGCAGATCGACGCCCCGATCAACCGGGGCAATTCCGGCGGGCCGACCTTCAACCTCGAAGGCCAAGTGATCGGCATCAACACCGCGATCTACTCGCCCAACGGCGGCAGCGTCGGGATCGGCTTCGCCATCCCCTCGAACGTCGCCAAGCCGATCGTCGCGCAGCTCGAGGAGCACGGCAAGATCAACCGCGGCTGGCTCGGCGTGCAGATCCAGGAGGTCACCCCGGCGATCGCGGCCAGCCTCGGCCTGAAGGGCGACGAAGGCGCCCTGGTCGCGATGGTAAGCCCGGACAGCCCCGCCGCCAAGGCCGGGCTCAAGCAGGGCGACGTGATCTTGTCGTTCAACGACGCCGAAGTCGGCAAATTGCGCGACCTGCCGCGGATCGTCGCCTCGACGGCGCCCGACACGGCGGCCAAGATGACGGTGTGGCGCAACGGCCAGAAGACCCAGCTCGAAGCCAAGGTCGGCGAGCTCTCCGCGCACGAGCAGGTCGCCTCGGCGGACCAGGGGCAGGAAGAGGCGCAGCCGGCCAAGGCCGAAGCGCTCGGCATGCACTTCGCCCCGCTGACGAGCCAGGTTCGGCGCGAGCTGCACATCGCCAAGGAAGTGCGCGGCGTGGTGGTCACCCAGGTCGACAACGGCAGCGTCGCCGACGACATCGGATTGACCCGCGGGGATATCGTGGTGGCGATCGACCAGCAGCCCGTCAGCTCGCCGCAGGAAGCGGCCGACAAGCTGCGAGAGATCGCCAAATCGCCGAAAAAAGACGCGCTCCTGCTGCTGAACCGACACGGCGTCACGCAATATGTCGGCGTCAGCCTCGGCGGCAACCAGGGATAAGGCAGATTGCGGACGGCGGCGCCCTTCCCGGCAGCGGGGAGGGCGCCGCCTTTATTTATGGGGGCAGGCGCTCAGCGCTGGCGCCAGGCCGCCGCGATGGGCGCGGCGCGGTCGCGCGGCGCCAGCGGGATGCGCGCTTCGAGGCGTTCGAGCTCGATGCGCGTGCGCGCGCCCGCCCGCAGCAGGCGGTCGGTGGCCTCGCGCAGCCCGGCCCGGCTTTCGAGGGTGTCGCCGGCGAGCGCGGCGTCGAAGGCGGCCAGGAACGCCGCGATGTCGCCATCGACGCGTTCACGCAGCTCCTGATCGATGTACGCGCCGCCCTCCCTGGGCCGCGCCGGCTCGGCCGCCATGCGGGCGGGCTCGCGGGCGGCGGGAGGGGGCAAATGCGCGGAGGACTGCTGCTGCCGCGGCGGCTGACCGAAGCTCTGCTCCGCGGCGGGCGGGCGCGGCGCGAAGCGCTCGCCGCCGCCCGAAGGATGGCCTGCGGCCGGGCGCGGCGGTTGCGGCTCCGGGGCGTGCTGGCCGCCATTGGCGTGCGGCCCCCCGAGATGCAGCGTGCGCCGCGGGTCGGCGTTCTGGGGCGCCGCGCCACCAAAACCGTTGCCGCCGCCGGGGCGCGGCTCGCCTGGTCGCTCGACACTGCCCGGGCCTGGAGCGCGCCGCTCGGCGCCGCCGCCTTCAACGCGCGGGGTCGCGGCGGCGCCGAGGTCGAGCCCGAGGCTCGGCTGATCCGACGGCGGCCGCGGCTCGGCCGCTTGCGCGTCCCCGGAGGGTTGGCCGGCCGCCGGCGCAGGGGCCGACGGCAAGAGCGCCAGCAGCGTTGGCTCGGCCCCGGCCGCCGCCGGCGGCGCATCCTCCGCCGGCGCCTCGGCCGGATGGCCCTTGACCAATAGCGGCTCCGACGAGGCGGCGGCGCTCGGCCCCAACGCCTCGGCCGCGGCGCTGCGCGCGCGGCTTCGACTGACGATGTAGCTGATCGCCGGCGGCGAACAGTCATAAGTGCGGGCAATGCTGGACAATGTCTCGCCGGCTTCGTACCGCGCAATGATCGACGGCCAATCCTGCTGGGGGATTTTTCCTCTTTTGCTTGACTTTTCCATTCCCGGAACCTTCGGCTGCGAATTTTTGGATTCTGTCTTCCGGGTTTCCCAAGTCGCACGCTTCGGATGCAGCGCCGACGCGGCGCGGCCGAAAGAGACAGAGAAGAAAACACGATGGCGGGAGCTGCGTTCCAGCCGGCCAGCCTACCCAAGCCCGCCGGGAGCATCGCAACCCAAGCTCGTCTTTCAGATATCGGACAATAGCGACGGTCAAGTCAACAGTGAAGGGGTTTATTGAATTTTATCGCCGCGGCGCGGCTCGAATTCGTCCACTCGGAAAGGCCGGGCGGCGTCGCGGCGAGCCTGTGGGCGCCGGCGATGAAGCCGCCGGCCTGCGCGCCTGCCGAAGGCGCTCACGCCGCCGGCCCTGCCCGCTTGAGATATTGAATATATTGAAAAATAATCAGATCCGAACGATCTTTCCCGGGTTCATGATGTTGTCGGGATCGAGCGCTTTTTTGATGGTCCGCATGACGCTGACGGCCTCGCCATGCTCCGCCGTCAAGAACCCCATCTTGCCGTAGCCGATCCCGTGCTCGCCGGTGCAGGTCCCCTCCATCGCCAGCGCGCGGGCGACCATGCGGTCGTTGAGCCCGCTCGCCTCGGCGATTTCCTCGGGCCGATTCGGATCAATCATAAAGACGAGATGAAAGTTCCCGTCGCCGACATGGCCGACCAGCGCCGAGGGAATGGTCGACTGCGCCAGGTCGCGCTTGGTCTCGCCGATGCACTCCGCGAGCCGCGAGATCGGCACGCAGACATCGGTCGCCCAGCCCTTCGAGCCGGGCCGCAGCGCCAATGCGGCGTAGTAGGCGTCGTGCCGCGCCTGCCACAGCCTGGAGCGTTCTTCCTGGGTCGTCGCCCAGCGGAAGCCGTCGCCGCCATGGTCGTCGGCGATCGCCTTGACGGTTTCGGCCTGCTCGGCGACCCCGGCCGGCGTGCCGTGGAACTCGAAGAACAGGGTCGGCGCCACCTTGTTGTCGAGCTTGGAGTATTTGTTGATCGCGGCGATCTGCAATTCGTCGAGGAGCTCGATGCGGGCGACCGGCACGCCGCTCTGGATCGTCAGGATCACGGTGTCGACCGCAGCCTCCAATGTCGGGAAGGCGCAGACCGCCGCCGAGATCGCCTCGGGGATGCCGTAGAGCCGCACCGTCAGCTCGGTGATGATCCCGAGCGTGCCCTCGGAGCCGACAAAGAGGCGGGTCAAATCGTAGCCGGCCGCCGATTTGCGGGCCCGCCGGGCGGTGCGGATGACGCGGCCGTCAGCCAGCACGACGGTCAGCGACAGCACATTCTCGCGCATCGTGCCATAGCGCACCGCGTTGGTGCCCGAGGCGCGGGTCGCGGCCATGCCGCCCAATGAGGCGTCAGCCCCCGGATCGATCGGGAAGAACAGCCCGGTGTCGCGCAGATGCTCGTTCAGCTGCTTGCGGGTGACCCCGGCCTCGACGGTCGCGTCGAGATCGGCGGCGTTGACGTGCAGGATTTGGTTCATCTGCGACAGGTCGATGCAGACGCCGCCGGCCAGCGCCGCGACATGACCCTCGAGCGAGGTGCCGGTCCCGAAGGCGATGACCGGCGTCTTTTGCCGGGCGCACAAGGTCACGATCGCCGCCACCTCCTCGGCGGTGCGGGCGAAGGCGACGGCATCGGGCGCGTGCGGCGCGTGGTAGGATTCGTCCTTGCCGTGCTGCGCGCAGATCGCGGCCGAGGTCGACAGACGCTCGCCCAGCAGCTGGCGCAGGGACGCGATCAGCGAATCATCAACCGGCTGGCGGCGCAGGGCGGATGCGTTCATGGCGGGGCGCCTCGGATGGTGGCCGGCTTGATGAAGTTGGGCATTGCTCTGGGCGGCGTCCAGCGCCAACGTATCAGCCGCCGCTTCGGCCCAGCACGCGGTCGAGAGTTTTGACCGCGTTGCCGGGGCCGGGGTCCGGCTCCGCCTCGGCCGCGGCGAGGTCGCCGTAGAGCCGGGCGATCGCGGCGTAGATGTCGCGCGACGGCGGGTTCTGCTCGAGAAAGTCCGAGATCTGCTCCATCTCGGCGACCCAGCGATAGGCCTTGTCGTACATCCGCGGGATGCTGCCCCGAAGCTGGGCGAGGAGCTGCGGCTGGCTCTGCGACAATTCGGCGATCAGCGCCTCGCCGCAGCCGAAGCGCGCCGCCCCCAGCATCATCGCCGAGGCGATCGCGGTCGTGCCCTTGGTGATCCCGGCATACGACATCTTGAGGCCCGAGGCGGCCCCGACCGGCCCCTCGATGACCCGCCAGTCGATGCCCCAATCGCGCAATACCGCGGTTTGCCCCGCGGTCGGGCCCGAGGCGTAGATCGCCGGGCTGTAGCCGGGGCGCGGCGGCCCGCCGATGATCCCGGCGTCGACAAATTGCGCGCCGGAGGGCGCCACCGCCGCGGCGATGCGCAGCGCGGTCTGCGGGCTGACCGCGTTGCAGTCGATATAGACGGGCTTGCGGGCGAGCGCCTTCAAAGTCGGCGCCAGCCGTTCGGCGAGCGGCAGCGCCTCGCCCGGCGGCAGGATCGCGAGGAAGAAGTCGGCGCCGTCGAGCAACGCCCGCGCGTCGGCCGCCGCCGCCATCCCGGCGGCGCGGGCGCGCTCGGCGCTGGCAGCGCTCCTGCCGCTGAGCAGGGTGCGCACCTCGGCGCCCTTTTCGTGCAGCCGACGGCCGACGCCGGCCCCCATCGCGCCCTGGGCGATTACCGCGATGACCGCCATGTCCGATCTCCTTCGCAAGGGATTGGCCCCAACCTAATGACCCGAGGCGGCTGTGGGAAGAGTGCGCGACGGATGGAACGGGTCTGGCAGCCGGTCGGATTCAGCCGCGATTAGGGGAATTTCTGATCTTCCTTACGCACATTAGCGATACGATAATTTTAATAGTGGTTGGCAGTTAGAACTAAAGTTGCGTGATAGCGATGAATCCGACAGGCTGCTCGAGCAAATTTCGTTCAAATCGAAGCGCGTTGCGTGATCGTCACGTATGGACGGCCCCCGTTGGGCAAGGGGTTTGTGGCGGTGGCGGCATTGGGTCTGGAGCGGTCATGTATCGGTTGACCGCTGGCCCCGAGGGGTGGCTCTACGACTTTCGCCCGCCGCCCGAGCCGAAGCCCGCGCGGCGGATCGCCGAACCCTGGCGCATCGCGATGAAGGCCAAGCTGGTGACCGAGGATGGCAAAGCCCGCTACAAGAAACGCAAGCATACCGTCGAACCGGTCTTCGGCATCATCAAGAGCGCGATGGCTTCACCCGCTTCCACCTGCGCGCCCTCGCCGATGTCGCCGCCGAGTGGCTGCTCGTCGCACTGGCCTACAACTGCCGCCGGCTGAACCGGCTGCGGTCGGCCTAAACCAAACCAAAATCGCGCCGTTCCAGCTCCAGCTCCACGAACCCGACGGGCTGCTAAGGGGCCTCGCGGCAGACGCCGATGCGGCGGGCGTTCTTGGCCCAATAGAAGAGCGGCGCCTGGCCTTCGGCGGCGCCGCGGCGCAGCGCGATCGCGCGGGCCAGCATGAAGCGGGTCACATCGCGGAACGATGCAAGCATGTCGGAGCCGACCGGGTGCCAGCGCACGTCCTCGAGCTCCTCGCTCGCCGCCGGCTCGCCGAACACGTCGCCGCCGTCGCCGAGAAAGAACCGGGTGTTGAACCGGCGAAACGAGTGCGACGGGGTGATCGCCCGGCCGACATAGGTCAGCAGGTCCATCGCCGCCGATACGCCGCGCTCGCGATAGGCGCGGTCGACCGCCGCCGCCGCCGTCAGCTCCGGCGACGGCGGCAAGGCGGCCTGCCGGCCGATCAGCACCCCGACCTCCTCCCAGGTTTCGCGCAGCGCCGCCCGCGCCGACCGCGCGAGCCTCGGCCCCAACGCCTCGGCCCCGGTTTCGACGCTCCAGGCGATCCGGTCCGGCGGGTCGATCGCGCCGCCCGGAAAGACGTAGACCCCGGGCATGAACCTGACGTGCAGCGGCCGGCGGCCGGCCAGGACCTCGAGATCCGGGCCCTCGCCGCGCAGCAGGATCAAGGACGCCGCGTCGCGCGGCCGCACGATGGGGATGCGCTCTTTGCCCGGCGCCTGGGCGATGTCGTTCATGGCGGTCAATATGACGGAAGTCAGGTCGCCTGCTCCAGCGGTGAAGCGGGACCTCAGGACGCCCCGCCCCGGCCTCGCTCGATGGCGGCGATCCAGGCCTCGAGCGCGGCGCGCAGGTCGCCGAGGCTGAAGCGCTCGGACCGCGCGCCTTCGACCACGGCGTTGCGGATCGCCGCGCCATCGGCCGCGATCGTTATCGAGAAGGCGTTGCCGACCCCACCCGGCTGCGGCTCTTCGCCGCGCTCGACGGCGGCGATCTCGGCGAGCAACGCGCCGGCGTGGGCGAGGTCCCCCTGCACGTCGCTTTGCAGAAAGCTCGCCAGCACCGCGCCGGGGCGGCCGCTGCCGGCGCGGGCCAGGCCCTGGAGAAACCCCGGCCGGCGCCGGCGGACCCGGATCAGAGCCGAGCGCGCCATCACGGGCCGCGCAGCGGGTAGGCCGCGTTGATGCGGCCGTTCTGATACCAGCCCTCGACTGCGAAGCCGCGGCCCGAATCGCCGACGAAGCGGCCATCCCCACGCCGATGGCTCGAGCGGAACACCGCGAGGATCATGTCGATTACATCCTGGTCGGACATCGCATCGGGGAAGAACGTCGACGGCGCCTTCTTCGGCACAAAGGCTCCGCTTTGCGGGTCGCGGATCGCGACCCGCGCCCGATAGACGCCATGCGCATCCGGGGCCTGCGCGATCCGCTCCACGCGCGCGGTGGCTGGGTCGATCCCGTTCGGCCGATGGTGGAAGCCGACCGCCTCGCCCCGGCGATTGATTTCGCCCAATTCGATATGGCGGAAATTGATCGGCGGGTCCGTCGCGGTCCACCTGCCGGCCGGCGGGGTCCCGACGTCGCGGGCTGAGGCGCCCGCCGCCGCGAGCAGCAGCAGGCAAAGGAGGAACCCGCGGGCAGCGCCGCGCGCCGCCCTCAACCAGGCTCCGCGACCGCGGCCGACCATGGCGACATCACGTCGGAGACGCCGTGCGTGCGCCCGTCGGGGTCGCGCAGGACGAGGTTCGGACAGGCGAAGCGGACCGGAAGCACGCCATGCTCGACAACCGAGGCGCCCGGCAGCGCCAACAACCGGTCGGTGATCGCCGGCGGCATCCGGCGGTCGACGCCGAATCCGTCGCCGCCGGCCACGTCAACCCGCGGATGATGCGCGGCCGCCTCGGGCGACATCCCGAAATCGACGACGAAGCTCGCCAGCTGCACGACCGCGGCGAGGATGCGCCGGCCGCCCGACGCGCCGAGCCCGAACCATGGCCGGCCGCCGCGCGCCGCGACGACGGGGCACATATTGGTCAGCGCGCGCTTGCCGGGGCCGATCGAGTTCGGCCGCCCTGGACGCGGATCGAACCACATGGCGCCATTGTTCATCAGAATGCCGGTGCCGGGCAGCACATAGCGGCTGCCAAAGCTCGACAGCAACGTCGTGGTCAGCGCGCAGACGCCGCCGTCGCGGTCGGCGGCGGTGATGTGGGTCGTCGAGGTCGGCGCGCCGGCCTCGACATCGCCCATGCCGGCGAGCCGCTCGACATAGGCGTGCCGCAGGGCCTCGATCAGGGCCTCGAAATAGGCGGCGTCGGGCGCCGTCCCGAATTGCCGCCCGGCCAAAAGCCCCAGCACATGCGCCAGGGTCGGCCCGGCGCACAGCCCGGGGGCGGTCGCGAACGTCGCGTCGCGATAGCGGATGTCGAGCGCCGGCGCGATCCGCGCCCGGCAGCGCGCCAGATCGTCGGCCGACAGCGCGCCGCCCGCTTCTCTCGTATCGGCGGCGATCGAGCGCGCGATGTCGCCGGTGTAGAAATCCTCGGGTCCGGCGGCGGCGAGGCGCTCCAGCGTCTGCGCGAGATTGCCCAGCGGCAGGTTGAAGCTGTCGCGGTCGGGCGGGCAGACCGGCGGCAGGCCGTCCGGCAGCCAGACCCGGCGGCTCTCGTCGTAGCGCCGCAGATCGGCGGCGGCGGACGCCGCCTTTATCGTCGTGAACCAATCGACCGGCAGCCCGGAACGGGCGAGTGCCGTCGCCGGCTGCGCCAGCTCGCGCCACGGCATCCGGCCGAAACGCTCGACCGCCGCCGCATAGCCGCGAACCGCGCTCGGGATCGCAAACGAAAGAGGCCCGTGGGCGTTGCGGTCGTCGACGACCTGCGGCCAGGTGAACAGCTCGGTGCGCATTTCGCCGGTCAGCGGATAGGCCGCCGGATCGAGGCCGCCGGGGGAGACCGGGCCGAAATCGACAACCTCGGCCCGCTCGGCGCCGGCGGGGTGGACAACCATGAAGCCGATCCCGCCGAGGCCGCTGTTCCACGGCTCGACCGCGGCCAGCGCCAGGGCCGTCGCGACGGCGGCGTCGACCGCGGTCCCGCCCGCCGCCAGCACGTCCGCGCCGACCGCCGCCGCGGTCCGGTTCTGCGCGGCGACAACGCCCTTGCCGCCCGTGACCCCCGGCTTGCGGACCTCCCAGTTCTGCGTCAGATGCATCGTCGCGCTCAGGTCACGGCGATGGCGTCGACGCGCGTCGCATAGAAGGCGTAATGGCCGGCGAGGCCGGCAACCTCGTCATAAGGGCGAGGGATAGGCCCACACCGCGTTCTCCGATCGCCGCACCCCGCCGCCCGCCGGCGCCTCGATTGTCCAATACGAGGCTTCGCCCTTGTACGGGCAGCGCGTGTGGTGGTCGGTCGGGCGGAGCAGGTCGAGGCGCACGTCGCTTTCCGGAATATAATGCACCGGCCCGTGGCCGGTCTCCTCGACGCGCAGCGCGGCGCCGCTGTCGGCGATCGTCACCCCGGCGAGCTCGACCCGCACCCGCCGGCTTTCCGGCACCAGGTCGACGCGGTAATCCGGCCGTTCGGCGAAGCCCGGCGCGTGGTTGGCCATGTCAGCCTCCTCTCCCCAAGATCACCGCCGCGCCTTTCCACCCTCCGGCGTCGGGCCGTAGGCCTGGAACGAGGAGACGCAGCTGGCATGGAGCTGCGGGTCGCTGATCGGCCCGCATTCGATCTGCATGCGCTTGGCGCGGAAGGCCGGGTTGGAGCGCAGCAATTGCGAGTAGGCCTCGCTCTCGCGCACATTCGCCTGAGCCGTCGGGTTGGTCGGCATCGTCTGGGCGACAGCCGCGCCGGCCGCGGCGACGAACGCCGCGACCACCGCAATCGCCATCAGGTTTCTCGACATCTCCACCTCTCTGTCTCAATCGGCCATGGTCAGGCCACCGCTGACGCTGAGCACCTGACCGGTGATATAATCCGATCGCCCGCTCAAAAAGAACAGCACCGAGTCGGCGATTTCGTTCGGCTGGGCGATGCGGCGGAACGGGATGGCGCGGGTCAGGGCTTCCTTGATCCGCTCCGGCTGGCGCTGGAAGAGCGGCGTGTCGGTCGGGCCGGGGCACACGCAATTGACGTTGATCCGGTAGCGCGCAAGCTCGCGGGCGAGCGATTTGGTGAAGGCGATCAGCCCGCCTTTGGCGGCGGCGTAGACGGTCTCGCCCATGCTGCCGACGCGCCCCGCATCGCTCGAGATGTTGACGATCTTGCCGCGACCGGCCGCGACCATCGGCGGCAGCACGCCGCGGGTCAGCCGGATCGGGCCCAGCAGATTGACCGCGACGATGCGGTCCCACATCTCCGGCGGGTTTTCGAGAAAAGGCTGAATTTGGTCCCAGCCGGCGGCGTTGACCAAGCCGTCGACGCGCTCGACGCGGTCGTGCACCGCGGCGACAAAATCATCGATCGACCGGTGCGCGATCAGGTCGAGCGGCAGATATTCGACGGCGAGGCCTTGAGTGGCGCCGGCCGCTGCGGTCATCCGCCCGCCGGCCTCGTCGACATCGCCGACGAAGACCCGCGCGCCTTTCTGCGCCAGCAGCAGCGCGGCGGCCCTGCCGATCCCGGAGGCGCCGCCGGTGACGACGACGGCTCGGTCGCGCAGATCCATCGCTCGGCTCCTCCCGACACCGCCAGCGGTCGGATCGATGTTTCCCGTAGCCGCCGGCGGGTGTCAAGCCGCCCGGTTTGCGACCGGGCCGCCGATCGCCCCCCTGGCGCGGAGCGCGTCGGCGATGATCCCCGGCAGCCGATGGGCGGGGAGATCGAGCCGCCGCGCGGGCGGCGCCGCGCCGTGCCAGAAGACGTAGTCGCTGCCCCAATCCGCGAAGCCGAAATGGTCGAAGGCCTGAGGCAGGCTCGGCAGGTGATCCCCATAGAAGGCGAGCATCGCGTCGAGGCGGCGGCGCTCGACGCCCTCCATCAGAACCCCAAGCATCTCGTCCGATCGGCGCAACCCGACGAGATAGCGCAGCAGCTCCCCCCCTTGCGGCAGGCCCGCCGGGTCGATTGCCCGAACCAGCTCCGGATCGTCGGGAAGCGCGCCCGACAGCCACGGGCCGTGATTGCCCATGGTGATCGCGAACACAAAAACGCGCGGCCCCTCCTGGTCGAGCACGCGCAGGACATGGCGCGCCAGCTCCGGGTCGGGACAATAGGGCGGCCGCCGCGATCCGCTCAGGCTTTCCCGGCCGAGAAAGGTCTCGAAGCCCAGCGCCGGCAGCGTCAGGTCGCGGCGGAAGAACTCGCGATCGAACGGATGCAGGCAGATTGTCCGGTACCCTTCCTCGCGCAAACGCCGGACGAGCGAGGCGATCGGGGCGCGGGCGAAGGCGTGGTAGGGGTTGAAGCGATCATAGCCGAGCTCGCGCTCCGGGATGCCGGTCAGCACCGCGAACTCGGCGCGCATCGTGTTGGCGCCCCAGGCCGATACTTCGAGGCGGCCAAAGCCGGCGCCGCGTTGACGGCAGGCGTCGAAGCCCGGCAGCAGGTCTTGGGGCACCAGCGGCGACAGCCGCCGGGCGTCGAAGAACAACTCGCACTGCACCAGGACCAGGGGAACCGCCACGCTCGATCGGGGCCGGCGCCGGGCCGGAGCCCGTGGCGGCGCGTGCCGGGCGCGGCGCGCCTCGCGCTCGGCGCGGGCGATGACGCCGTAGACGAGCAGAATGGCGAACGGGCCCATCGCCGCGGCGTCGCGAAAGGGTTCGCCGGTGGGCCCCAGGCGGCGCAACGCCGAGGCCGCGACGCCGAGCGCCGGCTCGCGCGACAGCAGCCATCCGGCGAGCCCGACGATGGCCGAGGCGCACAGGAACAGGACCGGGCTGGGCTCCCCGAGCGAAGGGTTGACGGCGAGCAGCGCGCCGCAGAGGACGATCGCCGCGACCGCCCCGCCGACGACGAGCCACGGGCCGGCGAACGGGAGATAAAGATGCGGATGGGTGAAGACGTGCCGCAGCTCGGACATCTCGGAAAACACCACCGGCTCGCGCAAGGCATGCCGCTTGGCGCGGTCGGCGAGCGCAAACCCGGCCCCGAGCGAGAACAGCACCAGCCCGGAGAAGATCGGCCGGCCGCTGCCGATCAACAACAGCCCGCCGCCGAGCAGCACCGGCAGCAGGTCGAGGAGCAGCGCCGGAGAGCGGAAGGTTCTGGCCCCCGCGACCTGTCTCGGGATCAGCCACGCCAGGAGCAGCAGCGCGCCGCCGATGGCGATCGAAAGCGAGCCGCTCACGCGTTCAGACCGACCGGATTCGAAACCGGTAGCGCCGCAGGATCGCGTCGCCGATGATCGCCGGCGCGATATCGCAGAATTTCAGCCCGAGGACGAGCGGCCAGGGGAACGCAACCCGGCGGCGCCCGCGGTCGATGCCGCGCTTGACGATGCGCGCGGCGCCCTCGCAGCTGCGCACGAACGGGGTCGGCCCCTCGAACCGGTCGGTCATCGGGGAGTCGAAAAAGCCGGGGCAGACGATCGTCACGCCGATGCCGAGCGGCGCCAGGCGGGGCCGCAGCGCCTCGGCGTAGGCGCGCAAGCCGGCCTTGCTCGCGCAATAGCCCGGGCTGTAGGGGAGACCGCGATAGGCGGCGATCGACGACACCACCGCGACCCGACCGCGCCCGCGCCCGCACAGCGCCGGCAGCAGCGGCTCGACGGTGTTGATCGCGCCGAGCAGGTTGACGCCGACCTGGCGTGCAGCTGTTGCGGCGCCCTCGGAAGGGCTATCCGGGTCCGGGCCGGCCGACGTGCCGGCATTTGCGATCAGCAGGTCCACCGGGTTCTCACGATCGAATCGGCACAGCCACGAGGCCATGGCGGCCGCCTCGGCCACATCGATCGCCGCGATGCTCACCCTCGCCCCCTTCCCCTCGCACGCGCGCGCCGCGGCTTCGAGGCGCCGCCGATCACGGCCGAGAAGGCCGAGCGCGACCGCCGGCCCGGCGTAAGCCTCGGCCAACGCCGCGCCAAGCCCGCTCGAAGCGCCGGTGATGATTACGGCTCGGAATGGCGCGCGCATCCCCACAATCTGAAAGCCCAGCGTCCCCAAACCGTCAAGAGCCGGCAGCCGAGCATCGACGATCCCGAGGATTTGCGAAACGGAAAACACCGTTGACGCGCAATCCTCACATCGGGATGTCGAAGCGCCTTCACCGCCGCTCGGCGGCGCGCCTTCGGGCCATGCCGGCGACGCCGCCCCGGCGGCGCGAAAGGGCGCCCTGGAGCCGGCGCAGCATGACCAGCGGGCCCGCCCGCCACAAATTCGGGTCGCCGAGGCGCTCGATCACGATCTCCGGCGCGCAAGGCAGCCGCGTCAGCGGGTCGAGGTAGCGCGGATAGAGGATCAGCGCGCCGGCGACCAGCTCTTCGATGCTCAGGCGCCGACCGCGATCGATCGGCGCGAGATCGGTCGTCAGGCCCCATCCGGCATAAAAGGGCCGGCCATAGGCCACAACCCGCCGCCCTCGCAGCAGCGCCTCGAAACCGGCAAGCGAGGTCAGCGTGTGCAATTCGTCGATCTCGGCGAGAAGAGCCGCCGTCGAAACGCCGCGGACCACGATGTCGGCGAATTTGCCGGCCAGCCCGTCGGGAACCACTCCCGGCCGGTGGCCCGCCTCGATGTCGGGGTGCGGCTTGTAGAGAATGCAGGCGTCGGGGTTGGCCGCGCGCACCCGGCCGAGAAGATCGAGATTGCCGAGGATCGCGCCGCCGCCGAGACGCACCGAAAGATCGTCCTCGACCTGCCCCGGCACCAGGATGCGGCGACTGCCCGACGGCAGATCGACGGCGAGGGCGGACGGGGCAAGATTGTATTTGGTGACGCCGCGCGCGACGATCCGCGCGATCAGGCGATGCGCGCGCTCGATCAGCGCGGGATCGAATTCGGTGTCGCGCAGCAGGCGCTCGAGACCGCTGCGCGTGCGCGGATCGTAGTGCATGCCGAAATTGTCGAGCACCAAGGACGCCGTCGGCGTGAAATCGGAGCCGAGGCCGACCGAGCGCACAAACCCGTCCTCGACCCGGACCAGCGGCACGCCGCGTTCCGAGGCCGCCTTGGCGAGACCCTCGGGAGCGCGCGAGGCCCACACGGCGATGGCGCCGCCGGGCCGGGCGCGCGCGGCGGCGACCGCACCCCGCGCCGTGCGGCGGAAGACCGGCGGCCCGGCCGCCGAAAGCAGGAAATCGGCGACCCGGCGGCGCTTCCAGAACGACATCCCGACGCAAACCGCGATGCGCCGGTTGGCCGCTTCGACCCGCCGCCAATCGGCGAGGATCGAGGCGACCTCCTCGAATGGGGCGGCCCGGTTGCGGTACGGGTCGAGGCAGCGGGTCGCCAACAGGCAGGCGCCGGCGAAGACCTCGTCGAGGCTGCGGCGGAACGGCCTTTGCCAGGCTGCGCCGTCATCGATCGTCAGACCCCAGCCGGAATAGAAGCAATCGCCGAAAGAATGGACCTCGCGGCCCGGCGAGCAAGGCGAGAAACCCGGTCTCGCCGCCGGCGGCGTAGACCCGCGCCGCGCGCTCGACGACATCCCACGGATCGACCGGCGCGGTGACGACCGCGCAGCCGCGGGCGGCGGCGTCCTCGACGAGCCGGCGCGGCCGGAGGGGATCGGGGGCCAGGAGCACGACGCTGGCCGCCGCGTTCTCGGCGAGCGCCGCCGCCAGCATCGCCCGGCAAACGCTCTCGCCCGGCGAGCCCTCGATGACCACGAGCGCCGCCCCCTCGCCGCGCGGCAGCGCGCCTGCATGCCACCACGAGCCGCCGACCCTTTGCGCCGCCAGCGCGCGCCGCGCGGCGGCGGCGCGATCGAGCAGCGCCGGCAATTCCCAGCCGCGAGTGACGAGCAGACGGTCGGCGAGCAACGTGTCGGCGAACGCGCCGGTCCCGGTCGCGGCGACCGCCGCGACGCTCAAGACCGGAAGCGCGCATCGGCGGCGCGGCGACGCCCGCAGCAGCCCATGGCCGAAGACGACAAACGGCACCCCGAGCGCCCCCGCCCGAGCCTCGATGCGGGTCCGCCGGCACGAGCCGGACCAAGCCGTCAGCGCCGCCGGAACGGACCGAACTTCGGGAAAGAGCCCCGCCAGGGCGTCGCCGCCGAGCAGGTCCGAGCCGATCGAAGGCGTCGTAAAGCCAAGACGACGCTGCGGCATTCGACCCGACCCGGAATACAAATGTTCAGGTGTCGACCGCAGTCTCGGCAGCCTGGATTGCAATGTCCACGAAAATGAAGACTTGGGGCGGAATTTTGACGCCTCTACTCGGCCGCCTCTTGTCGGGCCGGGTCCGGGCGCCAACGCAGGACGGGCCTGCGGGCGGCGGCGGTTTCGTCGAGGCGGCGGCGGGGGGTGAGGCGCGGGGCCGCGTGGAAGCGGGCGGCGTCGCCGGCGCGGGCCGCGGCGGCGAGCGCCTTGATCACCGCGACAAACTGGTCGAGCGAGGCCTTGCTCTCGGTCTCGGTCGGCTCGATCAACAGCGCGCCGTGCACGACCAGCGGGAAATACATCGTCATCGGATGGAAGCCCTCGTCGATCAGCGCCTTGGCGAAATCGAGGGTGGCGACGCCGGTGTCCTTCAAGAAATGGTCGTCGAACAGCACCTCGTGCATGCACGGGCCGGGATAGGCGAGGCTGAGGTCGCCGTCGAGCCGGGCGCGCAGATAATTGGCGTTCAGCACCGCATCCTCGGCCACCTGCCGCAGCCCGTCGGCGCCGTGGCTCATCATGTAGGCGAGCGCGCGCACGAACATGCCCATCTGGCCGTGGAAGCCCTTCAGCCGGCCGAGCGCGTGCTGCGCCGCGCCGACCGCATGCTCGACCAGCTCGAGCCCATCGGCGCCGTGCACCAGCCACGGCAGCGGGGCGTAGGGGGCGAGGCTCGCGGCCAGCGCCACCGGGCCGCTGCCCGGGCCGCCGCCGCCATGCGGGGTCGAAAACGTCTTGTGCAGGTTCAGGTGCATGCAGTCGATGCCGAGATCAGAGGGCCGCACCCGCCCGACGATCGCGTTGAAATTGGCGCCGTCGCAATAAAAAAACGCGCCGGCGCGGTGCGCGGCAGCGGCGATCTCGACGATCTCGTCCTCGAACAGGCCGCAGGTGTTGGGGTTGGTCAGCATCAAGGCCGCGACATCGCCGCCGAGCTTGGCTTCGAGCGCGGCGCGGTCGACCCGCCCGCGCGCGTTGTTCGGGACCGGGTCGACGGCATAGCCGCAGGCCGCGGCCGTCGCCGGGTTGGTGCCGTGCGCCGATTCCGGCACCAGCACGCGGCGGCGCGGATCGCCGCGGGCTTCGAGCGCGGCGCGGATCGCCATCATGCCGCACAATTCGCCATGCGCCCCGGCGCCGGGCGACAGCGCGATCGCCGGCATGCCGGTCAAGGTCTTCAGCCAATGCGCCAAGGCGTCGATCAGCGCCAGCGCGCCCGGCACGGTCGAGACCGGCTGCAACGGGTGGATGTCGGCAAGGCCCGGCAGCCGCGCCAGCTTTTCGTTGAGGCGCGGGTTGTGCTTCATCGTGCACGAGCCGAGCGGGTAGAGGCCGCTGTCGATCGCATAGTTCTTTTGCGACAGCCGCGTGAAATGGCGCACCACCTGCGGCTCGCTGAGCCCCGGCAGGCCGATCGGGTCCCGGCGTTCGAGCCCGCCGAGGCGGTCGCGAAACGCCGGCGGCTCGGGCAGGTCGACGCCGCAATGCCCCGGCGAATCCTGCTCGAAGATCAGCGGCTCCTCGATCTCCAGACCGCGGTTCCCGCTGAACGTCTCGACCGGCGCCGGCCGACCCGCAGCGGCGTGCGGGCGCAATGCCCGGCTCCATTCACTCACGACAACGCCTCCCGCAGGCCTTGCTCCAGCCGGTCCATGTCGTCCGCGGTCACGGTCTCGGTCGCCGCCAGCACCAGCAGGTTCGCCAGGCCGGGGTGGTCCGGGTAGACGCGGCTGGCGGGGATCCCGCCGAGGATGCCCCTGACGGCGAGCGTCTCGACGAGCGGCGCCGCCGGGCACGGCAGGCGCAGCGAAAATTCGTTGAAGAAGGCACGGTTGACGAGCGCGACGCCGGGCAGCCTCTCGAGCCGCTCGGCCAAGGCCGCCGCCGCGGCATGGTTAAGGCGCGCGAGCCGGCCGAGCCCGGCTTCGCCGAGCAACGCCAGATGGATCGTGAAGGCGAGCGCGCACAAGCCCGAATTGGTGCAGATGTTGCTGGTGGCGCGCTCGCGCCGGATGTGCTGCTCGCGGGTCGAGAGGGTCAAGACCCAGCCGCGGCGCCCGTCGGCATCGACCGTCTGCCCGGCGAGGCGGCCCGGCATCTGGCGCACGAATTTGTCGCGGGTGGCGAAGAGGCCGAGATGGGGCCCGCCGAAATTGAGCGCGCTGCCGAGCGACTGGCCCTCGCCGGCGACGATGTCGGCGCCCATCTCGCCGGGCGGGCGGATGGCGCCCAGCGACACGATCTCGGTCACGACCACGACCAGCAGCGCCCCGGCCTTGTGGCAGGCGTCGGCGAGCCCGGACCAGTCGCGCGCCTCGCCCCAGAAATCGGGGTTCTGCACGACCACGCACGACGTGTCGGGCCCGACGAGGCGGGCGAGATCCTCATCCGCGCCGGGCGCCGGGTCCCGTGCATCGACCTCGAACCCGACAAAGCGGGCGTAGGTCTCGCATGCTTCGCGGTAATGCGGATGGACGCCGCCCGACAGCGCCGCCTGCTTGCGCCCGGTAACGCGGTTGGCCATCATCACCGCCTCGGCGCAGGCAGTGGCGCCGTCGTAGAGCGAGGCGTTGGCGACCTCCATGCCGGTCAGGAGCGCCACCTGGGTCTGGAACTCGAAGAGGTATTGCAAGGTCCCCTGCGACACCTCGGGCTGGTAGGGGGTGTACGAGGTCAAAAACTCGCCGCGCTGGATCAGATGGTCGACCGCGGCCGGGACATGATGGCGGTAGGCCCCGCCGCCGACAAAGAACGGTGCCGAGCCGGCGGCCAGGTTCTGCGCCGCCAGGCGCGAGATCGCCCGCTCGACCTCGATCTCGCCCATCGCCCTCGGCAGATCGACGAGGCCGTCGAGCCGTGCGGCCTCGGGCACATCGGCGAACAGCGCCTCGATCGAATCGACACCGATAGCGGCCAGCATCTCGCCGCGGTCGCGCGGGGTCAGCGGCAGGTAGCGCATCAGGGCGCTTCCTCGACGAAGCGCCGGTAAGCCGCGTCGTCCAGGAGGCCGTCGAGCTCCGTCGGGTCGTCGAGCCGCAGCTTCAAAAACCAGCCTTCGCCCATCGGGTCCGCGTTGACCTTGGCGGGGTCGGCGGCGATCGCCTCGTTGACAGCGACGACCTCCCCCGAGAGCGGCGCGTAAACCTCGCTCGCAGCCTTGACCAATTCGACCACCGCCGCCTCCTTGCCCTTCTCGACCCGGCGGCCGATGTCCGGCAATTCGACATAGACCACGTCGCCGAGCTGCGACTGCGCGTAATCGGTGATGCCGATCACGGCGATATCGCCGTCCAGTCGAACCCATTCATGGTCGCGGGTGAAGCGGAGCGCGCTCATCGGCATTTCCTCCTGCGGTCCCCTCCCCTCCCTCTCCCGTTGGCGGGGAAGGGTTGGAGCGGGGGCGGTAATAATTGTGCGGGACAAAGGGCAGCGGCGCGACGCGGGCCGGCCGTGCCGTGCCTCGCACCAGCAGGCTGACCGCGGTTCCGGGCGCGGCGTAGTCGGTCTCGACATAGCCCATCGCCACCGGGCCGCCGACCGTCGGGCCAAAGCCGCCGCTCGTCACCCGGCCGATGTCTTTGCCGGCGGGGTCGGCGATCGGCGTCTCCTCGCGAGCCGGGGCGCGGCCGTTGGGGCGGATGCCGACCCGCCGCCGCGCAGCACCCTCAGCGAGCTGGCGCAGCACGACCGCGGCGCCCGGAAAGCCGCCCTCGGCCCGACGCCGCCGGCCGATGGACCAGCCGAGGGACGCTTCGGCCGGGGTCGTGCTTTCGTCGATATCATGACCCCACAGGCAGAGCCCCGCCTCGAGGCGCAGCGAATCGCGGGCGCCGAGGCCGACCGGCGCAACCTCGGGCTCGGCCAGCAGGCGCTCGGCCAGCGCCGCCGCCTGCGCCGCCGACAGCGAAACCTCGAACCCGTCCTCGCCGGTGTAGCCGGACCGGGTCACCAGGCAGCGCCAGCCGTCGAGCGCGACCTCGGCCGCGGTCATGAAAGGGAGCCGGTCGATGTCGTTGGCGAGCCGGGACAGAACGGCGGCGGCGGCCGGCCCTTGCAGCGCCAATAGCGCACGATCCTCCAGCGGCTCGATTGTCACCGCGCCCGGCAGACGCTCGCGCAGATGAGTGAGATCGACCTCCTTGCGCGCGGCGTTGACGACAAGAAAGAGCCCGTCCCCGAGCCGCGTCGCCATCAGGTCGTCGATGATGCCGCCCGCATCGTTGAGGAGGAGGGTGTAGCGCATCTGCATCGGCTCAAGGGCCGAGAGGTCGCCCGGAACGAGCGCTTCGAGGGCCGCCGCAGCGCCAGCGCCGGCAAGCCGCATCTGCCCCATATGCGAGACATCGAAGAGCCCGGCCCGCGCGCGGGTATGGAGGTGCTCGGCGAGGATGCCCGCGCGATAGTGGATCGGCATCTCGTAGCCGGCGAACGGCGCCATCCTGGCGCCAAGCCCGAGGTGAAGGGCGTGAGAGCGGTGTGCGCTTCGGCGCCGTCGCAGCAGCAGGGGTCATCCGCGCACCTCCGACAGAGCGGACGCCGCGGCGTCCGGTCATGCCCCCTCTGTCGTGGACCCTGAGAGATTCACCCGACCCCCACCGAGAGTGGGGACGGGCTTACTCCTTCGGTGAGCGGGCGGGTGTGCGAATCCCGGCCGCTGCTTTCCAGAGCGCCCTTCCGCCTGCAGTCCTTTTGCCTGAGAGTTTCCGGGGCGGTTGCTCCTTCGGCGCCGCGCCCCCCATTAGTCGAAGGGGCACGACCTCTCCTGCGGGCGTGCAATCAGCGCCGCATCCTTAGCACCGGTCGTGCGGATCGGCCAAGCCGTTTTGCATCAGCGGCCACGGAAGTGCTTGTAAAAGTCGACGACCTCGGGGCTCTGCTGAAAGCCAAGAACGACGCTGACATCGGATGGCGTGCGCCCGCCGAGCGCGACCGTCTCCTCGATGTGGTCGGTGATGCCGGAGCGCCTCTGGCCGGCTTCGAAGGGGATATGGACGGCGAGCGCCTTCTTGCTGAGCACCGTCTCGTCCGGCCCGGTCGCGGCGACAAAATAGGTGAGATCGACGGCGTCCGCCTTGCCCGCCGCCGGGCCGCGCTCGCCGATCACGATCACGTCGAGCTTCATCCTGACCGTGTCGGCGGACAGCTCGCAGCTGCTGTCGACCTCGCTCAAGATCCCGTAGAACGCCACATTCTCCGGGCGGCGCTGCTGAGCTGCGCCGAACACCGCCGTTTGGGCGAGCGGGCGCAGGATGACCGCGCTCGGGCAGGCCTGGGTCGACTTCGACGAGGAGGACGACGAGAACCAGCCGCAGCCGGAAAGCGCGACCAGGCCGAGAAGAGCCGCGGCCGGCGCGGCGCGCGCGCCTCTCACAGCCTGTTGTGCGTGCCGTCGCAGAACGGCTTGTCCCCGGTCTGCTTGCAGCCGCAGAGCCAAACCTCTTCGCTCGCCTGCGCGGTAAACGGCACCGGCGTCAGCCCGGTCCCCTGGTGCGAGCCGTCGCAGAAGGGCTGCGCGCCACTGCGCCCGCAAGCGCACCAGAAATACCGCTTGCCGGCTTCGAGGTTGATGCCGTAGGGCTCCTGTTGCGCCGAAATCGGTTCGGTCATCGCTTCTTCCCTGCCGTTTGCCTGGCCGATTTCCGCGCGCCGTGGCGGCGGCTGCACGACGCGAGCGACTGTATGCGAGCCTCTTGCGGCGCACAAGCCGGGTCGACGCCGGGAGCGTGGGACGAAGGATGGCCGTCTATACCGACGTTGCCGATGACGAGCTTCGGGCCTTTGTCGCGCTCTACGACATCGGCGAGGTGCTGTCATGCAAGGGGATCGCCGAAGGGGTCGAGAACTCGAATTTCCTGCTCACGAGCGAGCGCGGCAATTTTATCCTGACCCTCTACGAAAAGCGCGTGGCGCCGCGGGATCTGCCGTTCTTCATCGCGCTGATGGAGCATCTGGCGCAAAACGGCGTGGCCTGCCCGACGCCGGTGCGGGCGCGCGACGGCGTCGCCCTGCGCGCGCTGTGCGGCCGTCCGGCGGCGATCGTGACCTTCCTTGCCGGGATGTGGCCGCGGCGCATCCAGCCGTTCCATTGCGCCGGCGTCGGCGGCGCGCTCGCCGCATTGCATCGCGCCGGCGCCTCGTTCGGGATGACGCGGGCGAACGATCTCTCGGTGGGCGGGTGGCGACGGTTGTTCGCATCGTGCGGCGCGCGCGCGGGCGAGGTATGGCCCGGGCTCGCCGAGGTGGTCGCGGCGGAGCTCGACGGGCTTGAACGGGCCTGGCCGCGCGACCTGCCGACCGGGGTGGTCCACGCCGACCTCTTTCCCGACAATGTGTTTTTTCGCGACCGCGAGGTGTCGGGCCTGATCGACTTCTATTTCGCCTGCACCGATTTTCTTGCCTACGACTTGGCGATTTGCCTCAACGCCTGGTGCTTCGAGAGCGACGGCAGCTTCAACATCACCAAGGCGCGGCTGCTGCTCGACGGCTATCGGCGGGCGCGGCCGCTGTCGGCGGCCGAGCTGGCGGCGCTGCCGTTGCTCGCCCGCGGCAGCGCGCTGCGCTTTTTGCTGACGCGGCTGTTCGACTGGCTGAACCAGCCGGCGGGCGCGCTGGTGCAGCCGAAGGACCCGCTCGAATATTTGCGCAAGCTGCGCTTCCACCGCGAGATCGCCGGACCCGGCGGCTATGGCTTTGATGCCTGAGCCGGCCGAGGTCGACATCTTCACCGACGGGGCTTGCAGCGGCAACCCCGGTCCGGGCGGCTGGGGCGCGATCCTGCGCTGGCGCGGGGCCGAGAAGGAGTTGAGCGGCTACGAGCCCGACACCACCAACAACCGCATGGAGATGACAGCGGCGATCATGGCGCTCGAAGCCCTGAGACGGCCGTGCCGGGTGCGGCTCTACAGCGACAGCCAATATCTGCGCGACGGCATCACCAAATGGATCCACGGCTGGAAGCGGCGCGATTGGCGCACCGCCGACAAGAAGCCGGTCAAGAACGTGGATTTGTGGCAGCGGCTCGAAGCCGCGGCGGCGCGCCACGAAGTCGTGTGGGAATGGGTGCGCGGCCATGCCGGCCACCCCGAGAACGAACGGGCCGACGCATTGGCCCGCGCCGGCGTCGTCGGGGCGAGGCGGCGGACTAGCGGAAATTGCGGCTCGGGATGACGAGATCGCGGGGATCTCGGCCGGGCGCCCGGCTCGGGGAGCTTCAGCGACGGGTCGGTATCGCCGGTGCGGTCGCGCAGGGTGTCGAGGCGGCGGGTCAAATCGTCGAGGCGGTCGGCGACGACGTGGATGACGCTCTCCTCGCGCTGCAATTTGCCGGTGCAGCGCAGCAAGGTCGCGCCCAGCGCGGCGCGGCGGAAGCGCTCGAGGATCTGCGGCCAGACGATCAGGTTGGCGACCCCGGTCTCGTCCTCGATGGTGATGAAAACGACGCCGTTGGCGCTCCCCGGCCGCTGCCGGATCAGCACGATCCCGGCGATCGCAAGCCGGCGGTCGACCGGCAGACGGGCAAGATCGGCGGCGGCGACCAGACCCTCGCCGGCGAGCTCGGCGCGCAGAAAGGCCAGCGGATGGCGCTTCAGGCTGAGGCCGAGGCTGCGGTAATCCTCGACGACGTGCTCGCCGAGCGGCATCTCCGGGAGCAGCGCCATGGCGCGCGCTTCGCTGGGCTCGTTTTCTCCCGCGGCTGTTTTCTTCCTTCCCTCTCCCCCCATCGGGGAGAGGGTCGGGGTGAGGGGAGAAACGATGCAAGCTCCGGAGAAGCCCCCCTCACCCTGCCCTCTCGCCCCAAGGGTCGGGGGGAGAGGGCGTTCTACTTTCGGAAGGAAGATTTCTCTTGTGCGAACAGCGGCAGCGGGGCTTCGTCGAGCGCTTTGACCGCCCACAAGGCGCGGCGGCGGTCGAGCCCCGTCGAGCGGAAGGCGTCGGCCTCGGCGAGACGTTCGAGCGCGCCGCGGCCGAGTCCGCTCTGCCGCCATAACGCCCGCGGGTCCGGGTAGCCCAGGCCACGCGCGGCTACGAGCCGCTCCGCATCGGCCTCGGCAAACCCTTTTATCTGGCGAAAGCCCAGGCGCAGCGCCCGGCCCCTCACCCCGGCCCTCTCCCCGTAAAACGGGGAGAGGGAGGGACCCGCGAAGCGGGAGGGTGAGGGGCAAACCAGCCGCTCGAGGGTGCAGTCCCAGAAGCTGTGGTTGACGTCGACGGGCCGCACCGCGACGCCGTGCTCGCGCGCGTCGCGGACGATCTGCGAGGGCGCGTAGAAGCCCATCGGCTGGCTGTTCAACAGGGCGCAGGCGAAGACCTCGGGATAAAAGCATTTGATCCAGGCCGAGACGTAGACCAGAAGCGCAAAGCTCGCCGCGTGGCTCTCGGGAAAGCCGTAGGTGCCGAAGCCCTCGATCTGGCTGAAGCAGCGCACGGCGAAATCGCGCTCGTAGCCGTTCGCGGCCATGCCGGCGACGAACTTGTCGCGGAACAGATGAATGTCGCCGTTGCGCTTGAAGGTCGCCATCGCGCGGCGCAGCCGGTCGGCCTCCTCCGGCGCGAAGCCGGCGCCGACGATGGCGATCTTCATCGCCTGCTCCTGGAAGAGCGGCACGCCCATGGTCTTGCCCAGCACCCGGCGCAGCGCCTCGGACGGGTAGTCGACCGGCTCGCGCCCGGAGCGGCGGCGCAGATAGGGGTGCACCATGTCGCCCTGGATCGGCCCCGGCCGCACGATCGCGACCTCGATCACCAGATCGTAGAACTCGCGCGGCTTGAGCCGCGGCAGCATCGTCATCTGGGCGCGGCTTTCGACCTGGAAGACGCCGAGCGAATCGGCGCGGCTCAGCATGTCGTAGACCGCCGGCTCCTCGGCCGGGACCGTGGCGAGATCAAGCGAACGCCCGTAATGGCGTCCGATCAGCGCGAAGGCCTTCCTGATGCAGGTCAGCATGCCGAGCGCCAGGATGTCGATCTTCAGGATGCCGAGCGCGTCGAGGTCGTCCTTGTCCCATTCGATGACGGTGCGGTCTTCCATCGCCGCGTTCTCGATCGGCACCAGCTCGCACAAGGGCCCGCGGGTGATCACAAAGCCGCCGACATGCTGCGAGAGATGCCGCGGAAAGCCGACGAGCTCGGCGGCAAGGTCGAGCGCCAGGCGCAAATTGCGGTCGGCAGGGTCGAGCCCGGCCTCGCGCACCCGCTGGTCGGCGATCGGGTCGTTGCTCCAGCCCCAGACGATGCCGGCCAATGCCGCCACGACATCGACCGAGAGGCCCAGCGCCTTGCCGACCTCGCGGATCGCCGAGCGCGAGCGGTAGCGGATCACGGTGGCGGCGAGCCCGGCCCGGTCGCGGCCGTATTTCTCGTAGACGTATTGGATCACCTCCTCGCGCCGCTCGTGCTCGAAATCGACATCGATGTCGGGCGGCTCGTCGCGGGCGGCGCTGATAAAGCGCTCGAACAGCACGTCGATGCGCGCCGGATCGACCGCGGTGATGCCGAGGCAATAGCAGACGGCCGAATTAGCGGCCGAGCCGCGCCCCTGGCACAGGATGCCGCGGCTGCGCGCAAACCGCACGATGTCGTGCACGGTCAGGAAATAGCGGGCGTAGTCGAGCCGCTCGATCAATTGCGAGCTCGTGCGCGATCAGCGCGCGGATCTTGTCGGGGATGCCGCCTTGCTCGTCATTCCCGCGAACGCGGGAATCCAGGGGGTCATGTTCCGAACGGCGGGCCTGGACCCCCGCCTTCGCGGGGGTGACGGAAGAGTGAAACCGCTCGGCGGCCCCTGCCCAGGCGAGATCGGCGAGACGCCGCTGCGGCGTGCGCCCGTCGGGGTCCGCCTCCTCGGGGTATTCGTAGCGCAGCTCGTCGAGGCTGAAATGGCAGCGCGCGACGATCTCCAGGCTGCGCGCAACCGCGTCCTCATGGCCGCGGAAGAGACGCGCCATCTCCGAGGCCGGCTTCAAATGGCGCTCGGCGTTGGCGGCGAGGCGAAAGCCGGCCTCGCTGATCGTGCAGCCTTCGCGGATGCAGGTCAGCACGTCCTGCAAGGGGCGCCGCCCGGAGATGTGATAGAGCACGTCATTGGTCGCCACCAGCGGCAGCCCGGCGCTTTCGCCGAGAGCGGCGAGGCGGGCGAGACGCCTCGCATCGTCGCCGCGATAGAGATGGTGGGCGGCGAGATAGGCGCGGCCTTTGAAATCCGCCGCGACGCGGGCGGCGAAATCCGTCATATCCGCCGCCTCGGAGGGCAGGGCGACGACGATCTGGCCCTCGCCGTGGGCGACCACATCGGCATGGCCGAGCCGGCATTCGCCTTTGGGCGCGCACCGCTTGCCGAGGGTCAAGAGCCGCGTCAACCGGCCATAGGCGGCGCGGTCGGTGGGGTAGACGAGGAGGCTCGCGCCGTCCGAAAGATCGAGGCGGCAGCCGACGACGAGCCGGATGCCGATTTCTTTCGCCGCCTGATGCGCGCGCACAATGCCGGCCAGGCTGCTGCGGTCGGCGACCCCGATCGCCCGATGGCCGAGCGCCGCCGCGGTCGCCGCCAGCTCGTCCGGATGCGCGGCGCCGCGCAGAAACGAAAAATTGGTGGTGACCTGCAGCTCGGCGTAGCCGATGTCAGGAAAAGACGCCATGGACAAACCAGCGCGGCGGGTGGTCGGTGCCGGGGAGGCCCGCCCGGAACAGCCAGAAGCGCCGCCCCTCCTCGTCCTCGACCCGGTAATAGTCGCGGACCGCGTCGGACGCCCCCGCCCGCCACCATTCCTCGGCGATCCGCTCCGGCCCGTCGGCGCGCGCCACCCGGCGTCGGCGGCGCCGCCAGGTGAAGCGGAACGGCGGATCGTCGGGCAGCAGCCAGAAGGCTTCGACCGGCTCCGGCGGATCGAGCAGCCGGATCGGGCGCGGCGGCTTGTCCGGTCCGTGCCGGCCCCCCTCCCCTCACCCCGCCCCTCTCCGCCCGGCTTCGCCCTCACCCCCTTCGCTGCGCTCAGGCCCCTCTCCCGCACTGCGGGAGAGGGGGGACCCAGCCCGCAGGGATGGGTGGGTGAGGGTGAAGCGACCGGGGCCCGCATCGAGGCCCGCTCCGGGATGTGGCTCGCGCGCGGCGCGAGCCGATAGACGGCGCCGGGACCGAGCCGGTTGCCGAGCCGGTCGAGGAGCGGCGCGGCGGCGCCCGCGGCCTCGCCGGCAAGGCCGAGCTGCTCGGCCGGCAAGGGCTCGACCGAAAAGGCGGCGAGGATCATGTCCTCGACCCCGAGACCGGGATCGATGGTGTCGAGCCGCGCTGTAAGCAGCGCGGCGAGATGGCGCGGGTCGCGGCTCGGCCGCGCAACGCCGAGCGTGATCCGTTCGACCCGGCCGTCGACGCGGTGAAAGGCGAGGTCGAGCCGGCGCGCGCCCGAGCCTTCGCGCGCCAGGCGCAGGACGAGATCGGCGACAAGCCGCTCGGCCGCGCATGCGAGATCGGCGGGGTCGGCGATCGGCTCGGCAAAGCTCAACCGCACCCGCCGGGCCGGCGCCTCGCCCAACGGCGACAACGGCTCCGGCTGATCGCCCAGCGCCTGATCGAGCCGCCGCGCCACACCTTCGTCGAAACGGCGGGCGAGCGCGGCGCGCGGCATCGCATGGAGATCGCCGACCCGCCTCAGGCCGACCCGCCGCAGCCCCTGGGCGGTGGCCGGGTCGAGGCGCAGCGCCTCGACCGGCAGCGGCGCGATGGCGGCGCCGGCTTCTCCCGGCGGCAGAATGACGACGCTCCTGCTTGTTTCGGCAAAGCGGGCCGCCGCCCAGGCGGCGCCGAGCGTGTCGGCGATCGCGATGCGACCGGCGATCCCCCGGCGGCCGAGCCGCGCCGCGAGATCGGCCGCCAGCGCCTCCTCCCCGCCCCACAGATGGGCGCAGCCGGTGATCTCGATGCGCACCCCGTCCGCGCCGTCGGGCGCTGCCCACGGGCTGTAGCGGCCGCACCATTCCGCCAGCCGCCGCAGCGCCGCGGCGTCGGCCGCCGGCTCGGCCGCGGTAGTGGCGAGGCCGGGCAGAAACGAAAGCGCATCCGCCAACGGCATCCCCGGGGCGAGGCCGGCGGCCGCGGCGGCCGGGTTGACCGCGGCGAGCAGGCGCCGCCCGGCGGCGTCGAGCACCGTGGCGAAGGGGGGCTCCTCAGCCGGCGCGCCGCAATTTTTCGCCGGGCGCATCCGGTCGATCGCCCATGACGGCAGCCAGAGATAGAGAACCCGCCGCATCCGCCACCTCCACCTCCCAGCATGCCGGCTCGGCGCCGCGGCAGCGCCGCAGCTCGACCCGCCAGCGCGGGCATCCGAACCCCGGCTCGCCGCGTCCCGAAACCGACGGCAATGCGGCGATCCGCCAGCGCGTCGCCGCCGCGTTCGGCAGGCCGCGTTCGCGCGCCGCCTTTGCCCCGTCGCGCCAGCGCCGCAGCACAAAGGCGGTGACGCCTGAGCGTTCCGCGGCGAGCTGGAGCCTTCGGCTCGCCACCGGACCAAGCGTACCCACCTCGCCCACCACCGCGGCGATGCCGACGGCGCGCAGCCCTTCCTCCATCGCCCACAGGATCTCGGCGTCGCGCGCCGCCCGGACCAGCACCAACCGCCCAGGATCGAGCCCGCAGGCGGCAAGGCCCGGCCCGTAAAGATCCGGACGCGGCTGGCACCACAGCACGACGCCGCCTTCGCTCGCAGCGAGCCGCCCAATGATGCGCGCGGCGAAGGCGGCGGCGAGCGCGCCGTCCTCCTCGTCGCCGCCCGCCCCCAGGATCTCGTGCAATGCGCCACGCGCCAGCCCGCCACCCGGCAAGGCCCGGTCGATCGCGGCGACGCCGAACGGCGCCACCCCGTGCGCCGTCGCCGCCGGCCGCTCGATCCGTCGCACCCGCTCGCGAAGCGCCACCAAGGGATCGCTGCTCATGTTCGTGTTTTGTTCGAAGCGTGGCGCAATGTCAAGCCCGCCCGAACGCCCCCGCCAGGATTTGAGCCTCTCCGGGAGCCCCCCTCAGGGCTTCGCCGCCGCCACCAGGGTCTTGCCCCGGCGTGCCGAGGCATTAACACCGTACATCGCTGGCCTTTTCGTCATGCCCGGCCTTGAGCCACAGCTGTCCGGTTCGTCGAAAACCGGTTGTGGAACCGGTGTTCGACCTCAACCCAAACCCGTCATGCCCGTGCTTGACACGGGCATCCTCCGCCTCCCCCGAGCGACGGCGCGGCCCGTAGATGCCCACGGATCAAGTCCGTGGGCTGAAGGCCCACGGGTCGAGCCTGGCCATGACGATATACGGTTGTATCGGTGACACATCGCTATCGTATCTTTAGCTCCTCGAAGCCCAACCGGACAGCCGTGGCCTTGAGCCGGGCATCCAGACAACTGGCGAGGTTTGGGTCGGTGGGAGAGAAAGATGGCCGGGTCGAGCCCACTGCTGTCCGGTTGACTTGCCGATACAATGTGAGCGTGCTCTATATGCCTGCCAATACAACCCCAGACACCCCTTGCCCGGACTTGTTCCGGGCATCCACGCCCATGCGGCGGTCGAGGCAGCGCCGAAGGAAGGCGTGGACGGCCGGGTCGAGCCCGGCCGAGGGGATTTCAGGTTGTTTCGCTGCTCGATCTCACAACCCGATTTCGGGAACCGGACAGCCGTGGGTCGAGCCCGGCCATGACGTGCCTCGAGCTTCTTTCCGGACCCGAACGCTAGCTGCGCGGCGCGCCGAGGTGCTTGTGGAAGAAGCCGAAGACCTTATGCCAGCCGTCGACCGCCTGCTCGGGCCGGTAGTTCGGGCGGTAATGCGCGAAGAACGCATGCCCAGCGCCGTCGTAGCGGTGGAACTCATACTTCTTGCCGTGCTTCTTCAGCTCGGCCTCGGTGCGGTTGACCTGATCGGCCGATGGGTTGGGGTCCTCGTTGCCGAAGAGGCCGAGGAGCGGGCAGCCGATGCCGCTGGTAAATTCGATCGGCGCGGTCGGCTGGGCCGCGCTCAGCCGCGACTTGTCGTCGACGATGACATTGCCGCCCCAGCAGTCGACCGCGCCCTGGATCAGATGCGACAGCTTGCCGGCGACGAGATAGGTCTGCCGCCCGCCCGAGCAAAAGCCGATCACCCCGACCTTGCCGCTGGCGTGCGGCTGCGAGCGCAAGAAATCGATGGCGCCGGTCACATCGCCGAGCATCTGCTCGTCGGGGACGCCGCCCCCTTCGCGCACCTTGGCGACCACCGCGTCGTCCGCCCCGTCGCCGACGCGGAAATAAAGGCTGGGTGCCATCGCGGCATAGCCGTGATGGGCGAATTTGCGCGCCACCTCGCAGGTCCACTCGTCCCAGCCCGGCATGTGATGGATCACGACGACGCCGGGATGCGGCCCGGCATTGCCCGGATGCGCGTAATAGGCATCGCCGCGGTCGCCGCCATGGCCGCGATAGGTCGCCATCCCGGCCTGAATGTTTCTGAACGCCATATTTCATCCTCCCACTGAACGCGCCGGCTCTCTTGGCGCCGAAGCCGCCCGATTGCAAGCCGCCTGTCGGACCGGCCGCCGACGCGACTTGACATTTGCGGCGCGGCCCCGACCCTGCGAGGCCGATTTGCGCGGTGGAGGAGGATGATGACGAGCGCCTTGTCGGGCTTGCGCGTGCTCGACTTCACGACGACGATCGCCGGCCCGCATTGCGGCCGGATGCTGGCCGATCTCGGCGCCGAGGTAATCAAGATCGAGGCGCCCGAAGGCGATATGATGCGCACCCGGCCGCCGTTGCGCGGCGGCGCCAGCGCCAGCTTCGGCCAGCTCAACGCCGGCAAGAAAAGCGTCGTTCTCGATTTGAAATCGCCGGCCGGGGTGGAGGTCGCGCGCCGCCTCGTCGCCACCGCCGATGTCGTCGTCGAGAATTTTCGGCCCGGCGTGATGCGGCGCTTTGGCCTCGACTATGCAGCGCTCGAGGAAATCAACCCCCGCCTCGTCTACTGCGCGATTTCGGGCTATGGGCAAACCGGCCCTTCGGCCGCGCTGCCGGCCTATGCGCCGGTGATCCACGCCGCCTCGGGCTACGATCTGGCCCATTTGGCGCACCAGGAGGAAGAGCGCCGGCCGGATTATTGCGGGATCTTCATCGCCGATGTGCTGACCGGCACCTATGCTTTCGGCGCGATCATGGCGGCGCTTTGGCAGCGCCAGACGACCGGCCAGGGCCAGCTGGTTGACGTATCTATGCTCGAAAGCATGCTGAGCTTGACCTTGAGCGAGATCCAGGCGGCCCAATTTGCGGTAGCGCCGCCGGGCCGCCCGATCTTTGGCCCGATCGCTACGAGGGACGGCTACATCATGCTCGCCGTGGCCAGCGAGCGCACCTTTCAGAACCTCGCCGTCGCGAGCGGCAATCCCGGTTGGGTCGCCGATCCGCGGTTTGAGAAATATGCCGACCGGCGCGGCAACTGGGGTCAGCTCGTCGACGAGCTCGAGCTGTGGTCGAAGGAGCGCACGACCGAAGAGGTGCAGGCGGTCTTCGACCGGCACGGCGTGCCGTCCTCGCCCTACCGGACGGTCAAGGACGCAATGAACGACCCGCAGCTGGCGCACCGGAACGCCTTTGCCGAGGTGCAGGACGCCGGCGGCGGCTTCCTCGCCGTCAACCCACCCTTCCGGCTGTCGGCCGCGCGCACCGCCGCCCAGCCCTTCGCCGCCGCGCTGGGCGAACATACAAGCGAAGTTCTGGCCGAGCTCGGCTATTCGCCTGCGGAGATTGCGGCGGTCATTGGCTAGCGCAGATTTCAACCCGGCTGAGCCGTGGGTCGCGGCGCCATTGCTTCGCCGCGCGCTGTACGCCTGCCAATGACACTCGGCCGAGCCGGTCGAAATCCGTTCCGGCCACAGCGCGTCGGCGCTCTTCATCTTCTGTCCTGCTTCTGCACGATCTGCGTGCGCAGATCGCCGATGGCGTCGATAACGCGGGCGAGGGCGGCGCGCACTTCGGCCTGGAACGCGCGGTCGTCGAGGCGGCGCTGCTCGAGCGCACGCTCGGCCGAGGCGATGCGCATCTCGTGCCCGGCGATCTGCACGCCGAGCTCGGCGCGCAGGCGCTCGATATCGCCGCGCAGGCTGATATAGCTGGTGACGGCGCCGCCGCCGACCGTCAGCACCAGAACGGCGGCCTGCAGGACGTGGCCGAAATTGACCTCCGGCGAGAAGCGCGGCCGCAGCGTCATGGGACGAACGGGGCGGCCGGGCTGAATTTCAGCAGCTCCGCCAGCACCCCGGCCCAGATCGGTTGGCAGGCCGGGTCTTGCAGCGCCAGCCGGGCCGCCCGCTTCTCCTCGATCGCGGCAAAAACGCCGGGCGAATTTCCCGCTCCGGCGATCGCGCCGCCCGTCCTCGCCAGCACCGGCCAGCAGTGCTCGCCCGCGGTGTCGTCGATCGCCGTGGCGATCGTTGTCGCGTTGATGGCGTCTTGCGCGGAAGCCTGGCCGATTTGGGCGCAGCCCCCGAGCCACAAAACCAGCGCCGAGCCGAGCGCGAAGGCGCCGGCGATAACGACGCTGTCGCGGCGCCCGGCGATCCGATCCACGAAAGACGTTGCCGAATTGCGCATGCCGATCATCTCCCCGCGCCAATCAGTCTGATCCCGCCCGGCCCAAAGCTGAGCGTCTTGGTCTCGCCGTTCTCGGTGACGCTGCAGTCGCCGGTGGCCTCGTCAGCGGCGACAATCTCTCCGGGGACTTCGGCGAAGGTGTCGAGCCGGATGATTCTCCAGCGCCGCTTTTCCTGCGGCGCATGCCACGATTCCAATTTCATTGGGGCTCCTCAGTGGGTTCCGACCAAGGTCCAGGCAAGGTTGGCGAGGGTCGCGTCCGGCGCGGCCGGCGCTGCCAAGGTCAGCACGTCGCCCGGCGCAAAGCTCGTCGCCGAGGCCATCGCGAAGGTCGCCGTCGCGGACGACGCAGCGAAGACCATCGTCCCGACATTCGATCCGTTCTTCTGGATGTTGAAGCTGGCCGAGGCCGTCGCCGCGGCCCCCGCCGCGCCCTGGCTGCCTGGCAGGCCCGCGGCGAAAACCACCGTCTGAGCGAAGACGTAGCGCTGCAGCGCCTGGCTTGCGGCCGGCTTGCCATTGACGAAGGTGCCGTTGACGACCGTCGTTGTCGCCTGCCCGGCCCCGGTGATCGTGTAGGCATAGGCGGGAACCGAAGCCAGATCCTGTATTCCGCCGCCGACGATGTTCAGCGAGACGAATTTGAGATGGACCGCCTGGCCGATCAGGTTCGCCGGATACGGGAAACGTCCGATTGCGCGATCGAGGCGGGCGAACTGAGCGCCGGCCGGATGGTCCGCTGTCGCGCCGCCATAGGCGCCGCGATAAAGCGTCGTCAGGTCGTATTTCGACGCCGCCGTCAGGGTCGCGGTCTGATAGGCGAGAAGCTCCCCGCCCACCCAGCTCAGCGTCGCGAGGTTCTGCGCGTCGGTCGCGGAGACCGAGAAGAGCGCGCCACGGCTCTCTGTCAGGTCGACCGACAGCGCATCGATTGTGTCGGGCGATGCGTGCTGCGGCAGATCTGCCGTCAACACCCCCTGCGTCGCCGGCCCGCCGACGGTTCCGGCCAACGCATACGAGCTGCCGTCGCTCGAGAGCCAAACCTGCGCCGAGCCCCAGTTGGATCCGCCCGACAGCGCGATCCAGATTTCGAGGTCACCCGACAGAAGCCCCGGCGGCGGCTCGAAGATGACCGGCGGATTAACGTCCCCCGGGTCTGAATTCCAGCTCGGGACATACCCGCCGCCGCCTTGCTTGGGGTAGAGCACGGCTGTCGAATAGCCGCCGAAAAAATCCTCGGCGGTGATCGACAAGGCGCCCTCGTCATCCTCTTCGACGGCGGTGATGCGCACGGCGAGCGCGACGGCTCCAAGCCGCGGATCGGAGATCTGGACGATGTCCATCGGCTCGAGCAGGCAGTATTTCCACCCGAGCTGAAAGGTGTAGGTGTTGCGAAACAGCAGCTGCCGCTGCAGCGTCAGCTGGGCTACGATCGGTGCGACATTGATCGGATCGACGATCGCATGCGCCTTCAGCGAGGTATCCCGACGAATGCCGTAGAGATCGATCGATGCCTGGTCGAATGCTTCGACCACCGCCGTGTTGTAGCTGTTCGAGCGATCAAGGCACTCGATCTGGACCGAGTTGTTTGCGTCCGCCGGCGTCGATCGCGATATGTGCAGCGGATCGTCCCCGAACCCGCCGGTGATCGGGCCGCCGCCGGATCGCAAGGCCGGCCCGCCCGGCGTCACGCCGCTGCTGCTCCCGACGCTCAACTCCTGGACGATGAAATCATCCTCGCCGAGGCTGTAGATCGGGGTGATATCCGGCGTATAGTCGGCGCCGTTGCCGCTTACCGGCTGATCGCCATAGGGAATGATCTTCAGTATTCCGCCCGACCAGACGATGGCGCTGTTGGTGATTTGGGTGATGTCCGAAAGGTGCCGCTGCGCTTCCTGCTGGGTGTCCAGCAATGGCGACAGGAACAGCCCGACGGCCTGGCAATAGGTCGCGTAAAGGGTCAAATCGCCGAGATTGGCGGCCGGAAACCCCGCCCCGTAGCGCGGGTTGGTCAAGAAATCGGCGACGATGGCGGCCGGGTTCGCGTCGAGCCCGTTGACGCCGCTCGGCGAGGCGACGCCCTGCGCTTCGAACGAAAAATTCGGCAGCGTTGCGGTGTTGCCGAGCCCGTAATTATTGGCGACGACGTTGGCGGTCCCCGAATATCCCAGCGCTTCGCCCGGATGATTGGTCTGCCAAAAGGGATCGGCGGACTGGCCGTCCGACCCGGTGTAGAGGGCGGCAGGAAGAGAGGCCAGGGTCCCGGTGCTCTTGTCCCACCAGACCATGCCGATGCCGTAGATCGGCCCCTGGCACACGCCCATGATGACCGAGGCGCTGTAGGTATACTGGCCGCCGCCCTTGCCGGCGCCACCGCCTTTGCCCTTGGCGCTCGAGCTCGCCGGCGTGGCCTTAAAATCGTCGTACGAGATCAGGTTGGGCGCGACCCGCGTCGTCCCGTAGACGAGCGGGATCACGCCTCCGCGTTGCGAGGTTTGAAATTGCAGCGAGCCGATCGCCGTCTGCTGCTTGGCGTTCGACCCGCCGCCGACAATGGCGGCCATTCGTTCGATGCCTCAGAAGGGGCTGAAAAACCGGACCGCGCGGCCGGCGAGCGGCGCCTGCCCGGCATCGCCGTAGACCACCCCGGCGTTGTGCCAGGCGTGGATCAGCCGCGGCCACGCGATGACGATCGCGCCGTGCGCGAAGCATCGGCCGAATTTGAACAGAGCGGCATCGCCCGGTGCGGGCCGGTCGACCTCTTGCGCATAGCGCATCACGCCTTCGAGATAGCGCTCGGCGCTGCGGTGCAGATGCCAATCGGGCGGGTAAAACGGGACCGATATAGGTGGGATGACCTTGCTGCTCGCATAGACCTCGACGAGGAGCATCAGGCAATCGGCGCCGGCCCCGCGGACCCGCCCCATATGGTGATAGGGCGTGGCCAGCCAGCCTTTCGCAGCCGCCAAGACCGCGGCGCGGCGCGGCTCGGGCTCGGTCATATCGCGGTCTCGGGAGTCGGGATGTAGGGAAAGCCGCCGAAATGCACGGCGTTGTTGAACACGTTCGTGCAGGTGGCGACGGTCCGGTCGCAGCCCGGAAGGAGTTGGAACAGATCTCCCGTTGCAATCGACGACAGGAAAGCCTTGCGCACCGAGACAATGCCGCCGGCGAGCTGCGAGATCGTGCGGCTGGCGCCCGCATTCGCCCCGTCGACCGCAATGATGGTGCCCTGGTCGTAGAGCGTTGTCGGGCTCGGGGCGACGCCGGTTGCGATCGCCGTTTGCGTCGATCCGGCGAGGCACGCAATGGTCGCCTGCAACGCCGTCCGGTCGAACAGGCACATCGCGTCGCCGAAGGTGTGGGTGCACGAGGATTGCCAAAGCCGCCTCGGCATCTGGATGTTCAGCAGCTCGAGATGCGAGCGGCACCTCAGATCGACCCCGGTGCGGCTGCAATCAATGTCCGATACCCGCCCCGCGAACAGAATGACCGTGCCGGGGCTGGTGTCGCCGTAAGCAGGCATGAAGGCGCGTTCGAGCTGGACCAGGGCGCCGTCGAACTGCCCGAGCCACATCGCCTCGAGAAAGCTGAAGCTGCCGACGAGATCTGTCGGCTCCGGATAGATCTTGATTTCGAGCTCGTCGACCTGCGTTCCGATGACCGTCTTGGTCTTGGAACGCTCGAATTTGGGGCCGATCGCGAATGTGAAACCGCCGACCGAGAGCGCCGTCGGCGCCGCCGAATAGCGCAACGTCTCGCCGTCGACCAACGTAAAGGTGTAAAGATCGGCCATCACGAACCGGTCGGCGCCGTTGAGCAGCGCGACCAGCGCCGGCGACGCCGCCTTCACGGCCGCACCGAGATGAAGGTCAGCTTCTTCAGCTGCCACAGCCGGTCCATGAAATTCTCGAAATCGTAGCGGTCGTCAACAAAGCGGCACCGGAAATAATAGGTAAAATCGGCGGTCACGATCGCCCCGCTGCCAGGCGGGCTTGCGAACGTCACCAACCCGGTGTCGGGGTCGACGCTGTAGCCGGCGGGATGTTGCGTAATCCCGTTAAAATAGATCGCGGCGACAAGGTTTGGCGCGACGATCGGCTCGAAAAACCCGCCGCCGGGAAGCGCGGCCCCCATCGCCCGCTGCAGCTGGAAGACCGTGGCGCTCGCGTCGCCGGCGCCCAGAAGGCCTCCTGTGACCCGGTAATCGCTCGGATCCTGAAACAGAAACGGCGCGTAGGCGCCCTGGCACAACAGGTAGAACCCCATCAGGGTGCGCAGCTCGTCGAGCCCGGCCGCAGGGTTGTCGCGGAGCACGTCGAAGACCAGCGTGAATTGCCACAGCGGAAAGGGATAATCGAGCGCCCGGAGCTCTCGCCCCGAGACCGCGCGCTGGATGCGGGTCTGAAATGTCGGCGATTTGGTGACGCTCCAGGCGAGCCCGGGCAGCGTCGGGAAGACCAATGCCATCAGGCGCTCCGCAGGCTGGCCCCGTTGCGCATCGCCTTGTTGAGGGCGGCGACGAGCTGGCTGCCGTTGTTTTGAAAGAACCGTTTGACGTCTTGGCTGTCGATGGCCGAGATATTGATGACCACTGCGCCGCCGCCGCCGCCACCGGAAATCATGCCTTGCAGCCCCTGCGACAGGCTTGCCGGCAGAATCATCTCATTTTGATGCACCATCGCCAGCTGGTCCGACGGCACTACCCAGCCGCCCGCGGCCGAGGCGATCGATCCGGCCGCGGCCATCACGCTTGCCTCGCCGGCCGCCGCCGGGCCGGCTGCCGCCGGGCCCATGATCGGGGCGAGAAAGGCGAAGATGCCGGCAAAAGCCTGGGCGCTGTCGGTGACGATGCTCTTGACCGCGTTCAGCGCCTTCAGCGCCAGCCCGGCCGCCAGGCCCTCGCCCTCGGCCGCGGTGCGGGCCGCCGACCCGGCCTCGGTCGCCGCCGTCATGCCGAGCTCGGCGGCGATCCAGTTCGTCACCATCTTGACGCCGGCATTAACGAATTCGGCGATGATCGACTGAGTGATGTTGGCGACCGCCTTCTGCAGCGTCGTCGTGCCCATGATCATGCCGGTGATGGCGGTGTCGAAGGCCCGTTGGATCGGCTGCATCAGGTTCTGCCACGCCTTTTGGCTGTTCAGCACCGCCTGCGTGTCGAGCTTTTGCTTGTCGGTCAGAAACTTCTGATAGGCCAGCTGCTCCTCGTCGAGCAGCTTTTGCCGGGCATGGACATCGTTCTCGGCGGCCGCCAGCTTCTTTTCGAAGTAGTCCTGGTCGAGCGCCCATTTGGCCTCGAGCAGCTCCTGGAGCTGAGCGACCTCCTCGCCGGCGGAAATCTTGCCGATCTGCGCTTCGGCCTCAATCCCCGCTCGTTTGCGAGCATAAGACGCATCGGCGACTTTCTCGTCGCTGGCGAGCGCGGCGAGCTGGTCGCGCTCGCTTTGCACCGCCAGCTGCTTTTCGAGCTGATAAACATTGTTTTCGACGGCGAGCCTGGCCTTCGAGCCGGTCTCCGTCAGGGCGAGCTTGTCCTGCCAGAACGCCAGCTCTTCGGCTTTTGAATCGCGAAAGAACGCTTGTTCGTCGACGAGCTGGCTCTGGAGCTCGGCGCGCCAGCGCTGCACGCTGTCATCGGCGCCGCCACGGCCGGTCGAGGCTCCTGCGGATGCCCTGGTAGAAGCTCTTGCGCTCGAACCCGCAACCGGGCTGTCGGACGGCTGGCCTTCCGCGAAAGCCCCTGAAAGGTTTGCAGCGTTGGTCTTTAATGCCGCAATCCGTGCTTCGACCTGGCCGAAGGCGGCGCCGATTTGCGACTGCGCTCTTTGCGCGGCGGCCCCCAGCTCGGCAAATTGGGCCCGCATCGCATCGGTCGCCGATTGAACCGAGCCCGACGCCTGCTCCATCCCGGAACGCAAATCGTCGGTTTCGGCGCTGATGACGACACTGGTCTCGAGATCGGCCACGAAACCCCCTCATCAAGTAAGCCCGCCAACATTCATTGAGCGGACCCGGCCCGGCGCTTCAGCTCAGAGAAATCGAGCACGACGCGCTTCAGGCCGGCATGGACATCGCCGGCGCCGAACCCCGGGCCAAGCTCGGCGAGAAGAGAAGCAAAATCCGGGCTCCCGGTCGCAGCGGCGCTCGCTCCCGGCCCGCCGAGCGATGGCCGAAATTGCCGCTTTTTGGTAAGTCCGCCACTGAGATATGCAGCCGCCAGCAGATGCACCGGCGGATGCTCGGACCAATAGGCAACGAGCTCCTCGAAATCGAGGAGCGTCATCGCATCGATTACCGGATAGCTGTAGCCGCAGGCGGTGGCGAGAAGACCGTAGATTTTTCCCCAGTCGTCCCCAAGCTCGCCACCGCGGCCGGTTCCCCCGGCGGGTCGTCGCGCGCCTTGAGGCCGGAGCCGGTCAGCACCGCGCCGAGCACCGGCCCCGCATTGGCGAGGTCGAGCAGGCTCTCCACCGCTTCCGCGGTTATCTCGGGATAATTGCGCTGCAAGGCCGCGGCGACGATTTCGACCAGGACCCCGATTTGCGCCTCGTCCATCGACGCGCCGATTTCGGTGAGCTGACGCACCTTTGGCATGAGCCGGCGCAACTGCCCGAGCGTGAGCGGCGGAACCGTCCAATCCCGGCCCCCCATCGCCACCGTGACGCCGGGGATCATCATTCGACCGTGCTCAAATAGCCGATCGTGCCGGAGGCGTCGGCAAACGCCATGAAATCAAGCTCGTTGATCGTCCAGTCGTCGACCTTGGTCGGCAGCGAGAGCTTGCTCGCCGTGCAGGCGTTGAGCCGAAGCGCCGTGCCGGCGCCGCCATAGGTGGTGTAGAACGTCGCCTTAAAAGTCGGCGTCGCGCCCATCAGCTGGTTCGAGATGGTCAGCCTGCTGCCGCTGGTGGCGATATTGTAGGTGTACGACACCAGCAGCGCGGCGCTCGCATCGGCGGCCGAGAAGGTATAGACGCCGGTGGCGAAATTAACCGAGTACTGCCCCGCCGCCGAGGGTGTCGTCACCCGGTTGAAGCGCTTGCCGCTGGCGGCGTAGACGACTCCGAGGTCGTCATTGTAGCTCGCGGCGTTGGCGACGGTGACGGTATAGGTCGGCGAGGTCGGGACCGTCGCCGCTTCGAGCTGCGAGACCGCGAGCTGACCGGTCGCGGCGTTGAGCCCAAAGAAAATATCCGAATATAAGAGCCCGAGGATTTGCGCAAACTTCGCCTTGCCGGTGATCTTTCCCTGCCCGCGGGCGATCGCCAGCGGGAATTGCAGCTGACCGTAAAGCTCTTTGTCCGTCCAGTCGAAATCGATCTGGATGTCCTGAAGCACCCCGAACTGGCGCGGGCCGATCCCCGAGCCTGTGACGTCGGTGCGTTCGCCCCACACCGCGCCGGAGCCAAAGCTCAACTGCATCTCATGCACTCCCTTTCAACAATGCGTCCCGCGCCCGGGAGAGGAGTCGCTTCAGGGCTTCCTTGGCGGCATGGGCGACATTCCACGCCTGGGTGTCGCGGGCCACCACCGAACCGGGAAAATGGTCTTCCCACCAACGCTCGATCAAATGATCGAGCGACATGCCCGGATCTGTCGGGGCCGGCTCGGAACCGGCACTGCGTTCTTCCATATGAGGATGCTCCTACGACAAGGACGACGGCGATTGCTCAAGCTCGCCGGCTGCGCGACAGCTACACGCACACGATTTCCACAGGGATGATGGCAATGGCCTGGTTGCCGAGGACCCCTTCGTCGGTTTCGACCTTGCCGGCGATGTAGGCATGGCTGACCATCGCCGGCAGCCCCAGGTTTTGAACCCCGGTCGTCGGCGATGGCGCAATCGCCCGTTCCAGGCCATCGAGCAGCGGGTTGAGGATCGTGCCCGGCGCGAGGTAGGGATCGCTCGTATGAACATATATGTAGAAATCGGCGTAGAGTGTCCAAACGATCGGCGCGCCGAGCGCCTTGACCACTGCCAGGCCGCCCTTTTCGCTCATGAACAACGCCGGCTGCTCAATCGGGGCGACATCCGCCCAATGGCGCAGCCGGCGGTTGGCGCTGGCGAACTGGCCGGAGCCGGCGCCGAGCGACCACAGCGCGGCGTAAATCGTTTCTCGGATGATCATCGCGTCACCGCTGCACGGAGCGCCTCGTCGATCCCGGCTTGGATCTGCGGCGCCATGTCATCGAGCGCCGAGCGCAGGAACGAGCGCCCGGGGAGGTCCATGCGGCGGCTATAGGCCCGGACGCTGATGGTCTTCTCGGCGATCGGCCGGCCAAACGCCTCGGTGACCCGCCGCAGGCTCGCCCGGACATTGACGGTTCCGGCGAATCCATATTCCTGGGCGCGCGCATAATCGAGGTCGGTGGAGACGGTCGCAGACATCGTCCCACCGTTCTGCTCCAGCTGCAAATCGATGCTCGCCTTCAACAAGCCGCTGCGGATCTTGAGCGATTGGCCACTGAGCTTGTCCTGCTGGACGCTGCGCTGAAGATCAACCCCGAGCCTGGCGATGGCGCGCGCGAGACCGGCGCTTGCCGTGTCCGGCATCGATCTGAGCCGCGCCAACACCTTCTCGTCGCCGACGAGGACGGCGGTGATCACAAGGCCCCCGCAAGGGTCGCCGGATCGGTATTGGTTGGCGCGAGCGTGGGCGGGCTGCCGGCCGGCGTCACCGCCCGGTATTGCTGCAGCAGTGTCGCGATCGGCTCGCTCATGTCCTTTTGCGCATAGGTCACGGTCTCGCCGCCGCCGAGAGCCTTGGACACTTCGCCGATCCGGGCGCGCTCCCGATAACGCTGCGCCACAAGCTCGATGCAGGCCTGGGCGATCTCCGGCGGAGTCGTCGCAAAGCCGGCGGTGTAGGTCAGGATGACATTCTGCGCTCGCCGGGTGAAGCAGTAGCCGCGAAGCGCGATCTCTGTTGCGCTGAAGACATAGCCCGGCGCCCAGCTCGCGCCCGATGGCGGGATCGCAATCCCGTCAATGGTCAGCGACAGCACGGCGGAGACCGGGAAGCTCGCGAATTGCATATGGCGGCCGCCCGTGCCGTCGCGCATCTCGAGGTAGTCGGCCTGGGCAATCCGACGATCGAGCCAGGTCTGGATGTATTGGCTGGCTGCGGTGACAAGACGCGACAGCAACGCATCATCGGTCGGCGGGAACGGGCTTTGCCCGATCTGCAGCCACGCCTTGACATCCGCCAGCGTGGTAATGTCGCCAGTGGCCATGGGATCAATCCTCCGACGAACGTGCGCTTGCTGGGCGCGACGGCCGGGACCATTGTCCCGCCGCCGCCGAGCGGCGACCCGATAGCGCGCCGTGCCGCGGCCGGCCTCGTCTCGGCCGGCCGCGGTCCGCAGCGCGATCTGCTCCTGTCGTCAGCCGTTGGCGATATTGCAGATGACGCCCATCGCGAACGGGGCGTAGACGGCCAGCACCTCTTCGGCATAGACCCCGACTTGGCGTTGGCGTGTGACGATCGGCCAGTCGATCTGGTAGTAGTCCTGCCGCGCCTTGATCTCGGCGACGTTCGGCACTTCGTTCGACTGATACTGGATCGGCAGGTTTTCGGCCCAGCCGATGACCGTGCCTGGCGGCACTTTCGGGTGGATCCGAATCGGTATGCGCAGACCGCCGTTGATGGCGAACGGGTTGTAATAGTACTGCACCACGCCCGACGCAGTGAGCTGGTATTCACCCGCGCTGCCATCGGCCGGCGTATCGAATTTCAACAACGGTCCCGGAGGCGTTCGACAAAACCTTTGTAGTGATGTTCTTTAATTCTTGGGAATTGACATAGAGCACGGTGGGAGACAATTGAAAATTATCCCACATCTTCTGAAACATCGTATCGATCTCAACGACCGAGCCGCGACCGGACGCGGTAAGCGCGGTGCCCGCCCCCGCGGCGCCGGTGGCCATGATGTTGACATAGGCGTTCGAGCCGGATTTCAGCGCGGTCGTCAGCAGCCCATCGTAAGCGTAGGCCGGGTTGGCCGAATTGTCTCCCGTGATCGCGCTTTGGGATTGATTGCCGGTCAGCAGCGGCGACGAGACCGCGAGGCTGTTGATCGTGCTGATCGCCTGCAACGTCTCGCTGCCGGTCGAGGTTGAGATGTACCAGGCATAGGCGACGGCGCCCTGGACCGGCGCGACGCTGCAGAACAGCGTCTGACCCAGCGTCACCGTCTGGCTCGTCTCGCCGCTGATCGCCGACGAGCCGCCCGACAGCGCAAAAGTCTTGCCGTCGGCGCCGTTGACGGTCTTGGTGGTGGCGACGCCGGCGGCGACGCTCGAATTCTGGTACCCTTCCAGGGTCAGCGTCGCGACCTTGACGAAATAGGTCGCGGCCGGCAGCGTGGCCCCCGCGCCTGAGGCCGACAGGGTCGGGGTCGCGGGCGTCCCGAGCAGCAGCGAAGCGTTGCCCCCAAGGATCGCCATCTCCTCCTTGAGCATCATCTTCTGCAGCAGGCGAAAGGTCATTCGCGCCTGGATGTCCTCGAACTGGCGGCCGGCGGAGATCGCTTCGAAGGTCGCCGCATCCTCTTCGCCGATGGTTACGAACGTGGCTGATTTGCTCGCGGTCGAATAGGACATCTGACCGGAGCGCTGGCCTTCCGGAACCCAGCCCATCGCGTCAAAGCCGGAGCCGATGAGGGCGCTGACCTGGCGCCAATTGGTGGCCGTGCCGGCGCCGCCGCCGACCCGCGGCATGACGTTTCGGATTGGCGTGACGAACGGAAACAGGTTCTTGGCCGGCGCCTGCAGGTCGAAAGCGAGCAGGCCTGTCGCGGTTGAGATCGACTTGGCGAGCGATTCGTTGGGCCTCGCCAGAGCCCCTTTGACGAGCTCCAATGATTCTTGCGTGATCGAATTCATCGACTGGTCCTCCCGGAAAGGGGGGCAATGAAAAAGCCCGCGGGAAGCGGGCTCGGCGGTTGTCTCGCTACTGCGTAACGAGACCGGGTGATCTGTGCGTTTCAGCTCTCGCGAGGCGCGGCGGCGGGCGCGAGGCCGGCCGGGTAGATCGGGCGGGCATAGCTCGCCTTGATCAGGGTCAGCGTCTGCTCTTCCTTGCTCATTCTGGCGAAGGCGGCGGCGAGCTCGTCCGGGGAGACCGCACCCTCGACGGCGCCGCCATCCTGCTGCTTCGAAACCGAGGCGACGCTTCTGGCGATCGTGACCGGCGGGATCGGGGTCCGCGCAATATCGTCAACCCGCTTCGCCAGCTGATCGAGGCGTGGCGCGAGATCGGCCAAGGTCGCGATCAACGCCGCCTTCTCGGCGCGCTCTTCGGCCAATGCTTTGGCGAGGTCATGCCGCAGGGCGGCCTTGCCGGCCTCGAAGCGGGTCCCGTGACCCTCTTCCTCCGCGCGGTCGCGCCCATCGCATTGCGCCCCGGCCTCGACCAGGTGCCCGTGCGCCTCGACGAGATGCCCCATGGTCTCCATCGAGTGACGGGCGCCCGCCTTTCCAATCATGCAGGCTTGACCGTCGGTCAGCCTGCCGAGGCACTCATGCGCGATATCCATCAGCGCCTGATGGCCTTTGCCGCGCTTGCCGAGCGCCGCAGCAATCGCATCCATCGCCTTCGAGGCATCGACAGTCGCGTTCGCGCCGGGGCGGAATTCCGGCGCCGGCGGTCGGAACATCGGCGGCTGCAAGTCGCCCTCTTCGCCGGCCGCGGCGCCGGCCGCTTCCAATGCATTGCAGGCGTGGCGCATGTGGTCTCGTTCGCGCGCCGAAAGCCCATCCATCTTCATGCATTTGTCGGCGGCATGATGGGCAAGGTCGAGGATCGCCTGATCGTCTCGGGAATGTTTGGCTTTCGCCAGGATCGACGCGACGAATGTCTGCACTTTTGCGTCCTTTGCTCTGGCGCGGCCGACGCCGTCCGCGCTCGTGGCCAAAGAGAGGATCCCCGAGGCGGCGGCCGCGAGGGAGTCGTCATCGGTCCCCGCATCCGCGAGGATCTCGGCGGTCTCCTCCGCCGCCAGCGCATTCAAAAAACCGCACAGCTCGGTGATGATCGCGCGCAGGCGGTCGGGCTGGGGCGACCCGTCGCCCTCCATCGCCGCCTCGACCGTGAGCTCGTCCTCCAGCCAATCGAGATCGAGGATGATCTGGGCGACGCGACCGACATCCCAGAGCGCTTTTTTGAGCGTGGCCCGGGCCGCCTTGCCGCCTTCGTGCGCCGACGGCGGGCCGTCCTCGCCGACCATGGCTCGCCAGGCGGCAATGATTTTCGCCTTGATCTTATCGCGCTGCTCGGCGGTGTATTTCTTGGCGTTCCTGGGTCTGTTGATATAGCTCCAGGCGGCGCGGATATGCCGCTCGGTGTCGATCGGATAACGTTTCTTCCCGTCGGGCTGGTAGCCCGGGTCGGCATATTCGACCGGCCCGTACGGACCCTCGTTCTTTTCGAGATCGACGGAGCCGGCCGCGGCGATCGCGGTCTGCCGCTCGAGGCATTTGACCGCCTCGGCCTTCCCTAGATGTCGGTGATCCGAAATGCCGCAGGCCCAGACCTGTATCGGCGGGTTGAACCGCGCTTCGGGCATTGTCGAAGCTCCCGCAGCTTTCCAATAGTCGAAGATCGCTTCGGGGTTGGCGGGCCGATCGACCAGCGAGATCTCGTTCAGCACCAGGCCGGTGATGATCTTGTAGTCGGCGGGGTCGCGTTCGGTGATCCGCCCGCCGATCGAGTAGCCCTTATAGACCCCCTCGGTAACCTTGACCCACGCCTGGTCGTCGACAATCTTGGCGCCGATATAGAGGCCCTTGTCGTCGACCCCGGCCTCCTTGGCGACGCCGACCGCGGAGAGCTGGTGCATCTCGCGGATGTTGGCAAACTTCATGTAATCGCCGAGCGCCGCGATCAGCGCCTCGCGCTTGACGATTTCGCCCTGGTCGTCGCGCGCTTCGGTCGAGGCGTAGCCCCACACTTCGCGCCTCTCGGCATCGACTTTCGCGATCGGAAAATAGATTTTCATGTCTTGACGCTTTTCCTTGATTGCGCGCCGTATAGATCCTCGGCTCGTCGAAGAGCCCTCAGCCGCCCGGCGGCCTGCACAGAACCGTCGAGTTGAGCTTCAGAATCCGGCCGTCACTGAGATTGACGGTGGCTTCGAGGACGTAGGTGCCTCCCGCCGCCGACGCCGGCATGCCGCCGATCGAGGCGACCGAGAAGAAGCCCGATCGCGTTTCCAACGAACCATCGAGCGGCGAGCGAATGCTGATCGTCGTCTGCGCCGACACCGCCAGCACGCGCGCCTGGGGCGATGGCTCGCTGACCGTTTCGTATGGCGCCAGCGCGCAAGTCCAGCTCGTCGAAGCGATCGACGCCTGCCCGACGTCGGCGGTGAAGTCGAAAGCGAATGTATCGATCTCACCCACCTCGATCGGATCGAAGGCCGCAGGCAATCGCATATCCTCACTCCCTCATGAGCCGGCGGAGGCGACCCGGGGTCGCGATAAGCCGTATCCGGCGCGGCGGCTTCAGCAGCCGGTTCAGCGACACCACGACCGTGGGCGCGAGCGCCTGCCATTCGATCCGAAGACCGGTGTCGCTCGACGAGGCGTTTGCCCCGCTCGTCAACCACCCGATCGAAGCCAACGCGTCGCGTCCGGCCCCGGCCGAGAACTCGATCTCCTCGAATGCCTCGGCCGCGATCAGAACGGCGCCCGACCATTCGACCGGGCCGCCCCGCCGCACGACCTGCTGCGCCACCCATTCGGCTGCGACGCCGCGAGCGCTCGACATTGTCGAGCCTGCTTCGCCGGGGGCTGTTGCGGCGCTCCGCAGCGCACCGAGAAATTCGCCCCCCAGCGCAACATCTCGAAGCGCCAGGATGCTTCCGGCGGCCTCGGCCGGAACCCCACCCGCCGACAGCGCCCGGCAGAGCGCTTCCGCCGGCATCGACGCGGCAAATCCAAGGCGGGCGCCGCTCTCGATCGGCGTTTGTCGATCGTGTCGCACCGCGGCGAGGAGCTCGCCGCCAACGCCACCGCCTCGCTGGGTGCTTCCGGTCCCTTCGAAGGGCGGCGTGGCGTCGGCCGCAAGCTGCCCGGACATTTCGAGCCCACCGACCACCGCCCGCCGGGCCGAGCTGCCCCACTCGGCCGACACCTTGCAGTCAGCCGCGACGATCGACCCGCCGCCGGCGGAAAGCGCTTGGCTCGGCCCACCCGCCGGCAGCGCGAGCTGCGCCGGCAGCGCCAGCATGCCCTTGGCGCTGGTCGTCATCGTGCCGCCGCCGACCCCGAAGCGGCCGAGGTTCGGCTCCTGGCCGACGCGGTCCATGCGCCAGAAATGCGTCGCGCCGAGGTTTACGCCCCGAGGGTCGGCTCCATCGGCGAGCGCGCCTGCGTCATCCGCGCCGAGCAGGGTCCCGGCGAACAGCGCCAGCTGCGCCATCGCGCCGGTGGCGAACAGCGACGAGCCGGCCCGGCTCATCAGGTAAAGCGTGTAGTTGCCGAACGCCCCGACCGGGTTGGTGCCGGCGCTTGCGTTGTTGCCGGTCGCGGTTTGCAGCGCGCCGTCGATGTAGAACGCGCTGTACTGCGCCGCCGCCGTTTGCGTCAGGTCGGCCACAAACAGCAGGTGATGCCAGGCCTTGGCGCTCGGCCGGTTGAAGGACATGACCGAAGCGCCGGCAGCGCCTGTCGGGCGCAGCCCGATGCCGAGCTTGCCTACGCCGGGCGAGAACGACTGGTCCGGATCGAAATACCAGCTTCCGGGGTTCGAGTTGAGGAGGGCGGAATATTCCATCGCCAGATGGTCGTCGTTGGCGAAGGCGTTCCACCACACCCAGACGGAGATCGAGAGCTGGTTGAAGCCCGACAGCGCCAGCGGGACCGAGGCGAAGGCCGGGCTGCCGCCGAACCATTGCGACGCGGCCGGACGATTGGCGGGAACGAGCAGCGCGCTCATGGCGGGCTCACCCGTTGAGGTTCAGCCGGTAGGTCCGGTACTTGACGAGGTTGTTGCCGGCGGTGGCGCTGAGCGCCAAGCCGGAGCCGTTGTAGAGCGCGAAGCGGAAGCTGCCGGGCGGGATGACGATGCCCTGGGCGAAGCCGGCGAGCAAGGTCGTCGCGACGGCCGTCTCCAGCGACAAGGCGGCGACCGGCGGGAACGGGTAGGCCCGCGCCATCGTCCCGCCCGAGGCCAGCTCGCCGTCGCCGTAGTTCGAGCCGCCGGCCAGCAACGGCACGAGATAGACGCCGAGGAAGGCCCCGGCCGAGGGTGTCTGCGAGGTGATCGTCAGCTCGGCCGAAACGTCGGCGTAGAGGTCGAGCGCGGTCTGGTTCGTAATGTCGGCGACCGACGAGAGCACGGTCGAGCCGCTGGCGAGCGATCGCCAGGTCCGCTGCCGTTGATCGCGGTCGTCCAGGTAAAGCCGACGCCGGCGCCGGCTACCCATGCGGCTTGGTTCGCCATGATGAGCCTCTTCGATCAGGATCCCGATGGTCCGGCGATCGTCGCGACAGCGCCGATTGCCCAGAGCGCCCCCGACCGGGTCAGGTCGTTGTCCCCTGCGTCCGCAGATCCGCCGAGCCCTTGTAGGCTGCGGTGCCGGCCGGCAGGGTCAGGCGCAGCCACACGCCGAGCGCGCCCGCGGCGCCTCCGCCTGCGGGCAGGTTGCCGGCGCCGGGCGCCGAGACAAAGGCCGGCTGGGTGACGAACGAGCCGGCGCCCGCGGCCGGCGCCGTCTGACGGTTGGTCGATGTGTTGGCGTCATTGAGCGCCGTGCACAGCGCCACATCGAGGAGCGCGCCCGACGGGAGCGTCGGGCTCTCGCTCGCGATTTCGATCTGCGCGCCGGTCAACGCAGTCGCGGCGTTGTTGTTGACGACAAACACCTTCTCGTAGAACGTCCGCGCTGATCCGCCGGGAATATCGGCGGCGGAGGTTGCAAATGCGCGGGTAATCGAGGTGACCTTGTTTGGCGAGGCCTCGAACAGCATCCCTTGCAGAATCTTATAGGTGGTGGACCCATCGGGCGTCGGGCTCCAATCGCGGTTCACCGCCACCATGTCGACGCCGTAGCCCGAGGTGGCGATGATCTGCCTGAGCTGATTGGCGCCCGCGCCGCCCTTGGTCCAAATGATCTGCCCCGCGGAAACAGAGGCGCCGTCCCCCGATTGCAGCTTGAACAGCGCCGGCGTCGCGCCGCTGGCGTTGGCCGACCCGGCCTGCGCCGTCCTGACCGTCGCGTCGGTCGTCACCGAGGCCGCCGGCAGGACGCAGCTGTGGGCGGCCAGCGCGACATCGCCGACAGCGGCGGCGCCGCCCGGGTTGGCGACCGGCCCATTGGCGCTCGCTCCCGAGAGCGCCGCATAAAGCAGGCGCTCGAGGGCCTGAGATCCGCTTACCCAGGATTGTCCGTTGAGGGTCAACGTTTGGGTCTGGATCGCGCCGGCGGCGTCTCGGCCGTAATAGGCGATTTTGGTCGCCGTGTCGCTCGCCGAGCTCGATACCGCGTCGACATTTCCCGTCGCGGAGATGTCGTAGAATGCGATCCGTCGCGTCAAATCGACGGCGCCGCCGACCGGCAGGTTATCGGCCTCCGGCATGTTGACGGCGCCGTATGTGACAATGTCTGAGGGAAGGACGCTCATTCAGGGCTCCTGCTCTAATCCCTTGACTGACTGGGCGGCGTGCGGCGGCGCGGCGCGCGGATCAGAAACGCGCGCATCCGCAATCCGCTGCGGCTCGCGCGCCGACCGAGGCGGGATGCCCCGATGGCGGCCGGCAACCCGCTGTGTGGCGGTGAGCGCTATGAACCTTGCGCGGCGCGATCGGGCGGCGAGGCGGGTCTCTGCACAGGCATCGGCTGGTCGCCGCCGGCTACCGGGGCGAGCCCGAGAATGGCGCGCGCTTCGTTCTGCGCGTAGATGCCGTCCTTGACATAGGTGTCGAGGATCGCCGCCTGGTCCTTCGGATCGATATGGCGCATGTCCGACCAGACGAATTCGAGATCGGGATGCCCCATCCTGTCCTGGATGACGCTGTCGACCAGCCGCTTGACCCAACCCGCGAGCGGCGCCAGCCCTTCCGTCAGGGCCGCTTCTTGAGCGGTTTGCGCCGTCGCGCGATTGACCTGCGGGGTGAACGCGGTCGGCGGCAGCGAGAACGCGTAGCAGACGATCCGCGCCAGCCACTCGTCGAATTCGTCTTTGTAGGGCGCCTCCTTGAAGGCCTGGTACTTGGCCCCGGTCGGCGCCCAGACGAGCCGGGTGCGAGAGCCGGTGTTGCCGGCGAGGATCGAGTCGAACCACTCCTGGAACTGACGGATCTGCTCGGCGTTCCAGCCGTCGGGCGCATTCACGAGACCAGGCGGGACGTTCCCCTCGGTGAAATGCTGCAGCTGCATCATTTGTCGGCGCAGGCCGATATTGATCGTCATGACGATCTGCTCGCACGGCCCGAACCCATAGGCCTTGTGCGGCCGCTTGTTGCGCGGCAGGTACATCAGCTGATCCGCGGTCAGCAGCCGCCACGGCCGGCCGTGGATGACCTGCTCGTAGGCCGGCGCCGGCGGCCGCGGCCGCCGCCCGGTGTCGTCGATCAGCACTTTGATCGTCGCGCCATCGACGATATCGAGCGAAATGATGTCGCCGCCGCGGTTATGGCGAATCTCGAAAGCCGGCGCATCCAGCACCAGAACATCCTCGAGCGCCTCCCGCAGCCAGGTGGCGAAAGGCTGCTCACTGTCGGGCTTGCGCCAGAAATCGGTGAGCTGTCGGATGCGCGCCGGCGCGTCAGGCGCCGATCTCTTTTCGTCGCGAGGTCTGATCGCCCAATCAAGCTTTTCGATTTGATCCTTCCGCGTCTCAATCGCCAGCCGGGTGATGTCGTGGTTCTCCGCCAGCGCGCGAAGCTCATCAAAGCCGACCGGCTCGTAGGCGCGCGGCGTGTAGATCGTGTTGTAGCCGACCGGAAAGTTCCACAGCCGAACCTGCTCGCGTTCCGGTGGGACCAACGGATAGCCCGGCGAGAAGATCCCCTGATCGGGCTGAAAGACGTTGCGAAATTGGGTTATGTCGTTTTGCGCGCCAAACCCGCCCCAGCTGTAGGAGGCAAGCGGCTCGCGGTCGAGCGGGGTCCGTTTCAATGTCATCGGCAATCTCCGTCCGTGCGATGGCGTCGGGTTATCTCGGGAAACCGTGTGCGCCGAGCGTCGCTCGGATCGCTGGCGATGCGCCCGCCAAATCGCCCATGGCGTCGTCGTCGGGAAATACCAGAAACCCAAACGGGTCTTGCAGAAGATCGAATATTTGGCTGTCCGACAGCACCGTATTCCACGCTGCGCCGAACAGGAGAGCGCCATTGAGATAATTATTTTGATTGACCCCGCCAATGACGGAGTTGGCGAAATTCGCTTCGTCCCACTGGTTCACGCTCTTGGCGGGTCCAACGAGTGTGCTCTTTGTCTGGCCGAAGAATAGGCTGGCTGCTCCTGCGCTGTAGTTCAGTGTCATGGCGGCGGCGAATGGCTGCCCGAGCGTCGCGGATTGAGCAAAGCTGCCGCTGGTCGTGGTGTTCGTCACCCAATTCACCGAAAAGCTCGTGCTGTTCGCGGCAATCTGCAGCGACGCCCGCCGCCCGAGGCCATGCGCCTCGATTGCCATCAGCGTTTGCGCGGCGCTCTGCTGAGCGTTCACCTGCGCGACGACGAGAAAAGTCTGCAGCCCGGGGCTGGCGGACCACGGACCGCGCCCGGCGCCGACGGTGGTGTAGATGTATTGCGAGCTGCCGTCGAAGCCGCAACCTTGACCCGCGGAGGTGACCTGTCGGCCAAACGCCGCGAATTGCGTGCGATAGGGATAGCCGCGCAACGAGAACCCCCAAAGCGGCGCCCCGAAATTGCCTTGGCTCACGTCATAGGCCGATCCGTCCATATGCCACGCGTCGGCGAGAAATTGGGTCGCCGGATCGTCTGCAAGCCGCGGCAGGCCCGCCGGGCGATAAAGACCTCGAAAGGCCCGCAGGGGCTGCGCAGACGCCCTTCCGCCGGGCGCCGCCGCGACGCTGATCCCGCTCGCCGCAAGCCCCGCCAGGAACCGTCGCCGGTTCGGCGGCATCGTCAATATTGCACTGCGGTCGGCGCCAGCACGACCGTATTTCCAGAAGCGTTGAGGGTCTGTCCGCTGTTGTTTTGACACAGCACCTTGAATTTGAGGGCCGGCAGACGCACCAGGCCTTGCGACAGGAAGGTGCTGGTTCCCGAAAGCACCGAAGCCGGAAGCGGGAAGACCGCGTCGGGGGCGCGCGGCGGAGCCGATGCGATGCTCTCGAACGTCGAGCCGTCGACCGAGGACAGCAGCCAGCAGGAAAGATTTCCCCCGGTCTGCACGGCGCCCGCGGTCGAGCCCATGGTGAGGATCATCGGCGACCAGATCACCTGCGCTGTATTCGAGTTGTTGAACACGCCGGCCGCGCCGCCGATCGCGCTCACCGCCACCGACCCCGATGTCATCGAGTTGAGCTCGGTGCTCATCAACGTCAGCGGAGGCGCGTACAACCCGGAGTTTGAGCTGCCGGGCTCCCAGAGAAACGGCGTCGCCGCCCGGCATGGGCACGACAGCGCCAGCGCCGCGGCGCAGACAAGGTAACGCCACATGATCAATTCACCCAAGAGTTGCCGCTTGCATCGCAGGTCACCGCACGAGCCTCATAGGGAGGCGACCCCGGCGTGCTGCCGTTCATCACGAAGCTCGAAGCGCCGTCGATGGTTCCGGAAGCTGGCTGAAGGGTGATCGCGTTCGCCGCATCGTTGCCGGCCCCGTCCTTCACCAACAGAGTAAAGCCGGGAGAGCAGGCGTAGTTGACGGTCGTCGGGGCCGGCGCGCTCTTGTTGACGATGATCAAATAATCCGTCGCGTTGGACACGGTCACCGGTCCCGCCGCGGTTATCGTGCGAATGGGCACGAGGAGCGATCCGCCCCAGGTCGAGGTACCCGCGTAGACGTTGTCGCCGGAAAAGGTCGTGTCGGCGGCAAAGGTGGTCGGCAGCCGTGCGCCCGGCAGCACGCCGGACAAGATGTTGGCGGCGTTTGTCGCGTCGATCGAGCAGGACGGCGACGCATCGGCCAGATCGGCGCACGATGGCTGCGAGGCGTGCGGGGCGCCGGTGAGCGAAATCCCGTCGAGCCATTCGTGCGCAACGGCGGCGGCGCTCTCGACGCCACCCAGGGTCGAGGCGGTGGGCGACGGCAGATCCGCGCCGGCGATCGGCCGCGGCGCCAGGACGCCGCTCGATCCGACCGGCGATCCGAGAAACAAATTCGCCGGCTGCGCGGGACTGGCGACGGCCAGCGTCCCGGTCGTCGTGACCGGCGATCCCGAGACGTTGAGCCAGGGCGGAGTGGTCAACCCGACGCTGGTCACGGTGCCCACGCCGGACGGGCTTCCGCCATCCTGGATCAACCCCGACCCCGCCCAGCTCGCAACATGACCTGCGGTGACCGCGCCGGATTGGTTGACGCCGCCGGCAGGTCCGTATTCGACCGACTGCGCCCAGCCGGGCGCGGCGCCGAACAAGGCGAGGGCGCCGGCGATAGCGCTCAGCCTCATTGCGCGCGCGCCTTGAAGAAGGCGGTTGGACTCGAGGTCTTGGTGAAGCACCCGGTAGAGCTGAACGCGGCGACGATGCCGATTGAGTAGATATCCGGCGGACCGTGAAACGTAATCGATACGGTGTTGTTGGCGGGCGCCACGACGCACTCGATCGGGGTCACCGGGCCGTCAGCGGGCGGAGCCTTCGCATTGAAGGTCATCAAATACCCAGCCGCGGCCCCGGTTGTCACATAGACTGAATAAAGATTGCCCGGCGCCGCCTTGATCAGACGGCCGGATTCCGGCGCAGCGGAGACGACCGGCGTGATGCCCGCCTCGTAGGCGTCGGCCCGCGGCGCGCAGAAGAGCGTGAGAACACAGAGGAGAATGAGGAATGCGCGCATGATTCGTTCCTTGAAAGCTCGACCTTGGGGGCCACCCGCGGCTTACTGATAGCCGGCGCACCGATACGCGAGGACGTCGCCTGCGGTCAGTGTCCCGGCCAACGCGACGCTCGTCGCCATGACCGCGGTTGGCCGAACCAGGTTTCCTGTCGTCTCGTCGAACACCGAGCAGACCGGCGGGTTTGGCCATGCAGTGGCAAAATTCACGGTGCATTTGCCACCGTTGGCCGACGAGCCGACCGTCACCCGCCCGACGCTGTCATTGCCGCTGATCGACGGCGACGTTCCGCAGTCGCCGGCGCCGGACCCGACCGACGGCGTTGCGCCGGTGAAAATCTGGCGCCCTAGCATGCCGAGCGCCGACGCCGAGCGCGGCGTGATCGATAGAACGCGGAAATTGCTGCCGTCGAACTGGAGCGTCAGAAATTCATAATTGGTCGCGGCGAGCGCGACCGACGCCCCGGCCGTTCCGGCAGCCCCGGCCGGATAGAGGATGCGTCCGCCGGAGACGCCGTTGACCTGAACCGTCAGCGAGTTGCCGTTGTCGGTCGCAAAGCCCATGGTCCAGCCTGCGCCGATCGCCGTCGTCGGCGGCAAGGTGACGGTCAGCGCGCTGCCCGGCGCATTGTAGCTCGACAGCGCCGCGCCGGTATCGCTCGGTCCCGCGGCATAGGCGGCGACCGATGGAAACGCCCACCGGCTGATGGCCGACGCGCTGCCGGCGATCCCGATCGCCGTCGCCGTCAGCGGCGTCGCCTCGGTGACGCGAAAGTTGCCGCCGTCGAACTGCAGGACCAGGAGCTCGTAATTGCCGGGCGCCAGCGATGCCGAATTTGTCGTGGCGCCGCTGCCGGGGTAGAGGATGTGGCCGCCCGCAACACCGTTGACCTGAACCGACATCGTTTTGCTGTTGTCAGACGCCAGGCCGATCGTCCAGCCCATCGGGATCGCCGTCGTCGGGGGCAGCGTCACCGCCATGTAGGAAGCCGGGCTGTTGAAGCTGGAAATGACATTGCCGTTGTCGGCGACAGCGACACTGTAGGTGCTGACCGGGGGATAGCTCCAATGGCTGATCCCGGCCGAGCCGATCGTGCCCATGGCCTGCGCGGTCGCCGGCGTCGCCGCTACGACCCGAAAATTGCCGCTGCCGTCGTACTGCAAAGCGACAAGCTCATAGGCCCCCTGGCTGGTGTTCGCCATCGCGAAGGAAGTGGCCGTCGAGCCGCTGCCCGGCCAGACGATATGTCCGCCGGAGGCGCCGTTGACCTGGACCGACAGCGGCTTTGCGTTGTCCGTGGCGAAGCCGATGCTCCATCCCGTCGGCAGGCCCGTCGTCGCCGGCAGGGTCACGGACAGCCCTGACGGCGTGTTGTAGCTCGACAGGATGTTGCCGTTGTCCGCCAGGGTTGCCGCGTAGCCGGGTCCGGACGGGTAAAGCCAGTTGCTCGGCCAGGGCGGCGGCTCGAACCCCATGCTGAGCCGGGTGTTTCGCGTCGCCGCGATCACCCGCCAATTGTTGCCGTCGGATTGCAGACGCAGGTATTCGTAGTTGCCGGAGCCCAGCGTGACGGTGGGCACGAACTTGCCGCCAAGCAGGATGCTGCCGCTCGGCGCGTTCACGGTCATGCTCTTGCCGTTGTCGGTGGCGAAGGCCATAGACCAGCCCGGGTTGACGGCTGCGATCGGCGGCAGCGTCACCGCCATAGCAGCGCCGGGCGCATTGAAGCTGGAAATCGACAGCCGGTCGTCGAGCGGCGTCGCGGCGTAGCTCGCGACGGACGGAAACATCCATTGCGCGCGCGAGCCGGTTCCCTGCACCGAGATCCCGACCGAGTTCGGGCCGAAATTGACGGTGTTGCCGCCATAGTTCGGATTTATCAGGATGTTGCCGGTAGACGCCGTGGCATTCACGGCGGTGATGCAATCGAAGTACGGAGAAATGAAGGTGTTGAGCCCGTTATGGTTGAACGTGATCGACAGGCAGGTCGGCGAAACTTCGAGATCGAGGCCGAAGAAGGTGTTGCTGAAGTTAAATCCGTTTTCGAGGACGACGCTGCGTCCGCCGGTCCCGGCGGCGGTCCCGGCGCCGGAAACCCTGGAGAATTGGGTCTGCTCGAAGGCCATCCCCGCCGCTCCGCCGGCGGCGACGCAGACGGCGTAGATGTCGCTGTCCAGGACGTAGTTGAATTGACACGCGCCGGCATTGCCGCCGCTGTTTGCGTTATTGACGTTCAGATGATCGAATTTGATCGAATTCTGAGCGTCGGAGAAGTCAGCCTTGCCGATCACCACGGCATAGCCGGGCGTGTTGGCCTCGACGAACAGCGTTCCTTCCTGCTTGAAGTAGAAACATCCGGTCGGGCTCGCCGTGGTGCCGCCGCCGCACAGAACCTGGATCACCGGCCCGGAGCCGATCGACCGCCCGTCGAGGGCGGCGCCTTGCGAAATCAACCTGAATCCGTTAGCGGCCTGGCCGGCGTAGTCGATCGTCAGCTGCGATGTGATCTTGTATTTGCCGGCCGAGAGGTGCACCGGCCAATTGTTGGTGATCGCGCTGGCGATCGTCGCCTGGATCGCGCTGGTGTCGTCATGGCTGTCGTCGCCAAGGGCGCCGTTGCATCGAACATCGATCCACGGCCGCCCCGAGCACATCAGCGCATCGCCGCCGAACGTGGCCGCGCCGGTGGTCGACAGGGTGGAAAAGCTGCCAGGGGATTGCGCCATGCTCGGCAGCGCGATCCCGAGACCCATCGCAAAGGCGGCGATGCGCAGCAGCGTCTTCATCACCACCGCCGCGCCGCGAAGGCCTGCGCGGTCGTGCCGCCATAGAGGCTGACGACGCCCGCCGGCCTATACCCCGAAGGGGTCGCGAAGATCGCGCCCGCCGCAACCGGGATCGACGCTCCGCCCGGCGTCGCCACGCCGACATCGCACACGTAGAGCGGCGCCGACGAATTGTTGGCGATCAGGTATCCGTTGGCCGGGAGGGCTCCGCCGAACAGAGTCTGCGCGCTGCCGCCGCTCGCCACCGCGCCGCTGCCGTCGACTGCGACGGCGCCGGCGGCGTTAATGACCGGGAGCGGCGCGGCGCTGCCGACCGGCGTTGCGACGCCGCCGACGATCGCGGCGGGCGCGTGGACCGGAACGAGGCTGCCGGCGACATCGACCCCGGTCGAGATCGATTGCACCGTGGTGTTCGCATCCTTGATCAACAGGGCCAAAGTCTGACTCCTTCGCAACAGCCGGCGAATGCAACAGGATCAGCGCTTGCGCCGGTTCGATCCCGACAGTTCATCGTTGAGCCGACGGTAGACCTCGTAAATTCCGTCGCCCGGCTTGGCTGCAACCAGGAGATCGGTCAACGCCCATACGAGCGCATCAACCCGGTCGGGAGAATTCCCCGCCGCGTGGAGGTCGAGATCGCCGCGCGCGTCGCGGGCAAACCCGCACATCTGGTCTTCGAGCTGCGGAAAAACGCCGAGGTGGTGCACTCGCCCCTGCTCGTATAGAGCCGCTACCGGCTCGGCCCGCGCCACCTTGCCGCGCGACGCGCGCACGGCGGCGAAGGACGCGTTCGGGTCGACCATGCGCAGCGTCGCCTCGACCATCTCGCCGCCGTTGTTGACTTCGGCGACGATCCGGTCGGCGCCGTGCGCGCGAGAGGTCGCAATCGCGATCCTCGCCCACTCCGCCGGCGGATAGCGCCCGGAGGCGTCGGCGAGCACCCAGCCGTGTCCGCGCTCGTCCTTGCCGGCGACGATGATGCCGGTTTCGTCGGCGGCTTCCCCGGAGGTAGTCGCCGGATCGATCGCGACCACGACGCGCACCAGGCTGGGCGGCATCCGGGTTCGCGCCCCCTCGATCATGCTGCGGTTCCACAGAGCGCCGGGCGTGTCTTCGAGGATCTCGGCTTCGAGCTCCTGCCTGCCCAGGCGTGTCCCCTGATATCGGCGAACAATCTGATCGAGAAAGGCCGGCGCCAGGTTGGCCCGGTTTTCCGAAGTGCCGCCCCGCGTCAGCACCACCTTTGGATCGGCGATGAGCTCACGGATCGTCTTGACGGCCCGTGGCGTCGTCGTCACCACGATCCGCGGGTCTGCTCCCAGCCGCAAGCCGAACATCAGCATGTCCCAGGCTTCGGGGTAACGCCAGCCGCCAAGCTCGTCGCACCAGGCGGCGTCGTGCTGCGGCCCGCGCAGGCGTTCGGGCTCGTCGGCGCTGTAGAGCGTGGCGACGGCCCCATTCGGCCAGGTCAGCCGCCGCTTTGAGGGCTCGTAGCAAGGCCGACGCCAAGGCGGCGAAACCGCCAGCAGGCCGCTTTCGCCCTCGACCATGACGTCGCGAGCGTCGGCTGCCGTCGGCGCGACAAGCGCGATGCGGCGCGCGTTTCGGCTCGCCGTCCGCGCGCTGATGAATTCGGCGCCGGTCCGGGTCTTGCCAAAACCGCGGCCGGCGAGCAGCAGCCACACCCGCCAATTCCCTTCGGGCGGCAGCTGGCTCGAACGCGCCCAGAACGGCCAGTCGTAAAGCAGCGCTCGCGCCTGGGCCGGGCTCAGCGCGGCGATCAGCTCAGTCCTCAGCGCCTCCGGCAGCGAGGCGAGCCAAGCGGCGTGCAAGCACCTCACGCGCATCCTCCGCGGCATCGGCGGCCGGATCGTCCTCCTGTGGAGGACGCTGCGGCGTGAACATTCCGAGATGCCTTGCAATGGCGTCGAGCGCCGATTTCTTGTCGTAGAGCTTCACCCGATAGCCCCCGCTGCCGGCGCCCGCGGTGGTGATTTCGGAGATCGCCGCGGCATCCGCGTCGCTGAGCTTTTCCGGCGTCTTCAGCACGAGACGACCGTCCGGCCCCCAATCGGCGAAGCGGCGCAAATCGGCAAACGCGATGCGCGCATATTCCTGCAGCACCCGCTCGGGCGTAACCCCGAGCCGGGCGGCTCGCTCGACAATTCCTTCCTGATCCGCCTCGGCCTTCGTATCCGGCTTCTCCGCGCCGGCGGCGCGACGCCTTCCGGATGCCGCGCTGGATGCCGGCCGACGTCTCGGTCGAGGTGCCAATGTGTGGGCTCTATCCTGTGAAGCAGAACTCGGCGATGCGAGGACCGGCGCTGTCGACCCGACCGGCCGTCGCCCTCATCGGCGGCGACCCCGTCGCCTGCCTTTGCCAATTTCGACGATTCATATCAGATCGATCCGGATTTGTCAACAACAAAAATCTCATTTTCGCAACGATAAGCCGCTTCGATAATGTGCTTCGAGCGCGCCCAGCGCAGCGATCAGGATGCCCGAGGCCGCTTCTTGAGAAACCCTGCGCCCGCTCCACCCCTGCTCGAGCGCCCATTCCTTCAGCGAGCATTCCCATCCCACAACATGCCAAAGACATGAACCGCCGGGCGAGCCGAGCCCGCCGACGGCGCGGAGCGAGCGCCACACGGTGCCCCGCGCGCCCTCGATCCTCGACCCGTGCGGCTCATCAGGGCGCAGTCGCGGGCCGCCGCCGACCCTCAGCCGCGACAAATCCAGGGCGCGCAACGGGTCCAGCTGGGCGGCGGCGAAACGCCCCCGGAATTCCTCGCCGGCCTCGCGCATCGCCGCGGTGATCGAGCCGCGCCGCTCCATCATCGCCAGCGTGTCGACGGCGCGATAAGGCCGCGACGATCGACCCTGATCGTCGGCGATCGGGCGTTCCACACGCTCGATCGGGCCGTGACCGCGACGCTCGCCGGTAGGCGCCGCCGCATCGGTCTCGATGGCTGCGTCGAGGTTGCGACGGGAGTTTTGCCGCGGCATGCTCTCCTCCGAACAAATCAGGAACACTACGCTCACGAAAAATCGCGCACGGCCTCCTCCAGGCGCTCCAGAAAGCGCCTCGACGGGCCGGCCCGATCGCGCGCGCGACGGCCGCCCACCGCGCTCGCCAAGGCTTCCACCTCACGCAGACGACGGACCTCGCCGGCGCTGCCCGACGCGACATGACACAGCGAGTGATGCCGCGGGCAATAGGGGGAGCCTGCGCGTCGCGGCGCTCGGCAAGCCCGTGGGACGCCGCCGCCGTCCAGGACATAGGCGCAGCCATCCTCAACGAGGCTGCGCTCCGGCTCCGGCCATATCGCGTTCTCTCTCATGATCAACTCCGTTGCGATCAAAAGCCTTGTGAGCTTCGCACGGAGATGATAGCATGATGGGGTTAGTTGTCAACATTATAATTGTGGTATGTGCAATATGGACACAGCGTGGTTTCACGAGGCGCTGGAGCGCGCCGGCCTGTCGCAAGCGGACCTCGCCCGCCACCTGCGGCTGGCCCCCTCGGCGGTTTCCCGCATGATCAAGGGCGAGCGGCAGATGAAGCTGTTGGAGGCGGTCCAGATTGCAGCGTTTTTGGGCGTGACGCAGGAGGAGGTGTTGCGCCACGCCGGCGAAAGCACGGCCCCGCCCCCGGCGCGGACACGCGCCGCCCCGGTCGAGGGCGGCCGCCCTCCGCGCCCGCCTCCGGGCTCGCGCGCGGCTCGGACATGATCCCGATCCGCAGCGCGGCGCGCGGCGGCTCCGATCAGGAGATGTTTCTCGAAGACGGGATCGGATACACGCCGCGGCCGGCAAATCTTGGCGGCGTTCGCGCGGCGTACGCCATCTACATGGTCGGGGAGAGCATGGAGCCGCGCTACGAGCAGGGTTGGCTATTGCACGTCAATCCGTTCAAGCCTCCCGTCCGCGGCCGCGATGTCGTCGTCTACAAGCGTGGCCAAGCGGTGCTGATCAAGCAGTTCGTCGGCTGGGAGGCCGGCGTGCTGGTGCTGCGTCAGCTCAATCCCCCGGACACGCTGCGCATCCCCCGCGACGAGGTGGTCGAATGTCACCTCGTCGTGGGGACCGATCAAGAAGGGTGAGGCTGCGGCGGCGCTAGGCCGCCTCGGCCGTCAGGTCGCCGGCGAAGACCAGCCCCTTCTCGGTCGCGCCGACCCGAACCGTCGACCCATCGGGGACGCGTCCCTCGAGGATCTGCTGAGCGAGCGGGTTTTGCAGCTCGCGCTGGATGACCCGCTTCAGCGGCCTTGCCCCATAGACGGGGTCATAGCCGGCATTGGCCAGCCATGCGCTCGCCGCGGCGTCGATCTCCAAGGCGATCTTACGATCGGCGAGAAGCCGCCTCAGCCGCTCCAGCTGGATCGTGACGATCCCCTTCATGTCGTCGCGCGACAGGCGTCGGAAGAGCAGGATTTCGTCGAGCCGATTGAGGAATTCCGGACGGAACGCGGCCCGCACCGCCTCCATCACCGCTTCCCGCGCCACCGTGACGTCCGCCTTCTCGGGAAGGCTCGCCAGCGCTTCGCTGCCGAGGTTCGACGTCAGCACGATCAATGTGTTGCGGAAATCGACGGTTCGGCCCTGACCGTCGGTCAGGCGGCCGTCGTCGAGCACCTGCAGCAGGACGTTGAAGACATCGGGATGCGCCTTTTCAACCTCGTCGAACAGGATGACCTGGTAGGGTCGACGGCGCACCGCCTCGGTCAACGACCCACCCTCGTCATAGCCGACATAGCCCGGCGGCGCGCCGATCAGCCGCGAGACGGAGTGCTTCTCCATGTATTCCGACATGTCGATGCGGATCATGGCGCTCTCGTCGTCGAACAGAAATTCGGCGAGCGCCCTGGCGAGCTCGGTCTTGCCGACGCCGGTCGGGCCGAGGAACAGGAACGATCCCATCGGCCGGTTGGGATCCTGCAAGCCGGCGCGGGCGCGGCGGATCGCGTTCGACACCGCGATCACCGCCTCGTCCTGACCGACCACCCGCCGGCGCAGGCTCAGCTCCATGCCGAGGAGCTTCTCGCGCTCGCCGGACAGCATCTTCTCGACCGGGATGCCGGTCCAGCGCGACACGACGCCCGCGATATGCTCCTCGGTCACGGCCTCCTCGAGCATGCGCCCCGCCCCGGCCGCCTCGACCTCCTGCAGCTGTCGCTCGAGATCCGGAATGACCCCGTAGGTAAGCTCGCCGGCTCGGCTCCAATCGCCGCGCCGCTGGACGATCTCCAGCTCGGCCCGCGCCTGATCGAGCCGCTCCTTTAGCTTCTGCGCGCCGGCCAGCTTCTCCTTCTCGGCGCGCCATTGCGCGGTCAGCTCGGCCGAGCGCTGCTCGAGCTCCTCGAGCTCCTTGACCAGCTTCTCCAGCCGATCGCGCGAGGCCGGATCGTCCTCCTTCTTCAGGGCCTCGCGCTCGATCTTGAGCTGGACGATGCGCCGATCGAGCTCGTCGATCGCCTCCGGCTTCGAATCCACCTCCATGCGCAAACGCGAAGCAGCCTCGTCCATCAGGTCGATCGCCTTGTCCGGCAGGAACCGGTCGGCGATGTAGCGGTTCGACAAGGTCGCCGCCGCCACGATCGCCGCGTCGGTGATGCGAACGCCGTGATGCAGCTCGTATTTTTCCTTGATCCCGCGCAAGATCGAGATCGTGTCTTCGACCGATGGCTCGTCGACAAAAACCGGCTGGAACCGACGCGCGAGCGCCGCGTCCTTTTCGATGTTCTTGCGATATTCGTCGAGCGTCGTTGCGCCCACGCAGTGAAGCTCGCCGCGCGCCAGCGCCGGCTTCAGCATGTTCGAGGCGTCCATCGACCCTTCCGCCTTGCCGGCGCCGACGAGGGTGTGCAGCTCGTCGATGAACAGAATGATCTCCCCCGCTGCGGCGGTGATCTCCGTCAGCACCGCCTTCAGGCGCTCCTCGAACTCGCCGCGAAATTTCGACCCGGCGATCAGCGCGCCGAGATCGAGCGAGAGGAGGCGCTTGTCCTTCAGCCCTTCCGGCACGTCGCCATTGACGATGCGCAGCGCCAGACCCTCGACGATCGCCGTCTTGCCGACCCCGGGCTCGCCGATCAGCACCGGGTTGTTCTTGGTCCGGCGCGACAGAACCTGGATCGTTCGGCGGATCTCCTCGTCCCGGCCGATCACCGGATCGAGCTTCCCCTCGCGCGCCGCGGCGGTCAGATCGCGCGCATAGCGCTTCAACGCGTCATAGCCTTCTTCGGCCGAGGCGCTGTCTGCCTTGCGGCCCTTGCGCACGTCTTCGATCGCCGCGTTGAGCTGCTGCGGCGACACCCGGCTGGCCGCGAGCGCCTTGCCGGCCGGCGTCTCTCCGGCCATCGACAGCGCCAGCAGCAGCCTCTCGACGGTGACAAAGCTGTCGCCGGCCTTCTCCGCGATCCGCTCGGCCTGCTCGAAGATCCGGGCGATTTCCGGCGACAGATAGACCTGGCCCGCCCCGGCGCCGTCGACCCGAGGCAGCTTGGCAAGCTCGGTCTCGACGGCCTGCTGAGCAATTTGCGGGTCGCCGCCCGCGGCCCGGATCAGATTGGCGCTGAGGCCCTCCTTGTCTTCGAGCAGGACCAGCAGAAGATGCTCGGGCGTCAACCGCTGATGACCCTTGCGCAGGGCCGAGGTTTGGGCCGATTGGATAAAGCCCTTCGACCGTTCGGTGTATTTCTCGAATTCCATGGCGTGCTTGCTCCACTGAGCTGGCCGCAGCGCCCCGCTCAGGCGGCCCCGCGATCCCTCCGGCGCCTATGTGGTGTGGCCCCGATACCACACAACCCTGCCTCCGGCCCAACGACCTGATCCTGATCAGCTCGTGGCCGGCGCGCCGGCTTCAACTCGCCCGGCTTCAGCTCAGCCGGCTTCAGCTCAGAAGGTCGGCGGCTGATCCTCGCCCGACGACATCGGCGGCAACGGCTGAACCCTCGTCTTCCTCGTTTTCACCGGGCTCCGCGTCGGGTTCGTCCATTTCGAGATCCGCCGGCGTCGTCGGACGCGGCGCTCCGTGTTGATGGGCTTCGCCGTTTGCATTCATCACACGGAAGTAGTGCTCGGCGTGTTGATAGAGGTTCTCGGCTCCGATGCGATCGCCGCTGGACGCCGCCTCGCGAGCAAGCGCGACATAACGCTCGAACACTTGGTAGGCGTTGCCGCGGATTTTTACGTTTGGCCCGTTGCTGTCGAATGTCTGGATCCGTTGCGGCATTCGCGGGCGATTATGGTGTGGATTATTCCCATTGTTCCGACCGCGCGATCGTTTGTTTGGTCCTGGTCTCATGACACCTGTCTATTCTCGGTGGACACTGTCGGACCGCGGTCCGGTGGAAGCCTCGCTCCGCCGCAATTGAGCGGCGCGGCTCATATTGTGCCGCTTTCCCGCGCAGCACCAAGCTCTCCAAGGCGCCAGCCTAGACGGGACCGCGGCACATTCCAACAAATTTTTGGCGGCGCCAAGACGTCTTCCGCGCCGGTTTCATCCCGGTTGCCGGCGCGCAATCATGCAGCGGTCGATGCCGGCCAGGTCACGCGCCACGGCCTCGATCGTCAGGCCCCCGGCCTCCAGGACGGCGGCCGCTCGATCAGCCTGACCGCGCCCGATCTCCCCGGCGAAGATGCCCTGCGGCGTCAGCAGCCGCGGGAGATCGCCGGCGATCGCGCGGTAGGCCGCAAGGCCATCCACCCCGCCGTCGAGAGCCGGCCGCGGATCATAATGGGCGACCTCGCGCGGCAGGCCGGGCAGGGCCGCGCTCTCGATGTAGGGCGGGTTCGCGACGACCACCGCGAATCGTTCCGACAGCGCCGCCGCCCAGTCTCCGACAAAAAAACAGGCGCGGCTCGCCAAGCCGAGGGAGGCCGCGTTGCGACGCGCGGTCGCGACGGCGCCGGTCGCGATGTCGACGCCGACCCCAGAGGCGGCCGGCAGCTCAACCAGCAGCGAGAGCAGCAGGCAACCCGAGCCGGCGCCGAGATCGAGCACCCGGAGCGGGGCGTCCCGGTCCGCCACCCGCCGCAGCACGGCCTCGACGACGGTCTCGCTTTCGGGCCGCGGGTCGAGCGTGTCTGCAGACAACGTAAACTCGAGTCCCCAGAAGTCGCGACGACCGAGGATGCGGCTGAGCGGCTCATGGTCGAGCATGCGGCCGAGCAGGCCGCGAACGCGGCCGACCTGCGGACCCGCGATTTCCCGCTCGGAGCCGGCCAGGAGCTCGATTTGAGACAGGTCGAGGGCGGCTGCGACCAGCCGACGGGCGCGACGGCGCGGCTCGTCAAAGCCGGCGTCGGCGAGCGCGCCGGCGGTATCCGCCAGGATCGCCTCCAGCGTCTTCGTCATCATGTGATCAGCCTGTGATCGCGGCCAGCCGCGCCGCCTGGTCCTCGACGAGAAGCGCATCGATGATCTCGTCGAGAGCCTCGCCGCCCATCACCTTGTCGATCTTGTAGAGCGTCAGGTTGATCCGGTGATCGGTCACCCTGCCCTGCGGGAAATTGTAGGTGCGGATGCGCTCTGAACGGTCGCCGCTGCCGACCTGGCTTTTGCGGTCGGCGGCGCGGGCGCTGTCGCGCGCCTGCCGCTCCAATTCATAGAGCCGCGAGCGCAGGACCTTTAGGGCTCGCGCCTTGTTCTTGTGCTGCGACTTCTCGTCCTGCTGGATGACGACGAGCCCGGTCGGCAGATGGGTGATCCGCACCGCGCTGTCAGTGGTGTTGACCGATTGGCCGCCCGGCCCGCTGGCGCGAAACACGTCGATGCGCAGATCGCGTTCGTCGATCCGGACATCGAGCTCCTCGGCTTCCGGCAGCACGGCGACGGTTGCCGCCGAGGTGTGGATTCGGCCGCCGGCTTCGGTTTCCGGAACCCGCTGCACGCGATGCACGCCCGATTCGAACTTGAGGCGGGCGAACACGTCGCCGCCGCTGATCGAGGCGCTTGCCTCCTTGAAGCCGCCGAGACCGGTCTCGGACAGGTCGAGGATCTCGAACCCCCACCCCCTGAGGGCCGCATATCGCTGGTACATGCGAAAGATCTCGGCGGCAAAGAGCGAGGCTTCCTCGCCCCCGGTGCCGGCGCGCACTTCGAGGATCGCGTTGCGCTCGTCGTCGGCGTCCTTCGGCAAGAGCGCCAGCGTCACCCTGCGTTCGAGCGACGGCAGGCGTTCGCGAAGCGATTGCAGCTCTTCCTTGGCGAGCGCCTTCAGATCCTCGTCGTCGCCGGTTTCGGCGATCTCCAGGAGCGACGATTGCTCGGCGCGCGCCCGACGCAAGGCCTCGATTTCGTCGACGATAGGTGTGAGGCCGCTGTATTCCTTTGATAATTTGGCAAGCTCAACGCGGCCGAGGCCGGTTGTAGCGAGCGCGGCCGTCAACTCGGCATGCCGACGAAGAAGCTGCTCCAGTCGGCCCTCGAGACCGGCTTCCATGCCGCCCCCGCGTCAGCCGCCCATCGCGGCAATGCGAGACGCCAGATCGGCCAGCGGCGCCTCGGCCTGCGCGCCGCTGTCGAGGTCGCGAAGCGTGGCGACGCCGCGCCCGATCTCGTCCTCGCCGATCAGCACGGCGGCGCGCGCGCCGAGCTTGTTCGCGCGCCGCAGGCGCCGCGCCACATTGCCCGAATAGCCGAGATCGACGACGAGGCCGGCGCTGCGAAGCTCTTCGGCCAGCCGCAGCGCGATCTGCTCTCCCGCTTCTCCGACGGGCACGACGCTGACCGGCCGCGGCGGGCGCGGGGGCTCGGCGATCAGCATCGCCAGACGCTCGATACCGGCCGCCCAGCCGACCCCCGGCATCGCCGGCCCGCCCATCGTCTCGACGAGCCCATCATACCGCCCGCCGCCGATCACCGTTCCCTGCGCGCCCAGATCGGAGGTGACAAACTCGAAGGCCGTATGGGTGTAATAGTCCAGGCCGCGCACCAGCCGAGGGTTGAGCCGATAGGCGATGCCGAGCCGGTCGAGCCCATCGCGCACCTGCGCGAAGAAATCTTGCGACGCGGGGTTCAAATATTCAGCGAAAGCGGGAGCGTCGGCGCTCACCTGCCGATCCCGTTCCTCCTTCGAATCGAAGATCCGCAACGGGTTGCGTTCGAGACGCCGCCTGCTGTCCTCCGACAAGCCGGCGGCATGCCGCGAAAAATAGGAGACAAGCGCCGCCCGGTAGGCGCCGCGGCTTTCGGGGTCGCCCAGCGTGTTGAGCTCGAGGACGGTGCGCTGTCCGACCCCGAGCGCCTCCAGAATCCGGCTGCCGAGCGCGATAACCTCGATATCGCCTTGCGGCTGGGCCACGCCGATCAGCTCGACGCCGATCTGGTGAAACTGGCGAAACCGTCCCTTCTGCGGCCGCTCGTACCGGAACATCGGGCCGCTGTAGAAGAATTTGAGGGGCGCATCCTGCACCAGGCCATCCGACAGCACGGCGCGCACGACCCCGGCCGTGTTCTCGGGGCGGAGCGTCACCTCCTCGCCGCCCCGATCGGTGAACGTGTACATTTCCTTGGCGACGATGTCGGAGGTATCGCCGATCGGGACGGGCGAAGACCTCGGTGAACTCGAAAATCGGCGTCGCGATCTCGGCATAGCCGTAAAGCTCGGCAAGCGCGCGCGCGGTCTCGCTCACCTGCCGATGGCGGCGCGCCGCCTCGGGCAAGAGATCCTGCGTGCCGCGAGCCGGCTGCAATCGCTTCATTGGCGATTTCTCGCGCGGTTGGCCGCGTGCGCAGCCCCGCCTATTGCGCCGGCTCCAAAACCGGCTCGGCTGCTCGGCGCGCGGCTTCGATCTCGGCCGCCTTCTTTTCGACCAGCTCCACCAGATGATCGACGATATCGGCGTCCTTCAGGCGGTGGTCGGTGACGCCGCTGATGTAGACCTGATGCGTCCCGCTGCCGCCCCCGGTGAAGCCGATATCGGTCTCCCTGGCCTCGCCGGGCCCGTTCACGACGCAACCGATGACCGACACTGTCAACGGCGTGGTGATGTGGGCCAGCCGCTCTTCCAGCCGCTCCACGGTCTTGATCACCTCGAATTGCTGGCGGGCGCAGGACGGGCACGAGATGATGGTCACCCCGCGCCGGCGAAGGTTCAGGGATTTCAGCATTTCGAAGCCGGCCTTGACCTCCTCGACCGGATCGGCCGAGAGCGAGACCCGGATCGTGTCGCCGATGCCCGACCACAGCAGCATGCCGAGCCCGATCGCCGACTTCACGGTGCCGCTGCGCAGGCCGCCCGCCTCGGTGATCCCGAGATGGAGCGGGTAGTCGCAGGCTTCGGCCAGCTGCTGGTAGGCGGCGACGGCGAGAAACACGTCCGATGCTTTGCAGGAAATCTTGAACTCGAAGAAGTCGTTGTCCTCGAGGATCTTGGCGTGGTTCAGCGCGCTCTCCACCATCGCCTCTGGGCAGGGCTCGCCGTACCGCTCCAGAAGGTCGCGCTCAAGCGAGCCGGCATTGACCCCGATGCGCATCGAGCAGCCATGGTCCTTCGCCGCCTTGATGACCTCACGCACCCGCTGCGGCGACCCGATGTTGCCGGGATTGATGCGCAGGCAGGCGGCGCCGCTCTCGGCGGCTTCGATGGCGCGCTTATAGTGGAAATGGATATCGGCCACGATCGGGACGGTCGCTTCGCGCACGATGCCCTTCAGCGCCAGCGCCGATTCCCGGTCGGGGCAGGAAACCCGAACGATGTCCGCGCCCGCGCGCTCGAGCGCCTGGACCTGCGCGATCGTGGCCCTGATATCGCTCGTCACCGTATTGGTCATCGACTGCACCGTGATCGGCGCATCGCCGCCGACCGGCACCTTGCCGACATGGATCTTGCGGCAAGCGCGGCGATGGATGTCGCGGTACGGTCTGACGCTCATCGTCAATCTCTCGCTGCTGTCCAATGCTCGGCGGTTTTATAGACGGATTTCGCAGCCGGCAAAAGGCGTCCCCGGACGCCCGGCGGCCTAGTCGCGCACCGCGGTTCCCGCCATCAGCTTTTCAGGATCGAGCGCAACGTCGCGTCGAACCGCGCCCATCGGGCCGAGCGCCGGCGCCGCCTTGCCATCGACGGTGATCTCGAGGCCGCCGGCATTGCCGGTCCGCATCGACACCCCGGGCCGCTCCGGCACCCGATAGCTCTCGCCGGTCTTCAGCACTCGCATGAACAGCAGAGAACGGTCGGCGTCGCGCACCTGGATCCAGCTGTCGGCGATCGCGTGCATGACGATTCGCGCCGGCCCGTCGGCGACGCCGTAGCTGGGCGATCCCCCGCCTTGCTGTGAGGGCGTAGACGGCTGATTGGGCGCCGCGCCGCCCGGTGCGGCGGGAGCAGCCGCCAAGGCGGGCATGATCAAGACGGTTGCGGCCGCCGATGCCGAGGCGGTGGGGGGTTCGGTCGCGGGGCCGGGGGCTGCCGTCGGCGAATTCGACAGGGCGCTCTCAGGCGTCGGAGGCGTCTCCGTCGCCGGCGAAGACGCGCTCGCCTCGCCAGGCGCCGGCAGCTCCGCCGGCGCTTCCCTGACGGGGGCTGACTGAACCGGTTTCGGCGGCAGCAGGGCGACCGGAACCTCGGTCACGCGCTCCGGACGCGACCGATCGCCGGTCGACAGATAGTACCAGGCGCCGTAGCCGCAGATCGCCAGAATGAACGCCACCAGCAGCATCCTGCCGCCCGGCACGCCGCGCTCGCCGAGCGGCATCGGAAACGAGAGGTCCGGCTTGGCGTCGAGCCCGGCCGACTCGACCTTGAAACGGCGCAGGATCTCGCCCGCGTCGAGCCCCAGATGCTCGCCATACGCCCGCAAAAACCCTGCCGCATAGGTCGGCCCCGGGAGCTGATCCAGGCGTCCCTCTTCGAGCGCGGCAAGATAGGCGGGCTTGATCCGCAATGCCCCCGCGATCTGGCGGAGATCAAGACCGAGCGCCTCGCGCCTCTGTCGCAGCACATCGCCCGCCGATCGCGAGCCGCCCGGCGATCCGGCGTCGCCCCGTGGCGGATCTTCGACAAAAGGCGTCCTGAGCCGCTGGAACAATGCCATCAGACGTTCTGCTCCGAGGCTACCGTATCCGACGGAAGCCGGTCTTGTCCAATCGCCGGCCGCCTTGCCGATGTTCGAGCGAAAGGTGCGCCAGGCCCCTATTGGATGCGCGGCGCTTCCGGCGGCTCGGCTCTAATGGCCGGCGCCCGCGGGCAAGGCGCCGCTGGGGCAGCTTTGCCGCGCCTCACCAGACGACGCCGTGATCGTGAGCGTAAGCCTCGAGCTTAGGCCTCAGCGAATGATCCGGCCGATCGCCTATTTCGGTCAAATAATCGGCGGCCGCGGCGGCATCAAGGCTGCGGATCATGGTCTTGACCGGCCCGATCGCGGTTCCGACCATCGACAGCGTGCGAAACCCCAGAGCGATCAGCGTCATGGCCTCGATCGGGCTGCCCGCCATCTCGCCGCACATGCTGAGCGGCAACCCGGCATCGCTGGCCTGCGCTATCAGCTGACGAAACAGCGCGAGCATCGGCGCCGAAAGCGTATCGTAGCGATCGGCCAGGCGCGGGTTGCTGCGATCGCAGGCAAAGACAAACTGCACCAGGTCGTTGGTGCCGACCGATAGAAAATCTATCCGCCGGCAGAGCGCCGGCAGCTGCCACAACAAAGACGGCACCTCGAGCATGACGCCGACCTCGACGGACTCCGGCAGCGTCCTGTTCTCCCTGGTGGCGCGGGCGAGCTCCGCCTCGAGAATCGCCCGCGCCCGCTCGAGCTCGGCCAGCTCGGCGATCATTGGAAATTTTACCAGCAGCCTTCGCCCCGCCGCCGCCCGGATCAAAGCCCGCAGCTGCTGCCGCAGCATCGCCGGTCGATCGAGGCCGATGCGGATCGCCCGCCATCCCATCGCCGGATTATCCTCCGCGGCGTGCGGCAGATAGGGCAGCACCTTTTCACCGCCGATGTCGAGCGTGCGAAAGACCACCGGACGACCCGCGGCCTGCTCGAGGACGCTTCTGTAAAATTCGGTCTGGTCTTCGACATCGGGAAACGTGTCGCGCACCATGAACGGCAGCTCTGTTCGAAACAGCCCGACGCCCTCGGCGCCGGTCGCCGTCAACTGCCCCAAGTCGAGCAGCAGACCCGCATTGAGCAGCAGCTTGATTTCGATCCCGTCGCGGGTGACCGGCGGAAACGAGCGCAGCGTGTCGTAGAACGCGCGGCGGCGGCTTCGTGCGCAAACCGTTTCGACCACCGCCTGATGAACATCCTCGCCCGGCCGGATCAAGACCTGGGCGTGATCGCCGTCGACGATCACCATATCCCCCGCCTCGATCTGGCTGGCGGCGTTCTCCACCCGGCCGATGACGGGGATATCCAGCGCCCGCGCCACAATGGCGACATGCGCGGTGGGCGACCCTTCCTCGAGAACCAGGCCGGTAATGCGTCGGTGCGCGTAATCGAGCAGCTCCGCCGGCCCCATCGCACGAGCGACCAGAATGAACTCGGGCGGCAGCTCGGTCCAAGCGGCTCCCCTCGCACGATTGGAAAGATGCTGCTGCAAGCGATTGGCGAGATCGTCGAGGTCTAAGAGGCGCTCGCGCAGATAGGGGTCGCTGGCTTGCATCATGCGCGTGCGCGTTTCGTCGCCGATCCTTTGCACCGCCGCCTCGGCGGTGAGCCCGCTGCGGATGGCGTCTGCGATACGGCCGATCCATCCGCGGTCGGCGGCGAACATGCGATAAGTCTCGAGAATATCCCGATGCTCGCCGGCCCCCAGCCCGCCGCTGGCGGCAACCAGCTCGTCGATCGAATCGCGCATCGCCGCCACCGCGCGCCGCAGCCGTTCGAGCTCGGCGGCGACATCCTCGGCGACGACCTGGCGGATCAAAACGCGCGGCTGGTGCAAAACGGCAGGCCCGATCGCCAGCCCGGGGTTGAGGCGGATGCCGACGAGCCGCAACGGGAGCAAGGCGCCAGCCTGGCTTTGCGCAATCTCGAGCGGGTTGACGAGGTCGCCGCTCGCGGCCAGCTCGGCGACGATCATGGCGATCGTCTGCAGCACCTCGATCTCGTCCTCGGTGTAGTGGCGCAGGGTGCGGTTCTGCACGACCAGCACACCCAGAACCTTGCCGCCTCGAAGGATCGGAACGCCCATCAGCGAGTGATAGATCTCCTCGCCGGTTTCCGGACGATAGGCGAAGTCCGGGTGCGACTGGGCGTCGGCGAGGGCGAGCGGCCGGGCCGTTGCGCCGATCGCCCCGACCAGCCCCTCGCCGACCCGCAATCTGGTCCGGTGGACCGCCTCGCGCCGCAGCCCTTCGGTGGCGAACAGCTCGAGGACCTCGCCCGCCCGCATGATGTAGGCCGAGCAGACTTCCGCGACCATTTCCGCGGCGACCGTGCGAACGATCTGGTCGAGGTGCTCTTGCGCGGTGCCCGAGCCCGCCATGATGTCGCGGAGGCGGCGCAAGAGCCGGCGGGTTCCGCTGGCGCCTCCGCCGGTCTCGATCATTCCTGCGAACCCCGTCGCCCCGACGCGACGGGCCGGGACAGCGGGAAATGGCCGGGCTCGCCGCCGCCGCGCGCGGCCAGCACCGCAACCGCCTGCCCGACGAGCTCCTCGATGATCTCGGCGGCGCTCTGCTCGCGCCTGACAAAGCCGACGCTCTGCCCCGCCATCAGCGAGCCGGCCTCGAGATCTCCGTCGATGACCGCGCGACGCAGCGCGCCGACCCAGAAGTGCTCGATCTCGAGCTGCGCCTCCTTGTGCGACAGCTCGCCTCCGGCAAACCGCTCGACGACCTGCCGTTGAACCGCGAGAAAACGCTCGGTCGCGGCGTTGGCGAGCGCCCGCACCGGGATGACCGGAAAGCGCGGGTCGAGCTGGATGGATGCGACCGCATCGCGCGCCGCGGCGCGGATGAACGCCTGCTTGAACCGCGGATGGGCGATCAATTCCTCGGCGCAGACAAACCGGGTGCCGAGCTGCACGCCCGAGGCCCCCATCTCGAGATAGGCGAGCATCGCCTCCCCGCGGCCGATCCCGCCCGCGACGAACACGGGAACCTCGTCGAGATGCGGCAAAATCTCCTGCGCCAGGACCCCGGTCGAGACCGGGCCGATATGGCCCCCCGCCTCGCTGCCCTCGATGATGATCGCATCGGCGCCCATGCGCACGAGCTTGCGGGCGAAGCCGAGAGCCGGGGCGAAGCAGAGGACGCGTGCGCCGCTCTGCCTGATGCGGGCGATCGCCGCGCTGCCCGGGAGCCCGCCGGCCAAAACGACATGACCGACGCGATGGGCGGCGCACACCTCGATCAGCTCGAGCAGGCGCGGGTGCAGGGTGATCAGGTTGACGCCGAACGGGCGCTCAGTCAGAGCCTTGGTCGCATCGATCTCGCCGGCGAGAAGCTCCGGCGGCATCGAGCCCGAGGCGATGACCCCAAACCCGCCGGCGTTGGAGATGGCGGCGACCAGGTGGCGCTCGGAGACCCACGTCATGGCGCCGCCCATGATCGCAGCTTCGCAACCGAGAAGCTCTTTGCCGCGCGCCCACAGCCGATCGAGCTCGACGCGCCGGCGCGGGCGCGCGGCAACCCATTCGCCCGATCCGCGCTCGGCGCGCGCCGCGATGCCGCCGGTGCCTGCCGCCTCGGTCATTCGGCGGCGTCGAGCCCGTAGGCGGTGTGCAGCGTGCGCAAGGCAAGCTCGGCATACTCGGCGGCGATCAGGACGCTGACCTTGATTTCCGAGGTCGAGATGACCTGGATGTTGATGCCCTTGTCGGCCAGAGTTTGAAACATCTGCTGCGCGACCCCGGGATGACTGCGCATGCCGACGCCGATGACCGAGATCTTGACGACATTCGAATCGGGGGTCAGAGCGGCGAAGCCGAGCGAGGCGCGACGCTCTTCCAGCACCGACACCGCGCGATCGAGATCGGCGCGCGCAACGGTGAAGGTTAGATCGGCCAACCCGTCCTCCGAGGCGTTCTGCACGATCATGTCGACATTGATCGCCCGGTCGGCGAGCGGGCCGAAGATCGCCGCCGCCACGCCCGGCCGGTCCGCCACCTTCTGCACCGTTATCTTGGCTTCGTCGCGGCTATAGGCGATGCCGCTCACAACCTGCTTTTCCACGATCTCGTCTTCATCAACCACAAGGGTTCCGGGAGCGTCGCTGAAGCTCGACAGCACCTGCACCCGCACCCGGTGGTTCATCGCCATCTCGACCGAGCGCGTCTGCAGCACCTTGGCGCCCTGCGACGCCATTTCCAGCATCTCTTCGTAGGTGATCCTACCGAGCTTGCGGGCTTTCGCAACGATCCGCGGATCGCTCGTGTAGACCCCGTCGACATCGGTGAAGATGTCGCAGCGATCTGCGCCAAGCGCCGCGGCCAGCGCCACCGCCGAGGTGTCCGACCCGCCCCGCCCGAGCGTCGTGATCCGACCGCGCGGCCCAATCCCCTGAAAGCCCGCGATGACGGCGACCTGACCCGCCGCCAGGCGGCGGCGGATCTCGGCGACCTCGATCGCCTCGATGCGAGCCTTGCCGTGCATCCCGTCGGTGCGGAGCGGAATTTGCCAGCCGAGCCAGGACCGCGCGTCGATCCCGAGATCCTGCAGCGCCAGGGCCAGCAGGCCGGCCGTCACCTGCTCGCCGGAGGCAACGACCACGTCGTATTCGCGCGCATCATGGACGCGGCTTGTTTCCCGCGTCCATTCGACGAGCTGGTTGGTCACCCCCGCCATCGCGGAGACGACGACCGCCACCTCGTTGCCGTCCTCGACCTCGCGCCGCACCCGCCGGGCGGCGTTCTTGACCCGCTCGACATCGGCAACCGAGGTGCCGCCGAATTTTTGAACGAGGCGGGCCATGTCGTCTCGAAGACCATCCCTATGGTTGCCGGGCTCGGCAGCGCATCCCATACTCCCTTCCCGCCGATCGAGCCATCAGGCCGAACGGCGCCGGACGGCAGGATCGGGAATTTGAGCGGACGGCGCGACACCGTAGACCCTGAGGAGAACCGCCGCTTCGCCGCTCAGGCCGAGGCGTGGTGGGACGCCCGCGGCGCCTTTGCCGCGCTGCACCGGCTCAATCCCGCCCGTCTGAGGTTTATTCGCTCGTGCTTTCTCGATCATTTTGAGCGCGGCTCCTCCCTCCTCCGTCCATTTGCCGGGCTCAGCCTGCTCGACATCGGCTGTGGCGGCGGCCTCGCCGCCGAGCCGATGGCGCGTCTCGGCTTTGCCGTAACGGGCATCGACGCCAACGCGGAAGCGATTGCGGTCGCGCGGGCGCACGCCGAGGCGACCGGCCTGACGATCGCTTACCGGGTGGCCACCGCCGAATCGGTCGCCGACGGCGGCGAGCGGTTTGACGCCGTGCTCGCGCTCGAGGTCATCGAGCATGTCGCGGACGCTCCATTGCTCCTCTCGTCTGTCGGCATGTTGACCGGGCCGGGCGGGGTCTTCATCGGGGCCACCCTCAACCGGACCGCCCGATCCTTCGCGCTGGCGATTGTCGGCGCCGAATATGTCTGTGGCTGGCTGCCCCGGGGCACGCATGATTGGCGCAGGTTTCTTCGCCCGTCCGAATTTGTGCTCGGCCTGCGCCGCAACGGTCTCGAGGCAACCCGGGTCGCGGGCATCAGCTACGATTTGCGCCGAAGCGAGTGGTCGATCTCGCGCGATTTGGCGGTCAACTACCTCGTCACGGCGACGCCGCGGCGAGGCCTTCAGCCGTCGGTCCGCGGGATCCAGGGGACGCGGCCGAATTGAATTCCCTCGTCGGAGAGCTCGCGCGATTCCGCGTCGCTCGCCTCGCCATAGATCCCACGCGGGTCCGCTTCGCCGTAATGGATGCGGCGCGCCTCCTCGGCGAAACGACCGCCCACATAGTCGCAATTGCTCTCGACCTGGCGGCGCAGCTCGATCAACGCCGCCCGCAGCTGCGCCGGAGACACCGGCGGCTTCGCCTCCCGCGAGCGGCCGAGACGCGGCGCCATCACCGCCTTTTCCACCGCGGTGTCGCCGCAATGCGGGCAGCCGATCTCGCCGGCCTGCTGCTGCGCCTCGAACCCGTCCCCATCGCGGAACCACCCGTCAAATTCGTGCCCATGGGCGCAACGCAACGTGAACAAGATCATAGAGGGCACCTCCTTGGCGCCATTTTACACCGGTCCCCAAGACCTTAGCAATTCTCTGACGACGATGCAGGGCTGCCCCGACGCCACCAAACCCTCGGCGTGGGTCCGCCGCTTTTTGCCGCTGATCAAGACGGGAGGGCTGGTGCTCGACCTGGCCGCCGGGGCCGGCCGTCACCTCGCCCTGCTGCGCGACCACGGTTTTACAGTTTGCGCCGTCGACCGCGACAACTCGGCCCTGCTGGCCTTCGCCGGGCCTCGTTGCGAGGTGCGCCGGGTCGACCTCGAAGCAGGATACGCCTGGCCCCTTGGACAGGGCTGGGACGGGATCGTTGTCGCCAACTATCTGCACCGGCCGCTGCTGCCGGGGATCGAAGGCGCGCTGGCGCCCGGCGGCGCATTGATCTACGAAACCTTCGCGGTCGGAAACGAGCGCTTCGGGCTTCCGCGCAACCCCGATTTCCTGCTTCGCCCGGGCGAATTGCTTGCCGCGTTTCCCCGACTCACGGTGGTCGCCTTCGAGCAGGGCGAGGTCGCGTCGCCGCGGCCCGCGGTCGTGCAGCGCCTCGCCGCCGTCGCAGGCCCGGTGGGATCGCTGCCGTGAGCGCCGGCTTTGCAGAAAGGCGATCGTAGAGGTAATGTGACGGTATGCTGAGCGCGGCCGAAAAGTTCATGTCGCTGGAGGAGTTTCTTGCCTGGGAGCGCGGGCAGTCCGAGCGCTACGAATACGCCGGCGGCGTCGTGACGATGATGACCGGGGGGTCGCTCGATCACTCGACGATAGCGTCCAATCTCTGGACCTCGTTGCGCGATCGGCTTCGCGGCAGCGGCTGTCGAGCGTTCCGCGGGGATGCCAAGGTCTGCGCCAACAATTCCGTACGCTATCCCGATCTGTCGGTGACCTGCAGCCCCGCACGCGGCGGCGACGACACCGTGCCCGACCCGGTTCTCGTCGTCGAGGTAATATCGCCGAGCACCGAGAGGGAGGACCGAGGACGCAAGAAGTTCGATTACTTCGCAACGCCTTCGGTCCGGCAATACGCGCTCGTCGAGCAGGATGAACGGCGGATCGACCTCTACACCCGGTCGAATTCGGGCTGGACCAACGAGGTCGTCCAGGGCGACGCCATCCTGAAGCTGACCTCGGTCGGCGTCGAGATCAGCCTCGATGCGATCTACGAGGACACCGACCTCGACCTCACTCGGCGGCCAGAGGCCGGCGCGCAACCTCCGGGGCGGTGAACGGCCGGTCCTGCCGCAATGACGGCACCATCCGCCGCACCTCGGCGATGCGCGCCGGGTCGATCCGCGCCGTAATAACGCCGACCCCCTCGCCGGCATCGGCCAGCACCTCGCCCCATGGGTCGACGATCAGCGCGCGCCCGTAGCTGCGCCGCCCGCCGGCGTGCTCGCCCCATTGCGCGGGAGCGAAGACGAAACATCCGGTCTCGATCGCCCGCGCCCGCATCAGCGCGTGCCAGTGAGCAGCACCGGTCGGCGCCGTGAACACCGAGGGGATCGCCAGAAAATCGGCCCCAGCCTGGGCCAGCGCGCGGTAGAGTTGGGGAAACCGCAAATCGTAGCACACACTCATGCCGAGGCGGCCCCACGGCGTGTCGGCGATGACGGCCCGGCCGCCGGGGCGATAGGCGTTGCTCTCGCGATAGCTCTCGCCGCCCGGAAGATCGATATCGAACATATGGATCTTGTCGTAGCGCGCGACGACCTCGCCGCCGGCGTCGAGCAGCAGCGAACGGTTGGCGAGCCGGGTCTCGCCGACCTCGGCGCCGGGCTCGCCATCCGGGTCGATCACCAGCGAGCCCGCGAGCAGCCAAGCCCCGGTTTCCCGCGCCAAGCCGCGCAGGCCGGCGAGGAACGGGTCTTCCGCCTCGCGCCGCGCCTTTTCGCGGCGCCGCTGGCCGCTCTCGATGAAGTTCGTCGCCTCCGGCGTCATGATCAAATCGGCGCCGCCTTCGCGCGCCCGGCGAATCAGGTCGCAGACCACCCGCAGATTGGGCTCGGGATCGGGCCCGGCGGTAAACTGGATGCATGCGGCGGTGAAGCTCTCGCTCATGTTGCGATCCCCAACCTGGTGTCCAGCTTGCCGGCGCGGTCCATGGCGGCCAGCTCGTCGGAGCCGCCGATATGCTCGCCGTTGATAAAAATCTGCGGGACCGTGCTGCGCCCGCCGGCGCGCCGGATCATCTCGCCGCGCCGCTGCGGGTGCTCCTCGATGTCGATATCGGTGAACGTAACACCCTTATGCTGCAGCAGCAGCCGCGCGCGCGTGCAGAACGGGCACCAATTCGTCGTGTAAAGCTCGACTTCAGCCATCGCCTTCGCCGCTCCGCCTTTGCCGGTGCGATTTGCTCTTACGCGCCGATTATGCGCCGGTGCGCAACGCCCGCGCCAGGGTCAGCACGCCGACCGACGCGGCGCCGGCGCGCTTGAGCACCCGCGCGCACTCCTCGACGGTGGCCCCGGTGGTCAGCACGTCGTCGACGATCACCACGCGCCTTCCGGCGACGCTGCGGCGGGGCCGCAGCGCGAACGCGCCACGCACGTTGCGCTCGCGCGCGGCCGGACCGCGATGGCCTTGCGAAGGCGTCCGCCGCCGCCGGATGAGCCAATCCGCCGCGACCGGCGGCCCGCCCGCGGCATGGATTGCGTGCGCCAACAGGGCGGCCTGATTATAACGGCGCTGAAACAGCCGGGTCCAATGCAACGGCACCGGAACCAGCAGATCGGCGCCGGCCAGAACCTCGCCGCCGACGCGATGCATCCAGCGGCCCAAGGGATCTGCGGTATGGGTGCGGTCGCCGTGCTTCAACCCGAGGACGAGACGCCGGCTGTTCTTGTCGTAGCGCAGGACGGCCCGCGCCCGCTCCCAGTGTCGGCGATCGCGCGCGCAAGCCCCGCACAACGCCTCATCGCCCATCGGATGCGGGAACGGGAGACCGCACGCCGCGCACCAGGGCGGCGCAAAGAAGGTGATCGCGCCCCAGCATCGGCCGCACAGCGCGCCCGGCGCGTCGACGGTTTCCCCGCAGGCGAGGCAACGCGGCGGCAGCACGCTGTCGACCATTGCCCGGCCGAATTGCCGCAATCGGCCGAAAGTCCTGTCGGTGAGGGTTGCCGATGCCTGCATCGCCCCACATCATCAATCAACCGGCAAACCCGTCAACCCGGACGGCACGATCCAGGTTCTGATGTCTCGCTCCGATCCGACCGCACTGTTCGATCGCCGCGCCTGGCGATTGCACCGAGACCGCGCGGCGCGCGGCGGCGACGCCGATTTTCTGCACGCAGAGGTGGCCGACCGCCTGGTCGACCGTCTCGGCGCGATCAACCGGAAATTCCGCACGGCCCTCGACCTTGGCGCGCATCACGGGGCGCTGTCGCGCGCGCTCGCGGGCCGGCCGGGGATCGATCGGGTCGTCTCCCTCGATCCTGCTGCGGGTTTTCTCGCGCACGCGGCCATCCGGGCATGCGCGGATCCCGAGCTCGTGCCGTTCCGCGACGGCTGCTTCGACCTGGTGGCGAGCGCCCTGGCGCTCCACTGGGTAGGCGATCTGCCCGGCGCGCTGCTTCAGCTGCGTCGGGTCTTGAAGCCCGATGGCCTGTTCCTTGCGGCGATGCTGGGCGGCAACACCTTGGTCGAGCTGCGTGCCGCGTTCATCGAGGCGGAGCTGGCCGAGGAAGGCGGGGCCAGCCCGCGCGTGTCGCCGACCGCCGACCTCGCCGACGCGGCGGCGCTGCTGCTGCGGGCAGGTTTCGCGCTGCCGGTCGCCGACACCGAAACGATCACGGTCACCTACTCGGACGCGCTCGCGCTGATGCGCGATCTGCGCGGCATGGGCGAAACCAACGCGCTGACCGCGCGCCGCCGCACCCCGCTGCGTCGGCGCACTCTGCTGCGCGCCGCCGGACTTTATGCCGAGCGCTTCGGACTCCCGAACGGGCGCATCCCCGCGACCTTCGAAATCCTGTTTCTGACCGGCTGGGCCCCGGATCGCAGCCAGCCCAAGGCGTTGCGGCCCGGCAGCGCCGCGCGGCGGCTGGCTGACGCGCTCGGCGCCGTCGAGCTGTCGGCCGGCGACCCCGCCGCGCCACCCGGGAAGCCGGCCGGCCGATAGCCGACAGACGGCTATCGTCCGAACAACAGCGTCAGCGCGATCACCGCCAGAGCAGCGGCGATGATCCAGATCGGGACAAGGATGGCCGCCGTGCGGCGCGGCAAAGGCTCGGGCTGAAACCTCGCGCCGTCGCGCTGCCGGTCGACGACCAGCTCGTCGAGGCCGCGCACCAGTCGCGGCAGCCGCTGGACAATTTCGGCGACAGCCTCGATCCCCTCGCGCGCCCTGGCCTCGGGCCCGCGATTGTCGCGCATCCAGGCTTCGATCAGCGGCCGCGCCAAGGTCCAGATGTTGACTTCGGGATCGAGCCGGCGCCCGACGCCTTCGATCTGCACCATGGTCTTTTGCAGCAGCAGCAGCTGCGGCTGGGTTTCCATCTCGAACTGCTCGGTGATCTGGAACAGATGGGCCAGGAGGCGGGCGAACGAAATCTCCTGCAAGGGCTTGCCGAGGATCGGCTCGCCGATCGAGCGGCAGGCCTGAGCGAAGGCGTCGACCGAGCGGCGCGGCGGGACATAGCCGGCGGCGAAATGAACCTCCGCCACGCGTCGGTAGTCGCCCGACAGGAACCCCAGCAGCATGTCGGCGAGATAAAACCGGGTGGCGCGGTCGAGCCGGCCCATGATTCCGAAATCGACGACGGCGATCGCTCCCGACGGGTCGACGAACATATTGCCGGGATGCAGGTCGCCGTGGAAAAAGCCGTCGCGGAAGACCTGCTTGAAGAAGGCGTCGGCGGCCTTGCCCAGCAGCGCGTCGATCCGGTGCCCGGCGGCCTCGATCGCGGCGCTGTCGTCGATGCGGCGCCCGGCGATCCGCTCGATGGTCAACACCGTCCGCCCGGTGCGCTGCCAATCGACCCGCGGCACGCGAAAATCGGGGTCGCCGGCGAAATTCTCGGCGAGCTCCGAGGCCGCCGCCGCCTCGAAGCGCAAATCCATCTCGATCCGGACGATTTCCGCCAGGGTGCGGACCGACCCGACCGGCTTCAGGCGCCGCAACGGCGGCTGCAGCCGCTCGCCCAGCGCGGCGAGCCAGAGGAAGAGGTCGAGGTCGCGCCCGAAGGCCTCGGAGATCCCTGGCCGCAACACTTTGACGGCAACCTCGCGCCCGTCCGTGGTGAGGGCGAAATGAACCTGGGCGATCGATGCGGCGGCGACCGCGGCTTCGTCGAACCACGCGAACAAGTCGGCGAGCGGCCGGCCGAGCTCGGCTTCGACGCCGGCCCGCGCCTGATCACCCGGAAAGGGCGGCAAGCGGTCCTGCAAAAGCGCCAGATCGGCGGTGATCTCCTCGCCGAAGAGGTCGGCTCGGGTCGACAGCAGCTGGCCGAGCTTGATGAAGCTCGGCCCCATCTCGACAAGCGCCGCGGCGAGCCGCTGGCCCGGCCGCAACCCGGCCGTTCCGCGCCGCCGCACGCAGGCTCGGGCGATGCGCAAGAGCGGCGCCGCGCCCGAGACCGCCTCCAGCGGAAAGAGCGCGTCGTGCCGGGCGAGGATCAGGCCGATGCGGCAGAGGCGGGCGAGGTTGCGGCCGCTGCGGAGCAGCCCCAGCCTCGGCTGAGACGGGTCAGAGCCGCCAGGCCGAATGGAGCGCAGCGACGCCCCCCGTCAGGTTGCGGAACTTGACCTGACCGAGGCCGGCCCCGGCGATCATCTCCGACAGCTCGGCCTGCCGCGGAAATTGTCGGATGCTCTCGACCAGATAGGAATAGGCCTCGCGATCGCCGGCGACGATCCGGCCGAGCAGCGGCACGACCCTAAAGCTGTAGAAATCGTAGAGCGGCCGCAGCAGCGGCGTCACCTCCGGGGTGAACTCCAGGCACAGAAAATGCCCGCCGGGCTTGAGGACGCGGCGCGCCTCGGCGAGCGCCCGCTCGATCCGGGTGACGTTCCGCAGCCCAAAGGCGATCGTGTAAAGATCGAAGCTGCGGGAGGCCACGGGAAGGCTCTCGGCGTCGGCGCAGAGCCACTCGATCCCGGTCAGGATGCCCCGGTCGAGCGCGCGCGCGCGTCCCACGGCGAGCATCTCCTCGTTGATGTCGCAGACGACGACGCCCCCGCCGCGTTCCTGCTCGCCCTCGGCAACGAGATGCGGCAGCGAGCGCAAAGCGATGTCGCCGGTGCCGCCCGCCACATCGAGGAGATGCTGGCCCGGACGCGGCGCGAGCCGCGCCGTCATCTCGGCCTTCCACCAGCGGTGGATGCCGCCGCTCATCAGATCGTTCATCAAATCGTAGCGCGGCGCCACGCTGTCGAACACCGCGCGCACCAGCGCCGCCTTTTCGCCCTGCGGCGCGCGTCCAAAGCCGAACGCGGCGTCCCGGCTGGTTCTTTCGTCGCTCATCGGCCGGCAGGATAATCGGATCGCGCCGCCCGCGCCACGGGCGCGCCGGGCTCAATTTCTACCGGCGATCAGCCCGCGAAACACGATCTGCGCCTGGATCTCCGCCGCGCCCTCGAAAATGCTGAGGATGCGCGCGTCGCACAGCACGCGGCTGATCGGGAATTCGAGCGCGTAGCCGTTGCCGCCGTGGACCTGCAGCGCGTTGTCGGCGTTCGACCAGGCGATGCGGGCGGCGAGGAGCTTGGCCATGCCGGCCTCGATGTCGCAACGCCGGCCGCTGTCCTTTTCGCGGGCGGCGAAATAGGTCAGCTGGCGCGCGACCATCGTTTCCGCCGCCATCAGCGCGAGCTTCCCGGCAACCCGCGGGAAGCCTGCCAGCTTCCGGCCGAACTGCGCGCGCTCGAGCGCGTAGGCGAGCCCCAGCTCCAGCGCGTTCTGGGCGACGCCGACCGCGCGCGCCGCGGTTTGCACGCGGGCGCTCTCGAAGGTCGCCATCAGCTGCTTGAACCCCTGCCCTTCGACGCCGCCGAGCAGGTTATCGGCCGACACCGCAAAGCCGTCGAAGGCTATTTCGTACTCCTTCATGCCGCGGTAGCCGAGCACCGCGATCTCGGTCCCGCGCATCCCCGGCGCCGGAAACGGGTCTTCGTCGCCGCCGCGCGGCTTCGGCGCGAGAAACATGCTGAGGCCTCGATAGCCTTGCTCGCCGCCCCCGGTCCGCGCGAGCAAGGTCATCAGGTCGGAACGGGCGCCGTGGGTGATCCAGGTCTTGGCGCCGAAAATGCGATAGACATCGCCGTCGCGCACCGCGCGCGTCCGCAGGCTGGCGAGATCGGAGCCGGCGGCGGGCTCGGTGAAAACAGCGGTCGGCAGCACCGCGCCCGAGGCGATCCCCGGCAGCCAGCGCGCCTTCTGCGCCGCGGTGCCGCCGAGGCGGATCAGCTCGCCGGCGATCTCCGAACGCGTGCCGAGCGAGCCCACCCCGAGATGGGCCCGCGACAGCTCCTCCGACACGATCGCCATCGCGGTCTTGCCAAGGCCGATCCCGCCATGCTCCTCCGGGATCGTCATCCCGAAAACGCCGAGACCGCCGAGCTCGGCGATCACCGGCAGCGGGATCAGCGCGTCGCGGCGATGCCAATCCTGGGCATGGGGCGTCACCGCCCGCTCGGCGAAGCGTCGCACCTGGTCGCGGATTATTTCCAGGGTCGGGTCGTCCACCCCGAGCGCCCCGAAGGCGCCGCCGCCGTGCTCGGCGAGGCGCGCCCCGAGCCGCGATCGAGCCGAGCCGAGCGCGGCCGACAACGCTCCGGCCTCGGCCTCGCGCAGCGGCGCGATGTCGCGCTCGTCGAGGCCGAGTTCGTGCGGCCGAGCCATTTCGCCCTGGGCCATCGGGATGCCGCCGGCGAGCTGGGACAGGTACTCGCCATAGACGATCTCCAGGATCAGCGCCTCGCTCTCGCCGAAAGCGCCACCGGCGTCGAGGCGAGCGGCCCACTCGCGAATTTGACGCAACGCCTCGACATAGGTCGCCATCCAGGCCAGCGCGTGGCCGGCGAACTGATCGGCGGCGAGCCGCGCGGGCTCGATTTCGCCGTCAGGCGCGATGCGGGCGAAGAGCGCCGTCCGCCCCGCCCCGACCACGCGCTCCGCGACGCCGAGCGCCCGGCTGGTCGCGGTCAGCAGCGCCTGCCGTTCGGTCGACACGGGGCGCCCCGCCTGGTCAATCCTGCGGCAGCTGATAGCTGCGCGGAAGGGTCGTCGGCAGGTTCGGGTCGGGGATTTTGAGCGAGTCGGACTGGGTCATCCTGACCGCCGAGATGTCGTCCGAAATCCCGTTGATGTTTTGGATGTTGCCGGCTCTTTCCGGCCCGCCGACGCTGCAGCCGGCCGCCGACGCAAGCGAAAGCGCGACGACGAAACCGAGACGCAAGGAGGTCATCAATCGCTCCGCTTAAAGCAAGATCGCTCAGGCTACCATGAATAGAGTGGCGGCAGGAGGGCTTTCGGGCCGGCCCGCTTCTGGTTAGACGAACGGCGGGGGGTTGCGTTTCGATCCGGTCGAGGACGGGTCCCAAAACCGAGTTGACCGTGCTCCGCGAACGGCCTACATGTGGCGCCGTGCCTGAGCTGACGATGCATGGCCGGCAGGTTCGGCGAATTAGCAACCCGGACTCCACGAGGGTCCGGGCCGCTGCGTTTCGCCCCGTTTTTGCCGAGGACCATGCCGATGCCGCCTCTTGCCGCGTCCGTTGCTGACGACGATTTACGCGCCGGCGCTTACTTTTCCGTTCACGCCCACGCCGAGCCGGGAGTGATGCCCCGCATCCTTGAGCTGTTTGCAAAGCGCGGCCTCGTCCCCACCCTTTGGCGCAGCGCGACTTCAGGGCTCGATCAGGCCGAATTGAAGATCGACATTCAAATGCGCGGGCTCGATCGCGACGCCGCCGAGTATATCGCCGCCTGCCTGCGTCAAATCGCCTTCGTCGAGGTCGTCTTGACCGCTCCCGGCTGATTGCGGATGTCGTTCCGCGACCACATCGCGCGCTGCAACAACTTCGATCCGGCGCGCGTCCTGCCGCTCTATGCCGGGGCCGATCGCATCGGGCTGGTGCGCCGCGACAATGCCGAGGCGTTGCGCCGCTTTCCAGGCGTCTTCCTGGTTGCCGACGATCGCGTGGAGCTGACCGCGCGGGGCGACCCGGCGACGGTGAGCCGGGCGGTCGATGCGGTCGTCGACGCGCTCGTCGCCGAACAGCAGATCCCGAAATGGCGCAACGAGACGTTCGACGTCGCGGCGCGCTGGGGCGCTCCGCCGATCTTTCGTCTCGACCGGGGCGCGGTCCCGTTCTTTGGGACGCGCGCCTACGGCGTCCATCTCAACGGCTATCGCCACGTCGCGGGCGGGCTTAGCCTGTGGGTCGGCAGGCGGTCCCCCGACAAGAGGGTGGCGCCGAACAAGCTCGACAACCTTGTCGCCGGCGGCATCGGCAACGGCCACGGCGTCGAGGACACCCTGGTCAAGGAAGGGGACGAGGAAGCCTCGGTTCCGCCGGAGCTGATGGCGCGGGCGGTCCCCGCGGGCGCCGTCGCCTATCGGATGGAGACCCGGCTCGGCGTCCGCGACGACGTGCTCTTCGTCTACGACCTCGAGGTGCCCGCCGATTTCGCGCCGCGGAACCGCGACGGCGAATTTGTCGATTTCGCGCTGATGCCGGTGGCCGAGGTGCTCGACCGCATCCGCGCCACCGCCGACTTCAAGTTCAACGTGAACCTGATCATTCTCGATTTCGCCGTGCGCCACGGCATCCTGCGGCCGGACGACACGGAATATCTCGAGGTCGCGACCGGCCTTCATCGCCGGCTCGACTGAGCCTATGCGCCGCCGTTGATCCCGAACGCCTGGCGGAAGCCGGCTCGCCCCGCCGGGGTGACGGCGACGGCGCGGTCGCCGTCGATGCGGCGCACCCAGCCCCGCTCGAACGCGTGAGCGCACAGCGCGGCCCCCAGCGCCCCGGCGAGATGCGGGCGCCGTTCGCTCCAATCGAGACAAGGACGGCAGAAGACCCGCCCGCGCCGCGAGCGCGCCGTCATGCCGTCGAGGTCGATGCCCAGGCTGCGGAGAAAGTCCGCCCCTTCCTCGGTCACCGCGCCCCCGTCCGCCGCCAGCTCGATGTGCCGCCGCGCGACCATCGCATCCGCGATCGCCACCGCGAGCCGGCCGGCGAGGTGGTCGTAGCAGGTCCGCGCCGCGCGCATCGCCTGGTCGCGCGGCCCGACGACCACCGGCGTGCGACGCCGCTGCGGCGCTCGATCGTCGTCCCCCGCGAACGTCATCAGGCCTTCCAGCATCCGAGCGGCCGCCGGAGTGGCGATGCGGTGGTAGCGGCGCCGGCCCTGACGCTCTACCGCCAGCAGCCCGCCGGCCACGAGGCGGGCGAGATGGCCGCTCGCGGTCTGCGGCGTGACGCCCGAAACACGCGCCAGCTCGGTCGCGGTCAGCGCGCGCCCGTCCATCAGGGCGGACAGCATGCTCGCCCTCGCCGGGTCGCCGACGAGCGCCGCAATCTCGGCAAGGGCCGTCGTGGTGAGCATCGCGCACATTCCCTTTCGCAGCCAGGCCGCCGCAGTCTATGACGACGACATTCTCAAAGCTTCGGTTTCGGCCGCAGCATCGGCTGCGGGTCACCCATGGCGAAGGCGGGCGCGTGCCAGCACCTCCGCCGGGCTCATGCCGCTGGCCCGCATCGAGCGGACCGCCAGCGCGCGGTCACGCTTGGCGAGGCGGCGCCCGCCCTCGTCGGTCAGGAGCCCGTGGTGGCGATAGCGCGGCGTCGGCAGCCCGAGCAGCGCCTGCAGCACACGGTGGATATCCGTCGCCGGCATCAGGTCCTCGCCGCGGGTGACCAGGGTCACGCCCTGGATCGCGTCGTCGACCGTGACCGCGAGGTGATAGCTCGCCGGAAATTCCTTGCGGGCGAGGACAACATCTCCCAGCGGCGCCGGATCGGCCTGCACCCGGCGCGCCGCGCCGCCGCCCTCCTCGACCCAGCCGAGCGGGCCGGTCAGCGCAAACGCCCGGCCGAGATCAAGGCGCAGCGCATAATCCGCCCCGGATCCCAGCTTTAGACGCCGCTCGGCCCGGCTGAGCCGGCGGCAGACGCCGGGATAGGGCTGTCCCGCCGCGCCTTGCGGCGCGCCGCCCGAGCGAGCGATCTCGGCCTCGATCTCGCGCCGCGTGCAAAAGCACGGATAGGTCACCGCGAGCGCCTCCAGCCGCGCGAGCGCCGCGCGATAGTCGTCGAAATGCTCGGACTGGCGGCGCGCCGGCCCGTCCCAATCGAGCCCGAGCCAGGCGAGGTCCTCCAGGATCGCCGCGACATATTCCTCGCGGCAGCGACCCCGGTCGATATCCTCGATCCGCAGCAGAAACCGCCCGCCGCGGTCCCGCGCCGCCTGCCAGCCTTCGTACGCCGATCGCACATGGCCGAGATGCAGATGCCCGGTCGGGCTCGGCGCGAACCGCGTCACCGTCGCCCCTTCGCTCATCGGCCGGTCCGGCGCGGATGACAGGGCCGCCCGGTTTCGGCTATGCGTAAGCAACCGCGCCGCCCTTTGGAGAGACGCCGCCGATGTTGTCCGCCTTGTCCGGCCCGTGCCGCCCGCCTGCTTCGGGCGGCGCGCCGCGCCGCCTCGTCATTCTGCTGCACGGGCTCGGCGCCGACGGCAACGATCTGATCGGGCTCGCGCCCCATTGGGCGCCGCTGCTGCCCGAGGCCGGGTTCCTGTCGCCCAACGCGCCCTTCCCGTGCGACATGGCGCCTTATGGCTTTCAATGGTTCAGCGCGCAGGACCGCAGCCCGGAGGCGGTGCTGGCCGGGGTGCGCGCCGCGGCCCCGATGCTCGACGCGTTCATCGACGACGCGCTGGCCGAGCGGGGCCTCGGCGACGGCGACCTCGCGCTCGTCGGGTTCTCGCAGGGTGCGATGATGTCGCTCTTTGTCGGGCTGCGGCGGGCCGCGGCGGCAGCCGGCATTGTCGGCTACTCGGGCCGGCTGCTGGCCCCCGAGCTGCTGCCGGGCGAGCTGCGGTCGCGCCCGCCGGTCTTGCTGGTTCACGGGGACGAGGACCCGCTCGTCCCGTACGCTTCGCTGGCGGCCGCCGAAGCCGCGCTGAAGGCCGCCGGCGTCGCGGTTGAGACCCTGACCTGCCCCGGCATCGGCCATTCGATCGATCAGGAGGGGCTGCGGCGCGGCGGGCATTTCCTCAAGGGCGTGCTTGCGGGAGCGATGCCTTGACCACCCCGTCGGCGTCGAGGAACGGCTCGAGCGCCTTCAGCATCTTGGGCGAATCCCAGGCAGCCTCGCCGTCGACCCGGCCGACCACCTTCCCTTCTCGATCGATCAGAAAGCTCGAGGGCAGGCCTTCGACCTTGAAGGCCCGACCGACGGCGCTCTTCGGATCGAGATAGACCTTGACCGATTTGAGCCCGAGCCTGGCGACGAAAGGCTCGACCGCCTTGGCGCCGCCGCGATCCTCGGAAATGGCGATGACCCTGATCGTGTCGCCGAGCCGATCTTGCAGGCGCTCCAGGGACGGCATCTCCTTGAGGCAAGGGGCGCACCAGGTGGCCCATATATTGACGAGCAGGAGCTTGCCGGCAAAGTCGCCGAGCTCGAAGCTGCGGCCGGCGGCGTCGGCGAAGGATATCGCCGGGGCCGGCTGGGGCGGAGAGATCGCCGTGAGCTCGCCGAGCGCCGCATCGCTGTCGCCTGCGCTCGCGCTGAAGCCGCCGGCCGCGATCAGCATCGCCACGAGGGCGGCGCGGCCCCATGTCATGATTTGGTCCTCCATTGGCGGCGGGAACGCGTGACCCTCACCAAAAAGCCGCGCGAGGCCGCGCCCGCCACCGCCGCGCCCGCCACCGCCGCAAGCGCGCAATGGGGCGGCCGCTTCGCCGGCGGCCCGGTCGAGATCATGCGCCGGATCAATGCCTCGATCGATTTCGACAAGCGCCTCTACGCCGAAGACATCGCCGGCTCGAAGGCGCACTGCGCCATGCTCGTCTCCCAGCGCATCATCTCGCCCGAAGACGGGGCCGTGATAACCGCCGGGCTGGACCAGATCAAGGCGGAGATCGAAGGCGGCGGCTTCGCCTTCAGCGAGGAGCGCGAGGACATCCACATGAATGTCGAGGCGCGCCTCGCCGAGCTGATCGGGCCGGCGGCGGGCCGTCTCCACACCGCGCGCTCGCGCAACGATCAGGTCGCCACCGACCTGCGGCTGTGGCTGCGCGGCGCGATCGACCGCCTCGACGGCGCGATGCGCGACCTGCAGCAGGCGCTGATCGACCGCGCCGAGGCCGAGGCCGACACGGTGATGCCGGGCTACACCCACCTCCAGATCGCCCAGCCGGTAACGTTCGGCCACCATCTCCTGGCCTATGTCGAAATGATCGGGCGCGATCGCGGCCGGCTCGCCGATTGCCGCCGCCGGCTGAACGAGTCGCCGCTCGGCGCGGCGGCGCTCGCCGGCGCCTCCTTCCCGATCGATCGCGACGCGACGGCCGCGGCGCTGGGCTTCGAGCGGCCCGCGGCGAATTCGCTCGACGCGGTCTCGGACCGCGATTTCGCGATCGAATTTCTCGCCGCGGCGGCGATCGCGGGCGTGCATCTCTCGCGCTTTGCCGAGGAAATCGTGCTGTGGTGCAGCGACGGGTTCAGGTTTATCGCGCTCAGCGACGCCTTCACCACCGGCAGCTCGATCATGCCGCAAAAGCGCAACCCGGACGCCGCCGAGCTGGTTCGGGCCAAGACCGGCCGGCTGAACGGATCGCTGATCGCGCTGCTGACGGTGATGAAGGGTCTGCCGCTCGCCTATGGCAAAGACATGCAGGAGGATAAGGTCCCGGTGTTCGAGGCGGTCGACGCGCTCGACTTGTCGCTGGCGGCGACGACCGGCATGGTGCGCGACATGCAGCCCGACCGCGGCCGTCTGCGCGCCGCCGCAGAGCGCGGATATTCGACCGCGACCGACCTCGCCGACTGGCTCGTGCGCGTCGCCGGCCTGCCGTTCCGCCAGGCGCATCTTGCCACCGGTCGGATCGTCGCGCGGGCGGAGGTCGCGGGCTGCGGCCTGGCCGAGCTGCCGCTGGCCGAGATGCAGGCGATCGAGCCCGCGATCGCCGCCGGGGTATTCGACGTTCTTGCCGTCGACCGCTCGGTGGCGAGCCGAACGAGCTTCGGCGGCGCCGCCCCGGAGCGGGTGCGCGCCGCCGCCGCGGCGGCGCGGCGAAGATTTCTCGAATGACGGCGCGGCGGCGGGCTGTGGCGGGGTTGGCCGTCGTCGCCCTCGTTCTGGCGCTGGCGCTGGCCGGATGCGGCCGGAAAAACTCGCCGGTGGCGCCGCCCGGCGTCCCCGACACCTACCCGCGGCCCTATCCCAGTGAATGAATTCTTCGCGTACCGCAACGGCGAGCTTTATGCCGAAGACTTGGCGGTCGCCGACATCGCCGCGTCGGTCGGCACGCCGTTCTATCTCTATTCGGCCGCCGCGTTTTCCGCGCAATACCGCGCCTTGGCCGACGCCCTCGCCGCGCTCGACCCGCTTATCTGCTATGCGGTCAAGGCCAACTCCAACCTCGCGGTCTTGCGCCTGTTCGCCGGGCTCGGCGCCGGCGCCGATGTCGTTTCCGAAGGCGAATTGCGCCGGGCGCTTGCGGCGGGCATCCCCGCCAAGCGCGTGATCTTTTCCGGCGTCGGCAAGACCGGGGCCGAGCTTGAGCACGCGCTTGCCGCCGATATCCACCAGATCAACATCGAATCGGTGCCGGAGCTGCGCCGGCTCAGCGCCCTCGCGGCCGTCGCCGGCAAGACCGCAAGGGTCGCGATCCGCGTCAATCCCGATGTCGATGCCGGCAGCCACGACGGCATCTCGACCGGCCGCAAAGGCGACAAATTCGGCATCGCCCGAGAGGACGCCGCTGCCGCCTATCGCCTTGCCGCCGATCTGCCGGGCATCGAGCCGGTCGGGCTGGCCGTGCACATCGGCTCAAAGATCGAAGAGTTGGGTCCCAGCCAAACAGCGTTCTCTCGCCTCGCCGGGCTGGTCCGCGACTTGCGCAGCGCAGGGCTGGCGGTGCGGCGGCTCGATGTCGGAGGGGGGCTGACGGTCCCCTACACCGACGCGGATCGGGTCGTGAGCCCGACGGAATACGCCTCGGCCGTGCGCGAGAGTTTCGGAAAACTCGATCTGGCGCTGGCATTCGAGCCCGGGCGTTTTCTGGTCGGCGCCGGCGGCGTGCTGGTCGCGGCCGTGGTGTACGTCAAGGAGGGGTCCGCCAATCGGGTCGTTGTCGTCGATGCGGCGATGAACGATCTGATCCGGCCTGCGCTGTACCAGGCAACTCACCGAATCGCCCCGGTACGTCAACCGGGAGCCAATGTTTCGGCCGTGCCGGCGGACGTGGTGGGGCCGGTTTGCGAAAGCACCGACACCTTCGCGCGCGCCTGCGGCCTGCCGCCCCTGGCCGAAGGCGATCTGGTGACGTTCGCCACCGCCGGGGCTTACGGCGCGGTGATGAGCTCGACCTACAACAGCCGTCTGCTGGCCCCGGAAGTATTGGTCGCCGGCGGCCGTTATGCGGTGATCCGGGCGCGGCCGAGCTATGATGATATGCTGTCGCTGGACGCCGTTCCGGCGTGGCTCTCCGAGCTGTCGGGAAAACCGGCGCGGAAGCGAGGTGCCGCATGACCGACCGACCCGTCCATCGAGCCCTGTTCGCGGCGCGGCTGCGTCTCGCCCGCGGCGCGCTGTTGTGGGAGAGGGCGTGGCCCGCCTGCTGGCCGGCGCTGTTGGTGCTCGGCATCTTTTTCGTCGTCGGGCTGTTCGATCTGCTGCCGCTGCTGCCGGGCGGCGTTCATGCCGCCGTGCTGCTGGCCCTCGGCGCCGCTTTCCTCGGCGCATTGGGGCTGGCGGCGCGCCGCGTCCTGATCCCCGACAATGCCGCCGCCCGCCGCCGCATCGAGCAGGCGAGCGGGCTGCCGCACCGCCCGCTGCAGACGCTCGCCGACCGGCCGAGCGGGCCCCTCGACCCGCCGGCCGCCAGGCTGTGGGAGGCGCATCGCCGCCGCATGGAGGCGGCGGCCCGCCGGCTGCGGATCGGGCTGCCGGCCGCCGGGCTGGCGGCGCGCGATCCCTGGGGTCTGCGGGCGGTGCTGGCGATGCTGCTGCTGATCGCCGCGGTCGACGCCGGCGGCGATTGGCGCGAGCGCCTGGCCCGCGCCGTCAACCCGAGCCTGAGCGCGGGCTCGGCCGCCGTCGCCGCGAGCCTCGACATCTGGGTCACGCCGCCCGAATACACCGGCCTGCCGCCGCAATTCCTCAAGCCGAACGGGACCGAGACGATCCGCATCCCGACCGGCAGCACGCTGCTCGCCCAAGTGCACGACGGCGACGCGGTTCCCCGCCTCGTCATCGACAGTGAGAGCCGGGATTTCAACGCGGTCGACAAGCAGAATTTCCAGATCTCGACATCCTTGACGGCCGGCAAGCGGCTCAAGGTCGCGCAGGCGGGCTCGACGCTCGGGGCCTGGCCGATCGAGATTATCCCCGACACCCCGCCGAAGGCCGCGTTCGCAAAGCCTCCCGAGGCGACCAGCCGCGCGGCGCTGCGGCTCGATTATCAGGCGGACGACGATTACGGGGTCGAGAGCGTCAAGGCGATTATTCGGCGCCAGGGCGGCAGTCCCGGGGAAACGATCGAGCTCGAGCTGCCCCTTCCCGGGCTGCACCTGAAAAGCGCGGAGGCGACCAGCTATCACGATCTGTCGTCGCATCCCTGGGCCGGCCTGCCGGTCGAGATCCGGATCGTCGCCGCCGACGCCCTCGGCCAGACCGGGGAAAGCGAGCCGGCTCGCATGGACCTGCCGGAGCGCGTCTTCAACCACCCGGTGGCCCGCGCCATTATCGATCAGCGCAAGGAGCTGGTGAAGGATCCGCGCTCCCGCCTGGCGGTCGCCGAAATCCTGGGCGACCTGCGCGAGCGGCCGCGGCTCTACCGCGACGACGCCGTCGCCTTTCTCGGGCTGCGGGTCGCCGAGGAGCGGCTGCGCCTGAATGACGATCACGCCTCGGTCGCCGAGGTCGAGCAGCTGCTGTGGGACACCGCGCTGCGCATCGAGGACGGGCGCATGTCGCTTGCCGAGCGCGAGCTGCGCCGCTTGCAGCAGGAATTGCAGGACGCCTTGGCCAAAGGCGCTCCCGACGCGGAGATCGACCGCCTGATGCAAGAGCTGAAGCAGGCGCTCGACCGCTATCTGCAGGCTCTCGCCCAGAACGCCGCCCGCAATCCGGGCCAGATGCAGCAGCCGATCGACCCGTCGCAGGTCCTGACCGGGCGCGACCTGCAGCGCATGCTCGATCGGGCGCGCGAGCTCGCCAAGGACGGCGCCCGCGACCAGGCCCGCGAGCTGTTGTCGCAGCTGCAGAACATGTTGGAAAATCTGCGCACGGCCCAGCCCGGGCAGATGCAGCAGCGCGGCTCGAACGAAGCGCAGCAGATGATGCGCGGGATGCATGAGATGATGCGCCGCCAGCAGCAGCTTCTCGATCGCAGCTTCCGCGCCCAGCAGCAGGGCCGCCAGGGCCAGGAGGGCGAGGAAGGCCAGCCCGGCCAGATGGGCCAGCGCGGGCAGATGGGCCAGCGCGGGCAGCAGGGCGGCGAGGAGCAGCAGAGCGGCGCCGACATGGGCGACGCGGCCGGACAGCAGGAGGCGCTGCGGCGCTCGCTCGGTGAGATGATGCGCCGGCTCGGCGATGCGCTCGGCGATATTCCCGACCCGATGGGCCGCGCCGAGCGGTCGATGCGCGGCGCGGCCGAGGCCTTGCGCGAAGGACAGCCGAGCGAGGCGATCGGCCCCCAGACGGACGCGCTCGATCAGCTGCAGCAGGCGGCGCGCGACCTCGCGCAAAAGATGCAGCAGCGCCTCGGCGAGGCCTGGGGCAACCCCGCCGACGAGGAGCACGGCACGGGCGACAGAGGGCGCGGCGATCGGGTCGACCGCGACCCGCTCGGCCGACCGTTGTCGAACAACGGCAGCTACGATCAAGGCGATGTCAAAATCCCGGACCAGAACACGCTGCAAAAGGCCCGCGAGATCCTCGACGAGCTGCGCCGCCGCGCCGGCGAGCGCTCTCGTCCCGAAATCGAGCTCGATTACATCGACCGCTTGTTGAAACGGTTTTGAACCAACGACTTAGACTTTATCTCCGGCGCACGACTTCCCTTCGGCCACGACCGCCGCTATCATCCGCCGGGTGATGGATCGGCGCGTTTTTCTTTCCCTCGCAGCCGGATTGGGGGCTTGGCCGCTAACCGCTCGCGCGGCGCCCCGGCCTCCCGAGCCGCGCCGGCTGCGCCTCGTCAACGCTCACACCGGCGAAAAATTTGATGGCGCCTACCGCGACGACAAGGGGCCGATCGGCCGGGTGATCGACGAGCTGTGCATCTTCCTGCGAGACTTTCACTCGGGCGAGAAGACGCAGATGGATGTCGGCGTCCTCGACTTTCTCACCGACATGCTGGCCGCGGTCGGCGAAACCGAGGCCACGATCCTCTCCGCCTACCGCACGCGCGAGACCAACGAGATGCTGGCGCGCACCACCTTCGGGGTGGCCGAGAACAGCCAGCACATCTACGGCCGCGCACTCGACGTGCACGTCGGGTCAAAGCTCTTCGAGGCGATGACCGCCGCACGGGCGATGCAGCGCGGCGGCGTCGGCTGGTATCCGCATTCCGGCTTCATCCATATCGACACCGGACCGGCCCGCAACTGGACGCTCGACGAGGGCGGGCTCGACGATCTGCTGCTGTTCGATGGCCGCCCGCTGCGCCTCCAAGGCAAGGGCGGGCTGATCGCCAGCGGCCCACGCCGTCCGCTCAGCGTATCGCAGCGCTTGTCCTTGCAGCGCCAGCTCGCCCGCGCCGAGTTCCTGGCCCGCCGGCACTGACGCCGGCGTCATCCGGCGACGGCGACGCCGATCAGCCGGCCGACGCCGAAGGTGACCCCGGCGGCGGCGAGCCCGACTGCCAGCTGGCGCATTCCGGAATACCACAGCCCGCGTCCGGTAAAGAGCGTCGTGCCGGCGCCGATCAGAAACAGCGCCGCACCGCTCGCGGCGAGGCTGGCGATCAGCGCCGCGATCCCGGCGAGCGCGAAATACGGCGCCACGGGAAAGATCGCGCCGAGCGTGAACAGCAGGAACGACGTGCCGGCGGCGGTCCAGGCCGAGCCGCCGAGCTCGTCGGGATCGATCCCGAGCTCCTCGCGCACCAGCGTGTCGAGGGCGGTCTGCTTGTTGGCGATCAGCTCCTTGGCCAGGGTCTTCGCCAGCTCTTCGGGCAGGCCCTTGGCTTGATAGATCAGCGCCAGCTCTTCCTCCTCCTCTTCCGGGATCTGCTCGAGCTCGGATTTTTCGGTGGCGATCTGGCGCTGCGCGGCCTCGCGCGCGGTGTTGACCGACAGCCATTCGCCGAGCGCCATCGAGCAGGCGCCGGCAAGCAGCCCGGCAAGGCCGGTGATCAGGATCGAATGCGAGGAAAGCTCCGCCCCGGCGACACCCATCACCAGGCTCAGATTGGAGACCAGCCCGTCATTGGCGCCGAGCACGGCGGCGCGCAAGGCGTTGCCGCCCATCCCGCGATGACGGCCTTCGAGGCGCGCCAGAGTGGCCCCGGTGAAGGCCCCGGGGGCCGGGGCCGCCAAGGCCGCCATGATCCGGGCGTGCGAACGCTCGGCCGCCGGCAGCCCCTCGGCGACCGCCTCGGGTTGTGTCGAATAGGCGCCGCTGTCCACCTGCTCGAGGGTGTTGATCGTCGGCAGCACGAAGGAGGGCCCGAACCGGCGCGCCAGCCAGGCGAGCGCGCGGGCCCGGAACCCGGGCCGCAGCATCGGCGCATGCTGGCCCAGAGCCTGGAGCTGGCGCTTCCAAAATTCGGCATGGGACTCCTCGATCGCCGCGAGCCGGTGATAGACGCCGGAAAGCTGCGGGTTTTTCTCGGCGTCGCCCAGCGTGCGATAGAGCGCGGCGCTGTCGACCTCGCCCTGGAGATTGTCCTGATACCGCCGCCGTGAATTCTGCTCGGCCATCCTCGGCCTCTCCTTCACGCAAGAGGTTGCTCCGGCCGCTGGAGCGGATTGGGCAGACCGAACCGCGGCGCCGCGGACGGCAATCTCATCTGCGTCGCCAAGGCTGCTTTCGTCGTGCGGCGCGTTCCCCGCAACGCGTTGTCAATTCGATCGAAAACCACTCTGCCGTTCTGACGCAATCAAATCATCGCGCCGAGGCCGCGGGCGAAGGCTTGCCGATTGTCGAAGGGCGGGCGGCCGGCGGCGCCGTCCGATCCGACATCGCAGAAGCCGAGCGCGACCCGGTCGAGGACGGCCCAGCCTCGCTGCGGAGTCCATCGCAATTGTCAAGCCTCCAGCTGTTGCCGTCAAATCATGTGGCTGCCTCTGAGCTCGCCGCGCGTAAAAAATTACGGAGACAACCTCGCATTGCGGGCCTAGGCTGCGGACAAGGCCCGGAACAAGGGCGCGCTTGAACGGAGGATGTCTGTGGGCACGTCTCGCCATAGCCGTAAAATTGGTCTTGAGAAGGCCCGGCTCAGCCGTCGCGATGTTTTCGCCCTGGCCGCGCTGGGGCTGGCGGCCGGCCGCCCCAGCCTGGCGCGCGCCGCCGCGGGGCCGCAGGGGCAGCTGACCTGGGGCATCCATGTCTCGCTGGCTCCGACCTGGTTCGATCCCGCCGACACGCAGGGGATCATCACCCCGTTCATGGTGCTCTACGCGCTGCACGACGCGATGGTGAAGGCTTTGCCGGGACAGCCGATGGCGCCGTGCCTCGCCAAATCGTGGACCGCCTCGGAAGACGGCCTGACCTACGAGTTCGCGCTGCGCCAGGGCGCGAGTTTCCACAACGGCGAGCCGGTCACCGCCGAGGACGTCAAATTCTCGTTCGAACGCTACCGCGGCGCGTCGCACGATTTGATCAAGAGCCGGGTCGCCGCGGTCGAGACGCCCGACCCTCAGCATGTGCGCTTCAAGCTCAAATCGCCCTGGCCCGATTTTCTGACGTTTTATGCGTCCGCGAGCGGGGCCGGGTGGATCGTGCCCAAGAAATATGTCCAGCAGGTCGGCGACGAGGGATTCAAGAAAGCCCCGATCGGGGCCGGCCCCTACAAATTCGTCTCGTTCACGCCCGGCGTGGAGCTGGTGCTCGAGGCGTTCGAGCCGTATTGGCGCAAGACCCCGAGCGTCAAGCGGCTGGTCTTCAAGGTGATCCCCGACGAGACCACGCGGCTGGCGGCCTTGAAGCGCGGCGAGGCCGACATCGTCTATTCGGTCCGCGGCGAGCTTGCCGAGGAATTGCGCAGGACCCCCGGGCTGAGCTTGAAGCCGGTCGTCCCGCAGGGCCCGTGGTGGATCTACTTCCCCGACCAGTGGGATGCGAAATCGCCGTGGCATGACGAGCGGGTGCGGCGCGCGGCGAGCCTGGCGATCGACCGCAAGGGCATCGACGAGGCGATCACGCTCGGCTACTCCAAGATCACCGGCAGCATCATCCCCTACACGTTCGAATACTTCTGGCAGCCGCCGCGCGCCGGCCCACGACCCGGCCAAGGCCAAGGCGCTGCTGGCCGAGGCGGGGTATCCGGGCGGCTTCGACGCCGGCGAGCACTATGTCGACTCGTCCTATGCGAATTTCGGCGAGGCGGTGCTCGACAACCTCTTATCGGTGGGCATCCGCGCCAAGCTGCGGCCGCTCGAGCGGGCGGCGTTTTTCGAAGGCTATTCCAACCAGAAGTTCAAGAGCGGCATCGTCCAGGCGGCGAGCGCGGCGTTCGGCAACGCCGCGACCCGGCTCGCCGCGTTCGTCGTCAAGGGCGGCCCCTACGCCTATGGCAGCGACCCCGAGATCGACGCGCTCTACGACCGGCAGGCGGTCGAGCTCGACCATGCCAAACGCGCGGCGATCCTCGCCAAGATGCAGCAGCTCGTCTCCGAGCGGGTGATCTACGCGCCGCTGCTGCAGCTCGCTTTCATCAACGGCGCGGGGCCGCGGGTTGGCGAATCCGGGTTCGGGCTGATCCCCGGCTTCGCCTACACCGGGCCGTTCGAGGACATCACGATCAAGGGCGCCTGACCGACCGTCGCCGGCCGCGCGAAGGCCGATCGTCGGTCCGGGGCGGAGAACTGCAAATCACAAGAAATCGGCCGGTCGAGAGCCAAAGGCTCCGGTGTCGAGAGCCGATGCGAAGGGAGGAAGACCATGCGTTCCGTCGATGACCACAGGAAATCGAGGAGCAGCGGCGATCCGACGCGCCGCGATGCGCTGGCGCTGGCCGCGCTGGGCCTGGCCGCCGGCGCCCCGGGCCTGGCCTGGGCCGCCGGCCCGGCCGGGCAGCTGACCTGGGGAGTGCACGTCTCGCTGGCGCCGACCTGGTTCGACCCGGCCGAGACGCAGGGGATCATCACCCCGTTCATGATCCTCTACGCATTGCACGATGCGATGGTGAAGCCGATGCCGGGCCAGCCGATGGCGCCGAGCCTCGCCCAGTCGTGGTCGGTGTCCGAGGACGCGCTCATCTATGAGTTCGTCCTGCGCCAGGGCGCGAAGTTCCACAATGGCGAGCCGGTCACCGCCGAGGACGTCAAGTACTCGTTCGAGCGCTACAAGGGCACCTCGCACGATCTGATGAAGGACCGGGTGGCCGAGGTCGACACCCCCGACCCGCAGCACGTCCGCTTCAAGCTCAAGAACCCTTGGCCCGATTTCTTGACGTTCTACGCCACCGCCAGCGGCGCCGGCTGGATCGCGCCCAGGAAGTATGTCGAGCAGGTCGGCGACGCCGGCTACAAGAAGGCCCCGATCGGCGCCGGACCCTACAAGTTCGTTTCGTTTACGCCGGGCGTGGAATTGGTGCTCGAAGCCTTCGACCAGTATTGGCGCAAGACCCCGAGCGTCAGGCGCCTGACGCTGAAGGTGATCCCCGAGGAAACAACGCGGCTCGCCGCCCTCCAGCGCGGCGAGGTCGACATCGTCTACTCGGTCCGCGGCGAGCTCGCCGAGGAGCTGCGCCGGACGCCGGGGCTGACCCTGAAGCCGGTAATCCCGCAGGGCCCGTTCTTCATCTACTTCCCCGACCAGTGGGACCCGAAATCGCCATGGCATGACGAGCGGGTGCGGCGCGCGGCGAGCCTGGCGATCGACCGCAAGGCGATCAACGACGCGATCACGCTGGGCTATTCCAAGATCACCGGCAGCACCATCCCCTACACCTTCGACTATTACTGGCAACCGCCCGTACCGGTCTACGACCCGGCCAAAGCGAAGGAGCTGCTGGCCGAGGCGGGCCATCCGGGCGGCGTCGACGCCGGCGAGTATTATTGCGACTCGTCCTACGCCAACCTCGGCGAGGCGGTGCTGGACAACCTGCAGGCGGCGGGCTTCCGGATCAGCCTGCGCCCGCTCGAGCGGGCGGCCTTCATCGAAGGCTACGCCGCCAAACGGTTCAGGAACGGCGTCATCCAAGGGGCGAGCGGGGCCTTCGGCAACGCCGCGACCCGGCTCGCCGCCTTCGCCGTCAAGGGCGGTCCCTACGCCTACGGCAATTACCCCGACCTCGACGCGCTCTACGACCGTCAGGCGGTCGAGCTCGACCATCCGAAGCGCACGGCGATTTTGGACAAGATGCAGCAGATCCTCTACGAGCGGACGGTCTTCGCGCCGATCTGGCAGCTCGCCTTCATCAACGGCGTCGGGCCTCGGGTCGGCGAATCCGGGTTCGGGCTGATCCCGGGCTTCGCCTACACCGCGCCCTACGAGGACATCACGATCAAGGCCAGCTAATGTTCAGACGCAATCATATGATATCAGCGGCAAGTATCTGTAGGATGGCTTGAGCATCGCGAAACCCATCGCAACCGCCGGAGCCGATGGGTTTCGCTGCAACTCAACCCATCCTACAGAGCGATGCGGGTGAATCAGACGGATGCACCTAAGCACCAGCAACCACCACAGGGAGGGGTGATGCGACCATCGGAGAACAGCCGCGGCGAGCCGACCCGCCGCGATCTGCTGGCGGCGGCGACGGCGCTCGGCCTCGTCGCCGGCGCGCCTGGTCTGGCGCGCGCGACGCCGCAGGGGCAGCTGACCTGGGGCGCCCACATTTCGCTGGCGCCCGACCTGGTTCGACCCGGCCGAGACCTCGGGGATCATCACCCCTTTCATGGTGCTCTACGCGCTGCACGACGCGATGGTCAAGCCGATGCCGGGCAAGCTGCTGGCGCCGAGCCTCGCCGAATCATGGTCGGTCGCGGAGGACGGGCTGACCTACGATTTCACCTTGCGCCCGGGCGTCGTCTTTCATGATGGCGAGCCGGTCACCGCGGCGGACGTCAAATTCTCGTTCGAACGCTACCGCGGCGCCGCCAACGCCATGCTGAAAGCCCGCACCGCGGCGATCGAGATCCCCGACCCGCAACATGTGCGCTTTCGGCTCAAGGAGCCGTGGCCGGATTTTCTGACGTTCTACGGCAGCGCCACCGGCGCCGGCTGGGTAGTGCCCAAGAAGTATGTGGAGAAAGTCGGCGACGAAGGCTTCAAGAAGGCCCCGATCGGCGCCGGCCCCTACAAATTCGTCTCGTTCAACCCCGGCGTCGAGCTGGTGGTCGAGGCGTTCGAGCCGTACTGGCGCAAGACGCCGAGCGTCAAGCGCATCGTGATCAAGAGCATCCCCGACGGCACGACCCGGATGGCGGCGCTGAAGCGCGGCGAGCTCGACGGGTTCTACTGGGTCAGCGGCGAGCTGGCCGAGGAGGTGCAGCGCACCGCCGGCCTGAAGCTCGCGGCGGCCCATACCGCGCCGTTCTGGGTCTACTTCCCCGAGCAGTGGGATCCGCAATCGCCATGGCACGATTTGCGGGCGCGGCAGGCGCTCACCCTGGCGATCGATCGCAAGACCATCAATCAGGCGATAACCTTGGGCTATTCCAAGCTGACCAACAACGCGTTCGTGCCGCCTCACTTCGAATTCTATTGGCAACCGCCTGAGCCGGTTTACGATCTCGCCAAGGCCAAGCAGCTGCTGGCGGAGGCGGGGCATCCGGGCGGCGTCGACGCGGGCCCGTTCTACTGCGACGCCGCCTTCGCCAATGTCGGCGAGGCCATCGTCAACAATCTGCGCGAAGGGGGGATCCGGGCGGATCTGCGGCCGATCGAGCGCGCTGCGTTTTACGGGGGCTATTCGGGAAGGAAATACAAGAACCTGATCATGGCCGGCAGCGCCGCGTTCGGCAACGCCGCGACCCGGCTCGAAGCCTTTGCGGTCAAGGGCGGCGTCTATGCCTACGGGAACTATCCCGACATCGACGCGCTGTTCCAGCAGCAGGCGGCCGAGCTCGACCATGCCAAGCGCGAGGCGCTGCTGCATAAGATCCAGCAGATCGTGCACGAGCGGGTGATCGCCGCGCCGATCTGGCAGCTGGCCGGGATCTCCGCCGTCGGTCCGCGGGTCGCCGAGTCGGGCATCGGGTCGATCGGCGGCGATCCCTGGACCTCGCCCTACGAGGATATCACGATCAAGGGGGCCTGATCTCCGCACCCGGCAGAATCGTCGAGACAGCAGCGCGGCGCTCGTCTACCGTCCGGGCAAGGCTCCCTGTCGTGGGGCCGCCCAGGAGGAGACGCGATGAGCTCCAGCGCTCAAGAAATTCATCCGACCCGCAGAGACCTGCTCGCCCTCGCCGCCCTCGGCCTCGCCGCCGGCGCCCCGGGTGTGGCCGCCGCCGCCGACCCGCCGCCGGCGCAGCTGACCTGGGGGGTGCACATCTCGCTCGCCCCGGTGTGGTTCGACCCGGCCGACAATTCCGGGATCATCACCCCGTTCATGGTGCTCTACGCCTTGCATGACGGGATGGTGAAGCCGATGCCGGGCCAGGCGCTGGCCCCGAGCCTCGCGCAATCGTGGGCGGCCTCCGAGGATGGGCTGAGCTACGATTTCGTCCTGCGCCAGGGGGCCAGGTTCCACAACGGCGAGCCGGTGACCGCCGAGGACGTCAAATTCTCGTTCCAGCGCTATCGCGGCACCTCGCGCGACCTGATGAAGGAGCGGGTGGCGCGAATCGAGACGCCCGACCCGCAACGCGTGCGCTTTGTCTTTACAGAACCGTGGCCCGACTTTCTGACGTTCTATGCGACGGTCACCGGGGCCGGCTGGGTGGTGCCCAGGAAATATGTCGAGCAGGTCGGCGACGAGGGCTTCAAGAAAGCCCCGATCGGGGCCGGGCCTTATAAATTCGTGTCGTTCACGCCGGGCGTCGAGCTGGTGCTCGAAGCCTTCGACCAGTACTGGCGCAAGACGCCGATGGTCAAGCGCCTGGTTTTCAAGGTGATCCCCGAGGAGACCACCCGGCTCGCCGCCTTGAAGCGCGGCGAGATCGACATCGCCTATTCGATCCGCGGCGAGCTCGCCGAGGAGCTGCGGCGCACGCCGGGGCTCTCGCTGAAGCCGGCGGTCGTGCAGGGCGTCTTCTGCCTGTCGTTCCCCGACCAGTGGAACCCGAAATCGCCATGGCGCGACGAACAGGTGCGGCGGGCCGCCAGCCTGGCGATCGACCGCGAAGCGCTCAACCAGGCGCTGACCCTCGGCTATTCGCGGATCACCGGCAACCCGCTGGTCCCGGACCATTACGACTTCTACTGGCAGCCGCCGGCCCCGGTCTTCGACCCTGACAAGGCCGGCCACATCCTCGCCGAGGCCGGCTACCCCAAGGGCTTCGACGCCGGCGACTACTATTGCGACTCGTCCTACGCCAACATCGGCGAGGCGGCGCTCGACAACCTGCAGGCGGTCGGCATCCGCGCCAGGCTGCGGCCGATCGAGCGCGCGGCGTTCATCAAGGGCTTTGCCGAAAAGACCTTCAAGAACATCATCCAGGCCGGCCCCGGAGCGTTCGGCAACGCCGCGACCCGGCTCGAATCCCTGGTCGTCAAAGGCGGCACCTTCGCCTATGGCAGCTATCCCGACATCGACGCGCTCTACCGTCAGCAGACGATCGAGCTCGATCGCGCCAAGCGCCAGGCGATCTTGGACAAGATGCAGCAGCTCGTCTACGAGCGGACGATCTATGCGCCGATCTGGCAGCTCGCCTTCATCAACGGCGTCGGGCCGCGGGTCGGCGAGTCGGGCTTCGGTCGGATCGCCGGCTTTCCTTACACCGCGCCTTACGAGGACATGACGGTAAAGGCCGCCTAGCGCCCCCGCGCGCGCCCTCATCGCCGCCTTGTGATCGGCCGCCGGCGAGAAACGTGGAGACATTTGCGCAAGGCTGGTCTACGGTCGGCGCAAGGCTCCGGTCAGCGAACCGCGTGAAGGAGACATGATGAGCGTGACGATCAACAGCCGCAGATCGCCAAGCAGCGGCTCAAACGAAACTGGCATGACACGCCGGGACGTGCTCGCGCTGACCGCTCTGGGATTGGCCGCCGGGGCCCCCGGCCTCGCCCGCGCCGCCGCCCCCTCGGACCAGCTGACCTACGGCATTCACGTCTCGCTGGCCCCGACCTGGTTCGACCCGGCCGACACCCAGGGCATCATCACCCCGTTCATGGTGCTCTACGCGCTGCACGACGCGATGGTGAAGCCGATGCCGGACAAGCTCCAGGCGCCGTGCCTCGCCGAGTCGTGGTCGTCCTCCGAGGACGGCCTGACCCACGAGTTCGTGCTGCGCAAGGGGGTCAAGTTCCACAATGGCGAGCCGGTGACGGCGGAAGACGTGAAGTTCTCGTTCGAACGCTATCGCGGCACCGCGCACGACATCCTGAAGGATCGGATGGCCTCGGTGGAGACGCCCGATCCCGGGCGCGTCGTGTTCAAGCTCAAGGATGCGTGGCCGGATTTTCTGACGTTTTATTCGAGCGCCAGCGGCGCCGGCTGGATCGTGCCGAAAAAATATGTCGAGCAGGTCGGCAACGACGGCTTCAAGAAGGCCCCGATCGGGGCCGGCCCCTACAAGTTCGTCTCGTTCAACCCCGGGGTCGAGCTGGTGCTCGAAGCCTTCGAGGGCTATTGGCGCAAGCCGCCCGCGGTCAAGCGCCTGGTGATGAAGGTGATCCCCGATGAGTCGACCCGGCTCGCGGCGTTGAAGCGCGGCGAGGTCGACATCGTCTACTCGATCCGCGGCGAGCTCGCCGAGGAGCTGAAGCGGACGCCGGGGCTGACCCTGAAGCCGGTCGTGCTGCAAGGGCCGAACTGGATCTACTTTCCCGAGCAGTGGGACCCGAAGTCGCCGTGGCATGACCTGCGGGTGCGCCAGGCGGCAAATTTCGCGATCGACCGCGACGGCATCAACCAGGCCCTGACCCTCGGCTATTCCAAGGTCACCAACAGCCTGATCCCCTACACCTTCGAATATTACTGGCAGCCGCCGGAGGCGGTCTACGACCCGGAGAAGGCCAAGAAGCTCCTCGCCGACGCCGGCTACGCCAACGGCTTCAACGCCGGGCTCTACTACTGCGACGGCTCCTACGCCAACCTCGGCGAGGCGGTCGTCAACAATCTCCAGGCGATCGGCATCCGCGCCAAGCTGCAGCCGCTGGAGCGCGCCGCCTTCTTCGAGGGCTACTCCAACAAGAAATTCCCCAAGGGCGTCATCCAGGCCGCCAGCGCCGCCTTCGGCAACGCCGCCACAAGGATCGAGGCCTTTGTCGTCAAGGGCGGCGCGTTCGCCTACGGCAGCTACCCCGACATCGACGAGCTGTTCCCCAAGCAGGCGGTCGAGCTCGACCACAAGAAGCGGGCTGCGATCCTCGATAAGATGCAGGAGCTCGTTTACGACAAGTCGATCTACGCCCAGATCTGGCAGCTCGGCTTTATCAACGGCATCGGCCCGCGGGTCGGGCAATCCTCGTTCGGCGCGATCCCGGGATTCGCCTACACCGCCCCCTTCGAAGACCTGACGATCAAGGGCGCCTAGGGGGCGCGACCGGCGGCGCCCCGTCGGTCCGGGAAGACGCCCGGCTCGAGGCCGGGCGTGACGAAGCAGCAGGGAGCGGCGACGATGCGGCAATCCCCCGCGTTGCGGGCACAGGCGAGGAAGACATGAAGCAATTCATCGGGAGGCGGGTCAGCTATTCCTTGCTCTCGCTGTTTCTGCTGTCGCTGACCATCTTCTTCTTCGTGCGGGTGACCGGCGATCCGGCCTCGCTGCTGGTCGAGCCCGGCGCCAGCGAGGCCGACATTGCCGCCATACACCACCAGTTCGGCCTCGACCGGCCGCTCTGGGTGCAATACGGAATCTTCATCTCGAGCCTCCTCCGCGGCGATCTCGGCCAGTCGTTCTATTACCGGGTGCCGGTCATGGACCTCTACCTCTCGCGCCTGCCGAACTCGATGATGCTGGCGGTGGTGGCGATGGGCCTGTCGCTTTTGATCGGCATCCCAAGCGGCATCCTTGCCTCGGTACGGGTCGGCCGCTTCTGGGACAGCGCCGGCAAGCTGTTCGCGCTCCTCGGCCTGTCCCTGCCCTCGTTCTGGGTCGGGCTGGTGATGATCCTCCTCTTCTCGGTCTATCTGGGCTGGCTGCCGTCTTCTGGGGCCGGAGGGCCGCTGCACCTGATCATGCCGGCCTTCGCCTTGGGCTGGTACTTCGCCGCCTCGCACATGCGGCTGACCCGCTCCTCGATGCTCGAAGTCCTGGGCTCGGAATACGTCAAGCTCGCCCGCATCAAGGGCCTGCCCGAATCTCTCGTGATCGCCAAGCATGCCTTCAAGAACGCGCTGATCCCGGTGCTGACCCTGGCCGGGATCAACCTCGTCATCATGGTCAACGTGGCGGTGGTGGTGGAGACCGTGTTCGCCTGGCCCGGCATCGGCAGGCTGCTCTACGAGGGCATCACCTTCCGCGACTTTCCGATTGTTCAGGGCGTCGTCCTGATGGGCGGCGCGATGATCGTCATGGTCAATCTCTTGATCGATATTCTGTATGCGGTGATCGACCCCCGCATCCGGCTGGAGAAGTAACCGCCATGAGCACGCAAGCCGACACCATTGTCCTCCCCTCGCGCTCCCGCTGGCGGCCGGCCGCGATCCGGCTCGGCGAGTTCCCGCTGGTGCCGACCCTGATCTTCGGCGCCATCGCCTTCGTCGCCGTCTTCGCCAATGTGCTGGCCCCGCACAACCCCGAAATCGGCAGCCTCGCGGCGCGCTTCAAGCCGCCGTTCTGGCAGGCCGGCGGCACCACCAAATACCTGCTCGGCACCGACCAGCTTGGCCGCGACGTGCTCTCCCGGCTGATCTTCGGCGCCAGGGTGTCGATGATCGTCGGCATTACCGCGGTGATCGTGGCCGGCGTCATCGGCACCACGCTCGGCATCATCTCGGGCTATCTCGGCGGCTGGGTCGACCAGGTCATCATGCGGCTCACCGACACCTGGCTCGCGCTGCCGGCGCTGACCTTCGCGATCTTTCTCGCTGCGATCGTCGGCCCCAGCATGTGGAACATCGTGATCATCCTCGGCGCCGTCTACTGGACGCGCTACGCCCGCGTGGTCCGCGGCGAGGTGCTCTCGCTGAAGGAGAGGGAGTTCGTTCGGCTGGCGATCGTGGCCGGCTGCTCCAAGCCGACGATCATGATCCGCCACATCCTGCCCAATGTGATGAACTCGGCGATCGTGCTGGCTACCTTGATGCTGGGCGTGGTGATCATCGCCGAGGCGTCGCTCTCGTTCCTCGGCGTCGGCGTGCCGCCGCCCGAGCCGGCCTGGGGGCTGATGCTGTCGGACGGCAAGCAGGGGCTGATGGTCGGCTATTGGTGGCTGACCGTGCTGCCCGGCATCTGCATTATGCTGATGGTCCTTTCCGCCAACCTTCTCGGTGACTGGCTCCGTGTCAAGCTCGACCCCCAGCTCCGCCAGCTATGAGCCGACCGAGCGGCGGTTGCCGGCGAAAGCCGGCCCGCTGCTCGAGCTGCGCAACCTGTCGACCCATTACGTCTCGGCGCGGGGCGCCCGTGTGGTCCGCGCGGTCGACGAGGTGTCTCTGAGCATCGATGCCGGAAAAACTCTCGGCATCGTCGGCGAGTCCGGCTCCGGCAAGAGCACCTTGGCGCTGACCATCCTGCGCATCCTGCCGCCGGCGGCCCGCATCGTCAGCGGCGAGATGCTGCTCGAGGGCGAGGACCTGGTCCCGAAATCCGACGCCGAGATGCGGCATATCCGCGGCAAGCGGATCGCCATGATCCTGCAGGATCCGATGGCGTCCTTAAACCCGCTGTTCACGATCGGCGATCAGGTGGGGGAACCGATCCGGGTGCACGAAGGCGCCAGCCGCTCGGTCGCCTGGAGCCGGGCGCGCGATCTGTTGAAGGCGGTGCGGATCCCATCGCCGGAGACGCGCGTCACGCAATACCCGCACGAGATGTCGGGCGGGATGCGCCAGCGCATCGTCGGCGCCATCGGCATCTCGTGCGAGCCGCGCCTGTTGATCGCCGACGAGCCGACCACCAGCCTCGACCTGACGATCCAGGCGCAGTACTTGAAGCTCTTGGGCGACCTGCAGCGCGAGCACAACCTCGCCCTCATTTTCATCACCCACAACCTCGGCATCGTCGCCAAGATGTGTGATCAGCTGGCGGTCATGTACGCCGGCCGCGTCGTCGAGTTGGGGCCGGTGTCTCGCATCTTCAACGCGCCGGCGCACCCCTATACCGAGGCGCTGCTGACCTCGATCCCACGGATGAGCGACAACCGCCAGCGTCTGACCGCGATCGACGGACAGCCGCCCGACCTCGCCTCCTTGCCGCCGGGCTGCTCTTTCGCGCCGCGCTGCCCGCGCGCCCTGCCGCATTGCTTCGACCAGACGCCGCCGGCTTTCATCGTCGAGGACGGCCGCACCGCGCGCTGCTGGCTCGCCGGCCCCGGCATCGGCGCCGCCGGCCATGCCCTCCAAACCGGGACCGCCTGATGATCGTCATCGAAGCGGCGGGGCTCAGCAAGCATTTCGAAGGCAAGCGCGGCATCTTCGGCGGCGAGCGCCCCGTCGTGCGCGCGGTCGACGGCATCTCGTTCACGATCGAAAGCGGGCGCACGCTCGGGGTCGTCGGCGAATCCGGCTGCGGCAAGACCACGACGGCCAAGCTCGTGCTCGGCCTCGAAGAGCCGACCGGCGGCACGATGCGCTTCGAGGGGCGAGACCTGCAAAAGCTGGACGCCGCCGGGCGGCGGCATTACCGCAAATCGGTGCAGGCCGTCTTTCAGGACCCCTACGCCTCGCTCAACCCGCGCATGCGGATCAGCGCCATCATCGCCGAGCCGCTCACCACCAACGAAACGCTGCCGGCGGCAGCGGTGCGCCAGCGGGTGCTGCGGCTTCTCGACCTTGTCGGATTGCCCGAGCGCGCGGCCGAGCTCTTCCCGCATGAGTTCTCGGGCGGTCAGCGGCAGCGCATCGCCATCGCCCGCTCCCTGGCGCTGTCGCCAAAGCTCATCGTCCTCGACGAGCCGGTCTCCGCCCTCGACGTGTCGATCCGGGCGCAGATCCTGAACCTGTTGCGCGATCTCCAGGAGGAGCTCGGGGTCTCCTATCTGTTCATCGCCCACGACCTCGCGGCCGTCGCGCATATGAGTCACAATATCGTGGTCATGTATCTGGGCCAGATCGTCGAGAGCGGCGACGCCCGAACCCTGGCCCAGGCTCCGAAGCACCCCTACACCGAGGCGCTGTTCTCGGCGGCGCTGCCGAGCCATCCCGACGAGCGGCGCGAGGAGATCATCCTGAGCGGCGAGGTGCCGAGCCCGATCAACCCGCCATCGGGCTGCCGCTTCCACCCACGCTGCCCGCACGCGATGCCGATCTGCGGGCAGACCGCGCCGGCGCTCGCCGAGGTAGATGGCCGCCTCGTCGCCTGCCACCTGTTCAGCGCCAACGGCGGCCGGAGCCTCGGGCAGGGTGAGAAGGTCTCGCTGGCGTCCTGAGGGCGGATGGAGGATAGGCGCGGAGCGTTCCCCGCCTTCGCGCAGGCCTGTCCGGGGAAAATTTGCCTGCAGGCCAGACGTGGTTCGGTGTCCCGTCGACCAATGTAAAGTCGCCTTGGCCGGGCTTGACCCGTGGGCCTTCAGCCCACAGACCCTGATCCGTGGGCATCCACGCCTGCCGGCGGCCGCAGCCAGGACGTGGATGCGCGGATCAAGTCCGCGCAAGAGGACCTGAAATTGTTTTGTACGAAATCAAACATGCTTGGATCGGAGCTCAATTTTCCCCGGACAGCCCTGGGCCATCGCCGGGACGCACGGCGCCAATCCACATCAATTGCTTCGCGCCTCCGGGACGCCCCGATGCCGTAACCGGTGAAGGGGCGTTTATCATGCATGGTACGGCTATTGTCGCCCCAGCAACAACGGTTGTGGCGGGACTATTGCACCCTCATCCGGAGGAGCGCCCAAAGTGCTTGGATGCATCGAGATGCTTCAGCCCCATCACCCCGTAGGATAGGTTGAGCGCAGCGAAACCCATCTGCTGCGGCGGTTGCGATGGGTTTCGCGATTGCTCAGCCCACCCTACAGCTACTAATCCCGGTGCAGCGCCGACAATCCGAGCGCGGTCCAACCGATCAGCAGGGCGGCGCCGCCGAACGGCGTGACCAGGCCGAAGCCGGCGAGCCCGGTCAGCGCCAGCGCGAAGAGACTGAGGCTGAACAGCAGAATGCCGGCGGCGAAGCTCCAGCCGGCGACGAGGATCGGCGCGGTGGGCCGGCTCGGGCCGAGCGCCGACAGGCCGACGAGCGTCGCGGCGTGGACCATGCCGTAGAGCGCGCCGGTGCGCAGCAATTCCGCCGCCCGCGCGTCGCCGGCGGCGAGATGTGCCGCCGCCGCTCCCGCCGCCACCGAGAGCAGCCCGCCGAGCGCGGCGATCGCGAGCCAGGCGCGGGTCATCGGGGCGTCTCTCTTTCCTCGAGGGCGGCGCGGTAGAGGGCCAGGGTCTGGCGGGCGACGATCGCCTCGGCGAAGTCGCGCTCGACGAGCGCCCGCCCGGCCTGCCCCATCGCCCGGCGCCGCTCGGGGTCGCCGGCCAGCGCGGCGATCGCCTCGGCCAACGCCTCGACATCGCGCGGCGGAGCCAACAGCCCGGTCTCGCCGGGTCGAACGATCTCGCGGCAGCCGGGGACATCGGCGGCGACAATCGGCCGGCCGCAGGACGCCGCCTCGATCAGCGCCTTGGGCACCCCTTCGCCATAGGTCGAGGGCAGCACTGCGATCGCCGCCCGCCGCCACACCTCGCGCACGTCGGCGACCGGGCCGAGCCAGGCGATCCCGGTCTCGGCCGCCAGCGCGGTCAGCTCGGCCGCGGTCAGCGAGTCCGGGTTGTCGGGATCGATCGGCCCGGCCAGCACCAGCTCGACCGGCAGGCCGCGCGCCCGCAACCGGTGGATCGCCGCCGCCGCGTCGAGCACCCCCTTGCCGCGCAGCATGCGCGAGACCAGCGCGATCGTGACGGCGCCGCCGGCCGGGTCGGGCATTGCGGCGAAATGCCCGATATCGACCCCCGAGCCACGAATCAGCGCGATCCGCTGCGGCGCGGCCCCGAGCGCGGCGAGCGCGGCGGCGTCCTCCGGGTTCTGCGCGACCAGCCAGCCGCTCCGCCCGCGCGCGGCGAGGCCAAGGGCCGCGGCGAGGATCGGCCGCCGCAGGCTCGCCCGCGGGCCGGCTGACGAGAAGCCCGAGCCCAGGCCCATCACCGAATTGACCTGCGCCGGCATGCCCGGCCCGCGCCGAAAGGCGAGGCGCCGCGCGAGGCCGCCGAACAGCACCGGCTTCAGCGCGATATGGTGCACGATGTCAGGCCGCTCGGCGCGATAGAGCCGCGCGATCTCGGCGACCGCGCGCCCGGCGCCGAGAAGCCCGTCGCCGCGGCGGCGCCACGAGAGCGGGCGCAGGATGAAGCCCTCATCGCCGATCCTCTCGCCATGGGCGCGCACCCGGGCGGCGACCACGATGTCGAAGCCGGCGTCGCGCGCCGCCCGCGCGACGGGCAGCCGGTGCGAGCAGAAATACCAGTCCTCGGTGACCAGAAAGAGCAGCTTTGGCCGCCGCCCGCGATGTTGCGCCGCGTTCTGGTCGGGAATGGGCGTCATGGCGAGGAGCGCGGCGCGCGGCGGAGCATTCTCGGCCCGAGATTGCTTCGCTTCGCCCGCGATGACAAGCTGAGCCGCTCGTCGATCCGATGGCGGAGGAAAAAGGGCCTGGCGCGCATCCTGGTGACTGGCGCGGCCGGCTTCATCGGCCGGGCGCTGTGCCGCGGCTTGGCCGAGCGCGGGCATCAGGTCCTCGGCCTGACGCGCCGGGCGGCGGAGCCGATCGCCGGCGCCGTGCTGCGCGCGATCGGCGATATCGGGCCGCAGACCGACTGGCGGCCCCACCTCGCCGGCGTCGACATCGTGGTTCATCTCGCCAACCGGGCGCACCGGGCCGGGCTCGACCCGGCTTCCGGCGCGGAGCCCGAAGCCGCGGCGGCGCTGGCGCGGGCGGCGGCCGCGGCCGGGGTGCGGCGCCTCGTCCAGATGAGCTCGGTGCGGGCGATGGGGGCGGCAACCGAACCGGGGGCCCCGTTTCGTCCGGACGACCGGCCGCGCCCGAGCGACCCCTACGGCCGGGCCAAGCTCGCGACCGAGCGCGCGCTATCGGCCGCCGCGGCCGAGACCGGCCTCGATCTCGTGATCCTGCGCCCGCCGCTCGTCTACGGGCCTGGGGTAAAAGCAAATTTCCGAGCGCTGATCGGGCTCGTCGCGAGCGGGCTGCCGCTGCCCTTCGCCGCCGTCGACAACCGGCGCAGCCTGATCTTTCTCGACAATCTGGTCGACGCCGCGGCTCTGGTCTGCGTTGATCCCAAAGCGGCGGGCCGCGCGCTGCTGGTCCGCGACGCGGCCGATCTGTCGACCCCCGAGCTGATCCGGGCGCTCGCCGCCGGGCTCGGCCGCCGGCCGCGGCTGTTCGCGGTCCCGGACGCCGTGCTTGGCCTGCTGCGCGGCGTGCCGGCGCTCGGCCCGCCGCTGTCGCGCCTGACCTTGTCGCTGCAGGTCGACGACAGCGAAACCCGCGCCGCGCTCGGCTGGGCGCCGGGGGCCGCGCCGACCGAGGCGCTGGCGCGCACGGCGCGCGGCTTTCGTCGAAAACCGTGAGGAGAACGGCCGCGCTGGAGCGTTCACTGTCTGAGACGTCGGCGAGGGAGGACGCGCTGAGCGAAGACACTGAGCTCATTCGACAGGCGATGGCCTATGTCATCGAGGTCTATCGCGAGCTGGCCGAGGAAAACGGCGCCCCTACCCTCGGCACGCAGAACCAAGCCGTCGATTTCATCCTCGCAGACCCCGAGCTGCGCGACGCGGCCGTCCGCTGGGCGCGGGCCGGCGACAGCGGCGAGGCGTCGACCAGGCCGCGCCGGCGACCGCCGTGCGACGATGCCTATCGGCGGATCGCGGCGCATCTGAGACGGGCGATGGCGCCGCCGGTGTTCCAGCGCCTGAGGCAAGGCTCGGGCTGAATCGAAGACGATTTTGCTTAATCCTGGCGGGCGCCCCTGTGCCGGCGGCCGCGGCGCGCTATATCGGATCGCCATCAGGCCGACGATATTGCGCAAGAGGGTTCTCGTGCCGAGCTTCGACATCGTTTCCCGGATCGACCTTGCCGAGGTCGACAACGCGCTTGCCGGAATGACGCGCGAGATCGCCACGCGGTTCGATTTCAAGGGCAGCAAATGCACGATCGAGCGCAAGGAAGGGGCGCTCGCCATCCTCGCCGACGACGAATTGAAGCTGAAGCAGATGCACGAGCTCCTCAAGGTGCACCTGACCCGGCGCAAGGTCGAGCCGGGATCGCTCGACTACAAGCCGCCCGAGAAGGCCTCCGGCAACACGCTGCGCCAGACGATTGCGCTGCGCCAGGGGGTCGACGCCAACCTGTCGCGGCAGCTGATCCGCGAGATCAAGGACAGCAAGCTGAAGGTGCAGGTCTCGATCCAGGGCGACGAGCTGCGCGTCACCGGCAAGAAGCGCGACGACCTGCAGCAGGCGATCACGCTGGTGCGCGGGCTGAAGATCGAGCAGCCTCTGCAATACCTCAATTTTCGCGAATAGGCGCCCGGCTCTCCCCGCTCTTGAGTCGGCCGGCGCGGCGCGCTATTAACAGATGGCCTCGTCCCCTTCGTCTAGAGGCCTAGGACACCGCCCTCTCACGGCGGCAACACCGGTTCGAATCCGGTAGGGGACG
>CAVQSZ010000021.1:0-2500 GCA_963716115.1 uncultured Alphaproteobacteria bacterium
ACCTGCGACCTTCAGGTTATGAGCCTGACGAGCTACCGGGCTGCTCCACCCCGCGGGGGGCTGGTGGGGTTTGGGTTGGGTGAGGGGTTGTTTGCGGGGGCCGGGCGGGCCTGGCGGCGACCTACTCTTCCGCCGCTTGAGCGGCAGTACCATCGGCGCTGAGGGTTTTCACGGCCGAGTTCGGGATGGGATCGGGTGCTTGGCCCCTCGCCATGGCCACCAGGCCGGCGCGGCCTCCGCGGGGTTGTGTGTGAGCGGGGGGGAAGGGTCTTGGGCGCAAGGCCCTTTGGGGCGAGGCCCTGGAATGCGAGGCCCTGGAAGGCGAGGCGCGCGGCGGGGCTTTGCCGCTGCGCGCGGCGGTTTTCCTGGGGGGCGTCAAGCGCGTTCGAGCGATTAGTACCGGTCAGCTGCGCGGGTTGCCCCGCTTCCACCTCCGGCCTATCGACGTGGTGGTCTTCCACGGCTCTCGACGAGACCTGGTTTTGAGGAGGGTTTCCCGCTTAGATGCGTTCAGCGGTTATCCCGTCCGCACTTAGCTACCCGGCGCTGCGGCTGGCGCCACAACCGGTCCACCAGAGGTGCGTCCCTCCCGGTCCTCTCGTACTGGGGAGAGCGCCTCGCAAGTCTCGAACACCCACGGCAGATAGGGACCGAACTGTCTCACGACGTTCTAAACCCAGCTCACGTACCGCTTTAAATGGCGAACAGCCATACCCTTGGGACCTGCTCCAGCCCCAGGATGCGATGAGCCGACATCGAGGTGCCAAACGACGCCGTCGATATGGACTCTTGGGCGTCATCAGCCTGTTATCCCCGGCGTACCTTTTATCCGTTGAGCGATGGCCCTTCCACGCGGGACCACCGGATCACTATGGCCGACTTTCGTCTCTGCTCGAGCCGTCGCTCTCGCAGTCAGGCGGGCTTGTGCCATTGCACTCGACAGCTGATTTCCGACCAGCCTGAGCCCACCATCGCGCGCCTCCGTTACCATTTGGGAGGCGACCGCCCCAGTCAAACTACCCGCCATGCAGGGTCCCGGACCCGGATAACGGGCCGCGGTTAGATGCCAGAGACCATGAGAGCGGTATTTCAAGGTTGCCTCCACCCCAACTGGCGCCAGGGCTTCACAGGCTCCCGCCTATCCTACACACACGATCCCTAACACCACTGCAAAGCTGTAGTAAAGGTGCACGGGGTCTTTCCGTCTGACCGCGGGGACTCCGCATCTTCACGGAGAATTCAATTTCGCTGAGCCGGTGTTGGAGACAGCGGGGAAGTCGTTACGCCATTCGTGCAGGTCGGAACTTACCCGACAAGGAATTTCGCTACCTTAGGACCGTTATAGTTACGGCCGCCGTTTACCGGGGCTTCGATTCGGAGCTTGCACCCCTCCTCTTAACCTTCCGGCACCGGGCAGGCGTCAGACCCTATACGTCGTCTGGAAGACTTCGCAGAGCCCTGTGTTTTTAGTAAACAGTCGCCACCCCCAACTCTGTGCCCCCCGCCCCTGCTTGCGCAAGGACGGGGCCCCCTTCTCCCGAAGTTACGGGGGCATTTTGCCGAGTTCCTTCAACACCGTTCTCTCAAGCGCCTGGGTATCCTCTACCAATCCACCTGTGTCGGTTTGGGGTACGGTCCATGTCGCCGGCGCTGTTTCCCGGAAGCCCCAGGCCGCCCTGCCAATCCAGTAAGGCAAAACGGCTTTCGGCCTTCGTCGCGCCCCGGCGGGCTGGGGAATATTAACCCCATTCCCATCGGCTACGGCTGTCGCCCTCGCCTTAGGGGGCCGGCTAACCCTGCGCGGATTAACCTTGCGCAGGAACCCTTGGATTTTCGGCGTGAGGGTTTCTCACCCTCATTGTCGCTACTCATGTCAGCATTCTCGCTTCCGATGCCTCCACAAGGGCTCGCGCCCCTGCTTCAATGGCCTACGGAACGCTCCGCTACCGCGTTCAGAAGACAGGGATCAGGAATCAGGGATCAGAACCGCCGCGATGAAGGCCCTGCAGCATGCGGGCAATCTGCGCGTACTCGCCCCGCCAACGCTCGGCCACATCGGCTTCGACATAGCCCAGGTCGCGGCAATAGAGCGACCACACCTGCATCTCGTCGGCCGAGCCGACCGCCATCAACAAAAAGCGGCCAAACTCGGCGCGCGACTGACGCTGCTTGCCGAACCCTTCGGCCAGGTTGGCGCAGATCGATTTCGACGCGCGCCGGATCTGATCGGCCAGCGCCCATTGCTCGATCCGCGGCAGTTCGAGGCTCGCCCGATGCACCTCCAGCGACAGCCGATAGGCCCGCCGAAACACCTCGAGCTCCTCCACCCGACTGACATAGCCCGGCATTTCCACCTCGGTTCTGATCCCTGATCCCTGATCCCTGCCTTCTGAACACCCGCAGCTTCGGTGCGCGGCTTGAGCCCCGTTACATTTTCGGCGCCGGACGGCTTAGCTTAGACCAGTGAGCTATTACGCTTTCTTTAAAGGATGGCTGCTTC
>CAVQSZ010000021.1:7500-190092 GCA_963716115.1 uncultured Alphaproteobacteria bacterium
GGATCGCCGAGATCGCCGAAATGCCGGGCGTTGACCGGGCAGACCATGACGCAGGCGGGCTGGCGATCCTCGGGCGGGAGATGCTCGTTGTAGATGCGGTCGATGCACAAGGTGCATTTCTTCATCACGCCCACGTCCTCGTCGAACTCGCGGGCGCCGTAGGGGCAGGCCCATGAGCACAGCTTGCAGCCGATGCAGATCGCCTCGTCGACCAGCACGATCCCGTCCTCGGCGCGCTTGTAGGAGGCGCCGGTCGGGCACACGCGTGACGCAGGCGGGCTCCTCGCAATGCAGGCACGAGCGCGGGAAATAGACCGTGCGCGCGCCCTCGCCCTCGCCCTCCTCGAAGGCGTGAATGCGGTTGAACCACACCCCCCAGGCGCCGGCCCCGTAGGGGTTGAAGTCGGTCAACGGCGCCATGTGGCCGCCGCTGTTCCACTCCTTGCAGGCGGTGGCGCAGGCGTGGCAGCCCACACAGATGTCGAGGTCGATGACGAGGCCGAGCTTTTTCTGGCCGGGCCGCGGCTCGGGCAGCGAGGTCATGCCCCCTCCCCCTTTTGCCCGGCGCGCGCGCCGTAGCGCAGGATCGCGGGCGGCGCGGCGAGCCCCGGCGGATGCCCGAACGGGGCGAACTCGGGCATCGTCGCGCCGGCTTCGAGCGGCGCGGCCTTGTCGATGCGCACCCGCAGATCGTACCAGGCGGCCTGGCCGGTGACCGGGTCGGCATTGGCGTAGTCCCAGCCGCCATCGGCCGGCAGCAATTCCGAGATCAGGTGGTTCAAGAGAAACCCCTTGCGGAACTCGGGCGAATCCGGGGCGAGGTTCCAGGCCCCGGCCCGCTTGCCGATCGCGTTCCAGGTCCACACGGTGTCGGGGTTGACCCCGTCCATCAGCCGGGTCGGCACGCGGATGCGGCCGTGATGGCTCGACAGCCACACCCAGTCGTCCTCGGCGAGGCCGAGCGCCCGCCCGGCCGCCCGGTTCACAAAGAGGCGGTTGTTGCCGAGGATCTGCCGCAGCCACGCGTTCTGCGAGTGCCAGGAATGGTACATCTGCATCGGGCGTTGCGTCAGCGCGTGCAGCGGGAAGGTGTCGCGGTCGATCCGCGCCTCCTCGAACGGCATGTACCAGAACGGCAGCGGGTCGAAATAGGCAGCGATCCGCGCGCGGTGCGCCTCGCGGCGGCTGGACCGCGCCGTGGCCCTCGGCGGCGAGCCGGAAGCGCTGCAGCGGCTCGACATAGAGCTGCAGGACGATCGGGTCGGCCCGGTCGATCATCCCCATCTCGACCGCGGTGTCGAGATAGGCCCGGTTGGCGTGCTTGAAGTAGAGCTGATCCTCGGGCAGGCGGTGCTTCCAGAAGCAGCCGTTGGCGATGTACGCCTCGAGCTGGCGCGGGTTGGGCGCGCCGCGCCCGGCCCGGTCGCCGTCCTCCCCGCGCCAGCCGCCGAGCGGCCCCACCCCCGGCCGGCGCTCGTGGTTGACGAGGTAGTCGGGATAGAGCCCGGGGTAGCGCGGCCCGCCCTGCGGCGTCACAAAGCCGGGCAGCCCGAGCCGGGCGCCCATTTCGATCAAGACGTCCTGGAACGGGCGGACATCGCGGTCGGGGGTCAGGATCGGCTGGCGGATCGCGTCGCCGGGGCCGTCCGGCCCGCCGATCGGCCGGTCGAGCAGCGAAATGGCGTCCCAGCGCTCGAAATAGGTCGTGTCGGGCAGGACGAGGTCGGCGTAGGCGACCATCTCGGAGTAGTAGGCGTCGGAATAGATGATCCGCGGGATGCGGTATTCGCCGGTCGCGGCGTCCTTGTCGGTCAGCATGCGCATCGTCTCGGCGCTGTTCATCGCCGAGTTCCAGGCCATGTTGGCCATGTACATGAAGAGCGTGTCGATCGGGTAGGGATCGCCCTTCCAGGCATTGAGGATGACCATCTGCATCATGCCGTGGGCGGCGATCGGGGCCTCCCAGGAGAACGCCTTGTCGATCCGCGGCGGGCCGGCCGTCGGCGTCGACGATCAAATCCTCGGGCGACATCGGATAGCCGAGCGGGATCCCCGGCAGCGGCTTGCCGGGGACGACCTGCTCGGGCTTGCCGGCGGGCTTCGGACCCGGCGGGCAGGGCTTGGGATGCGGCGATTTGTAGCGCCAGCCGCCCGGCGCGTCGATCGTGCCGAGCAGGATCTGCAAGAGGTGCAGGGCGCGGCAGGTCTGGAACCCGTTCGAATGGGCGGAGATGCCGCGCATCGCGTGCAGCGACACCGGCCGCCCGCGCATCGTCTCGTGGCGCCGGCCGGCCCAATCGGTCCACGCCACCGGCAATTCGATCTCCTCCTCGAAGGCGACGCGGGCGATCTCGGCGGCGAGCCGGCGGATCGTCGCCGCCGGGACGCCGCAGGCCGCGGCCACCGCCTCGGGCGCATATTGCGGATCGAGACAGCGCTCGGCGACGAGCTGGAAGACCGGCACGGCGCGCCGGCCGTCGGGCAATACCGCATCGCCGACGAGGCGGGCCTGGACTCCGGTCGCGGCGCTGCTCGCCAGCGCGCCCGAGGGCTCCAGCACCAGGGGCTCGCCCGCTTCGTTGCGGGCGAAGAGCCCGTGATCGGCGGCCCCCGGGGCCTGGATCACCAGCCAGGCGGCGTTGGTGTAGCGGCCGAGGTAGTCGACATCGATGCGGTCGGCCCGCAGCAGCTCGTGGATCAGCGCCAGCACGAAGAGCCCGTCGGTCCCCGGCCTGATCCCGACCCATTCGTCGGCGATCGCCGAATAGCCGGTGCGCACCGGATTGACCGAGACGAATTTGGCGCCGCGACGGCGCAGGCCCGACAGCGCGATCTTGATCGGGTTCGAATCATGGTCCTCGGCGACGCCGAACATCATGAAAAAGCGGGTGCGCTCCCAATCGGGCTCGCCGAACTCCCAAAAGCTGCTGCCGAGCGTATACATGCCGGCCGCCGCCATGTTGACCGAGCAGAAGCCGCCATGGGCGGCGAAGTTGGGGGTGCCGAACTGGGCCGCCCAATAGCCGGTCAGGGATTGGCTCTGGTCGCGGCCGGTGAAGAAGGCGAGCTTTTTCGGGTCCGCCGCACGGATCGCCGACAGCCATTCGACCGCGGTCGAGATTGCTTCCTCCCACTCGATCTCGCGGAACTCGCCCGAGCCGCGCTCGCCGACCCGCTTCAGCGGCTTGGTCAGCTTCGCCGGCGATTGCTGCTGCATGATGCCGGCCGCACCCTTGCCGCAGATCACCCCGCGGTTGATCGGGTGGTCGCGGTTGCCCTCGATGTAGCGGATGGCGCCGTCCTTCAGGTGAACCTTGATGCCGCAGCGGCAGGCGCACATGTAGCAGGTCGTGCATTTGACCTCGTCCGCCACCACGGGCGAGGTGTCGACCCGCTCCTTCGGCGAAAAGTAGTCGCGCAGCCGCTCAACAAAGCTCATCTCGTCTCCTGCTCAACGCATCCTCCTCGCCGTCATTGGGCCTTGGCGGGCGAGGCGTCGCCCTCGACCAGCAGCCCCGCCTCGCGGTAGAAGCGCCTTGCCCCCGGATGCAGCGGCGCCGACAGCCCCTCCAGCGCGTCCTCGAGCCGCACCTGCCTGCCGATCAGGCTGTGCGCATCGAGCAGGCGGCGCGCCGCCTCGCTCCACAACGCCTTGGTGACGGCATAGACCAGCTCGTCGGGTAGATCGGCGGTGACCACCCAGATCGCGTGAAACCCGATCGACGGGGTCTCGGCATCGACCCCGGGATAGGATCCGGCCGGGATCGTCGCGCGGCGATAGAGGCCGTATCGCTTCTGCATCCGCGCCAGGACCTCGTCGTCGATCGGGACGAGCCGGATCGGGGTCGCGGCGGCGAGATCGCGCACCGCCGGGACCGGGACGCCGCCGATCAGGAAAAACCCGTCGATGGCCCCGTCCTTTAGCCTGGCGGCGGCGGCGCCCGGCCGCAGGAACTCGGCGATCAAATCGCCTTCGGCGAGCCCGGCCGCGGCCAGAAGGATGCGGGCGTCGACGAGCGTCCCCGAATCGAGCTCGCCCAGCGAGATGCGCCGACCCTTGAGGTCGGCCAAGGTCTTGATCGGGCCGGCGGCGCGCACGACCAGCTGCAGCCGCTCGGGAAACAGGCTGGCGATCGCGCGCAGCTGCTTGATCGCCGCCTCGCCGGCGAAGACGCTCGGTTCCGGCATAGGCCCAGCCGGCGATGTCGGACTGCGCGATGCCGGATTCGATCTGGCCCGACGCGATCATCCGGATGTTGTCGACCGAGCCCTGCGTCGCCTGCGCCACCGCCACCAGCCCCGGCACGCCGCAGCTGCCGCCGCGCTCGCAGGGCGGCGCGCCGGGCGGCTTGGAGATCGCGCCGGCGATGACCCCGGCGATCTCGAAGAAGCTGCCGCCGGTGCCGGCGGCGCCGATGCGGAAGAACTGCGCCTCCGGCGCATCCGCCGCCGCCGCGGCCGTCGCCAGCGCGAGCATCAGGCCGACCGCCCGGCCCAAGCCGCGCCGGCGGAGGCCAGAAGCCCACGACATCGTCTCACCGGGTGAGACCAACATCCTGGCACACACACCACGGATCACCCCGGATTGCAACACCCCGCCGCCCTTCCCGCGCGCCTGACCCGCTCCATTCGGCGCGCCGGGGAAACAGGCCGGATGATCGTCATGCCGGGGCGCGGGCTTCGCCCACAAGCCCGCAGGCTATCCGGGGAAAATTAGGTTCTGCAAAACAAGTTAAAGTCGTCTTGCGCGGACCTGATCCGCGCATCCACGTCTTGTCTGCGGTCGCCAAAGGCGTGGATGCCCGTGACACGCACGGGCATGACGAGCGTTGGTTGGGTCCTGGGGCCAACTCCACAACCAGATTTCGCGAACCGGACAGCCCTGCGCGAGCCCGGAAACCATGAAAACCGGCTTCGAAAAATCATGGACTGGGCCGGTGTTCACAGGTTCCGGGCCCGGCCCCGGAGGGTCGTCCCGGGAATAACGGTCGACCTTGTCCGCGACCTCTCGGCGATGCCGGGGCCGTGGATTGTGCTATGAAGGCGGCCAATGGCGCTCTTGTTCCGTTCCACGGTCGATTCGACGGCGCGCTGGCGGGCGCAGATCGGCCGGCTGATGCCCGACCTCGAAATCCGCGTGTGGCCGGAAATCGGCGACCCCGCCGACATAAAATACGCGCTCGTGTGGCGGCCCGAGCCGGGCCTCCTCGCCTCGCTGCCGAACCTCGAGCTGATCCTGTCGCTCGGGGCCGGGGTCGACCACATCCTCGTCGATCCGCTGCTGCCGCGGTCCCTGCCGATCGTCCGGCTGGTCGATCCCTATCTGGTCGACGCGATGAGCGAGTACATTGTCCTGCAGGTGCTGCGAATGCACCGCCAGGATCTCGACTACCGGGCCCAGCAGGAGGCCGGGATCTGGCGCGAGCTCGGGCAGAAGAACGCCGCCGAGCGGCCGGTCGGGATTCTCGGCTTCGGCGAGATCGGGCGCGACGCCGGGCGCAAGCTCGCAGCCCTGGGCTTTCCGGTTCTGGGCTGGAGCCGGCGGCAGCAAAGCGCCGCGGGCTTTCAGACCTATGCCGGTACGGCGGGCCTGCCGCCCCTCCTCGCCGGGACTGAAATCCTCGTCTGCCTGCTGCCGCTGACCGCCGAGACGCAGGGCATCCTCTGCGCCCGCACCTTTGCCGCACTGCCCAGGGGCGCCGGCCTCGTCAACGCCGGGCGCGGCGGCCATCTGGTCGAGGACGACCTGATCCCGGCGCTCGAACTCGGGTCAGCTCTCGGCCGCAGCGCTCGACGTGTTCGCCGAGGAGCCGCTGCCGCCGGGCCACCCGTTCTGGCGCCACCCGCGCATCCTCGTCACCCCGCACATCGCCGGCATCACCAACCCCCTGACCGCCGCGCCCATCGTCCGCGACAGCATCCGCGCCTTCGAGGCGGGCCGCCCGGTGCCGAACCGGATCGACCCGGCGGTCGGGTATTGACCGGGATTACAGGCGCCGCCTCTTCGCGTCCGAAACCAAGCCGACGGCAAGCCCAACAAAACCTGGATGCGCGGCGCCTTGCCGGTTTCCTGCGGTTGCGGTGTTATTCTGATCATTTGGAGGTCGGGCGGGTGACGGCCGTCGACCGCGGCGGAGGAGAAAGGCTAAGGCCAAGGGACGCAAGGGGCCGCGCTTTGTGGCTGCATCGGGCAAGGGCCGGAGCAGGACCAGCCTGCGGCTGGCCGGCGCTTCGACCGCGCAGGCGATGCTTGCGCAAGGCAAGACGTTGCGGCGGACGACGCCGCGCGAGGCGCACCATGCGGTCGGAAAATTGCCGGAGACGCGCGACCCGGTGCAGCTGATCCTTCACAGCATCGCCAAGCCATTCCTCGATGCCTCGCGCAGCGTGCCCGCATAAGCCGCGAACGCGAGAACCCAGGGGGCGGAAGGGCTCGAACGTCCCCCCTGGACCCCCGCTTCCGAGGCTGTGAAGGAATCCCGCCGGCGCTGTTTTGCTCGCTTCCCCGGCGCAGGCCGGGGTCCATCCTTCCGGACGTAAGGTGCTGGATTTGCTTGTACGCAGTTGTAACCGATTGAAAATTTGGAGCGTTGGAGAGATGGGTCCCGGCTTCCCCCACGGATCAAGTCCGTGGGCTGAAGGCCCACGGGAAAGCGACATAGAGCGTTTGCTGATTTCCTCCTGCGTCCCGATTTCTTCACACGCTCTTCCGCGGGGGCGATGATGATCGACTGAGGTAACGCGCTCCATTCCAACCCAGACATTGAGAAGGCAAACGCCCGATGACCGTGCTCGCAGCGATCGCCGACTGGAGCATTTACGCATTCGGCTTTCTGCTCTTCGCCGCGCAGATGCTGGCGCACGAGGCCGGCTACTGGCTCGGCTGGCGGCGCAAGGCCCGCGGCGGAGAGCCCCAGGCCGAAGGCGTCGGCGTAATCGTCGGCGGCATGCTCGGCCTCTTGGCGTTCGTCCTGGCGCTGACCCTGTCGTTCGCCAACACCCGCTTCAGCGAACGCGTTCAAGGAACCCTGGCCGAGGCCAACGCCATCGGCACCGCCTGGCTGCGCGCGGAGGCGATCGGCCATGTCCGAGGAGCCGAGATCGCGCGATTGCTGGAGCAATACACGCAGGTAAGGATCGATTTTGTCCGCACCGGCCTCGATCGCGCCGCCATCGACGAAATAAACAAACGCACCAATGCCTTGCAGTCGCAGATATGGGGGCATATGGCGGCGATCGCGCGGGAGGAGCCCAATCCCGTTTCCGCCTCGCTGATGGCCGCCCTGAACGAGACCTTCGACAGGGCGACGGCGGAACGCTTTGCCTATAACCTCAAATTGCCGCCGCAGATTTTGTGGCTGTTGATCGGGATGGCGCTGCTGGGCATGGCCGCTCTCGGCTATCAGCTCGGCCTCAGAGGGCGTCAGGTTCACATCCTGGCCGCGCTCCTGACTTTGGTGTGGACGATCGTGATCGTCGACATTCTCGACCTGGCGTCGCCCCGCCTCGGCGCCTTCCGCCCCGGCGCCGCGGCATACGAATGGACCTTGCAGGGCTTCAAAAGCGGGGTTGCGATCCCGCCTATTCCCGACGCCAAGTGACGCGGAAGGCGATGCCGGTGTTCGGAGAGCGATCCGCGGCTCCACGATGACTGCGCGGCCCTGGCCGCAGCGGCTACACCACCTGCTTGTCCCGCAGCGCCGCGATATCCGAGTCGGTCAGGCCGAGCCGGCCGAAGATCTCGGCGTTGTGCTGGCCGAGCTTCGGCGCGACGGTGCGCACCCCTATGCCGTCGCCGATCCGGATCGGGGTGCGGACATGCGGCGCCTCGCCCAATTCCGGGTCGGTCGCGGATTGGATCAGCCCGCGGTGGCGCACCTGCGGGTCGGCGAACATCTGCGCGTAATTGTAGACGGGGCCGCAGGGCACGCCGGCGGCTTCGAGGACGCCGACCCAATGATCGGTCGTGTCCGTCGCGAGCACCGCCTCCATCTCGGCTTCGAGCGCGGCGCGGTTCGCCAGCCGCTGCTCGTTCGTCGCAAAGCGCGGGTCGTCGCCCCATTCCGGATGGCCCAGCGCCGCGGCGCAGCGAACCCAGATCGGCTGGCCGGCGGCGCCCACCATCAGATAGCCGTCGCCCGTCTTCATGCGCTGATAGGGCGCGTTCTGGCGGTGGCGCGAGCCCTGGCGGGTCGGCTCCTCGATGGTCGGCGAGCCATTGCGCGCTGGTCCACGAGCTGAAGCCGATCGCGGTCTCCAGCAGAGAACATTCGACGAGCCGGCCCTTGCCGGTGCGCTGGCGCTCGTAGAGTGCGGCGAGGATGCCCTGCACCGCCCACATCCCGGTGCCGAGATCGCAGATCGGCAGTCCGACCGAGGTCGGCGGCCCGTCCGGCTCGCCGGTCACGTGCATGATGCCGCCCATCCCCTGCGCGATCAGGTCGAAGCCGCCGCGCCCGGCATAAGGGCCGTCATAGCCGAGGCCCGAGAGCTGGGCGTAGACGAGGCGCGGGTTGATCTCGTGCAGCGCCTCGAAGCCGAGCCCGGCGCGCGGCATCACGGTTCGGGCGGTAGTTCTCGACCAGCACGTCCATTTGGGCGGCGAGCTTCAGGAACAGCGCCCTGCCCTCCGCCTGCTTGTAGTCGAGGGTGATGCCCTTCTTGTTCCTGTTGATGTAGCGGAAATAGGGGTTGCGCTCGCTGCCGTCGCCCCAGGCGCGCACCGAATCGCCCCGGCCCGGCCGCTCCAGCTTGATGACCTCGGCCCCCATGTCGGCCAGGATCATCGTGCAGAACGGCCCCGCCATGTGCTCGGTCAGGTCGAGCACCTTGAGCCCGGCGAGCGGGCCTTCGTTCGTCGCATCAGCCATCGTTGCTCTCCGAAATTCTCCCTCTCCCCCGCCGGCCGGGGGAGAGGGCCGGGGTGAGGCGGCCCGCGCCGACAACAGCGGCGGCGCCACTCACCCCACCTTCCCACCCCCACCCTGCCCTCCCCCGCGAGCGGGGGAGGATCAAGGAAGAACGGCGGAGGGGGCTTGGCGGGCGTCAGTGACCGATGTTCTCGAGCGAAGGCAAGCGGTAGCGGTCCTCGGGATCGTCCCAGCCCTTGAAATCGGGCTTGCGCTTTTCGGCGAAGGCGGCGCGCGATTCCATCAAATCGCTCTCGGCGCCGTGGTCGCGCAGCGCAGCCGCCAGGCGCACGTGCTCCGGCCCCGGCGCGGGGCGCATCTGGCGCATCATGTGGACGGTGTTGACCCGCGAGGCCGGCGGCAGGGTCAAGAGATGCTCGGCCATCGCCAGCGCGCTCGGGATCAGCTCCTCGGCCTCGACCAGCCGGTTCAAGAAGCCGATCTCGTAGAACCGCTCGGCCGTGAAGCGAAAGCCCAGCGCCATCTCCATCGCGATCGGGTAGGGCAGGTTCGCGAGATGGCCGTGGTTGTAGCCGCCGAGGAGCCAGCGCTTGGCTTCGGAGACCTCGAACACCGCGCCCTTGGCGGCGACGCGCAGATCGGTGCGCTCGACCAGCATGAAGCCGCCGCCCATGGCAAAGCCGTTGACCGCGGCGATGACCGGCTTTTCGAGCGCCCCCGACATGAACGGGTCCTCGATCGCGGGCCGGCTGCCGCCCGGCCGGCCGGCCGCCAGCAATTCCTTCATGTCCTCGCCGGCGCAAAAGCCGCGGCCCGAGCCGGTAAAGATCGCGACCTCGAACTCGCTCGAACGGCGAAACCCGGTCCAGGTCTCGGCGAGCGCGGTGCGCATCTCGTGATTGAGCGCGTTCAGCCGCTCCGGCCGGTTCATCCGCACCACCAGGACCTGCCCGTGGCGCTCGGTCTCGACGACAGCCATGTCTCTGTTCTCCCGATGCAGCTTGGATCAGCGGTCGCGGCGCGGCGGCATCGTCAGAAAGGCGTGCGCGACATGCCAGAGCTGATGCCGGTTGTGGCCGAAGACGAGCGCATGCGCCGCTCCCGGCAGGACGACGAATTGCCTGTCGGGGTTGGGCAGCAGGCGGTAGAAGTCGAGCAGATCCTCTTCGCTGGCGATCCCGTCATGCTCGCCGCGCACGATCATGACCGGGGCCTGCACCTTGAGAGGGTCGACGACCGGCAAGTTCGCGGTCATGTCGAGATAGGTCCCGGTCGGCACCTGGTCGCCAAAGGCGAGCTCGGCGTCGGCCAGCGCCTCGGCCACCGCCGGGTCGCTGGTTCCCGGATGGTCGCGGGTGAAGATGCTGCGGATCATGTCGCGGTCGCGCAGCCGGCGGTTGTGGGTGCGGAAAAATTCGACCTGCTCGGCCCGCTTCGCCAGGGTCGGCGAGCCCTTTCCGGTATAGGTGAAGGCGTTCAGCACCAGCCGCCCGACCCGCTCCGGCCGGGCAGCGGCGAACGCGGCGGCGCGCAGCGCGCCCGAGGATTCGCCCATCAGGTGCATCCGCTCCTGGCCGGTCTCGCGCAGCACCAGCGCGCTCGCCGCGATCAGGTCGGCGACGCCGCTGGCGATGTCGGAATTCCCTTCGGTGCGCGACGAGCGGCCGTAATTCTCGTGGTCCATCGTCCACACATCGAAGCCGAGCCCGGCGAACACGTTCATCGTCGAATATTCGCCGGCGCCGGGGACCGCGAGGTCGAACGAGGACAACGCCGAATTCGACGAGCCGTGGACCAGGAACAGCACCGGGCGGGGCGGCTCGCCCGGCCCCGGCGCGGCGCTGCGCTTGCGGTATAGGGCGAGCGAGACGGCGCCCTTGGCGACAGTGTAGTCGGTCCGCTCGATCCCGGTCATGAAACCCCCTCGATATTGGCGACGGCGGCGCTGCGCCAGCATTGCACCGCCCGTCCGCGGCTGTTTCGTCGCGGCGACAGGCGACGCCGGCGGCTTCGGCTTGCGGTCAGTGCTTTTCGAGCTGGTAGAGCTCGTCCTTGATGCGGAGCTTTTGGCGCTTCAGGTCGGAGATCGCGTCCTGGCTGGGCAGCGGGCGACGATTCTCTTCATCGAGGGCGCGTTCGAGCGCGGCGTGCTTTTCCCTCAGCGCCTCGATGCGATCGTGCAGCGACATGCGCGGCCCTCCTTGGTAGACGACGGCAGGCGGGCGATAGTAGCGCCCGATCGGCAAGCCGGCGAGGCCCGGCGATCCCCTGCGACGAAGATAGGGCGCAGGCGCAGCTTTCACAGAGGGCGTCATGGCCGAAATGTCCCGCGCGCCAAGGCTTATCGTCGGGATCAGCGGGGCCTCCGGGGTGATCTACGGGGTGCGGCTCCTCGAGCTGCTGCGGCCCCTGCCGGTCGAGACCCATCTCGTCATCAGCCGCGCCGCCGAGGTGGCGTTGGCGCGCGAAACCGACCTGAAGCCGGCCGCGGTGCGAGCCCTGGCCGACACTGTCCACGCGATCGGCGACATCGCCGCGCCGATCTCGTCGGGCTCGTTCAAGACGATCGGCATGGTGGTCGCCCCGTGCTCGATCCGCAGCATGTCCGAGATCGCCCATGGGGTGACGACGAGCCTCTTGAGCCGGGCGGCGGACGTGGTGTTGAAGGAGCGCCGCCGGCTGGTGCTGATGGTTCGGGAAACGCCGCTCCACACCGGCCATCTGCGGACCATGACGGCGCTTTCCGAGATGGGGGCGGTGATCGCGCCGCCGGTCCCCGCGTTCTACGCCAGGCCGCGCACCTTGGCCGAGATGATCGATCAGACCCTCGGCCGCGTCCTCGACCTGTTCGGTCTCGAAACCGGCGCGGTGCGGCGCTGGGGCGAGCCCGCGGAACCGCCCTGAAGATGCCCTTCGAGCCCGTCGCGCAGCGCCGCCGCCTCGGCCCCGGCGGCTTCGCGGCCGAGGCACAGCGCGAGGTTGGCCAGCGCCGCAGCCCGGCATTCCGCCCGAGGGGCGCCGCGGGCGCCCGGCCCGGCGAGGCGCGCGAGGCGGCGCAGCGCCGCCTTCTCGGCGTCGAGCTCGAGCCGCCCGACCGCTTCGCGCAGGCGCCGGATGTCGGCGTCGGGCCGCGCCTTCAGCCGGCGCCGCAGCGCCCGCAGCGGCTCGGTGATCTCGCTTCGGATCGCGGCGACGGCGCGGTCGGCCTCGGTCAGCCGGCCGCGATCGAGGCGGCCGCGCCCGGAGGCTCCAAGCCACAGCGCGTAGAGGATCAGGTTGACGTCGAGGCCGGCCCGGTCCTGCAGCGCGATCAGCGCCGGGGCGACCCCGGGACGGGCGTAGAACGCCAGCGAAAATCCCCACAGGCCCGGCCGCCGCGGCGGTCCGGCGGCGCGAGCTTTCGACACCGGCCGCATCAGGGATGATATAATGGCCGGCGAACCGCACGCCACCGGCCCATGGACCTCGACACAGAATCGCTCAGGGCAAGGCTCGCCGCGCTCAAGACCGAGCACCGCGACCTCGACGACGTGATCGCCCGCCTCGCCGAGCGCGCCCCGTTCGACCAGCTCCAGCTGCAGCGGCTCAAGAAGCGCAAGCTGCGGCTCAAGGACCAGATCTCGAAGATCGAGAGCGAGCTCTTGCCCGACATCATCGCCTAGTGGATAGCATCTGACGGATGTGAGCCAACTACCCACCATACCGGCGAAGGCCGGTACCCATGGCAGAGATGGGTCCCGGCCTTCGCCGGGAAGGCGGGAACGGAGTCAAGTGTCTGGTTCCTTCCACCAGCCGCCGCGCCGCGCCGGGCGCGCTTGTGCGGCCGGGGTCGCCCCCTATAATGCCGCGAGCGAGGCATCCCGATCGGGAACAGGAGTCGAATGAGCGAAGCCGGTCCGGCGGTGGGCATCATCATGGGAAGCCAATCCGATTGGGCGACGATGCAGCACGCCGCGGGCACCCTCAAACGGCTCGGCATCGGCTGCGAGACGCGGATCGTCTCGGCGCACCGCACCCCCGAGCGGCTCTACGACTATGCCCGCACGGCGCGCGGGCGCGGGCTGCGGGTGATCATCGCCGGCGCCGGCGGGGCGGCGCACCTGCCGGGCATGGCCGCGGCCTTGACGCCGCTGCCGGTGCTCGGCGTGCCGATCGAGAGCCGGACGCTGAAGGGGGTCGACAGCCTGTTGTCGATCGTGCAGATGCCGGCCGGGGTGCCGGTCGCGACGTTCGCCATCGGCGAGGCCGGCGCGGTCAACGCGGCGCTGTGCGCGGCGGCGATCCTGGCGCTTTCCGACCCGGCCGCAGCGCAGGCGGTCGACGCCTGGCGCGAGGCGCAGACGCGGGCCGTGGCCGAACGCCCGGACCGCGGCTGATGGCCCCCGCCACGCTCGCCCCCGCCACGCTCGCCCCCGGGGCCACGATCGGGATCCTCGGCGGCGGCCAGCTCGGCCGGATGACGGCGCTGGCGGCGGCCAGGCTCGGCTACCGCTGCCATGTCTTTGCCGACGAGGCGGACAGCCCGGCGGCGCAGGTCTGCGGCGCCGCGACCGTGGCCGCCTTCGCCGACCGCGAGGCGCTCGAGCGCTTCGCCGCCGCGGTCGACATCGCGACCTTCGAGTTCGAGAACATACCCGCCGCATCGGTCCGCCGGGTCGCCGCGCTGAAGCCCGTCCTGCCGCGGCCGGAGATCCTCGAAATCACCCAGGACCGGCTGCGCGAAAAGGATTTCCTGCGTTCGATCGAGGTCGACACCGCGCTTTATCGCGAGGTCTCCGACGCCGCCTCGCTGGTCCGCGCGATGCGCGATTTCGGCTACCCGGCCGTGCTCAAGAGCGTGCGCCTGGGCTATGACGGCAAGGGGCAGGTGACGCTGACGCCCGAAACCAGGCCGGAGGAGGCATGGCGGCGGATGGGCGGCGAGATCGGCATCCTCGAGAGCTTTGTCGATTTCGCCTGCGAGATCTCGGTCGTCGTCGCGCGCGGCCGCAACGGCGCCTGGGCGACCTATCCGCCGGTCGAGAACCAGCATTCGGACCACATCCTCGACACCACGATCGCGCCGGCGCGGATCGAGCCCGAGACCGCGATGCGGGCCGAGGCGATCGCCCGCCACGTCGCCGAGAAGCTCGATCTGGTCGGCGTGCTGGCGGTCGAGATGTTCGTGACCCAGTCGGGCGAGCTCCTGGTCAACGAGCTGGCGCCGCGGCCGCACAATTCCGGGCACTGGACGGTCGACGCCTGCATCACCAGCCAGTTCGAGCAGCTGGTGCGCGCGCTGTGCGGCCTGCCGTTGGGCTCGGTCGAGCACCATTCCGACGCGATCATGAAGAACCTGATCGGCGGCGATGTCGAGAAATGGCGGGACGCGCTCAACGACCCGCTGGCCAAGCTGCATCTCTACGGCAAGGGCGAGGTCCAGCCCGGCCGCAAGATGGGCCACGTCACCCGGCTGATCCCGCACCGCTGAGCGGCCGCGGCCGGCGCGCAGGCGAATCCCTTTAACTGGAGCAAGGAGGCGCCGGCCGATGGACACCTGCAGGCGCCGGCGCCGATGAGCGCGTTCCGCGCGCTGGTGCTGCACGAGGAGGGCGGCAGGATCGTCCCGCGGATCGAGGCGGTCGACGAGGAGCGGCTGCCGCCGGGCGAGGTCACGGTCGCGGTCGAGCACTCGACCCTGAACTACAAGGACGGGATGATCCTTCAGGGCGTCGGCCGACTGGTGCGGCAATACCCGCACGTCCCCGGCGTCGATTTCGCGGGGACCGTCGAGCGCTCGCAATCGCCCGAATTCGCGCCGGGCGACCCGGTGGTGCTGACCGGCTGGCGGGTCGGCGAGACGCGCTGGGGCGGCTATGCCGAGAAGGCGCGGGTCAAGGCCGAGTGGCTGGTCCGCCGGCCCGACGGGCTCGGCAGCCGGCAGGCGATGGCGATCGGCACCGCCGGATTGACCGCGATGCTGGCGGTGATCGCGCTCGAGCGGCACGGGCTGCGGCCCGGGGCCGGCGATGTGCTGGTCTCGGGCGCCGCCGGCGGTGTCGGCGGCGTCGCGGTGGCGCTGCTGTCGCGGCTCGGGCATCGGACCGTGGCCTCGACCGGACGGCCCGAGCTGAGCGACTACCTCGTCGCGCTCGGCGCCGCCGAGCTGATCGAGCGGGCGGCGTTGGCGACGCCGCCGCCGCGGCCGCTCGACCGCGAGCGCTGGGCGGGCGCGGTCGACGCCGTCGGCGGCGCGACCCTGGCGACGATCCTCACCCAGCTCGAATACCGCGCCAGCGTCGCCGCCTGCGGGCTCGCCGGCGGCAGCGGCCTGGCGGCGACGGTGATCCCGTTCCTGCTGCGCGGGGTGAACCTGCTCGGGATCGATTCGGTGATGTGCCCGCGCGAGGAGCGGATCGAGGCGTGGCGGCGCCTGGCGCAGGATCTGCCGCTCGACCGCCTGGAGCGGATGACGCAGACCGCGCCGCTCTCGGCGCTGCCCGAGCTCGCGGCGAAGATCCTCAAGGGCGAGGTGCGCGGCAGGATCGTCATCGACCTCGCCGCGTGACCCCGCGGGAATGGTTTGCCGCCGCCGTGCGTTTGCCCGGCATGAGACAGGACTCGGCCGGGCGGCGGACAACGACCGTGGCGCAGCGGGGACAGATCGTCCAAAGGGTCATCGTCGACGGCTGGACGGCCGAGAGGGCCGCCGCCGCGTTCGGCGTGCCGGAGCGCCTCGTCGCGGTCTGGGTCGCCGATTATCGCCGGCGCGGGATGGCGAGCCTGCGCCATGCCCCGAGCCGGACCCTCGCCGCCGAGATCGTTCGGCGGCGGCTCCTGCTGCCGGCATGCGCCGCATGCCGCGGCGTCGCGAACGCGATGCGCCGGCTGCTCGGAGGTCGCGCGGCGCCGCCGTCGCCGCTCGGCCGCGTTCGGGACGATCGCCGCGAAGGCGGGCCGTGACCCCCGCCTGCCGCGTGCAACGCAATTTGCGCTCGCTACAATAGCCGTCCGGGTTCCGGGCTCGCGGGCGCAGCCCGCGCCCCGGAATGACGGTGATTCGGCCTTTTTTCGCACCCTGCTGGAGCAAATTCCGTTCAAATCGAAGCCCGTCGCGTGAATTGTCATTGCGGGTCAGCGGGTCGGCGCGAGACGCCGCCCGAGGACAGGCTCCGCGAAGCAATCCCGGGCCGACATCGCTCGTCCCGTCGGGATTGCTTCGTCGCGCGATGCGCTCCTCGCAACGACAATCTCTTAAGAGCCGAGCGGCGGGCAGATAGCGGCGGGCGGCGGCGATCCTCGCCTCGCCCGCACGTCCGGCGCTATACTGGGCGCCTATCGGCCGCTGCGCGTGTGGGGCGGGCGCGGCCGTCAGGGGAAGGGGCATGCGCGACACCGGCACTACGCGGCGCTCGCTGCTGCGGCTCGCGGCGGGCGGCGCCGCGCTCGGGTGGGCGGCCGGTCCGGCCGCGGCGCGGCTGCCGGGACGCAAGCCGTCCTCGCCGCGGCGCCGGCCGCTCGTCGTCATCGACCCGGGACATGGCGGGATCGACCCCGGCGCGATCAGCCCCAACGGCCTTCTCGAAAAGGACGTGGTCCTGGCGACGGCGCGCGACCTCGCCGGCGAGCTGACGGCGACCGGCCGCTTGCGCGTGCTGTTGACCCGCAACAGCGACGAGTTCATCGCGCTGCGCGAGCGGGTGGCGCGCGCCCGCGCGGCGGGGGCCGATCTGTTCCTGTCGATCCACGCCGACATGCTGCCGAACCCGACCTTGCGCGGCCTCTCGGTCTTTACCCAATCCGCCGAGGCCTCCGACCGCGAAGCCGCCGCGCTGGCGGCCCGCGAGAACACGGCCGACCGGGTCGGCGGCGTTCGCCTGTCGCAGCAGCCGGCCGAAGTGGGCAAGGTCCTGTTCGACCTGGCGCGCCGCCAGACCGCGAATTTGTCGATCGTCCTCGCCCACCAGGTGGTCGGCCAGCTCGGACGCGAGGTCGTGCTGCTCGAGCATCCGCAGCGCTCGGCCGATTTCGCCGTGCTGACCGCCCCCGACATCCCCTCGTCCCTGGTGGAGCTGGGCTGTCTCTCGAACGCCCGGGAAGAGGCCCTGCTGCGGCAGCGGCCCTATCAGCGCCGGCTCGCCCGCGGCCTGGCGCGCGCGGTCGAGGCCTATTTCGCCGCGTTTCCGCCGGGCTGAGCGACAGCCGGGGCGTTCAACCCCGATCGCCGCCGCCGGACAATGGCGGCGCGGGCTCAGGCGGCGCGGGCGGGCCAGACCGGCTGGTGATGGCCGAGCGGGGCCGAGGGCCGCGCCCAATGGGGCCGGGTCTCGGAGAGCTGCACGGTCGGGCCCAAATGGCGCAGCCGGCCGACCGGGGTGTCGGTCTCCATCGACCAGCGGGCGATGTCGACGGCCGGGATCTCCTTCGCGACGCTGGTGAGCGCCGCCTCCGGCGCCTGGCCGCGGTCGACCAGCCGGCGGCCGCGGTTGCCCAATATCCCCGGCCGGTACCCCTGCGAGAACACGTCGGCCTCGCGCACCAGGGCCTTCAGCGTGCCGAGGTCCTGCGACGGCAATGCATAGGCCGCTGGGCGAATTGAGCCGACGAGCGTCCGCCGTTTCTGTTGGTGGCTGCAAACGCAGGAACAATGAAATGGGAGGCCGCCGGCCGGCTGCTCGGGCGGTCGCGAGCGGAGATTTTTTTTGGAGGCGTGTGAGCCGCTTCACACTGGCGTAGCGGGACGGTTGATATGATCCGGCGGTTCAACCAGAACGAGCAACAAAACACAACCGCACGAATGAAGGGAGGGTCTCATGACACGAGGCAAGCGACTTATCGTTCTCCCGATTTTGGCGCTGAGCGCCGGATTGGCAGTCCTCGGAGGTGAGGCAGCGTGCCGACCGGCCCGCGCGCAGGCGATACAAGGCGCCGACGCTCATGTTGTGGCAGTCAGCATTCCGGGTGCCGCGGCAATCGCACAGATCGGCACATTCGTCAACGGAGGGACTCTTGATCCAAGTCCCATCGGGAAACCATGTGCAAATCCAAGTCCGATTCCCACCAAGTTTCTCGCGTACACCGAGCAGGGCGCGGTGCTCGACCCGAACCGCATCCTGGTCGGCAGTCGGTCGAACTTTGGCGCGCCGCGCGCCATCGACGCCGGGCAAACGGGGTCGTTTCTGTCGATCGACCCGGGTGGGCCAGGTATCCTGAACGTTCCGCCGAATTTCGCGATGGGTGGCGACCAGGCATCGGCGCTTCGCGGCTTTGTTCAGATGTTCAGCGCGAACAGCCCCAACTGGCTCAACAGCTTCAACAACCCCGGAGCGAACACCAAAAAATATACAGGGGTCAGCAACCCGCTCGGTTTGTCCAACAACAACGGTTTCGGCCGGATTTGGCCGGCGAACGCCCCGTTCGGCAATACCGGAGCCGGCTCTTCGTCGATCCTCGATCCGACCGGGCTGCCTCTGAAGGGTGCGCCGAACCCGCTTATCGGCGGCGTCTATGTCGGCAGTCTGACGGACCGAGACCGAGTGTATTCTTCGTCGCAAGTCATAAAGGGTGCGCTGAAGAGGGGCGCGGTGGGAACGGCGCTGCTGGGCCCATCGCCGGACACGAGCTGCAAGGCAGTGTTCGTCGTCGTAACGGCAGATGGCGCCATCGTGCAGGAGCACACCGTGAAAGGGCTTGACGGGTTAGCACCGCCAGGTACGGTGCGGCCGATCCTCGGCAGCGATGGGAACGCGCAGGACGAGGCCAACGAGCCTCGATTTGGGGTGATTATGAACCCGTACATCCCGTCTGGCGCCCCGTCGGGAACGGTACGGCAGCTTTTCGCCAGCGAGCCGTTCTACGACACGATCGCGGTCGTCAACCTGGCGGTTTTCGGAAGCGCCCCCGAGCAAGTCTTCGGGCTCCGCTCGGTTAGCCGGATCAGCTCACCTTCACTAAACTTTCCGGTTGATCTTACGCCTGTCAAGAGGAACACGGATGACGCCAACTGGGCGAGCAACACGACCTTAGATGAAGACTCCGATTTCTATGTTGCCAATCAGGGCGACAACACGATAGTTCGCATGCGTCAAGACGGAAGCGTCGTGGCGATCCGACGTGTCACCGTCAAGGGCAATCCGCTGGATAATGTCGTCCTCAACGGCATCGCGGCCTCACCAGTGGCCCCACCAGACGATGAGCCGAAGACAATCTATCTGACGTTCATCGATCCCAACAACGGGCAGGGCGGCGTCCTGGCGCTATCCGGGTTCTAGCCAGGTTCGCTAGGCGGCGCGGGCGGGCCAGACCGGCTGGTGATGGCCGAGCGGGGCCGAGGGCCGCGCCCAATGGGGCCGGGTCTCGGAGAGCTGCACGGTCGGGCCCAAATGGCGCAGCCGGCCGACCGGGGTGTCGGTCTCCATCGACCAGCGGGCGATGTCGACGGCCGGGATCTCCTTCGCGACGCTGGTGAGCGCCGCCTCCGCCACCTGGCCGCGGTCGACCAGCCAGCGGCCGGTCTGGGCGAGCGAGATGCGCACCAGCCAGCTGCCGCCCTCGCGCGCGCGCCGCGCCAGCGCCACCATGGCGCCCGTCGCCATCAGGTAGCCGGTCAGATAGTCGATCGCCGAGACCGGGTAGAATTGCGGGCCCGGGACGGCGCCGGGGAAGCGCTCGCCCTGGCGCGTGGTGATGCCGCTCACCGTCTGCACCACGGTGTCGAAGCCACGCCGCGAGGCCCACGGACCCTTGTGGCTGAAGGCGCACATCGACACATAGACGAGCCCCGGCCGCAGCTTTGACAGCTCCTCCGGCGACAGCCCGCGGTCGCCGAGCGTCCCCGGCCGATAGCCCTGGGTGAAGACATCGGCCTCGCGCACCAGCCCGAGCAGGGTGTCGCGGTCGTGCTGCTGGCGCAGGTCGAGATGCGCCTGCAATTTGCCGTGGCCGGTGTCGTATTCCTGATAGCCGATATTGGGCAGATGCGGGGCGGTGATCTTCATCACCTCGGCGCCGTGCTCGGCCAAGGTGCGCGCCGAGGTCGGGCCGGCCAGCACGCGGGTCAGGTCGAGGACGCGAATCCCGGAGAGCGGCCGATCGCCGTCGGGGAGCTTCTCGGCCGGGCTGTCGCCGATCTTGACGATCTCCATCAACGGCAGCGAGGCGATCGCCGCCGATTGCGGGTGCTGCGCCCATTCGGCCATGCTGCGCACCATGCCGCCCGCCCCCCTGGCGGCGATGATCGCCTCCTCGAGCGCAAGCGCGTCCCATTTCGCCACCGCCTGGCGCACCGCCTCGCGCTCCTCGGGCACGCCCAGGACCTGCAGCGCCGCCGCCCGGTGGTTCGGGAAATTGGCGTGGATATAGCTCCAGCGCCCGTCTTTCGCCGGGTAGACGCCCATCACCGGGTTGCGGTCGGTCGAGACCGTCGCGCCGTTGATCTGCATGTAATGGCCGCTGCGCAGCGAGGCCACCGCCTGGCGCAGGTCGACCGCCACCTGCTGGCGCCGGCCGGTGCGCAGCTCCCACAGCTCGGCCGCGGCGAGGCCGGTCGCGGCGAGCGCCGCAGCGCCGGCGGCCCCGATGCGGAACGGCGTCGGCAGCACCGGGTCGGCGCCGCCGGTGAACTCGACGGCGCGCGCCCGCTCCTCGGGCCAGCCCGCGATCGGCAGGATCGTTCGCAACGCGTCGTGCGGCATGGTCGTTTCTCCCGCGAAAATTGTCGGCGCTTGCACCGGCGCCGCCCGATGACCGATGATGTCCGCCATCATACCGAAAGGGAACGCCGATGACCCAGGTCATGATCGTCGTCGAATTCGAGGTCAAGCCCGAGCACCGCACGGAGTTCATCGAGCTGATGCAAGGGCACGCCCGGCGCTCGCGCGGTCAGGACGGCTGCGGACAATTCGATGTGATGCTGCCGCGCGACGACGACAGCCACGTCTTTCTGGTCGAGAAGTGGCGCGACCAGGCGGCATTGGACGCGCACTCGAAGGGGCCGATGCCGGGCGACACCTACAAGGACTGGATCGTCGGCCGCAAGGTCGCGCGCGGCGCGCCCGCCGATTGACCCGCCGAACCAAGGGAGAGCCGCCATCGGCGCTGCGATACGAGCCGTTCGGGTCTGCCTCGCGGCGGCGCTGCTCGCCGCCGCGGCGCTGTCGGGCGCCTCTGCTGCGCAAAAAGCCGGACTGACCCAGCCGTCGGCTGCGGCCGAGCAGGCGCCGCCGGCCCAGGTTCGCGCTCTGTTGAACCTGCTCGGCGATCCGACGGTTCAGAAATGGCTGGAGAAGCAGGGCCCGACCGAGCCCGCCAAGCCGTCGGCCGGCGGCGCATCGGACGATTCGGTCGCGCACTACTTCGATTCCCGGGTCGGCGCCGTCCGCGATCATATCGTCGCGCTCGCCGGGGCGATCCCGGGTCTCCCGGCCCAGTTCGAGCAGGCTGCCGGCCGGGTGCGCGCCGACCTCGGCGACCGCGCCAGGACCAGCATCGTGCTGCACCTCGCCCTCTTCGTCGCGCTCGGCTTTGGCGCCGAGTGGCTGTTCAGCAGGGCGACGCGGAGCATCCGCCGGCACCTCGACGAGCTGCCGGTGGCAACCGTCAAGGAGCGGCTGCGCCTCGTCGCCGAGCGATTTGCGATCAGCCTCGGAGAGCTCGCCGCCTTTTCCCTCGGCAGCATCGGTCCGTTCCTTGCCTTTGATTGGGCGCCGCTGCTGCGCGAGATCCTGCTCGGCAATCTCGTCGCCTTTCTGGTGCTCCGCGTGGCGGTCATCTTCGGCCGTTTTCTGCTGGCCCCCGATGCCGAGCGGTTCCGGGTCGTTCCGATGGACAGTCCGGCCGCCCGGTTCTGGCAGCGCCGTCTCGGCGTGTTTGTCGGCTGGTTCGCGTTCGGCTGGGTCACGGTCGGGATATATCGGACTCTCGGCTTCTCGCTGGAGGAGTGCCAGCTCGTCGCCTATGCGCTGGGGCTCGGTCTGCTCGCCATCGCCCTCGAAGCGGTGTGGCGCCGGCCGATCGCGCGCCATCAGGGCGCCGAAGCGCCGTCAGTCCACACCTACGGCGCGCGAAACGCCGTCCTTTCGATCGGCATCGTGCTGCTGTGGGTGTTCTGGGTGGCCAGAGCCATGCCCGGCTTCTGGCTCCTGTTGATCATCATCGCCCTGCCGCTCGCCAGCGCCGTGACCCGGCGCGCGGTCGATCACCTGCTGCGGCCGCCCGGCTCGCTGCAGGTCGACGACGGCACGCCCAGCGTCGTCGCCGTATGCATCGAGCGCGGCATGCGGGCATTTTTGATCATCGGCGCGGTGGTCGTGCTCGCCTGGGGCTGGGGCGTTCCCCTCGACACCCTCACCGGCCAGGATACGGCGCTCAGCCGCATCCTGCACGGCGCGTTGAGCGCGATCATCATCTTCCTCGTCGCCGACGTGCTGTGGCAGGCGACAAAGGCGGCGATCGATCGCAAGCTCGCCGGCGCCGCCGACCCCGGCCTGCCCAATACCGACGAAGCGCGGCGGCGGGCGCGGCTGCGCACGCTTCTTCCCATTTTCCGCAATGTGCTGTTCGTCCTCGTGATCGTCGTCGCGGCGATGATGGCGCTCTCGGCAATGGGGGTCGAGATCGGCCCGCTGATCGCCGGCGCCGGCGTCATCGGCGTCGCGATCGGCTTTGGCGCCCAGTCCCTCGTGCGCGACGTCATTGCCGGCATGTTCTACCTCGTCGACGACGCCTTTCGGGTCGGCGAGTACATCCAGAGCGGCAACTACAAGGGCACCGTCGAATCCTTCAGCTTTCGCTCGGTCAGGCTGCGGCACCAACGCGGCGCGCTCTACACCGTGCCGTTCGCGCTGCTGGGCGCGGTCCAGAACCAGAGCCGCGACTGGGTCATCGACAAGCTCACCGTCGGCATCACCTATGACAGCGACATCGACAAGGCGAGAAAGCTGATCAAGCAGATCGGGCTGGAGCTGGCCGAGGAGCCCGAATTCAAGCCGCTGATCCTCGAGCCGCTGAAGATGCAGGGCGTCGATGCGTTCGGCGAATACGCGGTCCAAATCCGGATGAAGATGATGACGTTGCCGGGTGAGAATTTCGTGATCCGGCGCCAGGCTCTCGCCAGAATCAAAAAGGCGTTCGAGGCCAACGGCATCAAATTCGCCGTCCCGACCGTGCAGGTCGCGGGCGAAGCCGCGGCGGGCCGGCCCGCCGCCGCGGCCGTCGCCCAGCAAGGGCTCGAGCTGGTCGAAACGTCGAAGGTCGCCTGAGCCGGCATCGCCCGAGCGGTCGGACCCGCTGCGCATCGCGACCCCGGCGGCCGATGGGTTTCGCTGACGCTCAGCCCATCCTACGAGGCAGGCGGGTGCGGGCCGTCGTCGCGGCCGAGCGGTCGGCTCAGAAGAACCGGGCCAGGTTGGCGCGGATGCGGGCGAGAGGCGCCACCGCCGGGTCGGGGAGGACGAAGGGCGCCCCGGTGACGGTTTCGAACGCCTCGATGTAGCGCCGCGCCGCTTCGAGCACGATCTCGCGCGGGATCTCGGGCAATGGGTCGCGGTAGGGGTCGCAGCGCGCCGCGACCCAGCGCCGCACAAAATCCTTGTCGAGGGTGTCCGGCGGCTCGCCGGCGGCGAAGCGGCGCTGATAGCTCGAGGCGAGCCAGTAGCGGCTGCTGTCGGGGGTGTGCGCCTCGTCGGCGAGGACGATGCCGCCCGCGGGATCGAGGCCGAACTCGTATTTGGTGTCGACCAGGATCAGGCCGCGCCCGCCCGCGATCTCGCGGCCGCGCGCAAACAACGCCAGGGCCAGCCGCGACGCCTCCCGCCACTGCGCCGCGGTCAAGAGCCCGCGCCCGGCGATCTCGGCCGCGGTCAACGGCTCGTCATGCCCGCCTTGGGCGGCCTTGGTCGTCGGCGTGACGATCGTCTCGGGGAGCTTCTCATTCTGCCGCAGGCCGTCGGGGAACGGGATGCCGTAAATCTCCCGTCGCCCCGCCCGGTACATCGGCCAGATCGAGGTCGCCGTCGTCCCGGCCAGATAGTCGCGCACGACGATCTCGACCGGCATGATCCGCAGCCGGCGGCAGACGAGGACGTTGGGGTCGGGGTAGTCGATAACGTGATTTGGGCACAGCTCGCGGGTCTGGTCGAACCAGAAGCGGGCGAGCTGGGTCAGCACCTGCCCCTTTAACGGGATCGCCGCCAGGTTTCGGTCGAAGGCGCTCAGCCGGTCGGTGGCGATGATGATCCGGCGGCCGTCGGGAAGATCGTAATTGTCGCGGACCTTGCCCCGGTAATGGCGCGGCAGCTCCGGGATCGCCGCCTCGGTCAGCACATTGTCGAGATAGGCCGCGAGCTGTTCCGATGCGACCATGGGAGGCTAGCGATGCCCGCCGCCCCAGCCGCCGTGACCGCCGCCGCCGTGGAAGCCGCCGCCGTGGAAGCCGCCCCCATGAAAGCCGCCGCGGAAGCCGGCATGGGCGAAGCCGCCGCGGAACCCGCAGTTCCAGCAGCCGCGACCGCCCCAGCCCCAACCGCCGCCCCAGCCGCCCCAACCCCAGCCGCCCCAGCCGACCGCGACCGGCCAGCCCCAACCCCAGCCCCAGCCCCACGGCCAGGCGGAGGCCCAATTCCAATACGGGTTGTAATAATTGGGGTAGGAGGACCAGTAGGGGTTGTAGCCCTGGGCCGGCGGCTGTTGATAGGCGGGGCCCGGATAGCCCGAAGCGGCCGGCGGCTGCTGATAATTATAGGCCGGTGGGGCCTGCGCCGCGGTCGGCTGCTGGGCATAGGAATAGGGCTGGCCATAGGAATAGGGCTGGGCATAGGAGTAGGTCTGGGCCCAGGCCGAGGCCGCCGGCCCCATGCCGGCCGCGGCGGCCGCCGCCAGCGCCGTCCCGGCGAAGGCGATGCGGCGCAGCCGGCTGAACTTTCCGCGAACCGACATGGCTTCCTCCACGTGGCCCCCCTCGGAGCCAAACGACAACGTGCTATATGGATAGGCCATTCCGATTGTCATCGCCACCGCGGGGCGGGAGAAGAGATGGAAAGAGACGCATCGCGCCCGACCCCGGCGGCGGCGCCGCCGGGCGCCTCGCCGCTGGTCCGGGTCATGGCGATGCCGGCCGACGCCAACCCCAACGGCGACATCTTCGGCGGCTGGCTCCTGGCGCAGATGGACCTCGCCGGCGGCAATCTGGCGGTGCAGCGGGCGCGCGGCCGCTGCGCCACGATCGCGGTCGACGGCATGGTGTTTCACCAGCCGGTCTTTGTCGGCGACGAGGTCAGCTGCTACGGCGAGCTGGTGCGCACCGGGCGCAGCTCGATGACGGTGCGCATCGAGGCGTGGCGCCGCAACCTCGCCACCGGCGAGGTGCGCAAGGTGACCGAGGCGCTGTTCACCTATGTCGCCATCGGCGAGGACCGCCGGCCGCGGGCGCTGCCCCCCGCTTAGGGTCGGCGCCGCCCCTTCCGCATCGTCATTGCGAGCGCAGCGCGGCAGTCTCGCGCGCCGCCGGCTCGATCAGCGCCGGGTCCTTGTTGGCGACGTTGCCGACCCGCTTGTCGACCGGCCACACCGTCATGCGGTCCGGCGGATAGGGGACGAGCAGCGCCTTCAGCCGCTCGGAATCGGCCGGCGCCTCGCCGAGCCACAGGGGCCAGGCCTCGGGGTCGAGGATCACCGGCATGCGGTCGTGCAAGGGCGCGAGCAGCGCGTTCGCCGCGGTGGTGACGATCGTAAAGCTGCGCACCCATTCGCCGGCCGGCGAGCGCCAGTTCTCCCACAGCCCGGCCATCGCCATCAGCCGCCGGTCGGCGAGCGCTGCCGCATAAGGCTCGCGCTCCTTGCCGAGCTTTTTCCACTCGTAGAAGGCGTCGAGCGGGACAAGGCAGCGCCGCCGCCTGAACGCCTCGCGGAAGGTCGGCCGCTCGTCGATCCCCTCGGCCTTGGCGTTGATCGTCGAATAGCCGATCTTGAGGTCCTTCGCCCAATAAGGCACGAGCCCCCAGCGCAAATTGTCGAGGCTGCGCTCGCCGGCCTTGGCGTCAAATCGCACGACCGGCAGATCCTCGGTCGGCGCGGCGTTCCAATTGGCCGGCACGTTCGGGGTCGGCGCGATGCGGCGGGATGCTGAAGACGAGCTTGATCTCGCTGACATCGGAGGACAGGCGCGCGCGACCGCACATGCCGGCAAATTGCGCCGCCGCGCCGCCGCCCGCAAGGCCCGCCCAGCAGATTTCGTCCGTCCCCAACGATGCACTACCGTCAGCTTCTCGCGGTCGACCTTGGCGCAGTCCGGGTCGCGTTGCTCAACCTCAGCGTCGAGCGCCTAACCGCCTGCGCCGGCCTGGCCCGGGAGATCGCGGTTTCGCCCATGAGTTTCGGTCATATCTTGCGGGGGCCGTAAACCATTGATCGGGCTGGCGCCCGGAAATTCCCGAAAGTCTTGAATTATGAAACAGAGGACGTCGCAGGTGTCGTAAAACGGCGGAAAGTTATTGATTGATAGGGTGCCGGGGCCAGAGAGTCATAGTGGAGGCGTTCGCCGGAAACCCTTCTCGTTTGAGCGGTCCTGGTGATCGGAGGAACGCCGATCGACCCAGAGAGTTGATGATACGGTGTCGTGGCTGGCGAGCATCATCGCGCTCTCAGAGCAACCGACTTCGACGCATGCAAGCGTCCCCTGGGCACTCCGCAAGAAGCCAGGGCCATGCTTGAGAAAGCCGTCGCCGCCGTAAAGGCGGACCAAGGGGTGGCGCTAGCGAAGTTCAACAAGGGCGAGAGCGGCTTCGTATGACCCGCGACCTCAACACGTTCTGCTTCACACGCGAGCTATCACTCGACGGGAAGCTTCACTAGCACAGCCAGGCAGCGTGCATGTGCCGAGCAGGCAACCGATGTGACAGCAGCTCTTAAGGAGCCACGCCGGCAACAACTTCAGGCCAAGGAACTTTATGCCGCGGCGCAGCGTCCCGAAGGACAATTCGCCGAGAGTCGGCCCTTACCTGTTTCCAAGCCAGGCACGACCGATGCCGGTCGTTGCGAAAGTCAGCTCGTTTAACCGAGGATAGAGCGATCTGGCCTGTGGACGTCGGCTATGAAAGTAGCAGGCTTGGCTCCGATATTCACTCGTTGCATTTCCCTATTCTGGCGTTCAATCCGGAGGCAATGTCCATCGTCGTCATCGCGAGACCCCGAGAGCTACGCTTCTACATCTTGTGTCCGCGCCGTCGGCAATACTTGTCAAAAGCCGCATAAGCCCATTCTGGAAAACACGACCCAACGCGCCGAGCGAGGGCTCGGGCCGGGCTCGTTCTTGCGCTAATCGGCGTGCCCCGGATCTGTCTTCAGCAACGATTAAATTGCCACAATCGTATCCTACGCTCCGGCCCGAAGCGCGACGCTCGCAGAACGCCGCACGCGATATAAGAGGCGCCTTGATTTTGGATTCGCCGGAAAACGCACGGGCGACATGCTCCGAGGTAGAGGCGCGGGACTTTGGCAGCCTTCGGCGGTGCGCGACCGCGATCGAAGAGCGGCCGACACCTGATCTCGATCTGATAAAACAGGAGGAGCAGGAGCGCGATGCCGCCATCCAGGCGGTGCGGCGAGCGGCAGTCCGGCAATCCTGTAGGCCGGTCCCAAATGGAGCGCAGGCTGCAACCAGTGCGGGTTTTCCGATGCAAATTCGCTGGAGAACACCTAGCTGGTGGTACCAACCAAACGCTTGACTCCGTTCTTGTCTTCCCGGCGAAGGCCGGGATCCATTTCTGCCATGGGTACCGGCCTTCGCCGGTATGACGGGATAGGTGGGTGCGATCCGTCAGGTGCTATCCACCAGATCAGCTCTTGGGCCGCAGCGACAGGTTGTGGTTTCTCGGGGTTGACAGGGCATTCGGCGGCAGGTTGGGTGAAGTGAGCTGCTTCCTCGCCACCGCCTGCTCACGGATCGACTACGGGGGCCGGGGCTCGCAAATCAGGCGGAGTTGGTCTAACCGGCGGCGAGCGCTTGCGCCGCGCGGCGCCCGCAAGCCCGCGGACTTCACCTCTTGAGCACCGTTCGCTATCGTGGCCGGACAGGAGTTGGGGGAAGCTTATGATGACGGCGGCCGAGGACACCTACGACTTCATCGTGACCGGGGCGGGGTCGGCGGGCTGCGCCGTCGCCGGGCGGCTCAGCGAATCGGGACAGCACCGGGTGCTGCTGCTGGAGGCGGGCGGGCGCGACACCAACCCGTGGATCCACATCCCGCTCGGCTACACCCGGACCTACACCGACCCGCGGGTCAACTGGATGTTCGACAGCGAGCCGGAGAAGGAGCTGCACGGCCGCACCCTCTACCAGCCGCGCGGCAAGGTGCTCGGCGGCACCAGCTCGATCAACGGCATGGTCTACATGCGCGGCACGCCGCGCGACTACGACGGCTGGCGCCAGCGCGGCTGCGAGGGCTGGGACTGGGATTCGGTATTGCCGTTCTTCAAAAAGGCCGAGAACCAGGAGCGCGGCGAGAGCGAGCGGCACGGCGTCGGCGGGCCGCTGCGGGTGTCGAACCCGGTGCGCTCGCCGCTCGGCGACGCGATGGTCCAGGCCGCGATCGAGGCCGGCATCCCGGCCAACGACGATTTCAACGGCGCCCGCCAGGAGGGGGTCGGCTATTACCAGACGACGACCGGCAACCGCCGGCGCTGGAGCTCGGCCAAGGCCTATCTCGGCCCGGCCCGCGGGCGGCAGAACCTGACCGTCGAGACCCAGGCGCACGCGACCCGCATCCTGATCGAGGACGGCCGCGCCGCCGGCGTCGAGTACCGCACCCCGCAGGGGCCGCGGACGGCGCGGGCGCGCGGCGAGGTCATCGTCTCGGGCGGGGTCTACGGCTCGCCGCAGCTGTTGCAGCTCTCCGGGCTCGGGCCGGCCGAGCTGCTGCGCGATCTCGGCATCGCGGTGGTGCGCGACATGGCCGGCGTCGGCGCCCATCTGCACGACCATTTCAACACCTATCTGGTGTGGCGCTGCTCGCAGCCGATCACGATCAACGACCTGGCGATGAGCGCCACGCGCAAGGTCAAGGCGGCGGTGCAGTACGCGGTCAACCGCTCCGGCCATCTGTCGAACGCCGGGATCTACGCCGGCGCCTTTGTCAGGAGCGACCCGCGGCTGGAGGAGCCCGATCTGCAGATCAACATGTTCGGCTGGAGCGCCCTGGAGCGGCTGCGCACCGGGATCAAGCCGCATCCGTTCTCGGCCTTTACGATGAGCCCGGTGCATCTGCGCCCGGAGGGCCGCGGCACGGTGCGGATCAAGAGCCCCGATCCGCTGGCGGCGCCGGCGATCCGCTTCAACTTTCTGGCCAGCGACTACGATTTCCAGGCGCTGATCTACGGCTCGCGGCTGGCGCGCAAAATCGCCGCGCAGCCGGCGCTGAAGCCCTATGTGGTCGAGGAGGTGGTGCCCGGGCCGGCGGTCGCGAGCGACGCCGAGCTGACCGAGGAGATCCGCGTGCGCGGCGTCTCCAATCTGCACCCGGTCGGCACCTGCCGGATGGGCCGCGAGATCGACGCGGTGGTCGACCCGCGGCTGCGGGTCCACGGCGTCGAGCGGCTGCGCGTCGCCGACGCCTCGATCATGCCGCAGGTGCCCGGCGGCAACACCAACGCGCCCTCGATCATGATCGGCGAGAAATGCGCCGCCATGGTGCTGGAAGACGCCCGGGCGGCTGAGCGCAAATTTCGATCAGCCAAGTTCGCGGCTTTGACGAGATTGCTTCGCTTCGCTGGCAATGACGACAGCTATCTTCGTCATTGCGAGGAGCGCGGCGACGAAGCAATCTCGATCCGTTTTGCCGCGGTCGGCCGCGGCGGCAATCAAAGGCGGTGCTGCACCATGGAAGAAATCTACTGCTTTGCCGGCAACCCGCTCGACCGCGTCAGCCAGCGCCGCCAGGATTCGGGCTGGATCGCGTCCCTGCTCGACGACCCCGCGACCCGGCTCTTGCCGCTGCACGAGCTGAAGCCGCTGGTCCGCAACGGTTCGGAAACGGACATCGCCTGGCAGAGTGTCGCGCCGTGGCGGGCGCTGATCGAGGACGGCGCCACCTTGATCCTGCTCGGCCTGGCCGACGGCCGCGCCCATTTCGCGCTCGACGCCGGGGCCGCGGCGGCGCTCCCCGAGGGCGAGGCGGCGGCGGTCGACGTGCGCACCCTGGCGGCGTCGATCCCCGGCGGCGAGGCGGCGATCCTCGCCGAGGCGCGCTCGCTGATCGACTGGCACGCCCGGCACGGGTTTTGCGCGCGCTGCGGGACGAAGAGCGTCGTCGCCTCGGGCGGATGGGTGCGCAAATGCCCCGATTGCCGGGCGCAGCACTACCCGCGGGTCGACCCGGTGGTGATCATGCTCGCGACGAGGGGCGAGCGTTGCCTCTTGGGCCGCGGCCTGCGGCGCCCCGGCGCGAGGTTTTCCTGCCTCGCCGGCTTTATGGAGCCGGGCGAGACCCTGGAGGAGGCGGTCCGCCGCGAGGTCGCCGAGGAATCCGGGATTCGCGTCGGGAACGTGCGTTATCTCGGCTCGCAGCCCTGGCCCTTCCCGTCGACCCTGATGATCGGCTGCCTCGGCGAGGCGCTGAGCGAGGAGATCACGATCGACCCCGAGGAATTGGCCGAGGTCCGCTGGTTCGAGCGCGAGGAGGTCCGCGCGATGGTCGCGCGCTCGCGCTCCGACGAGCCGGCGCCGGGGCTCACCACCCTGCCGCCGCCGCTGGCGATCGGCCACCAGATCGCCCGGCGCTGGGCGATGGGCGTCGACAGCGTCTGAGCTTCGATCGAGAGGCGGCCCGCCGGCGGACCCGATGCTGTCATTTCCGGGGCGCGGGCATCGCCCGCGGGCCTCCAGCCCACGGACTTGATCCGTGAGCATCCACGCCTACCGGCGCCCGAAGCAAAGACGTGGATGCGCGGATCAAGTCCGCGCAAGACAATGTTAGATTGTCTACTGACGAAGAACAACATTCCTGGATTGAAGACACGATTTTCCCCGGACAGCCCTGCGCGCAAGCGGGAACCCCGGGATTTCAGTCGCTTGCCCCTGTTCAGGCCAGGGGCAGGCCCTGGACCCCCGCTTTCGCGGGGGCGACGAAACGAGTAGGCTGGCGGGGAGCTGCGTTGGGGGATGCCGCACCAGCAGCCTGTCGGATTCATCGTGATCAGGGACATCCCGGCGCCGACAGAGGGTCGTCTCCCTCGCCCCGCGTGCGGGGAGAGGGAGACAGCCGGTGTCGTTATCCCGTTTTCGCAACCCGATAGGAAATTGCTCCAGCCGGGTCAGCCGACCAGCAGCGACACCGGGATCATCACCGCGGCGGCCTTGAGCGGCCAGGTCCAGCCGCCGACATAGACCAATCCCAGCAGCGCCAATGTGCAGGCGATCAGCACGGCGTGGCGGGGGGAGACATCGATCCTTCGGCGCATGCCGCACCCTAGCACGACCGCGCCGACGAATAGCGCGGCAATCGCCCTCACAGGTTGTCGCAGCCTACCCGGCCATCCAGCCCGAATAATCCCTGGCGAGCGCGGCGACCGCGGCCTCGTAGAGCCGCCGGCCCGCCTCGGGGGTGGCCAGCGCCGGGTTCGAGCCGATGCGGCCGTCGGGGAATTTGCGGCGATAGTCGGCGGCGTCGGCGAAGTCGCCGCGCGGCGCCACCGGCGGGTCGAGCGCCGCCGATTTGATCGCGTCGGGGTAGGCGAACTGCGTCACCGACACCTCGCTCGGAGTGGCGTGGCTGCCCTCTGCGTCGCCGAACAGCTCCCTGGCCAATTGCGAAACCTCGCGGGGCTGCCACCAGCTGCGCAGCCGGCACCGGATCGCCGGCGGGTCGGCGCTCGAGAGGCTGCCGGCGGCGTAGATTTCCGAGAAGGCCGCGGTCACGGTGGCGATGTTGCCGCCATGCCCGTTGACAAAATAGAACCGCTCGAAGCCGTGCCGCGCCAGCGATTGGACGATATCGCGCAGCACCGCGATCAGGGTGCTCGGGCGCAAGGTGATCGAGCCCGAAAAGCCCATGTGGTGCTGCGCCATGCCGACCGCGATGGTCGGCGCGACCAGCGCGCCTGTGGCCTCGCCGACACCCTTCGCGATCGTCTCGGCGCAGATCGAATCGGTGCCGATCAGCCCGGTCGGCCCGTGCTGCTCGGTCGAGCCGATCGGCAGGATGACGCCGCGGCTCCGGGTCAAATAGGCCTCGACCTCCTGCCAGGTCTGCAGCTGCAGCTGCATCATGTGCTCCTTTCCTAACCCTGCCGCGTCGCCGTCGCCATCACCGCCGTCGCCGTCCGGCTCAGCGCTCGAGGCCGCCCACCGCTCCGGCGTGGAAGCGGGCGATGTCCTCGGGGCCGAGAAAGTTGATGTCGCCCGGGGTGGCGAGCCCGATCGCCGCGGCAAAGGCGCCGAGCCGGATCGCGAGGTCGAGATCGCCGTCCAGGAGGCCGTGGATCAGCCCGCCGACGAACGAGTCGCCGGCGCCGATGCGGTCGACGACCTCGACGGCATAGCGCGGCGCGTAGCGGACCCCGCCGTCGGCCAGCAGCAGGCTGCCGGGCTCGGCTTCGGGCGGGCGGGTCAGCGCGACCCGCGGCACGCGATAGCGGGCGGCGATCGCCGCGGCCAGCGCCTCGCCTTCCTCGGCAAACCCCAGCACGTTCCGGGCGTCGCGCTCGGCCAGCGCCAAAAGGTTCAGATGCGGCGCCACCGCGTCCAGGACGGCGCGGGCTTCCGCCGGCGCGGTCAGGGTCGAGCGGTAGTTCAAATCGTAGGACACGGGCTTCCCGGCGGCCGCCGCCAGCGCCGCCAGATGCAGCACCAGCGCCCGGCAGCTCGGCCCCAGCGCCGGGGTGATGCCCGAGAGATGCACCCAGGCGCTGGCCTGCACCAGCATGTCCCACGGCGCGTCCTCGAAGCCGAGCTCCGAGGCGGCCGAATGCTTGCGGTCGTAGAGCACGCGGCTGGTGCGCGGCTCGGGCCCCGGCTCGTAGAACATCAGCCCGAGCCGCGCCTCGGGGATCCAGCGCACCCAGCTCGTATCGACGCCGTGGCGGCGCGCCTCGCCCTCGACCATGCGGCCGAGCGGCCCTTCCGGCAGCCGCGACACCCAGGCGACGCGCCGCCCGAGCCGCGCCAAGAGGCAGCCGACATTCAATTCGCTGCCGCCGATCCCGATCTCGAATTGCCGCGCCTGGTCGAGCCGCTGCGCGCCGGGCGGCGACAGCCGCATCAACGTCTCGCCGAGCGTCAGCAGGTCATAGCGCCGCTCGGCGGCGGCGTTCATCCGCGCGGGCCGCCGGCGACATAGATCACCTGGCCCGAGACGAAGGAGGCGTCCTCGCTGGCGAGAAAGGCGATGACGTTGGCGACGTCGCGCGGCACCCCGACCCGGCCGACCGGGATCGCCTTGGCGCGATCGGCCTTGTACTGCTCGGGGTCCTGGCCGAGCCTGATCGCCACCGCGCGGGTCATGTCGCTGTCGATAAAGCCCGGCGCCACCGCGTTGACGGTGATCCCGAAGCGGCCGAGCTCGATCGCCAAGGTCCGCGCCATGCCCTGCAGGCCGGCTTTCGCCGTCGAGTAGTTGGTCTGCCCGCGGTTGCCCAGCGCCGAGGCCGAGGACAGGTTGACGATCCGGCCCCAATTGCGCTTGACCATCTCGCGCTGGGCGGCGCGCGAGCACAGAAAGGCGCCCTTCATGTGGACGAGGGCGACGGCGTCCCAATCCGCCTCGGTCATTTTGTGAATGAGGTTGTCGCGGGTGATGCCGGCGTTGTTGACGAGGATGTCGAGCGAGCCCAGCCGCCGGGCGATCTCGGCGACCAGCCCGTCGACCTCGGCGGCGACCCCGACATCGGCCTTCAGGCCGAGCGTCGCAACCCCGTGCCGGCTGGCGATCCGCGCCGCCTCGGCCTCGGCCCCGGCCCCATCGAGATCGCAGATCGCGATCGCGGCGCCATCCTCGGCGAGCCGGTCGGCGGTCGCCGCGCCGATGCCCTTGGCGCCTCCGGTGATCAGCGCCACCCGTCCGGCGGAGCGTTGCGTCATGGCCTCGGCCTCCTGATGCTGCAGCGTCAGCCTGTCGCAGGAAGAGATGAGGCGCAACCTCGATCTATCGCCGGCGCGCCGGGGGCTCGGCGGCGCCGATCGAGGCGCGCTGCGGCCGGGTCACAGCGGCGCCGCGAGCAAGGTCGGGACGGCGAAGGTGTCGAGCAGGACCAGCTTGTCGCGGATCTTCAGGCCCGCGCCGGTGGGCTCGAGCCGGTCGCGGTAGAGGCCGGTCGCGAACAGCCGCGTCTCGCCCTCCTGGTCGGTCTGGCAGACGGCGAACGGGGCCTCGACCGTCAGCCCGTCGAGGATGCGCGGCAGGCCGATCAGGTGACGGTCGGTGTGGATGTTGTATTTGTTGGCCTCGCGCAACGCCATGATGCGGTCTTCGAGCATCGCGCGGCTGTCGCAGAAAATCAGCGCCGCCGGCAGGCCGCGCTCCCAATTCTCCCGCGGCATGACTTGGTAGCGGCATTCGGCGGCGAAGAGGCCCAGCCACTCGTCGTATTTCGCCGCGTCGAGGAGCGCGCCGTATTCGGCGAGGAGGTCGTGGACGGCGAAGCGGTCCAGTGTCACCGCACCGCACCCGCCGGCTCGATCCCCAAGAGCTCGGCCCAATACGACCAGAACCCGCGCAACGGCACGTCGGTGACGCGGTAATCGCGGTCGGAGATGACCCCGCCGCCGCCCAGCTCGATGACCGTCGCGCCGTCGGGGTCGGGCTTCGAGGCGCGGTGGGCGATCTCGATCGCCTCGCCGTCCTCCATCGAGACGAGGCCGGCCGGGCCGACGAGGTTGGCCTGACGCAGCCGGTGCAGGGTCATTTCCGGGGTGTCGTCGACGTAGCCGAGCATGGTCTGATGGATTTCGACCTCGTCGACGCCGCGCGGCCGGATCTGGCGCACCGCCAGGCTGTTCGAGATCTGCACGAAGACGGCCGAGGGAAAGACCGAGGTGATCGCGATGTTGAGCCGGTCGCCGTGCTCGGGGTGGAAGGCGACCAGCGCCGGCTCCTTCAAGGTCAGGTAGTCGTTGCGCACCCCGGCGCCGGCATAGGCCTGATGGGCGAAATCGTCGGTGTCGCTGCCGGCCTCGGCCCAGGTGATGTTGTGGCGGTGGCGGGCGTCCATCCGGACCCCGCCCTTCTGCGTCGAGCGGTCGAGCCCAAAGGTCACGAGAAACTCGTGCAGCAGGCTCGCATGGTAGTTGTCGCGGGTGTTCTCGGCGTAGAGCTTCCAGTTGCCGCGGATGCGCTGGCGGTTGTAGCCGAGCACCCGGACCGGCCGGTCGAGGAGGCGCCGCAGCTGCGCCAGCACCGGCGCGCCGAGATAATCCTCGAGCGGCTCGGCGTCCTCGGCCAAGGTGCCGAACAGCGCGCCGGCGACATTGCCGACGCGCAGCCGGCGCAGGCCGTGCGCGCCCATGTCGAAGCCCGGGTCGAGCCCGCCCTGGCCGCGGACGCCGCGGCGGAACGGGATCGCCTTCAGGCCGCCGTCGAGCCCATAGCACCATTGGTGGTAGATGCAGATGTGCTCGCTTGTGTTGCCGCTGAGCTCGCGCCGCACCAGGGCGCCGCGATGGGCGCAGCGGTTGACGAAGGCCCTGACCGCGCCCGCCGCGTCGCGGTTGACGACGACCGGGGTCTCGCCGACCCAGGCGGCGCGAAAGTCGCCGGGATTCGGGATCTCGGCGTCGAGGCCGAGATAGCTCCACACCGGCCCGCCGAAGACCCGCTCCTGCTCCCGCCGATAAACCTCGGCGTCGTGATAAAGGCGGTAGGGCACTCGGCTGTAATCGAGCGCCGGCCAGATCGCGGCGGTCACCATCCTCGGCCTCGTCCGGAAGACTGAAGGGTCGGCGGCGGCGATGCTAAGCCGGCAGCGGCCGCGCGACAACCTCGCCGCCCCGGCCGGAGGGCGCTGGTGCCGGGTGAGGGATTCGAACCCCCGACCTTCGGTTTACAAAACCGCTGCACTGCCACTGTGCTAACCCGGCATCTGCCGGCGGCGGCGGCCTCCGGCTCGACTTGCAGCATTCCCCGGCGTCGCGGCGAGCGTTCGACGCAGTCCTGAAACGTTTCGCAGCGGTTGATTTACCACATTTCCGATGCGCTTTAAAGAGATTGTTGGCCGGGAGGCGGATTCGGCCGCCGCAGGCGAAGACATCCCGACCCCCAAGGCCAACCGATGTTGGGGTCGATCCACGGTAATTCTACTTCAGGTAAAATCTTCTCCAAAATTGACGAGAATTTGACGACGTTATGTTTCATGCCCCGTTTTTGCCACAACCAACTTTCCGATTTATGACGGATTTGGGTCGAAAGTTGGACGGATTATGGTTAATTCTGAACCGCCAACGCCGGAACGGTTTACGGAGGCGAGAGATTTGTGGTTTGGAAGCTAGAAACCCCGCGCGCGCGCCGGGCATGGCCGGACCCGCAGCCCGCCCGGGAAGCCGAATACCAGCTGCCCTCGGCGGCGGCGCTGGTCGCGATCGTGCTCTCGTCGGCGGCCCTTTGGACCGCCATCTGGTGGCTGGTCTCGTCCCTGGCCGGGGCCGTTGACTAGCCGGGCGAACAGCCGGGCCGGCTAGCGGGGCCGGCTGCGGGGCGCGGGCCCGGCCCGCTCTGCGGCGACCGGCTCGACGCCGCCGCTTCCGCACCGGCCGCGGCGGCGGTATCCTGCCGGCGGGGCCGCCCGGATCGCCCGGCCGCCCAAGGCGGGGGCCGACGATGAGCTGCTTTCCAGGGATGCGGCCGGGAAACCGCGACGCCGCGCGCCAAGGCGGATCGCGCCGGCGCCGATGACGGCCCGCGGCGGGATATCCCGGGCAACGTAATGGGGGCGCCGCCCGGCGAGCTTGCCTGGCTGGCGGTCGCGGTGATCGGCGCCGGGGTGGTGACCGGGCTCCTCGCCGGCCTCTTCGGGATCGGCGGCGGCGCGGTCATCGTCCCGGTGCTCTACGAGGTGTTCCGCCTCCTCGGCGTCCCCGAGGCGGTGCGCATGCAGCTCTCGATCGGCACCTCGCTCGCCATCATCCTGCCGACCGCGCTGCGCTCCTACCGCGCGCACCGCGAGAAGGGGCTGGTGATCCCGGAGGCGCTGCGGGCCTGGGCGCTGCCCTCCGTCCTCGGCGTCGCCGCGGGCTCGGTCGCCGCGGCCTTCGCCCCCGCGGGCTTCTTCAAGGCGGCGTTTGTCGTGATCGCCGGGGTCATCGCCGCCAAGCTGCTGATCGGCTCCGACAGCTGGACATTGGGCCGCGAGCTGCCCGGCCGCCCGGCGATGGCCGGGATCGGCTTTGCGATCGGGCTCGGCTCGTCGCTGATGGGGATCAGCGGCGGCTCGCTCGCCACGATGGCGCTGACCCTCTACGGCAAGCCGATCCACAACGCGGTGGCGACCTCGGCCGGGATCGGCGTGCCGATCACCATCGCCGGCGCGATCGGCTACCTCTTGGCCGGGCTGCCGCATCAGAGCCTGCTGCCGCCGCTGTCGCTGGGCTTCGTCTCGGTGATCGGCGTCGTCATGATCGCGCCGGTCTCGAGCTGGGTCGCGCCCTACGGCGCGCGCCTCGCCCACGCCCTGCCCAAGCGCCGGCTCGAGATCGGGTTCGGCCTCTTTCTGCTGATCGTCTCGCTGCGCTTTCTGGTCAGCCTCGCCTGAATTGCCGAGGTCTCCGTCAACGGGCTGTTCGTCGCCCCCGTCAAGGAGCGTGCGAATTTATCCCGCCGTCAGCTGCTTGGCCCGCTCCCCCGGCATCCCGGCTTTCGCCGGGACAGCGATGGAGGAAACCCGTCAGTTTCCATCTCGCCGTGTTCTTCTGATCTTGGATACGACTGTAGATCCTCCTGCCTGGCCCTGTATCGCCGCCCTCAGTGGAATTTCGGCATGACCTCCCGACAGAGGAGGTTCATCGCGGTCATCACCTGCGCGTGCGGGATCAGGCCGCCGCAATTCAATTCGGCAAGGATGCCGTCGACGCCGAGCTCATGCTGCAGCGCGCGCAGCCGCTCGACCACCTGATCGGGGGTGCCGACCAGGACCTGGCCCTGCAACGCCTCGTCATAGGTCAGGCTTTCGAGCCGCGCCAGCCGCTCCGAGCGGCCCTCGACCGCCCGCGTGCCGGCCCGCGACATCGAATCGCGCAGCCGCTCGGTCTGCTCGCGGTAGAAATGCATCAGGCTTTCCCGCGGCTCGGAGCGCGCCTGGTCGGCGGTTTCGGCGAGATAGGTCGGGACCCGCAGAAACACCTGCCCCGCGCCTGGATGCCCGGCCGCCGCGTAGGCCTCGCGGTAGGCGCGGACCGCCGGGGCGAACTCGGCGAAGTCGCCGTGGCGGGCGTTGATGAAGATCGGCAGGCCGCGCTCGCCGACCGCGGGGTAGGTGTCGGGGCTGGCGGCGGCGATGCGGATCGGCGGCGACGGCTGCTGATAGGGCTTCGGCGTCACCGCGATATTGTCGAAGCGGTAGTATTTGCCGTCGAACGAGACCGCCGGCCGCGACCACGCCTGCTCGACGATGTCGAGGACCTCAAGAAAGCGGTCGCGGCTTTCCGCGTAGGAGACGCCGTAGTCTTCATAGGTGCGCGGCAGGCCGCTGCGGCCGACGCCGAAGATCAGGCGCCCGCGGCTGATCTGATCGACCGTCGCGGCCTCCTCGGCGAGCCGCAGCGGGTGGCACAGCGGCAACACCTGGACCGCGATCCCGATCTTGATGCGGCGGGTGCGGGCGGCGATCGCGCTGGCGATGCTGAGCGGCGCCGACAAGACCGAGCGCTGCGGGTCGAAATGCAGCTCGGCCAGCCACATCACGTCGAGGCCCCATTCCTCGGCCGCGTCGATCTGGGCAAAGGCTTCGGCGAAGGCATCGGCGTCGCTGCGCCCCGGCAATGCCGGGAACTGGTGAAACATGCCGAATTCCATGGCGGCGGTCTCCTTCTGGCCCTTCCTGGCATCGTGGACATCGCACAGCGCACGCGCAAGAGGCGAGAGCCGCAGCGCGGCCCGGCCAGAAGCCCAACCCCGCCGCGGCAATTAATTTCGGTCCGGTGTGAAACGCCTCACACGCGCCGCGGCGCCGCCGGCGCAACATCGACCCAACCGGCCGGCGAAAGAGCGGGAGAGGAGCATATCAGATGCGCAACGCAGAAGGCGCTTCGGGCGCCGCGCCGATACAACCGAAGGAGAAGAACATGAAGCATCCGATCGCCGCCTTGGGACTGCTGACGCTGGCGAGCTTATCGACCGCCTGCACCCGCTATATTCACGACACCTTCAATGTCGATGCCGGGAGCGGCGCGACGCTCGACGCACAGCAGCGGGTTATCCTGGTGACGAAGCAAGGCGGGCCCGAGCATAACCAATTCCTCGTCTGCGCCGAGCCGAGCCCGGACGCGATCTCGGCGATCGCCGGAGCCGTGGCGCTGCAAGGCGGCAACGCGGAGGTCCAGGGCGGGCTCAACGCGGCGATGAGCGAGGCCGCCGCCTCGATCGGCATCCGCACCCCGACAATCCAGCTGTTGCGGGACGGCCTCTACCGCGCCTGCGAAGGCTATCTGAACGGGATCCTCGACCGCGAATCCTACCAGATCATCCTGCGCAACTATGACCGGGTGATGGTGGCGCTGCTGGCGCTCGACGCCGCAGCAGGCAGCCCGCGCGCGCAGAACATCTCGATCTCCGGCGGCGACGTGCAGGTGCAGGGCGGATCGGGAAAAGGCGCGTCCGCCGGCGCCGGCGACGGCGGATCGCCCGGCGGCGAAACGCCGGGATCGATCACGATCAAGGCGCAGGCGGGCGCGGCGCCGGCGAGCGCCCCGAGCCTCGTCGGCATCGAGCACGCCGACCAGGTCATGAAGACGGTGGCCGATTACATGCTCGACAACAACAAATGGTACGTCGCCAATTGCCTGACCATAGTCGAGCAGCGGCTCAAGCCACATCCGACTTATGGAGATACTGTGGTGGATCCCGCCAAGGAAGATCCGGCGAGGATACCGAACCGCACGAGACTCCCTGATCAGGGATTGCGAGAGCGTTCTTGCCGGCAGGTCCAGGCTCGACGGGCCGCGCCTATACGCCGGCGACATGCCATCGAAACCCTTGGGGCCGGCCGGCCGCGCGGCGAAGCCCGGGGCGCCGGCGCGCCCCGCGGCGGTGGCGGTGAGCAATCCGTAACGCAGGGGGGTCGCGCATGACGGCCGCCGGCCCCTTCGGCTTGCCTTGCTGCGGCGCGCTCTCTATCCTCGCGCGCCGGACGAGGCCCGGCCGGCCGATCCCGCCGGCCCATGCGAGGACAGTGTCGATGGCGAAGATCAAGGTGGCGCAGCCGGTCGTCGAGCTCGACGGCGACGAGATGACCGGATCATCTGGAGCTTGATCAAGACCAAGCAGATCCGGCCGTATCTCGACGTCGACCCGAAATATTACGACCTCGGTGTGAAGAGCCGCGACGCCCTCTCGTCAGTGCGACGTCAATAGATCAACTCAGCCGAACGTAAGCGGCGCGCGGAGATGTAAGCATGTCAGATCTCGAAATCGTTTGGACTAAGGTTGATGAAGCACCTGCGCTTGCTACGTTTTCCCTTCTGCCGATCGTCGAAGCCTTCGTCGGGGCGGCCGGCGTGAAGATGAAGCTGAAGGACATTTCGCTGACTGGCCGCATCATCGCGAACTTCCCCGACAAGCTGACGCCAGCGCAAAAGATCAACGACGAGCTCGCCGAGCTTGGCCAACTTGCGATGCGCCCCGAGGCCAACATCATCAAGCTGCCCAACATCTCCGCCTCGATCCCGCAGCTGAAGGCTGCGATCAAGGAGTTGCAGAGCAAGGGCTACGACGTGCCGGACTATCCGGACAGCGACGCGACGCCGGCGGATAAGGAAATCCGCGCCCGCTACGCCAAGGTGCTCGGCAGCGCCGTCAATCCGGTGCTGCGCGAGGGCAATTCCGACCGCCGCGCCGCCGGCGCCGTGAAGCAGTACGCGCGCAACAATCCGCATAGGATGGGCGCCTGGACCAAGGACTCGAAAACGCGCGTGGCGGACATGTCGGGCGGCGATTTCTACGGTTCGGAGGTCGCGGCGACCATTGCGGCGCCGACCAATGCCCGTATCGAGCTGGTCGGCAGCGATGGCGCGGTCACGGTGCTGAAGGCGAAGACGCCGCTTCAGACCGGCGAGATCATCGACGCGTCGGTGATGAGCCGTAAGGCGTTGCGCGCCTTCTTCGCCGCGCAGATCGACGCCGCGAAGAAGGACGGCATCCTGTTCTCGCTGCACGTCAAGACGACCATGATGAAGATCTCCGATCCCATCATCTTCGGCCATTGCGTTTCCGTGTTCTTCGCCGATGTGTTCGAGAAGCATGGCGCCACGCTAACGCGCCTGGGCGTCGATCCCGACAACGGCGTGGGCGACATGCTGACCCGGATCGAGACGTTGCCGGAGGCCGAAAAGGCGGCGATCAAGGCCGATATCGAGGCCACCTACGCGAAGCGGCCTGGCCTCGCCATGGTCAATTCCGACCGTGGAATCACCAATCTGCACGTGCCGAGCGACGTCATCATCGATGCATCGATGCCGGCGATGATTCGCGAGTCCGGGCACATGTGGGGCGCTGACGGCAAGCTGCACGACGTGATCGCCGCGATCCCCGATCGTTGCTACGGGCCGCTGTTCGAGGCCGTCATCGAGGACTGCAAGGCGCATGGCGCCTTCGACCCGAAGACGATGGGGTCCGTGCCGAACGTCGGGTTGATGGCGCAGCAAGCCGAGGAGTATGGCTCGCACGACAAGACGTTCGAGGTCGCCACGGGCGGAACGGTGCGCGTGGTCGCCGATGACGGCACGGTTCTGCTGTCACAGCCGGTCGAGACCGGCGACATCTTCCGGATGTGTCAGGTCAAGGACGCGCCGATCCGGGACTGGGTCAAGCTTGGGGTGCGCCGCGCGCGCCTGACCGGCGCCCCGGCGGTGTTCTGGCTCGACGCCAAACGCGCGCACGACGCACAGTTGATCGCCAAGGTCGAGACATACCTGAAGAACGAGGACACATCGGGTCTCGACATCCGCATCCTGGCGCCGGTCGAGGCAATCAAGCTCTCGCTCGAGCGCATCCGCAAGGGGCTCGACACCATCTCCGTCACGGGCAATGTGCTGCGCGACTACTTGACCGATCTTTTCCCGATCATGGAGCTGGGCACGTCGGCCAAGATGCTGTCGATCGTTCCGCTGCTGGCGGGCGGCGGGTTGTTCGAGACCGGGGCCGGCGGTTCGGCGCCCAGGCATGTGGAGCAGCTCCAGCACGAAGGCTATCTGCGCTGGGATTCGCTGGGCGAGTTCCTGGCGCTTGGCGCTTCGCTGGAACATCTGGCGCAGACGAGCGGGAATAAGGACGTGCAGGTTCTGGCCGAGACGCTCGATGAGGCCAACGGCAAGATCCTCGAGTACAACCGTTCACCGGCGCGGAAGATTGGCGAGCTGGATAATCGTGGCAGCCATTTCTACCTGGCGCTGTATTGGGCGCAGGCGCTGGCCGGGCGGGACAACAGCCCGGCGCTGGCAGCCCGTTTCAAACCGCTTGCGGAGGCGCTGGCGGCCAACGAGGCCAAGATTAATGCCGAGCTGATCGCCGCGCAGGGTAAGCCGGTGGATACTGGCGGCTATTATCTGCCTGATCAGGCCAAGACATCGGCGGCGATGCGGCCGAGCGCGACGCTGAACGCTGCGCTCGCCGCTCTCTGACGCGGCGTCAAGTGGAGCCGCCGCCCAGGGCAGCCCGCCGACGACAAGACCACCGACGACAAGATCACCGTCGACGCGGCCGATGCGATCAAGCAGGGACGACATGACGCGCGATCTGGCGATCCTGGTTCGCGCTGATCATCCCTGGTTGACGACCAGTCAGTTCCTCGACAAGCTCGACGCAAATCTGCAAAAGGCCATGGCGCAGTAAGGCATTGTGAAGGGAAGCTTTGATGCAGCTCAGCATCCTCGATGATTATCAGGGCGTGGCGCTCGGCATGGCCGATTGGGCCCCGCTCAAAGCCCGCGGCGTGGAGATCGCGGTCGAGCGCCATGCCTTCGCCGACGCCGACGCGGTGGTGCGCGCGCTCGCAGATTCCGAGCTGGTCGCGGCGATGCGCGAGCGCACGCCGTTTCCGAAATCGATTGTCGATCGCCTGCCCAAGCTGAAGCTGTTGATCACCACCGGCATGCGCAACGCCTCCTTCGACATGGCGGCGCTGAAGGAGCGCGGCGTCACCGTGTGCGGCACCGGCGGCCCCGGCGGCGGCAACGAGGATACCGCCGAGCTCGCCTGGGGGCTGATCCTTGGCGCTGCCCGGCGCATCGCCGAGGATCACCAGCTGATGCGGCAAGGCGGCTGGCAGACCCGGATCGGCCATCGCGTCGCCGGCAAGACGCTTGGGCCTCTTGGGCCTCGGGCGCCTCGGCGGCGCGGTCGCCAGGGTCGGCCTCGCCTTTGGCATGAAGGCGATCGCCTGGAGCCAGAACCTGACGGCCGAGAGGGCCAGCGAGCAAGGGGTCGAGCGGGTCGAGAAGGACGAGCTGTTCCGCCGCGCCGACATTCTCTCGGTGCACCTGGTGCTGAGCCCGCGCAGCCGCGGCCTGGTCGGCGCGCGCGAGATCGGGCTGATGAAGCCCTCCGCGATCGTCGTCAACACCTCGCGCGGGCCGATCTGCGACACCGAAGCGATCGTCGCCGCGCTGAAGGAAGGGCGCCTCGCCTATGCCGGGTTCGACGTCTACGACAAGGAGCCGCTGCCGATCGACCACCCGCTGCGCACCGCGCCGAACGTGATCCTGACGCCGCATATCGGCTACGTCACGGACGAGAACTACCGCAGCTCCTACCCGCAGATCGTCGAGAACATCGCGGCCTATCTCGACGGCAAGCCGATCCGCGTGATCTGACGCGAGCTTGATCCGCCCTGCGTTTTCGCGGAAATGACGCAGCCGGGTCTCTGAGGCATGAGCGGCGGCGATTTTGCGATCCGGGCCTCGCAGGACGGCGATCTCGAGCGGATCGCGGCGATCTACCGTCATCATGTCCTGCACGGGGTCGCCTCGTTCGAGGAAATCCCGCCCGGGCCCGACGAGCTCGGGCGGCGGCGCGCCGGGATCCTGGCGCGCGGCCTGCCTTATCTGGTCGCCGAGCGGGCCGGACGGGTGCTCGGCTACTGCTACGCCGGGCCCTATCGGACGCGCTCGGCCTATCGCTTCACGCTCGAAGATTCGATCTACATCGACCCCGAGGAGGTCGGGCGCGGGATCGGCCGGGCGCTGCTGGCGCTGCTGATCGAGCGCTGCGCGGCGCTCGGCTATCGGCAGATGGTCGCGGTGATCGGCGGCAGCGACCAGTGGCCGTCGATCCGCCTGCACGAGGCGCTGGGCTTCGCCCGGACCGGCCTGCTGCCCGCGGTCGGGCGCAAATTCGGCGGCTGGGTCGACGGCGTCCTGATGCAGCGCTCGCTCGGTCCGGGGGCCGCGACCGCGCCGGGGGACATCATCCGCGGCTGAAGGAGCCGAAGCCGGGCGCCGCTCAGAACAGGATGCCGGTCTCGACCAGCACGCGCGACTGGCTGGTGTTGGTCCCGTTCGCGCCGAAGCCGAGCCCGGAGGCGACGCCGTTGGCCTTGACCCAGGAGAACTCGGCGCGGGCGAAGAAATATTTGTATTGGTAGGCCGGCGTCAGGGTCAGCGAGAAGGCGCCGCTGCCGGGGCCGTAGAGCAGGTTGTTGTTGCCGGTGGTCCCGATGTATTCGACCCGCCCGCCGAGGTTGACGCCATTGCCGAAATTGTAGTTGGCCAGCACCGCGGCGCCGAAGGTCGAGGCGCTCGACCCGATCCCGATGCTGTTGTTGGTCGGCACGTGGGTTGCCTGGAAATAGGGCTGGATGATCCACGGATCGGAATTGTAGGTGTAGATCAAATTGTAGATTTGCGAGTTGTTCTGCAGCAGCGGGGTCCGCAGCGTGTTGACGCTGGTCTTGCCGAGATTGCCGCTGGCGACGAACCCGAAGGAGTTGGCGGTGTCGAGGGTGTAGGTGGCGGAGCCGGCGAGCCAGTTCCACACCCCCGAATCAAAGCCGTCGGTGAACGACAGCGACAGGGCGACCGGGCCGATCGTGTAGTTGGCCTGGGCCCCCTTGCTGATCGCCGGCTCCTGGTTCCACAACAGGCCGCGCTCGATATTGAGGTTCTGGAAGGAAAAGATGTATTCGGCGCCGATCAGGGTCGGCAATTTGCCGCCTTGGATCGAGAAGTTGTCGGTCGGCGCGACTTTCAGGAAACCCATCGGGAACGGCCCCCACAGATTGCCGAACGGCGTGTTGGAGCCGAAGGTCGCCTGCGCCGCCGAGATGTAGGGCAGGCCCAGCGAGGAGATCGAATAGGCGCCGCCCTGCACATAGAACTGCAGCCATCCGTCGGTCTTTTGCAGGAACAGCTGGCCGTTGCTCATGTCCGCCTGCGTCGCGCGGTTGCCCGGAATGACGTTGGGCACGACATTGTTCTGCCACTGGAAGAGGCCGCTGCCGACGCCGCCCAGATAGAAGTCGCCGAGCCCGGTCTCGAACTTGGTCGGCGGCTGCGCCATCGTCAGCGGGCCGAGGATCACGGGCGCGATCAGCGGCGAGGCGGGCGCCGCGGCCGCTTGCTCGGCTGCTTCGTGACCACCCCCGGGCGGCGGCGCGGTGGGCTCGTCGGCCCATGCCGCGGGCGCGCCGGCGAGCATTGCGCCGGCCAGCGCGGCGCCCGGGATCATGCTTTTCTTGATGCTCTTCATCGGGGAAGGGGTCTTTCGCACGAAGGTTCCACGGAGCGGGCCTGCGCCGCTGCGGCCGTCGACGCAAAAGCCGTACCATCGGCCGGCAGGGCTGGAGCACGACCTCTTCCGGTGCGATCGCCCCGTCTCGTCACCCCCGCGAAAGCGGGGCTCCATGGGCAGTTGACGGAGCGTTGGCCCCTGCGTTCCTGCTTTCGCGCAGGGCTGTCCGGGGAAAATTCGGGTCGCAGTGTCGAGCGGGTGTTCTTGTCGATACGAAAGACAACCTAAGATCGTCTTGGCCGGGCTTGATCCGGCCATCCACGCCTTCGCTTTCCGGCGCTGAAGCCGTGGATGGCCGGGATCAAGCCCGGCCAAGACGATCTAGAACATGATCGCTAATGCAATCAGTTTCGCTTGCCGCATCAGAATTTTCCCCGGACAGCCCTGCGCTTTCGCGGGAATGACGGAAAGAACCAAGGCGCTCTGGACTTATTCGATCAAGCGCCGGGGGTCGGCGACGCGGGCGCCGTACGGCGCCTCGTGATTAATATTTGGGCAGGCTGGGCGGTTCTTGTGCGCCGCTACCCCTTCGGGCGCGGGTAGACCTCATCGATGACATCGTCGATCCAATGGGTCGCGAGACCGGGGATTTCGACGATTTCGGCCGACAGCTCCAGCCCGTCGAGCTCGTAGAGGACGGCGCCGAGCCGCTTCTCGCCCGGCATCGGCGGCTGGATCTCGGGGCCGACCAGAAAGCTCGACGCCGGCGCCCAGAGGTAGCGGGTCCCGTCGCGGCGGAAATCATGCGCCTTGTGCAGGTGGCCGCTGGCGACGAGGGCGACAGGCCGGCGGCGCATCAGCTCGAGGAGGCGGGCGCGCGGCGCGGGCTTGACCGACCAGTAGCCGGCATCGGCCTCGTCGGGGTGGTCGAGAAACAGCGGGCGGTGCAGAAACCAGGCGACCCGGCGGCCGTGCGCCCCGGCCATAGCGTCATCGAGCCAGCGATCCTGGTCCGCCTCGGCCGCTTCGCCGCTGCCGAGGAGCATCGCGTCGAGCCCGATCAGCCGCCAGCCGGCGACATCCTCGACCCACCGATCCGGCCCGAAATGGGCGCGCCAGCGGGCGAGCCGCCCGGCGTTGACCGGCTGGCGCGGATGGCGCGGGTCGCCGACATCGTGATTGCCCGGCACGGCCAGAAAACGCACGCCGAGGCCGCGCAGCAGCGCTGCGGCGTAGGCCATGTCCTCCTCGGCATCGGCGCCGTCGACGGTGACGTCGCCGGTGTGGATCACAAGGTCGGGAAGCTGCGCCCTGATCCAGTCGGCGAGCGGCGGCCAGTTGTCGGCGAAATGCGCCTTCTTCGGGCTCAGATGCGTGTCGGAAATCTGGATTACCCGCATCGCTCCCCGCGCAGAAAGGCGGCGAGCTCGGCCATCTGCCCGAACACGGCCGAGCAGCCGGCGGCGAGCAGCCGGTCGGCGTGATCGCCGGGGCAATGGCTGCCGCCGCAGAAACCGACGACCGGCATCCGCGCGGCGAGCGCCGCCTCGACGCCGGCCGGGCTGTCCTCGACCACAAGGCATTCCGACGGGGCCACGGCGAGCTCGCGCGCGGCATGGAGGAAGAGGTCGGGCGCGGGCTTGCCGGCGGCGACCTGCGTCGCGCTGAAGACGTGCGGGTCGAAGAGCGGCAAGAGCCCGGTCAGCGCCAGCCGCTCGCGCACCCGCGGCAAGTGACCGTTCGAGGCGACGCAGCGCGGCACCGGCAGCCCGGCGAGCAGCGCCTCGATGCCGGGCATCGGCTGCAACTCGCGCTGCAAGCGCAAGGGCTGCGCGCGCCGCGCATGGTCTCGAAGAACTCGTCCGTCGAGCGTGCGCCCGAAGCGGGCCTCGACCGCGGCGGTCAGGGTCGCGCGGTTGCGGCCGAAGCCCAGCGCCAGCGCCTCCTCGATCGTCGCCGGGAGAATCCGCCTCGACGAGGCATTCGCCGAGCACGCGGGCGAAGATCAGCTCGCTGTCGATCAGCACGCCGTCGCAATCGAAAATGACGAGATCGGGCATCTCGCTGTTGCCGTCAGCCGCGGCCGATATAGGGCATCTTGGTCGCCATCACGGTCATGAACTGGACGTTGGCCTCGAGCGGCAGGGTGGCCATGTAGAGGACACCTCGGGCGACGTGCTCGACATCGATGCGCGGCTCGGCCTCGACCCGGCCGGTGGCCTGCAGGCGGCCGCGGGCGGTGTCCTCGTTGCGGGTGGTGGCGGCATTGCCGATGTCGATCTGGCCGCAGGCGATGTCGTATGGCCGGCCGTCCAACGACAGCGAGCGGGTCAAGCCGGTCAGCGCGTGCTTGGTCGCGACATAGGGGGTCGAGCTGCGCCGCGGCACATGCGCCGAGACCGAGCCGTTGTTGATGATCCGCCCGCCCTGCGGCTCCTGCTCCTTCATCATGCGGAAGGCGTGCTGCGCGCACAGGAACGAGCCGGTCAAATTGACCGAGACGACGTTCGACCACTGCTCGAGGGTCAAATCCTCGAACGCCACGCCGCGGGTGCTGATGCCGGCATTGTTGAACAACAGGTCGATGCGCCCGTAGGCCTCCCTGACCCGGTCGAACAGGGCGGCGATCTGCGCCGGGTCGGACACGTCGGTCGGCACGACCAGGGTGCGCGGCGGCGGCGCGTTGGCGAGGGCGGCGGTCTCCTCGAGCATCCCGCGGCGGCGGCCGGCGAGCACGACGGAAAACCCCGCCTCGACCAAGGCCAAGGCCGAGGCGCGGCCGATGCCGCTGCCGGCGCCGGTGACGACGGCGATCTTTGCTGGTGTTTGCATGTTGATTTCTCCCGCTAGCGCTCAGGCGCATTCAGATGATGCAGTCTTGCCGCACTCGTCGTGCCCGGCCTTGTGCCGGGCATCCACGGAATCGTGGATGGCCGGGACCAGCCCACGACTGTCCGGTTCCGCTTTGGAGGGGGCAAACACGATAGCGACGCATCATCAGTACAACCGAATGTCGTCATGGCCGGGCTTGTCCCACGGCTGTCCGGCATGGTTTTTGCTCAAAGGAGAGCGAGCTGATTGGGGTTGATCGGGACAGGCTGATCCGGCTCAAGCAGCGCACGCAGATCGCGTTTGTGCATCAAATTGGCGCGGATCAGGCGGGCAAAGGCAAGGGGGCTGGTCACGGCCGTTTGGCTCGCCTGGGCCAGGCGCAGCAACAGGAAGCTGATCAGAGCGACCGCCACTTGAATTCGAACCGCGTTCTCGGAGGCGCCGAGAAAGCGGGTGATCTTCAGCGTCTGCTTGATCCAGCGAAAGAACAGCTCGATCGCCCACCGTCGCTTATAAAGATCAGCGATCAGCTGCGCTGGCGCAGTCAGGTCATTGGTCACGATCCGCAGGATCTTGCCGCTGTCGATCCTCACCCGGGTCAAGCCCGGGGCAGGTTTTGACGTTGGCCGCGCTGAACCCGGCAGACGGGTTGGTCGGCCGGATCTAAACCACGTGCACCTTCCCCCCCGGCGAGGCCGCCCACCGCGCGCTGCGCCCGCTCAGCGCCAGCGAGGTCGCATCGATCAGATAAGTCGTGCCCTCCAGCTTGCGGCGCAGCCCCCGATGCGCCCGCTTGACCACAACCGCGAGCAAATCGGCGAACAACGCGCTCGACCGATGGGCATTGGCATCGGCGAGGCTCGACCGGCGAACCACGCCGATCCCCAAATGATAGAGCCGGGTTTGATGGCTGCTCAGCCCGATCGCGATCTCGCGCAGGCTGACCGCGCCGGAAAGCTGGGCATAGATCATCGCCACCAGCTGTGTCTTGGCGGTGAACCCGCGCTGTCGCTGGTCGGCTCCGTGGACCTCGACCAGCCGCTCAAATTCGCCCCAAGGAAGATGCTTCAGCACAGTGTGAAACACGGTATTATGGTGTCGCACGGCATTGTCCCCTTTCGTGTCCTGGAACGTCGCCAACGTCCAAACACGAATACATACAGTGCCGTGCCACCCGTAAAGCACAAAATGTGCCGGACAGCCGTGGCACAAGCCCGGCCATGACGTTGAGTGAATCTTATGTCTGCGTCTGAGCACTAGCTAGACCTCTCACCGGCCCTTGTATCGCGGCTTGCGGCGTTCCTTGAAGGCGCGCACGCCTTCGGCGGCGTCCTCGCTGTCGCGCACCGCCATAAGCTCGGCGCCGAAGCGGGCGGCGAGCTCGGAGGGCCCCCGCGGCAGGATGTGCCCGGTGACGAAGCGCTTCATCGCCGCCAGCGCCAGCGGCGCCAGGTCGATGATCCTGCGCGCCATCGCCAGCGCCTCGTCGAGCTCGGTCCCGTCGGGCACGACGCGGTTGGCGAGCCCGACCTCATAGGCGCGCCGCGCCCCGATCGGCTCGCCCAGCAGCATCAATTCCATCGCGATCTTGTGCGGGATGCGGGCGGCCAGCCCGGCGATCATGCCGCCGGTGATCCCGACCTTGCCCTCGGGATAGGAGAATTTGGCGCTCTCGGAGGCGACCAGCAGATCGCACATCATCGCCATCACCAGCCCGCCGCCGATGCACCAGCCCGCGACCGCCGCGATGACCGGCTTTTCGGTGGCGATGCCGACGGTCGGCACGCAGCGCCACAGCTCGGGCAGGTCGGTCACGTCGGCCCCGGCCGAAAACGCCCGGCCGCCCGCGCCGGTCAGGATGGCGACGCGCTGCGCCGAGCGGTCGAACGCGGCGAACGCCGATTGCAGGTCGAGCGCAACCTGCTTGTTGATGGCGTTGAGCTTTTCCGGCCGGTTGATCGCCACGATGGTGACCGGGCCGCGCTCCTCGACGATGACGACGCTCATCTAATCCCCCCTTCGGCCGCGCCCCGATTAAACCCGAGCCGCCTCGCCTTGACAAATCTCGGGCGCGGCCGCCATCCTCGACGGCATGAAACGGCTCATGATCATCTTCACCGCCATCGGCGCGCTGAGCGCCGGCTGCGCCGGCCCCAACCCCAACCGGGCGGCGGGCGGATCGGGTCAGGATTGCGCATCCTGCCAGATCGAGAACCCGGGCGACGTCTCGGTGTGCGAGAGGATCTGCCACGAGCACGAGAGCGATCAGATGGGCGGCTGGGCGGGCGCCGTGCTGCATTGAGGCGAAGGCGGCGCGGGGCCCGGTCGGCGTCGGATGCAATTCGGGAGGGACGATCGATGCAGGTGATGAACGTCATTGCCGAGATCCTCAAGCGCGAGGGTGTCTCGACGCTGTTCTGCTTTCCGACGACGCCGATCATCGAGGCCGCCGCCGCGGTCGGGATCAAGCCGGTGATCTGCCGCCAGGAGCGGGTCGGCGTGCATATGGCCGACGGCTTCGCCCGCGTCGCCAACGGGCATCCGCCCGGCGTCTTTGCGATGCAGTACGGGCCGGGGGCCGAGAACGCGTTCGCCGGGGTCGCCACCGCCTTTTCCGATTCCTCGCCGGTCGTGTTCCTGCCGCTCGGGCACCCGCGCGAGACCGCGCAATTGTTCCCGATGTTCAAGTCGAGCCGCGCCTACGCCTCGATCACCAAGTCGGTCGAGGAGGTGCAATTGCCGCACGAGGTCGCCAACATCATGCGGCGCGCCTTTTCGCAGGTGAAGAACGGGCGGCCGGGGCCGGTCATGGTCGAGGTGCCGGCCGACGTCACCGGCATCGAGGTCGAAATCGACCCGGCGCAGTACCGGCCGGTTCGCGCCAGCCGCTCGCAGGGCGACCCGCGCGACATCGACGAGGCGGCAAAGATGCTGCTCGAGGCCGCCTGCCCGATGATCCTGGTAGGCCAAGGCGTCTTTTATGCCGAGGCGACCGAGGAGCTGCGGCGGTGCGCCGAGCTGCTGCAGGCCCCGGTGATGACGACATTCGACGGCAAGAGCGCCTTTCCTGAGGATCACGCGCTGGCGCTCGGATCGGGCGGCGGCACCTTCACCGGGCACGGCCGGCATTTCCTGCACAAATCCGATCTGGTGCTGGGCGTCGGCTGCAGCTTTACCCGGCACGGCATCGCCACCCCGGGATTGCCGCCCGGCAAGAAGTACATCCACCTGACCAACGACCCGCGCGACCTGCACAAGGCCTTTGCCGCCGATCTCGGAATTCTCGGCGACGCCAGGCTGGCGCTCGGCCAATTGATCGAGGCGGTCAAGGACCGGCTGGGCGGCAAGGAGCGCGCGAGCGGCGTCGCGCGGGAGATCGCCGGGAAGCGCGAGGAATGGCTCGCGCGCTGGGCGCCCAAGCTGCATTCGAACGAGAATCCGATGACTCCCTACCGGGTGATCTCCGAGTTCATGCGCGTCGTCGACCCGGCCGAGGCGATCGTCACCCACGATTCCGGCAGCCCGCGCGAGCAGCTCAACCCGTTCTACCGGGCGACCCGGCCGCGCTCCTATCTGGGCTGGGGCAAGTCGCACCAGCTCGGCACCGGGCTCGGCCTCGTCATCGGGGCCAAGGTCGCCGCCCCCGACAAGTTCTGCGTCAACTTCATGGGCGACGCCGCCTTCGGCATGACCGGGCTCGATTTCGAGACGGCCGCGCGCTGCGGCATCCCGATCACCACGATCGTCTTAAACAATTCGACGATGGCGATCGAGACGCATGCGATGCAGTTGTCGCACGAGCGCTACCGGGCGCGCGACCTCGGCGGCAACTACGCCAACATCGCCCGCGACCTCGGCGGCTGGAGCGAGCGGGTCGAGGATCCCTCGCAGATCGGCGACGCGATCCTGCGCGCCCGCCGGCAGAACGACGAGGGCCGCGCCGCCCTCCTCGAATTCGTCACCAGCCAGGAGCAGGGCTTCTCGCACCGCCGCGGCGGCCCCGAATAGGGCGGAGGCATTCGCGCACGAGGCTTCCCGCCCTGCCTCCTGAAGCACGCTGGCGGCGAACGGCGCGCCGCGGAACCTCCTTCCGATCTGCGCCTGACGACGATCCACGGCGCCGCTGCGGGGAGCGGCGGCTGAGCCTCGGGCCGCCGATGTCGTTCTTGCCGCTTGTCGGATAATCTGCCGGGCTGTTGCATCGGCCGCGCGTTTTTGTTCGACGGAGGGGAACCATGCCGCCGCGTATCGGATATCTGCTGCCGACCCGGGAGGCTGTCATGCGCGGCCGCCCGGAGACGGCGCCGTTGCTGGCGCTGGCGGAGCGGGCGGAAGCGCTGGGGCTCGCTTCGGTGTGGGTCGGCGATTCGCTGCTGTCGCGGCCCCGGCACGACCCGCTGACCCTGCTCGCCGCCGCGGCCGCGCGGACGCGCAGGGTGATGCTCGGCACCGCGGTCTTTCTGCCGGCGTTGCGCAACCCGGTGGTGCTGGCGCACCAGCTCGCCACCCTCGACCAGATCAGCGAGGGGCGGCTCGTGCTCGGGGCCGGGATCGCCAGCGACGCGCCGAGCATCCGCGCCGAGTTCGCCGCCGCCGGGGTGCCGTGGGAAGGCCGCGTCGGCACGATGATGGAGGGCCTGCGGCTCGCCCGCGCGCTGTGGGCCGGCGAGCCGGTCGACTGGGACGGCCGCTGGAAGGTCGCGGCCGGCGTCCTGGGGCCGACGCCGTATCGCGCCCACGGCCCGCCGATCTGGATGGCCGGCTCGGTGCGGCCGGCGCTCGAACGCGCGGGAAAATACTTCGACGGCTGGTTCGCCAACGAGGCCGACCTCGGGCGCTGGGCCGGGCAGCTGGCCGAGGTGCGCGAGATCGTCCACGCCGCCGGGCGCGACCCCGCCGACTTCACGGCCGCGGTCTACATGACCTTGGCGATCGACGAGGATGCAGGCCGCGCCGACCGGGCGATCGACGCCTTCCTCGAAAGCTATTATTCGCGCCCGGCGGCGGAGCTGCGCCGACGGCAGGCCTGCTTCGGCGGCCCGAAGGCCGCGGCGGCGGATTATCTGCGGAGCTACGCCGACGCCGGCGCCGACCACCTGATCGTGCGCTTCACCGGCGAGCACGAGCGCAACCTCGACACCCTGACGGCGCTGCGCGCCGAGCTCGGGTGGTGAGCCGTGCGCCGTCTCGTCCTCCTCGCCATCGCCGCGCTGGCGCTCTGCCCGGCGGCGTCGGCGCAGCAGCCGAGCCAGGCCCAGGCGGACGCGATCCGCCAGGCCTGCCGCGGCGATTACCAGGCGCATTGCATGGGGGTGCCGACCGGCGGCTCGGCGGCGCTCGCCTGCCTGAAGAACGCGCAAGGCCTGTCGGCGCCCTGCCGGCAGGCGGTTGACGCGGCGGGCGGCGGCCCCTCCTCCACCCCGGCGGCCAGGGCCCCGGCGGCCCCGCCGCCTTCCGGCGCGGCGCCGCAATCGTCCCGCGCCGCAGCACCGCCGCCGGCGATGGCGCCGATGCCGTCGCGGCCGGAGGCGATGCCGGTGCGCGAGGCCTGCGCCGGCGACTACCGATATTTCTGCCGCGGCGTGCCGCCGGGCGGCGGCCGGGCGCTCGCCTGCCTGCGGGAAAACGCCGGCGGGCTGTCGCGGCAGTGCCGCCGGGCGCTGCTCGCCGCCCGCTACGGGCGTTAGGCCCGCGCTCAGCCGCGCAGCATCAGCTGCAGGCGATGCCCGTCGGGGTCCTCGAAATAGATGCAGCGATCCTGTCCCGGGCGGCCATGCACCGCCACGCCGTGTCGCTCCAGCTCGGCCTTCAGCGTCTCGTAGCTCCCGGATGCGACGTTGAGGGCGAGGTGGTTGAGGTCGTTCCCCTTGGTCAAGGGGCTGCCGTCGCGCTTTTTAAACAGGGCCACCCCTTGCCGGCCGGCATGCATGAAAACCTGGCCGTCATCCTCGCGGTAGACGGTCATGCCGAGAATGTCGGTGTAGAACGCCTTCGATCGCGGCACATCGTCGACGTGCAGCACGATGTGGTCGACCCCGCTGGTGTGGATCATCGGCTCCTCCCTTGCGCTGTTGCGGCGCATGCCGCCAGCGCGCCCCGAGCATTCCCGGCGATCCCGCGCCTGTCAACCATGCGCCGCGCCGGCCAATTTTCGCGTTCATGCGCGGTCGCCATATCGCCGTAGGCAATTGCCTGCCTCGCGGATTCGCCGTAAGTTATTCTACCTGTCGCCGGTCGGTTCGGATGTGACAACAGGGTGGCGGCGTCGCCCAGGCGCTGCGCGGCGCTCGGGTGTGGCATGGGACAACAACGTCGTATGGAGGGCAAATCGTCATGAAGAGGAACTCGTCGGTCATCAAAGGATCAATCGCGGCGGCCGCGATCCCGCTCGCCGCGCTGCTCTTGTCCGCCTGCGTCTCGCAAAGCCAATACGATGCGGTCGTGGCGGAGAACCAGCAGCTGAAGGCGCAGCTGTCGCAGTCGCAGGCGGAGCAGAAGTTTGTCGTCGCCGACGACGCGTTGTTCCCATCAGGCGGGTATCAGCTCACCGCCCAGGGCCAGCAGGCGCTCATGAGCCTGGTCCCGAAGCTGACGGGCCTGCAGAACGCCAAGATCGTGGTCTACGGCTACACCGACAACACGCCGATCGGGCCTGAGCTGCAGCGCATGGGCATCGCCAACAACCTCGACCTGTCGACCCGGCGCGCCGCCACGGTTGCGAGCTTCCTCGTCTCGCAAGGCGTCAACCCCAACATCACCTCGGCCAAAGGGTTCGGCGACACCCATCCGGTCGCCTCGAACGACACGCCGCAAGGCCGCGCGCAGAACCGCCGCATCGAAATCACGATCCAAGGGCCCGGCGCGCCCGGCGCCTGACCGTCGCGCCATCGCCGCCGGCCATCTCGGACCGGCGGCGTTCGACGGCCGACACGTAAAAAAAGAGAGGCGCGGGCCATCGCCGCCAGGAGCCGGGATCGAGTATCCTGGCGGTGGAGCTGCCCATGTGAGCGTGAGCGCACGGTGAACATCGTCCGCCGCAATCGAGGCGCCAGGGCGGCGCCGGCCGTGCTTCGCCGCGCGCCCGAGCGACGCGCCCGGCGCTTTGCGGTTGTCGCGCTGCTGGCGCTGCCTTGCGCCGGTTGCCTTGTCGGCCCCGATTTCTCGTCGCCTTCGGCGCCGGTCGCCCTGAAGTACCTCGAGGCGAGCAACCCCGCGGTCAAGCCCGGCGACCCGCTCTACCGCGACTGGTGGAAGGTGTTTCACGACCCGGTCCTCGATCGGCTGATCGAGACCGCCTATGCGCAGAACCTGACCCTGGTCAGCGCCGGCGCGCGGGTGCTGGCGGCGCGCGCGGAATTGGGGGTGGCGATCGGCGAGTTCTACCCGCAGCTGCAGACGGGGTCGGGCTCGCTGACCTACGACCGCACCAGCCATGCCGACCCGACGGCGAGCCCGACCGCGCAGCTGTCGAATTTCTGGCGCGCCTCGCTCGGCGGCAACGTCAATTGGGAACTGGATTTCTGGGGCAAGTTTCGCCGCGGCATCGAATCGGCCGACGCCGCCTACCTCGCCTCGATCGCCAGCTACGACGACGTGCTCGTGACGCTGCTGGGCGACGTCGCGACGACCTATATCGGCATCCGCACCCTGGAGCGGCAGATCGAGATCGCGCGCGACAACATCGTCAAGCAAAAGAAGGCGCTCGCCATCGCCGAGGCGCGCTACCGGGGCGGGGTCGCGACCAAGCTCGATGTCTATCAGGCGCAGAACGTCCTCGGCCAGACCGAGTCGACGATCCCGCAATTGACGATCCAATTGAAGCAGGGGCTGAACGCGTTGCGCGTGCTCTTGGGGATGGCCCCGCAGCCGCTCGACGATTTGCTGCGGGGGTCGAGCGGCATCCCGGTGCCGCCGAGCGGCGTGGCGGTCGGCATCCCGGCCGATCTCGTCCGCCGCCGCCCCGACATCCGCGCCGCCGAGCTGGCGGCGGCGGCGCAAAGCGCGCAGATCGGCATCGCCCAGGCCGACCTCTATCCCGCCTTCAGCCTGCTCGGCACCTTCGGCAGCGTGTCGAGCAACATCAACGGCAACCGGCTGAAGGAGCTGTTCGAGGGCAAGGGCATCACCTTCGGCTTCGGCCCGTCCTTTCAGTGGAACATCCTCAATTACGGGCAGATCACCAACTCGGTCAGGGTCGAGGACGCCAAATTGCAGGGGCTGCTGGTCGACTATCAGAACGCCGTGCTGAAGGCGCAGCAGCAGGTCGAGAACGGGCTGGCGACCTTTGTCTACTCGCGCGAGCAGGTCGCCGATCTGCGGCGCAGCGTCGCCGCCGCCAACGCCGCGCTCGGCCTCGCCTTTCTGCAATACCAGCTGGGGACGCGGGACTTCACCACGGTGTTGACCGCCGAGCAAAACCTCTACACGGCGCAGAACAGCCTCGCCGAGGCTTCCGGCTCGGTATCGACCGGGCTGGCGTCGGTCTATCGGGCGTCTGGGGGGCGGATGGCAGATCCGAGACGGCAACGAATTCGTGCCCGCCGCGACCCGCGACGAGATGCGGGCGCGGACCAACTGGGGCGAGCTGCTGCCGCCGGCCGGCGAGCCGCAGCCCGAGGCGCCGGGGCTGCCCACCCCCGCCGATGCGAGCTCGCGGGTCCGGGCGCCCCAATGGTGAGGCCGCGGTGAAGAACCCCCTCGCCCGGTGGCCGCTCGCCCTCGCCGGCTGCGCCGTGGCGCTGGCCGCTCTGGCCGGCTACGGCGCGGTCAAGACCTGGAGCGCAAAGCCGATCGAGGCCGCGGCGGCGGCGGTGCCCAAGCCGCCCTCGGCGCCGCCCGTCGCTTCGCCGGCGACGCCGGCGCAGGCTTCGCCCCAGCCCGCTCCGCCCGTCTCGGTCGTCCTGCCCAAGACCGAGAGCGTCACCAACTACGTCGAGGTCACCGGCAACGCCGCGGCGGTCAACGCGGTCAAGCTGGTGGCGCGGGTCGAGGGCTATCTCGACAAGCAGCATTACGAGGACGGGGCCAGGGTGCGAAAGGGCGATCTCCTGTTCACGATCCAGCAGGACCAGTACAAGTATTCGCTGGAGCAGGCCCAGTCGCAGCTGCTGATCGCCCAGGCCTCGCTGATCTACGCCAAGACCGAGTTCGCCCGCTATACCGCGCTCGTCAAAAAGGACGCCGCGACCCAGACCGAGGTCGACCATTGGAATTTCGAGCGGGCGAGCGCCGAGGCGCAGATCCTCAATGCCCAGGCGCAGGTCGGGCTCGCCAAGCTCAACCTCTCCTATACCGAGGTCAGGGCGCCGTTCGACGGCATCGTCGGCAAGCACCTGATCGATCCCGGCAACCTCGTCGGCGGCGGCGGGCAGCAGAGCGCGCTCGCCGAGATCACCCAGCTCGACCCGATCTACGTGGTCGCCAATTTGAGCGAGCAGGACGTCCTGAAGATCCGGCAGAATCTGGGCCAGCATCGCCTGACCCTGGCCGATCTGCACAAGGTGCCGGTCGATGTCGGCCTGTCCGACGAAACCGGGTTCCCGCACCGCGGCACGATCCAGTACGTGGCGCCCGCGCTCGACCCGGCGACCGGGACGCTGCTGGTGCGCGGCATCCTCGCCAACCCGGACCTGACCCTGGTGCCGGGGTTTTTCGTGCGGATGCGTCTGCCGATGGCCAAGGTCGACCGCAACGCTTTGCTGGTCCCGGACCGGGCCTTGCAGCAGGATCAGGGCGGCCGCTATCTGCTGGTCCTCGACAAGGACAATGTGGTCACTCAGCGCTATGTCCAGCTCGGCGAGCTGCAAGGCGCGCTCCGGGTCGTCACCGGGGGGCTCAAGCCCGACGACCGGGTTGTCGTCGGCGATTTGTGGCGCGCCACCCCCGGCACGAAGGTCACGCCGCGGCTGACCACGATCGACTGACAAGGGCGCCCGCCGGCCCGGCGGGCGCGACCGCTGCGGGTCCGAGCCATGATTTCCAAATACTTCATCGAGCACCCGGTCCTGGCGAATGTGCTGGCGATCGTGCTGGTGCTGATCGGCGCGATCTGCGTCTTTCGCCTGCCGGTCGCGCAATACCCCAACGTCGTGCCGCCGACGGTGCAGGTGACGACGCGCTACCCCGGCGCCAGCGCCCAGACCGTGGTCGACACCGTCGCCCTGCCGATCGAGCTGCAGGTGAACGGCGTCCAGGGCATGCTCTACATGCAGTCGACCAGCGCCTATGACGGCACCTATGTGCTGACCGTCACCTTCGACATCGGCACCGACCCGAACATGAACCAGGTCCTGGTGCAGAACCGGGTGCAGAACGCGATGGCGCAGCTGCCGCAGGCGGTGCAGGCGCAGGGGGTGGCGATCCGCGCCAAATCCTCGTCGATCCTGGAGTTCGTGACCCTGGATTCGCCGGACGGGTCGCACGACGCGATCTACATGTGGAACTACGCGACGATCAATCTGGTCAACGATCTGGCGCGCCTGCCGGGGGTCGGCAACGTCACGGTGATGGGTGCGGGCGAATATTCGATGCGGATCTGGATGGACCCGCAAAAGCTCTATTCGTTCGGCCTCGTCCCGGAGGACGTGATCAAGGTCGTCCGGCAGCAGAGCCAGGAGGTCGCCGCCGGCCAGGTCGGCATGCCGCCGGCCCCGGGCGACCAGCAGTTCCAGTACACGATCGATATCGTCTCGCGGCTGAGCGAGCCCGGCCAGTTCGCCGACATCGTCGTCAAGGACCAGACCGCGCAGGGCGGCCGCCTCGTCCGGCTCAAGGACGTGGCGCGGGTCGAGCTCGGGGCCCAGACCTATTCCCAGGACTTCAAGCTCGACGGCAAGCCCGCCGCCGGCATCGCCATCTACCAGACCCCCGACGCCAACTCGCTGAAGGTCGCGAGCCTGGTCGCGGCCAAGATGGAGGAGCTGTCGCGCCGCTTCCCGCCCGGCCTGCGCTACCAGATCCCGTACAACACGACGATCTTCATCAAGAACTCGATCAACGAGGTCTACAAGACCTTGTGGCAGGCCGGGGTCCTGGTGCTGATCGTGATCCTCGTCTTCCTGCAGAATTTCCGCGCGACCCTGGTGCCGGCGACGACGGTCCCGGTCACCATCATCGGCGCCTTCGCCGGGATGGCGGCGCTCGGCTACACGGTCAACCTGTCGACCCTGTTCGCGCTGATATTGGCGATCGGCATCGTCGTCGACGACGCGATCGTCATCGTCGAGGGCGTGTCGAAATACATCGAAGAGGGCATGTCCGGGCACGACGCCGCGATCAAGGCGATGGGGGAATTGTTCGGGCCGATCATCGGCATCACCCTGGTGCTGATGGCGGTGTTCCTGCCTTCGGCCTTCGTGCCGGGGCTGAGCGGGCAGATGTTCGCCCAGTTCGCGCTGGTGATCGCGGTGACGGCGCTGATCAGCGCGGTCAACGCCGCCACCCTGAAGCCGACGCAATGCGCGCTGTGGTTGCGCACGCCGGTCCCGGTCGAGCAGCGCAACTTTTTCTATCGCGGCTTCGACCGCGCCTACGCGGGCCTGGAGCGGGCCTATACCGGGCTGATCGGCCGGATGGTTCGGGTCAGCCGGCTGATGGTGCTGATCGGCGTCATTCTGGCGGCCGCCGGCATCTGGGGCATCGCCCGGCTGCCGACCGCCTTCATCCCGAACGAGGACCAGGGCTATCTGATGATCGCCGCGCAATTGCCCGACGGGGCGGCGCTCGGGCGCACCACCGCGGCGCTCGATCAGGCGGGCAAGATGGCGCTCGACACCCCGGGGGTCGACCGGGTCATCGCGATATCGGGCTTGTCGGTGCTCGACAATTTCGCCGACCTCGCCAATGCCGGCGTCAGCTTCGTCGTGCTCAAGCCCTGGGACGAGCGCAGCAAGGCGAAGGGCACCGACATCCTGTCGATCGCCGAGCGGTTGCAGAAGGGGCTCAACACCGCCCCCGACGGCCGGCTCTTCGTGCTGGCGCCGCCGCCGATCCAGGGGATCGGCAACGCCGGCGGCTTCCAGATGCAGATCCAGATGCTGGGCGGCAATTTCGACTACAAGCGGCTGAGCGACCTGACCCAGGAGATCGTCAAAGAGGCCAACGCCGACCCGCGCCTGGAGCACGTGCTCTCGACGTTCCGGCCCGGCGCGCCGCAGGTCGCGGTCACCGTCGACCGCGACCGGGCCGAAACCCTGCGGGTGTCGGTCGGCGACGTGTTCTCGGCGCTCTCCTCCTATCTGGGGTCGACCTATGTCAACCAGTTCAACAAGTTCGGACTGTCGCTGCAGGTCTATGTGCAGGCCGATTCGAAATTCCGGCTGCAGCCCGACGACCTCTTGAACCTCTATGTCCGCAGCGCGGACAACCAGATGGTCCCGATCGGCGCGGTGGCGCATCTGAGCTCGATTGTCGGCGCGCCGCTGATCACGCTCTATAACCTGTTCCCGTCAGCGGCGATCGTCGGCGCGCCGGCGCGCGGCTTCAGCTCGGGCCAGGCGCTCACCCTGATGGAAGGGATCGCCAACCGGGTGCTGCCGAAGGACGTGTCGCACGCCTGGACCGCGATGTCGTTTCAGGAAAAGCTGACCGGCAACCAGCTTTATTACCTCTTCGGCCTGTCGGTGCTGCTGGTCTATTTGTGCCTCGCCGGGCAATACGAAAGCTGGATTTTGCCGCTGGCGGTGTTGTCGGCGGTGCCGCTGGCGTTGCTCGGGCCGGTGATCGCGCTGACCAGCCTCGGGGTCGCCAACAACCTCTACACCCAGATCGGCCTGATCCTGATGATCGCGCTCTCGGCCAAGAACGGGATCCTGATCGTCGAGGTCGCGCGCGAGCGGCGCATGGTCGACGGCCGGCCGATCCTCGAAGCGGCGGTGGACGCCGCGCGCATGCGGTTCCGCCCGATCCTGATGACCTCGTTCGCGTTCGGGCTGGGGGTGCTGCCGCTGGTGCTGGCGACCGGCGCCGGGGCCAACGGGCGCATTTCATTGGGGCTCAGCGTGTTCAGCGGCATCATCGCCTCGACCTGCCTCGCCGTGCTGTTCGTGCCGTCGTTCTTTGCCGTGCTGCAGCGCCTCGACGAGCGCCGCAAGGCCGGCAAGGCCCCCGCCCCCGCTCCCAGCGCCGCAAAATGAGCAGGGCGCCGATTACTTCTTCGCGTCCGAGGCCTGCTCGATTTTCAGCCGGCAGGTGAAATAGCCGAGAACCCGCGCCTGCCGCTGCACCTCGGTCAGGGCGGAGCCGCCGATATTCTCGGCGAGCCGGCGCGCCTCGTCGAGCCGGTCCTTCAAATTCGCCACCGCGCGCGCCGTCGATCCGTCGAAGCCATCCTGGAGAAGCTTGTCGGGCGTGTACTGGACGCCGCCGATATGAAAGTCGGCCGGCTCGAACGGGCATGCGGCGAACCGGTCCGGCGGCGGCGCGGGCGGCGGGGTCGGCGCAAGGGCGGCGGCGGGCGGCGGCGCGGCGGCGGCGGGCGGCGGCTCGCTCTTCGGCTCGCTGCCGAGGATGACCCGCGACGCCTCGATCCGCAGCTGCGCCACGAGCTTGCCGGAAACCGTCTGGTCGACCACCAGATCGCCGACCGGCAGCCCGAGCTTCTGCTGGAATTTATGGACGGCGCTCGTGGTCTGGGGGCCGACGACGCCGTCGATCGGCCCCGGCTCCATGCCGAGCCGGGTCAGCATGAACTGGACCTCGCGGATCAGCGCCGGGGTCGCCGCCACGGCGTCGGGCGGCGGCGTCGGAACCGCGGCGGCGGCGCCCGCGGCGCACGCGAGCATGGCCAGGAAAGCCGCGGCGAGGATGCCCCGCCACCTCATCGCGGCGGCTCTCCGCCGCGCCGGACCAGGCCGTTCGTCCGCTGTCCGCTCAAGAACTGCTCGCGGTCGCGCTCGTCGGGGATGTGCGAGGCGAGAACGAGGCGGAGCTTTTCCAAGGTCTCGAACTTCTCCAGCTCGCGCCTGACCAGGATCTTCGCGATCGGACCGATATACCGGGTCAGGCCGGCTTCGATTTCGCCGATCACCGCAGGCCCCGGCGCCGCGGCGGCGGCAGGCCGCAGCGCGGCGCCTCGCGACCCCGTCGCCGAGGCCGGGCCGTCCGGCTCCGGCGCGGCGGCGACGCGCGGGCGGCCCTTGGCCAGGAATTGCGCCCGGTCGCGCGGGTCGTCGACATGCCGCGACAGCGCATCGTAGAGGCCGGTCACGTCGGTCGTCTCCCGCATCGCCCGCTTGACCGCGATCGACGCCATCGGGCCGACAAAGGTCGCCAAATCCTGCTCGATCTCGCGCACCAGCTCGGGCGGCAGGGTGAGCCCCGTCGGCGAGGTTCGCTCGGCCGCGGTGGGCGGCGCCTTGGCCTCCGGGACGAGCGGCGGCAGCGGCGGCGCTTCGCCCGGCAGCGTCGGAAAAGCCTCGGCGATCGCCCGCGACAGCTCGGCGGCGGTCGCGTAGCGCTGCGCCGGGTCAAAGGCCAGGGCCTTGGCGATGACCGCCTTCAGCGCTTCGGGGACGGCGGGGTTCAGCGCGCGGATATCCTCGGGCCCCCGTGTTTGCATGTTCGACATGATCTCGGTCAGGCTGGCCCCGCGGAACGGCTTCACGCCGCTCATCATCTCGAACAGGATCACCGCGGCGGCGAACAGGTCGGCGCGGGCGTCGACCGGCGTCCCGGACAGCTGCTCCGGGGCCATGTAGGCCGGCGTCCCCAGCACGTCGCCGACAATCGTGAACTCCGAATCGTCGATGCGGGCGATGCCGAAATCGGCGACTTTGATCGCGCCGTCCGCCAGGACGATGATATTGGACGGCTTCACGTCGCGGTGCACGATCCCGTTCTCATGGGCAAAGCCGAGCGCGCTCAGCACCTGTGCGATGATCGCGACGCTGCGGCCCGGGTCGAGCGGGCCCGAGGCCTTCAGGATGCCGTCGAGGCTGCGGCCGTCGACGTACTCCATGGCGAGGAACGGCGCGCCGGCGTCCTCCCCGACATCGAGGATGGCGACGATGTTGGGATGGAACCGCCGCCCGGCGGCCCTGGCCTCGCGCCGGAAGCGCTCGAGCCACTGCTCGGCGCCGCTGCCCGCCAACAGCTCGGGCCGCACCACCTTGATCGCCACCGGGCGGTCGATCACCGGGTCGTAGGCGCGAAACACCTCGCCCATCGCCCCGGTCCCGAGCCGCCCGTCGATGCGGTAGCGGCCGATTTTCTGGATGGTGTTCATGCCTTCGCCATCCGTTCGAGCCTCAGCCCTGGTCCTCCAGCATCTTCATCGCGTTCTGCAGGCTGCGCCGCATGCGGTTGAACGACATCGAGAGCGAGCCGATTTCGTCGTTGGTGTCGCGGACGTATTCGGGGGTGTCGAGCTTTCCCATGCTGACGCTGCTCGCCGTCTCCGAGATTTTCACGACCGGCTTGACGACCAGCGCGCGCAGCAGCTGGTCGACGATGACGATGATCACGACAAAGGTCCCCGCCAGCGCCGCCATGAACCACAAAAGCGCGTGGTAGGCCCGCCCCATCGGCACGCCCAAGGGTATCGAAACCACCTGCGCGCCGACGATCTCGCCCAGCTTCCAGCCAAAACCGTTCTGCGATCCATAGAGCGCCACCATTGTCGCCGGAGCGTTCTCGGGCGTGCTGTGGCAGGTCAGGCAGGCGGCGCTGCCGATCTTGAGCGGTCGGGCGAGGGTCAGAAACCGGCCGCTCGGCGTGTCGCGGACCAGGACCGCTTCCTGCTTGCCGGGGTCGCTGCGAAAGTCGTTGATGATGTCGGCTTCCCAATCCGTCGCCCGGTCGTTGACGTTGGTTGGGTTGAGGGTCGGCTCCTTGTAGGAATATTCCGGCAGCTTGCGCTGGACGAGCTTGAAGTTGCTTTGGGCGGCGAACGAGGGGATCGAATACGGCAGAAACTGGACCTTCATTTGCTGGTCGAGCAGCGGCCTTATGCTCTCCGCCGTATACGAGCGGATCGCCGACGCCCCCTCGATCATGATCCGGGCATTCTGCAGGCTCTCCTCGATGGCGTTCCGGGTCAGGATCGAGTAGGCGCCAAAGCCGGCCAGCCCGAGCCCGACCACGAACGCGCCCGACATCGCCAGATTGATCTTCCACCTGATCTTCATGGTCCCTGAGCTTCTGCCGATGCGCTATGCTTGAGGGGCGAGCCGCGATCCTACAGGCCCGGCGCTGGTTTTCAAGCGGCGCGCCGCGGCGGGCGTGACCGACCCGGAGAGAAGGCGATGCAATCGGCGACCCCGGCCACCGCCGCCACCGGCCATCTGGCGGTTCGCCAGGACTGGCTCGACCGGCGGCGCGAGGAGATCATCGAGCCCCTTCTGCCGATCGTCGATCCGCACCACCACCTGGTCGAGCGGCCCGAGACCGGGCGCTATCTGCTCGCCGACCTGCTCGCCGACCTCGGCAGCGGCCACAATGTGACCGCCACGGTCTATCTCGAATGGCTGTCGATGCACCGCGCCGAGGGTCCGGTCGAGCTGCGCCCGGTCGGCGAGGTCGAGTTCGCCGGCGGCGTGGCGGCGATGAGCGCGTCGGGCAGATACGGGCCGGCGCGGGTCTGCGCCGGCATCGTGGGCTATGCCGACCTCGCGCTCGGCGCGGCGGTCGAGAAGGTGCTGGAGGCGCAGATCGCAGCCGGCGGCGGCCGGTTCCGCGGCATCCGCTACATCACGGCGACACATCCCGACCAAGGGGCGTGGGGCGCGACGGCGATCCGTCCCGAAGGGATGCTGGCCGACCGCCGGGTGCGCGAGGGCTTTGCCCGGCTGGCCCCGCTCGGCCTCGGCTTCGACGCCTGGGTGTACCATACCCAGCTCGGCGAGCTCGTCGATCTGGCGCGGGCCTTTCCCCAGACCCCGATCGTGCTCGACCATGTCGGCGGGGCCATCGGCCTCGGCCGCTACGCCGGCAGGCGTGACGAGGTCTTCGCCGAATGGAGCTCCGGCATCCGCGCGCTGGCGGCCTGCCCCAATGTCCACATCAAGCTCGGCGGGCTCGGCATGCGGATGTTCGGGTTCAGCGTCCATGCCGGCGACATGCCCCCGAGCTCGGAGGCGCTCGCCGCCGCGTGGCGGCCCTATGTCGAGACCTGCATCGCCGCCTTCGGCCCGGACCGCGCGATGTTCGAGAGCAATTTTCCGGTCGACAAAGGAAGCTGCGGCTACGCCGTGCTGTGGAACGCCTTCAAGCGCATCGCCGCCGGCTGCTCGGCCGCCGAGAAGCAGGCGCTGTTCTCCGCCACCGCGGCAAAATTCTACCGCCTGGCCTAATCTGCGGGCGGGAAACGGCTGGGGATTGCCATGAAGATCACCGATGTCGCCTTGACCCTGTTCGCCTGGGAGAGCATCCCGCCGACGATCTACGGCCATCACACCGCGCGGCCGACCGGCCGCAGCGATCTTGGCCTCTTGGCGGTGACCACCGACGAGGGCCTGACCGGCAACGCCTTTCTCGGCACCTCGTCGAACCCGGCGAGCCTCGACGGGCCGGGCCTGATCCGCTTTTTGAAGCCGATCCTGATGGGCCAGGACCCGCTCGACCGCGAGCGCCTGAACCGCCTCCTATGGGGGCGCGCCAGGGTCGCGACGGTGCGCGCGATCGGGGCCTGCGACGTGGCGCTGTGGGATATCGCCGGCAAGGCGGCGGGAATGCCGATCCACCGCCTCCTCGGCACCTGCCGCGATCATATCCCGGCCTACGCCAGCTCCGAAATCCACGCGACGCCCGAGGCCTATGTCGAGCAGGCGCTGCACTACAAGCAGACCGGCTGGGCCGCCTACAAGATCCACCCGCCGCAGCGCTGGCGCGACGACATCAAGGTGTGCGAGGCGGTCAGGAAGGCGGTCGGCGACGATTACACGGTGATGCTCAATTCGACCTGGAGCTATCGCTACGAGGAGGCGTTGCGGGTCGGCCGGGCGATCGAGGAGATGGGGTTCTACTGGTACGAGGACCCGCTCCACGAGCAGGACATCTATAATTACGTCAAGTTGAAGCAGAAGCTCGACATCCCGATCCTCGCCACCGAATACCCGATCGGCGGGCTCAATTCCTACATCCCGTGGATCACCGAGCGCGCCACCGACTTTCTGCGCGGCGATGTCGCGGTCAAGGGCGGGATCACGACATTGGTCAAGACCGCGCATCTGGCCGAAGCCTTCCGGATGAATTTCGAGACCCACCACGGCGGCAATTCGTTGAACAATTTCGCCAACCTGCACGTGATCATGGCGATCCGCAACACCGAATTCTTCGAGGTGCTGCTGCCCGACGCGATGCAGAAATACGGCCTCGCCGAAGACATCACCGTCGACCGCGACGGCCTCGTCCACGCCCCCACCGGGCCGGGCCTGGGGGCCAAGATCGATTTCGATCTGATCGAGCGGAAGAAGGTGGGGGTGCTGAGCTGAGGGATCCCTATATGTTGGGTAGCCTATGGTAACACCGAAGGACACCGGATGCCGTCCGTAGCCACTACCAGCCTGAAGCTGGATGCCGAGATGAAGGCCCGCCTGCAACGGCTCGCTGAGGCGCGGCGACGTTCGCAGCATTGGCTGATGCGCGAGGCGATCGAGCAATATGTCGAGCGCGAGGAACGGCGCGAGCGGCTGCGGCAGGATGCGCTCGCTGCCTGGGCCGAATATCAGGCCTCGGGCCGGCACGTGACCGCCGCCGAGGCCGACGCGTGGCTGGCACGGCTGGAGGTGGGCGAGGATGCAGAGCCGCCGACGCCCCACGACTGACCGGTGCCGCGACTGATCTGGACGCCTCCCGCGTTGCCTGCATGCATTTCTGGCGCCGAAGAACCGCAATGCAGCACGACGTGCGGTTCGAGCCATCCGACAGGGCGTCGCGGCGGGTTGTCGTTGCCGAGGCGGTCGAGGAGGGCGAGCGCGGCCGGCAGGTCGGCGCGCCGCGCGCGCTCACGGAAGAAATCGGCGGTGCGCAGTGCTGCGATCTTCTCGGCGACCGCGACATTGATGAACTGGTTGAGGGTGGTGCCCTCGGCCTTGGCCAGCCGCTCGGCTTCGGCCTTCAGCGACGCCTGGAGCCTAAGGGCGTAATTGGCTTGCGTCATCCTTGCCTCCATGACCGCCAGGCCGGGCCCGGGCGCTCGACCGTCACGGCGGCGCCCCGCCTGAAGCTCCCGAGACTGGCTTTTTTCGCAGCAGGTATTTCTGCTCGCCCGACAGCACGAGCTCGGCCTTCTGGTTGTGGACCGTGACCGCGACGGTGACGACGCCGGTGGTCCGCTGCGGGTAGAGCGCCGATATTTCCAGCATCGGGTAGAGCGTGTCGCCGGCGAAGACCGGCTTCAGGAACTTCGAGGACTGCTCGAGAAAGCCCAAGAGCGCGTCGCCGATGACATGGGCGAAAGCCCCGGCGCCGGCGGCGGTGAAGCACAGGATTTGAAAGCCGTGCGCGAGCGGCGCGGGGAGGCCGCGCTCGCGGCAATATTCGACATCGTAGTGGATCGGGTGGTTGTCGGCCGAGACCGTCTGGAACGCGGCGAAATGCGCCTCGGTCACGGTGCGGCCCGGGATCGCGAAGCGCTCGCCGAGGATCAGATCCTCAAACCAGCGGCCTTCGGCGACGCGGTGGCGGCGGCGGTCGAAACCCTGCGTCATGTCCCCTCCGGCAGGCCGAGGACGCCCTCGGCGGCGAGCCCGGCGATGGCGGCGCGGTCGAAGCCGAGCTCGGCGAGGATCGCCCGGCCATGCTCGCCGAGGCGCGGCGCGGGGCTGAGCGCGGCGTCGGCCGATGGCGGAACGCCGGGCGTGCGCGGGGTCGGGAAGCGGCCCATGCCGGGCTGGTCGACGGCGACCGCGCCGCCGGTCGCGACGATGTGCGGATCGGCGAGCCAGTCGTCAAAGCCGTTGACCCGGTCGGCGAGGAGATCGGCGGCGCGCAACCGCACGAGCCAGGACTCGGTCGCGTCGGTCGGAAAGACCGCGGCGATCTCGGCGCACAAGGTCCCGGCGTGCGCCGCGCGCGCCGCGAAATCGGCAAAGCGCGGGTCCTGCGCGAGGTCGGGCCGGCCGAGCGCCGCGGCGAGCCGCGGGAAATCCGCCTCGCGGATCAGCGCCACGATGATCCAGCCGTCGCGGGTGCGGTAGGCCCCGGTCGGCGCGTTCAGCGGCCGCGGCGCGCCGTCTTCGAGGACGTGCTCGGCGAGCTTGTGGCCGAGCATCGCCGCGGCGCATTGCGCCAGCCCGACCTCGATCCGCCGGCCATGGCCGCGGCGCTCGCGCGCGTAGAGGGCGGCGCCCAGCGCCTGCGCCGCGTAAAGCCCGGTCATCGTGTCGACGATGATCGCGCCGACCCGGTGCGGCGCGCCGTCATTGCCGAGATTGACCGACATCATCCCGGAAAAGGCCTGCGCCACCGAATCGGTGCACGGGAAGGCGGCGTAAGGCCCCTCTTGGCCAAAGCCGCTGACCGAGACATAGAGAAGCCGCGGGTGGCGCGCGCTGAGCTCGGCCCAGCCGAGGCCGAGCCGGTCGGCCACACCGGGGCGGAAGCCCTCGACGACGACATCGGCGCGGGCCGCCAGCGCCATCGCGATGTCGCGCGCCGCCGGGGATTTGAGGTCGAGCGCCAGGCTCCGCTTGCCGCGGTTGTAGTGCGCCGACATCGCGGTGTGGTCGCCGTAGCGCGCGCCGAGCCCGCGCGACCAGTCGCCGGCGACCGGCTCGAGCTTGACGATTTCGGCGCCCTGCATCGCCAGCAGCATCGCGCAATAGGGGGCCGCCACCCCCTGCCCCAGATCGAGCACCCGCAGCCCGCTGTAAGCGCCCTCCAGGCTCATGCGATCGCTCCCTTTGCCCGCCGCGCCCGATTGTAGCCGATCGCGCCGGGGAAACCCGATAGCGTCGCGAGCCCGCGAATAGGGTAGGCTCGGCCGGTTGAGGGGCGACCCGCCGATCCTTCGGAGGTGACGAATGAAGCAGGGATTCCGCGTCTACGACGTCGACACGCATATCGACCCCGGGGCCGATGTCCTGGAGAAATACGTCGATCCCGGCTTCCGCCCGCGGCTCGACGAGCTCGCCCCCTATCGCGTCGCGATCAAGTCGCGCAGCGCCGACGGCGGCCTGCGCCACACCTACCGCTTTGGCGGCAAGGCCTATGAGCGCACCCTGGGCGAGGCCGAGCCGCGGCCGGGCTCGGCCGATGGCCGGGCGTGGCGCGGCGAGCGGCGGCCGAGCCCCGGCGTCGTCGACGACCGTTCCGACAACCGCGTCCTCGACATGGACGCGGAAGGCTCGGACGTGCATTTCCTGGTGCCGTCGGTCTGGACCAGCGTCGTCGGGCTGCCCGACATCTCGCTCGAAACCGGGCTGATCCGCGCCTACCACCGCTACATGGCCGAGTTCTGCGGACCGTTCCCGGACCGGCTCAAGGGCCCGATCGTCGCCTCGACGCGCGATGTCGACGACGCGGTGCGCGAGATCCGCGCCTGGGGCAAGTCGAAATGGGCGGTGGCGGTGCAGCCGCTTCTGGCCAACGAGCGGCCGGTCGACCACCCCGACCTCGAGCCGATCTGGCGCGCCGCCGAGGAGCACGATTTGGCGATCGCCCATCACAGCTTCACCTGGTCGCCGCCTTATTTCCCGGGCTCTGACGACATGTGGGACAATGTCTATCTGGCGCGGCTGTGCTCGCATCCCTGGGGCGCGATGCGGTTCATGGCCGGCTTTCTGGCCGGCGGGGTTTTGGACCGCCATCCCGGCCTGCGGCTTTGCGTGCTCGAATGCGGCTTCGGCTGGCTGCCGTTCTGGGTGCGGCGCATGGACGAGCAGGTCAGCTATGTCGGCCGCACCGCCAGGCTGAAGCATCTGCCGAGCGAGCATTTCGCCGCCGGGCGGGTGTTCTGCAATATCGAGGCGCATGAGCGCGAGCCGATGTTCAACATGGTCGCGACCGCGCTCGGCGACGGCGTCTTGATGTACGGCTCCGACTATCCGCACTACAAATCCTGGTTCCCGCACTCGATCGACAAGATCCTGGAATGGTCGAGCCTGGGACCGCAGATCCGCCAAAAGCTGTTCTGGGACAACGCCAACCGCTGCTTCAAGCAGACCTGAGCGGAGCGGGTGATGAAATGCGCCGGCAAGGTTGCTCTGGTCACCGGGGCGCAGCAGGGGATCGGCCGGGCGATGGCGACGGAGCTCGCCGGCGAGGGCGCCGATGTCGCGGTCAACTGGCTCGACGACCATGACGCCGCGCAGCGCGTCGCCGGCGAGGTCGGCGCCCTGGGGCGGCGCGCCTTCCTGGTCCAGGCCGATCTGGGTCGGATCGGCGAGGTGCGGGCGATGGCGGCGGCGGTCGCGCGCGAATTGGGGCCGATCGACATCCTGGTCAACAATGCCGGCGTCTTTCCCCGCGTGGCGTTTCTCGACATGTCGGAGGCCGACTGGGACCATGTCCTCGGGGTCAACCTCAAGGGCGCCTGCTTTTGCGCCCAGGCCGTGGCCAGGGCGATGGTCGCGGCCGGGCGGCCGGGGTCGATCATAAACCTGACCTCGGGGGCGGCGTTCCGCAGCTCGCCGCGCGGCGCGCATTACGTCGCGAGCAAAGGCGGGCTGGTGTCGCTGACCCGGGCGATGGCGCTGGAATTGGCCCCCCACAAGATCCGGGTCAACGCGATCGCCCCCGGCCTGACCGACACCGCGCAGCCGCGCCATGGCGGCAGCGAGGAGGAGCTCGCCCTGAGCGCCCGCGCGATCCCGCTCGGGCGCATGGCGCAGCCGCGGGAAATCGCCCGCGCCGCGGTGTTTCTCGCCTCCGACGACGCAGGCTTCGTCACCGGCCAGACCCTCCACGTCAACGGCGGCTCCTACCTCGCCTGAGCCGGCAGCGCCGGCTGTTCCCGCTGATATTTGCAGCGAATCTACAGCGAGCCGCGTTTCGCGCACCCGATCGCCTATCGACTCGCGACTCGCGACTGTCCAATGCGATTACGGCAATTTTACCGTCGCTATGCGGTCATCGCCGGGCTCGACCCATAGCTGTCCGGTTCGCAAAAAGCGGTTGCAGAGTTGGCGTCAGACCTCAACCAGTGCTCGTCATGCCCGTGCTTGTCACGGGTATCCACGTCTTCCGGCGCCGGGGCTGGGTCCGTGGATGGCCGGAACAAGTCCGGCCATGACGATCTTTGGTTGTGGCAGCGATGCGACCTGACCGCGATCCCTACCGCTTCGGCGGCGCGCGCCTCGCTTGCCCGGATCTCATGTTCCCAAAGGCGCATCACCCGCCATCCGGCGTCCGCGAGCCGGCGGTCGACGCTCGCGTCCCGTTCGATCGTTCGAGCGATCTTTCCGGCCCAAAAAAGAGCATTGTTCCTCGGCATTACGACGTGTTCGGGGCAACCGTGCCAAAAACATCCGTCGACGAAAACTGCCAGCCGGGCGCCGGGAAAGACCAAATCCGGACGGCCGGGAAGCGATGATCCCAGGCGATACCGCATACCTCGCTTCCAAAGCTCTCTTCTGAGCTTGATTTCGGGCCCGGTGTCCCGGCCCCTGTTCCGCGACATGCAAAAGCTGCGCTGCTCCGGTGTCAGAACGTCCATCGGGCGTCAGCCCCTCATTGGTCTTCGTCCTCGGCCGGCGATGCGAGGCCGATTTCACTTTCGAACTCGATCCCGCTCAGGTCCACAGAAAAGCTGTCCACGGTGACCCCGCTGGCGAGCCCCGCCGTTTGGGCAAGGATTCCCTGCGCAAAAGACTTCAGGTTCGTGGATATCCGGAGCTTCGCCCCCTGTTCGCCGGCTGCATAAACGCGATAGATCCGATAGGGACCATCGACTTCCGCGGCCATCTCCCTCAACTCGGACCAGGAGATGTGCACCGGCCTGTCAAACTGGCCTGCGGTGGTTTTGGCGTCGATCCGCTCTTCTGCGCCCTCCATCGGAGAGATGCGGAAATCCATTGGCGCTACGGCGTTGGCCTCGGACACCCACTCGTACGAGCGGATGAGACCAAGCCTCTTTTGGTGCTCCAGGTGAACCGAGATCAGCTCTTCGCCCAGGCGGCCTATTTCGTCTGCCTGCTGGCGCGCGCGCCTCAGGGCCTCGATGGAAAGATTGGGCGCCCGCGCACGGCGCAACAGCCGCTCAACAGCAGAGGGGTTCCCGAGCGCTGCTTCCTGCAGTTCATCGGAAAGCGCGAACCCTGCGAGAGGATGGTCCTCAGCCAGACCAGCGCTCGCCGCGATCTTTCCGATCAGTTCCTCATCCAAAATTCGCATGGTATCTCGTCCGGAGAAATCGAGTCTCTCAAGTACCGAATGTAGTTTAGAATCTTCGGGGAGCGACCGCGCGACAAATAACGCAGTCGCCTTGGAAGGAACTATGGCACCTTCAAAAGACAATATAACGAAGTCATTCGGCAAAAGCGAATTAAATCGATTCGGGTCGCTCCTAGGATTTTTGACGAGTTCGCCACCTAACTCCCAGTTTCTAGATCGGGCACTTTTGTTAATTTTGCGTTGTAAATTAATCGCCGCCCGAGTGCCGGGGCCGAATATCCATAAATCCAGGGGTACCCATCTTGTTCCACTTGTCGCCTTTGTAATAGCAGGAAATAGCTTATCCACGAAGACATTTGCGTTCAAATCTATGGATATCTTACCCCCGTCACTGAGCTGCCAATGGAACAGAGTCAGGTCAGATCTGGTAATTTTCTTCAATGCGAGCTTCGAAATCATCTTCTGTGTACCTCGGCTTTTCCAGGATTCAGAGGGCTAACCGTTAGGCTTCCGGCTGTAGGTCACTATTCCAGATAGCCTGTGCCGCCTATCCCTTGAAAACTGTCTCTCGATGAAACTGAAGAAATTGTGGATGTGGCCGGAGTTCGAGCCGGGCCGGCAGCCTCAGCTTACCGCCTGGGTTCACGAGTTGGTGGACGGGTTCCGGAACGCGATCCGGAGCCATGAGTATGGTGTAGTCATCATCAAGTGACAGGAGGCCGCGGTCGAACATCCAGTGGACTGTACCGCACAAGGCGAGGCCGTTTCGGACAGAATCCGGTCCCGAGGCGGATATCGGGCGAATATGTGCAGCCTGCACTTCCGATCGGCCCCCTCCGTTGAGAATCTTCAACCCGGTAACTGCGCAGGTGTTCGCATACGCGGACTTTACCGCGCCTGCAAAGGCGGCATCTCGGAAGGGCCGGGAGGCGACGCGCTCAACAATCGGGCGGTCAAACGTCGCCGGCTCGTCCGCGAAGCCCGGAAATTCTAGGGTAACAACAGGCGCAGGTGCTATAAGCGCCTCAAATCCGGCTCTCAATATCAAGTCAAATTCGGCATCCGTGATAACACGCACCGCGCGACCGAACGCCCCTTTGCTGGTCCCGCCATCGGCACGCCGTAGGCCGGCCTCGTAGTAAAAGTCGTCATCCCTGAATGGCACCGGCCGGTCGAATTCCAAGAAGTCTGAGACGAGCGCATAGAAGTGATCTGGGTTCTCTGCATCGGGCCGAATTGACCCCACGCGCGCGGCAGCAAAGTAAGCTTGGCGACCGCCGCGGCTGCTCGGGTTACGGCTCGGCCTCCGGGGTTCGTAATAGATGATCCAGTCCCCGACCGCTGCCTCGACCTGACGTAGGTACGTCCGGGGAAAGTGATAACGAAATTCCGGCAAATCGTCGTAGGTGGGTTCCGCTTTTGTGGTGAAGACGGCCTTGCTCACAGAACCGGTCGCTCCCTGGAGGAGATTGGGTTCTCGAAATTCCGGACGCAGGAGATCATAGACAAAGACGACATGTCAGCATTGATCTGAGGATACCAGTCCCTTATTGCGCTGGCTACGGTTGAGGTCGGCTTCGGTTTCCGCCTCGGACGGATGCGGCATTTCGGCTACGTCCGCCCAATGCCCCCGCACTGCCGCCGCGAAGGTTTGCACCTCGCCGGCGCCGAGGCCGCGGTATCGGGACATTTCCCGGATGCCGTCTTCGAGGAAATACCGGGTGAAGAGCCCGCCGCGCAGCATCGGTTGTTGCCCCCGTCAGCCGCCCGACGGCCCGCGGTCGCGGCGTGGGCGCAAAATCCTTGCGGAATGGAGGATAGCCGAAACGGCTCAATATTTCGTCAACCGGCCGAGGCCGGTGGCCGGCCCCGGCGGGGCCGCGGAGCAGTTCGGGCGAGGGGTCGCGGGCGGACGCAGGCGAGGCCCGCGACGGTCGCCTATTCGGCGTGGCCGGATTGGAGCTGGATGTAGTTCTCGACGCCGATCTTTTGCATCAGGTCGAGCTGGGTCTCGATGAAGTCGACGTGCTCTTCCTCGGCTTCGAGGATGTCGCTGAACAGATCGCGGGTGACGAAGTCGCGCACGCTCTCGGCGTGGGCGATCCCTTCGCGCAGCGCCGGCAGCGCGTTCTGCTCGAGCGACAGGTCGCATTCGAGCGCCTCGCGCACATTTTCGCCGATCAGCAGCTTGTCGAGCTCCTGCAGATTGGGCAGGCCGTCGAGAAACAGGATGCGCTCGATCAGCTTGTCGGCGTGCTTCATCTCGTCGACGGATTCGGAATATTCATAAGCGCCGAGCTTGGTCACGCCCCAATGACGCAACATGCGGGCATGCAGGAAATACTGGTTGATTGCGGTCAGCTCGTTCTTCAGGACCGCGTTCAGATGCTGCAAGACAGTCGCGTCGCCGCGCATGGTCGCCTCCCGCGGAATTCACCGGGGATATATTGATCGCGGCAAGCCCCCCGGCAAGACCCCTGGGGCCGTCAGTCCGCCTCGGACCGCCCGAGCTCGATCGTCTCGCGCAGCAATCGGCACATCAGCGGCGCGCATTTCCCGCAGCTCGGCTTCTTGCCGAGCCCGTGGTAGATCGCCGCGACCGTGCACCCGTCGCGCTCGACCTGGGCGCGGACGTCGCGGTCGGTGATCGCATTGCAGACGCAGACGTACATGCGCGCCTCATCCCGAGCTGGTCTCGCTTTTATAAGCGATTTGCGACCAATTCGCAATATCACTCGCGCATGGCTGACCCGCGCGGCCCGCGCCGGCCCGGGGTCAGCGCACCTGCCGCATCAGCGCACCTGCCGCATCAGCTTGGCCCAGCGGTCGAGCACCGGCAGGATCTGGTCGGCGCCTTCGGCCGGCAGGCTGACATTGACCCGCACCGCGCCGAGCTCGGCAAAGCGCTTGATCCGGTCCGCGTCCTCGGGAGCGCCGCCGATCGTCACCGGCAGGGATGACGGGTCGCGCCCGGCGTCGCTCGCCATCTGGCGAAAACGCGGCATGTACTCCTCGGGGTCGCCGCTGCTGGCGTTCGGGTACCAGCCGTCGCCGTAGCGGATCGCGCGCCGCGCCGCCCACGGGAAAGCGCCGCCGACCAGGATCGGCGGATGGGGCTTCTGCACCGGCTTGGGCCAGGTCATCATCGGCGCGAAATCGACGGTCTCGCCGTGGTACTCCGCCTTCGATTTGGTCCAGATCTCCTTCATCGCCTCCATCTGCTCGCGCATCTTCAGCATCCGGGTGGCGAACGCCGTGCCGTGGTTCTCGATCTCCTCGGCGTTCCAGCCGCCGCCGATGCCGAACAGAAACCGCCCGCCCGAGACCTGGTCGATCGAGGCGACGAGCTTCGCCGTCTGGATCGTGTCGCGCTGGATGACGAGGCAGATGCCGGTGGCGAGCTTGAGCCGGGTGCTGGCCGCCGCCGCCGCGGTCAGGGTGACGAACGGGTCCATCACGTCGTAATACCGCTTGGCGAGCTCGCCGCCGCCGGGCGCGGGGGTGCGCCGCGGCACCGGGATGTGCGAATGCTCGGCCGCCCACAGCGAGTCGAACCCGCGCTCCTCCATCGCCACGGCCAGCGCCGCCGGCGAGATCGAGTAGTCGGTAAAGAAGATCGATGCGCCAAATTCCATCGCCGCGTCCCTCAGCTGTCGATGCCGCCGGCGGCGATCCTAGATTGCGGCCGGCGCCGCGGCAATCCCGACCGGTCCGCGGCGGGGCCCGACCCGTCCGCGGCGGGGATTGCAACCGGCGACGGCTCGGCTAGCATGCGCGCGATTTTTTGCGGAGATCGCGGCGGATGCCCGGATTGATGACGGCAGGGGTCTTGGCGGCGGGGATCGTGGCGGCGCTGCTGCTGCCCGGCGCGGCCCTGGCGCAGGCGAAAGGCGCCAAGACCGGCGGCTGGGACCAGCTCAACCTGTTCGGCGAGGCGTTCGGGCGCATCCGCCAGGACGCGGTCGAGCCGGTCGGCGAGGGCAAGCTGGTCGGCGCGGCGATCGGCGGGATGCTGTCCGGCCTCGACCCGCATTCGGCCTATCTCGACCCTGCCGCCTACAAGGCGCTGTCGGCGCCGGCCAACGACAACCAGGCCGGTATCGGCCTCGCGGTGACGATCGACAACGGCCGGCTCAAGGTGATCTCGCCGCGCGACGGCTCGCCGGCGGCCAAGGCCGGGGTCGAGCCCGGCGACCTGATCTATGTCATCGACAAGGAGCCGACCTACGAGATGAAGCTCGACGAGGTCGAGCGGAAGCTGCGCGGTCCCGCGGGCAGCATGGTCAAGCTGACCCTGCGGCGCGGCGATGGCGGCCCGCTCAAGCTCGAGATCGCGCGCGAGGCGGGTAAGCCGCAGACCGTGACCGGGCGGGTCGAGCTCGACACGATCGGCTATCTGCGGGTCGCCGGCTTCGACGGCGCGACCGAGGACGCGCTGGCGGCGGCGGTGATGGAGCTGCGGGAGAAGCTCGGCGGCCGGCTGACCGGCCTCATTCTCGATCTGCGCAACAACCCGGGCGGCGATTTCGACGCCGCCGTCCACGTCGCCGACGCCTTTATCGACAAGGGCGACATCGCCGTCGTCAAGGGCCGCAAGCCCGACAGCGTCCGGCGCATCGCCGCCACCCCGGGCGACCTCGCCAAGGGGCTGCCGATCGTGGCCTTGGTCAACGGCGGCACCGCCGGCGAGGCCGAGCTCGTCGCCGGCGCCTTGCAGGACAACCGCCGCGCCGTGCTGCTCGGGACCAAAACCTTCGGCGAAAGCGCCATCGAAAGCGTGATCCCGCTGCCGGGGAACGGCGCGATCCGGCTGACCACCGCGCGCTTCGTGACGCCGACCGGGCGGCCGATCCAGGGCAAGGGCCTGGAACCCGATTTGACCGTCCGGCCGGTCAAGATCGAAAAGCTCGCCCAGACCGACCGGCTGCATGAGGCCGACCTGCCGGGGGCGCTGAAGAACACCGATCCGGCGGGCTCGGCGGGGGGCAAGCCGCCGGCCGCCGAGACCGCGAGCGAGGCCGGCCAGATCGTAAGCAACCCCGCCGCCGGCAACCCCGCCGCCGGCAACCCCGTCGCGGCCCCCCCTGGCGCGGCCGACGACGAGCAGCTGAGCGCCGCCCGCGACGTGCTGCGCGGCCTGGCGCTGGTCAGCGGCCGAGCCGCGCAGTGAGCCGCGCGCGCAAGGCGAAGGGCGGTTGATGCCCGATGACCTCGTCGCCGCCCGCGCGCCGCTCGCGGCCGCCGTCGCGGCCCCCTTTTTCACGGTCGCGACCTACAATATCCATGCCTGCGTCGGCGTCGACCGGCGCTACGACCCGGCCCGGATCGCCGCGGTGCTGCGCGAGATCGACGCCGACATCGCCTGCCTGCAAGAGGTCGATGCCCGCCGCGGCGTCGCGCCCTATGCCACCCAGTGGGCCTATCTCGGCGAGGCCACCGGCCGCAAGGTCGTCCTCGGGGCCGGCGGCCACGACCGGCCGAGACGGCTTTGCAACGCGATCCTGACCCGGTTTCCGGTGCTGGCCGCGCGCGCGGTCGACCTCACGGTGTTCGGGCACTGGCCGCGCGGCGCGGTCGACGCCGACCTGATGGTCGGCGATCGCGTGCTGCGGGTCGTGGCCGCCCATTTCGGGCTGCATGCGGGCGAGCGGGTGCTGCAGGCGAACCGGCTGATGGCGGCGCTCGGCGAGCCCGCCGGCGGCGGCCTCGGGCCGCCGCATGCGGTGCTGCTGATGGGCGATTTGAACGAGTGGCGCGGGCGCAGCGGGGCGATCCGGACGCTCGACCGACGGCTCGGGCCGAGCGCGGCGCCGCGCACCTTCCCGTCCTGGATGCCGATGCTGCCGCTCGATCGCATCTACGCCGCCGGCGGGGCGGCGCTGCGCGAGGTGACGGTGCATCGTTCGCCGCTCGCCCGTCTGGCCTCGGACCATCTGCCGCTGGTCGCCGTCTGCTCATGGGGGCCGCCGCCACAGCCGCGCCTTCGCGAACGGCCGCGGCCGCCGCGCCGTCGCGCAAAACCCCGGCGATGGGCCCGCGACCACATTGCGCCGGCGGCCCCGCGAGGCTAATCAGGCGCGATGGCAAACAAGCAAAACCCGCTCGGCCTCAACCCGCTGCAGCTGAAGACCCTGACCCTGCTGCAGGAGCTGGCGCGGCTCGCCGATTATTCACGGCCCGGCGAGGCCCCCGGCAGCGTCGTCGTCACCGGCCTGCCCTATCCGCACGGCGACCACTTCCATGTCGGCGAAGCGGTGGTCGCCTCGCGCGACGCGACCGGGCTGCGCAACCCCGGCGTCTGGGCGGCGCTCGAACGCAAGGGTCTGGTCGGCTCGGGGCCGGCGGGCGGCGCCCTGGTGACCGCGCTCGGGCTCGAGTACGAGACCGGGCTGCGCGACCGCATCCTCTACCGCGGCGGCCACTGAGCCTCACCAGGAAAAGCCGCGGCCGACCGCGACCGGGCGGTGGCGGCCGGCCTCCAGCGCCGCCGCGATGCGCGTCATGTCGAGCTCCCGGCCTTGTGCCGCGCCGAGCTCTTCGGCATGGATGCCGCCGAGGATGAAGAGGCTGTCGATCCCGGCCCCCGCGGCCCCGGCGATGTCGGTGCGCAGGCTGTCGCCGACCGCAAGAATGCGCCCGCGCCCGGCGATCCCGAGCAGGCCGAGGCAGAGGTCGTAGACCGGGCGAAACGGCTTGCCGTGCCAGCGCACGCGGCCGCCGGCCGCTTCGTACCATTGCGCCAGCGCGCCGGCGCACAGCGCCGGATCGCCGCCATGCATGACGACGAGGTCGGGGTTGGCGCAGACCATCGGCAGGCCGCGCGCCAAGGCGGGGTCGAGCAGCGCCCGATAGTCCTCGATCGTGTCGCGCCAGCCGGCGGGCCCGGTGTTGAGGATAAAGTCCGCGTCCTCGGCGGCGTCGACGAAATCGAGGCCGAGCCCGTCGCGGATCTCGAGGTCGCGTTCCGAGCCGATGTGCAGGCAAGTCCGGCCGAGCGCCGCGTAGAACGGGTCGTCGCGCCGATGCAGGGATCGCCAGGCGTCCTCGCCCGATGACATCACCGCGTGATAGAGGTCCGCGGGCACGCCGATTCGCGCGATCCGCCGCGCCACATCGTCGGCCCGCCGCGGCGCGTTCGACAACAGGACCACGCGTTTTCCGGAATCGATCAGCTTTCGAAGGCATTCGAGCGCCCCCGGCAACGGGGCCTGCGCCGTCGTGGATCACGCCCCACAGATCGAGGATAAAGCCGTCATAGGCCGGCGCGAGCGCGCCCAGGCCGTCGATGAGCCGAACCGCCATGATGATCCACATTTCCGGTGACGATCGGGCGATGATGCGGCGCAGGCGGCCTCGCCGGCAACAGGGGCCGCGCGGCGCGCCGGCCGCGAGAGGGCGCCGCGCGTCGTTTACCGGTTGCTTGCGTCTTGAGCGGAACATTTCCTGACCCGACCTGTTTTCAGGAGGGTCGGACAAGGAGCCGCAATGACGATCGACCTCTTGATCGGTCCGTTGATCGAGCGCGACGGAAAATTCGCGTACGACACCTTCACGCTCGCCGAGGGGATCAGGAGCTCGTTCCGCTATGGCCGGATCGACGCCGCCCGATACGATCGGCGGGCACTGATCGCCGAGGCGCTGTCCAGCCCGGCGCGGCTCGTGCAGGTGTGCGAGACCGTGGCGCAATTCGACGAGCTCGCCGCTGCGGCCCGCGCCGCGCAGGCGGATCCCGGCGGCGGGCCGGGCGACCCGTAGCCGGGCCGGCGGCGCAGCGCGGCGAGAACCGCGCTAAACCCGAACCGCGGCCCCGACAGCCTGGGCGACCGAGGCGAAGCCGTCTTGTCGCAGCAGCCCGGCCAGACCCCGCCTGATGCGGCCGACGAGGCCCGGTCCGGCGAAAACCAGCGCGGTATAGAGCTGCACCAGGCTGGCCCCGGCGCGAATCTTTTCGTACGCGTCGGCGGCGGAGCCGACGCCGCCGACGCCGATCAGCGGCAGCCGCCCCTGGGTCAGCCGGCGCATCTCGGCGAGCAGCGCGGTCGACGGCGCGAGCAAAGGCCGTCCGCTGAGCCCGCCCGCTTCAGCGGCGCGCCGGCTTTTGAGCCCGGCCGGGCGATCGAGCGTGGTGTTCGCGACGATCAGCCCGTCGATCCCCGCGGCCAGCGCGACCTCGGCGATGTCGCCGCGTTCCGCCGCCGTCAGGTCGGGGGCGATCTTGAGCAGCAGCGGCGCGCGGCCGCCGACTTCGGCGCGGGCCTGCGTCAGCCGGCGCAGCAGCGATTCGAGCGCCGCGCGCGCCTGGAGGTCGCGCAGCCCCGGCGTGTTCGGCGAGGAGACGTTGACCACCAGATAATCGGCGAGCCCGGCCCCGCGGCGAATCCCGTCGGCGTAATCGGCGCCGGCGTCGGCGCTGCCGCGGTTGGCGCCGAGATTGAGGCCGACGATCCCGCTGCGGGCGCGCCGCGACAGCCGCGCGGCGACCGCGTCGAGCCCGGCGCTGTTGAAGCCCATGCGATTGATCACGGCCTCGTCCTCTTCGAGCCGGAACACCCGCGGCTTCGGGTTGCCGGGCTGCGGCCGGGGCGTGACCGTGCCGATCTCGACAAAGCCGAAGCCGAGCCGCAGCAAGGCGTCCGGCGCGTGGCCGTCCTTGTCGTAGCCGGCCGCGAGCCCGACCGGGTTCGGGAAGTCGAGGCCCCACAGGCGCTGCGCCAGGATCGGCGGGTCGGGCTCGGGCCGACCCGCGCCAAGCCGGCCGAGCCCGGCCTCGAGCGCGCGCATCGTCAGGTCGCGCGCCGTCTCGGCCGGCAACCGGCGCAGGACGGGTCGGATCAGCGCAAACAGGTCGGGCATCGGCGGGCGCAGATTACCGGCGCGATGGCCGCGGCGCACCTGTGGTAGATGATCGGGTCATGTCGGCAGAGGGTCGCGTCGTGGTCACCGGGGGGCGGCGGGTGCTGGCGCCGCGCGCCCCGGTCCTGGTCGCCGGCTTCCGCGAGGTCATGTGGCTTGGCCCGGAGGGCGAGATCGAGGCGCTGTCGCCGGCCGAGGCGCGCGCCCGGGTCGAGCGCGAGACGCCGATGCTGTGCCATCTGGGCGCCACCGCCCGCCGGCTCGACACGCCCTTCTTTCCGGCGCTCGATCTGCTCGAGCTCTACGCCTTCGCCCATCCGGCGCGGTTTTGCGTGCCGACGCCGCGCGGCCTCGCCGAGGCGCTCGGGCTGGCCCCGCCGCGCCGCCCGGCCGACGCCTGCGTGACGCTCGCCACCGCGGCGCGGGCCTTGCTCGAGGGGCTGATGGCGCAGACCGACCCCGAGCCGCGCGCCGTGGCCGAGGCGATGGACCGCGCCGGCTGGCTGTGGGGGCCGGCCGTGCTCGCCGCCCTGCCTGCGGCCGAGCCGGGCGCGCAGCGCCGGGCGGCCGGGCTTCGCGCGTGGCTCGGCCTCGGCGGAATGGGCCGAGGCGGCGGCGCCCCCGGCGCCGGGGAACGAGGCGGTGGCGCCCGAGGAGGCGCGCTCCCGGCTGGCGGCCCTCCTCGGCGAGGGGGCCGAGCCGCGGCCGCAGCAGGCCGACTACGCCGCCGCGGTGTCCGCCGCTTTCGCCCCGCGCGATCTGCCCGACCGGCCTCTGGCGGTCCTCGCCGAGGCCGGGACCGGCGTCGGCAAGACCCTGGGGTACATCGCGCCGGCGAGCCTGTGGGCGGAAAAAAACCGCGGCCCGGTGTGGATCTCGACCTTCACCCGCAATCTGCAAACCCAGATTTCGGGCGAGCTCGACCGGCTCTATCCCGACCCCGAGGTCAAGCGCCGCCGCGTCGTCGTGCGCAAGGGGCGGGAGAATTTCCTGTGCCTGCTCAATTACGAGGAGGCCGCCGCCGCGGCGACGATGCGGCCGGGCCGGGCCGCCGGGCAGCTCGGGCTGGTCGCCCGCTGGATCGCCGCCAGCGAGGCCGGCGACCTGATGGCGGGGGATTTTCCCGGCTGGCTCGCCGAGCTGATCGGCCGCGGCCGGATCAACGCGCTGGCCGACCGCCGCGGCGAATGCGTGCATTCGGCCTGCCCGCATTTTCGCCGCTGCTTTATCGAGAAGAACATCCGCAAGGCGCGGCGGGCGCGCATCGTCGTCGCCAACCACGCGTTGGTCATGACCCAGGCGGCGCTCGGCGGGCTCGACGACGCGACGGCGCCGACGCGCTATGTCTTCGACGAGGGCCACCACCTGCTCGAAGCCGCCGACAGCGCCTTTTCGGTGCGCCTGTCGGGCCAGGAGGGGCGCGAGTTGCGGCGCTGGATCGCCGGCGCCGAGGCGGCCGGCCGCTCGCGCGCCCGCGGGCTGCGGCGCCGGATCGGCGACCTTGTCGAGGGCGACGAGGACGGCGTGAAGGCGCTGATCGAGGTTCTCGCCGCCGCCCGCATCCTGCCGGGCGACGGCTGGGCGCAGCGCGTCGCCGAGGGCCGCGGGCATCAGGCCTTCGAAGGCTTTCTCGCGCTGGCGCGGCAGCAGGTGCTGGCGCGCGCCACGCTCGCCGACGCCGGCTACGGCCTGCAGGCCGAAGCGCGGCCGCCGGTCCCCGGGCTGGTCGAGGCGGCCGCGCCGCTGGCCGGCGGGCTCGACCGCCTGGCCGCGGCGCTGCGGCGGCTGTCCGACCGGCTGCGCCGGCGGCTGGAGGATGCCGACAACCCACCCGACCCCGGCCTGCGGCAGCGCCTCGACGCCACGGTGCGCGGCCTCGACCGGCGCGCCGGCCTTCAGCTCGCCGCCTGGGCCGGGCTGCTGCGCGACCTCGCCCTGCCGCCGCGCGCCGAGACCGTCGAGTGGCTGGCGCTCGACCGCAACGACGGGCTCGAAACCGATGTCGCGGTCAACCGCAATTGGATCGACCCGGGGATCCCGTTCGCCGAGCTGGTGGCGCGGCCGGCGCATGGCCTGGTGGTCACCTCGGCGACCCTGACCGACGGCGATGCCGATGCGGCGCTCGCCTGGCGCGGCGCCGAGGCCGGCACCGGGCTGCGCCATCTGCGGCGCAGCCCGGCCGCGGTGCGCGTCGCCTCGCCCTTCGACTATCCGGCGCAGACGCGGGTCTTTATCGTCACCGACATCCCGCGCGACGATATCGGGCAGGTCGCGGCCGCTTATGCCGCGCTGTTTGTCGCGGCGCGCGGCGGCGGGCTCGGGCTCTTCACCGCGATCGCGAGGCTCAAGGCGGTGCATCGCCGCATCGCCCCGGCGCTCGAAGCGCGCGGCATGCTGCTGCTGGCCCAGCATGTCGACGCGATGTCGACGGCGACCTTGCTCGACATTTTTCGCGCCGAGGAAGATTCCTGCCTGCTCGGCGCCGACGCCGTGCGCGACGGCGTCGACATCCCGGGCCGCTCGCTGCGGCTCCTGGTCTTCGACCGGGTGCCGTGGCCGCGCCCCGACATCCTGCATCGCGCCCGACGCGAGGCGTTCGGCGGCGCGCAATACGCCGACCGGATCGCCCGGCTGCGGCTGCGGCAGGCCTTTGGCCGGCTGGTCCGCCGCGCCGACGACCGCGGGGTGTTCGTCATCCTCGACCGCGCGCTGCCCTCGCGGCTGCTCGCGGCCTTTCCCGAGGGCGTCGCCATCGCGCGCGCGCCCCTGGCCGAGGCCGCCGCGGCGACCGCGGGGTTTCTCGGCCCGATCGATGCGGCTTGACAGGCGCGCGCCGGTCTTGATCTTTCCTCCCGCCGGTCTTGGAGAGGACGCCCCATGCTCGACCACCATCGCGCGCTGATCTACACGATGGTCATCGTGTCGGCGGCCGACAGCGACATGGCCGACGCCGAGCTGCGCGCGATCGGCGACATGGTCGGCCATCTGCCGGTGTTCCGCGATTTCGACCGCCGCGCCCTATCCGGCATTCTCAACGACTGCACCGAATTGATCGGCCGCGAGAACGGGCTCGAGGAGACCTTGAAGGCGATCAAGGACGCGCTGCCGGCGAAGCTGCGCGAGACCGCCTATGCGATCGCCTGCGATCTGGTCGCGATCGACGGCGAAGCGCAGCAGGAGGAGCTGCGCATCCTCGAATTGCTGCGCCATCGCCTCAACATCGAGCGCCTGACCGCCGCGGCCGTCGAACGCGGGGCCAGGGCGCGGTTTCAGACGCTCTGAGCCGCGGCGGCGGGCGGAGCCGTCTTGACCCGACGCCTGCCGGCGCTCGCATGCCTGCTGGCGCTCGCCGCCCAGGCGCGAGCGCAGGCGCCGCCCCCCGGCGACGCCGAATCGGGACGGGTGTTCTGCGAGCAGAGCGTCAGCTACCGGGTCGTCGACCCGGCGACGGTCCCGGAGCCCTACCGGCGCTTTCTCGGCGTCTGGAGCGACGCGGCCTGGGACCCCAACACCTGCGCCGCGCTGATCGTCGAGGACGTCCAGCCCGACGGCGCGGCCAGGATCATCTACGTCTATGGGCCGCAGGGGTCGGGGGCCGGGGGGCCGGGCGGGGTGCTGAACGGCGCCGGCGTCATCCGCGACGACGAGCTGCGGTTCGAGAACGCCGACCGGACGCAGTTTTCGTTCAAGCCGTCGATCGTCGACCTGATCGGCCGGATGACCACGCCAACCGGCGCCACCTACCAGTCGCCGTTCAAGAAAACCCCGTAGCGCCGGCCGGGAAATTTTCCCTGGACCGCGTTCCGCGGCCGCGGCCCGGGGCGATCGGGTCCGGCCCCTGATGGAGAGCGCAGGATGAAGGCAGTGGTGTGCGAGGCGTTCGGCGGTCCCGAGGTGCTGGCGGTGCGCGAGCAGCCCGCCCCGCCGCCGCCTTGCGCCGGCGAGCTGCAGGTGCGGATCAGGGCGCGCGGCGTCCAGTATGTCGACGTGCTGATGTTGGCCGGGAAGTACCAGTTCCGCCCGGAGCCGCCGTTTGTCCCCGGCAGCGAGGGCGCGGGCGAGGTCGTTGCGGTCGGCCCCGACGTCGGCGGGTTCAAGATCGGCGACCGGGTGATGAGCCGGCATCGGCTCGGCGCCTTTGCCGAAACCGGCAATGCAAAGGCCGCGGACTGCGATCTCGCGCCGGCGGCGATGAGCCTCGAGGAGGCGGCGGTGTTCCGCAACGTCTACCACACCGCCTACCACGCGCTGTTGCAGCGCGGCCGCCTGAAGGCCGGCGAGCGGGTGCTGATCCACGGCGCCGCCGGCGGCATCGGCATCCCGGCGATCCAGATCGCCAGGCTTCACGGCGCCGAAATCATCGCTGCGGCCAGCACCGAGGAGAAGCGCGCCGCCTGCCTCGAGGAGGGCGCCGACCATGCGATCGGCTACGAGGGCGGCTTTCGCGACCGGGTCATGGAGCTGACCGGAGGCCGCGGCGTCGACATCGTCTACGATCCCGTGAACGGCCCGACCTTCGAAGAATCGCTGCGCTGCCTCGCCTGGGGCGGGCGCATCCTGATCCTCGGGTTTCTCGGCGGCGCGCCGGCCGCCGCCCGCTCGAACTACCTCCTTATCAAGGGGATCGAGGCGATCGGCGTGCGCATCGGCGGGCTCGCCGAAGCCCATCCCGAGATCGCCGCCGCCAATGTCAGGACGCTCGTCGACCTCGCCGGGCAAGGCAAGCTCAAGCCCCGCATCTGGCGCTCGTTCCCGCTCGACCGCGCCGCCGACGCAGTCCAGGCCCTGATCGACCGCGCCGTCATCGGCAAGGCGGTGCTGGTCGGATGAGCGGTGCGCGCCTTCTTTAAGAGATTGTCATTGCGAGGAGCGCATCGCGCGACGAAGCAATCTCGACCGGACGAGCGATGTCGGCCCGAGATTGCTTCGCGGAGCCTGTCCTCGGGCGGCGCAGCGCGCCGACCCGTGGGCTCGCAATGACAATCGCGCCGAGTTCTGGTCGGCGAAGCCGTGGGTCCCGGCTTTCGCCGGGACAGCGGGTTCCCGCTCGTCTTCCCCGGCGAAAAGTCGTTTGGGGGAGTGGCGCGGCGGCGCGCGGTCAATCGGCGAGCGGGTCGGGGCGGAACTGGAAATGGAAGGCGATCGGGACCGCGCCCTTGCCGCCTTCCTTGAGCCACGGCGCCCGGTCGCCGCTCGTCGTCCATACCCCGCGCCCTTTCCATCCCGCCTTGGGGTCGTCGATGCGGCCGTCGAGGCCCTTGGCGTAGAAGCTCAGCGGATAGGGGACGCGCAGCACCACCCATTTGCCGTCGACCAGCGCCAACAGCGCGTCGTTTTCGTTGCCGGTCGAGATCGGCACGTCGTTCCCGAGCCCCAAGGTATTGTGCTGATCGACCCAGGTGTAATAGCTCGCCTCGGCGCTGTTGTCGCCGATGCCGGCAAAGCCCGGCCCGGGATACTGGTAGAAGGTCCAGCCCTCCGGGCATTGGTCGCCGACAGCCTTGGGCCCGTTCGCCGGCCCCCTGCACTTCTTCCGGTCGAAGCTGCCGAGGTGGCCGCTCCCCAATGACACCCACACCACACCCTTCGAATCGATGTCGGCGCCGCGCGGCCCAAAGCCGGGCAGGGGCACGTTGTAGATTTCGGCGAGCGCCGTCGCCGGCGGGTTGGCCCCCGGATCGAGCCGCACGATCGCCCCCTTGCCGCCGAAGACGCCGACCGTGCCCCAGACCGAGCCGTCGACCGGGCTCGGCATGATCGCGTAGAAGCCGCCGGCGATGCGCTTGTCCTGTTGCGGATCGACCGGCTGGTCCGGCTCGACATAGGCGTCGCGCCTGCCGTTGCCGTCGGTGTCGAGCACCAGCGCCGTCCAGCCCTGCGCCTTGGCCGCGTCCCCGGTCTCGTCGAAGACCTTGGTGTCGAGCCAGCCGACGACCGGGCCGCCGCCCGATGTCCACAAGGTGTCGTCCTTGTCGAAGCCGAACTGCAGGTGGTGGGTGTCGAAGCAGGTGTCGATGAAGGTGTACTTCATCGTCTTCGGGTCGAGCATCGCCAGCTGCCGGCGGCTCTGCTTCAGCGGAAAAAGCTTGGCCGAGGGATGGTCGGAGCCCGCCTTGCAGAAAGCCGGATTGTCGAGGCCGCGCACCGAGGCGCTGAGCCACACCCGGCCTTTCCGGTCGATCATCATGTTGTGGTTGTTGACGCGGGTGTCCCAGATCTGCCGGTCGCCCCAATAGGCCGACGGCATCACCGGCTCCAGGGTCGCGGCGTGCCCGTCGCCGAGCGACAGCGGCATTTGGGGGTCGCGCACCGGCGCTTTGAAGCTGGTGACCGTGCTGGTCGCCGGGTCGAGGATCGGCAGCTCGTCGGTCGAATATTCCGGCGAGCCGTAGAGCCTGCCATGGGCGTTGACGGTCGGCTCGCGCTTGTCGCTCGAGATCAGATCGTGCAGGTACTTGTCCGGCAGGCCCCAATCCCACTCGGTGACGACGAGGTTGCGCTCCACCCCCTGCGGCCGCGGCGGCGTCGCCTGCGGCAGCTCGCCCTGGGCGATGCGGTCGGTCCACTCGGCGAAGTACTTGAACGGCGCGCCGCCCAGCTGCCCGGCGAGCGGGTTGACCATAAAGGGCGCCGACTGGCCCGACTGGACCCGCCGCATCCAGGCGTCGACGCTGGTCTTCTCGTCCGCGAACGCGGCCGGGATCGTGCGCGTCGATTCCTGGCCGAGCTGGTGACAGCCGACGCAGGCCCGGTTCTTGACGATCGTCAGCCAGTCCTGCTGCGTGACATGCGCCGGGATGCCGTTCTCGCCGCCGAACTCCTTCTGGTCCGGGATCGCCAGCAGCGAATACCAGTAGATCGCCGGGTAGTAATGCGCCGCATCGGCCGCGCTGGGCGCGGGTGCGGCGGCGAGATCGAGCCGCTGGCCGGGCCTGGCGCGCATCTTCGGCGAGTCGATCAGGCCGTAGCCGCGCGCCCACACGCGGTAGTCGGCCTGCGGCAGATCCGGCAGCAGCCAGCGGCCCTGGTCGTCGGTCACGACGATGCGCCGGAACCGCGTCGGCAATTCGGTCGTCTCGGCGATGACCCAGACCCCGGCCTCGGGACCCTGCGGGCTGGAGACGACGCCGCCGATGTCCTTGTCGCCGATCGCGATCGCGGCGCTCTGCGGCTGCGCCCGCGCCGGCCCCCCGGCCAGAAGCATCACGGCGGCGGCGAGCAACGGCAGCCTCTTGCCGATCTTCATGCGCCCCTCCCTCTGAGCGCCCGCCCTCTACCGGCGGGCTTGCTCGATCCGACTGCGCCAATTCTACCAAAGCCGCGCACGGAGTCCACCAAAGCGCGCCCGGCCGCGATCGGCCTCGCACCATCGCGCCGGAGAACTTCGCCGCTGCACCGCGCGCCGGAGGTGGCGTTCGATGAAGAGGCGCCGTAAAGACGGCAGGTTCAATCCGCTGCATCCCTCCGGCGAGGACGGCCAGGCTTATGAGCTCCGGCAAAAATGGCGCCATCCCCGGGCGCGGCGGGCCTTGCCGTTTCGCGATCGATTGCATGATCGCCCTCGGCGCTCGCGCCTTTTTGCTTCTCGTTGCTCTCGCCGCCGCGCCGGGCCCGGCTGCGGCCGGTGGAGAATTCGCCGGGCTCATCGACATCGGCGGCGGCCGCAGGATGTATCTGGAGTGTCGCGGCGTGGGCGCCCCGACCGTCGTGCTGGTCGGCGGCCTCAGGGCTTCGGCCGAGGATTGGAGCATTGCCGACAACACCGCCTCGGCGGTGTTTCCCGAAATCGCCAAATTCACCCGGGTGTGCGCCTATGACCGCCCCGGAACGCCGGTCGGCGAGACGCCGAGCCGCAGCGACCCGGCGGCGCAGCCGACCACGGCGGCCGATGCGGTCGCCGACCTGCATGCGTTGCTGCGCGCCGCCGACGAGACCGGACCCTATGTGCTCGTCGGGCATTCCTACGGCGGTCTGGTCGTCCGCCTTTATGCGATGACCTATCCCGAGGAGGTATCCGGCCTCGTCCTCGTCGACGCTCTTGCCGAAGGGCTGCGGGATGCGGAGACGCCCGAGCAGTGGGCGGTGCAGCGAAAGCTGATCGACGGCGACGTGCGGGAAAGCCTGGTCCTGTACCCGGCCCTTGAACGGATCGACGTGGACCGCAGCTTCGACCAAATCCGCGCGGCGCCGCCGCTGCGTCCGCTGCCGCTCTTTGTATTGTCCGCGGACCGGCCTTGGGGCCCTCAAGTTCCGGCCATGATCGCGGCCGGCAAGCTGCCGGCCGACATTCCGCCCGACTTCGGCTACGTTACCGACGCCGCGCAGAAGGTCGCCCAGGAGCGGCTCGCCCGGCTCGCGCCGAACGCCAGGCACATCACCAATACCAACAGCGGCCACGAAATCCACAAGGAGCAGCCGCAGCTCGTGGTCGACGCTATCCGCGAGGTCGTCGAGGCGGTCCGTCGCGGCAGCCGCGATATGGCGCGCTGAGCGGCGCCGCCGGCGCGGGGGCTACACCCGCCCGATCAGCCGGCGGGCGCGCTCGAGGTCGGCCGGGGTGTCGACCTGGACGCCGAGGCGGCCCGCTTCGATCAGGCTGACCGAGATCCGCATGCCGGCTTCGAGGGCGCGCAATTGCTCGAGGCGCTCGCGGATTTCGAGGACGCCGCGCGGCAACGCGACGAACCGCTCCAGCGCTTCGCGGCGGTAGGCGTAGAGCCCGATATGCTCGTAATAGGGCCCCGCCCCCCAAGGGACGACGGCCTTGCTGAAATAGAGCGCCCAGGCCGGGCGGGCCGGGTCGGCAAAGCCGGCGACGACCTTGTTGACGCTGTCGTCGGCGAGCGCCGCCGGGTCCTCGATCGGGGCCGCGAGGGTCGCGATGTCGGCATCGGGGTCGGCGAGGCCGGCGAGCGCGACTGCGATCGCCGCCGGGTCGAGGAGCGGCAGGTCGCCCTGGACGTTAACGACCGCGTCATGGGCGCGGCCGGGGTCGATCAGCCCGATCGCCTCGCAGATGCGGTCGGAGCCGGTCGGGCAGCCGGGATCGGTCATGACGGCGCGGCCGCCCGCGGCCTCGACCGCGTCGGCGATGGCGCGGTCGCCGCAGGCCACCGCCACCGGCCCGACCCCGGCGGCGACGGCGCGGCGCCAGACATGGACGATCATCGGCGCGCCGCCGATATCGGCGAGCGGCTTTCCCGGCAGGCGGGTCGCGGCCAGCCGGGCCGGGATCAGGATGATCGGGCTCAGGGGGGCGGTTCTCGTCACCGGCGGGCTTTTCAGCGGGTTGCGGCGGGCAGCGACAACATGCCCGGTTCGTGCCCGCGCCGAAAGCGTGATAATTCAGTTGAGTTGTCGGGGGGAATTGGATTTTCTCCCGACCCGTCAGGGTCGGAAGGGTCGCCGATGTCGTCTTTCGAGTGGAACAAGATCATTGCCTCGGTGCTGACCGCGATGATCGTCGCGATGGTCGCGGGGATCCTCGCCGGCAAGCTGGTCAGCCCGGAGAAGCTCGAAAAGCCGGTCTTTGTCGTCGCCGGCGGCGAAGCGACGGCAGCCGCCGCCCCGGCCGGCCAGGCGGCGGCCGCGCCGGAGCCGATCGGCCCGTTCCTGGCCAAGGCCGATCCCGCCAAGGGCGAGCAGATCGCCAAGGTCTGCGCCGTCTGCCACACCTTCACCAAGGGCGGCCCCAACAAGATCGGCCCCAATCTGTGGGACATCACCCAGGAGGCGATGGCCGGCATCCCGAACTACCAGTTCTCCGCGGCGATGGAGCTGCACAAGGGCGAGAAATGGGATGTCGACAAGCTCAATCAGTGGCTGTGGAAGCCGCAATCCTTGGTCAAGGGCACCAAGATGACCTTTGTCGGGATCCCGGACGCGCAAAAGCGCGCCGATGTGATCGCCTATCTGCTGACGTTGAAATAGCCCTCAACCGACGCCGGGTTTGCCGATGACCGGCCCCCACCCTGCCCTCCCCCGCACGCGGGGGAGGATCAAGCTTTGCCTCCCGCACCGATGCTCCCTCGCCCCGCTTGCGGGGAGAGGGCCGGGGTGAGGGGCCAGCCTTGGCCGGGCTCGACGATTTTCTGACCCTGGCGGCGGCGCTGGCCGATGCGGCCGGGGCGGCGATCCGGCCGTATTTCCGCTGCCCGATCGATATCGAGGACAAGCCCGACCTGACCCCGGTCACCGTCGCCGACCGCGCCGCCGAGGCGGCGATGCGGGCGCTGATCGAGGTGCGGTTTCCGGATCACGGCATCCTCGGCGAGGAATTGGGCCGGGTCCGCGAGGGCGCCGAACATGTCTGGGTGCTCGATCCGATCGACGGCACCAAATCCTTCATCAGCGGGGTTCCGCTGTTCGGCACCTTGATCGCGCTGACAAGGCGGGGGCGGCCGATCCTCGGCGTCATCGACCAGCCGATCTCGCGCGAGCGCTGGGTGGGCGCCGAGGGCCGGCCGACCACGCTCGACGGCGCCCCGATCCGCTGCCGCCCCTGCGCCGGCCTCGCCGCCGCCACCCTCTTCGCGACCACGCCCGAGATGTTCAAGGGGCCGGATGCGGCCGCCTTCGCGCGGGTCTCGGCCGCGGCCAAGCTGACCCGTTTCGGCGCCGATTGCTACGCCTCGGGCCTGCTCGCCGCCGGATTTGTCGATCTCGTCCTTGAAGCCAGCCTCCAGCCCTACGATTTCTGCGCGATAATCCCGATCGTCGAAGGGGCGGGGGGCGTGGCCACGGACTGGCGAGGAGCGGCTCTCGACCTCTTCTCCGACGGCCGCGTCCTGTTTGCCGGCGACCGCCGCGCCCATCGCGCGGCGCTGGCGCTCCTCGACGGTTGAGGCCACCTTCGAGGAGAAGGCGATGCGCAGAGCCATCGCGACCGCCGCCGGGCTGCTGCTGGCGTTCGCCGCCGCCGCGTCGGCGGCCCCCCGGCACGGGCTGTCGCTGTTCGGCGACTTGAAGTACGGCCCGGATTTTCGGCATTTCGACTACGCCGACCCGGCCGCCCCCAAGGGCGGCGCGATGCGCTACTCGGCGATCGGCACCTTCGACACGCTCAACCCCTACGTGATCAAGGGCGTGCCGGCGGCCGGGGTCGGCCGGATCTTCGACACCCTGCTGGCGCGGTCGGAGGATGAGCCGGCCAGCGAATACGGGCTGGTCGCCGAAACCGTCGACGTCGCCGCCGACAGGCTCTCGGTGCTGTACACCTTGCGCAAGGAGGCGCGCTTTCACGACGGCGCGCCGATGACCCCGGACGATGTGGTGTGGACCTTCGAGACGTTGCGGCAAAAGGGGCAGCCCTTGTACCGCTCCTATTACGGCGACGTGACCAAGGTCGAAAAGGAGGGCGAGCGCGGCGTCCGGTTTTATTTCAAATCGGCCGAGAACCGCGAATTGCCGCAAATCCTCGGGCAGATGCCGGTGCTCTCGAAGGCCTATTGGTCGGGGCGCGACTTCGAGAAGACGACATTGGACCCGCCGCTCGGCAGCGGCCCCTACAAGATCGAGGCGATCGACCCCGGCCGCTCCATCACCTATCGCCGGGTTCCCGACTACTGGGCCGCCGACCTGCCGGTCGAGAAGGGGCGCAACAATATCGACACGATCCGCTACGACTATTATCGCGACGCCACGATCGCGCTCGAGGCGTTCAAGGCCGGGCAGTACGACGTGCGGCTCGAAAACTCGTCGAAGGACTGGGCCACCGCCTACGACAGCCCGGCCCTGCGCGCCGGGCTGATCAAGAAGGAGCAGATCCCCAACGAGCTGCCGAGCGGCATGCAGGGCTTCGCCTACAATCTGCGGCGGCCGATCTTCCAGGACCCGCGGGTGCGCCAGGCGCTGGCCTACGCCTTCGATTTCGAATGGTCGAACAAGAATTTGTTCTACGGCGCCTACACCCGCACGCGCAGCTATTTCGACAATTCCGAATTGGCCGCGACCGGCGCGCCGCAGGGCGACGAGCTGGCGATCCTCGAAAGGTTCCGCGGCCGGATCCCCGATGCGGTGTTCACGACCGAGTATGACCCGCCCAAATACGACGGCTCCGGCAACATCCGCGACGGCCTGCGCAAGGCCTTGGCGCTGTTGAAGGAGGCCGGCTGGACCTTCAAGGGCGAGAAGCTCGTCAACGACGAGACCGGGCAGCCCTTCGAGTTCGAGGTCTTGCTGAACAACCCGCAATTCGAGCGCATCGTCCTGCCCTTCGCCAAGAACCTCGAGCGGATGGGGATCACCGCACGGGTGCGCACTGTCGACCCGGCGCAGTACCAAAAGCGGATGGAGACGTTCGACTACGATATGACCGTCGTCGCCTTTGGCGAGTCGCTGTCGCCGGGCAACGAGCAGCGCGAGCAATGGGGCTCGAAGGCGGCCGACGAGCCCGGCAGCGAGAACCTGATCGGGATCAAGAGCAAGCCCGTCGACGCGCTGATCGAGGAGCTGATCCAGGCCCCCGACCGGGCGAGCCTCGTCGCCCACACCCGCGCGCTCGACCGGGTGCTGCAGTACGGCTATTACGTGATCCCGCACTACCACCTGTCGGCGTTCCGGGTCGCCTATTGGGACAAGTTCCGCCGCCCGGCGGTGTCGCCGAAATACGCGGTCGGCCTCGACACGTGGTGGGTCGACCCGAACGCCGAAAAGGCGGTCGAGGCGAAGAAGGGCGAGGCGGGCGAAGCCGTGACGCGGCCCGCCCTCACCCCCTTCGCGGCGCTCAGGACCCTCTCCCGCAGTGCGGGAGAGGGGGGACCCAGCCCGAAGGGATGGGTGGGTGAGGGGCGCGCATGATCGCCTACGCGATCCGCCGCATCGCGCTGATCATCCCGACGCTTTTTGCGATCATGGTGGTGAATTTCATCATCGTCCAGGCGGCGCCCGGCGGGCCGGTCGAGCTGATGATCTCGCGGTTGAAGGGCGAGGCGGTGAGCGCCACCGAGCGGGTCAGCGGCGGGGCCGGCGAGATGAAGACCCAGGCCGGCGCCGGCGACACCCGCTATCGCGGCGCCCGCGGCCTCGACCCCGCCCTGATCAAGGAGCTCGAAAAGCAATACGGCTTCGACAAGCCGCCGCTGCAGCGCTTTTTCTTAATGATGCGCAACTACCTGACCTTCAACTTCGGCACGAGCTTCTTCCGCGACCGCAAGGTCGTCGATTTGATCAAGGACAAATTGCCGGTCTCGATCTCGATCGGGTTGTGGACGACCCTGATCACCTATCTGGTCTCGATCCCGCTCGGGATCAGGAAGGCGGTCAAGGACGGCAGCCGCTTCGATGTGTGGACCAGTGCTGTGATCATCGTCGGCTATGCGGTGCCGAGCTTTCTGTTCGCGGTGCTGCTGATCGTGCTGTTCGCCGGCGGCAGCTATCTCCAGATCTTCCCGCTGCGCGGGCTGGTCAGCGACAATTGGCGCTCACTGCCGTGGCCGGCGCTGATCCTCGACTATTTCTGGCACATCGCGCTGCCGATCACCGCACTGGTGATCTCGGGCTTCGCCACCTTGACGATGCTGACCAAGAACTGCTTTCTGGATGAGATCAACAAGCAGTATGTGCTGACCGCGCGAGCCAAGGGGCTGCCCGAGCGCCGGGTGCTCTACGGCCACGTCTTCAGGAACGCGATGCTGCTGGTGGCCGCCGGCTTCCCGGCGGCGCTGATCGGCATCCTCTTTACCGGCTCCTTGCTGATCGAGGTGATCTTCTCGCTCGACGGCCTCGGCCTCTTGGGCTTCGAGGCGGCGATCAACCGCGACTACCCGATCATGTTCGCGACCCTCTACGTCTTCACCTTGATCGGGCTGCTGCTGAAGCTGGTCAGCGACCTGACCTACATGCTGATCGACCCCCGCATCGATTTCGCATCGCGGCGGGCCTGAGGCCGCGGGCCGGCTGACGCCGCGGCCCCGCCGCAAGCAGCCGCCAAAAAAACAGCAGGGGATCGATCTCTCGCCGGCTGCATATCTTCTGATCGGAGCCGGCAATTCGAAAGACCCGATGGGCGAACCCGGCGCCTTGGATCAGCTTCAGCTTATCGGAGATTTTCCGTGAGAACGACGTTGCTCGCCGTCGCGCTGGCCACGGCCGGCGCCATCGCCGCCCCGATGCCCGCCCGCTCGGCCGACCAGGCCGGCGCCGGGCAGGCCCAGGCCCAGGCCGCGCCCATGGCCGAAGAGCACGAGGGCGAGGGTCACGGCATGCGCGGCCATGACGGCCGCGGCATGCGCGGCGGGCCGATGATGATGCGGCGCATGATGATGCGCGGCGACCCGCAGGAGCGCTGCGTCGACCGGCTCGCCCGCCGCGCCGCGCGGCGCGCCTATGTCGAGGTCAAGCTCGACCTGACCGCCGAGCAGCGCCCGCTGTGGGACAATGTGCAGAACGCGGCCAAGAGCGAGGAGCAGAAGGAGCGCCAGCTCTGCGACGCCCTCAAGCCCGGCGGGTCGTCGACCCTGCTCGACCGGATGGACCGGACGCAGCAATTCCTGTCGGCGCGGCTCGACGGGCTGCAGGCGGCCAAGCCCGCGGTGCAGGCGCTCTACCAGGCGCTGACGCCGGAGCAGCAGGCCGTCCTCGACCATCCGTTCCACCGGCAATAGCGAGGGCTCGTGTCCGGATGCAGGCTCGTCATGCCCGGCCCTGAGCCACGGCTGTCCGGTTCAACTGTCGCCCCCGCGAAAGAGCGTGTGAAGGAATCCCGCCGGCGCTGTTTTGCTCGCTTCCCCGGCGCAGGCCGGGGTCCATCCTTCCGCACGTAAGGTGCTGGATTTGCTTGTACGCAGTTATAACCGATTGAAAATTTGGAGCGTTGGAGAGATGGGTCCCGGCTTCCGCCGGGAAAGCGAGATAGAGCGTTTGCTGATTTCCTCCTGCGTCCCGATTTCCTTCACACGCTCGAAAGCGGGGTCCAGAGCCTGCCCCTGGCATGAACAGGGGGCAACTCTCCGAGCTTTCGCGGGAACGACGAATAACCAATTGACATAGGACAAATCATTTCAAGTCGTACTCTAAGCGTCAGCCGGGCTTGCGGCACAGCGCCTCGATCGTGGCGAGACGCCCCTCCTGGAGGCTGCGGCTCGAGTTGACACGGTATTCCCGGACCCGCTCGCCGAGCGCGACGTGGACGCCGAGCGCCGGCGATCCCCCGACCTCGGGCTCCGGGCGCGGTTCCGCCTGGACCGGCCCGATCGCGGGAGAGGTGTCGCGGAAAGAGAGGATGGCGAAGCCCGCGGCGGCAAGCTGCGCCCGCATCTCCTCGGGCGTCGCCAGAAAGCTGGTCGCCGCGGTGGCGGCCCACGGGACGGGATAATAGGGCTCGCCCGCCTCTCCCGCGCAGAGATTGGCCAGGGCCAGCACGCCGCCCGGCCGCAGCGCCCGGAACGCCTCGGCGTAAAAGCGCGGCTTGTCCTCGATGTTCATGATCGCGTTCTGCGAATAGGCGCGGTCGAACGCCGCGTCGGGCAGCGGCAGCGCGAGCGCGCTGCCGTGCACGATCCGCACCCGGTCGGCGAGCCCGGCGGCGGCGTTGAGCGCCTCCGCGGCCGTGCAGAACTCGGCGGTGAGGTCGACCCCGGTGACATGGCAGCCGAACTTGGCGGCGAGCCACCGCGCCGGGCCGCCGAGCCCCGAGCCGATGTCGAGGATGCGCTCGCCCGCCTGCGGCGCCAGCATCGCCATCAGCTCCTGCGTCGCGACGACGCCGCGGCCGTGGAAATGATCGAGCGGCGCCAGCGCGTCGACGGTCACCGGCGCGTCGTCGCCGTTGACGGCGCGCAGCGCGGCGAGCACGCGCTCGGCGATGCCGGGGCTCGAATAATGCTGCTCGACGCGCGGATCGGATCGCATGCTCGCCTCCATCTCTCAATCTCTGCCGCCTGCGCGGATTGTGCCTCTTGCCATCGCAGTAGGCACGTGCACAATCCGCCCGCCCCTGGGTCGGCGGCGGGCGGGGCCTCGTGCCGCCGCAAACGCGAGGACGACATGAAAGCGCTGGTCGCGGTCAAGCGGGTCATCGACTACAATGTCAAGATCCGGGTCAAGGCGGACCACAGCGGCGTCGAGACCGCCAACGTCAAGATGTCGATGAACCCGTTCGACGAGATCGCCATCGAGGAGGCGCTGCGGCTGCGCGAGGCCGGGATCGTCGAGGAGGTGATCGCCGTCTCGCTCGGCGTCGCCCAGTGCCAGGAGACGATCCGCACCGCGCTGGCGATGGGCGCCGACCGCGGCGTCCTGGTGCAGACCGACGCCGAATTGCAGCCGCTCGCCGTCGCCAAGCTGTTGAAAGCCGTGATCCTCGACGAAAAGCCGGAGATCGTGATCATCGGCAAGCAGGCGATCGACGACGACTGCAACCAGACGGGGCAGATGCTGTCGGCGCTGCTCGGCTGGCCGCAGGCGACCTTCGCCTCGAAGCTCAAGATCGCCGACGGCCACGCCGAGGTGACGCGCGAGGTCGATGGCGGGCTCGAAACCGTCGCGATCAAATTGCCGGCCGTGGTCACCACCGACCTGCGGCTGAACGAGCCGCGCTACGCCTCGCTGCCGAACATCATGAAGGCGAAGAAAAAGCCGATCGCGACCACGACCCCCGAGGCGCTCGGCGTCGACGTGACGCCGCGTCTCGTCGTGCTCAAGGTCGAGGAGCCGGCAAAACGCCAGGGCGGCCGCAAGGTCGGCTCGGTCGAGGAGCTGGTAAACATGCTCAAAAACGAGGCGCGGGTGATCTGATGGCTGCCCTCGTCGTCGCCGAGCACGACAACGCGGCGCTGAAGCCGGCGACCCTGAACGCCCTCGCCGCCGCCACGGAAATCGCCCGTGCCGAGGTCGATGTGCTGGTCGCCGGCAAGGATTGCCATGCGGTGGCCGAGGCGGCGGCGCAGATCGCCGGGGTCAGGACGGTGCTGCTCGCCGACGATCCGGCCTACGATCACGGCCTCGCCGAGAATGTGGCGCCGCTGCTGGTCGGGCTCGCCGGGAAATATTCGCACCTGCTGGCGCCGGCGACGACCTCGGGCAAGAATTTGATGCCGCGGGTGGCGGCATTGCTCGATGTGATGCAGATTTCCGACATCAGCGCGGTGGTTTCGCCCGACACCTTCGTGCGGCCGATCTATGCCGGGAACGCGCTCCAGACGGTGCAGTCGAAGGACCCGGTCAAGGTGATCACGGTGCGCGGCACCGCCTTCCCGCCGGGGCCGGCGACGGGCGGCGCTGCGGCGATCGAGACGGTGGCGCCGACCGCCGCCGCCGGGCTCTCGGAGTTCTTGCGCGCCGAGCTGTCGAAATCGGAGCGGCCGGAGCTGACCAGCGCGCGCGTCATCATCTCCGGCGGCCGCGGCATGCAGTCGGGCGACAATTTCCATCTCCTCGAGGCGGTGGCCGACGAGCTGGGCGCGGCGGTCGGCGCTTCGCGCGCCGCGGTCGACGCCGGCTTTGTCCCCAACGACTACCAGGTCGGCCAGACCGGCAAGATCGTCGCCCCCGAGCTCTACATCGCGGTCGGCATTTCCGGCGCGATCCAGCATCTCGCCGGGATGAAGGATTCGAAGGTGATCGTGGCGATCAACAAGGACGAGGAGGCGCCGATCTTTCAGATCGCCGATTACGGGCTGGTCGGCGATCTGTTCAAGATTCTGCCGGAGCTCGCCGCCGAGCTCGAGCGCCGCAAGTGAGCGCGGGCGGGGCCGCTCTCGACCGGCTGCGCCGCATCGGCGTCATCGGCGCCGGCCAGATGGGGAGCGGCATCGCGCATGTCTGCGCGCTCGCCGGCTTCGACGTGGCGCTGACCGATGTCGACGCCGAGGCGCTGGCGCGCGGCCATCGCACGATCGAGCGCAACATGTCGCGGCAGGTGGCGCGCGGCACGGTGCGCGAGGACGACAAGGCGGCGGCGCTCGCCCGCATCCGCACCGGCCTCGACTACGCGATGTTCGGCGAATGCGACATGGTGATCGAGGCGGCGACCGAGAAGGAGGAGGTCAAGCGCGCGATCTTCAAGAAGCTGGTCCCGGCCCTGAATCCCGAAGCGCTGATCGCCACCAACACCTCGTCGATCTCGATCACCCGGCTGGCCTCGTCGACCGACCGGCCCGGCAAGTTCATCGGCATGCATTTCATGAACCCGGTGCCGGTGATGACCCTGGTCGAGCTGATCCGCGGCATCGCCACCGACGAGGAGACCTTCGCGCTGACCCGGGCCTTGGCGGTCGAGCTCGGCAAGACGCCGGTCGCGGCCGAGGATTTCCCGGCCTTTATCGTCAACCGCATCCTGCTGCCGATGATCAACGAGGCGGTCTACACGCTCTACGAGGGGGTGGGCTCGGTCGAGGCGATCGACACCGCGATGAAGCTCGGCGCCAACCATCCGATGGGCCCCCTGGAGCTGGCCGATTTCATCGGGCTCGACACCTGCCTCTCGGTCATGCAGGTGCTCTACGAAGGGCTCGCCGACAGCAAGTACCGGCCCTGCCCGCTGCTCGTCAAATATGTCGAGGCCGGCTGGCTCGGCCGCAAGGCGGACCGCGGCTTCTACGACTACCATGGGGAGAAGCCGGTTCCGACGCGCTGACCCGCGCTCCGCGGAAATTCGCGCCGAATCTTGCCCGTGGGCGGCCGATCCGCTATCAACCCCTCCCAGTCGCGTGCTGCCTCGGCCCGCGAGCGAGAATGAGCGGGACGGGTTTTCGTGAGCGATTGCCTGGACAGCTGCCCGGCTCTGGTGCTGAACGCCGATTTTCGGCCGTTGAGCTACTTCCCGCTGTCCTTGTGGTCGTGGCAGGACGCGATCAAGGCGGTGTTCCTCGACCGCGTCAACATCATCGACCATTACGACGTGCGGGTGCGCAGCCCGTCCCTGGAAATGCGGCTGCCGAGCGTCGTCTCGCTGAAGGAATACGTGCCGGCGGCGCGGCACCCGGCGTTCACCCGGTTCAACGTCTTTCTGCGCGACCGGTTCACGTGCCAGTATTGCGGCGAGCCCTACCCGTCGCACGACCTGACCTTCGACCATCTGGTGCCGCGCTCGCGCGGCGGGCGCACGGTGTGGGCCAACGTCGTCACCGCCTGCGGGGCGTGCAACCTCTTCAAGGGCAACCGGCTGCCGCGCGAGAGCGGCATGTATCCGCGCCACCGCCCGATCCAGCCGACGACCCACATGCTGCAGCAGAACGGCCGCGCCTTCCCGCCCAACTACCTGCACCAGAGCTGGCGCGACTATCTCTACTGGGACACCGAGCTCGACCCGTTCTGACCTGGCGGTCCGGTAGATGTAGGATGGGTTGAGCGTCGCGAAACCCATCGCAACCGCCGCCGCAGATGGGTTTCGCTGCGAGGCTGGGCAAGAATTTTCGGATTGGCTGGATTGCCGCCGTGCGTCCCCCGCTTCCGCCGGGGGACGCAAGACCGGAATGCAGCCCTTCGTCTCGATGCTTGCCCAGCCTCTGCGCTCAACCCATCCTACAGGGCTCGACCCGTTCTGACCTATCGCGCCTCGGTCCAGCTCTCGGAAAAGGCCAGCGCGCAGGTGCTGAACGGCCGGCCTTCGCGCTCGGTCGCAAAGGCGCGGCCCGCCGCCTCGACGCCGTTCCTGGTCAGCCGCGCGCCGAGCGCGGGGACCAGCAAGGTGCACACGCCGTAGCGGCGGCCCTCGCCGGGATTGGTGTGGATCAAGAGCGGGTCGCCGATGTCGTGCCAGGTCAGCGCCAAATCCTCGCCGCGCGCCTGGAGCCGCTCGGTCCAGAAATAGCGCGGGTCGCCCGATTTCTCGAACTCGGCCTCGGTCACCGGGATCGCCTGGTCGGCGGTCTCGGCGTTCAGCATGCCCTGCACGGTCGATTGCAGCCAGCGCGCCATGGCGATGTTGTCGGACCAGATGCGCCAGCGGTTGTCGGTCAGCTCGCTCTTCAGATAGAGCACATGGCCCGGCCCCGCCGGGCAGGTGACGATGCGCCAAAAGCTGGCGTTCGTCGTCTGCGGGCCGCCCGCAGCCGCGCCGAGGCGGATGAACGGGTTCTCGCCGGTCAGGATCGCGCGGTTCGGGTCGACGGCCATATGAAGCTCCTCCAAGGGTGTCGAGCCGGCCACCGTAACGGATGCGGGCCGGCGGCGCCAAAGACGATCGACCCCGAGGCGCCGATCTTGTGGCCGCGGGGCGCGGTATAGTATCTGTAGCACCATCGAGGATCCCGGATCGACGGGGCGCCGAAATGCCCACCCTGACCAGTCGCGAGTTCAACCAGGATGTAGCGCGCGCCAAACGCGCCGCAAACGAGGGCCCGGTCGTCATCACCGATCGCGGCCGGCCAGCCTATGTGCTGATGCGTCACGAGACCTACCGGCGGCTGGCCGGACGGGGACCGGGCATTCGCACCCTGCTGGCGCATCCGGAAAGCGAGAATGTCGCATTCGAGCCGACGCGGTTGGGCGACGACCCGCTGCGGCCGGCCGATCTGGGGTAATGTTTCTGCTCGACACGAACATCGTCTCGGAATTCCGCCGGCCGCGCCGGACCGATCCCAAGGTAGCGGCATGGGCCGACAGCGTCTGCGCGTCGGACATGTTCCTATCGAGCATCAGCATTCTGGAGCTGGAGACGGGCGCTCTCCTCCTCGAGCGACGGGACGGCGGCCAAGGCCGGCTGATCCGGCAATGGATCGAGGAGCGCGTGCTGACGGCCTTTGCCGGGCGAATTCTGTCGGTCGACGCCGCGGTCGCGCGGCGATGCGCGCTTCTCCATGTTCCCCTTCCCAAGCCGTACCGGGATTCGTTGATCGCCGCGACGGCTCTGGTCCATCACCTGATCGTGGTGACCCGGAACCGCGCCGATTTCGAGCCGATGGCGGCGCCCGTGCTGAACCCTTGGGATTGATCTCGGGCAGACCGGCCGCGAGCCGCCGGATCGGCCAATCGCCGTCAACAGGAGACAGAGATGAGCCAGGCATTGTCGGGCATCCGCATCATCGACATGACGCACAACCAGGCGGGGCCCGCCTGCGCCCAGATCCTGGCCTTTCTGGGGGCCGAGGTGATCAAGCTCGAGGAGCCCAAGGGCGGCGATGTGGCGCGGCGCAACATGCGCGACAAGCCGGATTCGGACAGCCTCTTTTTTCTGCTGTTCAACGCCAACAAGCGCAGCCTGACCCTCAATCTGAAGACCGGCCGCGGCAAGGAATTGTTCCGCGAGCTGATCGCCAAGTCGGACGTGCTCCTGGAAAATTTCGGGCCGGGGGCGCTCGACCGGCTGGGCTTCGGCTGGAAGGCGTTGGCCGCGATCAACCCGCGCCTGATTTACGCGACGATCAAGGGCTTCGGCACCTACGGCCCCTACCGCGACTTCAAGAGCTTCGAGCCGGTCGCCCAGGCGATGGGGGGCGCGATGAGCGTCACCGGCTATCCCGAGAACCCGCCGACCTTTGTCGTGCCGGCGATCGGCGATTCGGGCACCGGCATGCACATGGCGATCGGCATCCTGGCGGCGTTGCAGCAGCGCCACGCGACCGGGCGCGGCCAGGAGGTCGAGGTGTCGATGCAGGACGCGGTGGTCAATCTGATCCGGGTCAGCCTGCGCGACCACCAACGCTTTGGCGAGGCGATGCCGCGGCGCGGCAACCAGATGGGGCGCGGCGTGCCGAGCACGACCTATCCCAGCGCGCCGGGCGGCCCGAACGATTACGTCTTCATCACCGCGCAGCAGCAGATGTGGCCCGCCTTCTGTCAGGCGATCGGCCGCCCCGAATTGGCGCAGGACCCGCGCTTTGCCGGCGAGGAGGCGCGCTGGGAAAACCGCGACGCATTGAACGCGATCGTCACCGAATGGACCCGCAGCCGCTCCAAGCACGAGGCGATGCGCATCCTCGGTACGGCCGGCATCCCCTGCGGCGCCTGCCAGGACACCGGCGAGGTCCTGGCCGACCCGCACCTCAAAGAACGCGAGATGATCGTCGAGCTCGACTACCCGAGCCGCGGCCGCTACCAGACCGTCGGCTGCCCGGTCAAATTGTCGGACTCGCCGGCCGCGCTGACCCGCCCGCCGCTCCTGGGCGAGCATACCGACGCGCTGCTGGCCGAGCTGTGCGGCCTCGACCCCGACGAGCTGAAGCGCCTGCGCGGCGACGGCGTCGTCTGACGCCGTCTCGCCCGATCTGCTTTTGGGGGATTGCGCGGGTAGGAGCGACCCGGCCGCAGCTTCTTTTCTGCATTTGACAGCGACGCCGGGCCGGGCCGCGCCGCGGCGGCTGGACAGCGGGCGCTTGCGATGTTCCGGCTGTTGACCGACATTGCCCTTCGGCAGCGCGCGACGCCTCCGTTCCGAGCCGCCCTGCCGCAGAGGGGAGCGGTCATGTCGATCTTCGCCGGCGACATCATGATCAAATACAGCGACGGCAGCGCCGTCAACAACATCATTCAGGCCGGGCAATGGTTCTCAAAAGGATCATCGGGATACACCCACGCCGGGATTGCCTCCACCGACACCAAGATTATCGAAATGGACGGACACGGGCTGCAGGAGCATGACCTCCTGACCCTCAACGCCAACATATATTATGATGTGTTTCACTGCCGAATCCCGGGCGTCGCCAAGGGTGCTGCCGAGACAGCGATAATGATGCGCGGCTTTGCCGGCCAGCTCGGCTATTCGAAGGCGGGCGCCTTTGCCTCGATCTCCCGCACCGCCGCGCTCGGCACAAGCGACAAGGTCAATCAGCTGCTCGACAATCTGCTCGCCGGCGGGTCTGAATATTATTTCTGCTCGGGCCACGTTGTCTTATGCTACATCATTGCAATGCAACAAATGGACGCCATGCGCGAAGGCGCCTTTCCGTCGGACAAGATCAAGGCCGTGTTCGGGCTCGAGGACGCTTGCTACAATCCGTCGTTTCTCCGAAACCATTTGAAGAAGAGCCAATATTTTGACCTGATGGGAAAATACAAAGGCGCGCAATGCGTCGAGCCCGCGGACGTCGAAATGTACTGACGGCGCCGGCCGACGCGCTGCGGCGGCAAGGGAAGGGTTCGAGGCGTTTCGCGTCGCCGACCGGCTCTCCGCCGGCGACCGGGATCTCCTTACGGGCGGGACGCTGCAGCGGGTCTATGGCTGGGCGCCGCCCCCGGCGTCAGGGCGCGCCGCGGCGGCTGGACAGCGGGCGGCGGCGGCTTTTACATTCCGCGGCGCCCGCCCACATAAGCCTGAACCCTGCGAGGAGATCCCCGATGACCGACATCGTGATTGCCGGCGCCGCGCGCACCCCGGTCGGCGCGTTCAACGGCGGGCTTGCGAGCCTGCCCGCGCACAAGCTCGGCGAAATTGCGATCGCCGAGGCGCTGCGCCGCGCCGGGGTCGAGCCGGGTGAGGTGTCCGAGGTCATCCTGGGCCAGATCCTGGCCGCCGGCGAAGGCCAGAACCCGGCGCGGCAGGCGGCGATCGGGGCCGGCCTGCCGTTCGAGGTCACCGCCTACGGCGTCAACCAGCTGTGCGGCTCCGGGCTGCGCACCGTGGCGCTCGGCTGGCAGGCGATCCGCAACGGCGACAGCGACATCGTCGTCGCCGGCGGGCAGGAGAGCATGAGCCAGGCGCCGCACTGCATCCATCTGAGGAACGGCGTCAAGATGGGCGACGCCGAGCTCGTCGACACGATGATCCGGGACGGGCTGTGGGACGCCTTCAACGGCTATCACATGGGCAACACCGCCGAGAACGTCGCCCAGCGCTGGCAGATCACCCGCGAGCAGCAGGATCAGCTGGCCGCCGCCTCGCAGGCCAAGGCCGAGGCGGCGCAGAAGGCCGGCCGCTTCAAGGACGAGATCATCCCGGTCAAGATCGCGACCCGCCGCGGCGAGACGATCGTCGACGCCGACGAGCATCCCAAGCACGGCACCACCGTCGAGGTGCTCTCCAAGCTCCGCCCGGCCTTCGACAAGAACGGCACGGTCACCGCGGGGAACGCCTCGGGCATCAACGACGGGGCGGCGGCGGTGGTGCTGATGACGGCGGCGGCGGCCGGGAAGCGCGGCTTGCACCCGCTCGCCCGCATCGTCTCCTGGGCGACCGCCGGGGTCGATCCGGCGGTGATGGGCTCGGGGCCGATCCCGGCCAGCCGCATGGCGCTCAAAAAGGCCGGCTGGGCCGCCGGCGACCTCGACCTGATCGAGGCCAACGAGGCCTTCGCCGCCCAGGCCTGCGCGGTCAACAAGGATCTCGGGTGGAATGTCGAGAAGGTCAACGTCAACGGCGGCGCGATCGCGCTCGGCCATCCGATCGGCGCGTCGGGCGCGCGGGTGCTGGTGACCCTGCTGCACGAGATGCAGCGGCGCGACGCCAAGAAGGGGCTGGCGACCCTGTGCATCGGCGGCGGCATGGGGATCGCCATGTGCCTCGAGCGCGACTAGCACGGTTTTCGATCGGATGGCATCGGTCGGAGCAGCCCCCCTCACCCTTCCCTCTCCCCCCGGCGGGGGGAGAGGGTTGAGAAGGGTTGGCGAGCTGAAAGCGAGCCTTACCCGGAGCTGGGTGAGGGGGGTGCGAACCGGTCGGAAATTGCTCTCTCTAGCGCTCGGGCATCCATAAAAGGGAGGGATCGCATGGCCAGGGTGGCGGTGGTGACCGGCGGGACGCGCGGCATCGGCCGGGCGATCTCGGCGGCGCTCGACAAGGCCGGCAACCGGGTCGCGGCGACCTATGCCGGCAATGACGCGGCGGCGCGGCAGTTTACCGGCGAGACCGGGATCCCGGCGTTCAAGTTCGACGTCGCCGATTTCAACGCCTGCGCCAAGGGCGTCAACGCGATCGAGGCGGCGCTCGGGCCCGTCGAGATCCTGGTCAACAATGCCGGCATCACCCGCGACGCGACGATGCACCGGATGAGCTTCGAGCAGTGGAACGCGGTGATCCAGACGAACCTCACCTCGTGCTTCAACATGTCGCGGGCGGTGATCGAAGGGATGCGGTCGCGCGGCTTCGGCCGGATCGTCAACATCGGCTCGATCAACGGCCAGGCCGGGCAGTACGGCCAGGTCAACTACGCCGCCGCCAAATCGGGCATTCACGGCTTCACCAAGGCGCTGGCGCAGGAGGGGGCGTCGCGCGGCATCACCGTCAACGCCGTCGCCCCCGGCTATGTCGACACCGACATGGTGCGCGCGGTGCCGGCCGAGGTCCTGGAAAAGATCATCGCCCGCATCCCGGTCGGCCGCCTCGGCAAGGCCGAGGACATCGCCCGCACGGTCCTCTTCCTGGTCGCCGACGACGCCGGCTTCATCACCGGCTCGACCCTCTCGGTCAACGGCGGCCAGCACATGTATTGAGGGCGTCCGGGATGAGCTTCGATATCTTCTTGCAGCGCTTCCGCAACGGCGACAAGGCAACCTTTCCTCGAGCGCTGTTCGAGGAGATCTTCGGCCGCCGCGCGATCGCGCCGACCTACCCGCTCACCCGTGTCGATTATCCCGACGGTAGCGGCGCCGATATCTACGGCGGCGGCGACGATGACATTGAGGGCTTGATGTTCAACCATGGCGGCGGCGGGCTACTCTTCGACGCGATCTATGAGCTGGCTCAGCGCACGCAGTCGGTTGTTCATTGGCCCGACACCGCGCCTTCGGTGGCAGTTGCCGACGCCGCGACGATTAGCCATTTCCCCGATGGATTCGATTGCTTGGGACCGCCGCAAATTGTAGCGGACGGACAAGCGCTCATGGATTACATCTCCCGGCCGACTTGAGAAGCGGGCCGACCGCCCGTCTCACCCGGCCGGAGGCCTGGTCGCCTGCATCGAGGGCAGCTGCTCGACCGCCGCGTACCAGGCGGCGAGCTTCGGATGGCGGGTGCGCCAGCCGTCGTCGGGGAAGCGGAAATCGAGATAGCCCAGCATGCAGCCGAAGGTCACCTGGCCGATCGTGCGCGGCCCGGCGAGGTCTTCGGCCTCGACTGCCGCGAGGCCTTGATGCGCCTTCTGCATCTGCCCTTCGGTCCAGCCGCTCCAGCGCTTGTCCTCCGGCCGCACGGTCTCGTAGCGGCACAGGATCAGCGCGTCGAGGATGCCGTCGCCGAGCGCCTGCTGGCGCAGCGCCGTCCATCGTGCCGGACCCGACGCGGGGAAGAGCCTGCGGCCGCTCGCCAGCCCGTCGAGGTATTCGCAGATCACCGGCGAATCGAACAGCACCTGGCCGTCGTCGGTAACGAGGCTCGGCACCTTCATCAGCGGGTTCTCGGCCGACAGCGACACGTTCGCCTGGATCGGGCTGACGCTCGTCGGCGCCAGCTCGATGCGGCCGACGGGCTCCTGCTCATGGGCGACGACCATGACTTTGCGCACGAACGGCGAGGCGGCCGCGTGACGTAATTTCATCGGCTTGGTCTCCCTTTGACCGACCGGAAAATAGTCTTCCTTGCTATAGTCGGGCGACGATCATCAGGAGCGCGCAGCAGGTGAAGCCGGCGCCCTTCACATACCACCGTCCGACGACGCTGGCGGAAGCGGTGCAGATGCTCGCCGAGCTGGCGCCGCAGGAGGGCCGCATCCTGGCCGGCGGGCAGAGCCTGGCGCCGATCATGGCCTTTCGCCTGGCGCGGCCGGCGCATCTGATCGACATCAACGCCGTCGCCGGGCTGGACATGCTCGAGGCGAGCAGGACGGCGTGCTGCGGATCGGCGCGCGGGTGCGCCACGCCGCGTTCCACCGCCCGCCGCCGATCGGCCCGCTCGGCGCGCTGCTGGCGCCGTCGCCCGCCATATCGCGCATTACCCGATCCGGCTGCGCGGCACCTTCTGCGGCAGCCTCGCGCATGCCGACCCGGCGGCGGAATGGTGCCTCGCGGCGGCGACATTGGATGCCGAGCTGATCGCGGTCGGCGCCGGCGGCGAGCGGCGCATCGCGGCGACGGGACTTCTTCCGCGGGGCGATGGCGACGGCGCTCGCCGCCGACGAGCTGCTGGCCGAGGCCCGGCTGCCGATCCTGCCGGCGCGGACACGCGTTTCGGCTTTGCCGAATTCGCCCGCCGCGCCGGGGATTTTGCGCTGGCGATGGCGCTTGGCGGTGCTGAGGATCGAGGATGGCGTCATCTCCGCGCCGCGGCTCGGCGTCGGCGGGGCCGAGGCGACGCCGCGCCGCATCGCTGCGGCCGAGGCGGTGCTGCGCGGCGAGCGGCCGGGCGAGGCGCTGTTCCGTGAGGCCGCCGCCGTCGCCGCCGCGGCAATCGACCCGCTGGAGGATGCCCAGACCGATGCGCAATACCGGCGCGAGCTGGTCGCCGCGATGGTGCGCCGGGCGCTGACGCAGGCGTGCGGGCGAGGAGCGTGAGGTGACCGAGCGGATCGATGTCGCGCTAACGGTGAACGGCCGGCGCTATGCGCTCCGGCTGGAGCCGCGCCGCACCCTCCTCGACGCGATCCGCGAGGAATGCGGGCTGACCGGCACCCATATGGGCTGCGAGCACGGGGTCTGCGGCGCCTGCACCGTCTTGGTCGACGGCGAGCCGGTGCGGTCGTGCCTGATATTTGCGGTGCAGGCCGAAGGCTCTTCCGTCCGCACCGTCGAGGGGCTGGCCGAGGGCGGCACTTTGCATCCGCTGCAGCGCGCTTTCATCGAACATCACGGCGTGCAGTGCGGCTTCTGCACGCCGGGCTTTCTGATGCTCGCGGCCGGCGTCCTGGAGCGCGAGCCCGATATCGGCGACGAGGAATTGCTCGACGTGCTGTCGTCCAACCTCTGCCGCTGCACCGGCTATCAGGGCATTGTCGCCGCGGTGCGCGCGGCCGCCGCCGAGCTGCGCCGGCGATGATCGGCCGCTCGCTGCCGCGGCTCGAAGACCCGCCGCTGGTCACCGGGCGCGGCCGGTTTGTCGGCGACCTCGGCTTCCCGCATCAATTGCACATGCGCGTGGTGCGCTCCCCCTACGCCCATGCCGTGCTGCGCCGGATCGACATCGCGGCGGCGCTCGCCGCACCCGGCGTCGAGGCGGTGTGGACCGGCGCCGATCTCGCCGACCTGCCGCCGATCGATTTCCGCGATCCCGCGGCCGAGGCGCTGCGCCCCTACCGCCAGCCGATCCTGGCGCGCGACCGGTTGCGCTATGTCGGCGAGCCGGTGGCGGCGGTGTTCGCTTCCGACCCTTACCTCGCCGAGGACGCGGCCGACCTGGTGCTGATCGACGCCGAAGAATTGCCGCCGCTGCTGGAAGCGGACGCCGCGCCCGGCAGCTTTGCTCCGGGCCAGTCGACCGAGGCGCTGGTGCTGCGCGCCGGCTATGGCGAGGTCGATGCCGCCTTTGCCGCGGCGCACGCCGTGGTGGCGCTCGACCTCGCGATCGGCCGTCATACCGGGGTGCCGATCGAGACCCGCGGCGCGCTCGCCCATCACGACACCGCGCGCGACGTGCTGGAGCTTTACGGCGCCGCCAAGGTGCCGCACCGCAACCGCGACGCGCTGGCGCGCCTGCTCGGCCGCAGCACCGCCGCGGTCGTGCTCAAGGAAGGCAACACCGGCGGCGGCTTCGGCATCCGCGGCGAGCTCTATCCCGAGGATGTCCTCGTCTGCCTCGCAGCACTCGGGCTCGGGCCGGCCGGTCAAATGGATCGAGGACCGGCGCGAGCACCTGATGGCGGCGAACCACTCGCGCCAGCAGCGCCACCATGTCCGCGCCGCCGTTGACGCCGAAGGGCATGTGCTGGCCCTGGAGGACGAGTTCTTTCTCGACCAGGGCGCCTATGTGCGCACCCACGGCGCCCGCGTCGCGGAGCTGACCATGAGCATGATCCCGGGACCGTACCGCATCCCGGCCTACCGAGCGGTCTGCCGGTTTCGCCTGACCAACAAGACGCCGGCCGCGACCTACCGCGCGCCGGGCCGGTTCGAGGGTACTTTCGTGCGCGAGCGGCTGATCGACGCGGTCGCCGACCGGCTCGGCCTCGATCCCGTGGAGGTCCGGCGGCGCAACCTGATCACGGCGGCGGAAATGCCGTTCCATCGGCCGCTCGAAGCGCTCGGCACAGAGGTCGTCTACGATTCCGGCGACTACCCGCTGCTGCTCGACAAGGCATTGGCGCGGATCGGCTGGGATGGGCTGCAATCCGAGCTGCGCCGCCGCCGCAAAACCGGTGAATTGGTCGGCGCCGGGATCGGTATCTTTGTCGAGAAGGGCGGGCTCGGGCCGATGGACGGCACAAGGATCAGCGTCGATGCGACGGGCGCGGTCGAGCTCGTCACCGGCGGCTCCTCGGTCGGCCAGGGGATCGCCACCGCGATGGCGCAGATCTGCGCCGATGCGCTGGGCGTCGACTACCGCCGGGTGAAGGTGGTGCTGGGCCAGACCGACCGAATTCAGTACGGCATCGGCGCGCATGCCTCGCGCGCTTCGGTGATGACCGGCAACGCCACGCATGCCGCGGCTCTGAAGCTGCGCGCGAAGGCGCTGGATGATGGCGGGCTCGCTGCTGCAAACCGCACCCGACCGGCTCGACATCGTCGACGGCGTGGTGGTTCACCGCGACCGGCCGGACGGCCCCTCGATCGCCCTGGCGGAGGTAGCGCGGCATCTGGCCCCCGATTCGCCGACCCTCGGCGACCGCGAGCCGGGGCTCGCCGCCGAGGGCTGGTTCCGCACCGCGCACATGACCTACCCTTACGGCGTGCATGCCGGGGTGGTGCGGGTCGACGCCGAGACCGGGCAGGTGACGGTCGAGCGCTACCTCGTCGCCTATGATGTCGGCCGCGCGATCAACCCGATGCTGGTCGAGGGCCAGCTCGCGGGCGGCTTTCTGCAAGGGCTCGGCGGTGCGCTCTACGAGGAGCTTCTGTACGATGCGCGCGGCGAGCCGCTGAGCGTCACTCTCGCCGATTATCTGCTGCCGACCCTGCGCGAAACCCCGCCCGTTGAGGTGCTCGTTACCGAGGACGCGCCGAGCCCCTTGAACCCGCTCGGCATCAAGGGCGCCGGCGAAGGCGGCATCGCCGCGGTCGGCGCCGTCATCGCGGCGGCGATCGACGAGGCGATCGGCATCCCCGGCGCCGTGACCCGGCTGCCGGCGACGCCGCAACGGGTGAAGTCGTTGCTCCGGGCGGCGCGCACCACAACCGCCCCGCCGACGAACAGTTATCACGATGTATGAGGGCCGGATCGCGGATGGCGGGCTGCGGGCGGCTGAACCATCGGCCGGACGGCGATGCCGGCCCGCTCCAGCCTTTCGCGCACGCGGCCGGCCATCGCTACCGCCGAAGGGTTGTCGCCGTGGACGCAGACCGTGTCGATCGCGACCGGGATGCGCTTGCCGGAAGCGCTGATGATGGCCCCCTCGCGCACCATCGCCAGCACCCGGTCGGCGGCGGCCCCGGCGTCGTGCAGCACCGCGCCCGGCAGCTTGCGCGAGACGAGGTTGCCGGCGTCGTCATAGGCGCGGTCGGCGTAGATCTCGCGCGCCATCGGCAGGCCGAGCTCGGCGGCGGCGCGTTCGAGCTCGGTGCCGGCCATCACGACATAGACCAGCTCGCGGTCGATGGCGGCGATGGCGCGGCCGATCGCGAGCGCCGCGGCGCGGTCGACCGCGGCGAGGTTGGCGAGCGTGCCGTGCGCCTTGACGTGGCCCACCCGATGGCCGACCGCCCGCGCCACCCCTTCCAGGGCGCCGATCTGGTAGACGACGGTCTTCTCGATGTCTTGCGGGCTCTCGCCCTGGATCATCCGGCGGCCAAAGCCCCAGATGTCGTAGAAGCTCGGATGCGCGCCGATCCCGACCCCCTTCTCCCGGGCCTGGCGCACGGTCTCGAACATGACCAAGGGGTCGCCGCCGTGAAAGCCGCAGGCGACATTGGCCGAGGTGACGATCCCGAGCATCTCGGCGTCGCTGCCCATGGTCCAGGCGCCCCAGCTCTCGCCCATGTCGCAATTGAGGTCGATCGCGTCCATCGTGCTCCTCCGTCCTTTTGGTTTATTTGGTGCGGCTTCCCGCCAGTAAAAACGCTTGAGCGCCAAGGGCGCAAAGAAAGCGTTGAGGACGCGAAGCCGATTGCGGCGCGTCCTGCGCCGTCGCGTCCTCGGCGTGGTCCTCCGCGTCCTTTGCGTTGGAATTTTTTAATATTCGCGGTAGGGCAGGAACTTGCCGCTCAACGTCAGCTTGACGCGGTCGCCTTTCGGGTCGGGCTGGCGCTCGATCGCCATCTCGAAATCGATCGCGCTCATGATGCCGTCGCCGAACTCCTCCTGGATCAGCTCCTTCCAGGTCGTGCCGTAGACCTGCACCAATTCCCAGAAGCGGTAGATCAACGGGTCGGTCGGCGGCAGCGCCGGCAATGAGCCGCGATAGGGGATCTCCTGCAGCAGCAGCCTTTCGTCCTCGTCGAGCCCGAAGAGCCGCGCCGCGCGCTCGGCCTGCTCCGGGCGCAGCTTCATCTGGCCCATCAGCGCCGCGGTCAGATAAACCGGCGAGCCGCCGCCGATATCGCCGGCGACCGCCTTCCAGCTGAGGCCCTTGGCGCGCTTGACGGAGAGGATTTTGCGGGTCAACTCGTCACGGGTCATCGGCGGCTCCTCCTCGGGAACGGATCATCGCATGCTTGCGACCGGCGCGCCAATCGGCCGCGCGAGCGCGGCCCCGACACCCCCGACCGGCGCGACGCGAGGGATGCCGGCCTGGGCGAGGACGCCCACCGGCGGCGTCGCGCTGCTGATATTCGCGAGCTTTCTCGCCAGGCTCGCATTCGCGTGGGCGCTCGGCCTCGGGATCGACGAGAGCTACATGGTCGCGGCCGGGCGCGAATGGCAGCTGAGCTACTTCGACCATCCGCCGCTGGCGTGGTGGCTGGCCTGGGGGGCGGCGCACCTCTTCGGCAGCGAGGCCGCGGTGGTTGTGCGGCTGCCGTTCATCCTTTTGTTCGCGCTGACGACATGGCTGATGTACCGCGTGACGGCGGCGCTGTTCGGCGCGTCGGCCGGGTTGTGGGCGGCGGTCGTGCTGAATCTGGCGCCGGAATTCGGGATTACCGCCGCGACCTGGGTGTTGCCGGACGGGCCGCTGTTCGCGGCGCTGCTCGGGGCCGCCCTTTGCCTGATCGCGGCGCTGAGGGCGCAGGGCCGCGCGGCCTGGGGCTGGTGGCTCGGCGCGGGCGTCTGCGCCGGGCTGGCGCTGCTGTCGAAATACTCCGCCGCGCTGACCATCGCCGGGGCCGTCATCTTCCTCTCGACCGAGCCGGTGGGCCGGCGCTGGCTGCGCCGCCCGCAGCCCTATGCCGCGGGCCTCGTCGCCGTCGCGGTGTTTCTGCCGGTCCTGGTCTGGAACGCGAGGCACGGCTGGGTCTCGTTCCTGTTCCAGGGCGGGCGGGCCGGCGGCAAATTCGCCCCGCTCGGCCCGCTCGCGATGACCGCCGGCGCGGCGGCGTTTGTGCTGCCCTGGCTGTGGCTGCCGTTGGTCTGGTGCGGCCTTGGCGCGCTGCGGCGCGGGCCGGCGGACCCGCCGCGCTGGCTCTTCCTCTGCCTCGCGGCGCCGCCGATCGTCTTCTTCACGGTGGTCTCGCTGTGGAGCCACATCCTGTTCCACTGGACGGCGCCGGGCTATCTGATGCTGACGCCGCTGCTCGGCGAGGCCGTCGCCCGCCGCCTCGGCTCCCGGCTGGTTCGGCTGTGGCTCGCCGCGACCGCCGTCTTTGTCGTCGCCGGCCTTGGTTTTGTCGCGGCCGAGGTGCGGCTCGGCTGGCTCGCGGGAGCGGTGGCGAGCCTCGCGCCCGGCAAGGACCCGAATGTCGACGCGGTCGACTGGACCTCGCTGCGCACCGACCTCGAAGCCCGCGGCCTCCTCGGCCGGCCGGGGCTCGTGGTCGCCGCCACCCGCTGGCTCGACGCCGGCAAGATCGATTACGCGCTCGAAGGACGGGTTCCGGTCATCTGCCTTGGTCCCGACCCTCGGCAATACGGGCTGATCGCGCCGGTCGGCGACCATGCCGGCGAGGATGTCCTGATCGTCGCCCCGAAGAGCTCGCTCGACGGCATCCGGGCGCAATTCGGGACGATGTTCGATGCGATCGAGCCGCTGGCCCCGTCGGCGGTGCTGCATGCCGGGCACGAGGCGATGGCGCTGCCGATGTATATCGGCCGCCGGCTGCGCCGGGTCAGCGCCCCGGCGGATAGCCCTTGAAATCGCGCGCCACGGAGAGCGTGTAGCGGCGCTCGGCCCCCGGCCCGGTCGGGACCGCGATCTCCCCGAGCCGGTCGATCGCGGCGAAGCTCGGCCGCATCTCGGCGACGAGATGGTGCGCCGAGACCAGCAGAAAGCTGTCGCCCTGGTATTTGCCCAGGCCGTTGGTCAGATCCCACTGATCCTTGATATGGCTCGTCAATTGCCACTTGGCGGCATCGAAGGGGTGCGGGCGCACGTAATAGATCAGGGCGGCGAGGGTCTCGCGGTCGTCGGCCAGGAGCTTTAGCCCGGGATGCGCCTTCAGCGCCGCCCCGACCGCGGCGCCGAGGGCGCGCCAGCCGCGCAGCTGATGCAGCGCGTCGTATTTGGCGGGCGGCTCGATCCCGAACGCCGCCAGCGCGCCGTAGCCGGCGAACAACGCGCCGGCGACCGCGAGGTGGAGCGCGACCGAGAAGACCACGACCCAGCGCCAGCCGCGCCGGATCAGCCAGGCGACGACCAGCACCGTCGCCGAGACATAGGCGGGTGCGGCCCAGTTGGCGTGGGCGCGCGACAACAGGCTCACCGCCAGCATCATCGCCAGGGTCGGCAGCGCGAAGACGGCGAGGAAGCGGGCCGGCGGCTCGGCGAGCGCGCGCGGCGTCGCGGTCAGCCATAAGAGGCCGGCGAAGAACAGCGGCCCGAACACCGCGAATTGCGAGAGGAAGAATTCGAGAAAGGCCTCGGGATGAAACAGCGGACCGCCGAGCTCGGCGTTGTCCCGCGTGTGCAGATAGCTGACAAAGCCGTTCTGCCAGTTCCACCAGAAATTCGGCGAATAGACCAGGAGCGCGACCAGCACGGCCGCGAGCAGCGCCGGCAGATGGCGGCGCTCGGACCGGTCGAGCAACGCCAGGCCGAGCGCCGAGGCGAGCCAATAGGCCATCGCGTATTTCGCCAGCAGCCCGAGCCCGGCGGCGAGCCCGACGGCCAGCCACCAGCCGCGCCCGCCCGCTTCGCGCGCCCGGATCAAGGCGTAGAGGGCGGCGGCCCAGCACAGCAGCAGCGGCGCGTCGGTCGAGATCACAAAGGCCGAGACCGACGCCCCCGGCAGGCTCGCGAAGGCGAGCGCCGACCAGAACCCGACCCGGCGGTCGTAGAGCCTTGTACCGATTGCGTAGACGAAGACCGCGGCGCCGGCGTCGAGCAGCGGCGCCGACAGCCGGACCGCGAATTCGCCGTCGCCGAAGAGCCCGGTCGTCAGCGCGATCAGCCACGCCACGAGCGGCGGCTTCGAATAATAGCCGAACGCCGGATGCCTGGCCCAGAACCAGTATTGCGCCTCGTCGGGATAAAGGTCGGCCGGCTGCGCCGCCAGCCACAGGAGCCGCAGCAGGGTGATCGCGGCCACGCAGGCGAGCATCGCCGTCGCCGGCGAGCCGGCGAGCCGCAGCCGCGCCGCCGGGACCGCCGTCGCCGTCCGCCCGCCGATCATGCGCCGGTCGTTCAATTCGGGGCGATCAGCGTGGCTGCGGGGAAATAAGTTCTGTACCGGCCGACATCGCGAGTGATCAGCATGGACCTGGATACCACGGCATGCCGCCGAGGAAGAAATGCGGCGACACTCGCGTCTTGACGCCGCCCGCCAAGCGATATTTCTGAAAGGCCTTCGCCGCGAGAAAGAGCGCCGGGCGCGGGATCGCGGCGTTCGATCAGCACATCCCTCTCAGTCGAGCTCAGCGAGGGATGCGCCGCAGCTCGGCCTCTTGGCGGGCCTCGCTCATCGCCCGCCCCCGGCTTGCGTCTTGCCCCCGGCTTCGGCCTCGTCGAGCACGCGGTAGACGCTGGCGCGGCCGAGGCCTAGGCGGCGGGCGATCTGCGGCCGCGACAGCCCCTCGGCGCGCAACGCCAGGATTTCGTCGAGCCGGCGGCGCACGGTCGGCTGGCGGCCCTTGTACTTGCCCTCGGCCTTGGCCTTGGCGATGCCGGCGCGCTGGCGGTCGAGCATGACCTCGCGCTCGAACTGCGCCATCGCCCCGAACATCGACAGCATGGCGCGCCCGGAGGGGGTGCGGGTGTCGATCGTGTTGCCGCCGAAATCGAGGACCACCAGACCCGCGCCCTTCTCTTCGAGGCGGCCGATCAGCGCCCACAGATCGATCACCGACCGCGCGAGCCGATCGAGCTTGGCGACCACCAGGCAATCGGCGCAGCGGCCCGCCTCGGTCTGCCGCAAAAAGCGGAACGCGGCTTCGAGCTGCGGCCGCTCGCCCAGCGCCGAGGCGTGCTCGCGGAAAATCTCCTCGCAGCCGGCCGCCTGGAGCGCCGCCGCCTGCGCCTCGATCCCGGTCGTCTGCTCGCTGGTCGCGGTCCGGGCATAGCCGATCTTCATCGCCTCAACCCCACACCACCTTGGCGACAAAGCTCGCGGCCCCGAGCAGGCCGCCGAGCACTGTGGCGATCGCCAGCGCCGGGGCCAGCCAGCGGTCGCGGTTGAGCTTGGCGGCCTCGGCCAGCAGCTTCAGCTGCTCGGCGGCGAGCTTGTCGCGGTCGCGGTCGAGCTTGCCGGCCTCGGCGGCGAGCTTGTCGTGCTCGCGGTTCAGCTTGCCGGCCTCGGCGACCAGCTTCAGCTGCTCGGCGGCGAATTTGTCGCGCTCGGCGACGAATTTGTGGGTTTCGGCGAGGCTGCGATCAATGCGCGCGAGCTGCTCGCGCAGATCGAACGGCGGCGTCGCGCCAAGGTCTTCGCTCATGTTCCGATCATCCTGCATTGCTCCCCGACAACATAGGACGATCGTCTCAAAAATCCAAAAGTATTTATCTGGGACGGACTTCGCGGCTGTTCCACGCCGTGCCGCATGGGCAGGATCAATCGCCGTGCTCGCCGCGGGTCAGCGACAGCAGCTCGTCGGTCGTCATGCCCGGCCCGGCGGAGCCACGCAGCCGGGCGAATTCGCTCTCTCGAAGCGCATGTCGCGCCTTCAGGAACACATACCCATCCCGCGCAAGGTCGAACACGACATCCGATCCCGGCTGCAGCCCGAGATGGTCGCGCAGTCGCTTGGGGATCGTCGCCTGGCCCTTTGCCGTCATCTTCGACACGTCGCCACCGTAATACCCGAATTCAATACCTGGCATGCGGCGGATCATCCATCCAAGGTCGGCGACGGCCCCTTGCGGTTTTGACCGCCTCGCTTCATGGTCGGCTTCATGCTGGTGGAGATCGGCCATTTCGCGCTGGTGCTGGCGCTCCTCGTCGCGGCGGTGCAGGGAACCCTGCCGCTCGCGGGGGCCGGCCGGCGCAGCCCGGCGCTGATGGATGTGGCGCGGCCGGCGGCGCTCATGCAATTCGGGCTGGTGGCGCTCGCCTTCGCGGTCTTCATGCACGCCCACATCGTGTCCGACTTCTCGGTGCGCAACGTCTTCGAGAACTCGAACACCGCCAAGCCCATGCTTTACAAGGTGACGGGCGTCTGGGGCAGCCACGAGGGCTCGATGCTGCTGTGGGTCTTCATGCTGAGCCTGTTCGGCGGCCTCGTCGCCCTTCTCGGCCGCGGCCTGCCGGCCGGCCTGCGCGCCCGCGCGCTGGCGATCCAGGGGCTCTTGGGCTTCGGCACGCTCGCCTTCATCCTGTTTACCTCGGACCCGTTCGCCCGGCTGTTCCCGGTCCCGGCCGACGGGCGCGACCTCAACCCGCTCTTGCAGGATCCCGGCCTCGCCTTTCATCCGCCGTTTCTTTATTTCGGCTATGTCGGGTTCTCGATCACCTATTCCTTCGCGATCGCCGGGCTGATCGAAGGCCGGCTCGGCGCCGCCTGGGCGCGCTGGGTGCGGCCGTGGACGTTGACCGCCTGGTGCGGGCTGACCATCGGCATCGCGATGGGCAGCTGGTGGGCCTATTACGTGCTCGGCTGGGGCGGCTGGTGGTATTGGGACCCGGTCGAGAACGCCTCCTTCATGCCGTGGCTCCTGGGCACCGCGCTCCTGCATTCGGCGGCGATGGTCGAAAAGCGCGAGACCATGCAGCGCTGGACCGTGCTGCTGGCGATCCTGACCTTCGGCATGAGCCTGATCGGCACCTTTCTGGTGCGCTCGGGGGTGTTGACCTCGGTCCATTCCTTTGCGGTCGACCCGGCGCGCGGGGTCTTCATCCTGGTGCTGGTGGCGCTGGTGATCGGCGGCGGCCTGATCCTCTACGCCTTGCGCGCGCCCCGGCTCGAAGCCGGCAGCCGGTTCGCGCCGGTCAGCCGCGAGGGCGCCCTGGTGCTGAACAACCTCTTGATCTGCGCCGGCATGGCGACGGTGTTTCTCGGCACCTTCTACCCGCTCTTCGCCGAAATCTGGAGCGGCGTCAAATTGTCGGTCGGCCCGCAATTCTTCGACGCGACCTTTGTGCCGATCATGGCCCCGGCGATCGTCGCGATGGCAGTCGGCCCGGTGCTGGCGTGGCGGCGCGGCAACCTTTGGGCGGCGTTGCGCCGGCTCGCCCCGGCCTTCGCGGGCGCGGTCATCGTTCCGGCGGTCGTCTTCTTTTTCGACCGCGCCGCCTCCCCGGCCGCGCTCTTCGGCGTCGCGCTCGCGGTCTGGGCCATGCTCGGCGTGCTCAGCGACCTTGCCGACCGCGGCGGGGTCGGCAGGCTGCCGCCGGCCGTCGTCCTGCGCCGGCTGCGCCATCTGCCGCGCGGCAACTGGGGCTATGCGCATCGCCCATTTCGGGGTCGGCGTGCTGATCGCCGGCGCCGTCGTCTCGACCGCCTGGCGCAGCGAGCGGATCGAGACCCTGCGTCCCGGCGATACGATGACGATCGCCGGCCTCACCCTGCGCCTCGCCGGCGTCACCCAAGCCGACATCGCCAACTACCGCGCCGAGCGCGCCGAGATCGTCGTCGAGCGCCCCGGGGCCGCGCCCTTCACCCTCCACCCCGAGCGGCGCTGGTATCCGGTCGCCGGCAGCCGCACCACCAACACCGCGATCTCGACCAACGGCCTTGCCGACCTCTATCTGGCGCTGGGCGATCCGGACGGGAAAGGCGGCTGGGTGGTGCGCGCCTATTACAACCCGCTCGTCCCGTGGATCTGGCTCGGCGCGATCCTCGCCGCACTCGGCGGGCTGGTTTCGTTGAGCGACCGGCGGCTGCGGCTGCGCCTGCCGGCGGCCCGCGCCGCGGCGGCGGCGATGCCGCAGCCGGCCGACCGGCGATGATCCGGCTGCTCCTGGCGGCGGCGCTGCTGGTCGCGATCGCCGGCCCGGCCGGCGCGGTCGAGCCCTCCGAGCGGCTTGCCGACCCGGCGCTCGAGGCCCGCGCCCGCACCCTGAGCCGGGAGCTGCGCTGCCTCGTCTGCCAGAACCAGTCGATCGACGAATCGAACGCCGACCTCGCCCACGATTTGCGCGTGCTGATCCGCCGGCGGCTTGCCGCCGGCGACAGCGACCGGCAGGTCCTCGACTATCTCGTCGCCCGCTACGGGGTGTTCGTGCTGCTCGATCCGCCGTTCGAGCCGGCGACCTGGCTGTTGTGGCTCGGGCCGCCGCTGCTGCTGGCGGGGGCCGGCGCGGTGGTGGCGCTGCGCGCCCGGCGCCGGCGGCCGGGGCCGGGCGCGCCGGGCCTGACGCCGGAAGAGCGTTCGCGCGCGGCGCTGCTGCTCGGCGGGCGGGGATGATCTGGTTCTGGGTCGTCGCCGGGCTGCTGGCGCTGGCGGCGGTGGCGGCGCTGCTGTGGCCGTTGCTGCGGCGGCCGCGCGGCGAGGCCGACGACAACGAGGCGCTGGTCGCGATCTTCCGCCGCCAGCTCGCCGATGTCGACGCCGAGGCGGCGCAGGGAAGGCTCGGGCCCGACGAGGCCGGGGCGGCGCGCGCCGAGCTGACCCGACGCCTGCTCGCCGCGGTCGATCGCCGCGAGGAATCGGTTTCGGCGGCGGGGCGGCCGGCGGAAGGCGCATGGCGCTTTGGGGCGGCGATCGGCATCGCCGGGCTGCTGCCGGCGGCGGCGCTGGCCGTTTACGGCGCGGTCGGCGCGCCGGGCGCGATCGACCGCACGACCACGGCGGCGAGCCCGCACAGCCCGGCCGAGATCGCCGCGGCGGCCGATCAGCTCAAGGCGCGGCTGGAGCGCGAGCCCGGGCATGCCGACGGCTGGGCCCTGCTCGGCCGCACCTTCGCCTCGCTCGGCCGCTTCGCCGAGGCGCGCGACGCCTACCGACGCGCGATCCTCCTGGCGCCGGAGCAGCAGGGCCTGCACGCCGAGCTCGGCGAGGCGCTGGTGCTCGAGGCCGACGGCGTGGTCACCGCCGCGGCCGCGGCCGAGTTCGCCAAGGCCGCCGACGACCCGCGCTCGCGCTTCTATCAGGCCGAGGCGGCGCTGCAGCGCGGCGACAAGGCGGCCGCCGAGCAGGGGCTGCGCGCGCTCCTCGCCGATGCGCCCGCCGATGCGCCGTGGCGCAAGGGGGTGGCGGAGCGCCTCGCCGAGATCGCGCCGGACCGGCCGCAGGCCGCCGCGTCGCCCGGACCCGGCGCCGGCGACATCGCCGCCGCCCGGTCGATGTCGCCGGACGAGCGCCAGGCGATGATCCGCGGCATGGTCGAGCGGCTGGCGGCGCGGCTCGAAGCGAACCCGGGCGACAAGGAAGGCTGGACCCGCCTGGCGCATGCCTACGATGTGCTCGGCGAGCCCGAGAAGGCGGCGGCGGCGCGCGCCCGCGCCGACGCGCCGGCCCCGTCGCCCGCCCCCGCATCGGCCCCGGCGGCGGCCGCGCCCGCCGGCCCGCGATGACGCGGCGATGGCGTTCGCGCCGGGATCGTGCCTCGTCACCGGAGCAACCGGGTTCGTCGGCTCGGCGGTCGCCCGCGCGCTGCTGCGGGCGGGGCACCGGGTTCGGGCGCTGGCGCGGCCGAAGAGCGATCGGCGCAACCTCGCCGGGCTGACCGTCGAGATCGCCGAGGGCTCGCTGGAGGATGCGCCATCGCTGGCGCGCGCCGTCGCCGGCTGTCGATACCTGTTTCACGCCGCGGCCGATTACCGGCTCTTTGTGCCCGACCCGGCGGCGATGTTCGGCGCCAATGTCGACGGCACGCGCGCGCTGATGCAGGCGGCGCTCGCCGCGGGCGTCGAGCGCATCGTCTACACCAGCAGCGTCGCCACCCTCGGCCTTGTCCCCGAGGGCGCGGCCGACGAGGAGGCGCCGAGCCGCGCCGAGGACATGATCGGCCCCTACAAGCGCTCGAAGTTCGAGGCCGAGGCGGTGGTCCGCGGCCTCGTCGCCGAGCGCGGATTGCCGGCGGTCGTGGTCAACCCGTCGACCCCGGTCGGGCCGCGCGACCTGAGGCCGACGCCGACCGGCCGCGTGATCCTCGCAGCCGCGCGCGGCCGCATGCCGGGATTTGTCGACACCGGCCTCAACATCGTCCATGTCGACGATGTCGCCGCCGGGCATCTCGCCGCGGCGGCGCGGGGGCGGATCGGGGAGCGCTATATCCTGGGCGGCGAGAACCTGCCGCTCGCCGAGATCCTGGCCGAGGCGGCGCGGGCCGCCGGCCGCCGGCCGCCGCGGCTGCGCCTGCCGCACGCGCCTGGCGTTTGCGGTCGCGGGCGCGGCCGAGGCCGCCGCGCGGCTGACCGGCCGCGAGCCCTTCGCGACGCTCGACGGCGTTCGCATGGCGCGCAAGAAGATGTATTTTACATCGGCCAAGGCGGCGCGGGAGCTGGGCTACGCACCGCGGCCGGCGCGCTCGGCGATCGCCGACGCCGTGCGATGGTTCGAGGCCAACGGATATCTGAGTCGGTAGCTGAAATTGCGAAACCTCAACTTCAATCCAGGAATGTTGGACTTCTTGAGAAACAATATAAAGTTGTCTTGCGCGGACTTGATCCGCGCATCCACGTCTTTGCTTCGGGCGCCGGAAGGCGTGGATGCCCAGGGTCCGTGGGCTGAAGGCCCACGGGACGAGCCCGGCCAAGACAACTTTTGCAGCAAGGAGAATTTCCCCGGACAGCCCTGCGCGATAGTTGCGAGATGACTGTCGTCTCGGAAAGCGCCGGCGCGGTCGAGACGCCCTCGGGCAAGGGGCGCGGCGGCGAGAATTTTCCGGTCGGCTCGCTGCTGATCCGCGGCGATTTGCGGCCGCATGTCCACGCCTTCTACCGCTTCGCCAGGAACGCCGACGACATCGCCGACAACCCGGCGCTGTCGGCCGAGGAGAAGGTGCGCCGGCTCGACCGCATGGCGGCGATCCTCGACGGGGCCGACGGCCGCGATTCGCCGGCCGCGGCGGCGATGCGCGAGAGCCTCGCGGCGACGCGGGTCACCGCGCAGCACTGCCACGATGTGCTGCATGCCTTTCGCCTCGACGCGACCAGGCTGCGCTACCGCGACTGGGACGAGCTGATGGGCTATTGCCGCTACTCGGCCGCGCCGGTCGGGCGGCAGCTCCTGGACCTGCACGGCGAGAGCCGCGCCGCGTGGCCGGCCTCGGACGCGCTGTGCTCGGCGCTGCAGGTCCTGAACCACCTGCAGGATTGCGCCGAGGATTACCGGCTCCTCGACCGGGTGTATCTGCCGCAGGCCGATCTGGCGGCGGCCGGGATCGGTGTCGAGGCGCTGACCGCGCCGGCCGCGGGCGCGGCGCTGCGCCGCGTGCTCGACGGCCTGCTCGACCGCGCCGAAACGCTCGTCGAAGCCGCGCGCGGCCTGCCGCCGGACGTGGCGGCGCGCGGCCTGCGCGCGGAATGCGCGGTCATCGTCGAGCTGGCGGCGCGGTTGACGGCGCGCCTGCGCCGCGGCGATCCGCTGGCGGCCCGGGTCAGGCTGCGCAAGTCGGATTTCCTGGCCGCGTTCGCGATCGGCGCGGCCAAGGGCTGGCGCCGAGGCCGGCGGCGATGAGCGAGGCCGCGCTCGAGGCCGGGGCCGACGCGCTCGACGAGATCGAGCTGCGCCAAACCATCCGCCATCGCGTCGAATCGGCCGGGACCTCGTTCCATTGGGCGATGCGCGTGCTGCCGCAGGAGCGGCGCAACGGGATGTATGCGGTCTACGCCTTCTGCCGCGAGGTCGACGACATCGCCGATGACGGCCGGCCGGCCGCTCACAAGCTGGCGGCGCTCGACGATTGGCGCCGCGAGATCGACGCGCTCTACGACGGCCGTCCGCGCCATCTCGTCGCCCGCGCATTGCGCGGGCCGGTGCAGCGCTACGGGCTGCGGCGGAGCGATTTCCACACCGTCATCGACGGCATGGAGATGGATGCGCGCGAGGACATCCGCGCGCCCGACCTCGCCACGCTCGATCTCTACTGCGCGCGCGTCGCCGCCGCCGTCGGCCACCTGTCGGTCCATGTCTTCGGCGATCCCGGCGAGGCCGCCCATCGGGTCGCCGAATCGCTCGGCCGGGCGTTGCAGCTGACCAACATCCTGCGCGACCTCAACGAGGATGCCGGGCGCGGGCGGCTCTATCTGCCGCGCGAGACCCTCGACCGCCACGGCATCCGCGGCGCCGATCCGATGGCGGCGCTGCGGCATCCGGCGCTGCCGGCGGCGTGCCGCGAGGTCGCCGCCATCGCCGAGGGGCATTTCGGCGACAGCGCGCGCGCAATGGCGCAATGCTCGCGCCGCGCCATGCGGCCGGCCGCGGTGATGAGCGCGGTCTATCGCGCCATGCTCGACGCTTTGCTGCGCTCGCAGTGGCGCGACCCTGCCCGGCGGGTCAGCCTGTCGACGCCGCTCAAGGTCTGGCTGGCGTTGCGCCATGGTCTCTTATGAGCGCCGGCCGCGTCCACGTCGTCGGCGGCGGCCTCGCCGGCCTTGCCGCCGCGGTCCGGCTGGCGGCGGCCGGGCGCCGGGTGCGGCTTGACGAAGCAGCGCCCCAGGCCGGCGGCCGCTGCCGCTCGTATTTCGATGCCGAGCTCGGCTGCCGGATCGACAACGGCAACCACCTGCTGCTCGCCGGCAACCGCCGGGCGCTCGACTATCTCGAACGGATCGGCGCGCTCGACACGATCGAGGGGCCGCCGGAGGCCGCCTTCCCGTTCATCGACGCGGCCACCGGCGAGCGCTGGACGGTGCGGCCGAACCGCGGGGCGGCGCCGTGGTGGATCGCCAGCGCCGGGCGGCGGGCGGCGGGGACGACGATGGGCGATCACCTCGCCGCCCTCGCGTTGCGCCGGGCCGACCCGTCGGCGACGGTCGCCGCGGCGCTCGGCGGCCGCCCGCGCCTCTACCGCCGCCTGTGGGAGCCGCTCGCCGTCGCCGCCCTCAACACGCGGGCCGAGGAGGCCTCGGCGGAGCTGTTCTGGCGCCTCCTCAAGGAGACGCTCGGACGCGGCGGGCGCGCCTGCCGTCCTCTCGCGCCGCGCCAGGGGCTGTCCGAGAGCTTTGTCGACCCGGCGCTCGCCTATCTGCGCGCGCAAGGCGGCGAGGTGCGCTGCGGCACAAGGCTGCGCGCCCTCGAGTTTGCCGGCGGCGAGGTTTGCCGGCTCGCCTACGACACGGGCCCGGCCGCGCTCGGCCCCGGCGACGGCGTGGTCCTCGCGGTTCCGGCCGCCGCCGCCGCCCGGCTGGTTCCGGCGCTGACCGTGCCCGACGCCTACGCCCCGATCGTCAACGCCCATTACCGCATCGATCCGCCGCCGGGCGCGCCGCTCTTCATCGGGGTGGTCGGCGGCACCGCGCAATGGGTGTTCCGCAAGCGCGGGGTGCTGTCGGTCACGGTCAGCGCCGCGCACGACATCGTCGACCGCCCGAGCGAGGCGCTGCGCGATCTGCTGTGGCGCGACGCGGCGCTCGCCTACCGGCTGCCGGCGGCCCCGACCCCGCCGGCGCGGATCGTCAAGGAGCGGCGGGCGACCTTTCTCGCCAGCCCGGAGCAGCTGCGCCGCCGGCCGGGGCCGGCGACGCGCTGGACCAACCTGTTTCTCGCCGGCGACTACACCGATACCGGCCTGCCGGCGACGATCGAAGGCGCGATCGGCTCCGGGTTTGCCGCGGCGGAGCGGCTGCTCGCCCGCTCTGCGCCGGCGGCGGCGCGCCGTCCCCGCAGGCCCGCCGCCGGGGAGCAGGCGGCGCAGCGGGCGCCGTCATGAGCGACGGGGCGGTTGCGACGCAGCCGGCGCGCCGCCGGGCCGGCGCGCCGGGGCTCGACGACGCGGTCGCCCGCGCCGCCGGCGCGCTGCTGTCGCGGCAGCGCCCGGACGGCCACTGGGTGTTCGAGCTCGAGGCCGACGTCACGATCCCCGCCGAATTCATCCTGCTGCAGCATTACCTCGGCCGGATCGAGCCCGAATTGCAGGCGCGCATCGCCCGATACATCCGCTCGACCCAGGGCAGCAGCGGCGGCTGGCCGCTGTTCCACGGCGGCGCGCTCGACGTGAGCGCCTCGGTCAAGGCCTATTTCGCGCTGAAGGCGGCCGGCGATCCGCCCGACGCGCCGCATATGGCGCGGGCGCGGGCGGCGATCCTGGCGCAGGGCGGGGCCCGGCGCTGCAATGTCTTCACCCGCATCCTGCTGGCGCTGTTCGAGGAGGCGCCGTGGCGCGCGGTGCCGATGATGCCGGTCGAGATCATGCTGCTCCCCGGCTGGTTTCCGTTTCACATAACCAAGATCTCGTACTGGTCGCGCACCGTGCTGGTGCCGTTGCTGGTGCTGCTGGCGCGCCGGCCCCGCGCCCGCAACCCGCAGCGGGTCACGATCCGGGAATTGTTCGCCGAGCCGCCGGAAACGGCGCGCGGCTGGATTTCCGGGCCGAGCCCGTCGCTGCCGGCGATGGCGTTCGGCGCGCTCGACCGGCTGCTGCGGGCGACCGAGCGGTTCTTTCCGCGGCGTTCGCGGCAGCGCGCCGTCGACAAGGCGGTCGCCTTCGTCACCGAGCGGCTCAACGGCGAGGATGGCTTCGGCGGGATCTTTCCGGCGATGGTCAACGCCCTGATGATGTTCGACTGCCTGGGCTATCCGCCGGATCATCCGTATTGCCGCGCCGCCGCCGGGGCGATCGGCAAGCTGCTCGCGCTCGATTGCGAGCCGGCCTTTTGCCAGCCCTGCCTGTCGCCGGTCTGGGATACGGCGCTTGCCTGCCACGCGCTGATGGAGACCGGCGACGGGCGGCTCGATCCGGCGGTGCGGCGCGCCCTCGACTGGCTCGAAGCCAGGCAGGTGCTCGATGTCGTCGGCGACTGGGCGGCGACGCGGCCCGGCCTGCGGCCCGGCGGCTGGGCCTTCCAATACGAAAACCCGCATTATCCCGATGTCGACGACACCGCCGCGGTGGCGCTCGCCCTCGACCGCTTCGACGGCGCCCGCTATCGCGCGGCGATCGAGCGCGCGGCCGAATGGGTCTGCGGCATGCAGAGCCGCAACGGCGGCTGGGGCGCCTTTGACGCCGACAACACGCATTACGCGCTGAACCACATCCCGTTCGCCGACCACGGCGCGCTGCTCGACCCGCCGACCGCCGATGTCAGCGCCCGCTGCCTGGGCTTCCTCGCCCAGCTCGGCTACGGCCAGGACCATCCGACGGCAGCCGCGGCGATCGCCTATCTGCGGCGCGAGCAGGAGCCCGACGGCAGCTGGTTCGGCCGCTGGGGGACCAACTACATCTACGGCGCGTGGTCGGTGCTGGCGGCCTTCAACGCGATCGGCGTCGACCCCGGCTCGCCCGAGGTGCGCCGCGCGGTCGAGTGGCTGCTGGCGCGGCAGCGCCCGGACGGCGGCTGGGGCGAGCGCGGCGAATCGTACTGGCCGCGGGCGCCGCACGGCGAAGCGCCCTACAGCACCGCCTCGCAGACCGCCTGGGCGCTGCTCGCGCTGATGGCGGCCGGCGAGGCCGGCAGCCCGGCGGCGGCCCGCGGCGTCCGCTGGCTGATCGAGGCGCAGAGCCCGGACGGCGACTGGGACGAGCCCTGGTACACCGCGGTCGGCTTTCCGCGGGTCTTCTACCTGCGCTACCACGGCTACCGGGCGTATTTTCCGCTGTGGGCGCTGGCCCGCTACCGGCGCCTCGCCGCCGGCGGGCCGACGCGGACGCCGTTCGGGCTTTGAGCGCCGGCGACCCCGCCAAGATCCTCTGCCCCGCCAAAATCCTCTGCGTCTCGGGGCTCGCCGCCGAAGCCGGGATCGCCCGGCGGGCAGGGTGCTCCGCCGTTATCGGCGACCCCGGCGGCCTCGCCGCGCAGGCCGAAATTCTCGTCAGCTTCGGCATCGCCGGCGGCCTCTTTCCCGCGCTCAGAGCCGGAAGCCTCGTCGTTTCGAGCGAAATCTTATCGGATCGCGGCCAATGCTGGCGCGGCGGCGATGGCTGGCGCCGCCGCATCGGCGACTTCGCCCGCGCGCTCGACGCCGTCGAAGGCCCGGTGCTCGGCGCCCATGCGGCGCTGGCCACGCGTCGGGACAAGGAGCTTGCACGGGCGCAAACCGGGGCGGTCGCCGTCGACCTCGAAAGCGCGCTCGTCGCCGCCGCCGCCGCTGCGGCCGGGATCCCGTTCCTCGTCCTGCGCGCCATTGCCGACAGCGCCGACCGCGCGCTGCCGCCGGCGGCGCTGATCCCGCTGCGCGCCGATGGGACCCCGCGCCTCGCGCGGGTCCTGGCATCGGTGCTTTGCCGGCCGTGGCAGGCGCCGGGGTTGCTTGCCCTCGCCGGCGACGCCCGGATCGCCCTGGCGGCGCTGGCGGCGCCCGCGCACGCCCTGCCGGGGCTTCTGTCGCGGCGGTAGAGCCGATTTCGCGCGCCGGCCCCGGCGGGTCAGTCGCGGCGGGTCAGTCGCGGCGGGTCAGTCGCGGCGGTAGGGGTAGCAGCGGGCGCGCTCGAGGGCGAGGCCGAAATGCTGGCCGAGCGCGCGCACCGCGTCGGCGTGCTCGACATACGGGTCGGCGTTGGCGATGCCGACGATGATCGGGCGGAACGTCCGGTCGTCGCGGCCGCCCGGCGGCAGCATCGCCGTCACCAGCGGGGCGCCGTCGTCGTCGCGCAACGTCAGGAACAGCGGCATCTCGCGCTGAATATGCGCCTTGAGGCCGATTTCCTGCTCGAAAGACACCTTGGACGCGGGCTGAAAGGTTTGCGCCGCCTTTTCGTGCTCCTTGCGGAAGAATTTTTCGACCGCATGGCGCATGTTTTCGGATTCGCTGACGGCCTCGGCTTCGGTCTCGATCCGAAACCAGGTTTTCCCACCCGGTGCATCGCAAACGTATTTCATCGATCCTCCCGACCGCCGGAATCGTGAGCCTTACGGCGCTTGGCGCCCGCCTGCGGCAGTATAGCAGGAAATCCGCCGGCGCTGCCTAGCAGGAAGGCTTCGGGCCAGAAGGCTTTAGGCCGGCCGGCGGGTCGGCCGGCGGCGCCTCGGTCCACTCGCGCCACAGCGAGATCAGCGCCGCCATGACCATCGGCCCGAGAAACAGCCCGAGCAGCCCGAAGCTGCGCAGGCCCCCGAGAATGCCGAGCAGCACCCACAAGAACGGCAGGCGCGCCGCGCCTCCGATCAGGATCGGGCGGACGAAGTGATCGGCGACGAAGGTCACCGCGACGCCGAAGCCGAAGACGCCGGCCGCAGCACCCGCAGCGCCCGCCGCCAGCAGGTAGAGGGCGGCCGCGCCAAAGGCGATCGGCGCGCCGAACGGGATCACCGCCAAGACGCCGGTCACCGCCGCCATCGTCGCGGCATGCGGCAGCCCGGCCAGCCGGTAGGCGACGCCGAGCAGCAGCCCTTCGGCCAGGCCGACCAGCACCAGGCCGTTTACCGTGCCGTGCACCGCCGAGATCATCCGGCCGCCGATCCGCTCGCCGCCGGGCCCGAGCAGCCGATGGCTGAGCCGGCGCAGCTGATCGGCGAGGGCCGCGCCGTCGCGAAACAGGAAGAACAAGGTCAGGAGGGTGAAGACAAACAGCGTCAGCCGATGGACGACGTCCGCGCCAAATTGCCGCGCCGACTGCGTCGGAAGCTGCTCATAAAGGCGGCCCAGCAGGGCTTGGGCGGCCTGCGGGTCGGCAAGATTGGCGCGCCACCATTCGGCGGCCAGCGGACCGAGTCCGGGGAGCTGGCCCAGCCATTCCGGCGCCGGCAGCCCGCTGCGCCGCAGCTCGCCGAGATAGCGCAGGATCGCGCCCGCTTCGCTGGCCGCCGCGATCGCGGCGTAGGCCAGCGGCGCGACAAAGACGAGGCCGACCAGCAAGGTGGCGGCCAGCGGCGCGATCAGGCCGCGCCCAGGCAGTGCGCGGCTGAGGCGCCGGTAGGACGGCGACAGCGCGATCGCCAGGATCGCCGCCCAGGCGAGCGCCGGCAGAAAGTCGCGGACGATCCATATCCCGGCCGCCGCCAGCGCGGCGGCGAGCCCGGCCCGCGCGATCGCCTGCACCGGGATCGCCTGCACCGGGATCGCGCGGCGCGGGCGGCGGCGGATCGCGATCAGCTTCCATCACGCAGCCGGCGCGCGGCCGCGCCCCGTGCAACCGGATCGTCTTGCGACCGCGCCCTGCGAAAATCCGCCGCGCGAAGGCGCCTGCAAAGGCGCCCTCGCGCTTTGGCCCGCGTTATTGCGGCGGGGGCGGCGGCGGCGCTCCGCCGCCTTCGACGATCTCGACGCGGCGGTTCTGCGGCTCGCGCACCCCGTCCGGCGTCGGCACGCGCAGGTCGTTCTGGCCGCGGCCGGTGACCGTCATCGCGCTCGGCGGAATGCCGTCCTGCGCCAGGGCGGCCGCCACGTTGTTGGCGCGACGCTCCGACAGCTTCTGATTATAGGCGGGCGAGCCCGAGGTGTCGGTAAAGCCCGTCACCTGCACCGCAACCGGCGCCCCGGACTTGAAGGCGGACGCGGCGGTCTGCAGGATTTGCTGGGCGTCCGGGGTCACCACATCCTTGTTCCAGTCAAAGAACACGAGGAACGAGTTGCTCGGCGCGGGCGGCGGCGGCGGGGCCGCGGTGACCGGAGGCGGCGGCTGCGGCGCGCACGCCGCGACGGCAAGAAGCGAGCAGAGCAGTAAGGCGCGTTTCATCTGTTCCTCCGGAAGTTGAGCACGGCCGCGCACATTATGTGAAATTCCTCAGCCGCACTAGCGGCAAAACGACCCGCGATCCGGATGGTTTCGTCAGCCGCCGGGAGCGCCCTCGGCGCCGACATAGATCGCGTAGACGGATTGGCTCGCGGCCATCATCAGCCGATTGCGCTTGCGCCCGCCAAAGCACAAATTGGCGCACCGCTCAGGGAGCGCGATGCGGCCGATCATGGTCCCGTCGGGGGCGAAGACGACGACCCCGTTGAGTTCTTTGGTCATCCCCCAGCCGCACCACAGATTGCCCTCGACATCGCAGCGGAACCCGTCCGGCGTGCCGTCGCCGGCATTGACGAAGACCCGGTCGTTGGCGAGCCTCGTACCGTCGGCAACCACGTCGAACACCCGGATCTGCCGCGGCGAGGAGCGCGACTCGACGACGTAGAGCCTCTTTTCGTCGGGCGAGAAGCACAGCCCGTTGGGGCCGTTGACGTCGCCGGCCACGACCGTCGCGGCCCCGCTGCGGCCGTCGACGCGGTAGACGTTGGTCGGCAGCTCCGGCACGGCGCGGTCGCCCTCGTAATTGCCCAGGATGCCGAAGGGCGGGTCGGTGAACCAGATCGAGCCGTCGGATTTGACCACGACATCGTTGGGCGAATTCAAGCGCTTGCCGTCGAAATGGTCGAGGATGACGGTGATCGCGCCGTCATATTCGGTGCGCACCACGCGCCGCCCCTGGTGCTCGCAGGTGACCAGCCGGCCCTGACGGTCGCGGGTGTTGCCGTTGGCGTGGTTGGAGGGCTTGCGAAAGACGCTGACGGCCCCGGTCTCCTCCTCCCAGCGCATGATCCGGTCGTTGGGGATGTCGCTCCACAAGAGACAGCGGACATCGCCGAGCCAGACCGGCCCCTCGGCCCAGCGAAACCCGACCGCGAGACGCTCGACGGCGGCGCTGAACGGCGGCTTGATCCGGTCGAAGCGCGGATCGAGGCTCTCGACCGCCGGGTCCGGATAGCTCTGGGCCGGCTCCCATCGCACCGGCACATAGGGCTGCGCGATCCCGGCCGCAGCTGTGCTCATGCTCATTGCGTCATGCCTTCCTGCTGTTTGCCCGCGTTCGCGCCGAGCCCCAAAACGGCGACGGACCGGGCTCGCGCCCGGTCCGTTCCCGCGTGGCCGGATGGCTCTCCGGCGTCAGATGGCCTTGTCCTCGCGCAGCGAGGCGATCTCGTCCTTGCTGAGGCCGAGCAGCTCGCCGTAAACCGCCTCGGTGTCGGCGCCGAGCAATGGCGAGGCGGTGATCGGCACTTTCGAGCCGCTCATCTTGACCGGCCAGCCCGGCATCTTGAAGTCGCCGCGGACCGGATGCTTGACCGTCACGAAGATTTCGCGGCGGTTGAGCTCAGGATCGTTGTACAGCTCCATCGTGTCCATGACCGCGCCGGCCGGGATGCCCTGCTCGCCGAGCCGCTTCATGACCTCGAGCTTGTCGTGGTGCCGGGTCCATTCGGCGATCATCTCATCGACCGCATCGTGGTTCTTGAAGCGCTCCTGCGGGCTGTCGAAGCGCGGGTCGCCGATCAAATCCTCGCGGCCCATGATCTTGAGGAGCCGCTCCCAATGCTGCGGGTTGGCGCGCGAGGTGTAGACATAGCACCAGTCGTTCGGGCCGCCGCCCTTGCACGGATAGGTCTCGCTCGGCGAGTTGGTGCCCATGATCGACTGGTTGCCCATGCGCGGCGCCGCCTTGCCCCACAAGAACTGGGCGGCGTAGGAGATGCGGCCGTAATTGATCACGCACTCCTGCATCGCCGCCCGGATGTGCTGGCCCTGACCGGTGAACTGGCGCTGGTAGAGCGCCGCCAGGACGCCGATCGCGGCGTGCAGGCCGGTGCCGGTGTCGCCGATCGTCAGGCCGGGCTTGATCGGCCGGCCGTCGGGCTCGCCGGTGATCGACATCGCGCCGCCGGTCGCCTGGGCGATCATGTCGAAGGCGAGGAAGTCCTTGTACGGGCCGTCATGGCCGAACCCTTTGACCTGGACGTAGATGATCCGCGGGTTGATCTCGCGCACTACGTCATAGCTGAAGCCCAGCCGCTCGATCACGCCGGGCGCGAAGTTCTCGACAAAGACATCGCCCTTCTCGATCAGGCCGCGCAGCACGGCGCGCCCCTTTTCGTGCTTCAAATTGGCGGTGACGCTGCGCTTGTTGGCGTTGAGCAGCATGAAGTAGTGAGAATCGACGCCCTTCTGGTCGGTCGAGGCGCCGCGGCCCTGCTCGCCCTTGGTCGGCTCCTCGACCTTGATCACCTCGGCCCCGAGCCAGGCCAAGGTCTGGGTGCAGGACGTCCCGGCCTCGAACTGGGTCAGGTCGACCACCCTGACGCCGTTCAAGGCGCCGGGCTGCAGGCTCGGAGCCTGGCCGCCGGTCTCGGGTGTCGGGTCGTTGGGCATCGGATTTCCTCCTGGTGATGATCGCTCGCCGCAGCGCGCCGCCTGGCCCGCAGCTTATCGCCGCCGCCGCCGATGATCCATACGGGCGGCCCGAGGACGGCCGAACTTATGCGAAACTGTCAGCCTTCTTCGCCGCGGCGTCAACGCTTTCTCGGCGCTGGCCGCCCGGTCGGGCGGAACCCTGCCATGACTGAACCGGGGATCACCCCGCGCCGGCGTCGTCGCCCTGGCCCGGCGGCGGCCGGCCCGGCATCATGCGGCCCTTGGGCGAACGATCGGCGAGAGGCGGAGATGGCGGAGCAGTTCCCGGACGGGTTTTTATGGGGGGCCTCGACCGCGGCCTATCAGATCGAGGGCGCGGTCCGCGAGGACGGGCGCGGCCCCTCGATCTGGGACGTGTTCACCCACCTGCCCGGCACGATTGAGGGCGGCGACACCGGCGACATCGCCTGCGACCATTATCATCGCTGGCCCGAGGATGTGGCGCTGATGCGCGAGCTCGGCCTCGGCGCCTACCGGCTGTCGACCGCCTGGCCGCGCATCCTGCCCGAAGGCGGCGGCGCGCCGAACCACAAGGGCCTCGAATTCTACGACCGCCTGGTCGACGCGGTCATGGCGGCCGGGATCGAGCCCTGGGTCTGCCTCTACCATTGGGACCTGCCGCAGGCGCTCGAATACCGCGGCGGCTGGCAGAGCCGCGACACCGCCTCGCGGTTCGCCGACTACGCGCAGCTGACGACGCGGCGGCTCGGCGACCGGGTCAAGCATTGGGCGACCTTCAACGAGCCCAACGCCGCCTGCCTCAAGGGCTATGGCGAGGGCGAGCATGCGCCGGGCCGTGCGCGGCCGGCAGAGCGCGCTCGCCGCCATCCATGTGATGAACCTGGCGCACGGGCTCGCGATCACGGCGATGCGGGCCGAGCGCGCCGACCTCTTGCTCGGCGACATCTACAACTTCCACCCGCGCGAGCCGGCGAGCGAGCGCGAGGAGGACGAGATCGCCGCCCAAACGCTGGACGCGCTGTGGAACCGCTCGTTTCCCGACCCGCAGATCCTCGGGCATTACCCCGAGCCGCTCGCCGCCGAGATGATCGACCCGCTGGTGCAGCCGGGCGATCTCGACATCATCAAGCAGAAGCTCGATTATTTCGCCTTCAATCACTACACCCGCACGCGGGTGCGCCGCGACCCCGAGCCATCCGTTCGCGGTCGCGACCCTGCCGGCGCCGCCGGGGGCGAAGGTGACCGGGATGGGCTGGGAGATCGCGCCCGCCGCATTGCGCGATGTGCTGCTCGAGGTCAAAGAGCGCTACAGCGGCGACCTGCCGGTCTACATCCTCGAAAACGGGGCGGCCTTCCCCGACCGGATCGACGCCGACGGCCGCATCCGCGACGACGAGCGCATCGCCTATCTGCGCGGCTACCTGGGCGCGGCGCTCGACGCGATTGCGGCCGGCGTCAACCTGCGCGGCTATTTCGTCTGGTCATTGCTCGACAATTTCGAATGGACGCTCGGCTACGGCAAAAGGTTCGGCCTCGTCCATGTCGACTACGAGACGCAGGAGCGCCGCCCCAAGGACTCGTTCCACTTCTTCGCCGAGCTCGCCCACGGCGGCGGGCTCGAGCGCGAGTAGCGATAGCGCCGTCGCGCGGTCGATACGGCCGGCGCGGCGGACGAAGGTGCGGGTCCCGTCGGGGGCGAGGGCGCGGGCCGTCGCCTCCCTTCGCGATCGCGGCCGAAGATTGCCCCGCGCCGCTTTGGATTGCCTACCAGTACCAGACCCGGTCGTGGCGGCCGACGAGCTCGGCCACGCCGTCGCGCGCGACCGGCCGCGCGCCGGCGATGATCTCGTTGTGCCCGAGGCCACGCTCGGCCAAATCCTCGGCGACATAGAAAATCTCGACGCCCTTGCCGGCGAGCGCCGTCAGATCTTCGGCGATGCGCGGCGGCTGCGTCTGCCGCCAGTCGCCAAAGGCCAGGCCGGCGGCATCCTGGCCCTGGGCCAGGTAGTTGACCGCGTTGCCGCGCAGCAGCACCGCAAGCTCGGCCCCGGCCCCCTTCATCGCGCCGTGCAGCCACACGATCGTGTCGTCCTGCTCCTCGATGGTCGCCCGATAGGCGCTCTCGACGATGCTCAACGTCTTCATGCCCGCCTCCTCAGCGCGTCGCGATGACGAGCGTGTTGTCGGAAGCCTCGGCCATGGCCCAAAAATCGGCCGGCGAGCCGCGCCGCACGCCCGGAACGGCATCCGTGGCGCCGCGCTCGTCGACGCACAGCCCGCAATTCACCCAGTCGATCTTGCCGCCGCTGTCCGCCGCCGCGCGCATCAGGGCGGCGACCGCGTCCTTCGGCAGGAAATGGTTTTCCTCCTCGACGCTGCGGCCGTGCACCGCGTTCGGGTGCGCCTTCTGCGCGAGAAACGGCTGCAGCACCGCCCCTTCATAGGCAAACACGTTGATGTCGTAGCCGCGCCGGGCGGCGAGGTCGAGCAGGCGCAGCGCCGTCGTCGAGCGCGCGCTTTCGTAGGGCGCGTCCATGATCGCGATGGTGATCGTCTTCTTGTCGGCCATGACGGCCTCCCTTCAGTGCCAAATGACCTTGGCGCCCTCGGCGAGGGCGTCGAGCACGACATCGAGCGGGGCCGCCGCCACCCCGGCGACGAGGCGCTTCTCGTCGATGCCGCGCTCACGCAGCGAGAAGGCGTCGGCGAGCACCTTGACGCCGGCCCCGGCGAGGCCGGCGAGCTCGCCCGCGCGGGCCCCGGACCGCGCCGGCAGCACGCCGTTCTGCACGAGGAACAAGGTCACCTCGTGGCGCCCGGCGGCGAGCTGGCGGGCGAGCCCGCAGCAAAAGCCGGTGTCGTTCGAGTCAAACGGGTCGCGCGATTCGATCAGACAGTATTTCGCCATGGCCCCTCCTTGCCGGACCGCTTCCCTGCTGTGGCCGGACCCGCCAATGTCGGCGGTCCGGGGGAGCGGCTAAGCTAGCGTGCGGGCGCGATCCTGGGAACTGCCGATCGTCGCGATCCCGGCGCGCAAGCCTGCGCCGGCATGCCGCGGCTCTTCGGCGTCCGGCGCGTCTTTGGGCTCTGCGGCGACGCCAGCCTGCCGTTCTGCGACGCGCTCTGTGCCGGCTCGACCACGGCGTCGCCCACATCCTGACGCGCGACGAGCGCCCGGCTGTCGATCATTTGCCGGTGTAGGCCACCCGCCAGATCGTTTGCTCGTCGGCGATCAGGAGGCTGCCGTCCTTGGCGATTGCGAGCCCGGCCGGGGTTCCCCAGATGCGCGGCGGATTTGTGTCGGCGAGCATGAAGCCGGTGACGAAATCCTCGTAGCCGCCGACCGGCATCCGGTTCGCGAATTTGACGCGGACGACCTTGTAGCCGTCGGGCTTGCCGTAAGGGCCGGAGGCGTGAAACGCCACGAAGGCGTCGCCCCGGTATTCGTCGGGAAACTGGGCGCCGTCATAGAAGACGACGCCGAGCGGCGCCGAATGCGGCTCGAACAGCAGATCGGGGGCCCGCGCCCTCGCCACCAGGTCGGGACGCTTGCCGCCATAGCGCGGGTCCGGATGCGGGCCGACATAGGCATAGGGCCAGCCGAAGAAATCGCCTCTGCGGATGCTGGTCAGGTAATCGGGCGGGAGGCCGCCGCCGAGCTTGTCGCGCTCGTTGACCGTGCCCCACAGCTCGTCGGTCCCGGGATAGACCGCCATCCCGACGACGTTGCGCAAGCCGGCGGCGAAGGTCGTCATCGCGCCATCGGCGGCCACCTCCTGGACGCTGGCGTCGGGTGGCGGATCGTCATCCTGCACGTCGCCGCGGGCGCCGATCGCGAGATAGAGCCGGCCTTTCGAATCGAAAACGATCTCGCGCGTCCAATGCTGCCCCTGCGGCCTGAGGTTCGGCGCAGCGGTGACACGCTGCGGCCCGGCGGCTGCGACCGTGTCGCCGTCGCTATAGGGCAACCGCCAGATCGCGCGCAGATCGGCGACGTAGAGCGCGCCCTCGCGAAAGGCCATGCCGTGCGGCTTGTCAAAGCCTTGGGCAAACGTGGCGACCGTGCGGGCGACGCCGTCGCCCTTGGCGTCGCGCAACATGACGATCCTGCCGTCGCCCGACGACGCCATAAAAACATCGCCGTTCGGGGCCACCGCCAGCCAGCGCGCGTGCCCGACCTTGGTCGCGAAGATCGAGACCCGGAAGCCGCTCGGGGCGCGCGGCGCGAGGCCCGGCGGTCGCCCGATATTATAGGGCTCGAGATCGTTGGGCGGCGTCGTCATCGGCGCCGGCAGATCGTCGGCCGAGACGATGAACCGGGTTCCCACCGTGTCGGCGACGGCGGCGGCGGTCGGCGCTGCTGTCTTGGGCGCGGCGGCTGGCGGAATTGCGCGTCGCCCGACCGCCGGCGACGGCGCGCCGCTCGTCGGCGGAACGACCTCGATCTGCCCGCCGGCGCCGCGCCGCACCGGCGGCATCGGCCCCCCGCCCGACGGCAGCTGCTGCGCGGCGGCGATCACGATGCCGGCGCAAAAAAGCGCCGCGGCCATGGCGCTGGCGAAGAGCCGCAGCAAGGCTGTCTTCCCCCGCCGCGGCGCAGCTCAGCCCGCCTCGGCCTGCAGCCGCTGGCGGCGGAGCGCGCGGCCGGGGCGCTCGCCGGTGGGCCCGCCGTCGGCCCAGACCGGTCGGCCGTTGACGAAGACGCGCTCGATCCCGGCGGCCGGGGTCGTCGGCGCCTCGAAGGTGGCGCGGTCGATCACCGTGGCGGGGTCGAAGACCGCGATGTCGGCGTAGGCGCCGGGAGCCAGCCTGCCGCGGCCCGAGAGCCCGAAGCGTCGCGCCGGCAGCCCGGTCATGCGGCGCACCGCCTCCTCCAGCGGGAACAGGCCGAGCTCGCGGCAGTAGTGGCCGAGGACGCGCGGGAAGGCGCCCCACAGCCGCGGGTGCGGGTGCGTGTCGTGCGGCAGCCCGTCCGAGCCGATCATCGTGTGCTCGAAGCGCAGCACCCGCTGCACGTCGGCCTCGTCCATCATCCAGTAGATCGCCCCCGCCGGCTGCAGCCGGTCGGCCGCCTCCGGCTGGCTGACGCCCCAGTCGGCGGCGATCGCCGCAAGCTCGCGGCCGGCCTGCTCGGGGGCGCTTTTCGACCAGGTGACCAGGACCTTCGTCGCCCGCGCGGCCTGGGCCGCGCTCAGCACGGTCGACGAGGCGATGTAGGGATAGGCGTCGAGCCCGACCTCCTGGCGCGCGATCGCCGCGGCGATCGCCGGCAGGGTCTCGGCGGTGCGGCCGAAATTCGCCCGGCCGATCGTCTTGTGGTGCGAGATCACCACCGCCGCCCCGGCGGCGCGGCCGGCGGCGAAGCTCTCCTCGAGGCTGTCGAGGACGCCATCGCCCTCGTTGCGCATATGGGTCGTGTAGATCGCCCCGGCGGGCCCGAGCAATCGCGCCAGCGCCTCGATCTCGGCGGCGGGCGCGGCCGCGGCCGGAGCGTAGGCAAGGCCGCTCGACAGGCCGATCGCGCCGGCGTCGAGCGCCTCCTGCAGCCTTGCGCCCATCCGCGCCAGCTCGGCCGGATCGGCCGGCCGGTCGAGCGCCGCCATGGCGCCGACCCGCAACGTCGAATGGCCGACGAGGCAGGCGGCGTTGAGCGCCGCCGGAGCCCGGTCGAGCGCCGCTCAGATAATCGGCGAAATGCCCGTAGCGGTAGTCGTCGAGGCCGCCGATCAGGTCGAGCGGCGGCGGCGGCGCGTCCGCCGGCAGCAACGGCGCGAGGCTGATCCCGCAATTGCCGGTGACGACGGTGGTCACACCCTGGCTCGCCTTCGCCGCCATCTCGGGGGTCGCGAGCAGCGCGCGGTCGTCATGCGTGTGCACATCGATAAAGCCGGGGGCGACGATCCGGCCCGACACGTCGACCTCGCGCGCGCCCGCCGCCCGGGCGACATCGCCGACCGCGGCGATGCGGTCGCCGGCGATCGCGACATCGGCCCGCCGCCGCGGCCCGCCGCCGCCGTCGATGACCTCGCCGCCGCGCAGGATCCAATCGGTCACCGGCAAATCCCCCTCTCCCAGCCCCGCGACACGATCACCGGTTTCCCTTCACCGGGTCAAGCCGCGCTCGCGCCGGGGACAGCGTCCGGCCGCGCCAGGCGCCAGGCAAACAATTCCGCCAGGGAGGCCCCGGCTGGATCGGGCGCGGCATTCCGGAGCAGAGGATTCGGCGGAGGCCTGCAACCCGTTTGAAATGGGAGTTGCAATTCGGTATGTTCCTGATACGTTCGTAGATATTTAATTCACGAACGACTGCACGCCGCCTATCATGTCGCGGGGGTGAGATGGGGAAGCCCAGGCAAAGACCCGGCGAGGCCGAACCGGCTGCGGCCGCGCCGATCATCATTGATCGTTCGAGCGTAGTTGAGCTGTCGGCAAGCCTTGCCGACGAGAATCGTCTCACCTTCGCAGAGAGCTTCTCGGCGGCGGTGGTTGCAGCGTACTGGCAAGCTCTATACCAAGGGAGGCCCCCGCCGGATTCGTTTGCGCAACCTGCCGGACTGCATCGTGTAGCGCTTACGCCCGACCTCGATTCGGTTGTGCGTGCGATCGCTGCGAGCATGGAGTCGATGCCGCCCGCCGCGGCGGCTTACGCTATCGGGACGCTCTACACCGCACTGCTGCCGAAACCGTTCAGAGCGCAGCACGGCATTTTTTACACCCCGCCCGAGCTTGTGGAATGCCTGCTCCTGATGGCGGAGGAAGCAGGCGTGGACTGGCGAACGGCGCGGGTCCTCGACCCGGCGTGCGGGGGCGGGGCGTTCCTTATTGCCGTGGCTGAGCGGATGGCGCGTGCGCTGTCTCGCGCCGAACCGGCGATAGCCCTTCAGAGCATCACAGCACGGTTGCAGGGATTCGATATCGATCGCTTCGGCGCCTGGCTCGCCCAGGCGATGGTTTCCATTAGCCTCGAGTCACTAGTGCGTGGCGCCGGGCGGAAAGCACCTGAGCTCGTTGAGCTGCGCGACAGTCTCGAGTTGCAGCCGGACGAAGCCGAGCGATTCGATCTCGTAATCGGGAACCCGCCGTACGGGCGCGTCACTCTGCCACCGGAGCGCCGCACACTGTTTGCGCGCAGCGTATACGGTCACGCAAATCTCTACGGGGTGTTTACGGACGCGGCGCTGCATTGGGTCAAGCGGGGAGGCGTCATCGGCTATGTGACGCCGACTTCCATGCTCTCCGGCCTCTACTATAAAACGCTCCGAAAACTCCTGGCTGCCGAGGCTCCGCCGCTCGCCGTAAATATTGTGAGCGAGCGCGACGGCGTGTTCGCCGACGTGCTGCAGGAGACGATGCTTGCGACCTATCGCAAGGATGGGCCGCCAGTGGCCGGCAGGGTTGGCTTTATCAATGTGGCCGGCGGGGACAAGCTCATCACCCGGAAGGCCGGGAACTTCACGTTGCCCGCAGCCCCGGCTTCTCCGTGGCTTCTGCCGCGCGCTGCGGAACAGGCGGCGCTCGCACGGCGCCTGCGGTCGATGCCGCATCGGCTCGGTGATTACGGCTACGGTGTTTCCACGGGTCCCCTCGTATGGAACCGGTTCAGGGATCGGTTCCGAGAAAAGTCCGGCGCTGACGTTTTCCCGGTGATATGGGCGGAGTCGGTTGCCAGCGACGGCCGGTTCGTCTGGCGCAGCGAGAAGCGCAACCACTCCCCTTGGTTCATGGCCAGGCGGCCAAAGGATGATTGGCTGATTATCACCCGACCTTGCGTGCTTCTGCAGCGGACCACGGCCAAGGAGCAGCCGCGGCGTTTGATCGCCGCCGAGCTCCCCGAGAGCTTTATCCAGGCTCATCGGGGCGTTGTAATCGAGAACCACCTGAATATGGTGCGGGCGTTGGAGCCGGAGCCATATGTGCCCGCCATGCTGGTTGCCGCGTTGCTCAACAGCGCCGCCGTCGATGCGGCGTTCAGGTGCATAAACGGCTCTGTTGCAGTCTCAGCGTTCGAGCTCGAGGAGCTGCCCTTGCCGGCGCCGGCGGTCATGGCCCGGCTCGTGCGCCAGGCAGCCGGGGGAGCGCCAAAGGAGAAAATCGAGGCGGCAATCGCAGCCGCATATCGTGCGAACGATGCTTCCGCCGCTCCTTGATGTCCCGGAAATTCACCGGAGGCTGCTGCGGATTTTCCCGGAAGGCACGCCGCAGCGAAACTACTGCACGCGCGAAATGGCGGCGCGGACAGTTTTCGTGATGCTCTACATTGGCGCCCTTGAAGGGAGCGGAATCTGGATGGGGCCAAAGCATGTCTACCGGATGGGCGAGGGCCAGGCCGCATTGCGTTCCGATGAAGACCGGGAGGCCTATGCCGCTGCTGTCGAGAAGCGGGGTTCGCGCCTGCCGGCGGACCGGTGGTTTCAGGACAACACGCGCGAGCCGATCCGGGATGAGACGCTCCGCGACGGCCTGGTGCGCATCGGCGCCGTGGTAACCCGGCCGGGTTTGCCGACGACATCCTCGAAAGGCCGGTACGCATTACAGACGGCTCTTGCAGTGCTGCTCGACCCTGCGCTCCAGGACGAGCCTGTCGAGACAGCGATTATCGCATGGCAGGACCGCCATCTGTCTCAGGGCGCGCTGGCGCGCGTGCGCTTGCAGCAGCGGTCGGCCACAGCGGCGCGATCGGGGGTGCTGGTCAGGCTTCCGAATGGGGAGACCCGCCAGATGGAAGCTGGGCCGTCGTCAATCATCACCCAGGCTGTAATCGAGGTCTTTGCCCCGCGGTTCCTCAGCGATCCGGCGGTGATGTGGATTTCCGAGAGCGGCAACAAGGTCATTCAGCGCGATGACGAGCTCGCCCGCGAGCTCGGTCTCAAAATCGAGGTGGATAAGCTGCTGCCCGACACCATACTCGTCGACTTGGCTCCGGCGGAGCCGCTGATCGTGTTCATCGAGGCGGTCGCGACAGCAGGTGAAATTTCGGAGGCTCGCCGCAGCGCGCTCCTCGAAATGATGACGGATGCCGGCTTCAAGGCGGACAACATCGCATTTGTAACGGCCTTTGCAGACCGAAACGCCGCCGCATTCAAGCGGGCGCTCCCTAACCTTGCTTGGGGTTCCTTTGCCTGGTGCCTGAGCGAGCCGGAACACCTGATCGTGCTGGATGGAACGGCTTCGGGCGGGACTCGGCTGTTGAGCGAATTCGTGACCTCCGCGCAAGCGTAGCCCCTTTGGCCGGCGCGCCTCAATGCGGCGGCATCGGGATCCAGAGGGGAGGCTTGCCGGGGAATTTCATGCGCCTGGCGACGGCAGCGTCGTCGATGTCATAGGGCTTCAGATAGACGTAGTAGTTGTCGCGGCGCTCGAACACATCCTCCTTGGGCGCGGCGCTCGGGCTCACCAGCATCGTGTCCGAGAAGCGGACGTGCATGTAGTCGGGCAACAGCTGGGTGAAGCCCTTGACGCGGGCCTCGAAGACGTAGCGGTAGATCGCCTCGCCGTCGATCCGGCGCACGCCGGCGGCGTCGCCCTGGCTGGCTGCGAGCGGGACCTCCCGCCACACCCTGCCGACCTGGACGTAGCCGCGCATGTCCGGGGCCATGACGTAGATCGGGCCGTCGCCGCCGGCGTTCATCAGCGACACCGCCAGCTCGTAGCGCCCCTCGCCGAGGTCCGCTACCGAGCGGACCTCGCCTTGCAGGCTGTTCAGCGCCAGATCGGCCAGCTTCGCCAGCCGCTCGCCGCGCTCGCGGACCTGTTTTTCCTGGTATTTGGCGACGCCGAAATCGGCGAGCAGGACAAGCGCGAAGACGGCCGCGCCGCCCAGCGCAAAGACCTGGACGGCGCGCCACAGATCGGCCCCCAGCCGAGCCGGCGCGCGCGCCGCCGGCGGCGGCGCGGCGGGCGCGGCGATTTCGGCCGGCGCGAAGCGGCGCGGCCGCGGCCGCGGGGCGGACCCGACCGCCGCCGGCGCGGCCGGCAGCAGCACGCCCCGCCGCATCTCGTAGGCGCGCTCGGCCTGTCCGGCGAGGGCGGGGTCGTGGGTGACGAGCACGACGCCGAAGCCGTCGCTTCGCCGCAGCTCCTCCAGGAGCGCGATGATGTCGGCCTCGGTGTCCTCGTCGAGATCGCTCGTCGGCTCGTCGGCGAGCAGCAGATGCGGCCGGTTGACGAGAGCGCGGGCGATCGCCACGCGCCGCTGCTCGCCGCCCGAGAGGCTCGCCGGATAGGCCGCGGCGCGGTCGCCGAGGCCGACGCGGGCGAGGAGCTCATCGGCGCGGGCGTAGGCCGCATCGGCGTCCATGGTGCGGCCGAGCAGCGCCGGCGCGGCGACATTATCCGCCGCCGTCAGGTTCGGCAGCAGGCTCGGAAACTGGAAGACAAAGCCGACATGGCGGCAGCGAAAGCCGGCGAGCGCGGCTTCCGAGAGCGTCCAGAGGTCCGTGCCGTCGAGCATGACCCGGCCCTCGGTGGGCGGCGTCAAGGCCCCGAGCATGGCCAGGAGGGTGGATTTGCCCGAGCCGGAGCGGCCGACGATCGACACCAGCTCGCCCGCCCGCAATTCGAGGCTGGCGCCGCGCACCGCCGCGTAGCCGGGATCGGCCCCGTACCGCTTGGTCAGGGACTGCGCCGACAGCGCCACCTCAACCCTCTCCCGAGCGGATCAGCGCGTCGGGCGCCATCCGCCGCGCCCGCCACGCCGGCACAAAGGCGCCGACAAGGCCGAGCGCGGCCGAGAGCAGGATCGCGACGACCGCACAAGCCTCCAGCGCCGCCGGCGGCGGCCAGGCGAAGGCGATGCCGAGGCGGCCGAAATAGAACCCGAGCGAGCGGGCGAAGACCAGCAGCGCGGCGACCCCGAGGACGAGGCCCGCAAGCCCGCCCAGACCGGTGACGATCGCCGCCTCGGCAAGGATCATCGCCGCCACCTGGTTGGGCCGCGCCCCCATCGCCCGCAGCAGCCCGATCTCGCGCCAGCGCTCCTGGACGATCGCCGAGAACAGCAGCGAGACCAGGATCAGCAGCGCCGTCAGCTGGAACGCGGTGAACGCCGCGACGCCGAGCAGCAGCGCGCCCAGGGCCTGGCGCGACGAGGTCAGGACGGCGTTGCCCTCGACCACCCTGATTTCGGGGAAGCGCGCCAGCGCGAAGCGAACGTCCTCGGTCTTGGTCCCCGGCGCCAGCTGCAACAGGAAGGCCGAGACGCGGTTCGGCGCAAGGTCGGTCGGGCAGGCCCTGCCGCCGTCGTGGCCCGCCGCCGCCGGCGCGTCGCGGCAGAACGAGACGATCGCGGCCAGCGCCTCGAAGCTGACGAAGTAGGAATCGTCGAACGGACCGACGCCGGTCTTGCCGAGCCGGCCATAGAGGGTGAGCGGCTTGCCGCAGACGCTGACGGACTGCCCGACCGGCCCCTCGGCATGGCCGCCGGCGATCAGCTCGTCGGGGCCCGGCGGCCGGGGCGGCGGCCGATCGAGCCAGGTCATGACCGAAAAGTCGCGCGCCGGGTCGAACGCGATCAGGTTGGCGGCGCGCCCGTCGACCAAGGACGGAACGATCCGCTGCGGCGCCACCCGCGCGACGCCGGCGACACGGGCGAGGGTCGCGGCGAGGCCCGCGTCGAGGGTCTCGTCGGTCGGCTGCACGGTCAAGAGGCTCGCGGTGATGTTGACCAGCGCGCCGCGCGGCGCGACCACGAGGTCGGCGCCCATCCGCGCAAAGCTCGCCTCGATGCCGGCGCGCAACGCCCACCCGGCGACAAAGCCGGCGAAGCCGACGCCGACCCCGATCATCACCGCGACGCCGAGAAAGACCGTCCGCAGCCGGCGCCGGGCGACATTCTGCGCCGCCAGCCGGATCAGCAGCCAGCGGTCTCCGCGGCGGCCCGGCATCCCGCCCCGCGGTCAGCCGGCGCCGTCTAGAGGGTGCACGAGCGGGTATGCTTCATGTGCTCGAGCTCGGTCGGAATGATGACGCAGTCGTGGTGGCCGCCGTTGCTCGGCCAGATGCCGACCAGCTCGTCGGTCTCGGCGTCGATGAAGGCGATGCCGCTCGCGAGCCGCTGAAAGCCGCTGAAGACGCCGACCACGTATTTGCCGTCATAGGTCACGGCCAAGGTCTGCATGTCCGGCCCGATCCCCTGGATCTCCTTTTTGATCGTCCAGGTCTTGGTGTCGACCACCATGACCCCGCTCGAGGCCGGCGAGGGGTGCAGGATCGACAGGTAGAGCTTCGAGCTGTCCATCGAGAACACCATGTGGAACGGGTTGGGGTACTTGCCGCGCCACAGCGGGTCTTCGATATGCGCGATCTTTTTCCATTGGCGCGGGTCGGGGTCGCTCGAATCGAAGACCGAGCAGTTGTTCTCGCGCAGATTGTTCATCATGCACAAAAAGCGGCCGTCGGGGGAGAAGCCGATCTCGTGCGCGGGCGAGAAGATCTTGTCGAACCTGACCTCCCAATGGTCGTTGTCGACCCTGGTCACCGGGTACTGGTCCTGGGCGTCCTTGTTGAACTGCAAAAACGCCACCGGCTCGAAATTGTTCTCGGCGTCGAGCACCACCTGGCCGCCGCACAGCCGCACCACGGTCGCCGCCCAGCGCCCGGTCGGGTGCCAGATCGTGCCGTCGGCGCCGCACAAATGCAGCGGGTCGGCGCCGGGCAAGGTCCCCTCCTCGACGAACAGCTCGCCCATCGGCACCATTTCCCATTCGATCTTCTGGCCCTTGGTGCCGAGATAGGTCGTATTTGCCGGTCGCCGGATCGGGGTAGAGCCGCGAGATTTTGAGGACGCCGCCGTTTTGCCAGGCGGTTGCGAGGCGCTGGTCGTTCGGCTCCCAATCGTATTTGAGCGCGGCGATGACCCGCGAGGTGCGGCGGTCGAAGCAGGCGGCGATGTCCTTTTGCCCGTCGGTCACGAAATAGCGCTCGGCGTCCTTGGGGTCGATGTTGACGTGGACGCCGAGGCCGAGCCCGGTCGTCTCCGACACGTTTTCCATCACCTCCATCTGCGCCCCGTCATAGCGCACCCGGTAGATGTTGAACCCTTCGCCCGGGGTCTCGATGTTGGTCGGAATGCCGTAGATCAGCGAGTTCTTCCCGCCCTGGGTGCTGTTGATGAACTCGAACCCGGCGGTCGGCTGGGCGCTGGGAAACGCGCACAGATGGTGCGAGATCGGGTTGAAGTCGCCATAGTTCCAATACGAGATCCAGGCGAGGCAGCGGCCCGAGTTGAGGTCCACGGCGTAGGTGCCGCCGCTCATCTTGGTCGGCATCAACAGCACCCAGTTGCCGAAGCCGCGGCCGCCGATGTCGGCCTTGGGGTTTATGAGCTCGCGCTCGATATTGTGCCGCTGCGCCTCGGTGTAGGTGTCGCCGGCGTGCCGGGCGCCATGCGCCGGGATCTGGTCCTTGACGACGGTATAGCCGAGGGCGGCGGCCTCGCCGACCGCGGCGGCGCCGGCGACGACAGTCAGGAAGTTGCGCCGGTTGACCCTGGCGGGCGGCGCCTCGACCGGCGGCGCCTTCGCCCGATCGTCGCGTGCGTTCTTTTCCTCCTGGTATTTCAGAAATTCGTCGTGGTCCTGCCGCGTCACCTCGGCCTGGCGCCGCAGGAAGGCCTGTTCCGGGCTGAGCGGCCCGGCCGGCAGGTTTTCCGCCCCGCCCTCGACCTCGATTTCGAGCTTTGGCGTTGCGTCCTGCAGTTTCGTCCGGCGCGGCTCAGCCATGGTCCGGTCCCCTTTTTTTGAATGTGGCGCTGATCACCCGGCGGTCGCCGAGCAGGGCGTCGCGGGCCTCGTCGATCCGGTCTCCGAGATACCGTGTCCCGCCGCGCTCGGGGGCCACCAGCGCCGCCAGACGGCGATGGGCCTCGCGGATTTCGGCAGCACCCGCCTCCGCCTCCAGCCCCAGCAGCTCGAGCGCCTCGATCGGCGACATGCCTCGGCCTCGCCCCTGATCCAGATAGGCCTGCAGCACCGCAACCGATCGCCGCACCAGCTCCGGGTCGGGAGTGCCGGGGCGCGCCGGGTCGTCGGCAAAGAGGCCGGCGAGGCCGACCCGGCCCGGCCACAGCCGGCGCAGCAGCCCGCGCCAGCGGTGGGCGCCTTGCCAGCGGTGGGCGCCTTGAACCGCGACCGGCAGGATAAAGGCCGCGAGCATCATCGCCAGGGTCGAGCGGCCGCTCAGCATCAGCCACAGCAGAACCAGCGGCATGAGCGCGGCGAGGCCGAAGAGCGAGCGGCGGCCGGCGGCGAGGATTGTCCGCGGGTCGGCGTTCAGCAGCCAGCGCCCGACCTGCATCGCCGACACCGACAGCGACAGCCCCAGCGCCAGATAGGCGACGATGTCGAAATCGATCATCGGGTCCGGACCTCCGCCCAACCTTGGCGCAACCAAGAACGGCGCAAAGACACTCGCACCGGCCCTCGATTGCTGTCAACCTGAGAGCGCTTCGGCGCACGGGAGGGAAGGATGGCGGACCAGGCCTGGGACGCGGCGATGGCCGAGCTGATCGCAGCGCAGCGCGCCTTCATCAACGGCGACGCCGCCGGCATTCAGCTTCTCTACTCGCATCGCGACGACGTGACCGTGTTCGGCGGCTTTGGCGGCTCCGAGCGCGGCTGGGCCGAGGTCGGGCCGCGGCTGGCGTGGGCCGCCTCGCATTTTTCCGGCGGCGCATACAGCCAGGAGGAGGTCGAGCGCCGCGGTCGGCGCCGATGTCGCCTGCCTGGTTACCCTCGAGCGCTGGGCCCGGCCCAAGGCGGGCGGCGACGGCGACGATGTCTTCGCGCTCCGGGTGACGCAGGCGTTCCGCCGCGAGGACGGCCGCTGGCGGCTGATCCATCGCCACGCCGACCCGCTGATCGAAAACAACCCGCCGTTCTGAGCGGGCCGACAGGGCCGTGACCGACGCGACCCGCAATCCGCCGCTGCCCGACGACCGGCCGCCGCGGGCCTCGGCCGGGCCGATCGCGTGGCTGCGCGCCAACCTCTTCAACAGCCCCCTCAACACGGTCCTGACCCTGGGCGCGGTCTGGCTTCTGGCGGTCACGGTCCCGCCCCTCTTCCGCTGGGGGCTGGTCGATGCGGTGTGGCGCGCCGACAACGGCCGCGCCTGCCGCGGCCACGGCGCCTGCTGGGCCTTTGTCGGCGAGAAATTGCGCTTCATCCTGTTCGGCCGTTTTCCGTATGACGAGCAGTGGCGGCCGCTGGTCGTGGTCATCGTGTTCGTCGCCCTGATCCTGGCGAGCTGCGACCGGCGGCTGTGGGGAGGGCGGCTGGCGCTGGTCTGGCTCGGCGGGCTCGCCGTGGTCGGCGTGCTGATGTGGGGCGGCGTTCTCGGCATGAGCTATGTCGAGACGTCGCTGTGGAACGGGCTGCCGCTGACCTTGATCCTCGCGGTCATCGGCATGGCCGCGGCGTTTCCGCTGGCGATCCTCTTGGCGCTGGGCCGCCGCTCGCAATTGCCGGCGGTGCGGGCGCTCTCGATCGCCTATATCGAGCTGGTGCGCGGCGTGCCGCTGATCACGGTCTTGTTCATGGCCTCGGTCATGCTGCCGCTGTTCCTGCCGACCGGGATGACGATCGACAAGCTGCTGCGCGCGCAGGTCGCCTTTATCCTGTTCGCCGCCGCCTACCTCGCCGAGATCGTCCGCGGCGGCCTGCAGGCGATCCCGAAAGGGCAATACGAGGCCGCGGATTCGCTCGGCCTCGGCTATTGGCGGCAAACCCGGCTCATCATCCTGCCGCAGGCCCTGGCGCTGGTCATCCCGCCATTGGTCAACACCTTTATCGGCGCCTTCAAGGACACCTCGCTCGTCATCGTGATCGGCCTGTTCGACCTGCTCGGCGCCGCCAACGCGGCCTTGACCGACGCCAACTGGCGCGGCTTCTACGCCGAGGCCTACCTATTCATCGCGGCGATCTATTTCGGCTTCTGCTTTTTCATGTCGCGCTACAGCCAGATGCTCGAGCGCACGCTCGACAAGGGCCGGCGGGGTTGACCACATGACCGATGGGCCGATCATCGAGCTGCGCCATGTCGACAAATGGTACGGCGACTTTCATGTCCTGAAGGACATCAGCCTCGAGGTCGGCAAGGGCGAGCGCGTCGTCGTCTGCGGGCCGTCGGGCTCGGGCAAGTCGACGATGATCCGCTGCATCAACCGGCTGGAGGAGCATCAGCGCGGCGAGATCGTCGTGTCGGGGATCGAGCTGACCTCGGATTTGAAGAACATCGAGGCGATCCGCCGCGAGGTCGGCATGGTGTTCCAGCAGTTCAACCTGTTCCCGCATTTGACCGTGCTGCAGAATTTGACCCTGGCGCCGGTGTGGGTGCGCAAGCAGCCGCGCCGGGAGGCCGAGGACACCGCGCGCATGTATCTGGAGCGCGTGCGCATCCCGGAGCAGGCCGACAAATACCCGGGCCAGCTCTCGGGCGGGCAGCAGCAGCGCGTCGCGATCGCCCGCTCCTTGTGCATGAAGCCCGAGATCATGCTGTTCGACGAGCCGACCTCCGCGCTCGACCCGGAGATGATCAAGGAGGTGCTCGACGTCATGGTCGAGCTCGCCCATGAAGGGATGACGATGGTCTGCGTCACCCACGAGATGGGCTTTGCCCGCACCGTCGCCGACACGATGGTGTTCATGGACAAGGGCGAGATCGTCGAGCGCGGCGCCGCCCTCTGAATTCTTCGCCAACCCCAGGAGCGAGCGCACCCGGCTGTTCCTGAGCCAGATCCTGGCGCACTGAGCGCCGTCGGCCCCGAGGAAACGCACAGCGATCCCGAATTATACGACGATGAGATCCCCCTCGCCCCGCTTGCGGGGAGAGGGCGGGGTGAGGGGCCCTTTTTTGGATCGCGCGATAGCCGGAGCGCACAAATGATCGCCCGCGCTCAGTGCGCTTTAATCTTTGCTCCACTGCGCCTTGAGCTTGCTTCTCGTGAGGTCGCCCCTCACCCCGGCTCTCTCCCCGCAAGCGGGGCGAGGGAGGATGAGCCCCCGAAGCCTTCGCGCCTTGGTATCCCCGCTCGCGGGGTGAGGGGCCGTCACATCAAGTCAAGGCCCTTTCGCCGCACTTGCCGGCGCCCGATCGCGGCCTCACCTTGCCGAATGTCGGCTTCAGCGAGGGTCTGGCATTTGTTTCCGCTGACGGTTGCGGCGCGGGCGCCGGCGAATTCCGGCTCGGCCCCGGTCGCGGTCTGGCTCTTCCTGTGCTGCGCGCTGATCTTCGCCATGGTGGTGGTCGGCGGGGTGACGCGGCTGACCCTCTCCGGCCTGTCGATCACCGAATGGAAGCCGGTCGTCGGCGTCGTCCCGCCGCTCTCCGAGGCGCAATGGGCCGCCGAATTCGCCCGCTACAAGGAAATCCCCGAATACCGGCTGATCCATTACGGGATGAGCCTCGCGCAGTTCAAAGGGATTTATTTCTGGGAGTACGCGCATCGCCTGCTCGGGCGGCTGATCGGGGTGGCCTTCGCCGCGCCGCTCCTGTGGTTCTGGCTGCGCGGCCGGCTGCCGCGGCGGTTGGCGGCGCCGCTCGCCGGCATCCTGGCGCTGGGCTTCGCGCAAGGCGCGCTCGGCTGGTACATGGTCGAGAGCGGCCTCGCCGGCCGGGTCGAGGTCAGCCAATACCGGCTCGTCGCCCATCTGGCGCTGGCGCTCCTGATCTACGGCGCGATCCTGTGGACGGCGCTCGGCCTCGTCCGCTTCCACCCCTCTCCGCCCTTTAAGGGGGAGAGGGAGGGGGCAAGCTGGCGCCGGACGGCCGAGGGCTTGGTCCTGCTCGTCGCGCTGACGATCGCGGCCGGCGGCTTTGTCGCCGGCACCCGCGCCGGGCTCGTCTACAACACCTTCCCGCTGATGGACGGCAGGCTCGTGCCGGCGGGCTACGCCCGGCTCCACCCGTTCCTGCTGAACTGGTTCGAGAATGTCGCGGCGGTGCAGTTCAACCACCGCCTGCTGGCGATGGCGACCGCCGCCGCGGTCATGCTCGTTTGGATCGCCGGCCGCCGGGCGGCTCTACCGCGACCGGCGCGCCTCGCCCTCCACGCGCTTCTCGCCGCCGCCGCGCTGCAGGCGGCGCTCGGCGTCTCGACCCTCATTCTCGTCGTGCCGATCCCGCTCGCCGCCGCGCACCAGGCGGGCGCGGTTCTGCTGCTGACCGCTGCGATCGTGCTGCGGCACACGCTGCGCGGCGCGCCGCGCCCGCGCCCTAGAGCGGCTTGATCTCGACCTTGCGGAACTTGACGACCCCCCCTTCCTTGGGAACGCCGGGACCGTATTGCAGCGCGATATGGCCTTCCTTGTGCTGGTCGTCGCTGCCCTGCGCCGTTTTCACACCGTTGAGGACGGCGGTGAACTGCTGCGCCCTTCGCGGTGATCTCGTAGGTGTTCCATTTGCCGCCGGCCTTGGGCATCGGATCGACCTTGGCGACGTTGACGATCGCGCCGGTGCCGTAGGTCGGATCGGGCCGCCGGTCGAAGATGTTGACCTCATAGGCGGTCTTGCCGGTGACTTCTTTCGGGTCCTCGGCGCGGATAAAGACGCCGCTGTTGGCTGCGTCGTTGACCCAGAACTCGACCCGCAGCTCGAAATCGCGGTACGCGTTCTTGGAAACCAGAAAGCCGCTGCCCTTGTCGGCCACTGCGGCGCCGTCCTCGAGCCGCCAATCGGCATCGCCGATCTGGGTCCAGTTGTCGAGGTTCTTGCCGTCGAAGAGCGTCGTCCAACCAGCTTCGGCGCCGGCCTTGTGCGGCGCCGGGAGCAGGGCGAGGCCGACGACCAGCAGCATTCCGGCGTTGCGCGCGAGCGTGCGTTTCATGCGAATTTCCTCCCTCTATTCTGGCCGCCGACGTTAGCGCATGGCGAAGAGCGGGGTCCAGCTTTCCCGCGGTGAGGCCCCGCCATTGGACGCGTCGGCGCGGGCGGCCATATAATTTCCGTATCGCGAGCGGGAGAAGACGATGGCCGACGACGGGGCGTTTGCGGCGAAGACCCTCGAAGACTGGGCGGCGCTGGCGCAGGCGGAGCTGCGGGGCAAGCCGCTCGACAGCCTCGACCGGGCGACCCCCGAGGGCATCCGGGTCAAGCCGCTCTACACCGCCGCCGACCTCGCCGCGATCGAGCGCGCGGGCCATCCGCTCGCGACGATGCCCGGCTACCCGCCCTATCTGCGCGGGGTGCGGGCGACGATGTACGCGAACCGGCCGTGGACCATCCGGCAGTATTCCGGCTTTTCGACGGCCGAGGAATCGAACCGGTTCTACCGCGAGAATTTGAAGGCCGGGCAGATGGGGCTGTCGATCGCCTTCGATCTGGCGACCCACCGCGGCTACGACAGCGACCATCCCCGCGTCACCGGCGATGTCGGCAAGGCCGGGGTGGCGATCAACTCGGTCGAGGACATGAAGGTGCTGTTCGACGGCATCCCGTTGGACCGGATGAGCGTGTCGATGACGATGAACGGCGCGGTGCTGCCGGTGCTGGCCGGCTACATCGTCGCCGCCGAGGAGCAGGGTGTCGCGCAGAAGCAGCTCTCGGGCACGATCCAGAACGACATTTTGAAGGAGTTCATGGTCCGCAACACCTATATCTACCCGCCCGGGCCGTCGATGCGGATCGTCGCCGACATCATCGAATACACCGCCCGGCACATGCCGAAATTCAATTCGATCTCGATCTCCGGCTATCACATGGAGGAGGCCGGGGCGAATTCTGTTCAGGAATTGGCGTTCACCCTTGCAGACGGGCTCGAATACGTGCGCGCCGCCCTGTCGCGCGGGCTTAAGATCGACGAGTTCGCGCCGCGGCTGTCGTTCTTTTTCGCGATCGGCATGAATTTCTTCATGGAGATCGCGAAATTGCGCGCCGCGCGGGTGCTGTGGGCGCGGCTGATGCGGCAGTTCGCGCCGCAAGACCCGGCGAGCCTGGCGCTGCGCACGCACTGCCAGACCTCGGGGGTCAGCCTGACCGAGCAGGACCCGCACAACAACATCGTCCGCACCACGATCGAGGCGCTGGCCGCGGTGCTCGGCGGGACCCAGTCGCTGCACACCAACTCGTTCGACGAGGCGATGGCGCTGCCGACCCCGGCCTCGATGCGCATCGCCCGCAACACCCAGCTGATCCTGGCCGAGGAGACCGGCATTGCCCATGTCGTCGATCCGCTCGGCGGCAGCTGGTACCTCGAAAGCCTGACCCATTCGCTCGGCCGAGGCGGCCTCGGCGCTGATCGACGAGGTCGAGGCGCTGGGCGGCATGACCAAGGCGGTCGAGGCCGGCATGCCGAAGCTGTGGATCGAGGAATCGGCGGCGCGGCGTCAGGCCGCGATCGACCGCGGCCTGGAGACGATCGTCGGGGTCAACAAATACCGGTCGGACGAGGCGACCGAGGTCGATCTCCTCGATGTCGACAACACCGCGGTTCGCGCGGCGCAGATCGCGCGGCTCGCCGAGGTGCGGCGCAGGCGCGACCCGGAGCGCTGCCGCCACGCGCTGGCGGCGCTGACCGAGGCGGCCAGGAGCGGCGCGGGCAACCTCCTGGAATTGTCGATCGAGGCGAGCCGCGCGCGGGCCACGGTCGGGGAGATTTCGGACGCGCTGGAAGCGGCGTTCGGCCGGCACCGGGCGCAGATCCGCGCGGTCTCGGGGGTCTATGGCGCTCAGTACGCGGGCGACGAGGGCTTCGGCCGGGTGCAGCGCCAAATCGACGCCTTCGCCCGCGACGAAGGCCGGCGCCCGCGCATGCTGGTCGCCAAATTGGGCCAGGACGGCCACGACCGCGGGGCCAAGATCATCGCCACCGCCTTTGCCGATATCGGCTTCGATGTCGATATCGGCCCGTTGTTCCAGACCCCCGAGGAAGCGGCGCGCCAGGCGGTCGAGAACGACGTGCACATCGTCGGCGTCTCGACCCACGCCGCCGGCCACAAGACCCTGGTCCCGGCCCTGATCGAGGCGCTGAAGCGCGAGGGTGCGGCCGACATCCTCGTCGTCTGCGGCGGCGTGATCCCGCCCAAGGACCACGATTTCCTGAAAAAAGCCGGCGTCGCCGCGATCTACGGCCCCGGCGCCAACATCCCCCAGCGCTGCCGCCGAAATCCTGTCGCTGATCGAGAAGCGGCGGTTGGCGGCGTGAGGTTCGATCGGGAACGTAGAGGACAGAGCTGAAAAAGGTTGGCTCTGGAAAATCGGGCGGCGGGAACGTCGATGCCATATATCTGGATATTTATCGTTTGCTATGTGGTGGCGTTTATCTTTTGGTTAGCCTACATAATGAGCAAGATGGCAGCATCCGTTCGGAATTTGATGGCGAACGGGGTCCCTGATTTAGAAATTGAAGAATTTCGGCAATGGATGTTTCCGAAACAGCTCTTGGTCCTTGTGTGGTCAACGTTCTTAACAGGTTCCGTTCTCGGCGCGGTGGTCTCTGGATTATGTGCCTTGGTGGCTCGGTAACGTGCCGAAAAGGGGGAGCGGTTCACGGTGTTCGGGTGGGGGAGACGCCGGAGGATAGCCGAACGGGCCAGGGGCATAGGCCGGACCATGCTTCACCTCAGAGCCAGTTCGGATGGCAGGGGCTTCGAGCAGTTCTGCGCATGGCTAGATGCGGCAGGCTACGTCAAATACGGCGAATATACAGAGGGATACGGACGTTCGGTGGCGTTTCTAGAAACTCCGTCTGAGGAGCCCGACGTCGTGTTCGCTGTCACAGAAGACAAGGAAAGCCCAGACGATGGATACCTCCATCTGAGCGCGACGGGATACCACCGGCTGTTCGGCCTTATGCTGTTCGATAACGTGCGGGGCGCGGGCGTATCTGTGGAAGTCAGCGGCATCTCCGCAGCCATGAAGGAGTTGGGTTCTGACACAATCACCACGCGCGATGTCCTGATCAGCTTCCCGGGATTCTCAAATTTAGAGGCGACGCTCGCTAAACTGGGTATCCGTAGGCGTTAACCCTCTCGATGGAACCTAGGGGAAGGAACCAGGGTGATTTTCTTCATTCCGCTTTCCGCACGTAGGACGGATTGAACGCAGAGAAACCCATTGCATGGGGGGGACAAAGCGCTGTTGTGCGTGACATCTCGGCTTTATCGCCGCGTGCGGTGCCTTACTTTTCGCTGCGGGATTGGCGGCTTGGGGGGTGTAGTGACAGTTTACGTATCAGCTCAGGTGATCGTGAGAGCTTGGCGATCATCTCAGCGACGCCGGTCCCCCGGTCCTGTCTGCAACGCCCGGCGCACGCCCTCGGGGTCGTGGGCGATGACGGTCAGATAGGCGCGCGCGGCCTCTTCCGGTTCCGAACGCCCCTGTTCCCAATCGTGAAGCGTACCGAGCGGGATGTGGTAGCGCGCGGCAAACTCGTCCAAGGTGAGACCGAGCGCGCGCCGCAAGGTCTTTACCCTCGGCACCCTCCGCATGCGCTGAAAGTCCTCAGGCATCAGCGGCCGGGTGTCGCCGTCCGCGCGCGCCGCCTTCTCGGTCTGCTCGGGCGTCATTGCCGCGAGCGGTTCCACCTGCAGCACTTCCTCGGCGCCGTCCGGCTTGACGCGGACCAGAACACCGTCAGGGCGCATTCTGGCGATAATATCGGTCTTGCTCATACCTTGTCGCCCTCCAGGCCGAAATGATGCGGATGTGATCGCCCCGCTCCGTGTATACAACGGTCAAAACCTGACCATCGACCATGCCGAGAAGGATACACCGCTCTTCGCCATAGCCTTCGCGCGTGTCGATCCACTCGACGGCAAACGGGTCGCGAAACGCGAAGGCCGCCTGTTCGAAGCTCACGCGATGATCGCGGAGGTTCTGCGCGGCCTTGCCGCCGTCCCAATCGAATTCCATTCAAGAACCGGGCTATTCGAAGCGGGCGCAGAAGTCCAGGGCCGTGTGCGAACGGTCGGCGAGATTTCCGACGCGGTGGATATCGGCCCGCTGTTCCAGCTGGCGACATCCTGATCGTCCGCGGCGAGTGATCCCGCCCACGGACCTCGATCCCGGCCGGCGTCCGGCGCGAGCTACGGCTGCGGCGATGCGGGCAGGCGGGCGACGAGCATTTAACTATAAATTCGTTTGTCTTTTCAGTTAAGCGTGTGTAAAAGAGCCGAACTCGGCGTTGCAACCAGCATACTTGGTCTCGACATGGCCTCGAACATCGACATCTTGCGCGCGGCGCATCTGATGATGCACGAATATGGCGGCGAGGCCGAGCTGAAGGCGGCGGCGTACGCCGCGCTGATGCTCGGCTGCGGCGACCGGGACGGGCTTTTGACCTGGAGCCGGATCCGCAGCACCATCGCGATCATGGACCGGGCCCCAACCGGACCGATGCACTGACCGGGCCGATGCGCTGGGGCCGGCGCGCTCAGGCGATCGGCGCGCTCAGGCGGTCGGCGCGCTCAGGCGATCGGCGCGCTCAGGCGGTCGGCGCGAGTCCCGGCGCCTCTCCGGCCAGGGTGGTGCGGCGCACGTCGCGCACCTCGTTGCGGTCGAAGCGGCGGGCGCGGTGCATCGTCGAGCGGTTGTCCCACATAACGAGGTCGTGCCGCCGCCAGGCGTGCGAGTAGACGAATTCGGGCCGGGTCGCGTGCTCGGTCAGGTCGCGCAGGAACATCCGCGCCTCGGGCCGGGTCCAGCCGACGATCGCCCCGGCATGCGCGGCCAGGAACAGCGATTTGCGCCCGGTCGCCGGGTGGGTCCGCACCAGCGGCTGGCGCACCGGGGCAAAGGCGGCGGTCTCCTCCGGCGTCAGCTCGGTAAAGCCGATCGCCTCGCGCGAATAGATCAGCGAATGCTCGCAGACAAGCGTTTCCGCCTCGGCCTTGGCGCGCGCGTCGAGCGCATCCCAGGCGGCGCGCATGTCGGCGAACTCGGTGTCGCCGCCCGATGACGGGATGACCCGCCCGGAGAGCAGCGAATACTTCGCCGGCGCCGGGCGGAACGAGCTGTCCGAATGCCACAGCCGGTCGGCGAGCTTGAAGAACCACACCCGGTCCTCGGCCGACATGACCCGGCCGTTCTTGTCGAGGTTGGAAAAGTCGGCGATGCCGGGGCCGAGCCGATGGTCGCCCGCGCCGGCGGACGTGCCCCGGGGTCGCATGCGCCTCGAGCTCGCCGAAATGCCGGGTGAAGGCGATCTGCTGCGCGTCGGTGATGTCCTGGCCGCGAAAGACCAGGACGGCGTAGCGGTCCATGCCCGCCTCGATCGCGGCGACGGTGTCGCGGTCGAGCGGCGCGCGGCAGTCGACACCGGCGACCTCGCCGACAAAGACCGGATGCAGCGGACGGATCGACGGCGGCATCGGCGGCTCAGCCGGCCGGCGGCGAGGGCGGCGCGGCCCCGGCCAGCGCCGCGCGCAGCTGCCCCTCCTTGGTTTCGTCGAACGAGGTGCGGATCACCGTGCCGCCCTCGCCCTGCAGCGCCGCCAGGACCTTGTCGGTGGTCATCTTGCGGATCAGCAGAAAGAGCGCGGCGTTGCCCGATTGCAGGCTTTGCGCGGCGTCCTTCATGAACTTGTCGTTGATCCCCACGTCCGAGAGGGCGCCGCCCAGCGCGCCCGAGGCCGCGCCGATCGCCGCCCCGGCCAGGGGCATCAGGAAGATCAGCCCGATCAGCCCGCCCCAGAACGTCCCGGAAAGGGCGCCGGCGGCGGTCGGGTTGAACAGCTGGTTGAGCTTGACCTTGCCGTCGGGCTGCTTGACCGCGATCACCGCATCGCTGAGCTCGATCAGGAATTCCTTCTGCATGCCGATCAGCTTCTGGCGGACTTCTTCGGCTTTGGCTTCGGAGGGAAACGCGATTTCGACAAGATCGGCCATGGCCTATGCCTCATGACGCAACGGGAGCGGCGCGCATGTTAGCCGACCCGCAGGGCCCGGTCATCGGTTTCGCGACGGCCCGCGGGCCCGGCTCTGCTCCCGCGCGCCCGGCTCTGCTATCGTGCCGGCATGACCCCTGTCGGCGCGCGGCGGATTTCCCCGGCGGCTCTCCTCCTCGGCCTGGCGGCGGCCTCGCTCGCCCTGTTGCTGCTGCTGCCGCCGATCACCCAGGACCAGGGCTATCACCAGTTCGCCGACCAGCGGACCCTCTTCGGCATCCCGAACTTCTGGAACGTCGTCTCGAACCTCCCGTTCATCGCCGTCGGCGCCGCCGGGCTGTGGCGCCATCGCGACGGGGCGGCGGCGAGCGTCTTGTTTCTCGGCTTCTTTTTGACCGGGTTCGGCTCCTCCTACTATCACTGGGATCCGAACGACGGCACGCTGTTCTGGGACCGGCTGCCGATGACGCTCGCCTTCGCCGCGATCCTGGCGCTCGGCGTCGAGGAGCGGGCGAGCCCCAGGCTGGGACGCGCCCTGCTGTGGCCGTCGCTGGCGGTCGGCCTCTTCAGCCTGCTGCTGTGGCGCTGGACCGGCGATCTGCGGCTCTATTTCTGGGCGCAGTTCTTCCCCGGCCTCGCCCTCCTCGCGCTGTTCCTGCGCTACCCGCCGAGCCATACCGGCGATCGCTGGTGGATCATCGCCGCAGCCCTCTACGCGCTCGCCAAGGCGTTCGAATTCGCCGACCATGCGATCTATTCGGTCGGGTCCGTCGTCAGCGGACATACGCTGAAGCACCTCGCCGCCGCCGCCGCCTGTCTCGCGATCCTGCGCTGGTTTCAGACCCGCCGGCCGATCGCCGCGGCTCACCCGCCGCCGCTGCCCCCGAACGCGCGGCGGCGGCGCAGGTCGAGGACCGCGAGCGCCGCAAACGGCCCGTAGATAGCCGATTCGACCAGCAGCCGATGATTGTCCCGCACCAGCTGCGAGCCCACCGGCGCGAGGTAGAGCAGCAGGCTCGCGATGGTCAGCCACAGCAGCGACAGACGCGGCGCAAGACAGGCGAAGACAATCAGCCAGGCGAAATACCACGGGTAATGCGGCGACAGCAGAACCATGAACGCGCTCGCCAGGAGCGCCGCGCCGGCGAATTCGTCGTCGTCGGCGCCCCGCCGCAGCAGCACCGCCGCGGCGAGCCCGGCGAGCAGCGCCGCGCCGCCCCCCAGATAGGCCGGCGTCGGCAGCCCGCCGCACCCGGGCAAGGCCCGGATCAGGCTCAGCAGATAGAACCCGGCGCCGCCGGAAGCAAAGCCCTCCTCGGCGGCATATCCCGGCAAAAACCCAAAGACCGCCCATCCGGCGCCGATAAAGGGCAGGTAGCCGAGGATCGCCGCCGCGGCAAACCCGGCCGGCAGGCGCCGATCCCCGCGGCGCCACAGCGCCGGCAGCAGCACCGCCGGATAGAGCTTGGTCAGAACGGCGCCGGCGAGCGCGACCCCGGCGAGCCCCATGCGGCCCTGCCGCCGCGCCCACAGCGCCAGCGCGACGAGCGCGATCAGCGCGGCGTCGATGTGCCCGCTGCCGGCGAATTCCCACAGCGCCAGCGGGTGCCAGGCGTAGACGAGGACGCGCTGCGGCGGCGCCCCGGCCGCGGCCAGCAGCGCCAGCAGCAGCGCTGCCGTGACCGCCTCAAAGCCGACCATCGCCGCCTTCATCGTCGCCGGCCGCTCGCCGAGGCGGGTGACCGCGAGAAAAATCCCCTCGGCCACCGGCGGATAGATCGTCGGCGCGTAGTCGCTCCGGTTGATCAACGGGAAGATTTGCGCGTCGCGCAGCCCTTCCAGATGCGGGTCGACCGGGATGTAGCGGTAGGGGTTGATATGGGCGGCCTCGACCCGCCCGTCCCAGATATAGCGGTAGATGTCGGTCGACAGATAAGGCGGGGCGATGACGACCGGCAGCCGCAGCAGGGCTGCGACCGCGAGGACCGCCGCGAGCGCGGTCCGCGAAGCGCCGCCCCACGACAGCCATGCCGCCAGGAGATAGACCACCGACTGCGCCGCCGCGACCGCGATGAAGCGGTCGAGGCGGTCCTGCTCCTGCGCCTCGAGCCCGAGCAGGGTCAGACCGAAAAGGGCCGTGCCGCAGAGGATCAGGGCGAAGAGGCGGGGCCGGCTCACGGCCTCGGCCGGCCGGCGCGCAGGCGGCGCAGGAACGCCGCCGTGTGCGGCGCGGCGTAGCCGGTCGCGCCATCGCCGTCGAGCAGCTCGGCGGTCAGGCGGCGCAGCGACGCCGGGTCGTCGACATCGTACCAGGGCGCCAGCGCCACGGTCTCGAGGCCTAGCTCGCGCGCCCGGTCGAGGGTCTGCGCGAGCACCCGCGCGGTGCTCCAGTCGATCTCCTCGAAGAGCCGCGGATGGCGCCGCTTCAAGCCGATGCAATAGTAGCCGCCGTCCTCGGCCGGGCCGAGCACGACGCGGTCGCCGGGCGCCGCCAGCGCCCGCGCGGCCTCGACCAGCACGGCGGTCGGCAGGGTCGGGCTGTCGGCGTTGACGAGACAGGCCGAGCCGTAGCCCGCCGCGAGAAGATCGTCGGCGGCGTCGGCGAGGCTGCGGCCGAGGCCCGCCCGCCGCGACGGCAGGAGCCCGATCGCGTCGGGCAGCAGCGCCCGGAGCAGAGCCCCGGCCCCCGGCGGGGAATAGGCGACATGGCCGCGGATCGGCACGGACCGGGCCGCCGCCACGATGTTGTCGGCGACATCGCGGATAAAGCAGCCGCCGAGCTCGGCGGCCTCGGCGGCGGAGAGCGGCGGCACGAGGCGCGTCTTCACCTCGCCGACCCGCGGCGCCTTCGCCATGACCGCGACGGCGCAGACCCGGCCGTTCACCGCCGCAGGCCGCGCCAGGCCCGGGCCGCCGCGGCGATCACCGCGAGCGAGGCCGCGGTCCCGTCGGCCTCGCCCTTCTCGAAGTCGCCCTCCGTCACCGCCATCCGGTTGGTCACATGGGCGAAGCACAACACCGGCCTGGCGCGCGCCGCGGCGAAGGCGTAGAGCGCCGCCGCCTCCATCTCGACCGCGAGGACGCCGCGGGCGCGGCAGCGCTCGATCGCCGCCAGGGTTTCGCGGAACGGCGCGTCGGTGGTCCATGCGGTCCCGCGATGAACCGGCTCGGCGAGCCCCGCGAGCGCGGCGAAGGCCGCGTCGGCCAGCACCGGGTCGGCGTCGGCGAACTCGGCCGGCGGCAGGTAGTGGTAGCTCGTCCCCTCGTCGCGCAGGGCGCGGTCGATCAGCACGAAATAGGGTGTCGGCCCGCGCCCGGTGATCTGTCCGGCCGAGGTCATGCTGATCAAGAGGCGGCAGCCCGAGACGAAGAGCTGCTCGGCCAGCAGCACGGCGAAGGACGCGCCGACCGCGCAGCCGATGATCCCCATGCGCTCGCCGCCGCGCTCGAACTCCCACAGCTCGGTGTGGTAGCAGGCCCAGCCCGGCGAGCGCCGCGCCGCGCCCGCCCGCCGCAGCCCGCGCAGGATATCGCCGTCGGGGTCGAGAAGGCAGATCTCGGGGACATCGGCCTGCGGCACGCCCTTTTGCCGGCGCGCCTCGCGCAGCAGGTTGGCCGGCTCGAAGACCGAAGCAGCCGTGAAATCCTTGCCCGCCAGGATCGGCGGGACCGCCATCAGCCGAGCCCGGCGACCGCGGCCAACGCCTCCAGCTGCTCGGCGTGGCGGGAGACCGGGTTGAGGAGCAGGTGGTTGGCCCCCATGGCGACCATCTCCTCGAGCCGTTCGCGCACCAGCTCGGGCGTGCCGTGGATGCCCGAGGCGTCGGTTCCGTCGGGATTATGGTAGACGGTGGTGAACCAGCGGTTGAGCTCGGCCCGCGCCGTCTCGGGCCGCTCGTCGACCGCCATGAACACTCGTTTCGAGGTCGGGTAGCTCGCGGGGTCGCGCCCGGCCTTCTCCAGCGCCGCGCGCAGGATCGGAACCGACTGCGCGAAGGCCGCTATGCTCGACCCGCCCGAGCCCATCCAGCCGTCCGCCAGCCGCGCCGCGCGGCGCACCGCATCGGGATGTCCGACCCCCATCCAGATCGGCAGGTGCGGCTGCTGCACCGGCTTTGGCGCCATGGCGCCGTCTTCGAGCGCGAAAATCTCGCCGCGGTAGCTGACCCTGGGCTCGGTCCACAGCTTCCTGATCAGCTCGACCCCTTCGCCGAAGCGCCGGACCCGGCGCGCCGTCGGGATCTGGAACTGGGCGTAGTGGTGGTCGCGGCCGAGGCCGACGCCGAGGATCGCGCGGCCGTTGCTGACATAATCCAAATTCGCCCATTGATGCGCGACATGGATCGGGTTGTGCGCCGGCAGCACGACGACCGACGCGCCGAGGCGGATCGAGGTCGTGACCGCCGCCGCATAGGTCAGCGCCACCACCGGATCGAAGCAGAACACATGGTCGAGCGTGTTCTCGGTCACCCACAGGTCGCAAAATCCCAGCGCCTCGGCGCGCTGGGCGATTTGGCGCACGACCGGCATGCCGAGCGGGTCGGGCGAGCGGTGGGGCAAGGCCATGCCGAGCCGGATCTGGTCTTTCAACGCCATGCGGCGCACCTTCCCGCAAGTAGCGGCCGGGCCCCGCCGAGGGGCCGGAGCCGGCCGATCACATCTTCTCGATGACCTCCATCTGGGCGCCGTCCGGAGCTTCGAGAAAGCAGACGCGGCGGCCGCCGGCGGGGGCCATCTCCTCGAGGATGCGCACCCCGTTGGCGCGCAGCCGCGACAGGGTCCCGGCGTAGTCGTCGGTGTCGAGGGCGATGTGCTCGATGCCGTAATGCTGCTCGTGGGCCTGGCTCGCGATCAGGCTGGTGATGTTGAGCTGCAGGCCGTGCAGGTCGAGGCGGAAGCCGCGGCCGGGGATCTCGGCCTTCATCGTCGCGCCGAAATTGTCGATGTAGAACTGCGCGGTCTCTTTGGGGTCGCGGGTCTTCAGATGCACATGCTGGATGCCGAACGCCATTCTTGCTCTCCTCGTCGGATATCGCGCCGGTTGCGGCGGGCCGCCGGCGTTGTCGGCTCGAAATGCCGAATTGGCGACGCACTTGATCGCGGCCGTCCGGCCCCCTCCCGCGCCGGCAGCATCGCGCGTTCCCCGGCCGCGGGCAAGCCCGCCGGTTATCGATCCGGCATCCAGACCCCGCCCGCGATCTGTTCAAAACCCTTGCCGACCCGACCCGGCGGGCGCGACGGCGAGCTGACCGTGCGGGCGCTGACCGACCGCCGCCGCGAGGCGACAGAGCGCAGCCTCCCTCGCCCCGCGTGCGGGGAGAGGGTCGGGGTGAGGGGCGAGCCTCTTAAGCGGAAGGGTCGGGGCGTTGCGGGGCAAGGATCAACAGCGGGCTGAGCGGGCGCGATCGTTGCGGCGTGCATTCACGGCCGCAGAATTCGCGTTGTGGAGGCGCATTCGCGGTCGGCAGCTCGGGGGCTGCAAATTCGTCCGCCAGCAGCCTGTCGATCGATGCTACGTCGACTTCGTTTGCCGCGGGCGGCGGTTGATTGTCGAGCTTAATGGCGGCCAACATTCGGAAACGCTCGAAAGACAGGCGACGCGACAGCGACTTCGGCCGCCCCTCACCCCTCCCTCTCCCCGCAAGCGGGGCGAGGGAGGTAAATCTGAGGGCGCGCACGGGATTGTCGGGGCCGGGCCGGCAGGAGAAATCAGGGTCGGATCGGAGTGATGAACACGCTATAGTGTGATGTTTATAACACCGCCGAATGGCCTCGTCGTGTCCCGGCTCGATGCCGCCACCTTCCGCGCCGCCCCGCGCGAGCGCGCCGACACCCAGGGCCGGCTGCTGTAAGCCCGGATTGCTCACACAGGTGCTGCATCGGGGCCTGATACCTGAGAAGGCGTTGCGGGGCAAGGATCAAAAGCGGGCTGAGCGGGCGCGATCGTTGCGGCGCGCATTCACGGCCGCAGAATTCGCGTTGTGGAGACGCATTCGCGGTCGGCAGCCCGGGGGCGGCAAATTCGTCCGCCAGGAGCCCATCGATCGCTACTACGTCGATTTCGTTTGTCGCGAGCAGCGCTTGATCGTCGAGCTCGACGGCGGCCAGCACTCGGAGCGCCGGAAAGATATCCAACGCGACCGCGACCTCGACACCCTCGGTTATCGCGCGTAATCCGCATCTGGAACAATGATGTCACCGAAAACCTCGACGGGGTTCTGCAAGTGCTCCTTGCCGAGCTCGAAAGACAGCCCCTCACCCCGTCCCTCTCCCCGCAAGCGGGGCGAGGGAGGTAAATCTGAGGGCGCGCACGGGATTGTCGGGGCCGGGCCGGCAAGAGAAATCAGGGTCGGACCGGAGTGATGAACACGCCTCCCTCGCCCCGCTTGCGGGGAGAGGGTCGGGGTGAGGGGCGAGCCTCTTAGCGGAAGGGTCGAGGCGTTGCGGGGCAAGGATCAAAAGCGGGCTGAGCGGGCGCGATCGTTGCGGCGCGCATTCACGGCCGCAGAATTCGCGTTGTGGAGGCGCATTCGCGGTCGGCAGCTCGGCGGCTGCAAATTCGTCCGCCAGGAGCCCATCGATCGATACTACGTCGATTTCGTTTGTCGGGAGCGGCGGTTGATCGTCGAGCTCGACGGCGGCCAGCACTCGGAACGCCTGAACGACATTCAGCGCGACCGCGATCTCGGCGCTCTCGGTTATCGCGTGATCCGCATCTGGAACAATGATGTCATCGAAAACCTGGACGGGGTTCTGCAAGCGCTCCTTGCCGAGCTCGAAAGACAGCCCCTCACCCCGTCCCTCTCCCCGCAAGCGGGGCGAGGGAGGTAAAGCGTTGACAAACACGCGATAGTATGATATTCGCAACATCACCCAATGGTCTCGCAGCAACCCCGATCGCCTGATCTCGACCTGATGAATCAGGCAAAGCAGGTCGAGCCGCATCCGCCGGAAGGTGCTGCGGCCCACCCGCCTGCCCGCCGGCGTCGGTGGCGCGCTGCTGCGGTGGCCCTGTTCCTTCTTACGGCCTCCCTCATGGCCGCCTTCTTCGCCCTCCCCCCGCCTCCGCTCGACCGCGGCCGCGACGTGTCGGCGCTGGCGCTGGCCGCCGACGGCTCGATCCTGCGCGGCTTTCTGAGCGCCGACGACAAGTGGCGGCTGCCGGTCGAGCCCGCAGCGGTCGACCCGCTCTATCGCCATATGCTGATCGCGGCCGAGGACGGGCGCTTTGCCTCTCACCCCGGCGTCGACCCGATCGCCGCGCTGCGCGCCCTGGGCCAGCTGGCATGGCGCGGCCACATCGTGTCGGGCGCCTCGACCCTGACGATGCAGGTGGTCCGGCTCCTCGAGCCCCATCCCCGCTCGCTCGCCGCAAAGCTCGGCGAGATGGCGCAGGCGCTGGCGCTCGAGCGCCGCCTGTCGAAGGACGAAATCCTCGACCTCTACCTGACCCTGGCTCCGTTCGGCGGCAACCTCGAAGGCGTGCGCGCGGCGAGCCTCGCCTATTTCGCCAAGGAGCCGGCGCATCTGACCGCGGCCGAGGCGGCCTTGCTGGTGGCGCTGCCGCGCTCGCCCGAGCGGCTGCGCCCCGACCGTCACCCAGCGGCGGCGCGCGCCGCTCGCGACCGCGTCCTGGCGCGCATGGCGCAAGCCGGAGTGATAGCGCCAGAGACCTTGGCCGAGGCGCGCGCGGCGCCGGTCCCGCAGCGCCGGCTGCCGCTGCCGTTCCATGCGCCGCATCTGGCGCGGGCATTGCGCGACGAGGCGCCGCAGGCGCCGGTGCTCCGCACGACGATCGATCCCTTGCTGCAGCAGCAGGTCGAGGCGCTGCTGCAGCGCGAGGTCGGGAGCCTCGATCCACAGGCGACGTTCGCCGCGATCATCGTGCAAAACCGCAGCCGGGCGGTGCTTGCCTATGTCGGCAACGCCGACTTCGCCTCGACCGCGCGGCACGGAACGCTCGACATGGCGCGCGCGGTGCGGTCACCAGGGTCGGCCTTGAAGCCTTTCATCTACGCGATGGCGTTCGACCGGCTGCTGATCCACCCGGAGACGGTGCTGGAAGACCGGCCGCGCCATTTCGGCGATTACGCGCCGACCGATTTCGACGGGCGCTTCGAGGGCGAGGTGACCGCGCGCGAGGCGCTGCAATATTCGTTGAACGTGCCCGCCGTCGCCGTGCTCGACCGGCTCGGGCCCGGCCGCTTTGTCGCCGCGCTGGCCGCGGCGGGGGTCGAATTGCGCCTGCCGGGGGCGGCGGCCGAGCCCGGCCTCGCGGTGGCGCTCGGCGGCGCCGGCGTCACCCTGACCGATCTGGCGCGGCTCTACGCCGCGCTGTCGAACGGCGGGCGGGCGGCGGCGCTGCGCCGGCGCCCCGACGACCCGGAGCCGCCGGGAACCGCGATCTTCGGGCCGCTCGCCGCGTGGTACGTCAACGGCATCCTGGCCGGGGCGCCGCCGCCCCCCGGCGTCCTGCCGGCGGAGACCCGCCGCGGCCGGCGGCTCGCCTTCAAGACCGGAACCTCCTACGGCTACCGCGACGCCTGGGCGGTCGGCTACGACGCGGAATTCACGATCGGGGTTTGGGCCGGGCGGCCCGACGGCGCCCCGATGCCCGGCCGCAGCGGCCGGCTGACCGCGGCCCCGGTGCTGTTCAAGATCGCCGACCTGCTCGGCCCGGCGCGGCCGGAGAACAGCGCGCCGCCTCCCGCCGGCGCCCTGCTGGTCAGGCGCCGGGACCTGCCGCCGCGGCTGCGGCGGCTCGACCCCGGCTTGTCGGCGCAACCCCTGTCGGCCCCGAAAATCGTCTACCCGCCGGACGGGGCGCTGATCGAATGGCGGGGCGAGGAGGTGCCGCTCGAAGCCGCCGGCGGGCGACCGCCCTTGCGCTGGCTGGTCGACGGCCGGCCATTGCCGCTTGCGCCGCCGCGCCGGCCGCTTTACTGGCGGCCCGAAGGTGTGGGCTTTTCCGAGCTCACCGTGATCGATGCCGCCGGCCGCAGCGCCCGCAGCACGGTGCGGCTCTCGCCCTAGCGTGATAGTCTGCCCTGTCGCGCACGGAGGATCGGCTATGGCCGGCAACGCCATCGGCTATCACGCAGATTATTACGCCTGGACGATCGAGCAGTCGCGGCTGCTGCGCGCGGGGGAGATGTCCGGCATCGACGCCGAGAACATTGCCGAGGAGCTCGAAAGCATGGGGCGAAGCGACCGGCGCGAGCTGAAGAGCCGATTGGCCGTCCTGGCAATGCACCTGCTGAAATGGCGTCACCAACCCGGAGCGCGATCGCGGAGCTGGTCGGCGACGATCGACGAGCAGCGGCTTCAGATCGAAGGGCTGCTCGTCGACTCCCCGAGCCTTCGGCCGATTGCCGCGGCGATGCTGGCGGAGGCCTATGAAATTGCCCGCGCCAGAGCCATCGCCGAGACCGGGTTGGCGGACGATGTGTTTCCCGAGGCCTGCCCGTTCACCCCCGAGGAGGCGCTGTCGCGGGGGTTTCTACCGGAGGGGTGAGCGCATAGGGCGGCCGGTGCAGGCCGGCCGGGGAGATCGTAAAGATCTCGTAGCCGGCGGCGGTGACCCCGACGGTGTGCTCGAACTGGGCCGACAGCGAACGGTCCTTGGTCACCGCGGTCCAGCCGTCGCTGAGGATTTTGACCTCCCAGCGCCCGGCGTTGATCATCGGCTCGACGGTGAAGAACATCCCCTCGCGCAGCGCCGGCCCCTCGCCCGGATGGCCGTAATGCAGGATCGAGGGGGCGTCGTGAAAGACCCGGCCGACGCCGTGGCCGCAAAAATCGCGCACCACCGAAAAGCGGTGGCTCTCGGCGTAGCGCTGGATCGCGTCGCCGATCGCGCCGATCCGAACCCCGGGCCGCACCACGGCGATGCCGCGCATCATCGCCTCGTAGGTGACGTCGACCAGCCGCCGCGCCTTGACCGGGATGCGCTCGCCGACCAGGAACATGCGGCTCGTATCGCCATGCCAGCCGTCGAGGATCGGGGTCACGTCGATGTTGAGGATGTCGCCTTCCATCAGCCGCCGGTCGCCCGGGATGCCGTGGCAGACGACATGGTTGACCGAGGTGCAGATCGATTTCGGAAAGCCGCGGTAGTTGAGCGGCGCCGAGACCGCGTGGTGGTCGGCGACGAAGTCGTGGCACAGCCGGTCGAGCTCGCCGGTGGCGACGCCGGGGCGGACATGCGGGGTGATGAAGTCGAGCGTCGCCGCGGCCAGCGCGCCGGCGCGCCGCATGCCCTCAAAGGCCTCGGGCCCGTGGATCTTGATCCCGCCGTCGCGGGTCTCGCCGGCGGCGAGGCCTCTGGTCAAATTCTGCTGCATGCCGAGCGTGCTTCGCGTCGTCCTTGAGGGGCCGCGCCGGGCGCGGTCGAAACCTGTGCTGAACGTAGGGATTGCGACGGCGCGCGGCAATCCTCGGCGGCGATTGCGCCGCGCCTGCCGTTTGCCTATGAAGGATCGGGCGGCAGCAACCGACGAGGCCCCGAACGGCATGACCCAGAAGAACCCCGAGCGCGGGATCGTCACCGCCTGCGTCCTGATCATCGGCAACGAGATCCTGTCCGGGCGCACGCAGGACGAGAACCTCGCCTTTCTCGCGCGAGGGCTCAACGAGGTCGGCATTCAGGTGCGCGAAGCGCGGGTGATCCCCGACCGGCCGGAGGTCATCGTCGCTGCCGTCAACGAGGCGCGGCGCGCGTTCGATTATGTCTTCACCACCGGCGGGATCGGCCCGACCCATGACGACATCACCGCGCAATGCATCGCCGACGCCTTCGCGCTGCCGCTGATCGTCGATCCCGACGCCCGGCGGCTGCTCGAAAGCCACTACCCGGCCGGACACCTGAACGAGGCGCGGCTGCGCATGGCGATGGTCCCCGAGGGGGCGACCTTGCTGCCCAACCCGATCTCGCAGGCGCCGGGGTTCCAGATCGGCAACGTCTTTGTTCTGCCCGGCGTGCCGAGCATCATGCAGGGCATTTTCGCGCAGCTGACGCACCGCCTGATGGGCGGCGACAAGATCTTGAGCCGCAGCGTCAGCTGCCGCCTCGGCGAGGGCGTCCTGGCCAAGGGGCTGGGCGAATTGCAGGCGCGCTGGCCGGACCTCGAGATCGGCTCCTACCCCTATTTCCGGCGCGGCGATTTCGGCGTGACCCTGGTGCTGCGCGGCGCCGACCGGGAGCGGCTGGCCGCCGGCGCCGCGGAGGTGATCGGGCTGATCCGCGCCCTCGGCGGCGACCCGCAGGAGGGGTTGAGCGAAGGCTGAGGGCAGGAAGCGGGCGGACGTGGCGAAACGGTAGACGCAGCAGACTTAAAATCTGCTCCTCGCCAGAGGGTGCGGGTTCGAGTCCCGCCGTCCGCACCAAGGATATCAGCAGGTTGCCGGGTACGGTTGGTCGGCGACTTCGGCGGGCCAGGGGCCGCGGAAGCACGGCGGAAGCCCCATAACCCCGAAACCATAGACCGCCGTACCTATATCACCCCCCTATTTATTTCTCTCTTAGACTTAACAAGAAACAGCCGTCCAAGCCGTCCAGCCGTCCGAACGTAGCCGATATCAATATGTTGTGTTGGACAGTTGGTGGACGGCAGCCGTCCAGCACGTATAACGGGTAGGCGCGAAAACCGCGATCTAACGCCGTCGCTACAACCCAAAAGGGACGCGGGAGGCTCTATCGGGTGAACGATTGCAAGGGGTTGGCGCGGCCCCGCCGTTTTGCGGCGGACGCGTGCGACGGAGCGGCGGCTGGCGAAACCGGGGGCGCCCCACCTCGGCCTCGCGCGCGCACCTCACACGATCGCGCGATCAGGCGCCGGCGGGCAGCTCGCGGCGGGTCAGCACGATCAGCCGCTTACGGCTGGCGTTGGCGGCGCGTTCAAAAGCGAACTCGATGCCGATCGCGTGCGAGGGTGTTGGTCAGGCGGACCAGTCGATCGGGGAGGGTGTTCGGCGCCGGGAAGCTCTTTTGCCGGCGCACCGCCTCGCTGACCGGCAGCGCTGCGATCAGCTCGGTCGAGCTGCCCTGCCAATGCCCGTGCTCTTGCTCCAGCAGCTCGATCAGCGCCTGCGCCAGCGCGTCGTTCTGGATCACGGCGTCGCCGGCGCTGCCGCGGTTGGCCTCGTAGGCCTCGCTGAACTTGTCCTCGTGCCAGCCGAGACCGGGCCGGGCGCGCTCGATCCAGAGGGCGAAATCGGCCATCCGCGGCGGCCGGGCGAGCCGCGCGTCGGGGTTGCCGAGGATCCCGGCGACCGCGGTCAGCAGCAGCCCCAAGACCCGCGGCAGGCGCTCGGCGACCATCGCCTCGAACTCCTCCTCGTCGAGGCGCTGCTCCTCGACGATGCGCGGCATCGTGATCTGTATCCAGCAGGCGGCCAGGTCGGCGCGGTCGGCGAGCTTGTTGATGCCGGTGGTGATCTGCGGGCGCTTCAGGATGTAGCGGAATTCGTCGGCGTTGGTGTAGAGCGAGCGCCCGCTGATCGCCGCCCCGGTGGCGAGCCGGCACATTGCGTCGCTGAGCCATCCCGGCACGTGCGACAGGTTGTCGAGCGCCACGACCCAGCTGTTGCGGGCGGCGGCGCAGAGGCCCAGCTCGTCGCGCGGCGGCGCGCGGTCGGGGGCGCGGTCAGGATCGAGGATGCGCTTGACGAGGCGGCCGGCGCTGGTCTTGCCCGAGCCGTCGGGGCCATTGAAGCCGAGCCCCGGATAAGGACCCTTCGGGTGAAAGGTCATCAGCAGCCAGGCGACGATCAAGGTGATGTCGCCCCCGGTCTCGACCGGGATGATTTCGCCGAGCTCGAGCGCAAGGCGCGGGCCGATGTCCGCCGCCTCGGGCGGGGGCCGCACCGGCTCGGGCAGGGACAGCATGTAGTCGGAGCGGATGAACTTGACCGGCGGCCGCGAAACGATGCGGTAGTCCTCGCCATCGATCTCGATGGCGCGCCATTTGTCGTCGCCGAGGTCGAGATAGAGGCGGCCATTGCTGTGACCGTGGCGGATGAACGGCTCGTGCTCCTTGCCCTCGAACCACGCGACCGATTCGGCGTGGGTCAGCGCCTCCTCCATCGCCTGCTTGCTGACCGCGGCGCCGTGGGCCTGAAAGAACTGGTGGCCGAGCCAGAAGCGGAAGGCTCGGGCGCGAACCTCATGGTTCTCGTGGTGCCCGTCGACGACGATCGTCGCATGCGCGATCTTATCGGGCGATTGCCACAACTCGACGGTTTTGAGGATCGCAAGCAACCCGTCCTTCTGGCGGGGCCTCGGCTTGCGCTCCTCGGTCTCGGGCTCGGCGCCGTCGTCGCCGCTCCAGGCGCGGGCCGGGCGCCCTCGGCCGCGCCGAGGCGAGCTCGATCTGGCGGTGGACGGCGGTTTCGGCGCCAGCGCATCGGCGGCGCCGTCGATCAGGTCTGCGGCGCGCGCCTGGTCCCAGCCTTCGGCCAGCGCGTCGGCCGCGTCCCAGCCGGCAGCGGCCCCCTTGGGCGGCGCCGCCACCATGACCGAGCCGGCGATCGGCGCCAGCAGCCTGACGACGGCGGCGGCGTATTTCGCGCCGGCCTCGTCGGCGTCGGGCCAGATGATCACCCGGCGGCCGGCGAGCGCGGTCCAGTCGGCCGCGGCCGCGGCGAGCGAGCCGTTGGGCGAGGTCACCCCGACATGATCGGGCAACAGCATCTCGACGGCGGCGGCGGCCTTCTCGCCCTCGGCGACGACAACCGGCGCGTTCGCCCGCGCGGCGAGCCGGTCCAGCCCGAACAACGGCCGTGGCGCCGGCCATGACTGCCATCGCCATTCCAGCCCGCCCTTGCCGGATCGGCAGTAGGTCAGCGGCAGGAACACCTTGGCGCCGTCCGCGAGGTCGAAGCGGCAGACATGCCCGAGGAGCCGCCCCTGCGCATCGCGATAGGTCTCGATGCGGCTCGGCTTGCCGTGCTGGTAGTGGTCGGGGGCGGCCGGCGCGTTCGCGGGCGCCGGGACGAGCGTCGTCCACACCTCGCCGCGTCCGGTCTTCGCCGGCGCCGCGCGGCGCTTGGCCGCGGCTACCGGCCGAAAGGGATCGTCAGCCATGCTCGGGATCGAGGCCGAGCATGGCCGCAACCCGCCGCGCCGCCGCACCCTGGCCGAGGTCGTGGAGGTAGGCGGCGAGGCTGACCAGATCGCGCCCCTTGTCGCCGGTCGCGAAATCGCCCCATGCGCCGGTGCGGGTGTTGATCTTGAAGCTGCCGGGCCGCTGGTCCTGCCGCTTCGGGTTGCGGACCACGTATTCCTCGCCCTCACGCCTGCCGCCCGGCAGCCAGCGCGCGAGGATGATGTCGATCTGGATCAGCGCGGCCCGGTTGATCCGGGCGAAATCGATCCGCCGTCCGGTCGGGCGCTCCGGCACCGGCCTACTCCTCGAGCGACAGCGCATCGAGCTGCTCGGCGATGCGCTGTCGCTCGCAGTCCGTGCTCGATTCTGCGAGGAGCTCCCGCAGGACCTGGTCGGCGTACGACGCGGCCATGTCACGCCGCTTCCGGGCCGGGGTCGCTGGTCGAGCGCCGCCGTCTGCCGTCCATCCATTCGACGAGATCGCGGCGGCGATAGCGCACCGCGCGCACCCGGCCAAGGCGCAGAAAATGGGGGCCGGCGCCGCTGCGGCGCCACTCGTCGAGGGTCCGCGGGGACTGCCCGAGCAGGTAGGCCGCCTCGCCCGTAAACAGGAGCGCGTCGGGGTCGCTCGGGATGATCCGCCCACACGGGGCATCGACCCGCGCCGCTTCCGTTAAGAGGTCTCGTGCGTCATCCATCGTGGTTTGCCTCGCCGGTTATCGTTGAGCTGCGGGGCAGCGTGAACGGCCGGCGATCCCGAAAAAAAACTATTTTCCGGGATTTGCGGTGGCGGACGATCGGCACGGCGGAGCGCCGTGGGTTCAGGTCTTCGCCCGGCTTCGCTTCGGCCCGAGGCCGCCGGTCAAGCCTGCCCTCGCGAAAGCGGGGGGAGCGCCCGGACGAGACGGCGGCAGGGGGATCGGCTCGGCCGTCTCGGCGGCGAGCCCGCGGGCGATGCGGCTTTCGACCCGATCCGACAGCAGCCGGATCGGAGCGGCATCCTGGTTGACGTAGCGCCCGGTCATGGCGAGCGTCTTGTGCCCCAGCTTGTCGCGGACCATGAAGGCGTTCGCGCCGGTCTGTCCGGCATAGGTGCCGACCGTGTGCCGCAAATCATGAAGCCGCGCGTCGGCGAGCCCGGCCGCGGCGCGCAGCCATTGCCAGGCGCGCTCGACCCGATCCGCGGTCAGCGGCCCCAGGCCGCCGTCTCCCTGGAACACCCAGCCGTCCGGACGAGACGGCGGCCGCAGCTCGTCGAGGAGTGCTGTCGATTCGGCGCCGAGCGCGTGCACCCTGGCGCCGCCCTTGGCGTCGGGCAGGCGCAGCACGCCTTCGGCTAGGTCGACATGTTCCCAGCGCAGCGCCAGCGCCTCGCCGAGGCGCAGCCCGCAGAGCGCCAAGAGGCGAACCGCCGCAAGCCGCGCCGGCGGGATCGCCGCCTCGCGCGCGGCCCGGCGCATCGCTTCGCCGAGCCGCCCCAGCTCCTCGTCGGTCAGAAACCGGGTGCGCTTTCGCTCCGGGTAGCGCTCGATGCCGCGCGCCGGGTTGGAATGCTCGGGCCGGATGCCCCACAGCTCAGCCAGCGCGAACATCTTCGACAGGACTGCCAGCATCAGGTTCGCCACGCGCGGCGCCTTCTGCCGGGCGCGATGCAATCGGGCGATGTCGTCGCGGGTGACCTCGGCGGCGCCGCGGCTGCCGAGAACGGGCAGGATGTCGCGCTCGACGATGCGGCGGAACTCGCGGCGGGTCGACGGCTTGTTGTGCGCCTCGAGGTGATCGCTCAGATAGCGGGCGGCGAGGTCGGCGACGGTGAGCGCCTGGCGCGCCCGCCGGCGATCGGCGGCCGGATCTTCGCCGCCGGCGACGGCGGCAAGCAGCCGGTGGGCCTCGCGGCGCGCTTCGTGCGGGGTCATGACCCCGTGGCGGGCGAGCCGCAACCGACGCGATCGCCCGCTCTTATTGCGGTATTGGATCAGATAGGAGCGGACCCCGGAGGGCTGCACCCGCAGGCCAAAGCCCGGCAGGTCGTCATCCCAATAGAAGACCTCCTTGCCGGCGGGCTCGATCGCCTTGATGTTGCTTATCGTCAGCTTCATGCTCGTGGCTTTCTAAGCCATCGCCCGCGGCCGGCGGGCGCCGGGGAGCTAGAAACGCGGCATGAGTCGCGTGGAGTTATTCGCGCCGGTTGCCCGGCCTTAGATCCTCGCACTCCCCGACATAGGATGATCGCCGACTTTCGGGGACGCCGCCGCTCATGCAAGGCGTTTCTAACGCCGCCCTCATGATGCGGCCGCCGGCCCGCCATGGACAACCAAATTCGCGAAGCCGCTACAACCCCGTTAAGCGCCATCGACAAACTGGCTTGAACATCCGGTGCAGTTCCGTATTTATCCGGCATGGTGAGGCCAGAGCGCGCCGCTGCCGGCCGCATCCCCGACCGCGGCATTCCGCTCGACCTGATCGACGCAATCGAGGCATGGCGGCGGGCGCAGCCGGTCGTGCCGTCGAAGACCCAGGCGCTGATCTATCTGCTGCGCCGCGGCGTGGCCGCCGCATCGGAGACCAAGCCTTGAACCTCTACGAGACCGACATCCTGGCCTGGTCGGAAGAGCAGGCGGAGCTGCTGCGGCGCCGCGCCGCCAACGCCCTCGATTGGGACAATTTGGTCGAGGAGGTCGAGGCCGTGGGCCGCAACGAGCTGCATGCCGTCGAATCGCACCTGGTCCTGGCGCTGCTGCACGATCTCAAGGCCGAGGCCTGGCCGCTGTCGCGCGACGCGCCGCACTGGCGGGCCGAGGCCCGGCTGCACCGTGGCGAGGCCCAGCGGCATTTCACACCGTCGATGCGGCAACGGATCGACGTCGCCAAGCTCTATCGCGAGGCTCGGCGCGGCATGCCGGAGACGATCGACGCAACTCATCCGCTGCCGACGCCGGACAGCTGCCCCGTCACCCTCGCCGAGCTGCTCAGCGAAGACGCTGACTGAGCAATAGACGCTCGGCGTGAACCAATTCTCACTGCTCAGATCTGAGCAGTGAGTTATCAGCTCGTCGATGTCGCGCAGCTCTCGGCCAACAGCCGCGCCTGCTCGTCCCGCTCGGCGCGCACGATGGCGCCGGTCCACAGGATGAGCGTGGTGGCGCCGGGAAACCACCAGCTGGGAAAATCGACCTCGCGCACGTCGAGCCGGTGCTCGGCGGCAAAGGCCCGACACCGCTCCTCGTAGTCCGGCCAATGGTAGAGGTGCGCCGAGATGGCCGCGGCGTTGCCGCCGCGGCGCCAGAAGCCGGGGTGATCGAACAGGCGGCCTCGCACCGCGTCGGCGTCTTCGCCGGCCAGGCCGGGCAGGCGGTTCTTGCGGTCGCCGCAGGCCAGGCTTTTCACCGTGAAGCGGGCCGGCGAACGCTGCCATCCGTGGATCTCGCCAAAGCGCCGGCGCAAGAGGACCTGGATCTTGCCCGCGTCGGCGTGCCGGCCGGCCTCGAGGTGGGCGCGAAGGTCGTCGGCGAGCCGCCAGTTCTCGTGCTGCCGCTCGCGCCACGCAATCTCGTCGTCGTGCATCACTGCGATGTCCTATCTGCCGCCTTCAGCCGCGTCGCCGCCGGGCTCAAAGCGTCCTCCGTCAGATACCGATAGTGCGGCGGCGGCGGCCAAGATATACGTATCGGCAGGTATACCCATAGGAGGTGTGATGAGCCGCGGCCCCGGCAAGCTGCAATTGGCGGTCATGGAGCGCCTCGGTGTCTCCGCCAAGACTCTCGATCAGCTCGCAACGCTCGTTTTCGGCGTCTCGGCCAGCACCCTGCGGCCGGCCCGAAAGAGCAGTCTGCGCCGCGCCTTGCGCGGCCTGGCGCGGCGCGGCCTGGTGCGGCCGACGACCGACCCCTCTGACCCCTATCGCCGCCGCCGATGGCGCTTGGCGCCGTCCGAGCCCGAACGACAGGCGGAACAGGCGCAGGTGCGCCGCGGCGCGAGACGGCGGCAGGCGCAGGAGCGGGTGCTCCGCGAGCATATCCGCAGCATCGCCGCCACCGCTCGAGCCGAGGCCGAAGAGCGGGCAGCGCGATGCAGTTGGTGCGGCCTCCCGCGAACGCCCGAAGGCCATGACGGCTGCCTCGGACATCTACCCGGCGCAGCCGCTGCCTGCTGCGGCCATGGCGGCGATTTCGGGTATGTCATGTTCGAGGGCGGGCTGACGATCCGAGGCTGGTTCGATCATGTCGCTCATCGCCTCGGCGGCTCGCCGCGCGGCGCCCCGCGAAGGGCGATCGAGGGCTACCTGACCCCGCTGCCGATCGGCGGGGCGCCGCGCGCCGCCGATGTTCAAGTCGCCGACCCTGAATCCGCGCCTCAGCCGGCGCCCGGCGCGCCCGGCGTCGGCGCCGGGGCGCTGCCCCCACGGGTCGAGCCCGTGGGCTGAAGGCCCACGCCGGCCTCGGCCTCGTGGAGCCCGCGCATTTCGGCGACGGCGGCGGCGTGCTCCGGGTGGCGGCGGTCGAGGTAGCGGGCCGAGAAATCCTTGTCGGCGAGCCGCGCGGCGATCCGGTCGCGCGGGCTCGGACCGGGCTGCGGCGCGCCGGGTCCGGCTGCGGCGCGCCCGAGCTCGGCGTGCAGCGCGTCCGAGATCCGCTGGCGCTCGATCCCGTGCTGCGGGGTCGCGCGGAGCTGGTCGGTCAGCTCGGCGGCCCGCGGCGACAGGCCGCCGTCCTCGCTATTGACGCGCTCGCGCACGGTCGCGGTCCCGGCGGCGGTCCGGTGCAGCGCGGTCATCTCCGCGACGGCCGCCGCGTGACCTGGCGCAGCCTTGTCGAGATAGGCGCGGATCGCGCCGGGGTCGCTCTCGATGTGGCGGATCATCGCGTGCGCCTCGCCGGGCTCGAGCTGCGCCGGGTCGACCCGCCGCGCCTGGCCGGTGGCGAAGGCGGTCATCTCAGGCGACAAGGGCTCGCTCCACGGGGCCGGCTTGCCGTCCGCCTGCTGCGGATGGTCGCTCGCGAAATACCGGGTCAGCTCGCCCAACGCCCGCGCCCTGGCATGGTCCGGGTGGCCGCGGTCCTCGTAGGCCTTGCGGATCGCCGGCGAGCCCATCCCCCAGTTGCGCAGCGCCGCGGCGTCCTCGCGGGTCAGCCCGTCGCCGTACTCGAGCTTGACCGCCGGGACCGGCCGGCCGGCGGCGCGCTCGGCCGCGATCCAGTCTCCGATGGCGCGGATCAGCAGCGCCGCCTGCGCCCGGCCGATCATGGCGTCCTCACCACCGCGCTCACCGGCCCCTCGTCCTTCGGCGGCGGGTCGACGACAAGCCAGGCGGCGTTGGTCGGGTCGATCGACGTCACCCGGAAATAGCCGTTGTTGAGCGAAGTGCCTTCGGACAGCACCGGATCGCCCGGCACAAAGGCGGCGAATGCGCCGTTGAAGGCGCTGATCCGGGCGTTGGCCCCGGTGTAGGTCATCGTCGAGGCCAGCCGCTTGCTCATGCCGAGGTCGCGGGTATAGCTGCGGGTCTGGCTTCCCTGGTCGGCGCGGGTCGTCTGGCGGCTCTGCTTGGTGCGGGTGCCGAGCGAGGCGGGCATGGGGTCACCTCCTGGTGGGCTCGCGGCGTTGGTGCTCGCCGCACCAATCGCCGAGCCGGCGATCGACATAGGCCGGATGGGGGCGGCATTCGCCTTCGGGGATCATCGCGCCGGCGGCCTGCGCCCGGCGCAGCGCCTGCGGGTCGATCATGCGATAACGATAATTGCGACAATTCGCGCACATGTCCGGACTCGGGCTCGGCCGCCGGCTCGGTCGCGTCGCGCTCGGCGCTCACCGGAATCGCCCCCCGTTCGCCCCTCGCGAAAGCGGGGGCGGAGGCGCTGGGAGCGTCGTAGAGCGCGATCCCGCCGCGGTCGGCCTGTGGGTCGGAAAAATCCGACTCGGCCATCCAGCGCCCGGCTGTGCGGGCGGCATCGCCCGCGAGATCGAGCATTCGCCGCACCGCGGCCATCCCGTGCCGTTGCACCGCGACGGCGAAGAGCGGCCGCCACGGGTCACAAGCCGGCTCGCGCGCGGAAATCACGGCGCCAGCGCCACCGCGAGCCCGGCCGGCAGCGCCAGCCAGCCGCCGCGCCAGGCGGTGACGACGTGGCCGCTCAACGTCGCCACGAGCGCGCCGCGCCCGCCGCCTCGGCCTCGGTCGCGAACGCCTGATTCCCGGCGATCAGGGTCCACAACCCGTCCTGCAGCGGGACGACGATCGCCGGCGGGTGCTCCGTTGCGGCGCTCCCGGCAGGCTTCGGCCGCCTCGCGAGTGGTGAAGATCGCCGCATCGATATCCAGTACCTCCCCGAAGAACTGCTGCCAGGCCCCAATGCGCGCGCGCCCCGGTCCAGCTCGATTTCGAGCTGTAGGTAGTTGTTCATTCGCGTCCGGGTGGCTTGCCTCGCGTCGATGACGAAGTGCGGCCGCATCGCATTGCGGATTTGTGCCGGCCAGGGTCGAGCGGCCAGCGCTTTATTTGGTCGAGTGGGTGATCGCGGCCGCCTCCTCGGCGTGAGCCCGCGGATGACGCGGATCCGTGCGGCCGAGCACCGCGCTCGTCCTCGTCGAAGCGCGCGCGCCTCGTCGTGGATCGCTGATGCAGCTCGGCGAGCCGCCGGCGGCCGGCGGTCGCCGCCTCGTCGAGCTCGAGCTGGGCGCTCGCCGCGATCTCGCTGCGCAGCCGGCCCTCGGCCTGGCGCAGATCGGCGAGCCGGCGGCGGATCGCCGTGGCCTCGGCGTCGATCGCGGTCACCCGCGCCTCGGCCTCGGGGTCGCCGCCGAGCTTGGCGACGATCAGCGAGGACCGCTCGGCCTCCAGCCGCGCCATGTCGCGCGCCAGCTCGGCGATCTCGGTCGTCACCTCGGCGAGCTGGTCGTCGGGCGCTGCCGCCCGCAACGGGGCGGTCAGCCTACGCAGCATCTCGGCTCCGAGCATCACCAGCCCCCCAACGTGTCGGCGCTGGCGTGCGCCAGGACCTCGATCGATATCCGCATCGTGCTCTCCTCCCCTCTTTCTCACGCGGCGGCGGACGGCCCCCGCTTTCGCGAGGGCAGGCAAGGCAGCGCCGGCGAGCGGCGGGGATCGCCGGACAGCAGCTCGCCGATATCGGCAGGGGTGACCGCGCCGGCCGCGACCACAAACCGGTCGATCACAATGCGCAGCGCCTCGGCGCCGGCGATCTCGCGCCGATCGAGACGCTGCGCGATCCGGGCGATCTCGCCTTCGAGGTTCTTGACGACCTGCAGCTGCGTGAGCCGGCGGGCGTCCGAGGCGCCGGTCAACTGCACTTCGATCTTTTGCCGCAGCCGCATCGTCGCGACCAAAGCCAGGCGCGCCGGATCGATCGTCAGGCGGTCGAAGGACCAGCGCGCCGGGATCTCGACGAGCTGGTCGTGCCGCACACCGCGCGCCGCGCACGCTTCGACCTGCGCCATCAGCGCGACCAGGCCCTCGGCGTCGAGGGCAAAGCCGGGCGCGTCCTGCCGGCGGAACGCGCCCGCGAGGGCGCCGGCGAGCGCGATCAGCGCGCTCTCCTGGCGTTGGACCGCGCGGTCCCCCTTTTGCCGCGGCCGCCGGCGCTTCCCGACCAGCACCGCGAGCGATCCCGCGATCCCGTTCATCGCCGCCAGCGCGTCGAGCCGGTTTCCTTCGGGTCCGAGTCGCCAGGGTTCCTGATCCATGTGGCTTTCGATTATGGGGTGTCGTCGATCCCGGATTTTTGGTTTTTCTCGGGAATTGACCAGTCCGACGGAATGGGGGTGCGGCGAGCCTCGATGTTTTTCTGCTTTGCGGACATGCCCGGCGGGGCCGTCGCCGCGGCGTCCAGCACCAGCTCCACCGTCAGCCACGCCGCGTCGCGCTGATTGCAGCCGTGCGCGATCTGGCCTTTGAGATGCTCCTCCGCAGTCGGCCACCCACGTTCATAGAACCGCTGTTTTTGCGGTTGGATGAGCCGCCGCCGTCCGGGCGGCGGCGGCTCCACGGGCCGCTGTCCCAGCTCGCGCATCCGGTCGTGCGCCGCCCTCACGGATTGGTGGGGCTGGCGAGCCCGAACCGCAAGCAGATGCCCGTCGCAATCGATATCCTCGCGATACCGGAGCAGCGCCGACGGACTGCGGTCGACGCCGCGCCGCTTCAGCTCGGCGGCGATCTCCTCGGCCGCCCGGTCGAGCCATCCGCCCCCGGCATCGCCGAGCGGCGGCCCCGCGAAGAACCACACCGACACCGCCACCACTTCGGCGACGCGGCAGAGCAGCGCCGTGTTGCGGCGGTCCAGGTTCTCCATCAGCCATTCGAGGGGCAGCCGCGTTTCGAGCGGCGCCTGAGCATGCTGCACCACTCGCATGACGGCCCCTACCGCGCCCTTCATTGCGTTGTTGCGGCGGCGCGGGTCCTTTCCCGCTTCGGCCGCGACGCTGAGCGAATCCAGCAGGTCTTCTAGGATTCTCGTAGGCGACGGCCGCCGCCTTCAACTCCACGAAGTCGTCCGGCTGCGCCCCGACGCAGCCCTCGGCCACCCAGGCCGCCAGCTCTGATTTCAGCCGGACTCGCTGCACCAGGTCATCGATCTGGTTGATGGCGTCGATTTTTGCGCGGAATTGCGATTGATCTTGTTGGCGCTTGAGCTCGGCGTCTACCAGCGCCCCCAGCTCGGCCCTCGACAGATCCAGGTCCATGGCGTTCCTGCCTCGCCATCATCCTGCACGAGAGGTCCGGCGCGGCAGCCGGGGGCAGGCATCCCCGGCGTTCGGTCGCGAGCCTAGCCGCGCCGCCTGTGTTGTAGCGCGCCGCCGCCCCGATCGCATTCCAAACCTCTGGCCGGCCTCGCCGCCCCGGTCCCCCGCCTTGGGTTCACCGTCGGTCTGAACCTGCCCAAAACCAAAAAATGCCGTCTGCGACGGGTGCGATAGGCCGGGCCGGCAAAGACCGGGGGTACCCCCCCGCGATCGGCCGCGCGACCAAAGGCCGAGCGGCGCGGTCGAGGCGCGATAGGCTCACATGACCTTGGTCATGCGGGCCGCCGCGAAACCCTCCGAAAGGCGGCCCATATAGATCAATCTTGCAATTGTGGTCCTATAGGCTCACATTGTCCTGGATTTGTAAGAAGCGAAGGACAAGCCATCGTGGCGATGATGTTGGCGAAGACCTATGCCGCGTTCAAAGCGGCCGGTGTCTCGGAAGCCGAGGCGCAAGCCGCGGCCGAGCTCGGCCGGATCGAGGCCGATCTGGCGGTGATCAAGTGGATGATCGGCGGCCTGTTCGTCATCGTCGGCGGCGTCGGCCTGCCGGGGGTCTGGCTGGTCTTGCGCATCGCCGCCAAGGTGGGCGCGCTGTCGTGAAGATCGGCTACGCCCGCACTTCGACGACGCGCCAGGCGGCCGGGCTGGCGGCGCAATTGCGCGAGCTGCTGACCCGCGAGGGCTGCGAGGAGGTGTTTCAGGAGCAGGTCAGCGCGGTCGGCGAGCGGACCCAGCTCGACGCCGCGCTGCGCTTTCTGCGGCCGGGCGATCAACTGGTCGTCACCCGGCTCGATCGCTTCGCCCGCAGCCTGGAACATGCGCTCGCCCTCGAACGCGCGATCGCCGGGAAGGGCGCGAGCCTCGTCGTCCTGGATCCGGCGATCGACACCGCGACGCCGATCGGCCGTCTGCTCTTCGGCATGATCGGCGCGGTGGCGCAGTTCGAGCGCGAAATCATGCTCGACCGCCAGCGCGAGGGCATCGCCCGCGCCGCCGCGGCCGGCAAGTACAAGGGCCGCCAGCCGACCGCGCGGCGCAAGGCGGCCGAGGTCCTGGCGCTGCGCGCCGAGCGCCTGAGCGCCGAGAAGATCGCCGAGCGCCTCGGCATCGGCCGCAGCAGCGTCAACCGCATCCTGCGCGACGCCCGCCGCGCTGCGTGAGCGTCACTCGCTCCACAGCGCCATAGCGGCTCGCCGGGCTCCGGCGGGTCTTCGCTGCGGCCTCCGGCTCGGCTCGAGCCATTCATTGATTATTATGCCCCCCTCACCCTAAATGCGCCGAAATGCAGCCCGCGCGCGGATCGCGGCGCAAGCCGTCCAGCGGGCCGCGGTCCTTAACCCGTTGATACAGACCGGTGTTTCCTCTGGACAACGTGAAGCTGCAATCTTCCTGCCGTCCACCAACCGTCCAGCGCAAGCAATTGATATCGGCGGCGTTCGGACGGCTGGACGGTCTGGACGGCATTTTGCGTACCCATTCTATGTAGCGTGTTTTAATTCCCAGGGGGGTATCAAAATGTCGTCGCGCTCGGGTGTCCCGGAATTCCCTCGCGCCCCTTCTTCCCCTCCGTCGCGGAAGCACCACGGAAGCACGGGCGGCCGTAATCCGCCGTATCCCATCGTCGTTCATGCACCGGGCCTCGTCCGCTACGTGCTTGCGATCCCTACGGTAATCGTCGCCTGACGTAGATCGCCGCAGCTCGCTGAAGCCCGCTCGCGCCGA
>CAVQSZ010000022.1:0-76331 GCA_963716115.1 uncultured Alphaproteobacteria bacterium
GGTCAGCCGGCGGTGCGGCGGCGGAGCAGGAACTCGCGGCCGGCTTTGACCATGGGCTCGCCGTCATAGGCGACGATGTCGGCGGTGGCGTAGGTTTCGCTCCACCGCTCGGGCAGGTAGGAGCCGGTGCCGACCGCGTCGATCGGCGCGGCGGCGGCGGCCATCATGCGGCATTTGGCCGGGCCGAAGCCCGAGCTGGCGACGATCTTGACGCGTGGGAAGCCGGCCTCGTCGAGGCTGCGCCGGGCGAGCCAGAGCGCCGCCGCCGAAACTCCGGTGCCGACCAGAAAGCGCAGCTCCTGCTCGGTGCGGTAGCCGCGCGTCGCCTGCGGCGCGTGCCGCTCCAGGACCTCGTAGGAACGCGCGAGATCCAGCCCCTCGACGTAGCGGCCGCCATGAGTGTCGATCCGCACCGACAGCTCGCCCGCAGCGGCGAGCTCCGGGAAAGCGGCGGGCGACCGCCAGCGCATCGGTGATCTCGCGACCGAAATAATCGACCAGCACGGTCATCGGCTCGCCCGGGAAGATCTCGCGGTACATCTCGGCGGCGCGCACGGTCGAGCCGGCATAGCCGATCAGCGCATGCGGCATCGTGCCGACACCCTTGTCGCGCCCGAAGAAATGCGCGGTCGCATCGGCGGCGCAGCCGACAAAGCCGACCGCGCCCGCCTCGCGCCGCGCCGCGGCCGAGCCGACCGAGGCGGCGTAGGCCATCATCAGGGCCATCTCGGCCCCGGCGCAGTGCCGCGCATCCATCGCCAGGAACGCGACCTTCGGCAGATCGGCGCACATCGCGTAGGCGTTTTGCGCGGCGACGCAGGCGGGCCCCAGCTTTTGCAGCAGCACGGTTTCGAGGTCGACGAGGTGATAGAGCGGGCCGGTCAAATAGAGGATCGGCTCGCCGGCCCCGACCAGCGCACCCTCGGCGTGGTTGAGCTCGATTTCGAACCGCGTCCCGCGCTCGGCCGCGGCGGCTTCGAGAAACTCGACCGCGAGCCGCGGCGCGCAGACCACCGGGCCGCGCAGAAACACCGCATAGGTCGCCGGGCGGTCGCCGAACCGGCCGACGATCGCCTTGGTTTTCAGGAAATAGCTGTCGGTGCGCGCCGACAGCTCCTCCTCCGCCACCCGCCCCTCCGGCTAATCCGCGGCGAGCGGCCGCGAAGAGACGCCGTTGCGCTTGCGCCGGCTCTTCAGCGCCTCGGCGGTCTCGAAGGCGAGCTCCAGCGCCTGGCTCGCGTTGAGCCGCGGGTCGCAATGCGTCAGATAGCGCTCGGCGAGCGAGGCTTCGCTGATCGCCTGCGCGCCGCCGGTGCATTCGGTGACGTTCTGCCCGGTCAGCTCGAAATGCACCCCGCCGGCATGGCTGCCTTCGGCGGCGTGGACCGCAAAGGCCGCGTGCACCTCGCCGAGGATGCGGTCGAAGGCCCGCGTCTTGTAGCCGTTCGACGTGGTCGTGGTGTTGCCGTGCATCGGGTCGATGCACCAGACGACCTCGCGCCCTTCGCGCCGCACCGCGCGGACCAGCGGCGGCAGCAGCTCCTCGACCTTGTCGGCGCCCATCCGGGTGATCAGGGTCAGCCGGCCGGGCTCGTTCTCCGGGTTGAGCTGGTCGATCAGCCGCAGCACGTGGTCGGGCTCGGTCGTCGGGCCGCATTTCATCCCGATCGGGTTTTTGATGCCGCGCAGGAACTCGACATGCGCGCCGTCGAGCTGCTTGGTGCGGTCGCCGAGCCAGACCAGATGCGCCGAGCAGTCGTACCACTCGTCGGTCGTCGAATTGACCCGGGTCAGCGCCTCTTCGTAGCTGAGGAACAGCGCCTCGTGCGAGGTGTAGAGCTCGGTCTCGCGGATCTGCGGCGTCGTTTCGGAATCGAGCCCGCAGGCCGCCATGAAATCCAAGGTCTCGGTCAGCCGGTCGGCCAGCGCGCGGTAGCGCTCGCCCTGCGGCTGCGCGGCGACGAAATCCTGGTTCCAGGCGTGCACCCGGTGCAGATCGGCATAGCCGCCCTGGGCGAAGGCGCGCAGCAGGTTGAGCGTCGCCGCCGACTGGCTGTAGGCCTGCACCATGCGCTGCGGGTCGGGCTCGCGCGCCGCCGCGTCGAATTCGAGGCCGTTGATGATGTCGCCGCGATAGGAGGGCAGGGTCACGCCGTTCTGGGTCTCGGTGTCGGACGAGCGCGGCTTGGCGAACTGGCCGGCGAGCCGGCCGAGCTTGATGACCGGCAGGCCGGCGCCGAAGGTCAGCACCACCGCCATCTGCAGCAGCACCTTGAACATGTCGCGGATGTTGTTGGGGTGGAACTCGGCGAAGCTTTCGGCGCAATCGCCGCCCTGCAGCAGAAAGGCCTTGCCGGCCGCGACCGCGGCCAGCCGCTCCTTCAGGCGGCGCGCCTCGCCGGCGAAGACCAGCGGCGGATAGGCGTGCAGGGTCTTCTCGACGCGGGCCAGCGCCGCTTCGTCGGCATAGCCGGGCACCTGCCGGATCGGCAGGCCGCGCCAGCTGTCGGGGGACCATGCTTCGGTCATGTCACAACACCTCCTTCATTGGGAGGCCGCTCCACCATCGGCGACATTCGGATCAGCAAGAGCCTGAAACACGAAAGCCGCCTCGGGTCGGGCGGCTTCGGGGAAAAACGCGCAAGCGCGATCCTAGGCCGCCGTCCTGTACCGGCGGTACCAAAATCGCGCGATTTGGCGGGGGCCGCGACCGGCCCTTGCTGCTGCCATGCCGCGCACGCTAGCGGCGAGACCGAGGCCGACGCAAGCGCTTTGTGCGGGTCAATCGACGGCTGCCACGAACGGCCGAACCGCGCGCACGAAATCCTCCTCGCTCGATCGATGCTCGACCAGCGCGATTACTTCATCGGCCCAAGAGATCGGTATCTTCGATAACGAAGTGTCGTAGCCGTTCGCGCTCAGGAACTGCCGCAACGCCGCAAAGGCGGCCCGCTTATTTCCTTGCTCGAACGCATGCGCCCGCGCGATCCCGGCCATCAGCGCGACAGCCAGCACGACGATGTCCTCTTCGCCAAATGCAAACGAAATTCCGCGGCCGCGCCAATGCGCTTTCGAGCAGGCCCGGATCGCGGAGGAAATGGCGGTTCCGCCGGTTCCGCCAGCTCAAGCTCGATTATTCTCGACGACTGACCTCTACCGGCAGCCAATGCGGCTCATTTGGCAAGGGCAGCCGAATCTTCGGAAATCGCGCGATGTGCTCGCGGGTCAGCTCTCGATGGTCAATTTCGCCGTCGACGGGCCGGGCGCGGAGGATCTCCCCGGCGGCCGCTCGCCGGTCCGCAGCCAAGCGCAGCAGCTTCTCGTGCAGCGCTGCCGGCGACGCAAGCCACGCCTCGCAGATCGCTATGCTGTCTTCGATAATTCGGCGCACGTCGCCATCGTCCGGTCGGCGAGCGACAGCCAGCTTCTCTTTCAGGGCCTCGATGCCGGGGCGCAGCTTTTCCAGCTCCAGCTCTTTCCGCCGGCGGGCGACCTTCGCCGCCTCTTCGAGCCAGTCGGCGTCATGACCCGAGCGCTCCACCTCGCCGTAGAGGTGGTCGAGCCGCTCGGCGTATTGCTGCAACCCCGCTCGCGCCTTCTTCTGCGACCGGCGCAGCCGCACAAGCCGATCCGCGCGTTCGCCGTCCCCGCGCAGCGCATCGATCAGCGCCGCGATTGATTGATCATTCGCTGCGATCTCGATCACGTCGGTCATCCGGCCCGGCCCAACCTGCACACGCGGGAATGTGAGCCTGTGACCGGCGCATCTCAAGGCCCCGGGCGCGGGCGGCTACTCCGCCGCCGGCTTCGGCCGCACCGTCTTCTCGCGCATCGTGACGAACTCCTCGGCGGCGCTCGGGTGGATGCCGACGGTCTGGTCGAACTGCTTCTTGGTGGCGCCGCATTTGACCGCGACCGCGAGGCCCTGGATGATCTCGGGCGCGTCCGGGCCCAGCATGTGGCAGCCGAGCACGCGGTCGGTCTCGGTGTCGACGACGAGCTTCATGAAGGTGCGCTCGGCGCGGCCCGACAAGGTGTTCTTCATCGGCCGGAAGCGGGCGCTGTAGATGTCGACCTCGCCGTATTTGCCGCGCGCCTCGTCCTCGGTCAGGCCGACCGTGCCGATCGGCGGGTTCGAGAACACTGCCGAGGGCACGTCGGCGTGGTCCATCCGGATCGGGTTGTCGTTGTAGAGCGTCTCGGCGATGGCCCGGCCCTCGGCGATCGCCACCGGGGTCAAATTGATCCGGTCGGTCACGTCGCCGACGGCGTAGATGTTGGGCAGGGTCGTCGAGCGCTGCCATTCGTCGACCTTGACCGCGCCGGCGCCGTCGAGCGCCACGCCCACCTCGGCGAGCCCCAGCCCCGCGGTGTTCGGCTTGCGCCCGGTCGCGTACATGACGAGGTCGGTTTCGATCGGCTCGCCGGCAGTGGTCGTGACCCGGTAGCCGGCGGCCGTCTTGTCGATGCGGGCGACCTCGGTCCCGCCGCGGATGTCGATGCCGCGCCCGCGCATCTCCTCGCCGAGACAGACGCGCAGATCCTCGTCGAAGCCGCGCAGCACCTGCTCGCGCCGGATGATCTCGACGACCTCGGAGCCGAAGCCCCTGAAGATGCCGGCGAACTCGACCGCGATATAGCCGCCGCCGACGATCACGATCCGCTTGGGCAGCGCGGGCAGGTCGAGCGCCTCGTTCGACGAGATCACGTGCTCGATGCCGGGGAGGTGCGGCGTCTCCGGCCAGCCGCCGACCGCGACCAGGATCTTGTCGGCGGTGTAGCGCCGGCCGGCGATTTCGACCGTGTGCGGATCAACGACGACGCCGCGGCCGTCGATGATCTCGACGCCGCTGTTGTTCAGCATGTTGATGTAGATCTGCGACAGCCGCCCGATCTCCTTGTCCTTGGCGGCGATCAGGCTCGGCCAGTCATGCGCTCGCCGGCGGCACGCTCCAGCCGAACCCCGCGGCGTCGGCGAAGCCGTCGGCGAATTGCGCGCCATAGACCAGGAGCTTTTTCGGCACGCAGCCGCGCAACACGCAGGTGCCGCCGATCCGCAGCTCCTCGCAGATCGCGACGCGCGCGCCATAGCCGGCGGCGCGGCGCGAGCCGGCGACGCCGCCGGAGCCGGCGCCGATCGTGAACATGTCGAAATCATAGCGCGGCATGGGCAAGGCGCTCCTTTGGCGGTCGGGCTCGTCCGCCCTCGTTGTCACAATCGGGGCGGCGGGGCAAGCGCGGCCGCGCGCAGCGCGCGCCACAGCTTTTCCGAGGTCGCCGGCAGCCCGACCGCTTGCGCGCCGATCTGGGCCAGCGCGTCGTTGACCGCGTTCATCGCCGCCGGGATCGCCCCCAGGGTGCCGGCCTCGCCGACCCCCTTGACGCCCAATGGGTTGCGCCCGGTCAGGGTCGGATTGCCGGCAAGCTCGAAACGGCAGAAATCGTCGGCGCGCGGCATGCAGTAATCCTGAAACGAGCCGGTCAAAAGCTGGCCGCTCTCCGGGTCATAGACCAGATCCTCCATCAGCGCCTGGCCCACCCCCTGGACGATGCCGCCCTGGATTTGCCCTTCGCACAACAGCGGGTTCAGCACCCGGCCGACATCGTCGACCGCGACGTAGCGGGTCAATTCGACCGTGCCCGTCTCGGCGTCGATCTCGACCTCGCACAGATGCGCGCCGCTGGGAAAGGTCGCCGACCCGGCGGGGCCGAAATTGGCGCGCTCGGAAAACCCGGCCTCGATGTCGTTCGGCAGCCGCCCCGCATCGAACGAGCGCCGCGCGACCTCGGCGAGCCCGACCGAGCGGTCGGTGCCGGCGATCGCGAACCGGCCCCGCTCGAAGACGATGTCGTCGCTCGCCGCCTCCAGCATGTGGCCGGCGATCCGGCGGCCCTTGTCGATCAGCCGGTCGGCGGCGACGACGATCGCCGAGCCCGCAAGCTGCGCCGAGCGCGAGCCGAAGGTGCCGATCCCCGTCGTGACGAGGTCGCTGTCGCCATAGCGGTAGCGGATCAGGTCGGCGTCGATGCCGAGCTTTTCCGACAGCACCTGCTTGAACGTCGTGCCGTGGCCCTGGCCGTGATCCATGCTGCCGGTCAGCAGCACCACCCCGCCCGACGGGTCGAAGCGGATCTCGGCATGCTCGTAGTCGCGCCCGCCGGTCGCCGCGCAGGCGGTCGCCACTCCGACGCCGAGCAGCCTGCCGCGCTGCTTGCGCCGCCGCGCGCCGCTCGGCCACGCCGTCGTAATCGGCGAGGCGCAGGCAATCGTCGAGGTTCTTGACGAAATCCCCGGAATCATAGGTCTGGCCGAGCGCCGTCGTGTATGGGATCGCCGCGGCCGGGATCGTGTTGCGCCGGCGCAGCTCGGCCGGCGGCAGGCCGAGCTCGCGCGCCGCCTTGTCGATGATCGTTTCGGTCACATAGATCGGCTCGGGCCGGCTGCCGCCGCGGTAGGGGGCGATCGTCATCGTGTTGGTCAAGACCGCGACGACCTCGGCGCGCACCGCCGGGATGCGGTAGGTGTTGACCAGGCAGCCGAGCCCGATCGTCAGCGGGATGGTCGGCCGGTCGGTCGAGTAATAGGCCCCGATCGCCGCCCGCCAGCGCGCCCGCAGGGCGAGAAACCGCCCATCGCGATCGAGCGCCAGCTCGGTGTCGACGATGCTGCCGCGGCCCTGCTCGTCGCTCAGCAGCCCCTCGCTGCGCTCGGCGATCCAGCGCACCGGCCGCCCTGTGACCTCGGACGCCCACAGCGCCAGCGCGTATTCCGGGTAGCAGCCGCCCTTCATGCCGAACCCGCCGCCCATGTTGTCGCAAACGACGCGGATCCGATGCTGCGGCGCCTTGAAGATGCGGTCGGCGAGCGCCGCCCGGGTGGCGTGCACGGACTGGATCGTGCAGCGGATCGTCCAGCGGTCCTGGTCGCGGTCGTAGGCGGCGAGGCAGCCGCGCGGCTCCATCGGGTTCGCCGTCACCCGGTTGACCGCGATCTCGTGGCGCACGATATGGTCGGCCCGGGCGAAGGCCGCCTCGACCGCCGCCTGGTCGCCGATCTCGTGACAGAACGCCTCGTTCCCCGGGTTCTCGTCCCAGACCGCGGGCGCGCCCGGCGCCAGCGCCGCATCGGCGCCGACCACCGCCGGCAAGGGCCGGTAATCGATCTCGATCAGCTCGGCCGCGTCCTTGGCCAGGTTCAGGGTCTCGGCGACGACGAACGCTACCGGATCGCCGACGTAGCGGACCCGGCCCTGGGCGAGGAGCGGCTGCGGGCAGACAAAGGCCGGGGCGCCGCTGCGGCGCTTGCGCGGAACCGCCGGGGCCAACGCGCCGAGGCCGCGCCGGCGCAGATCCTCGCCGGTCAGCACGCACAGCACCCCCGGGGCCGCCGCGGCGCGCCCGACATCGGCCGCGACGATCCGCGCATGCGCGTGCGGCGAGCGCAGCACATAGCCGCGCGCCGCGTTCGGTTCCCTCGCATCGTCGACATATCGCCCGCGGCCTTTGAGGAGGCGCAGATCCTCCTCTCGCCGCACCGGCTGCCCGATCGCCTGCACGCTCATCGTTTTCAATCTCCGGCCGAAGCTCCCCGACAATATCGCCGGCGGCGCGGCCTGACCATCGAGCCGCTCCCTGCTATAGTGGCCGGGCGCATCGCGCGCGACGCCAAGAAAAGGAGGAGATCATGGATCCGGTGGTCGGCAGCGGCAAATACACCTATAAGGTGCATGAGGATTGGGCGCGCGTTCCCGAAGGCATGGAAGTGCGGGCATGCGCGGTTTCCGTCGATTCCCAGGATCGGGTCTACTGCTTCAATCGCAACGCCGAGCATCCCGTGGTCATCTTCGACCGCGACGGCAACTTTCTCTCCTCCTGGGGCGCCGGGATGTTCTCGTTTCCGCATGCGATCCGGATCGACGGGCGGGACAACGTCTGGCTCACCGACGAATACCACCAGCAGTTCATGAAGTTCACGACCGACGGCAAGCTGCTGCAAACCATCGGCGTCAAGGGCGAGCGCTCCGACACCGGGGTTCCCGCCGACGATTTCGCCTCGTCCGCGTGGAAGAAGGTCACCCATGGCGGCGGCCCGTTCAACCTGCCGACCGACATCGCCTTTGCGCCCTCGGGCGAGATGTTCATGAGCGACGGCTACGGCAACGCCCGCGTCCACAAATTCTCGGCCGACGCGAAACACCTGTTCTCGTGGGGCGAGCCGGGGAACGCCCCGGGCCAGTTCAACCTGCCGCACGGCGTCTGGATCGACCGCCGCGGCCGGCTCCTGGTGGCCGATCGCGAAAACGACCGGGTGCAGATCTTCGACCAGCAGGGCAAGCTGCTGACGGTGTGGCCGACCGAGCTGATCGGCCCGGCCTTTTTCTATGTCGACGACGACGATGCGGTCTACATCCCCGAGCACAATGGCGGGATGATCAGCATCCTGACCCTCGACGGCGAAAGGCTGGCGCGCTGGGGCGGGCCCATTCACCGTTCCTGCCACGGCATCTGGGTCAACTCGCGCAAGGATCTCTACGTCGTCCAGCCCGGCGATTGGGGACGCGTGCGGCGCGTCGTCAAGTACGAGCGGCAGTAGGCGCCGGGCGCGGGCCGCCGCCCCGGCGCGTCGGCGGCCCGATCGCCGCGGCCGGCTACGGCCGGGCTGCGGCGTCGGCCCAGGCGATGGCCTCGTCGAAGGCGCCCAGGACGGCGGCGTGCGAGGAGTGGTCGTTCATCGCCTCGACGCTGGCGAAGCCGCGCGAACGGGCGATGTTGATCAGCAGCTGGTGCGCCGCCCAGGCCGGCTCGGGGCCGTCGGCGCGGCGCGCGGCGGCGCGCAGCGCGCCCACCGCGCAGCGCCGGCCGCGCAGCGAGCGGTAGGCCCCCTGCGTCCAATGGCCGGGGTCTTCGATCAGCCCGCGGGCGTCCTGCAGCAATTGCACGGCAAGGGCGCCGTGCTCCGGGCTCAGCGGCGCACGCAGGCCCGCCGGCGCGCGGTTGCCGCTGCGGTCGCGGCGCGCACGGCCGTCGACCCAGACCCGACAGCCGTGCTTGCTCCAGATCGGAAACAGCCCGGTGTCGAGCGCCTGCGGCGTCCCGAAATCAATACCATCGAGCGGCATAGCTATCTCCTATCGCTTCGGTTGGCATGGCTTCCCCCCGCGTCTGTTGACCCGATCCGTATCGGGCGATGAAAGCTTTGCGCGAAGCCCACAGCTCGCAATGCAACCGCCGCAGCATGTCGCCGCGCAGCGCCGCCGGGTTGAAGGTCCACGCGAGCCCGCACGTGAAGAAATTTTCCCACAGCCCGCCCCATCGCCGCCGCACGCGCCCGCCGTTGCGCGCCGCCATCTGAAAGCCATAGGCCCCGGCGACATGGAGCAATTTGGGGATCCGCCGGCGCGAGGCGAAGCCGGCGCGCGCCCGAACCGCCGCGACGCGGGCGAGCGACGGCTCGGCGGCGAGATGGTCGGCAAGCATGCGCAGCGAGGCGGTGAAGCGCCGGCGCAAGAACGCCGTCCGGCCGAGGCCGCCATCGGGCGCCGGCGCGCCGCCGAGGCGCTCGTTCCACAGATGCAGCTCGACCACCTCGGCGCCGCGCCGCACGCTCTCGCCGTCGGCCAGAACCACATCGCGCCGGGCGCGGACGACGGCGATGCGCAGCAGGCAATCCGGCCGGTCGCCGAACTCTCGGATCGCGTAAAGCCGGCGCAGCGCGGCGTCGACCCCGCGGATCAGGCGATGCGGCAAGCCCGGCCTCGCCTCGGCCGCGGCCGCCGGAATCGCCTGAACGGCTCTGCGCGAGGCTTCGGAAAGGGTGAATTCGGCCACACCACCTCCTCGGCGCAAACCGTGCCTGTCGCGCGCTTGCGCGCGTCGGCCGATCGCCGGTCGGGCCGGATTGGCGTGGAGGCGGGCGATCAAGAGAGCATCCACCTCCGCGGTGGGCCTGGCCGCCATGATCCCGCCAAATCGTCAGGTGGCGGAAATCGTCAGCCTCGTCGGCACTCTCGGGGAACACCGTCCCTATAGAGATTATTTGCACGCCATTTGAAGGTGTCAACCTGACGGGCGCCGATCGCCGCAGGAATCTTCGCGCGCGAAACCGGCCGGGCGTGGGCGGGAGGCCCCGAGCGGCGGCTTGCCGCGACGGGGACGAGTCGACACAATGCGCCGGCGGCGGCGAGAGGCGGGCGATGGAGCGGTTGGCGCAATCACCTCTGACGATCTATCAGGCGCATCTCGACCGGGGCGAGCTTGCCTATCAGTGGAGCCCGCAGGCCGGGAAGGCGGTGTTCTATCCGCGCGTCGTCTGCCCGTTCACCGGCAGCGACCGGCTCGAATGGCGGGTCAGCGCCGGGCTCGGCACGGTTTACGCCACCACCGTCACGCATCCGCGCGAGGGCGCCCCCTACAATGTCGCGCTGATCGACTGCGATGAGGGCTTTCGTTTGATGAGCCGGGTCGAGGGGCTGGCGCCCGACGCCGTGCGGATCGGCATGCGCGTCAGATTCCGGGTTTGCCGGCCCGGCGGCGGCGAGCCGCCCTATCCGGTGTTCTCGCCGGTGGAGGGCGGGTGATGGAGGGCCTGGAGCGCGGCTCGGCTGCGATCGTCGGCGTCGCCGAATCCGATTTGGGGGCGGTCGCCGCGGAGCTGAGCGCGATCGACCTGATGGCGCAGGGCGTCTGCCGCGCGCTCGCCGATTGCGGGCTCGGCCTGCGCGATGTCGACGGACTCCTTTGCGCGAGCGCGCAGAGCCGCACCTCGGGTCTGGCGCTCGCCGAATATCTCGGGATTTCGCCGGCCTTTGTCGACAGCACGATCCTCGGCGGCTCGTCCTTCATGTTCCATGTGGCGCACGCCCAGGCGGCGCTCCAGCTTGGGCTGTGCAAGGTCGCCGTCATCGCCTATGGCAGCACCCAGCGCACGATCGGCCGGCGTCAGGCCTCGGTCCGCGAATACAACCCCTACGAGACCCCGTTCCGGCCGTTCCTGCCGTCGACCGCCTATGCGCTTGCCGCCTCGCGCCACATGCACCAATACGGCACGACGCGCGAGCAGCTGGCGGCGGTCGCGGTGGCGGCGCGCGAATGGGCGCTGCTCAACCCCGCCGCCTGGGAAAAGCAGCCGCTGACGATCGCCGAGGCGCTGGCGGCGCGCATGGTCAGCTACCCGTTCACGGTGCGCGATTGCTGCCTCGTCACCGACGGCGGCGGCGCGGTGGTGATGACCGCCGCCGAGCGCGCGCGGTCATTGAAGAAGCCGCCGGCCTATGTGCTCGGCTGCGGCCAGGCGATCACCCACGCCAACATCTCGAGCATGCCGGACCTGACCCGGACCGGGGCGGCGCAATCCGGGCAGGCGGCCTACGCGATGGCGCGGCTCGGCCCCGGCGACATCGACGTCGTCGAGCTCTACGACGCGTTCACGATCAACACGATCCTGTTTCTCGAAGATCTGGGCTTTTGCCCGAAAGGCGAGGGCGGTCCGTTTGTCGAGGGCGGCCGGATCGCGCCCAAGGGCTGCCTGCCGGTCAACACCAACGGCGGCGGCCTCTCCTACTGCCACCCCGGCATGTACGGCCTGTTCCTGCTGATCGAGGCGACGCGGCAATTGCGCGGCGAATGCGGCGCCCGCCAGGTCGCCGGCTGCCAGACCGCGATCGCCCACGGCAATGGCGGCGTGCTGTCGTCGCAGAGCACGGTGATCCTCGGCGCGCCGGCGACGGCGTAGCCGGGCGCGGCGGCCTTCGCGCGACCCCCTTGCCGCCGACCAGCGGAGGAGCGACACTCGTTCCCGGCTCTTTACCGAACTGATGCAGTCTGACAAAGCCATGTCGCGGCATTCCAGCGCGGTTGCGGTCGGGATCGGCGCCGGCGCCGCGTCCTCGCGGCGATGGGGCTTCGCCATCCTTATGGTCGGCGTCGCCGTCTACTATCTCTTTTTATTGAGCAACGGCAGCTTCCGGATTTTTGCGCCGGAATTGTTGGACAAAGTCTTTGGCAATATGCTGCTGCACATGCTGCACGGAGAATTTTACGTCGACCCGAAGGTCATCAGCTTTGAAGGTTTTGCGCATGACGGCAGAACCTATTCCTATTTCGGCGTCTTTCCGGCGCTGCTGCGGCTCCTGGCGATGCCGTTCACGGATGTCGGGCAGGCCCCGCTCGCCCGGCTCTCCTGCTGGGTCGCGGTGGTGATCTTTGTCGGGCTGCAGCTGCGCATGCTGCTGATCGTCCACGACAGCCTGCCCTCGGGGCGGCGCGCGCCGCTGCTGCTGGCGGCGATGGCGGCGGCGACCGTGCTGAGCGGGCCGCAGCTCTACATCCTCGGTGCGGCGGCGATCTACCACGAGCCGATCCTGTGGGCGGCGGTCATCGCCGCGGCGTTCAATCTGGTGGTGGTGCGCGCCGCCTTTGGCGGGGCCGATCTTGGCGACCGCGACATGACGGCGCTCGCCGCCCTGGCCGGGCTTGCTCTGCTGACGCGGGTGTCGATCGGCGCGACGCTCTATTTCGGCGCGGTCCTGTTGATCGGATGGACGGTGTGGCGCCGGCACGGGCCGGGCCGCTTCGCGCGGCCGTCGCCGGCGGGCGATTGGCGGCTGCCGGCGGCGGCCGCCGCCGCGCTCCGCGATCCGGGTCTCTGGCTGCCGCTCGTGGTTCTCGGGGCGGCGGCGGCGGCGGTCGGCGCGATCAATTTCGAGCGCTGGGGCAACCCGCTTACCTTTGTCGATTTCCACGATTACTTCTGGTTTAAAAAGCACCCCGATTTTCTCGCGGTGTACGACAATTACGGCGAGTTCGATCTCGGCCGCGTGTGGATCGGGGCGCTCTACTACGCCACCGGCATCCCCTATGTGCTGAAGTCGATCCCGCCTTTCGCGGGGTTTCTGCTCTCCCGGGTCGCCCTGATCGAGGCGCCGCCGTTCACCCCGCTGTTGACCAACCCGCTGACCGTGGTCCTTGCCGGCGTCGGTCTCTATCGCCTGTGGTGGAAGCCGGATCTCGCCCCCGGCGCGCTCGGCGCTCCTGCGCCTGGCGTCGATCGGCCACGCGCTGGCGGTGCTGCTGATTTTCGCGGCGATGGCCTACGTCATGCGCTACCGCTTCGATCTGGCCCCGTTCATGACATTGGCGGCGTTCGTCGGCTACCGCTCGGTATCGATCGCGGCCGCCGAGGCGCGGGCCGCGGCGCGGCATCGGATCCGCGTCGCCGCGATCGGATTGTGCGTCCTCGGCATCCTCGGCAGCCACTACGTGCTGCTGATCCACAAGGTGTGGAGCATCGGCGTGCCCATGCAGGTCCGCCTCGCGCTGCTGCCGTTCGCGCCGTTCGCCCACGCCGCGCTCGAGCCGTGACCCCGGCGGCGGCGGGCGTGGCTCGAACGCGGCGATAACCGCCGAGGCGGCCGTGCGAGCCAAATCTGACGGTCTTTCCGGGGGCGCCGATCAGGGCTGGAACGGCGTCGCCTCGGTGCTGTCCGACCCGGGCAAGTTCACCGTCCTGCTGGCCGTCCTTGCCCTCTACTACTTGTTCCTCCTGAGCAACGGGACCTTTCAAATCTTTGCCCCGGAGATGTTCGACAAGGCCTTCGGCAGTATGCTCGAGCATCTCCTGCGCGGCGAATTCACTGTCGATCCCGCCGCGATCAACTCGAGCGCCTACTCGGAAGCGTGGGTCAGAAACGGTCGGACCTACTCCTATTTCGGAATCTTGCCGGCGCTGCTCCGGCTCGCCGCGATGCCTTTCACCGATGTCGCGCAGGCCGACCTGGCAAGGCTTTCCTGCCTGGCGGCGGTGGTGATCTACGTCGCCCTGCAGCTGCGGATGCTGCTGGCGGTTCACCACAGCCTGCCTGCGGCGACGCAGGCGCCGGGGCTGCTCGCGGCGATGATTGCGGCGACGGCGCTGAGCGGGCCGCAGATCTACATTCTGGCGACCGGCTGGATCTACCACGAGCCGATCCTCTGGGCCGCCGCCGTGGCCGCCGGCTTCAACCTCGTCGTCCTGCGCGCCGCCCTCGCGCGCGGCTTGGGCGGCCGCGAGCTGACGCTGCTGGCGATGCTCGCCGGGCTCGCCCTCCTGGCGCGGCCGACGGTCGGCGTGGCGCTCTACCTCGGCGCGGCGCTGCTGATCGCGTGGACGGCGTTGCGCCCATGGGCCGGCGGCGGCGCCGCGCCGACGATTTCGGCGAAAGCGGCGGCGCTCGCGAGGCTGGCGCTTGCGCTGGCCTGCGACCGGCGGCTGGCGCTGCCGATCGCCATCCTCGCCGTGTTCGCCGCCGTCGCCGGGGTGGTCAATTTCGGGCGTTGGGGCGACCCCTTCGCCTTCGCCGATTACCGTTACGCCACCTACGGGAAATTCCAGGATAACGCCCTGGCGGTGCTTCACGATTACGGCGAGTTCAACTTTGGCCGTCTATGGATCGGAGCGCTCTACTACGCGACCGGCGCGCCGTGGCTGCTGAAGCACGCGCCGCCCTTCGCCGAATTTCTGCACGCCCGCTATCAGAGCATCGAGGCGCCGGCGATCACGCCGCTCCTCACCAACCCGCTCACCGTCGCGCTCGCCGCTTTCGGCCTCTACCGGCTGTGGCGGCGGCCGGAGCCGTGCGCCACGCCGGAGCCCGGCGCATCGAGCGTGACGACCCTGCGCCTCGCGCTGATCGGCCACGCATCGGCGGTTCTGCTGATCTTCCTGGCTATGGCGCTGGCGCTGCGCTATCGCTTCGATCTGGCGCCCTTCATGACGTTGGCGGCGCTGGTCGGATACCGCGCGGTTTCGATGCGCGCCGCCGACCTCGCCGCGGCCGCGCGCCGGCGCCTGCGCCGCGCCGCGGCCGCGATGTGCGTCATCGGCATTCTCGGCAGCCACTATGTGCTGATCCTGTACAAGGTATGGAGCATGGGGGTTCCGCTCGCGGTCCGCCGCGCGCTGCTGCCGTTCTCGCCGGTCTCGCCGTTTTGACCCGCATCCGCTGCGAATGACGTGATGCTCCGCCAAAAATCGCCGGGGAGCCGGCGCCGCCGTGACCCATCCGCCGCGGCCGATGCCGATGCGCGCCGCGCGTCGGCCTCCTGAGAGGGCGGGGCCGTCGCTGTGAAGATGCGCGCGCTCCAGATCGCCATCGGGCTCGCCTGCACTTTTTTCTTTCTCGCGCTCGCCCTTTACCGGGTGCCGGTCGCGACCGTCGGCGAGGCGCTGGCGGCGGTCGATCCGGTCTGGGTCGGGGCGGCGATGCTCGCCTATGCGGCAACCCTGCTGCTGCGGGCGCGGCGCTGGCAGATCATCCTGCGCCCGGTCGCGGTCGTCCCCTATCCGACGGTGGCGAGAGCGCTCGTCGTCGGCTACGGCCTGAACGCGATCATGCCGGCGCGGCTGGGCGAGCTGTTTCGCGCCGAGTTCTTCAAGAAGACCTATGGCCTCTCGCGGGTGTGGGCGCTGACCTCGATCGTCATCGAGCGCCTGTTCGACGGGGTGGCGGTGATCGCCTGCCTCGGCGTCGGGCTGCTGCTGGCGACGGTGGCGAGGAAGGGCTCGGGCATTCTGCTCGAAATCCTGGCGACCGGCGGCATTCTGTTCGGGCTGCTGCTGCTCGCGGCGGTGTGCCTCGCGGGACCGGCGGCGCCGCGCCTGTTTGCGCGGTTTTCGGGATTGGCCGCGCAGCTCGGCATGGTGCAGCGGGGCTTCGCGATCCTGCGGACCTGGCGCATCGTGGAGGTGGCCGCGCTGACCGTGATCGTCTACCTGCCGGAGATGCTGTCCTTGTGGCTCCTCGTCAAGTCGCTCGGCGCGGCGCTCGGCTTCGGCGATACCCTGGTCCTCGTCGGCGCCGCGAGCCTGAGCACCCTGGCGCCGTCCGGGCCGGCGTTTCTCGGCGCCTTGCAGCTCGCCTACGCCCTGGCGCTCGAATTCGCCGGCTACCCCCGCGCCCTCGGCATCGCCGCCGCGACGCTCGCCCAGCTCTGCCTCTTGCTGCCGATCGCGCTGGCCGCCGCCGGGGTTCTCGTCCACGGGTCGCGAAGCCTGCTCCGCCCCATCCTCGCAAAGGATCAGGCGCAAACGGAGGAGTAGTGGTCAACCACTCCAGCTTGCTACCAGCTGGGGTGTGAAATCTGATCGGCGGTCAGGGGCGCGCATCCGTTTTCCTCCAATGCCGCGACCAGGCCGCGGTCTTTCTCGCCGTTGCGGGGCGTCTGCACCAAGGCGTTGCCGCCGTACCCGAACCCCTTGATCGTGCATAGCGGCCGATAAGCCGACCCGATCGCCTCGCGCAGATCGGGATCGATGGCCGCCACGCCGCGCCAGCTCATGCTGTTCGCTGCGGTGAGGACAATATCGAACTCGCCGTTTCGAATTCGCCCGAGGATCGGCTGCGGGTCGAATTTCCCGAGGCGCTGCAGGTAGGAGAGCAGATAGGGCTCGGTCAAGGTCGGCACGGGATCGAGCAGAGCCAGCCCCGGGATCGTGGAAAAGATATGCCGCCCGTGCAGCAGGTCCCGCCATTTTCGGAACCGGTCGTTGCTGACCGCGACGATGTTCCCGGCGCTCTCGCCGCGAAGCGCCCGGAACAGCTCGAGCGCCGGCGGCGGCCACCACAGCAGGATGAAGATCGCCGCCATGAATGCGGCGATGCCGATACGCCGCCGCGCCCAGCGCGTCAGCCGGTAGACCCCGAGGACCGAGGCCGGGACCACGCCGAGAAACGCGGCGAAGAAATAATTGATGTTGCCGCCCGCCTGAATGTCGGCGAGCGCGGCGGTGACGAAGGAGACCAGAACGAACAGGAAGAGCAGCGCCCAGCGCGGAGAGCCGCGTCCGGGAAACGGAACCAGCGCCGGCAAGGCCAGCAAGACCACCGGCTCGCTGACCGCATGATAAGCCAGCATGACCGCCCCGCCCGGGTCCTTGACGGCAGGGCTCAGGGCCAGGATTTGCGGCAGCATTCCAGGTTCGCGCAGCCAAACCAGAAAATAGAGGCCGACGGAGGTCAGAACGCCGGCCGCCGCGAAGGTCGCCGATTGACCCCATCGCCGGCGCAGCAGCAGCCAGACCGATCCGGCGGCCAATGCCGCGACAAAGGTGATCTTGAACTGGGTGGCAAGGCCCGCGCACAAGCCTGCCGGCAGCGCGGCGCCCGGCGAGCGCGACAACAACAGTCTCACCGCCAGCAGGCTGAAGGCGGCGCCGGGAAAATCTCCGTGAAAGGACAGCACCCAGTCCTTGAACGGGAGGATCGAGGTCGACAACAGCAGGCCCCAGCACCAGGCGCGCCGCGCTGGAACGAGCGTGCGGGCGATCGATACCGTAACGCCGATGGCGGCGAGAAACATGACGACCGAGACGAGGCGAAGACCCAGGTATGGGTTCTCGAAGGTCACAAGCCGGCCGGGCAGCGAATAGAGGATGTAGACGAGCGGACCGTAAACCGTGGGCAGGTAAGGGGCCTGCGACAGATCTCGATAGATCGCCCCGGTGTGCTGAAAATGCGCTACATCGTATAGGACATAGGCCTCGGCCCACGTGATCTCGTTCATTAAAAACAGCTGGACAGCCTGCGTGTTCAGCAGCAGCAATAAATTTGTCAGGCAATAGAGGCCCAACGACCCCGCCACGGCGCAGCCGGCAATCCGGCGGCTGGCGGGGGTGTCTCGCGCGCCGATCCCGGATATGCTCGTCAATGCGCTCCGCAGCCGCTGCCGCGCCATCATCAAGCGCATCGAACGCCGTTCTCCAAAGCCGTCGGGATCAGGTTCACGGTGCGGTGCAGGGAGCTGCGGTGTCAAGGCGCCCAGCGCGCGCCTCGCCTCGGACCGCTTCAGCCGTCGCGCGCGAATTGCGTGGCCGGTTGATCGAATTCGACCCGGCCGCCGGGCGGCGCCGATACGATCTCCCGGACGATGAAGAGGGGTCGTTGCTTGGTCTGGATGTAAATCCGGCCGAGATACTCCCCGATCAGGCCAAGACAGAACAGCTGCACGGAAGAAAATATCGCCATGCCTAAGAACGTGCTCGCCCATCCGGGCACGGTGCCCAGATACAGCCACGCAAAAAATACGAATATCGCCAAGCCCGCCGCAAAGAATGCGAAAATAAATGCGGCATGAAGACTGATGCGCAGTGGCGTTATCGAAAACCCGGTTACCGCATCGACCGCGAAGGTCAGCATTTTGCGCACGGGGTATTTCGTCTCCCCGGCGAAACGCTTGTCGCGGTGGTATTTGATGGCGACCTGGCGGAAGCCGATCCAGGCCACCATGCCGCGGATAAAGCGCTGCTGCTCCGGCATCGCCAGCAGCGCATCGAGCACGCGGCGGCTCATCAGCCTGAAATCGCCGGTGTCGGGCGGGATCGGCACATCGGCCATCAGCAGCAGCAGTCGGTAAAACGTCCGGGCGCTGAGCTTTTTGAACCAGGTCTCGCCGTCGCGCTCGAGCCGTTGGCCATAGACGACATCGGCCCCGTCATCCATCAGCCGCATCATCTCGGACAGCAGCTCGGGCGGGTCCTGCAGGTCGGCGTCGATCACCAGAATGCGCTCGCCGCGGGCAAAGGAGAGCCCGGCCGACAGCGCCAGCTGGTGCCCGTGGTTTCGCGACAGGTCGACCGCGACGACATGGCGATCGTCGTGGGCGAGGTCCCGCAGCATCGCCCAGGTCCGATCGCGGGAACCATCGTTGACCAGGATCAGCTCGTAGCCATCCGCCACCAGGCCGCGGCAGGCGAGGCTGACGCGATGGTGCAGCTCGCCGATCACCCCCTCCTCGTTGCAGCACGGGATCACGACCGACAGCTTGATGCGGGCTTGGGGTTCGTGCGTCATTTCGGGTGCGGCCTCCTCTATCCTGGCCCGAAACCTGTCGGCATGTCGGCTGATGGTGGGGCAATAAGGGGGGCGGGGGGTTGTCCGGATCAGCCGGAGAGCATCCGGACCATGGCGTGCTTCAGCCGGGCGAAGCGCTGGACAACCGGCTGCGGCAAGCGTCGCAAGGTCAATTTCCGCAAACGCCAGGGCAGCGGCGCCAGATCGCCGATCGGCTGACCTCGCGGCAGCCGCGTCCGCAGAAGCTCAGGCGGGATCCGGTCCAGGGCCGTCTCGCGGACATAAAGCAATATATTGTATCGGTACCAAGGCTCGATGGCCCTGATGCCGGCGATATCGGGCCTGATGCAGTCCAGCACCGCGAAGCCGTGACGGGAAAATTTCTCCCGCCAATACTCATAGGGTTGCTCATTGACGTGAAATTCGCCGCCCTGGCCGGGAACCGCCGCGGAAAACAATATGACGTCGCCGTGGGCGACAATGTTCGCGATGAAAACGTCCGCTTTCGAAGCGGGGATGTGCTCGGCGACCTCGAGGCTCTGCACGAGGTCGAACCGGCGCCCCAGACGGATCGGCTCGGCCAAGTCGCAGGCGGCGAAATTTTCTTTGGGGACGGCCAGCCGATCGGGGCCGACGTAGTCGCCGTCGACGCCCAAGGCGTCGGCGACTCCGCTGCGGCGCCATTCCTCGACCCACACGCCGCGGCCGCACCCGATATCAAGGACGCTCGACACCTGAAGGCGCTGGCGCAGGAACGGGATGATATGCCTCGCGGATCGCCGCGCCCCGCCGCCGATGTAGTCGAAAAACCTGTCGTCATAGTCGTGCTTGGCCGGTTCAGGCATTGCCGATCGATCCCCCAACGTCGAGAGACGGCCGATATGGCCGACGGCCCGACCCGGCGCGCGGCTATCGGCCCCCGACCGGCGAGACCCCGATACCCGTCATGCAACGCAAGAGCCGATGGAGCTCGCTCACAGTCCCCCTGCCAAGACAAGTCTCGCCACCGGCCGTCGAAGGTACACGACCGCGGGACCGCTGTCCATCAGCCGCGCCTCCGTTCGCCGGTTTGCCGCAGCCGACCGCCTCGGCTATCCTCGCGTATCGGGACGCGCGCGCGGCCCGTGCGCGACACGCCGACCGGGGGAGTGGCGGTATTGGGAGGGTCCGAGTTCACCCGATCGCAGTTCGACGAGGCTTATCCCGACGGCGTCGACCGGCATTTCTGGCATTTGGCGCGAACCCGTCTGGTCGAGGCGACCCTGCGGCAAGGGCTCGACAACGGCGGCCGCGCGCTCGAAATCGGCTGCGGGCCGGGCCTTGTGCTGCGGCATCTGCGCAACCGCGGCGTTGATTGCTGGGGGTGCGAGCTCAGCCGCCCGCGGGTTCCCGGCCCGCTGCGGCCGTTCGTCTTCGTCAACCGGGATTTCCGCGCGCTCGACCCTGGGTTCCGGCGGGAAATCCGCGCCCTTCTGCTGCTGGACGTGCTGGAGCACGTCCCGGACGACATCGGCTTCCTGCGCGATTTGGCGGAATGCTTCCCGGCATGCCGGTCGCTGGTGCTGACGGTGCCGGCGCGCGGCGAGCTGTGGTCGAATTACGACGACCATTACGGGCACCTGCGCCGGTATGACCGCCCGACCCTGGCGGCGGCAGTCGAGCGAGGCGGCTTTTCGATCGCCCGCCAGAGCTATTTTTTTCATGAGCTCTATGCGCCGATGCTGCTGGCGGCAAAGCTTGCCGGGGGCCGCAACCCGCAGTGGCGGGCGCCGGCCAACGCCCGGCTGCACGGCTTTCTGGCTGCGCTCAGCGGGCTTTGCCACGCGGTCGTTCCGGGGAGCTGGCCGGGAACGTCCTTGATCGCCCTGGCGGTCCGTGGCGCGCCGGCCGACGAGCCGCCGCGGCGTGCCGCTTGATATGGAGCTTGTCAACGCCGGTCCGGGCGCGACGCCGACCCTCTCGGTCGTCATTCCCGTCTACAACGAAATTCACACCATCGGCCATATCCTGCGCGAGGTCGCGCGCGCATTGCCCGAGGTGTCCAAGCAGATCATAATCGTCGACGATTGCTCGAACGACGGAACCGCCGAGTGGCTGGCGCGCAATGTCGCCAATGCGGCGGGGCCATGGCGCGGCCTCTCGCTCGACGCCGCCGGCGACATCCGCCTCTGCCCGGAAGGGCCGCAAAGCCAAAGCAGCTTTTCATTTGCGGTCGAGTTCCATCAGCGCAACCGCGGCAAGGGCGCCGCGGTGCGGACCGGCCTCGCCAATGTCGCGGGCGACATCGTCGTCATTCAGGACGCCGACCTCGAATACGATCCGAACGACTGGTCGCGGATGCTGCCGTTGATTCGGGATCGCAAGGTCGCGGATATCGTCTACGGCTCGCGGTTCTATGGTGAGCCGCACCGCTCGTTGTATTACCATCATTATGTCGCCAACCGATTGATCTCTTTTATGTTTAACGTGCTTTACAATCAGATGCTGTCGGACATCGAGGTCTGCTACAAGATGTTCACGAGGGAGGTGCTGAAGACGCTGGAGCTCACGTCCGACGATTTCGGGTTGGAAATTGAAATCAGCGCCCAGATTTCCCGGGCCCGGCGGTGGCGGATCTACGAGGTCGGCATCAGCTATTACGGCCGCACCTATCAGGAGGGTAAGAAGATCGACTGGAGGGACGGTGTAAAGGCGTTGATGTATTTGATCAAATTCAGGATGAAGCCGGGCCGCGCCGGATCGGGCGCCGGTCGAAAAATCCGCGGCCGTTAAAATGAGCTTTATATGTCAATAGGTTCATCGTTCCCGCGAAAGCGCAGGGCTGTCCGGGGAAGTTTCAAGGGCAACCGGTGATGTTCCTCTGGTGGACATCACAAGCAGAGATCGTCATGGCCGGGCTCGACCCGGCCATCCAGAGGCGGCAGGGGCCTCTCCGGTCGCCGTGGATGCCCGGATCACGTCCGGGCATGACGATCTGAATTGCCTGACACACCGAGAAAACAAGCGATGCTTGAATGAGCATTTTCCCCGGACAGCCCTGCGCGAAAGCGGGAACCCAGTGCTCCAAGGGCTCGAACGGTTCCCCCTGTTCATGCCAGGGGCAGGCTCTGGACCCCGGCTTTCCCCACGGGACAAGCCCGTGGGCTGAAGGCGCACGGGGCGACGATAACCCACTGACATAACGGGCTTCATTTCGGGTGGACACATAGAGGTAGAGATTGGCGCTGAACGGGCCGAGCGGAATCCCGGTCGCGCCGATTTCCGCCCGGACGCCCGGCGGGCAGGCGGCGCGCAGCCGGCGGCGCGACATCAGGATCAGGTTCTCCGGCCGGCTCCAGTCTCGCTTTCCGAGCGCCCGGCAGGCCAGCGCGAAGGTGCGGTCGGTCCAGTGCAGCAGCGGGACCGCGGTGTGGTGCTCGACCGGAAAGAATCTGTGCGGCACGGTCACGAACGCCCGCCGGCCCACCCGCATCAGCTCGGCGACAAACCGGCGCTGGTTGTCGCGGCTGCCCACGTGCTCGAGCACGGCGTTGGAGGTGACGATGTCGAACGACGCGTCGGCGAACGGCAGGGGCTGGTTTGGCGCAATCCGCTGGAAGGCGACGCGGGGAAAGGCCGCGCGGAACTCGTCCCCAGGACCGAGGCCCGCCGCGGTGATCCGGTCCGGGTACGGGTAGCGCCGCTCGAGCGCGTTGGCGGCGGCGCCGATGACCTGCGAGACGCCGACGTCGAGGATCGTCTCCTCCGGCTGCGGGCGGCACACCCGACAGAAATCGTCATAGATCCGATCCCGAGCCCAAACAGCGAGCCGTTCCGCGAGCGAATCCGGGGTGACCGCTTCATAATATTTGGCGTCATTGGAGTAGAGCGTGTCGTCATCTTTATGCATCGAATGCGCCCTGTCCCAGATCAAGCCTGTCGAGCGCACGCCCCGAGGGCTCGAGCGGCGACAACGTGCACCAGCTTTTCTTCTGCCTCCGCACATAAGGGCAGCGGATGGAAAGGATGATATGAAATATCGGCCGTCGCCGCGACCCGTTTCGGGCGGGCGGCCGCACATTTTGCGCGAGGCCCGCCGCACCCCGGCTCGTCTTCCGGCTGGCGCTGCGGCATAGTGGGATGATGCAGCAGCAGGTCGCGATCGCTCAGGATCTCGTGCTGGTCGGGGGCGGCCATGCCCATGTTCATGTGCTCAAGAGCTTTGGCATGCGGCCCCTGCCCGGGGTGCGGGTGACGCTCGTCGCCGCCGATGTCGAGACGCCTTATTCGGGCATGCTGCCGGGCTGGGTCGCCGGGCTGTATACGTTCGAGGCCTGTCACATCGACCTCGGCCGGCTCGCCCGCTTCGCCGGCGCGCGCCTGATCCGCGACGAGGCGGTCGGCCTCGACCGCGCGGAGCGCCATGTGCTGAGCCGCGGCCATCCGCCGATCCGCTACGATTTCCTGTCGCTCGACATCGGCTCGACGCCGCGCGCGGGCGATGTCCCGGGGGCCGCCGAGCACACGATCGCGGTCAAGCCGATCGCGCGTTTTGCGGCGCGCTGGGACGCCCTGCTGGCTCGCGCCCGCAGCCTGCCGACGCTGCGTCTGGCGGTGGTCGGCGGCGGCGCCGGCGGCGTCGAGCTCGCTTTGGCGGCGCGGCGGCGGCTCGCCGGGCTGCGCGGCGACGCGCCCGAGATCACCCTGGTCACCCGCGATGCGCTGCTGCCGTCGCACAATCGCCGCGTCCGCCGGCTGATCGCGGGGGTTCTGGCCGAGCGCGGCGTCGCGCTCGCTTCCGGCCGCGAGATCGTTCGGGTCGAGCCGGGCGCGCTGATCGATGCCCGCGGGGAGCGCATCGCCTTCGACGAGGCGCTGTGGGTGACCGAGGCGGGGGCGGCGCCCTGGCTCGCCGAGACCGGGCTGCCGCTGACGCCGGGCGGGTTCGTCGCGATCGACGACACCCTGCGCTCGCCCGGCGACGAGCGGGTCTTCGCCGCCGGCGACGTGGCGACGATGCTCGCCCATCCGCGCGAGAAGGCCGGGGTCTACGCCGTCCGGCAGGGCCCGCCGCTGGCCGCGAACCTGCGCCGCGCGCTTGCCGGCAAGACGCCGCGGCGGGCTGCGCCGCAGCGCCGCGGGCTGGCGCTGATCGGCGACGGCGACGGACGCGCGGTCGCCTCGCGCGGGCCGTTCGCCGCCTACGGGGCGTCCTGGTGGCGGCTCAAGGATTGGATCGACCGGCGCTGGATGCGCCGCTACCGCGAATTGCCGGAAATGACGCCGGCGCCGGGCGAGGAGGCGATGCGCTGCGGCGGCTGCGCCGCCAAGGTGCCGGCCGCGGTGCTGGCGCGGGTCATGGGCCGGCTGGCGCCGGCGGCGAGCGAAGCGGTGACGATCGGGCTCGACAGCCCCGACGACGCGGCGCTGATCTCGTTCCGCGGCGCGCCGCCGCTGCTGCAGACGGTCGATTTCTTCCGCGCCATGGTCGACGACCCGTATCTGTTCGGCCGGATCGCCGCCACCCATGCGCTCGGCGACATCTACGCGATGGGCGGCGCGCCGGAGACGGCGCTCGCCATCGCCACCCTGCCGCCGGCGCGGCCGGCGATCGTCGAGCACGACCTCTTCCACATGCTGCGCGGCGGGCTCGACGTGCTCGAAGCGGCCGGGGCGGTGCTGGTCGGCGGGCACAGCGCCGAGGGGGCCGAGCTGGCGTTGGGCTTCGCCGTGACCGGGCGGCCGCGGCCGGGCCGGCTGCTGCGCAAGAGCGGGCTGCGGCCCGGCGACCGGCTGATCCTGACCAAGCCCCTCGGCACCGGCGTGATCCTCGCCGCGGACGGGCGCGGGCTGGCCCCGGCGCGGGTCGTCGACGGCGCGCTCGCGGCGATGACGCAATCCGCAGCCGCCGCCGCCTCGTGCCTCCTCGCCCATCGCGCCACCGCCTGCACCGATGTGACCGGGTTCGGCCTCCTCGGCCATCTGCTGGAGATGCTGCGCGCCTCCGGCATGGACGCGACGCTCGATCCCGAGGCGATCCCGGCGCTCGACGGCGCGCTGCCGCTCTTCGCCCAGGACATCGCCAGCTCGCTGCACGCCGACAACGCCGCGGCGTTGTCGGCCTTGGACGACGCGGCCGCGGCGGGACCGGCCGCCGCGCTGCTGATCGACCCGCAGACCGCGGGCGGTCTCTTGGCGGGCGTTCCGGCCGCCGAGGCCGCCTCCTGCCTCGCGCAGCTCACAGACCTCGGCTGCCGCGCCGCCGCGATCGGCCGCGTCGAGCGCCGCCGCGGCGCCGCGCCGCGGGTCCGCCTCGAGCCGGGCGCGGCGGAAATCCTCGCCGCGCCCGCCGCCGCCTCATGAACCCGATCGACCGAGCCCTCGGGTCATCGGGGTTCGGCGACCGCCTCCTCGAAGGCGGTCAGCGTCTTCTCGATCGCCTCCTTCGGCATGTCGCGGGTGATGAACACCATGCGTGTGCGCCGGTCCTCGTCCGGCCATCGCGGCAGCAGCACCGGGGGGTGGAAGAGGTGCTGCACCCCGTGGATCACGACGGGCTCATCGGGGCGGTCGCTGAGCGCCACGATCGCCTTCATGCGCAACAGATCGTCGCCGCGCATCGTCGCCAGCGCGTCGAGCCAGGTCGCCAGCGCCGACCATGAAATCGGCTTGTCGCGGGTGATGCAGAAGGCGCGGATGCGGTCGTCGTGCCGGTTTACATCGAGCTGATGCTCGTGCTCGTGCGCGTGGTCCGCCTCGAACGCCTCGTCGCGCAGCCAGCGCCGGACGTCGACGCTCTTGGTCGCGGGGTCGTAGAAGCCGAGGTTGAAGAGCAGCGCCGGGTCGACAGCACCTCCGGTCACCGGGACCACCGTGGCCGAGGGGTTGAGCGCCGCGAGACGCGCCGTCAGCGCCGCGGCCCCGCGCCTCTCGGCAAGGTCGGTCTTGGTCAAGAGCAGCCGGTCGGCGACCGCCGCCTGCTTGACCGCCTCGGGCTGCCGGTCGAGCGTGCCGCCGCCGTTGACCGCATCGATCGTCGCCACCACCCCGTCGAGGGTGAAGCGGGCGGCGACCAGCGGGTCCGAGATCAGCGTGTGCAGGATCGGCGCCGGGTCGGCGAGGCCGGTGGTCTCGATCACGACGCGGGTGAAATCGGGGATCCGGCCGGCGGCGCGTCCGGTGAACAGGTTGAGCAAGGTGTCGACGATGTCGCTCCTGACCGTGCAGCAGAGGCAGCCGCTGCTCATCAGCACCACATCGTCGGTCGCGCTCTCGACCAGCAGATGGTCGAGACCGATCTCGCCGAACTCGTTGACGATGACCGCGGTCCCCGCCATGCCCGGCTGCCTGAGCACGTGGTTGAGGACGGTGGTCTTGCCGCTGCCGAGAAACCCGGTCAGCAATGTCACCGGGATCAGCGGCGAAGGGTCGGGCGAATGCATCGGATGACGGGCTCCCCAATCGACGGCGGGCGGATTGTCGTGCGAATCGCCGCCGCGGTCTTCAGCTTTCTGTGCTGGGCCGCGCCCGCCCCGGCGGCCGTCGCGGCGCCGCTGCGGGTCGTCGCCTCGTTCAGCATCCTCGCGGACATCGTAGGCGAAATCGGCGGCGCGGATGTCGCCGCGTCGAGCCTCGTCGGGCGCGACGCGGACGCGCATGTCTTCGAGCCGAGCCCGCAAGAGGCGCGCCTCGTCGCTCAGGCGCAGCTCGTCGTCGTCAACGGGCTCGGCCTCGAAGGGTGGCTGACGCGGCTCGTGCAATCGGCGCATTATCAGGGTCCGGTCGTCGTCGCCAGCGCCGGGATCGCGCCGCTCGTCGCGACCGAGCCCGGCGCGGCGAAGCCCGCCCCCGACCCGCACGCCTGGCAGGATGTCGGCAACGCCGCGATCTACGCCGGGAACATCGCGCAGGCCCTGATCGCGGCCGACCCGGCGCACGCCGAGGCCTATCGCGACCGGCTGCGGCGTTACCGGGGGAGCTCGAAGCGCTCGACCGGCAGGTGCGCGAGGCGATCGCCGCGATCCCGGCGGAAAAGCGGCGGGTGATCACGACCCACGACGCCTTCGCCTATTACGGCCGCGCCTATGGCGTTGTCTTTCTGGCGCCGGAAGGGGTGACGACCGACAGCGAGCCTTCGGCGCAGGCGATCGCCGGGTTGATCCGACAGATCCGGCGGGAGGGGATCAAGGCGCTCTTTCTCGAAAACATCTCGGACCCGCGGCTGATGCAGGCGCTCGCTCATGAAACCGGCGCAGCGCTCGGCCCGCCGCTCTATTCCGACGCGCTGTCGCACAGGACGGCCCGGCCGCGACCTATCTGAAGATGATCCGATACAACACCGCGGCGCTGACCGCGGGCATGCTGAAGAACTGACCGGCCCTAACTAAGTGTCTGGCCCGGAATGCAGCACGTCATTTCAGTGGGTTATCGTCGCCCCGTGCGCCTTCAGCCCACGGGCTTGTCCCGTGGGGAAAGCGGGGGTCCAGAGCCTGCCCCTGGCATGAACAGGGGGCGACCGTTCGCGCCCTTGCAGCCCTAGGTTCCCGCTTTCGCGCAGGGCTGTCCGAGGAAATTCTCCTTGCACGCCAAGCGGGTTCCTACTTGGTATGAACGCAGCAAAAGTCGTCTTGGCCGGGCTCGTCCTGGCCCGTGGGCATCCACGCCTTCCGGCGCCCGAAGCAAAGACGTGGATGCGCGGATCAAGTCCGCGCAAGACGACTTTAATTGTTTCCGACGAAGGACAACATTCCTGGATTGTGTTTTCCCGGACAGCCCTCCGCTTTCGCGGGAACGACGAATAACTATTGATGTTAATAGCAACATTTCAAATCGGACACTAAGCCGAGCACGGCGCGGGCCGCGGCTGCTCCCGGCGCCTGCGGCGTCGTCCTGGCGCCGGCCGCGGCCGGATCACGACTCCCTAAAAAAAACCACTTCCAGTGTGAGCCATGTCACATCCGCTCCGCGCACCGGGGGCTATTGGTTAGCTGAAACCGGTCTTTCGAGATTGTCCGGTAGTCCGATGAATTATGGTCAGCGTAGGATCGATCTATCTGAATCTACGCTGACGACGGTCTCGGCAGATGTCGGAACAGGCTGACGCACCAACCGGAGGCTCACCCATGGCTCATTACAACCATCGATGCATGCAGGATCACGGCCGGGGCGCCGTGGCGATATGGTCGGAATTCTGCGCGGTGGCGCCCAGCCCCGAGCTGAAGGAGCGCCTGAAGGCGGGTCTGGCCGAGGCGAGAAGCCGGATGGGATCGCCGCTCGCCGAGGTCCTGTCGGTCGCCAGAGGGCCGCGCCGCCTGGGCTTCGACGACGGGGTGATCATCCCGCCGGACCGGTTCTCGGTTGGGACCCCGCTCGCCGCGATCAGAAGCGCGGCCGGCGAGCGCGCGCCGCTGCGCGGAGCGGTGCGGGTGATCGTCGTCCTGGTGGAGTTCGCGGACAAGGCGCTGGGTCAGTCGGCGGCGCATTTCAACGATCTGTTCTTCTCCAGCGGCGTGCTGCCGCACGGCAGCGTCAAGGAATACTACCAGGAGGTCACCGCCGGTCAGGTGGATATCGTCGGCCAGGTCGTCGGCCCTTTCACCCTGCCGCAGACGCTCGCCTGGTACGCGAACAGCAACTTTGGCATCGGCCGGCCGTCGGGCGAGCCGCGCGCCAACATCATGGCCAGGGATGCGGCAGTCGCTGCCGACGCCGATCCCGGCGTCAACTTCGCGCCCTACGACAATGACGGCAATGGTTTCGTCGATGCATTTATCGTCGTGCACGCCGGCAGCGGGGGCGAGCAGACCGGCAATTCCGGCGACATCTGGTCGCACAAATGGACGCTGCCATCGACCTACAGCACCGACGGGACACAAATCTTCGCCTATCTGACGATCCCCGAGGACGCGCGGATCGGCGTCTGCGCGCATGAGCTCGGCCACCTCCTGTTCGGCTTCCCCGACCTCTACGACACCGACGACACCTCCGAAGGCATCGGCAATTGGTGCCTGATGGCCGGCGGCTCGTGGAACGGCGGCGGCGACGTGCCGGCGCACCCCTCGGCCTGGTGCAAGGTGCAGCAAGGCTGGGCGACCGTGACCAACGTGACCGCGGGCGGGGCGACCTCGATCGCCGATGTCAAGACCACCCACAACGTCCATCGTCTGTGGAAGGACGGCGCCGGCGGCTCCGAATATTTCCTCCTCGAAAATCGCCGGCGCACCGGCTACGACGCGAGCCTCCCCGGTGAAGGGCTATTGATCTGGCACATCGACGAGGCGCAGCCGGGCAACACCGACGAGAACCATTACAAGGTCGCGCTGGTGCAGGCCGACGGCCGGCGCGACCTGGAGCTGGACCACAACCGCGGCGACGGCGGCGACCCCTATCCCGGCTCCTCGGGCAACACGTCGTTCAACGCCGGCTCGACCCCGAGCTCGCATTCCTACGCCGGGCAAGACACCTGCGTCTCGGTCACCGCCATCTCGGCTTCCGGCTCGACGATTTTGGCGACGCTTCAGGTTCAGTGCGCGAAGTCGGCGATCAAGGACCGCAAGGACCTCAAGGAGGGGAAGGAAACCAAGGAAGGCAAGGAGGTCGCCAAGGACCGCAAGGATTTGAAGGACCGCAAGGAGCACAAGGAAGGGAAGGAGCACAAGGAGCACAAAGAGGTCGCCAAGGACCGCAAGGATCTGAAGGACCGCAAGGAAGGCAAGGAAGCCTTCAAGGATCTCAAGGACCGCATCGAGCGGCCGTGGGGACGCTTCGGCCTGAGCGACACGCCTCCCGACCTGAGCCAGACCGTCGCGGAGCTGGAGGCGCGGGTGGCGGCGCTCGAGGCGGCGCTCGGCTCGGGCGGCGACGCCGAGCCGTTCATCGGCAGCGAGCTGCGCCCCGACCTGATCGGCGGGCCCGATTATGCCGGCCAAGGCGACCTGGAGCGGAGGATGGCCGCCGGCGACCGCGACGCGAAGCTGGCGTTTGACACGCTGCCGCCGGCGTGACCACGGCGCTCATCCTGGCGCATGCGGCCGACGCGGGCGCCGCGTCGGCCGCGACGTGGCTGGCCGGCGAGCTCGGCGCCGCGGCGGTGCGAATCCTGCGCCCGGAAATACTTAGCCTGGCTCGCTGGACGCACCGCATCGACGCGCATGGCGCCGCCTCGACCCGCATCGCGTTGCCGCACGCGGAACCGCTCGTGAGCGCCGAGATCGGCGCCGTGCTGAACCGTATCCGTTACCTGCCGACCCCCGGCTTCAACCGGTCATCGGCCAAGGACCGCGATTACGCCGGCGCCGAGCTTCAGGCCGTGGTCGCCAGCTGGCTCGCGGGCTTCGGCGACCGGGCGATCCACTCGCTGCGACGGCATCCTTGGGTGACGCCGACGCTCCCGCCTCAGCATTGGGCAAAGGCCGCCGCCGCCGCCGGGCTGCCGGTGGCCGTGCGCATCATCGCCAGCTCGCCGCGGGCGCGAGGCGCCGATGGCGGCGTTGCCCACGGCGGCGACGCCGATGCTGCGGCGGGAGCGGCCGTCGGCACGGTGCTGGCAGCCGGCCGGGGCGTGGGCGGCGCGCTCGCCGACAGATACGGCACGAAATGCCTTGCGGCGGCGCACCTGCTCGGTTTTTCGTTGCTGGAGTTTCGCTTCGCCGTCGAGGGCCGCGACACGGTTCTCGTCGAGGTCGATCCGCTGCCGCCGCTGGTCGAGCCGTGGGCCGCCGCCCTGACCGGCCGGCTGCTTGGCTCCCTCCTTCGCGAGGACCGCCGGTGATCCTGGTCTACGGCCGACCCGACGATCCGCCGCTGGCGCGGACGCTCGAGGCGCTCCAGGACGAAGGAGCCTCTTACGTGCTGCTCGCGCAGACCGCGCTGGCGAGCGAGGGGCTTCGCATCGAAATCGGGCCGCGGGGGGTCGGGGGCGTGCTTTCCATCGCCGGTCAGCCGGTAGCGCTCGACCAGATCCGCAGCGTCTACGCGCGGCCGCTCGAGCTGCCGGCGGCCGACCCCGACCCGTCAGGCCGCCGCCGCGCCCGCCTGCTGCACGAGCAGCTGATCGAATGGCTGGACGTGGCGGATGCGCTGGTCGTCAACCGGCCGCGCGCGATGCAGTCCAATGCGTCGAAGCCCTTGCAGCTGCAGCTGATCGCCGGCCTGGGCTTCGCCGTGCCGGAGACACTGGTCACCAGCGAGGCCGAAGAGGCGCGCGCGTTCTGGCGCCGGCACGGCCGCGTCATCTTCAAATCGGCCTCGGGCATCCGCTCGATCGTGCGGGAGCTCGACGAACGCGCCGCCGGGCGGCTGCCGCGGCTCGCCGCATTGCCGACGCAGTTTCAGGCCTATGTCCCGGGCGTGGATTTGCGCGTCCATGTCGTCGGCCGGCAGACCTTCGCCGCCGAGATCGACAGCTCGGTCATCGACTATCGCTATGCGGCGCGCGAAGGCGCGGAGGCGAGGCTGGCCGCGGTCGAGCTGCCGCAGGCGGTGCGCGAACGCTGCGTCGGATTGGCGGCGCAGATGGAGCTGCCCCTGGCCGGCATCGACCTGCGGCGGAGGCCGGACGGCGATTACGTCTGCTTTGAGGTGAATCCGATGCCCGCCTATACTTACTTCCAGGCCCACACCGGGCTGCCGATCGCCCAGGCGGTCGCCGAGCTCCTGATCACGGGCGACACCGCGGAGGCAGCGATGGTGCAGATGGTGGAAAATCTCACTCGCATCAGCGGCGCCGTCATCGCGCGCAAGCCGCACGCCAGCCTCGGCGATTATGATGTCGTCACCGTCCGGCTCGACGGGGCGGAGCCGGTGCCGGGCAAGGCCGATCTGCTGAGCTCGCATCTGGGCAGCACGATCGACGTTTCGGTCCGCCGCGCCTTGCTCGGCGCCGCCGGCCCGGGGATGCATCTTCGTTGCAGGGCGAAGCGCACGCTCGACGGCGCAATGTGCGAGCCGCACCCGGACCCGGGCGAGATGGAGGTCCGCTGACCCTCGCTCTCGGGCGGCGTCGGCCGCCTTGCGCGGGCGCCGCGCGCCCGCGCCTCAGGCCGAGCCGGTGGCGGCCTCGCGCATCCGTTCCTCGCGGGCGGCGATCGCCTGCTCGCGCTCGACGAGGAGCCGGGCGCGCTCGACCACCGGCACGTCGATCATCCGGCCGTCGACGGTGACGGCGCCGACCCCTTCGGCGAGCGCCCTGTCGTAGGCGGCGACGACGCGGCGGGCGTGGTCGGCCTCCTCGCGGCCCGGCCGGAACTCCTCGTTGAGGATCGCGATCTGGCTCGGATGGATGACCGAGGCGCCGATAAAGCCGAACCGGCGCGAGCGGCGGATCGTCTGGCGGAAGCCGTCGAGGTCGTGGAACTCGGCGATCGAGCCGATAAAGCCCAATGGCATGATCCCGGCGGCGCGGGCGGCGAACACCGCCATCTGCTTCGGCATCGAGAGCGCCTCGGCCTCGGGCAGGATGCCGGCCGAGGTGGCGAAATCCTCGGCCCCGAGGTTGAGCGCGCAGAGCCGCGGATGGGCGCGGGCGATCTCGGCGATGTGGAAGAACGCCGCCGCGGTCTCGACCATCGCAATGAGCCGCGTCGCGCCCGCCCTCATGCCGCGCTCGGCCTCGACCTCGTCGACGATCTCGGCGAGGAGCCGGACATGGTCGGCGCTGTCGACCTTGGGCAGCGCCAATGCCGCGACGCCGGGGCCGACCGCCGCCTCGATGTCGCGCACCGCCATGCGCAATGGCCGGTTGATGCGGACGACGACATCGGCGCCGCCGCGCGACACCGTCGCCGCCGCTTCGGCCACGAGCCCGCGCGCCCGCTCCTTCTCCGAGGCGGCGACGCTGTCCTCGAGGTCGAGGATGATCGCGTCGGCGCCGCGGCGGGCGGCGCCGTCGACAAAGCGCTGCGCGGTCACCGGCACGAATAAGAGCGAGCGCCACACCGGCAGCGGCAGGGCGGCGGTCATGGCGGGTCTCCGGCGAGGCCGACGACGCCGTCGCGCGCCAGCCCGTCGAGCGCCGCGCGGTCGAGCCCCAGCGCGCCCAGGATTTCGGCGGTGTGCTCGCCGAGCCTGGGGGCCGGGCGGCGCAGCCGGCCCGGGGTGTCGGAGAGGCGGGGGATCACGTTGTGCATCGGCAGGCGCCCCATCGTGTCGTCGGGAAGGTCGACCAGGATCTCGCGGGCGACGACATGCGGGTCGGCCATGAACTGGTCGATGTCGTAAACGGGTGCGGCGGTGACCTCGGCGCGCTCGAAGATTTCCATGTTCTCGGCGAGGCTGCGCGCGGCGATGAAGGCGACGATCGGCGCCTCGCAGGCCGCGGCGTTCCTGACCCGGTCGCTGTTGGTCCGAAACCGCGGGTCGGCGATCATCTCCTCGGCGCCGATCGCGCGGAAGAGCCGCTCGGCCATCGCCTGGATCGAAGCCGAGATGCCGATGTAGCGGCCGTCCCTGGTGCGGAACACATTGCGCGGCGAGGTCGTCTCGGAACGGCTGCCGGTGCGCTCGCGGACCTGCCCGGTCAGGCGGTAGATCGCCGCCTCGGTGGCGATGAACGAGAACAGCGGGTCCAAGAGCGGCAGATCGACGACCTGGCCCCGGCCGCCCTTGACCTCGACCTCGCGCAGCGCGGTCAGCACCGCCGTCGCGCCATAGAGGCCGGCCACCATGTCGGCGAGCGCGGTCGGCGGCAGCGCCGGCTCGCGGTCGGGAAAGCCGGTGCGCGCGGCGTAGCCCGACATGCTCTCGACCAGGGTGCCAAAGCCGGGGCGGTCGCGGTACGGCCCGTCCTGGCCCCAGCCCGACACCCGCACGACGACGAGGCCGGGGTTGCGCCGGTGCAGAATGTCGGGGCCGAGGCCCATCGCCTCCAAGGTGCCGGGGCGGAAATTCTCGATCAGCGCGTGCGCGCCGGCGGCGAGCTCGGCGAGCAGCTCGCGGCCGCGCGGCGCGCGCAGATTGAGCGCCACGCTCTTCTTGTTGCGCGAATAGACCTTCCAGTGGACGCTGACCCCCTCGGTCTGCCAGGCGCGCAGCGGGTCGCCCTTTTTCGGATCCTCGATCTTCAGCACCTCGGCCCCGAAATCGGCGAGCTGCAGGCTGACCATGTTGCCCGAGACGAGGCGCGACATGTCGATGACCCGCACCCCGTCGAGCGGGCAGGCCGCTGCCGGCTCGAAGAATTTCTCACTGACGCTCATGGCTCGGCGCACGCTCCGCGGCCCACTCGACGCGGCAGCTTAGCCGCGCCGCGCCGGGTTAGAAAGCGCGGCGCAAGTCGCGCCCCGAGCTTGGTGGCGGCAGCGGTTTCGGGCATTCTGCGCGGCGAGGCGGCTGCAGCGGGGGCGGGACATGTCGGTTGATCTGAGCATCGAGGGCGGGGTCGCCAAGGTCGTCTTGAACCGACCGGAAAAGCTCAACGCGCTGACGGTGGAGATGCGCGAGCGCCTGTGCGACATCTTCGCCCGGCTGCGTTTCGACGACGCCGTGCGGGCAGTGATCGTGACCGGGGCCGGGCGCGGGTTCTGCTCGGGCGCCGATGTCGACCGCATGGCCGGGCAGGCGCACGATTTGCGCGCCGACCGGGAGCGGCTGCAGCAGGGCGGCCACACCTTTATCCGCGCGCTGCACGCGATCGAGAAGCCGGTCATCGCCGCGGTGCGCGGCCCGGCCGTCGGCATCGGCTGGAGCATCGCGCTCGCCTGCGACCTGGCGGTGGCGTCGAAGACCGCGCGCTTCTCGCAGATCTTCCGCCGCATCGGCCTTGCCCCGGACGGCGGCGCGATCTGGTTTCTGACCCGCCGGCTCGGCATGGCGAGGGCGAAGGAGCTGGTGTTTTCGGCGCGTTTTGTCGAGGCCGAGGAGGCGCTGGCGCTGGGCCTTGTCAACCATGTCGTCGAGGACGACGAGCTGATGGCCAGGACCGAGGCGCTGGCGGCCGACCTCGCCGCGGGTCCGACCTTTGCGCTGGGGCTGGCGAAGAAGCTCTTCCATGCCGCGGCCGGCCCCAGCCTCGAGGAATATCTCGACATCGAAAGCCTGGTGCAGCCGCAGCTGCACATGAGCGCCGACAATGCCGAAGGAGTGGCCGCCTTTCGCGAAAAACGGGCGCCGAAATTCATCGGCCGCTGATCCAGACAGCCGCCCAATCTCCAGCGAGCCAATCTCCAGCGAGCCAATCCAGGGAACCCGCATGCGCATCGAGATCATCTGCACCGGCGACGAGGTTCTGACCGGCAAGATCGTCAACACAAACTTCAGCTGGATGACCCAAAAGCTCGAGGATTTCGGGCTGGCGGTGGCCTGGGGGACGATCGTCGGCGACGACCGCGAGGAATTGCTGGCGGCGTTCCGCATGGCCGGCGAGCGCGCCGACGCGGTCATCGTCAATGGCGGGCTGGGGCCCACCGTCGATGATCTGTCGCAGGAGATCGCGGCCCGCGCCGCCGGCGTCGAGCTCGCGCTCAGCCAGGACTGGCTCGCCCGCATGGAAGATTTCTTCCGCCGGCGCAACCGGGTCATGTCGCCGAACAACAAAAAGCAGGCGATGCTGCCGACCACGGCCGAGATCCTCGACAACCCGATCGGCACCGCCTGCGGCTTTGCGATGGACATCGGCAAGGCGCGGTTTTTCTTCACCCCCGGCGTGCCGCGCGAGCTCTTTCGCATGCTGGAGGAGCAGATCGTCCCGCGCCTGTTGGCGCGCGGCGGGACCCCCGGGGTCATCCGGCTGAAGCGGTTTCATTCCTACGGGCTCGGCGAGTCGCATGTCGACGCGCTCTTGGCCGGGGTCGAGGAGCTGGCGCCCGCCGGCAGCCTCAAGCTCGGCTTCCGCAGCCATTACCCGCAGATCGAAACCAAGCTGACCGTGCGCGGAAGCGACGAGGCCGACATCGACCGCAAGCTTGCGCCGGTCGAGGCGGAGGTGCGCCGGCGGCTCGGCAACTTCATCCTCGGCGAGGACGACCAAAAGCTCGAAAGCGTGGTGCTCGATGCGCTGGCCGCGCGCGGCGGCTCGCTCGCCGTGGTCGAGACCTACACCGGCGGCCAGATCGCCGCGCGCCTCGCCCCGCTGCCGGGGGCCGAGGGGGTGTTCCGCCGCGGCCTCGTCGCCCGCGACCCGGCCGAGATCGCCGCCGCGCTCGGCCTCGACGGCGCGCTGATATCGGGCGAGATCAGCCGCGAGACGGCCGAGGCCGTCGCCCGCGCCGCGCGCGCGGAAACCCGCGCCAGCCATGCGCTGGCGGTGCTGATCGAGGTCGATGACGGCCCCGACCGCATCGATTTCGGCGGCAGCATCCACCTCGCGATCGCCGCCGCCGACGGCGTCGCATCGCGCCGCTCGCGCATCCTCGGCGGCCGCGACTGGGTGCGCCTCGGGGCGGTCGAGCTCGGCCTCGACTGCCTGCGCCGCCATCTGCAAGGCCTCCCGATCGACGAGCGCAGCGATTACGAGCGGGTGTGACCCGAGCCGCTGCCGCCGCCGGCGTCAGTACGAGCTGTGCGCATTGTCGTAAAGGTGCTGGATCAGGGCGTCGCCTGAGAGCGCCGCCGGCGGCGCTGTCGCGGCGCTCGGCGGCGGCGCTGGCCGGGGCGTCGGCGGCGCGGCGGCGATCGCCGCGGGCGGCGGGCTGTAGGGTTGCCTCGCCCAGGGAACCGCGGCCGCCGCGCCGCTCGGCGGATAAGTGGCGGATAAGAAGGCGCCCGAGCCGCGGGCTCGCGATGGACGGGTGCTACAGCCTTGGCGATGACCAAGGTCACGGTCGAGCCTTTGTCGACGGATTGCCCGGCCGCCGGCAGGCTGCCGATCACGCTCCCGGCGGGCCTGGGGCTCGATTGCTCGCGCTGTCGCGATTTGAGCCCGACCCGGCGCAATTGCGAGGCGGCTTCAGCCGCCCTCTCGCCGATCAGCTCGGGCACCGGGACCTTGATCGGCGCCGCGACGATCAGGGTGACGGTCGAGCCCCTGTCGACCGGCTCGCCGGCCGCGGGCGCGGTGCCGATCACCCGCCCGGGCGGGATTGTCTCGCTCGGCTCGGCCTCTTGGCGCCATTTGAGCCCGGCGCGCCTGAGCGCCGCGCCGGCGCTCGCCGCCGGCTGCCCTGCGAGCGCCGGCACCGGGACGCCGACCGGGACCGCGACAGCCGGCGCGGCGGCGGTGGGGAGCCCGGCAATGCGCCAGGGATGGCGGTCCGACCCGGCGAACGCCATCCCGCCGGCAATCCAAGCCGTCGCGATCAGCCCCAGCCCGGCCGCCGCCCGCGCCAACCCGAGCCTGCGGCCGATGCCGGCCCGCGCCATTCGGCGCGCCAGGCGCCGCCAGGCCGGCGCAGCAGGATTGGTGGTCCGTTCCCGCACGGGCTCAGAGCGGCCGCAGCGGCGGCAGCGCCTCGTCGGGGTCGAGGCCGAGCTCGTAAAGGCCCATGTTCCACAGGCAGAAATCCGAGGGCGGCGGGTGCAGCGGGGCCAGCGCCCCGTCGCGGAACAGCTGCTCGAGGCGCTGGCCCTTGAAGACGCCGTGCGCGCCGCCGAGGGTCAGCGCGGCGCGGGTGATCCGGGCGACCGCCTCGCCGACCATGTATTTGGCGCGGTAGAGGGCGGCGGTGGTTTCCGCGGTCGGCCCCTGCGTGTCGCTGAGCCAGGCGGAATGGTAGGTGGCGAGGCGGGCGGCTTCGAGATCGGCGCTCATCTGCGCCACATGCCGGCGGACATCGGGGTGCCAGGCCAGCGGCTGGGCAAAGCCCGCCGGCCGGCGCGCCTGCGCGACCCGGCGCGCCTCGTCATAGGCCGCGGCGGCGACGCCCAGATAGACCGCGGTGTACGAGCCCCAGAACCAGCTCAGATGGTCGTGGCGGAACCGGCGCATATCGTCGGAGCGAAAGACGACCGAGCCATCCGGCACAAAGCACTCCTCGAGGATCAGCGAGTCGCTGCGCGTCGCGCGCATGCCGAGCGTGTCCCAGCTTTCCTCGACGCGGCGCCCCTCGGCGACCCGCGGCAGCAGCAGCACGATCCCGGCGAAGGGGCTCGACGCGTCCTGCGGATACGCCATGACCATGCAATGATCGGCGGCCTCCAGCATCGAGGCGAACATCTTGCGGCCGGTGACCCGGTAGCCGCCGTCGACCCGCCGCGCCCGCGCGCTCAGCGGCCGCGCGCCGATCAGCGAGGTCGTCCCCGGCTCCGAAAAATTGCCGGCGATCAGCCGGCCCTGGCGCACGACGAGATCGGCGACATGCCGCTTGGCGTCGGGCGCGACCTCGCCGCTCAGCAGCACCGGCATCACCACCGAGGCGTGCATGTTGAAGGCGAGCGCGGTCGCCGGGCAGCCCTCGGCCAACGCCTCGAAGGCCAGAGTATGGCCGAGCAGCCCCACGCCCGACCCGCCCCACTCCTTGGGGACGTTCAGCTCGAGAAAGCCTTCCCGGCGCAGCCGCTGGTAATTCTCGGTCGGGTGGCTGGCCGCGCGGTCATGCTCGGCCGACCGGCGCGGCGAAATCCGCCGCCAGCTCCCGGCAGCGCCGCCGCAGCAGCTCCTGCTCCTCGGTCAGCCCAAAATCCACGCCTCGCGCCCCCGCTGGCTGCTCGTGACGCCGGTTGTCATGCGGCGAGCCGCCGGCGAGGATAGGCGGCGCCGGGGCGGCGCGACAAGGGACGGCGCGATCCGGCCGGCGGCAGAAAGAGAGGAAGCGATGGAGCATCGAGGTTGACCGGGGCAGATCGAGAAACCGGGCCGGGATCGGCGGTGAGGCTGGTCCACAGCTCGGACATCCACGTCGACGAGGGAAGCGCCGCGGCGGCCCGCGGCGGCGACGGCGCGGCGGGGCTCGCCGCCGTGCTGGCGACCGCGCGGGCGTTGCGGGCCGATGTCGTGCTGCTGGCCGGCGACACCTTCGAGGGCAGCCACCTGGGGGCGGCCCTGCTCGACCGGGCCGGGCGGCTGTTGGCCGAGGCCGGGGCGCCGGTCGTGATCCTGCCGGGCAACCACGATCCCGTCCTGCCGAATTCGGTCTTTGTCCGCGGCGGCCTCGCCGCGATCCCGAACCTCGCGATCCTCGGCCTGACCCATGACGAGGCGGTGCAATTTCCCGCGCACGACCTCGAAATCTGGGGCCATGCGCATCGCGATTACCTCGACATGGCGCCGCTGCGCGGGCCGCGGGCGCGCTCGACGCGCTGGCAGGTGGCGGTCGGGCACGGCCATTACGAGCCGCCGCGAGACCCGCGCCAACCCGCTGCGGCCGTCCTGGATCTTCGGCGACGAGGAGATCGCCGCCACCGCCGCCGATTATCTGGCGCTCGGCCATTGGGACCGGCCGATGCGGGTCGGGGCCGGCGTCGTGCCGGCCTATTATTCGGGCTCGCCCGATCTCGCCGGCACGGTGAATCTGGTGCGGCTGTCGCCGGCCGAGGGGATCGTGGTGACGCGGGAGGCGCTGGCGGCTGCGCCCCGATAGGGCTAGCCTCGCCGTCCCTTCCTGCCCCAATTGCGGAGCGACCGACATGGCGAAGATCGAGCCTTATGCGGCCAAGAGCGTGTGGGATCCCCCGAGCTATGCGCAGGCGGTCAAGGTCAGCGGCGCGCAGACCATCCTCTACCTCTCCGGCCAGGTCGCCTATGACGGGGCCGGCGCGGCCGCCCACCCCGGCGACTTCAAGGCGCAGGCGCGCGCCGCCTTGCAGGCGTTGAAGGCCCAGGTCGAGGCCGGCGGCGGCGCGATGCGCGACATCGTCAAGGTCAACACCTATCTGACCGACATCCGCCACCGCGCCGATTACGGGCCGATCCGCCAGGAATTCTTTGGCGACAAGATGCCGGCCTCGACCCTCGTCGCGGTTGCGGCGCTGGCCCACCCCGACTTTCTGATCGAGATCGAGGCGGTCGCCGTGCTGTAGCCCGATGCGCTGACCGGCAGTCGAGACGGCGGGTTGCACCGCACTACGCTTCCTCCGGGCGGAGACGGCGCGGGATCCGCTGTTAGGGTGGGTTGAGCCCTGGCGAAACCCGCCGAGCCGACGGCAAAACGATGGGTTTTCACTTCGTTTCAACCCATCCTACGCGTGCTGTCTCCTTTATGAACCGCCCGATCGCCGGCAACAGCCGGGACGGCGGGTTGCACCCGCCCTACGCTCGCTGTTCCCGCTGTTATTTGCAGCGAATTTACAGCCAGCGTCGGTCTCCGCATTTGCCCGCATCCGCCGTTCGCGGACCGGCGATCGGACCATAGGATATGATTATGGCAATTTCGGCATCGAGCGCAGCGCCCTCGAAGGTCGCAGAGGCGGATGCAATCCGCCGCCTCGCGCGTTTGCCGCGGCGCCGATCGTGAAACGACGCCGTTGGGCGCCGCCTTCACAACCGCCCGATCGCCGGCAACAGCCGGACGGCGGGTTGCACCCGAAGTGTCACCACAGAGGCACAGAGGACACGGAGAGCGCTCCATCCTCTGTGCACTCCGCGTCTCTGTGGTGAGCTGTTCATCAGTCCCGCGAAACAGCGTGCAAGGAATTTTGCCAGCCAGCCAACTCGTCGGCCCCGTGAAGCCTGTCCCCACGCAGGCAGGGAGCGGGCGCCCAGGGCGTAGGGCGGATGTAATCCGCCGCCTTCGCGCGTTTGCCGCAACGGCCGATCGTGAAGCTTCGCAGTTCGCGCCGCCCGCTCATGAACCGTCCGACGATCGCCCGCAGTAGCCAAGATGGCGGATTGCATCCGCCCTACGCTTGCTACGCGTGCTCACCCGGGGTGGCAAAAAGTGCTCTCTTTTCCCGAACCAAGGCACATGAACCAGTGTATGAAACCGTCATGGCTTTCAGGAAACTGGCTGTAGCCCGCTTGCTGGGATTGGATTTGCCCGTTAGGGGGCGCAGTGTTCGTAGCATACCACCTTTGGATATTCTGTCCATAGCCGCCAGGGTCTCTGCGGTACGAAATTAAGTTGGAGATCCCTTGCAGGTTGGCGGAGATGACATCAAGCGGCGACTTGAGGCTTTGAAGAAAGCCTTCCGCTTGGCCAACGAGCCTGCTGCAAGCGCCTAGTGCTAAGCCGGGCGCTTCCTCAACGACTGAAAAGAGATAATCCCCGACGACCTCTGCCGTTTCTTTAATATCGACTAACCCGTATGGATCAACTCGCATGACCGGATCGGCCCCGACATAAGCATAAGTATTCGTCCCCCCAGCCAACCCGATCGGGTCGCTTTGGATGTAGCGGCCGGTGGTGGGGTCGTAGTCGCGGAAGCCGTTCTGGTGGAGGCCGGTTTCCTGGTCGAAATACTGGCCCGGAAAGCGCAGGTTGTAGGCGAGGCTGCCCGAGGGCGCGCCGTTGCCGAAGGGGTCGTGGTCCCAATGCCACACGGTGGCGCGGGCGGCGTTGGCGATCCGGTGGGGCGCGCCGAGCTGGTCGGGGGCGATGTAGAAAGGGGTCTTGCCGGGGATCAGGACCGCGACCGGGAGATTGCCGAGCCACACGGTTTCCTGGATGGCCTTCCCGGTCCCGTCGTATTCGCCGAGGAGGTGGCCCGACGCGTCGTAGACAAACGCCTGCTTGCCGCCCGGTATCGACGAAGCCCCGTAGCCGCTGCGGCTGACGCGCCGGCCGAGGCCGTCATTGGTGTAGGTCGTCGTCAGCGCCCCGGTCTTGGCCGCCGCCAGCCGGCCGCTCGCGTCATGGGTGAAGGCGAGGATCGTCGTCGGCCGGCTGTCGACGGCGGTGTCGCCGGCGGCGTCGTAGGTGAGGCTGCGCGTCCCGGCCTTGAGCAGCCGGTTGCTGGAGGCGGCGATGTCGTAGGAAAGGCTCGACCCGCCGCCGAGCTTGATGCGGTTGCCGTCGGCGTCGTAGGCGTAGGTCAGAGCCGTCGCGCCGCTCGTATAGCCGGTCAGCCGGCCCTGCGCGTCATAGGTGAAATTCTTCGCGGCAAACCCGGTCTCGGCGATTTGGGTGATCCGGCCCGCCTTGTCGTAGGACAAGGTCATCGCGCCGCTGCCGAGCCCGATCGCGGTGATCCGCCCGTCCGCGTCGAAGCTGCGGCTGTAGAGGGCGCCGTTCCCCTGCGCCCAGCCGGTGGCGGGGCCGAACGGCAGATAGCCGATCCCGCCGACCAACGTCGTCGCCCCCGATTTGACGCCGCTGACCCGCCCCGCGGCGTCGTAGGAAAGCGTCGCCACCGTCCCCGACGGATAGGCGAGGGTGGCGAGCCGGCCCGCCGCGTCATAGCTCATCGCGGTCGTGAAGGCATGGCCGGCCGTCGTCTGCTTTTTGGTCAGCACCCTGCCGTGCCGGTCGTAGGTCCAGAGGGTATTGCCGCTGCGGTCGGTCATCGCCGTCAGATGGCCGATGCCGTTGGCGCCCTGGTCGTAATGCCAGGCCACGACCTTGCCGTCGGCATAGGCGGCGGCGACCGGCCGGTTCAGCGCGTCGTAGGTGTAGACGGTCTTCAGGCCGCGGGCATCGGTCGAGCTCGCGACATTGCCGGCGGCGTCGAAAGTCCGCGCGGTCGCGCCGCTGTCCGGGCTCACGACCGCGGTCTCGTCGTCGAGCCCGTTCCAGGCATATTTCGTCTTCAGCCCGCGCGGGTCGGTGACGGTGGTCAGATGGTCGAGCGCGTCATAGGCATCGGCGGTGACGCCGCCGTTCGGGTCGGTCGCCTTGGCCAGCCGGCTCAGCGCGTCATAGGCATAGCTCGCGGCGTGGCCGAGCGGGTCGGTCGCCTTCAACAGATTGCCGTTCGGGTCATGGCCGTAGAGCGTGGTCTCGCCCGCAGCGCCGATCGCCTTCGCCACCCGGTTCGCCGTGTCGTAGGCATAGGAGCGCAGCCGCCGCACCTTGCCCGCCGGGTCGAGAAACTGGATTTTGGCCAGGTTGCTGGCGGCGTCCCAGCTATAGGCGATATGGTCGCCGGCCGCGTCCGCGATGCCGACGAGCCGGTGCGCCGCGTCATGCGCGAAGGTCAGAAACGAACCGTCCGGCCGCGTCGTTTTGGTCAGTTGCCCGGCGCGGTCGTAGGCGTAATTCGTGACCTCGCCGCCGACATCGCGCGAGGTGAGCTGCCCGCGGAAATTATAGACGAGCTTCGTCGCCAGCCCGTTCGGGTCGGTAAAGCCGGTCAGCCGCCCGTCGGCGTCGTAGCCGGTGAATTTGGTGACATGGCCGAGCGCGTCCTCGACCGTCGCGATGTCGCCCTTGGCGTCGTAGGTGTAGCTCGTGACACGGCCGAGCGGGTCGGTCGCGGTCAATACTTGGCCGTGCGCGTTGTAGGTGTAGGCCCAGCTGCGGGTCAGCGATCCGGCAGCAACCGTCTTCTTCAACAGATTGCCGTGCGCATCATAGCTGAAGCTCGTCACCCGGCCCGGCTCGGTAATCTTTGCCGGCAGGTGGAAGTTCGGCAGCCACGCGGTCGATATGGTGCGCGCCAGCGCCGTGCCCGCGGCCTCGGTGCGCGAAGTCTCGTTGCCGCGCGCATCGTGCACATAATTCGTGACGTTGCCGTCGAAATCGGTGCGGCTCGCGACAAAGCCGTTGTCGTCATAGGCAAAGGCCTTGCCGCCCGCCTGCGGGTAGACCGTACCGGTGACCGCCGTCGGCTTCACCATGTCGAACTGCGTCGTCAAGGCGTAGGCATGGGCGTTGCCGCATGCGTCGGTGACCGTGGACGTGCCGTCGGCGTTGTAGGCGATTTTGGTCAAATCCGCGCCGCCCGCATGCTCGGACGACACCGCCCGTCCCTGCGCGTCATAGGCCCAGCTCGCAAAGGTCTTGCCGTTCTCGTCGACGATGCCGGACAGCGCATGCGGGAACGACGCATTGCCATAGACGTATTTGCGCACGCCGCCGTCGGGATGCGTGACCGAAACGAGGTTGTCGTTGCCGTCATAGACGTAAGTGAGGACGCCGCCATCCGGCGCGGTCACCTTCGCGACATGGCCTTTGGCGTCGTTGACAAAGCTCAACTTGTGCCCGAACGGCCCGGTCACCGTCGCGAGCCGCCCCTTCGCGTCATAGCCCAGCGCCGTCACCAGCCCGGCCCGCGTCGCGACCGACAACAGCCGCCCGTCGAGCGCATAATTCTCGACCGTGTCGTCCGCGGTCGTGAGCCGCCACCCGGTCTGCTTGCCGCCGGCCGTCATCGCCGCCAGCCGGCTCGTCACATCCGGCTCGGCCTGCCAGGCACCGGCCGCGAGCGTGAAGGTGTCCTGTCGGCCATCAGCGCGGGTAACGATGACCATGCTGGGTGAAATCGGATTGAGCGACCGGTGCCAGGTGCTGTGCCAGCCGATCCCGAACGCCGACTCCGTCACGTCCTGGCTGTTGTAATACCGCCTCGGCACCAGCCCGGTAACAGGAGCGCCGGTAAAATCGGTCTCGGTCTAATACGGGCTTCCGGAGGTTCCCAGATGTGGTAGAGTGATCAGTGAACTATACCATGTTTGGGGGACGTGCGATGCCGGCATACTTTTTTCGCAGCGAGCCGGGGGCGGTCGAGCTGCGGCGTTTGGCACGAAGCCAGAGCGGGCGGGTGTGCCAGCGGGTTCTGCTGATCGCGAACCTGCGCGAGGGGATGGAGCATGAGGAAGCGGCACGGCTGGCGGGGCTGAGCCGGTCGGCGGCTTACGAGTGGCATAACCGCTATGAAGAGGACGGCATTGCGGGATTGCATGACCGGCCGCGGCCGGGTCGGCAGCCGCGGGTCGACGCGGCGACGAGCGCGCGGTTCAAGGAACGGATCGTCGCCGGCGCCGAGCTGGAGCGGGACGGGGTGGTGGCGTTTCGTGGGGTCGACGCGCAACGCATCTTGAAAGAAGAGTTTGAGATTGATTGCAGCCTGTCGAGCACCTATCGGCTGCTGCATCGGATGAAGTTGAGCTGGCTGGCGCCGCGTCCGCGCCACCCGGGGGCCGACGCGACGGCGCAGGCGGCGTTTTCGCAACGGTTGGATTGCAATTAGAGCGAGTCCGGACGGGGCAAGCGCCCGGCACGCGAGTTGAGGTGTGGTTTCAGGACGAGGCCCGGATCGGCCAGAAGAACAGCCTGACCCGGGTGTGGGGGCCAACCGGCAGTCGGCCGGCGGCGCCCAAGGATCTCGGTTTTGCCTCGGCCTATCTGTTTGGCGCGGTCTGCCCGACCGAGGGCAAAGCGGCGGCGCTGATCATGCCGATCTGCAACACCCTGGCGATGAACCTTCATCTGCGCGAGATCGGCAGCCAAGTCGGCGCCGGCGCCCATGCCGTGGTGATCCTTGACGGCGCCGGCTGGCACGAGAGCCAGGGGTTGGTGGTGCCCGGTAACATCACCTTGTTGAAGCTGCCGCCTTACAGCCCGGAGCTCAACCCGGTGGAGCGCGTTTGGCACTATCTGCGCAGCCATTGGCTCGCCAACTCGGTGTTTCCCAGCCTGGCCGACATCATGGACGCCTGCGAGACCGCCTGGCAACGCTTCGCCGCCGATCCTGGCCTGATCCGCTCGCTCTGCGCGGTCGCCTGGGCTACGGCGTCACCTGCCCTATAGGTATCGCCGCTATTAAGCCTTGCGTAGAGATCGATGGCACATGCGCGTCCAGAAACCTCCGGCATTCCGTATAAAACACACCCCCCGTCGCCGTGTTGATCGGCTCGCCCGCCAAGGCATTGGGCTTGGGATCGGCCGCCTGGCCGCATCCGCACGCGGTTGGATCACCCAGGCTAAGACTAAGGTCGGATATTGCCAGAAAGCTGTGCAAGCCTGTGTCGTTGAAAAAATACCCAACGATTTGTCCCGCGTCGTTTATGCCACGGGCGTACCTAGCGTCCGTAGCGAAAACTGCGCCGGGAACATCGATGGTGGTGAAACGGCCGCCGCTGTAAGGGAAGCCGTGGATGCCTGTGTTCTTGTAAAAATATCCAACGATTTGTCCCGCGTCGTTGATTCCGAAGGTTAAGGTCCCGAGGTAGGATGCGCCAGGCACATCGAGCGTGGTGAAGGTGAAATCGGCAGCGTCTGCGGGAAAACCAGCGACGAGCAGGCCGCCGATAGCGAAAATTGTAACGAGACCCGCTGCAGCGGTTCTTATGCACGCTGCGACATATCGAATTCCAACGAGGCGAACGATCCCACAGCGTAGGGCGTGTGTGGACGGCCCCGTTGGTGCAAGGGGTGGGGAGAAAGAATTCCGATGCGGTGCGGTTGCGGTCATGTGTCCGGCCTGTTTGCGCGGCGCGTGCCGCTGGCCCAGCAAGCGTAGCAAGCGTAGGGCGGAACAGCGCAGCGCATTCCGCCATTTCCGGCTGAGATGCAAGCCACGGTCGGCTTTGCGGGACTGACCTCGATCCCCCGCGGGGGATTGGCGGGTCGAGACCCGCCCTACGGGGTCATTGCGTCTGTCGGCGTCTCGCCGAGCCTTCGATGGTTCTTTCAACCGCAGAATGATTGCCCGCATGCCTGCCCCCGTGTCGGGGGAACGTGCTTCAGCCCTTCGGGCTGTCGGCGCGCGCCCGCGTCTTCAACCGGCTCAATAATAGGATCGAGGACGCGGCGGATGAAGCATATTTGTTGGTTAAATTGTGTGAAATTTTCGGCTCTGCCGCCACGATCCCGCCGTGATCGACCGTATCGGGCGCGCTCCCTCGCCCCGCCTGCGGGGAGCAAGCGTAGGGCGGATCTTGATCCGCCACGATCGGCCGGCGGGTTGAAACCCGCCCTACGGGATCGCCGTGTCCGCCCGCTTCCCGGTAAGCAAGCGTAGGGCGGATCTTGATCCGCCATGGCCGATCGGCGGGTTGAAACTCGCCCTACAAAACCATCGCGTCCGCCGGTTTCGCGGTGGGCCGTCCTGCGCTCGTTCGATCGCTGAATGTTCATCGCATCCCCGTGTCGGGGGAACGTGCTTCAGCCCTTCGGGCTGTCGGCGCGTGCCCGCGTCTTGAACCGGCTCGATTATAGGGTCGAGGCCGAGGTGGATAAAGCGTATTTGTTGGTTAAATTGTGTGGAATTTTTGGCTGCGCCGCCACGATCGCGCGGTGATCGGCCGTATCGATGGCGAGGAGCCGGCCGCGGGGAATGATGCCGGTTCGCGCGCTTCGCCCCTCACCCCGGCCCTCTCCCCGCAAGCGGGGCGAGGGAGCGCGGCGGTCGCTGACTGTCGTCGGCGGTCTCCGGGCGACGCCCGGGTCAGCAAGCGTAGGGCGGATCTTGATCCGCCATAATGGATCGGCAGGTCGCGACCGGTCCCGCGGAGCGCCCGACGGGCGGTGCATAGTCTTCCGCCTTTTCACGAAATCGGGCAAATTTCCTCGATGCCGGATTATCGCCGCAACCGGGTTCCGGGCGGCGCCTTCTTCTTTACCGTGAACCTGCAAGACCGACGCTCGAACCTGTTGGTGACGCGGATCGAGGCGTTGCGGGATGCCGTGCGACAGGCGCGCCGTCGCGCGCCGTTTCAGATCGATGCCTGGGTCGTCCTCCCCGACCACATGCACTGCCTGTGGACGCTGCCGCCAGGCGACGCCGACTTCCCCGCCCGTTGGCGCGCGATCAAGAGCGCGTTCTCCAAATCCTTGGCTGGTCAATCGTTGCCCGCGGATAAAACGCGATCGCCGGTCATGATCCGCCGAGGCGAAAGCGGCATCTGGCAGCGGCGCTACTGGGAGCACACGATCCGTGACGATCGAGACTTCGCGGCTCATCTCGATTACATTCATTTCAATCCGGTAAAGCATGGTCTGGCAGAACATCCCGGGGATTGGCCGCATTCATCGTTTCGTCGATGCGTCGCCATTGGACTGTATCCGGCCGGATGGATTGGCGCCAATCGCGAACCGCAGGACACCGGCGAGCGGCGGTGAGAACAAGCGTAGTGCGGATCGGCGGGTCAAGACCCGCCCTACGGGACTGCGCTCTGGCGCAATGCGGTGGGCGGTTCCGGTGGCGCCGGCGGTCAGGCTCAGGGCGCGGCCCGCGACAGCTCGCGCTGGACGACGGCTCGCAGCGGCGGCAGGTCGATCTGCACGGTGTCCCACAGCTGCTGCTCGGCGACATCCTCATAGCCGTGGCGATAGATGTTGCCCGCGCCAGCCATGGCGCGCCACGCGATCGACGGGTGGCGCGCCTTCAATTCGTCCGGCAGCCGGCGCGACGCCTCGGAGATGATCTCCAGGCAGCGCGTGACGGCATAGACGGTGCGCGGCTCGGCGGCGAACGAGTCGTCGTCAAAGCCTGCGGTGAATTCGACGGCGAGGTCGATGTGGCGCAGGATGTCGCGCAGCGCGGCGACCGCCGCCTCAGAAAGCATAGACGGCGTCGGCGATCGCGGCGGGGCGAAGGAAAGGCTTGAGCGCGGCGCGGTTGACGACGTCGACCGGGCCGTCGAACAGACCGGCGATATGGTCCTTGAGGCCGGCATAGCCGAAGATCGTGACATGAGCCGCCGGGTCGAGATCGACGACGATGTCGATGTCGCTGTCGGGCCGGTTGTCGCCCCGCGCGCGCGAGCCGAACAGCGCGGCATGGCGCACGCCGCGCGCCCGCAGCGCCGTTTCGTTCTCGCGGAGCGTCGCCAGGATATCCTGCCGATCCATTTGTCCATGATAGCATGCCCGCGGCCGCCGGGCAGCAAGCGCAGGGCGGTTCTTGATCCGCCGGATCGGCGCCGCGGGTCGAGCGCGCCCCACGAGGCCCATATCGCCGGCGTCCGCGCCGGCAAGCGCAGGGCGGATCTTGATCCGCCATGACCGATCGGCGGGTTGAAACCCGCCCTACGGGATCGCCGGCTTCGCCGTCCTCCGGCTCGTCGATGGCCGAATGTTCATTCGCATCCCTGCCCCCGAGTCGGGGGAACGTGCTTCAGCCCTTCGGGTTGTCGGCGCGTGCCCGCGTCTTCAACCGGCTCAATAATAGGATCGAGGACGCGGCGGATGAAGTATATTTGTTGGTTAAATTGTGTGAAATTTTTCGGCTCTGCCGCCACGATCCCGCGGTGATCGGCCGTATCGACGGCGAGGAGCCGGCCGCGGGGAATGATGCCGGTTCGCGCGCTTCGCCCCTCACCCCGGCCCTCTCCCCGCAGGCGGGGCGAGGGAGCGCGGCGGTCGCTTACGGCGACGGTTTTCAAGCACCCTTCCGATTACAATATCGCCTGGATGCCCTTGCGGCGAATGATGTTGAGGAGCGCCAGCGCCGGGCCGGTCGGCTGCTTGGCGCCGCGCTCCAGCTGCGATATGTAGCCGACGGTCAGGTTGAGGCAGCGGGCAAACACCGCCTGGCTCAGATTGGCCTGCTCGCGCAGCCGGCGGATTTCGTCGCCGGTCATCGGCTCGGCAGCCATGGCCGCCCCGGACCCGAGATGACGCAATGTGATCTTTTCGTGGGCCGCGGCATCGATGACCCCGGCGCGACGCATGTCGTCGGCGGTCTCGACCAACGCTCGGGTCAGGCGGCTAGGGCGCGTTTCCGTCGGCATCGGGTATCTCCTGCAGGACTCCGTTTCGAGAGCGTGGGCGATGCGCACCGCGTCCGCGTCGAGCCATGCAGACCCGATCTCGCGCAACGTGACCAATTCGTCGGGCTCGATATTCTCCCGCTCGCGTTTGGTAGGCGATCGGCATGCGGTAGCCGCCGGAGCGGCCTTGGCCGGCCCGCGCAACCCGCTGCTTGATGATCCCGCCGCCGATATCGGCATCCACCAGACCCCGCTCGGCGCGATCGACAGCCGCGCACAGGCTGCGATCGGCGATCCGCTCCCGTCGTGCAAACCGCGCCAGCCACTTGGTTTTGAAGATCCGCACACGCCATCCTCAGGTCAAAACTATAGCACTGTGGCCTATAATTCAAGGCCGGGCCCGCAATCCGACGGCAGCGGCGCCGCCCGACCGCGATTGGCGCCGGCAGAGGATCATGGAGGCCGAGCGACACGGCGAGCCCTCGCCCGTTGCGCGCGCGCAACCCTGTCGTGGCGATTTGCCGGCTGGTTTCCCGGCGCGGCCTTGCTTAACTAGACGGTATGAGCGGGCTCGCCCTGGGGCATGGGCTTTCCTTCGCCGATCTTTACGACCGCGACGGGCTGGTGCGGCTCGACCGCGCCTTTGTCGGGCATCTGGCGGCGGGCGAGGTCGGGCTGCACGACCGGCTGATGGCGGCGCGCGCCGATCCCGACGGGCTCGCAGCCGGGACCGAGTCGGACCTCGTCGTCGATCTGGCGCCGCACCTCGAGGATTTTCTCGGGCATTTGTTCGGGATCGCCGCCGAGGTCAGCGGAATTGCAGGCGCGGCATCACGAATTGGCGCCGCTTTATTCGGTCAAGCGCCTGTTTGTCCAGCGCCGCGCGGTCAAGGGGGTCAGGGAGGCCGACGCCGCGGCGCTCGACGGGCCGGGCCTCGCCTGTGAGCTCGACGCGCTGACCGATGGCCCTCTCGCCAGTGTTGCGGATCTGGGAACGGCGCTACGCCGGGCACGTCGCGCGCTGGCTCGACGACGAGGCGGCGAACGAAGCGGCGCTCGATCTGGCGCAGCGCTACGCCGCCTGGGCCACGCTTGTCGCCCGAGGGCCGCCGGAAGCATCGCGGCGGCGTCTTGTTCAAGATCCCGCGCCGGCTCGACATGGAGCATCTGGTCGCGGTCGAGACCGTCGAGCGTCATGGCGTGACGATGCTGCGCCTGCCGGAAGAGGAATGGCGCCGCCGCGAAGGCTTTGCGCTGACCGACGCCGGCGCCGACCTCACCGGCGCGCTCGACCAGGCGAATTACTGCATCTGGTGCCACAACCAGGGCAAGGACAGCTGCTCGAAGGGGCTCAAGGAAAAGGACGGGAAATTCAAGAAGAGCGTCTTCGGCGTCACCCTCGCCGGCTGCCCGCTCGAAGAGAAGATTTCGGAGATGAATTTGGTCAAGGCGCGCGGCAACAGCCTCGGCGCGCTGGCCATCGTCGCCGTCGACAACCCGCTCTGCGCCGCCACCGGCCACCGCATCTGCAACGACTGCATGAAGGCCTGCATCTATCAGCGGCAGGAGCCGGTCGACATCCCGCAGGTCGAGACCCGCACCCTGAAGGACGTGCTGGGGCTGCCCTGGGGCTTCGAGATCTATTCGCTCCTGACCCGGTGGAACCCGCTCAATATCCGCCGGCCGCTGCCCAAGCCCGCGAGCGGCAGGAAGGCGCTGGTGGTCGGGCTCGGGCCGGCCGGCTTCACCCTGGCGCACCATCTGTTGAACGACGGCCATTTCATCGCCGCGGTCGACGGGCTGAAGATCGAGCCGCTGCCGGTCGAATTGTCCGGGGTGGCGGCGGATGGCGGACGCCATCCGTTCCGCCCGGTCCGCGACATCGCGAGCCTCGTCGACGGGCTCGACGACCGGGTCATGGCCGGCTTCGGCGGGGTCGCCGAATACGGCATCACGGTGCGCTGGGACAAGAATTTCCTCAAAATCGTGCGCCTGCTGCTCGAGCGCCGGGCGGCCTTCGCGATGTATGGCGGGGTGCGCTTCGGCGGCACGATGACGATCGACAGCGCCTTCGGCTTGGGCTTCGACCATGTGGCGCTGTGCGCCGGGGCCGGGCGGCCGACCGTGATCGCGATGCCGAACGGGCTGGCGCCGGGGGTGCGGCAGGCCTCGGATTTTCTGATGGCGCTGCAATTAACGGGTGCGGCGAAGACCGACAGCATCGCCAATCTGACCGTGCGGCTGCCGGTGGTGGTGATCGGCGGCGGGTTGACCGCGATCGACACCGCGACCGAGTCGCTCGCCTACTACCCGGTCCAGGTCGAGAAGTTCCTATCCCGATACGAGACCTTGGCCGCCGAGCGCGGCGAGGATGCGGTGAGCGCCGAGTGGAGCCCGGCCGAGCGCGAGACCGCCGCCGAATTCATCGCCCATGGCCGCGCAATCCGCGCCGAGCGCGCGGCCGCCCGCCATCAGGGCCGCGCGCCGCGGCTCGTCGAGCTGCTCGACGGCTGGGGCGGGGTGACGATCGCCTACCGCCGCCGCCTGATCCAATCGCCGAGCTACACCCTCAACCACGAGGAGGTGGCCAAGGCGATGGAGGAGGGCATCCGCTTTGCCGAATTGCTGACCCCGGTCGCGGTCGAGGTCGATCGCTGGGGCCAAGCGGCGGCGCTGCGCCTGACCCGGCCGGCGGCCGGTCCGGATGAGCCGGCGGAGGAGGCGGCATTGCCGGCGCGCACGATCCTGGTCGCCGCCGGCACCCAGCCGAACACGGTGCTGGCGCGCGAGGACCCGGACAACATCACGCTCGACGGCCGCTATTTCCGCGCGCTCGACGAGGACGGCGACCCGGCCGCGCCGGAGCGGGTGGCGAAACCGGCCGCGGTGCGGGTGCTGACCCATCTGCGCCCCGACGGCCGCGCGGTCAGCTTCTTCGGCGACCTGCATCCGAGCTTTTCCGGCAACGTCGTCAAGGCGATGGGCGGCGCCACCTTGGGCTACCCGGTGGTCAGCCGGATGCTGGCGCGGCTCGCGCCTTCGCTCCCTTCGCCGGCCGGGCTGCGGGCGCGGCTCGACGACGAATTGCGCGCCCGCGTGCGCGACGTGATCCGCCTGACGCCCAGGATCATCGAGATCGTGGTCAAGGCCCCGATGGCGGCGCGCGCCTTCCAGCCCGGCCAGTTCTACCGGCTGCAGAATTACGAGACCCTGGCGCCGCGGGTCGACGGCACGACCCTGGCGATGGAGGGGCTGGCCTTGACCGGCGCCGCGGTCGACCGCGAGCAGGGCCTCTTATCGACGATCGTCCTCGAGATGGGCGGCTCCTCCGACCTCTGCGCGCTGTTGCAGCCGGGCGAGCCGGTGATCCTGATGGGGCCTACGGGCACGCCGACCGAGACGCCCGCGGGCGAGACCGTGCTGCTGGTCGGCGGCGGGCTCGGCAATGCGGTGCTGTTCTCGATCGCCGCGGCGCTGCGCGCGCAAGGCTCGCGGGTGCTCTATTTCGCCGGCTACAAGACGATCGAGGACCGCTACAAGGTCGAGGATATCGAGGCCGCCGCCGATTGCGTCGTTTGGTGCTGCGACGAAGCGCCGGGCTTTGTTCCGGGGCGGCCGCAGGACCGCAGCTTTGTCGGCAACATCGTCGCGGCGATCGCCGCCTACGGCGCGGGTGATCTGGGGCCGGCGGCGATCCCGCTCGACGCGGTCGACCGCATCGTCGCGATCGGCTCGGACGGCATGATGAACGCGGTCGCCGAGGCGCGCCGCGCCGCGCTCGCCGCGTATTTCCGGCCCGGCCACCGGGCGATCGCCTCGATCAACGCGCCGATGCAGTGCATGATGAAGGAGATCTGCGCGCAGTGCCTGCAGCGCCACCGCGACCCGGTGACCGGCGCCGAGACCGTGGTGTTCTCCTGCTTCAACCAGGACCAGGAGATGGACCAGGTCGATTTCGCCGCGCTGCGCCACCGCCTGTCGCAGAACGGCGCCCAGGAGAAATTGACCAAGCTCTGGGTCGACCGCTGCCTGCGCCGCCTCGGCCGGCGCCCGGCGATGGCGGCAGAGTGAGCGAATATATAGGTTCTTCGCTTGTATTTCCCGTATGAAAACGCTGCCTCCGTACATTCCATTAAATCGCGATATTGAATCTTATCCTAAAGAATTATCTGAATAAAATAAAGGTAAAATCAAAGTGATAATTGCCGCAAAACGAGACAATGGCCGCCGGCTCCGCAAGGCCGCATCGATCCTGGACGCGAGCCGAACCGCCAGGATGCGGTGCGCCTCGGCCGGCGGCGCCATCGACACCGGGAACCCGTCGATCAGCTCCCAGCGTCTGTCGTTGCCGTCGTCCCGGCGCAGGAGTTCGGCGAGGGACATGCGCTTGGCGGCGAGTTCGCTCATCGCGGCTCACCGCTTTCGATGCCGTCGTAGAGCTCGGCCAACGGCGCCTCGATGCCCGCCGAACGAAGGCGAAGAACCGCGGACCCGCCCTGCACCAGCTCGGTCAGCCAGCGGTCGCCCTCCCGCCGCAACAGCTCGGCATAGACGCTCTCGGAATCGATCAGCAGGATCTCCTCCACACTGCCGATGCCGCGGTACAGCGGCGCCTTGACGCGCCGGTCGCGCCGCTCGGTTCCGGGAGACAGGATCTCGACGATCAGGATCGGGTCCCTGACCAGCTGCTCGCCTCTCTCATAGGGTCGACAGGTGACGGCGATGTCGGCGACGTAAAAGCTGTCGTCGCGGTCGGGCCGAGCGATCCCGGCCTCGGTTTGCGCCGCGCAGGGCCGCCGTGCTCGCAGCCCCGCATCGATCAGGCCCGCGAGCCGGGCGCAGAGGATGCCGTGCGCCCGCGCCGGCGGCGCCATCGCCAGCGGAACCCCGCCGACCAGCTCGTAACGCGTGTCGGTGCCGTCGTCCCAGCGCAGGAACTCGTCGAGAGACATGGGTCTGGCCGCGAGCTCGCTCATGAGAGCCCTGATATAAGCTATTCGGCGGCGGCGTCGAGGCCGCCCGCCGGCGCGGGCTGCAGGAACCCGCCCGACTGGCGCCGCCACAGCCGCGCATAGGTGCCGTCGGCGGCGAGGAGCTGCGCGTGCGTGCCCTCCTCGACGATGCGGCCCTGGTCGAGCACCACGAGGCGGTCGAGCCGCGCGATCGTCGACAGGCGGTGGGCGATGGCGATCACCGTGCGCCCGCGCATCAGGCTTTCGAGCTGCTCCTGGATCGCCGCCTCGACCTCGGAATCGAGCGAGGAGGTGGCCTCGTCGAGAACCAGGATCGGCGCGTCCTTCAGGATCACCCGGGCGAGGGCGACGCGCTGGCGCTGGCCACCCGACAGCTTGACCCCGCGCTCGCCGACATGGGCGTCAAAGCCGCGCCGCCCGTTCCAATCCTCCAGGGTCTCGATGAATTCGAGCGCATGCGCCTGCGCCGCCGCCCGCCGCACCTCCCATTCGCTCGCCCGCGGCCGGCCGTAGCGGATGTTGTCGCTGATCGAGCGGTGCAGCAGCGAGGTGTCCTGCGTCACCATCGCGATATGGGCGCGCAGGCTCTCCTGCGTGACCCGGGCGATGTCCTGGCCGTCGATCAGGATGCGGCCGCTCTCGATGTCGTAAAAGCGCAGCAGCAGGTTAACGAGCGTCGACTTGCCGGCGCCCGAAGGCCCGACGAGGCCGACCCGCTCGCCGGGCTTGACCGCGAGGTCGATCCCGTGCAGCACGCCCCTGGCGGTGCCGTAGCCGAAGCGCACATCCTCGAACCGCACCGCGCCGCGGTCGACCCGCAATGGCGCGGCGTCGGGACTGTCGGTCATCTGCCGCGGCACCGCGATCGAGCGCATGCCCTCCTGCACGACGCCGATATTCTCGAAGATCGTGGTCACGTTCTGCGCCACCCAGCCGGCGATGCTGGCGATGTGCCAGGTCAGCGGCAGCGCCATCGCGACGGTGCCGACCGCGATCCGCCCGTCGCTCCACAGCCAGATCGCGGCCCCGCCGGTGCCGACCACCATCATCGCGTTGAGTGTGGCGAGGGCGAAGCCGAGGAGCGTCATCAGCCGCAGCTGGCGGCGATGCGCCTCGGTCAAATCGTCCATCGCCTCGCGGACAAAGGCGTCCTCGTCGCGCGGCCGGGCGAAAAGCTTGACCGTCGAGATGTTGGTGTAGGCGTCGACGACGCGGCCGGCCAACGTAGAACGCGTCTCCGACATGCGCCGCGAGCGGGTGCGCAGCTGCGGCACGAACCAGCGCAGCAGCACCGCGTAGCCGACGAACCATAAGAGCACCGGGATCGCGAGCCGCGCGTCGCTCGACGCCAGCAGCATGATCGCGCCGCCGCCGTAGACGAGGATGTACCAGACGGCGTTGGTGGCCGAAACGAGGCTCTCGCGCAGGGCCGGCCCCGTCTGCATGACCCGGTTGGCGATGCGGCCGGCGAAGTCGTTCTGAAAGAAGGTCCAGCTCTGCCGCACCACGTGCCAATGGCTCTGCCAGCGCACGAGGTTCGAGAAGCCGGGGATGATCGCCTGGTTGGTGATCAAATTCTGCGCCAGCATCGCCAGCGGCCGCGCCACGATCATGACGAAGGCCATGCCGAGGAGCAGCGGCCACTCTTCGCCCAAGAGCGCGGCCGGCGAACGGCTCGAGACCAGCGTCACCACCCGGCCGACAAAGACCGGGATGAAGGTGTCGAGGACGGCGACGACAAAGCCGGCGACGAAGAGCGCTCCGACGAGACGGCGCACCTGGCGCGCGTGATGCCAGTAGAACGCCCCCAGCTCCGCCGGCGGCGGCGTGTCCGGCGGCAGGGCGGTCGGCTCGAGCAGGTTTTCGAAAAACCGGAACACGTGCATTTGTCGATGCTATAGAGATTCCCGCCCCGATCGTGAAGCAAGTCCGTCGTCGCCGGGCACAATCGTCCGCGTCCGACCTCTTGTCGGACCCGAGCAGAACAGGCTGCCGGCGCAGCGGTGTCGCGGATGGATCAGGAAGGCGGCGATCGCGGCATCGGGCTCAGCGGGAATTTCGCCGGGTCGTCGTTCCACGGGTCGAAGATCGGCGCGCCGCTGGCCCGCACATCAGCGATGTTTCGGGTGACGAGATAGAGGTCGTGCTCGAGCGCGGTCGCGGCGAACAGCGTGTCGATGACCGGCGGCGAGTGCCCGGTCAACCGCTTGGCCATGCCTGATACCACACCCCAGCGCCGAACGATCGGGTCGCCGACCGACAGGATGCGGCCGGCAAACCGCGCGGCGAGCCCGTCCCGAGCGGCGATGAACCGCGGCCGATTGGGGTGGTCGTCCGCCACGTTATGGATACCCTTGTCGTATTCGCCCAAGGTCAGGACGCTGAGGAAAAAGCGGCCTTCGTCCTGGGTTGCGGCCCAGGCCTTGACGGTGGGGGCCCCGTTCGGATTGATGATCGTGCCGACGACGTTGGTGTCGAGAAGCCAGCCGATCACAGCTCGGCGTCTCGGCCGAAATCGGGCTCGCGGCCGAGGTCGAGCCCCTCGACGTAAAGGCTCTCCATGAACGCGACAAAGGGGAGGCGCCGCGTCTCGGGCAACAGCCGCGCCAATTCCTCCGCGCTGATCACCACCACCGCATCCTTGCCGCGGACGGTCACGCGCTGCGGCCCCTCGCTCTGCGCCCGCCGCACCACCTCGCTGAACCGGGCCTTGGCGTCCTCCAATTTCCACCCTCGATACGCCCCGACGGCTTCGAGGCGGCGCCCGCCCTTCGTCGGCTGTCGAATCTCGCTCATTTGGCCCCACATCTGACTATATAGTCAGATAATGATGATGGCGGCGCACGCTGCCAACCCATTATCTCGGCCCCGCCTCTCCGGCCGCCAGACGCAGGCCCGACAGCAACAGCTCGCGGTGCTCCGGGTTTCGGTAGAGAACGACGCTCGGCACGACCACGGGGGTGATTTCCCGCAGCCGTCTGACGATCTCCCGAGCCTCGTCCAGCCGCCCCATATGCGCATAGCACGATGCGAGCAGACGGCAGGTCACCGCGAACCGCGGCGCATGCTGCAGCGACGCGAGCAGCAGTGGCGCCGCCTCCTCGAACCGACGGGCGAGAAAATAGGCAGCCCCCAAACCGGGGCCGAGGCTCGTCACACGATCGCGCGGGCTGAGCCGCATCGATCTCTCGAAATGCTCAATCGCGAGGTCGGGGTGACCGGTGAAGTTCCTCAAGACGCCGCTCCACTGCCAACCGCGAGCAAAGCTCGGGTTGAGCGACAGCGAACGCTCGACCAGGCCGACGGCGACGTCGATGTCCTCGCCGAAGATCGCCAGCGCGAACCCGGCCAACGCGAGAACTTCCGGGTCGTCGGGGGCGACCTGCAAGGCTCGGCGGGCGAGATCGATGCCTTCACGGCGGTTGGTTTCGAGATCGTCCACCCAATCGTTCGCCGCGATCGCTTGACGGCAATTGGCGGCCAGGGCGAGCGCGGGTCCGTAATGCGGATCGCGCTCTATCGCCCGCGCGAGCAGGTCGAGCGCCTGGCAGGCGCGGGCGACGCGGACATCCTCGCGCGCGATCGCGAGCCAGCTGGCGGCCTCGCGGCGCCGTTCGCCGGCCTCATCGCCGTTCATAGACGACCCGGCCCTCTCGCGCCGCCGTGTAGGCCAAGGTTCCGGCGATCCGGCTCTTGCGCCTGAACACCCCTTCCCGGCACGGGATCACGTCAGTGGCGCGATGATAGGAACGCCGCGACTGATAGCCTGCCGCCAGGGTCAGCTTCTCCGGCGGCGCGTTGTCGTCGAGGATCACCAAGAGGTCGATATCGCTGTCCGGACCGGCGTCGCCGCGCGCCGCCGACCCGAACAGGATCACGCGCAATGGTCGGAAATACTCGACGACCGCATCGAGCAATTCGGGCGGAACGGGGCCTGTCGTCATTGATGGACCGTGTTGGAAACGAATACTCCGCCAAGCTGGGCCGGCGCTTCGATCCGCCCCGCCACATCGGCGGCCAGGATCGCGGCGAGACGGCGGGCCGCGGTCACGGCAGTTCCGGCCGCCTTGTCGAGGCTCGGATCGGCGGCGCGCTCATGCCGCTTCGGCATTCGCGGGCGCCGGGACCGGCCGGCCGTCCTCCGCGGCAGCCTCGATCCAGCAGGCAATCGCGTCCATGACGTTGTCGACCGCCTCCTGCGGCGTCTCGCCATCCGACATGCAGCCGGGCAATTCGGGCACCTCGGCCAGCCAGCCGCCCCCTTCCGCAGCGCCGAGCGGCCGCAGCGCGATCCGGTAGCGATAGGTCATCATCCGTCCTTCCCTTCGGGGAAACGGTCGGAGAGCGCGACGAGCGCTCGAATATACACCGCCTTGACGGGTCGGCGCGCCGGTATCGTCAGGGTCGCTCCGCCCGTTGGATCGCGCACCTTGTAATGCGAACCGCGGCTCGGCGGCGTTATCGTCAGTCCACAAGCCCGGCAGAGCCGCTCGATGTCGGCGATCGTCCAATCCGCCTGCGGGTTTGCCCGCATCCGCTCCAGCAGACCAAGCGCCCTCATAGCTCGGTCCCGACGAGGATCGCGGCGAGACGGAGGGTTTGGCTCATTCCGGCTCGCGCCCTCATCAGCCGTGAATAGCCCGCCACATCGGCGGCGAGGATCGCCGCCAGCCGCCGCTCCCGCCGCCCGGAATTCATGCCGGCGTCCTCCTTTCCGGGGCGATCTTAGAGCAAGGCATCGGCCGACAGCGGCAGCGGGCTCGTTGCCGGGATCGGGTGCCGCCGCCACTGTTTTCGCTGTTATTTGCAGGAAAAATACAGCGGCCGTCCGACCTCGACGACGCGCGAACCTGTCGGATGCGTCATGAGCCGCAGACTAGACGAGCCATGCAATGTTGTCAATATATGTGTGATTTTCGCACGACGGAAAAATGGGCCGCTCGCGATCGAGGGTGAACGCGACGGCGGGCTGTGCCATGCTGCGGGCGCGATCGGGATCGGTGCGCGGATGAGCGGGTTCTACGAGCAAAGGCTGCGGATACAGACCTACGACATCGATTTTGCCGGCGTCGTCAGCAACATCGTTTTCATCCGCTGGCTCGAGGATTTGCGGCTCGGGCTGATGGAGGAGGCCTATCCGCTGACCCGGGCGCTGGCCGAGGATGTGGCCCCGATCCTGACGGCGACGCGGATCGCCTATCGCCGGCCGGTGACGATCGCCGACCCGCTGGTCGGGCGGATGCGCGTCGCCGCGCTCGGCCGGGTGCGCTGGCGGCTCGCCGCCGAGTTCGCGGTCGGCGAGCGGGTTTGCGCCGAGGCCGAGCAGGAGGGGCTCTTCATGCGATTGTCGACGCGGCGGCCGATCGCGATCCCGGAGCCGATCCGGCGCTGGCACCGGGGATGACCGCCGCCGCCTCGCCGATGCTGCGGGCGCTGGCCGAGGCCGAGGCGGCGGCGCAGCGCGGCGAGGTCCCGGTCGGCGCGGTGCTGGTCGACGCGGCGGGCAATGTCCTCGCCGCCGCCGGCAACCGGGTCGAGGCCGACCACGACCCGACGGCGCATGCCGAGATGCTCGTGTTGCGCGCGGGCGCTGCGCGGCGCGGTACGGCCCGGCTTCGCGAATGCGATCTCTGGGTCACGCTCGAGCCCTGCGCGATGTGCGCCGCGGCGATCGGCCTGGCGCGGCTGCGCCGGCTCTATTTCGGCGCCTACGACCCAAAGGGCGGGGCGGTCGAGCACGGCCCGCGGCTCTTCGCGCAGCCGACCATCCATCACCGGCCCGAAATCTACGGCGGCATCGAGGAGCGCCGCGCCGGCGCGCTGCTGCGCGCCTTCTTCCGCGACCGGCGGTAGAGAAGCGAGTTTCGATCGACGCCCCGAACCCTTCGGCCTGCGCGCGAAAAGGCCTCGCCACTGTTGCCGTCCCGGCGCAGGCCGGGACCCATGTCGGCTATGGGCGCCGGCCTCCGCCGGTGTGACAAACAGGTTGGATCAATCTGAAGTGATCCGCTCAGAGATGGTCGGCGACGGCGGCGTGATAGCGGCGCAGCGCCGCCAAATGGTCGGCCATCGTGTGGCCGGGGATGCGCTTGTGGTGGCGGCGCTCGAAGGTCGTCGTCAGGCAGAGATGCGAGGCTCCGGCCTGCTTTCCAGAACCGGGCGTCCTTGGCCCAGTCGGCTTCCGTCCCGGTCCCCATCGACACCCAGACCTCGATCCCGACCGCGGCCGGGTCACGGCCGGCCGCTTCGGTGAGGCGGCGCAATTGGGCGAAGACGTCGAGCGCGCCGCGGTCCGGGGGATAGGCGTTCGGCATCCAGCCGTCGCCCCATTTGGCGATGCGCGGCAGGGTGCGCTCGTGGTGCCCGCCGAACCACACCGGCACCTTGCCCGAGGCCGGCAGCGGGTTGATCCCGGCGTCGTCGATATTGTGCCAGCGGCCCTTGAAGCTGACATGCGGCTCGGCCCACAGCTTTTGCATGACCTCGACCTGCTCTTCCGAGCGGCGGCCGCGGTTGTGAAAGTTCTCGTTCAAGCCGGTGAACTCGACCTCGTTCCAGCCGACCCCGATCCCGAGCCGGAACCGGCCGGCGCACAGCGCGTCGAGACAGGCCGCCTGCTTGGCGACGAGCACCGTCTGGCGCTGCGGCAGGATCAGCACGCCGGTCGAAAAGCCGAGCTTTTGCGTGCAGCCGGCGAGATAGCCGAACAGCACAAACGGGTCGTGGTAGAGCCCAGCCCCGGTGCGGCCGGCCTCGGACGCGCCGGCCTCGTTGGCGCCGAGCACATGATCGGGCGCCTCGACAAAGCCGTAGCCGATTGCTTCCGCCGTCTGCGCATATTCGCGCACGGTTGCAGGATCACCGCCGATATCGCCCAATGGCAACAACGCACCCAGCTGCATTTTTCAGCTCCCTATAGAGGTCTTGCCTCAATCACGCTGACCGAGCCTCGGGTCGGGATGATTGCGGTCATCTCGAACCCCGCCGCGGTCAGCAGATCGTGAAATTCCGCTCTGGTCCGCACGCGGCCGCGGCTGCTTCCATTTACGCTGAGCATGATCAAATCCCTGGAGACCGTGTCGAAGAACCGGAAACCCTCCCGCGGCTCATTCCCGGCAGGCATGACCCATTCGATGAGCAAAGCTTTGCCGTTTTCGGCAATCGCCTTTCGGCAGTTTCGCAACAGGATGACGGCTTGGTCATCCCCCCAGCTGACAAGAAAATTGGCGAGGACATAGGCATCGCCGCCCTCGGGCACGGTCTCGAACGCATCGCCCGCGACGAAACGGCAACGACCGCCGAGCCCGCCGGCGTCTATCGTCTGCTGTGCAGCGGCCGCGGCCCGCGGCAGATCGAAGACAATACCGGCCGGCCGGGAATACGCTTTCAGAATTTCGGCCATCAGCGCCCCGTTGCCGCCGCCAACGTCGACCACCGTGGCGAATTGCCCAAAATCGTAGGCTTCGACGGCCGGGCGATGCCGGAACGGCCCTTCACTCGCCATCGTCCGATCGAAGAGCAAGCCGACCTGCGGCTCCTTGATGAGGTACTCCTGCGACGGCATCCCCAGCGCGAGCTGACACCCACTCTCTCCGGTGCGCACGGTTTCGGCCAGCTTGTCCCACATCCGGTAAAAGACCCGGCCATGAAGAAGAACCCGCGCTTCCACCGAATCAGGATGCTGCGGCCGCAAATATTCCCCGAGCCCGGTCAGGCGGAACCGGCTGCCTTCAATCTCGTCGCACACATTCATGCTGACGAGGCCGCGTAAGACACGCTCGAGGACGGCCGCGTCGACCCCGAGCCCGGAGGCAAGCTCGCTCGCGGTCACCGGACCGTTCTGCGCAAGGCGCTCGGCGAGCCCCAGCTCGGCGGCGACGCAAAGGATTTGGGCGCGCAGGGCGCCGTACGCCGTCTCGAGCAATGGCGCGTAGGGCGGCGACGCGTTTGGCGGCTCGGATCCTCGCATCGTTCAGCCCCCCGTCCCTTATCGGTCAGCCTATAACATCGGGGCGCGGCCGACCACGGCGATCATCGGGTCGCTCTGGTCCTCGACCCATTCCGCCAGGCGATGGGTTTCGATGCGCTCGAAGCCGGCATGACCCAGGTAGTTCGCGACGAGCCTCGCATGCCCCGCGTCGTCGAGCGCCCGCCAGACCGCCACCGCCTTGGTCCAGAAGCAGCGGTTCGAGAATGCGATGACGATGGGCGCGCCGGGGCGCAGCACGCGGGCGATATCGCGCAGCACCGCGACCGGCTGCTGCAAATACTGGATCGAGACGCAGATCATCGCCGCATCGATGCTGTTGTCGGCGAGCGGCGGGCGGGGGTCGCGGTTGAGGTTCTGAACAAACCAGCGGGAAAGGCGCGGGTTGGCGGCGAGCTCCTCGGCGTTCATGCCGTGGCCGATCACTTGCGCGTAGGCGATCTCGGGCGGCAGATGGCTGACCCAGCTCGACATCAGATCGAGCAGCACGCCGCCCGCCGGCAGCGCCGCGCGGTAAAATTGGGTCAGCGCCGCGATCGCGCCGTCGTCGATGTGCTGGACCAGCCGCGGCGGCTCGTAGAAGAACTCGTCCTCCTCGGCGTCGAGCTTGGCAAAGGCGCCGGGCGGCAGCCCCAGCGCGGCCTCGTCCATCCCCGGCTCCCGGGTGTTGCGTCGGGTCCACACACTATCAGCGCCGGACGCCGCCGGGAAGGCAGCGCGGGCGCCGACCCCGTCGCCGCGGCATCCCCGCCGTTGACACCCGCCACGCTCCCGCCATAAGTGCCCCCGACGCCGGATCGGCGGCGCCAAGGAGACAAGCGATGCGACGACGGACATTGCTGCAAGCGGCCGGCGCAGGGCTCGTGGGCCTGGCGCTCCCCTGGGCGCGGCCGAGGGCGCAGGAGAAGCCGATCCGGATCGGCCTGCTGCACGATTTGTCGGGCCCGTTCGCCGGCGCCGGCTCGGTGCCGCTGTCGATCGGCGCGCAATTGGCGATCGAGCACGTCAACGGCAAGGGCGGGGTGCTCGGCAAATACAAGATCGAGGCGGTCACCGCCAACTCGCAGAGCAAGGTCGATGTCGCGATCAACGAGGCCGAGCGCCTGATCAACCAGGCGCAGGTCGACATCATCCTCGGCGTTTATTCGAGCGCGCACGCGGTGCCGCTCGCCGCCAAGGTCGACGAGCAGAAGAAGATCCTGTGGATCAACAGCGCGATCGCCACCGCCGTGCTCAAGGACCGCCATCTTCGCTATGTCTTCCGGCCGACGACGCAGTCGGACGCCTATGGCGAGGCGGCGATCTCGTTCCTGGCCGAGAACAGCAAGGCAAAGCTCGGCATCGAGCCGAAAGACCTCAAGATCGCGCTGATCGACGAGGACGGCCCCTACGGCTCGGCGGTGCAGCAGGCCGACGAAGCGTTCTCGAAGAAGCAGCAGGTCGGCGCGATCGTGCTCAAGGAATCCTACGCGGCGAGCGCGCCTGACCTCTCCTCGCTGGTGACCAAGCTCAAGCGCGCGCGGCCGAATGTGATCATCCACGCCGGCTACAACCCCGACATCACGCTGTTCCTGCGCCAGGCGCGCGAATCCGGGCTGCGGTTCATGACCCTGATCGGCAACGGCGCCGGCTACAGCCAGCTCGACAAATTGCGCGACACCTTCGGCAACGACGTCGACGATTTCTGCAACATCGATCCGGCGCCCGCCCAGCTCCTCGATCCCAAAAAGCTCGCCCCCGGCGTCGGCGAGCTGATCCAGGTCATGGTCGAGGGCTACAAGGCCAAGACCCACGCGAACGTGACGCCGACCCACACCTCGATGGGGTTCAACAACACCTGGATCCTGCTCGACAAGGTGCTGCCGATCGCGCTCGGCAAATACGGCGGGGCCGATCCCGAGGCGGTGCGCAAGGCGGCGCTCGAGGTCGATGTGCCGCTCGGCGGCACCTTGCAGGGCTACGGCGTCAAGTTCGCCCCGCCCGAGGACGCGATGGCGGGGCAGAACCTGCGCGCGCTGCCGGTCGTCATGCAGAACCGCGGCAAGGACATCACCGTGGTCTGGCCGGGCCAGATCAGCACCGCGCAGGCGGTGATGCCGCTGCCGGCGTCGTCTCCCTATGCGATGCCGGCGGGCTAGGGCCTGGTGCTCGAGGTCGCCGGCCTGACCAAGCGGTTCGGCGGCTTTCTCGCCGTCAACGGGGTCGATTTCGCGGTCCGGGAAGGCGAGATCCTCGGGCTGATCGGCCCCAACGGCTCGGGCAAGACGACGACCTTCAACCTGATCGCCGGGGCCTTCCCGCCGACCGCGGGGTCGATCCGCTTTGGCGGGCGCGAGATCGCCGGCCTGGCGGCGCATCGCGTCTGCCGCCTGGGCCTCGCCCGCACCTTCCAGATCCCGCGCCCGTTCCGCAAATTGTCGCTGCGCGACAATGTGGCGCTGTCGGCTTATTTCGCGCAGGCCGGGCAGATCGGGCGGGCCGAGGCCGAGCGCCGCGCCGGCGACGCGCTCGAGCTCGTGGGGCTGCCGGGCGACGCGGCGGCGACGACGCTCGGGCTCGGCGCGGCGGCCTTGAAAAAGCTCGAGCTCGCGCGCGCCTTGGCGACGCGGCCGCGGCTGCTGCTGGCCGACGAGAGCCTCGGCGGGCTCGATGCCGGCGAGATGGAGCGCGCCGCCGAGCTCCTGGAGACGATCCGCCGCCGGCTCGGCGTCACGATCGTCTGGGTCGAGCACATCATGGGCGTGCTGATGCGGGTGGTCGACCGGGTCATCGTCCTCGACTACGGCGAGAAGATCTTCGAGGGCCGGCCCGAGGCGGCGGTCCGCGACGAGCGCGTCACCGAGGTCTATCTTGGCCGCCGCCGCTGACGCCGCGCCGCCGATGCTGCGGCGACCGGCCGGGCGATGCTGGCGCTCGACGGCGTCTCGGCCGGCTACGGCTCGTTCCAGGCGCTGTTCGAGGTCTCGCTCGCGGTCGCGGCCGGCGAGGCGGTCGGCGTGATCGGGCCGAACGGCGCCGGCAAGACCACCTTGATGCGGGTGATCTCGGGCCTCATCGCGATCGCCGGCGGCGCGGTCTGGTTCGAGGGCCGGCCGCTCGGGCGGCTTGCGGCCCACCGCATCGTCGAGGCCGGGATCGCGCACGTGCCGGAGAACCGGCGCCTCTTCCCGCGGCTGACGGTCGAGGAGAATTTGCGCATGGGCGGGTTTGCGCCCAGCGCGCGCCGGCATTTCGCCGAGCGCCTGGCCTGGGTGTACGAGCTCTTTCCGCGGCTGCGCGAGCGGCGGCGGCAGCTTGCCGGCACCATGTCGGGCGGCGAGCAGCAGATGTGCGCGATCGGCCGCGCGCTGATGTCGAAGCCGAAATTGCTGCTGATGGACGAGCCCTCGGCCGGGCTCGCGCCGCTGGCGGTCGAGCAGGTCTTCGACCTTGTGCGCCGGATCCGCGGCGAGGGGTTCACGGTGCTGATCGTCGAGCAGAACGTGCAGCAGGTGCTCGATCTGGTCGACCGCGCCTACCTGCTCGAAGCCGGCCACATCCGCCTCAGCGGCGCGGCGGCGGAGCTGCGGGCCAACGAGGCGATCCGCCAGGCCTATATGGGGTTGTAGGAGGCTGCACGGGGTGGGAGCCGACATCGAGGTCGTCCGCAGCTTGCTTGCAGCCTGCCGCCGGCGGTCATAGGCCATGGACATTTATCTGCTCGAGGCGATCCTCAACGGCGTCCTGCTCGGCGGCGTGCTGGCGCTGCTCGCGCTCGGCCTCAACCTGATCTTCGGCGTCGTCGATGTCGTGTGGATCTCGTACGCCGAGCTCGTCATGTGCGGCATGTACGCGATCTATTGGCTCCACGTATTTTTCGGCTGGCCGCTGCTGCTCGCCTGCGCCGCGGCGATCCTTCTCGTCGCGGCGCTCGGCGTGCTTGTCCACCTGCTGATCATCGAGCCGGTGCTGGGCTCGCCGCCGATCAACCAATTGCTGGCGACCGGCGGCCTGCTGTTCTTTCTGCAGAGCCTGGCGACCTTGCTGTTCGGCACCGACTTCCGCAATCTCGGCCTGCGCCTGCCGCTGGTCCAATGGGGCGACATCTCATTCAGCTTCGCCCGCCTGCTGGCCTTTGTCGCGGCCCTGCTCGGGGCCGGCACGCTCTATCTGTTCCTGACCCGCAGCTTTCTCGGCACCGCGATCCGCGCGATCGCGCAGGACCGCGAGATCATGGGGCTGATGGGGGTCAGCCAGCGCTCGATCTATCTGATGACCTCGGCGATCGGCGGCGGGCTGGCGGGGCTCGCCGCGTGCCTCTTGGCGCTGCAATACGATGTCCATCCGTTCATCGGCAATTCCTTCGGCCCGATCACCTTCATGATCTGCGTCTTGGGCGGGCTCGGCAACATGATCGGCGGCTTCGTCGCCGCCTTTGTGATGAGCCAGATCATCTCGGTCGGCGGCTATTACTTCTCGGTCGAGTTCTCCTATGTGCTGGCGTTCGTGCTGTTCATCGTGATGATGTTCATTCGCCCGCAAGGGATGTTCGGCCGATGAGGCCGCGGCGGCTGGCCGCGGCGGCGGCGCTGGCGCTGCTCGCGCTGTTTCCGTTCGCCGCTTCGGAATATGTGCTGCACATCGCCATCCAGATCCTGCTCTGGGGCTTCATCTACACGGCGTGGTCGATCATGGGCCGGTTCGGCCTGACCTCGTTCGGCCACGGCGCCTTTCTCGGCCTCGGCGCCTACATCCCGGCGCTGTTGTGGAATTTCGCCGGCGTCTCGCCCTGGCTCGGCATCCCGGCGGGCATGGCCGCGGCGGCGCTCTTGGCGGTGGTGATCGGCTACCCCTCGTTCCGGCTGCAGGTGGTCGGGCATTATTTCGCCCTCGTCACCCTGGCGTTGAGCCAGGTCGTGCTCTTGACCCTGGTCGCCGCGCGCGATGTCACCGGCGGCTCGCTCGGCATGACCCTGAAGACGGTCGGCCATTCCTGGGCGGCGCTGCAGTTTTCGCAGAAGGGCTATTTCTACGCGATCGCGCTCGTCGTCTGGCTCGCCGGGCTGGCGGCGTGGCGCTGGATCGACGCCGCCATCGCCCGCGTCGCGCTCGAGGCGATCTCGGAGGACGAGGTCGCGGCCGCCTCGGCCGGGATCGACGTGATGCGCGAAAAGCTGCGCGTGACGGTGATCAGCGCCGCGCTGACGGCGTTGGGCGGGGCGCTGCTGACCCAATACATCCAGTACGTGAACCCGGAGACGGTGGCCGGCGTCGCGGTCTCCTTGCAGATCGTCTTCGCCGCGATCGCCGGCGGCATGCACGTGCTCCTGGGTCCGACCGTCGGCGCCCTCTTTACGATCGTGCTGAACGAGACCTTGCGGATCGCCTTCGGGACCCACTTCATCGGCGCCGCCAACACGATCTACGGCGTCCTGTTGATCCTCTTCATCATCTTCATGCCGCGCGGCATCGTCGGCCTGGTGGAGGAAGCGCTCGCCCGCGCCTTCCGCCGCCCGAACGGCGCTGTCGGCGCGCCGGCGGCCGGCGATTAGCGGTTCCGGCCCCGCCGATGGTAACCTCAGCCGATCAATCGCAAGGGATTGTACCGATGGTGCAGATGGCCGGACGCATGGGTGTGCTTGGGACCGAGACCGCGTTCGAGGTGCTGGCGCGGGCCAATGCGCTGGCCGCGCAAGGCCGCTCGATCATCAACCTCGGCATCGGCCAGCCCGATTTCCCGACCCCCGGGCACATCGTCGAGGCCGGGCGCAAGGCGCTCGCCGACGGGCATCACGGCTACACCCCGGCGAACGGCATCCCGGCGTTGCGCGCCGCGGTGGCGGCCGACCTCCACCGTCGGCACAAGGTCGAGGTGTCGCCCGACCTTGTCCTCGTCGTCCCCGGCGGCAAGGTCACGATGTTCTTCGCGATCATGATGTTCGGCGAGCCGGGGACCGAGATCATGCACCCGAACCCGGGCTTTCCGATCTACGAGAGCGTGATCCGCTTCTCCGGGGCCGAGCCGGTGCCGATGCCGCTGCACGAAAGCGCCGGCTTTTCGTTCAGCGCCGAGGAGGTGCTGGCCCATATCACCCCGCGCACGCGCCTCTTGATCATCAACAGCCCGGCCAACCCGACGGGCGGGGTCGCGCCGCGCGCCGAGCTCGACCGCCTCGTCGCCGGGCTCGAGCGCCATCCGCAGGTCGCGGTGATGAGCGACGAAATCTATGGCGAGATCCTCTATGACGGGGCCGAGCATGTCAGCCTGTTATCCTACCCCGCGATCCGCGACCGGGTGATCCTGCTCGACGGCTGGAGCAAGACCTATGCGATGACCGGCTGGCGGCTCGGCTACGGGGTGTGGCCGCCGGCGCTGTTCGCGGCGGCCGAGCGGCTGGCGATCAACTGCCATTCCTGCGTCAACGCCGCCGCCCAATTCGCCGGCATCGCGGCGCTCGAAGGGCCGCGCGAGCCGGTCCACCGGATGGTCGCGGCCTTCGCCGAGCGCCGCCGGCTGATCGTCGCGGCGCTGAACGGCCTGCCGGGCGTCAGCTGCACGCAGCCGGGGGGCGCGTTCTACACCTTCCCCAATGTCACCGGGACCGGCTTCGACGCCCGCACCCTGCAAGGCAAGCTCCTCGATGACGCGGGGGTGGCGACCATCGCCGGCACCAGCTTCGGCGAATACGGCGAAGGCTATCTGCGGTTTTCCTACGCCAACAGCAGCGAGGCGATCGCCGAGGCGGTCGAGCGGATCCGCAAATTCCTCGGCAACCTGCCGGACCGAAAGGCGTCCTGAGCCATCGCCGAGGCGGCCGGCATGGGTTATGCTGGGCCCGGTCGATAGGGATGTGATCCGATGAGGAAGATCGAAGCGATCATCAAGCCGTTCAAGCTCGACGAGGTGAAAGAGGCGCTGCACGAGGTCGGGATCAGGGGCATCACCGTCACCGAGGCCAAGGGCTTCGGCCGGCAGAAGGGCCACACCGAGCTCTATCGCGGCGCCGAATACGTGGTCGACTTCCTGCCCAAGGTGAAGATCGAGGTGGTCATGGAGGACGATCTCGTCGAGCGCGCGGTCGAGGCGATCCAGCAGGCCGCCCATACCGGCCGGATCGGCGACGGCAAGATCTTCGTCACCTCGATCGACGAGGCGATCCGCATCCGCACCGGCGAGCGCGGCGGCGACGCGCTGTAGTGGCGGGGTCGCTCATCGCATCGGTTTTGACGCCGGCGCCGCTGCTGCGGCGCTTGCGCGCGGCGCGCCGGCGGGCCCGGCAGCCCGCTGCGGCATGACCGGGCGCGGCGCCGGGCGGCGATCGTTGCAAAGGCGCCGGGGGTGAGGGGAGAAGCTGCCCCGCCGGTTCCCAACCGGGCCATGACCACCGCGACGATCATCTGCGCCTGCGTCATGCAGGGCGTCGACACGACGATCGCCAATGTGGCGCTGCCGCACATCCAGGGCAGCATGTCGGCCTCGCAGGACCAGATCTCGTGGGTCCTGACCTCCTACATCGTCGCCTCGGCGATCATGATGCCGCTGACCGGCTGGCTCGCCGGCCGCTTTGGCGTCAAATACATCTTTCTCGCTTCGGTGATCGGCTTCACCATCGCCTCGGCCTTGTGCGGGGCCGCCACGTCGCTGACCCAGCTTGTGCTCTTCCGCGTCCTCCAAGGCGTGTTCGGGGCCGGGCTGGTGCCGCTCGGGCAGGCGACCCTCTTTACGATCTACCCGCGCGAAAAGCACGGCCACGCGATGGCGATCTTCAGCACCGGGGCGATGATGGGGCCGATCATCGGCCCGACCATGGGCGGCTGGCTGACCGAGAACCTCGATTGGCGCTGGTGCTTCTACATCAACCTGCCGGTCGGCGCCCTGTGCGCGCTCGGCATCTTCGTCTTCATCCGCCAGTCGCGTGCGATGCGGCGCGACCAGTTCGACCTGTTCGGCTTTGCGATGCTCAGCGTGGCGGTCGGCTCGCTGCAATTGATGCTCGACCGCGGCCAGCTCCAGGACTGGTTCCGCTCGACCGAAATCTGGATCGAGGCCACGGTCGCGGGGCTGTGCTTCTACCTGTTGATCGTCCACACGATGACCGCCGGCGAGCGCTCGTTCCTCAATCGCGAATTGTTGAAGAGCCCGAATTTCGTCGCCGGCAGCCTGCTGATGTTCGGCGTCGGCATGATCCTGAGCGGCACCCTGGCGCTGATGCCGTCGATGATGCAGGTGCTGCTGGGCTACCCGGTGTTCGACGCCGGCTGGATGATGGCGCCGCGCGGGTTCGGCACGATGCTGGCGATGTTCATCGTCGCCCGGCTGATCGACAAGGTCGACAACCGCCTCTTCATCCTGGTCGGGTTTCTGATGACCGCGGCCTCGCTGTGGCAGATGACCGGGTTTTCGCTGTACATGGATTCGGGGCCGATCCTGTTCGCCGGCTTCGCCCAGGGCTTCGGGCTCGGCTGCACCTTTGTGCCGCTCAACCTGTTGGCGCTCTCCGGCCTGCCGCACCACATCCTGACCCAAGGGACCGCGATCCGCGCCCTGATGCGCATGCTCGGCGGCAGCATCGGCATCGCCATCCTCGAAACCCAGCTGACCCAGAACACCCAGATCGTCCACTCGCACCTCGTCGAGCACCTGCGCCCCGACAACCCGCTGGCCCGGTTCCCCCACCTCGCCGCGCCCTACAGCCTGACCGACCCCTCCGGCATCGCCGCCCTCAACCACGAGGTCACCCGCCAGGCCGCGATGATCGCCTACAACAACGATTTCATGCTGATGCTGATGGTGATCCTCGCCTCCCTGCCGCTGCTGCTGCTGGTCCGCGTGCCGCGCCGGGAGCCGATGCCCGCCGCGGCGGACGATTAATTGACGCCTGCGCTCTTATGCCTGATTTCTGCAAAGAAGCGATACGGCAGACAATCGTAGACTGTCGCTGGTCGGCGACACCGCAAACCAGGATTGCATCCCCTTTAGATCCGGCCTAACCCGTTTTCGTTGTGGTTAGCAAATTTGTAGCAACTGATATAACTCTATAAACGGAACGATTGATTAGAACGGGATTGCACGTGGGGAATGCAGATGCACGGGCTCGGGACGACGAAAAGCCGGCTTCGGAATCTCTTAAAGTACACAGACGAACTCCTCTCGTTCAACGACAAGGTTGCGTTCGACCTTGCCCGTGAGCCGTATCCGCACTTTCACGAGTTCCAGGTCGCATCCCTGGAAGGTGTTGAGACCGCACTAGAAGATGAAACTTGGCTCCGAATTCACCGCCTGCGTGAGACGCGCGCGCCGGACTGCGACCCGGTTTTCGATGGTTGGGTCGACTTTGGACCTCATCCAGCGGCCGACCAGCCGCCGCAGCTTGCAGCAGAGCGCGTTATCCGTCTCCCGATAGAGGAAGTGTCTGATCTTGTGGAAGCCGGTCTGCTTCCAGATGCCGGAGATGTCATGCGTCCGGTCGGGACCGACGAGTTCATTCCCAGACCAAATGGATGTAATCCTCCGTCTCGGCAATCTTCCGGAGTTTCAGCAGATTTGGCAGAGTTATATAGAAGATCAATGGAACCCGTGGTCTGCGGTCGAAAAGCCACGGAGGCGCTCTATCGAATTTTACAATAAGATTTACCAAATCTACCAGCGTTTGATCGCCCTCGGCGACGATACTCCAATCGAACTGGTTTTCGGTGTCGGCATCGCTCGCTGGATAATTCAGGGCACGCGGATCAATGTCCCGGTCATCGAACAACTGATCGAGATCGAGCTTCAGGAGGACGGGTCGCTCGATATCCGCCCACGCCAGACCGCGCCGCAGTTGGCGCTCAAGGCGTTCCATGTCCTCGAAGTCGAGGGGAGCAAGGCAGTACAGCAGGAGATCGGTCAACAGCTAGAACGCACTGTCGAAGACCCCAATATTGGATTTTCTCCCTTCGACGGGCGCACCTTTGAGAAAATCCTCCGGGCGTGTGCTGCACGGTTGTCCTCTGCGGGCATTTATCACCCAGACACCCTGAGTGATCCGCTCGATCGTGGTCTACCTGATGCCGACGCCTTTCTGCACCTGACGGACACCTGGGTTCTCTACGTCCGACAGCGCAGTGGCGACTTTAGGCGGGAGGACATCGCGCGATTGATCAACCGGGTCGACGAAGTCGAAAGCCAGGAGGAGCTTCCGGGCCCAGCGGTTTCTTTTGTGGTCGAGCCCTCGGACGAAGTCCTGTATTCGGCCGATTACGACGAACTCGATCTCTCTAGCCGCGATTTGACCCTTCCAGAGCAGGAAGCGGGCGCGAGACCGACCGGCTCAACCGACGGAGCCGGCAGCCAAGGCAATCAACCGACTGCCGATAAAGGAGCCGACACGTTCTTCTTTCCCCTCCCGTTCAATGATGATCAGATTGAAATCATCCGCCGTCTGGAAGCTAAGGACGGGCCAGGCGTGGTCGTTCAAGGTCCGCCAGGAACCGGAAAAACCCATACGATCGCCAATATCATCTGCCACTTTCTTGCGACGCGCCGTCGAGTTCTAGTTACTGCAAAGACGCCGGAAGCTCTACGAGCCCTACAAGAAAAGATCCCAGAAGGCATTCGCGATCTAGCGATCTCGGTCATCCATAATGACCGAGAAGGCGCGCGGCAGCTACAACATGCAGTTCAGGTCCTTGCAGACGAAGCCAAGTCGATTGACGCACGACTGGTAACCGACCAGATACGGGAGCGGCATGCTCGACTTGCTGAGCTTCGGCGGCAAGTCGAGGGTATTGACGGTGAGCTTCATCGCATCGCTGAACGGATCCTCGCGCGTCTGCCACATGGCGCTACGGACATCAGTCCGATGGATTTGGCCCGAGCCGTGGCGGAACAGCGGGCTCAACACTGCTGGTTTTCCGACAAGCTGACTCTCGATCAACCGTACGCACCCAAGTTTACCGATGCTCAGATCGACGAGGCTCGGGGCCTCCGCCGGCTGTTATCAAGCGACCTCCGTTACAGCATCGGGACGCTACCCAGCCCTGACGCCCTGCCCGCTCTGGCTCGGGTGATAGCCGCTCACGGCGAACTTGGCCGTGTTCAGGAGATAGAGGCGGCATCCCGATCAGGCAAAATTCCGTACATGAAGCCCGATCCCGACACCGCACGGCGTTTACGCGATTGGGCCGTCGGCTTCGATACCTTCATGAGAGAGGTCAGAAAGGAGCCCTGGCTTCTCGATATCTACCACGCCCTACTTGGGTGGAAGCCACTCGAACCTGCACCGCTGACGGCACTCAACCAGGCGCTCTTGGCCTGGATTGAAATTCACCGACAGGGGCAGGAATACGAGCTATTGGTGCTTCAATGCGATCACAGCGGAGACCTCGCACTCGACAAGGCCATTAGCGACCTCGCGGCCGGCCGAAAGCCCTTCGGCGTGTTCTCCATGTTCCGGGGAGGGCTCAAGGCAAAGATCGACAATATCCGTGTTGAAGGGAGATCGCCGTCGACACCGGCCGAATGGGTTGTCGTCCGCTCGTACCGGGAGTGGCAGCAGGAAGGGCATCGGTTTGTCGGCAGGTGGACCGGGATAGCCCGTGCAATCGGAGCCCCCGATTTGCCAACCGAGTGGCAGGAGGCTCGCGCCGAGCTTCTCCGCTTGGGTCGCCTCATCGAACGGCTGCACGGCTTCCACCGCGATGTCGATGTCTATCGGCGGGCAATCAAAGATTTGTTCCCGTACGGAGTTGATCCCGAGAGGCTTCTCGTCAATGGAGAATGCCAACACCTCATCGATGCACTGAATGCTAATCTCGAAAAAGCTGATCTGAGGGTTGCAACAGAGTTACGCCAGAGGCTTCTCGAAATAACCGAACGGGCTGATCTGCCGTTCTATACGGCTCTTGCCGACTTCTGCGAGAAATCTTGGAAACCCGGAGGCGTCTCAGGGCTCAATCGTCGAGGCGTATCAGGAAATCGTTGCCGAGGCGCAACGCCTCGACGACCGGAAAGAAGCCCTTGGTCGTTTGGATGAGATTACGGCCATGATCGCCAGTTGCGGCGCACCCCTGTGGGCCGACCACCTTCGCAACGACCTCAACGTGGACGATCATCGGTGGACGCCGTCGACGTGGCGTAGTGCGTGGGAATGGGCAAGGGGCGACGGGTACCTCCGTTCTCTCGGGGATCGAGAGGGGCTGCGTAGCCTCTCCGATGCCCGTGTTGCAGCCGAGACCGAGCAGCAGCGCCTCTTCGCTGAGGTTGTTCGGTTGCGAACTTTTCTCGGTATGAAAAGCACCCTAACCCAAAGGGTGCAAGCGGCCCTGGCGAGGTTCACATCGGCCATTGCACGTCTCGGAAGGGGAACAGGAAAGACCGCCGGACGGTATCGCCGCATTATTCGCGACGCGGCATTCGAGGCCGCGCAAGCTGTTCCTTGTTGGATTCTCCCTGAATGGCGGGTTGCAGAACAACTGCCGGCCGAGTTGGGGGCCTTCGATCTGGTGATCATCGACGAGGCATCTCAGTCCGACATAACCGCCTTGCCCGCAATTCTGCGGGGAACGAAGGTGCTGATTGTCGGCGATGATAAACAGGTGTCACCTTCGGCGATTGGTATTGAAGATCGGAAGATCGTCCAACTCAGAACGACGTTTCTGACGGAGTTACCTTTCGCCGACCATATGGACCCGGCCACCTCCCTCTATGAGTTGGCCGGCATGATCTATCCGGGTAGGGCGATCACCCTCCGCGAGCATTTCCGTTGTGTCGAGCCTATCATCAGCTTCTCTTCGCGGTTCTATCCAAAGCCCCTAATCCCTCTTCGGCTGCCGACCGCATCCGAGCGTCTGGACCCCCCGTTGGTCGACATCTACGTGCCGTTTGGAAAAAAAGTCCGAGACATCAACGAAGCCGAAGTTGACGTCATCGTTGGTGAGATTGCGAAAATCGTCGAAGACCCAGCCTTCGAAGGTCGGAGTATCGGCGTCATCTCGCTAATCGGTAACACGCAGGCAAACCGGATATATACGCGCCTGATCACAGAGCTCGGTACGGCGGCCATCGAGAAGCACCGGATCATGTGCGGCAATGCGGCCACGTTTCAGGGCCAAGAGCGGGATATCGTGTTCCTCTCGATGGTCGCATGTCCGGACACGGCCATCTCCCAGACCTCTCGAATATACGAACAACGATTTAACGTTGCCGCTTCCCGTGCCCGCGATCGGTTGGTTCTGGTGCGCTCTGTAGCCGCAAGCGATCTCAAACCCGGCGATTTGAAGCTGGCGTTGATCGAGCACTTCCGCGCCCCCATGAAGGCGAACATGATCCGGCCGAAGGAGGTGCTCGACCTTTGCCAGTCCGACTTTGAGCGAGATTTCGGTCGTTGCCTACTCGACCTTGGCTATCGCATTCGCCCCCAGGTATCCGTAGGCGGCTATGCAATCGACTTTGTGGTGGAGGGTGCTGTGGATCGCCGGCTGGCGGTCGAGTTGGATGGCGACAACTACCATGGCCCTGACCGATGGGCCGATGATACTCGGCGGCAGCGGGCTCTTGAGCGTCTGGGCTGGACCTTCTGGCGTTGCTGGGGATCAACCTGGATAGCCGATCGGGAAGGGTGTCTCAACGACCTGGTTGAAGTCCTCCGGAGGCGCGGGATCGACCCAATCGGGATGGCCGAAGTAGACGGTGCTTTCACCGAGCATATCGAAGTCCCGAATCCTGCCGCACCGCCGCGCACCTACGAGAAAGTCGATCCTGACGAGCCGGTTGCGGTGCAGTCAGCACGCCCACTCGAAATGGTGAAACGCCAGGAGCGCCGTCCTGCGCGGCCAAGGGTGGGTCTGCGAGCGGCTGATGCGACCGCGGAGTTGCCGTTTGTTGGACCGGCGCCATCCGGGTCAATAGAAGAGACTTCTGCCGGTCCGGCAGCCATTTTTGCGGACCTGGACAGTGTGGTTGTCGAGGTCGGCGATCTCGTCTTCATCCGCTACGATGACCAACCCGAGCGCACATTCAGCGTGCGTTTGAGCGACACGATAGACAATCCCGACGAAGGCATCGTGCATGTTGATCGCGCGCCTGTGGGAGCCGCGATACTCGGTGCGTCGTTAGACGAACAGGTAACCGTCAGGATCGGCAACCGAACTCGCACTGCCGTCATCGAGAAAATCGAGAAGGCCCGAGATGCACTCCTTGCGGCCGAATA
>CAVQSZ010000023.1:0-53079 GCA_963716115.1 uncultured Alphaproteobacteria bacterium
GCCGCCGCTCGCGGGGCGCGCTTGACAGCTTGCGCACGCCCTTAGCGGGGTTGGCCTCGATTTGTCCCAGCCGCACGGCGTGCTCGAAGATCGCGTGGAGTGTCGAAATCGTCCGCGCGGCGACGCCTTCGCCGCCGGTGGTGGCGCCGCCACGGCTGCCGACGCGCGCCTTCGAAGTCTTGCCGGCCGCGATGTCGGCCTGGGCGCCTTCCATGTCGCCGAGCTTGAGCGAGCCGATCTGCCGCTTGCCGAGCAGCGGTTTGATGTGGGACTCAATCCGGCTGCGATCCATCGCCAGAGTGGACGCCTTGATGGCGCGCCGGCGGCGACCGAGGATGCGGCCGGCCTCTGCCTCGGCAATGTACCAGTCGCAGATCTCGGCGACGGTCAGGAGTCCCGGCCGCCTTGGCCTCTTCGGCGACCGGGTCGACGCCCTTGGACACGGCGACCAGCTTCTCATGGGCGAGGGTACGGGCCTCCTCGACGGTCATCAGGCCGTAGCGCCCGATGACCACCCGCCGGGGGCGTCCCTCGGGCGTGCGGTACTGGATGACGAAGCTCTTGAGGCCTGACGGCATGACCTGCACGCCGAAGCCGCGGAGCTCGCGATCCCACATGAAACTCTCCCGAACCTTGACCCCAACCTTCGAAGGTTCGGGAGCCTTCAAGGCGTCGACAACCCGCTTGGTGAGCTTTTCCCCAGCCATATCAGTCACCTGCTGGACATTTGCTTAGAATGAGGCGATCATACCCCTCGATCGAGGCTAATTCAAGCATTTGGTAGCAAGTCGGCGGATAGGACGGGATATCGACGGCGGATCGGGTGATCGTTAAGACGTTGATTTATCGTTTTAATATCAGGCCATGGCGGGGTGCCGGATACCCTGGCGTAGACCCTTCCGGCACCTTGCCAAGGTTGGGGTCGAGGGTTCGAATCCCTTCGCCCGCTCCAGAATTCACTTAGGTTACTCAATAAGATAATTAGGCGCGGCCCATAGGGGGCGTTTCATTCATATGTCACCTGGTGTCCACCGAGCTGTCACCGTCGCGCGAGGAACGGAACCGCCACCCGAGGCGCGCTACCTGATGACGCATCCGAACCCAAAATCGGGTCATCTCCCCTACCGATCGTGCGACCGGCAAGGCCGCGAACATGCGGATCGTTACCGTCGAAGAAATCTTGGGGCGGTCAAAGCGCCCCGGTCATCCGCTTCCAGTTGCGCCATAGGGAGCAAGCGCTGATCAGCGCCTCGCGCCACACCCGCCATCGTCCCCAGCATCAGCATTGTCCAGCAACATAACCTCCTCACATGGGGACCGGCCGGGTCAACGGGTCTCATTCGATCAAGGTTTAGCTAGCTCACGCGAGTCCCCTAGCCCTTCCGGTGCGGTCGGGAGGCGGGTATTCTTGAGCCTCGTCCGAAGGGCGAGGCCGGAAGGGCCGGGCGGACCTATCGACCGCCACTCCGAGACGGAGACCGGCCCGAGGTAGGACATCGCTCCTTGCGTTACAGACCGGCCGCCTACGGGCAGGCGTGCCAGGCACGCGCCAACAATAGGCCGCGCACCGGAACCGGACCGCCGTAAGCACAGGCTTCATCGCGTTCCGGCGCCGAGCGGATGAGAAGTGTTCACGTAAAACTGCTGTAACCGCATGCATCGTGTGTTTCAATGCTTTATCGACGGCCTCACCGCGAGCGGTGACGTCGAAAGTCTCCGGGCCGTTTTTGCCCAGGCCGGTACCGCGCTCGATCTGAGCTGCTTTGCCTATCTTTCCCTGCCGTCGCGAAGGGGCGACACGCCAGAACTCATCTCGACCTACCCGGTCAAGTGGACCGATCACTATCTGCTGGAAAGCTACGAGCGGGTCGACCCTGTTATCGTGAAGGCCTTGGCAACGCCCGAGCCCTTCGAATGGGGACAGGAATTCCCCTAGCAGGGTGCGGAAAAACGGGCGAGTTTGGAGGAGATTTTAGAGTGCATCGTCTGGATGCCCGCTTTGGTAGCAGGGATCGGGCAACCGGACGCACCTGATTGAAGGGTTTTCCGCGATTGGGCAGCATTGGCACAGACTTTGGGCATGGCTACCCCGCCGCCGCCACCAGCTTGGGCAGCCGGACGAGGTTGTAGGCAGTGGCGGTGAGCGTGAACATCCAGCCGACCCGGGCCAAGCCGCGGTGACGGGTCTTGCGAAAGCCGGCGGCCGCTTTGGTCCAGCCGAACACCGCCCCCGGGCCGCCCGTCGACGGAATGCCTGGACGAGACGGCGGCTCGATGCGCTTGCGCACCCGCCCGCTGACCGCATATCCGGGGTGGCGGGTGGTGCGAGCGTCGATCGCCGATCGCCGATTGGTGGTGTTCTGCGCCACATGCGGCGTCACCTTGTGCTGGCGCAGATCGGCCACAAAGCTGGCCACATCATAGGCCCCCGCCTTCGCGAGGGCAGGCTCTTGTCGGCGCCGAGCGTGATCCGGCGGTTGCCGGGGCGGGCCGCCGCCATCGCCAGCGCCGCCTCGCGCTCGGCCGTGCCGGTCGCCGTGGTCAGACGCGTGTCGACCGCCAAGCCGTGCCGGTTCTCCATCAGAACGTGCCCCATGTAGGCGAGCTTGGCCGGCTGGCCCGGCCCCCCTGCTTTCGCAGGGGCAGGCTCTTGCGGTACAGCCGGGCATCGGGGTCGGTGGTCGAGGCGTGCGTCTCGTTGCTTCGCTTCTCGCCGTGAAAGTCCCGCTCGGCATTGCGGCCCGGCGCCGGGGGCTCGCCGCTGCCATCCCCCGGGTCGCAGCCCGAGGGCAGGCTCTTCGGGCGAAAGCTCTTGATGCTGGCCCAGGCCTCGATCAGCGTCCCGTCCACCGAGAAATGGTCGTCCGACAGCAGCGCCTGGACCCGCTCCTGGCGCAGCACCGCGGCCATGAATTTGACGGCGATGTCGCCGCCGATCAGCCGCTCGCGGTTCTTGGTGAACACCGTCACGTCCCACACCTCGGCATCCAGCGACAGCCCAATAAACCAGCGGAACAAGAGATTGTAGTCGAGCTGCTCCATTAGCTGCCGTTCCGAGCGCACCGAATAAAAGGCTTGCAGCAAGAGCGCGCGCAACAGCTTCTCGGGGGCAATCGAGGCGCGGCCGAGCTTGGCGTACAGCTTCTCGAATTCCGGCGACAGCACCGCCAACGCCTCGTCCACAATCTTGCGGATCGGCCGCAACGGGTGATCCGGCGGCACACGTCGCTCGCAGCTCACATAACTGAACAGCGCTTCTGTCTTCGCATCCCCACCGCGCATCGGACGCCCCCACATCTCGTTACGCAGCGCCCACTATACACAAAATGCCGGTCACAATCTCGCCCTTTTTCCGCACCCTGCTAGGGCTTTACATAGAGGACATCGAGACTACACTGGGATTTCCCCGCGGCTGGACCGACGTCGGAGACCCCGCAGTCGATGATCGGCTTAGGGTCTTACGCGAGCATGTGGATGGGCTCGATTTTGACGCCTTGCGGCGACTGTCGAACTGGAAGCCCAACGCTACATCAATTTCTGACCATGGCGCGACATCTCTATCGGAGGCTATCGCCACATCCCTGGTGCAGCAAATGGAAAACCGAAGTCGGCAAGCGTAGGACGCGACAACGATGACGTGATTATGGCGACCGTCTACTTGTCCGACACGCTATGTCTCTAACTACCGCGCGACTGGGAGGAACGCGACTAGAGGAATAAGTAAACTTTCACCATAATTTACTTTCTCGGCCTCGCGGGCATAGCCGCAACGCAATATTGAGCCGAAGACGATAGAAAATCCGAGGAGGCGTACGATGTGGACGTTGAAATACTAAAGTCAAAGAATCCAACTCAATTCAACAAGCCATAGAGCGAGCGGAGCTCGCGCAATCCGCCATGGTTTTGTGAGTGCCGTGGCGGGTTTCACGCGCCCTAGGCTTGCTCGACATTAACCGGCAAAAGCAACGGAAATCCCCAGCCAAACGATGAACATCACCAAAGAAAGGATCATCGACCCGACCCCGTGGCCGACCTGGCCTTTCGCGACAAGGATAGCGCCACAAACAAAGCCTATCAGCGGCAGGAGAAAATGCGGTCGCCCACGCGGCAACGATGAGGGTGTCATTAGGCCTGCTGCTGGGCACAGCGCGCACAGACGGCGCCGGATTTGAGTCGAGTTCGAGTTCCGATAATGCCACGGTCCTTTGGATGTGATCGCTATCGAACCGAACGAGCACCGCGTCCCCATCCAGTTCGTTGCCCACGACCATACCGTTGCCCATTATCGGCGATGAAATACGGTCGCCGTACCACAATGGCCAGGGCTCAACAGCATCTGAGCCGGTAACGGTTGGGCTAGCTTCGCTCCGCTCGGCCGGCAGATCGCGTTGACAAAACCGGCAGATTTTGGCTTCGCTTCTGATTAACTCGGCGCAAAAGGGGCATTTCCGGATTCCGTCCGGAATCTCGTCAACGGACATGTTCCTCTCCGACCAATTAGCCGGCGCAGTTCGGCACCTGGAGAATAGCTGCCTGCACAGCAGCCCATCTTAGCTGGAAGGAACGCGGCAAGCCTACGCGGTTATGCCGCCATTTTTTGCCGCGCGGCACCCTTGATCAGCGCGGCACCCTTTTCGGCGATCATGATTGTCGGCGCGTTGGTGTTGGTCGAGGTGACGGCCGGCATCACCGAGGTGTCGATGACGCGGAGGCCGTCGAAGCCGTGGACCTTGAGCGCGTCGTCGACGACCGCCATCGCGTGGCTCCCCATCATGCAGGTGCAGCTGGCGTGATAGCAGGTGCCGCCGTTGCGGCGGGCGTAGTCGAGGAGCTCGTCGTCGGTCTGCACCTGCATGCCGGGCAGGCTTTCTTCGCGGACGAATTGCTGCAGCGCCGGGGCGGCGAAGATGCGGCGGGCGAGGCGCAGGCCGCCGATGATGGCGCGGCGGTCGGCTTCCTCCGAGAGGTAGCGCGGGTTGATCGCCGGGGCGTCGCCCGGACGGCTCGATTTCGCTTCGACATAGCCGCGCGACAAGGGGCCGCATCTGCCAGGCGCCGGCGCTGAGGCCGGGCGTCTCCTCCAATTCGCCGATCTGGCCGCCTTTGAAGCTGCCCGGCGCGAAGGTGCATTGCATGTCGGGGGTCGCCAATTCCTCCAAGACCTTGGCCGAGGCGGCGACGATCGACGGGCTGTAGGTCAAGATACCCTTGCCGGTCAGGAGCCAGCGCACGACCTCGCCGGCCAAGCGGCAGGCCGCGCGAGCGCTCGTTGGCGGTCTGGGCGCCGACAATCGGGTAGGAGACGCGCGCGACGTAATGGTCCTGCATGTTCCGGCCGACGCCGCGCAATTCATGCACGACCGGCACGCCGATCTTCGCCGAGATGCTCGGGGTCGCCGACGCCCGACAATTGCAGGATGTGCGGCGAGCCGATCGCCCCCGCCGACAGGATCACCTCGCGCGCCGCATCGGCCCGCTCGACCGTACCGCCGGGGCCGCCGCGCGAGAACTCGACGCCGGTCGCGCGCTTGCCGTCGAACAGGATGCGGTGGACCAGCGCCTTGGTGACGAGCTGGAGGTTCGGGCGCTTCAATGCCGGGTGCAGATAGGTGCGCGCGGTCGAGGCGCGGCGGCGGCCGCCGCGGGTCTGCTGGCACCAGCCGATGCAGTCCTTATGGCCGGGCGGCAGATCGTTCAAATCCTCGCGGTATTCGAGCCCGATCTGCTTGCCGGCCTCGATGATCGTCTCGCAGATCGCCGGCCGGTCGGTCCCCGACGTAAAAAGCGGCCCCTCCTTGCCGCGGGCATCGCTGCCGTCGCCCTCCCAGCGCTCGGCCTGCTTGAAATACGGGAGGCAATCGTCCCACGACCAGCCGCGGTTGCCGAGCTGCGCCCAATGGTCGTAATCCTCGGGCTGGCCGCGGATATAGATCAGGCCGTTGATCGACGACGAGCCGCCGATCACCCGGCCGCGGGTGTAGACGATGGCGCGGCCGTTGGTGCCGGGGTCGGGCTCGGCGCGGTACTTCCAGGTCAGGGTGTCGTGGTCGAGCATCTTGAAGAACCCGGCCGGGATGTGAATGAGCGGGTTCCAGTCGCGCCCGCCCGCCTCGATCAGCAATACTTTGGTGGCGGGATCCTCGGTCAACCGGTTGGCCAGGACGCAGCCGGCCGAGCCGGCGCCGATGATGACGTAATCCGCCTGCATGTTCCGCGCTCCCTCCGGCCTTTGGTTCGGGCCATAGTCTAGCGCATCCGCGCCATATCGAAAGACCGCCCGGCGGTGGTCGTGCGCGTTCGCAGCGGCAAGGACCGCTGGATCTCGGTTGTCTGCTCGTTCCCGGCCAGGTCCGGCTGGAGGCGGCTGCGGATAATGCCATGCCGATCGCGCGATTCATTGTATGCTTCGGTCTCGTCAAGGCTCGCGGTGAGCTTGATTTGAACTTGGAGGAGCAAGCGGTGTCCGATGCCACCGATCAACGGCCGCCGGTTGCCGTCGGCCATGTGCGCCTCAACGTCAGCGATGTCGGCGCGGCGGCGCGTTGGCTCGAAACCGTCGGCCTGCGCCCGATCGTGTCGTTGGACGGGCTGGCGGTGCTCGAATTGCGCGGCGGCACGCATGTCGTCGTCAGCAAAGCCGAACGCTCGCCCGAGCCCGGAACAAAAGCGCCCTTCGACCTGATGGTCGACGATGTCGAGGCGGCGCACCGCGGCTACGCCGAAAAGGGGTTGTCGCCGTCGCCGATCCGCCGCGGGCGCATCCACGACTCGTTCGATCTCGCCGGACCCGACGGCTGGGCGTTCACGATCAACTCCTCGCACGCCAGCGGCCGGCCGATCTGACCGTGGCCCGTGCTCGTATGCGAGCCACGGCGGGTGTCGACGACATTTTAGTATTTGTCAAAGTCGTGTTGGGGACGCAGTCTCAGCAGGCGCGAGCGTTGACAATCCGGGCGGGGTTCTCCAAACGCTGGTGTCCAAGCTCGAAAAAAGAGCCCCTCACCCCGTCCCTCTCCCGCCAAGCGGGGCGCGGGCGGCAAGCCCACCAGATGGCGAGGAGAAGCTGCCATGGCGTTCTACGAAAAAGGCGACGTCCGCATCCATTACGAAGAGGCCGGCGCCGGCTACCCGCTGCTGGTCATCCCCGGCGGCGGGCTGAACTCGACGGTCGCGGGTCTCGCCACCCACCCGTTCAACCCGATCGCGGAATTCAAGGGCGACTACCGCGTCATCGCGGCGGATTTGCGCAACGCCAATGGCGGCCAATCCTCGGGGCCGCTCGCCATCGACCGGCCGTGGGACGCCTACGCCGACGACCATATCGGGCTGATGGACCACCTCGGCATCGCCGAGTTCATGGTGCTGGGCTTCTGCATCGGCGGCCCGTTCATCTGGAACCTGCTGCGGCGCGCGCCCCGGCGCATCGCCGCCGCGGTGCTGGCGCAGCCCAGCGGCTTCCGCCCGGAGCTGCCCGACCTCTTCTACCAGAACAACATCAAGGGCTGGGGCCCGGGGCTGTGCGAGCGCCGGCCGGACATCGCGATGGCGACGGTCGAGGCGTTCCTGAGCAAGATGTACCGCAGCAACGCCGATTTCGTCTTCACCGTGACGCGCGATTTCGTGCGCGACTGCCAGACCCCGGTTCTGGTCCTGCCGGACGACGTCCCGGCGCATCCCTACGCCGTCGCCATGGAGAGCGCGCTGCTCGCGCCGAACGCGCAGGTGAGCCTCTATCCGTGGAAGGACACCAAGGACAAGATCCCGCTCGCGGTCAGGCACATACGCACCTTCCTGCGGGCGAACCGACCGGCAGCGGCCGCGTAGATCAGCTAGCGGCGGTTACCGGACTGCAATTCTCATCTGAGGCTGCTCCTGGCCGGCGCCAATCCGGGGCGCCGGTCGAGCTGGTTTTCCTGGGCCATGCGCTCGTGCCCGTCCCGCTTGCTCTTGATGCGGTATTGCGAGACCTCACCGGTCTTGGGATAGAGACGGACGATGGTGTAGGGCCCTCGGATCGATCTGTCGCTGGACCAGTCGGGCGAGAATTCCACGGTCTGCCCCACCGAGAACTTGTGTTCGGACATATGGGCCTCCGGAAGGCTCCGATGCGGCCCGGACCGCATCGGAGCGGCGGGATCAGGCCGCCTGAAGATTGACGGCCGAGGTCTTGCCCTGCTGTCCGCGCTCGAGCTCGTAGCTGACCTTCTGCCCCTCTTGGAGATACCCCATCCCGGAGCGCTCGACCGCCGAGACGTGAACGAACACGTCCTTCGAGCCGTCGTCCGGCTGGATGAACCCATAGCCCTTCTGGGCGTTAAACCACTTTACGGTACCGTTCATAGGACTTCCTTACGACAACAATTCTGATCGACGTCTTCGTCGATCAGATCACATTTCAATTTCGGGAAAGCGCTGCCCGAGTGCGCACGCACGCCGGCTAGGGCCGAGCCCTCGTCAAAACACGACATCGTCGAGATGGTCCCTGCGGCGCGGGTTTGCAATCGCACGGCTTGCAAATCTTTCCCTCCGGCGCCGGGATCGCCGACAGCGCTTGCTGCGCCCTCGACCAGGATTTATGTAGGCACGGTCGGGATCGGATCGCCCGTCTGACCGTTGAGGAGCCGCAGAGCCGACTTTGCGGCCCAAAGCAAGCCTGGAGCCGAGATGCCGGACAAGAACCCAAGAGGCGAAATCGTCAAAGGCCCCCGCAGCTCGGTTGCGATGATGACGAAGCCGTGCTTTAGCTGCGATCGGCGGCGGGCCCTGCGATTAATGGGGATGGCGATGGTGGCGACGGTTGTTGCGCCGAGCGCGCATGCGCAAGGCGATTCCGAGGCGATGCTGCTGTCGTGCATCGATCCGCGAATGGTGAGCCCGGTCTACGACCACATGCGGCAGAACGGCTTGACCGGCAAATACAGCCAGTTCTGCATCGCCGGCGCCGCGGTCGCCGTGGTCGCCCCGAGCTTCGAGACCTGGCGCATCGCATTCTGGGACAATCTCGCGGCCTCGATCCAATTGCACCGCATCAAAAAGCTGATCGCGATAAACCACCGCGATTGCGGGGCCGCCAGGATCGCCTATGGCGAGGCGGCCCTCGCCACCGCGCAGGTCGAGACCGAAACCCACCGCCGGGCCCTCGCCGAATTCCGCGCCGCGGTCGCAAAACGCCATCCCGAGCTGAGTGTCGAAACCGGGCTGATGGCGCTCGACGGCTCCTTGCAGATGCTCGGCTGAGCGCCGGCCGCGGTCGCCATCGGCGCGACAGCGCCTTAGTTAGATGTCGGCCCGAGATTGCTTCCCCGCGGGTCGAGCCCGCGGGGAAGCAATGACAATCACGCGAGGTGCTTCGATTTGAACGAAACTTGCTTCTACGGCTACGACTTGCTGTGTTTGGCGATGACGTGGTCCTTGATCTTCTCGTAGGCCGCCTCGGACAGCACCTTCTTCGACACCAGCTGGTGCTTGTCGCTGTAGGGCCGGGCGTGAATGATCTTCTCCGAATCCGCGGTGGTGACGCCGGGCAGCGCCTTCAGCTGCTCGGCGGTGGCGCTGTTGATGTCGACCAATTCGGTCTTGGGCGCCGTCGCCGCGCCGGCGGGAGCCTTGCTCGGCGCGGTCATTGGCGCCGGGGTCGCCGGCGCGGTCGTCGATGCGCCCGACTGCGCCATGACCGGCGCGGCGATGGTCAAGGCGAGCAAGCCAATAGGCAGGCGCGATAACTTCAACATTGATGTCTCCATATCAGGCGGTAGCTGCACCACCCGAGACCAAAACGACCATCCCAAATCTTTCTTCCATCCAAGCCGGAAAAAATATTCTAAACAGTATTTAATGATTTCTCGCGCCTACTGATGAATCGGTCCTGGACAACGGCGATCGCAGCGGCCGCACGCCGCGGCCGCTGTTCCCTGCCGCCCGCGGGATTGCTCGAAGGCGGTCGGCGATCGTCAGAACGGCTCGTGCCGCCGCGATATTCCGCGCGACCCGACAGGCTATGCCGGGCGGTCGCCCTTGACCGTGACCCGGTTGCCGGAGCGGGTATGCGGCCAGTAATCCCACATCGCGCGGTGCTGGACGCATCTGTTGTCCCAGAACGCGATCGAGTTCTCCCGCCAGCGGAAGCGGCACTGGAAGAGCGGGTTTTCCATGTGCCGGTAGAGGTAGCGCAGGATCGCCTCGCTCTCGTCGCCGGGGATGCCGAGGATGCGCCGGGTGAAGCCGCCATTGACGTAGAGCGCCTTCCTGCCGGTCACCGGGTGGGTGCGCACGACCGGGTGCTCGGCCTGCGGATAGTTTTCCTGGTCGGCGATGCCGTAATTGGCGTAGAGGCCGCGGTAGTTCTCGCCGGTATGGAGTGCGGTCAGCCCGTCGAGATAGGCCTTCATGCGGTCCGACAAGGCCTCGTAGGCGGCGTACATGCTGGCGAACAAGGTGTCGCCGCCCTTCGGCGGGCATTTCTTGATGTAGAGGATGCTGCCCATCGGCGGCTCGGGGTCGCAGGACACATCGGTGTGCCAGCCCTCGCCGTTCGCCCGCGGCGAATCCTTGTCGGCGTGGATGACCATCAGCTCGGGGATGCCGGGCTCGTGCGGCGCGGCCGGATGGATGTGCAGGTCGCCGAAGAGCCGGCCGAAGCCCAGATGCTGCTCTTGCGTCAAATGCTGGTCGCGGAAGAAGATCACCGAATTCTCGGCGAGCGCGCGGTGGATCTCGTCGAGCGCGCGGTTGCCGAGCGGCTGCGCCAAATCGACCTCGCCGATCTCGGCCCCGATGATCGGCGTCAATTTGTCGACCGTAACCGCCTCGTAGGGCGCCGATTCCTCGGCCATATGTTTGTAGCGGGGCCCGTTTCTGCTGCGCAGGAAGCTCATCGCGCTCTCCTAGTTGAGGATGCGACCCTACCGCCGGCGGTCGCTGCGGTCTACTCCCGGAAGACGCGGCGGGGATCGTCCCGCTCTGCGCGCCGCCGCTTTCGCGGTGAAAAGAGGCATCAATCGTCCCTTACGCCTCTTTCCTTATTTTTGTTTCTCTTTGATCCTTCGACCAATGGCCTCGATACGGCGCTGTCTGTCAGCCTCCTCCTCCGCCTCGTCTAAATAGGCGATATCGCCCATCCGTACGTGCTCTAGCTCGCATTTTAGTTCTCGTGCCGCCAATTCCCGACTATCATGAATTAAACATGTTAAAAAACGCGAGCGAGCCTTGTTTTGGCATCCTTGGAAACCCAGTCCGTAATACTCAATTTTACCGAACGGAACCGGGATCATAACCTCCGCCCAGCACCTATCTTCATGATAGGGTTTCGCAACACTGTGTTGTCCCCAATGCTCCGTATCACGATATTCGCGTGTTTCGGCAAGGTTGAGTATCTTTGTCAGTGGGGCTAGTTTTTCCATAGTCTATCTGCCTATCTGAACTTTGTTCAGAATATCGCGTCCATTATTTTGTCACATCCCCGAAGACGCGGCCGAAGATCGTGTCGACGTGCTTCAGGTGGTAGCCGGGGTCGAACAGGCCGTCGATCGCCTGCGGGTCGAGACGGCGGGCGATCTCGGGGTCGCGCTTCAAGAGGTCGGAGAAGCGGCCCTCGCCGCGCCAGGCGGCCATCGCGTGGCGCTGCACGGCGGCGTAGGCGTCCTCGCGGCTCATCCCGGCCTGGGTCAGCGCCAGCAGGACGCGCTGCGAATCGACGAGCCCGCCCAATGAATTCGAGGTTGCGGCGCATCTGCTTCGGGGTAGACGACGAGGCGGTCGACCAGCCCGGTCAGCCGCGCCAGCGCGAAATCGAGGGCGATCGTCGCGTCGGGGGCGATGACCCGCTCGACCGAGGAATGCGAGATGTCGCGCTCGTGCCACAGCGCCACGTTTTCGAGCGCCGGCGTCGACGGCCGCGCGGATCAGCCGCGCGAGCCCGGTCAAATTCTCGGCCAGGACCGGGTTGCGCTTGTGCGGCATCGCCGACGAGCCCTTTTGCCCGGGCGCGAAATATTCCTCGGCCTCGCGCAATTCGGTGCGCTGCAGATGGCGGATCTCGGTCGCCAGCCGCTCGACGCCGGCGGCGATCAGGGCCAGGGTCATGAAGAACTGGGCGTGGCGGTCGCGCGGGATCACCTGGGTCGAGACCGGCTCGGGCTCTAAGCCGAGCTTTTCGGCGACATGGGCCTCGACCCGCGGATCGATGTTGGCGAAGGTGCCGACCGCCCCCGAGATGGCGCAGGTCGCGATCTCCTTGCGCGCCGCGACGAGGCGGGCGCGGTTCGCGGGCGAATTCGGCCCAATGCCCGGCGAGCTTCAGGCCGAAGGTCGTCGGCTCGGCATGGATGCCGTGGCTGCGGCCGATGGTCGGCGTGTAGCTTGTGCTCGAAGGCGCGCCGCTTCAGCGCCGCCAGCAGCGCGTCGAGGTCGGCCAGCAGCAGGTCGGCGGCCTCCGTCAGCTGCACCGCGAGGCAGGTGTCGAGCACGTCGCTCGAGGTCATCCCCTGGTGCACGAAACGCGCCTCGGGGCCGACATGCTCGGCGAGGTTGGTCAGAAACGCGATCACGTCGTGATGCGTTTCGCGCTCGATCTCGTCGATGCGCTCGACCTCGAAGCCGCCGCGCTCCCGGACCGCGCGCGCCGCGCTCGCCGGAATGACGCCGAGCGCGGCCTGCGCCTCGCAGGCCAAGGTCTCGATCTCGAGCCAGATCCGGAACCGGTTCTCCGGTTCCCAGATCCGGGCCATCTGCGGGCGGCTGTAGCGCGGGATCATCTCGGTATCATACCCCACATTGCACTCATCCGCCTCGGCGAGCGCGGCGGACCAGCGCCATCGAGAAATACGGCGCCTCGTCGGGACCGGCTTCGGCGAGCGGCAGGATGCGCTGATGCGGCAGGGTTGCCCGCTCGACATAGACCGCGTGCTCGAGCAGGCCCAGCCGCTCCAGCACCCGGCGCACCTTGGTCAGGTGGCGCCCGAGCTTGACGATGGCGGCGGCGTCGACCTCGGCCAGGGCGCGGCCAAGGCGGGCCTCGTCGAGGGTCGCCGGCAGGACCGCGAGCGTCTCATTGTAAGCGACGAGCGGCGCGCCGGCCATCGCGGCGCAGGCGGTCAGCGAGGAGACGCCCGGCACGATTTCGGCCCGGTACCGCTCGGCGAGGCGAATGAAGAGATGGCTGAAGCTGCCGTAGAAGAACGGGTCGCCCTGGCAGATGAGCGCCACGTCGCGGCCGTCTTCCAGCTCGACGGCGAGCCTCGCGGCGGCCTCGTCGTAGATCGCCGCGGGGGTCGGCCCCGGCCGCATCGGGATGCGGATCGCGATCTCGCGCTGGCCGCGGTCGAGCCATTGGGCGACGATCGCGCGGGCAAAGCTCTCCCCGTGCTCCGGCGCCGGGTAGGCCACCACCGGCGCCTGGCGCAACAGCCGCAGCGCCTTCAGGGTGAGGAGCTCCGGATCGCCGGGGCCGACCCCGAGCCCGTAAAGGCGGCCTTGCGCCATCGGTGCTCAGCCGGGCTTCGCGACGGCGAGCTGGGTCACCGGCGCCAGCGCGCGCCACAAATGACGCCGCCCGGCGGGCTCGGCGCGGCTGACGGCGATGCGGGTCAATGCGCCGCCGTGGCGCCCATGCCAATCGAGGAGCCGGGCCTCGCCCTCGGCGGTGACGACATTGGCGACGAGCCGGCCGCCGGGCGGCAATGCCCGCCACAGCGCCGGCAGCAGGCCCGGCTCGCCGACCCCGCCGCCGACAAAGACCGCGTCGGGCGCGGGCAGGCCGACGAGCGCCTCGGGCGCGGTCCCGGCCACGATGCGCAGCGCCGGCACGCCGAGTGCTGCGGCGTTGCGCGCGATGATCGCGGCGCGCGCCGGGTCGCGCTCGACGGCGATCGCCGCGCGGCCCTCGCCGGCGCGCAGCCATTCGATCGCAATCGAGCCGCAGCCGGCGCCGACATCCCACAACGTCTCGCCGGGCAATGGCGCCAGCGCCGCCAGGGTCGCGGCGCGGATTTCGCGCTTGGTCAGCTGGCCGTCATGCTCGAAGGCGTCGTCCGGAAGGCCGGGCAGCAATGGCAATGCGCGGGCGCCGGGCGCGGCATGGCAGAGGATCGCGATCGTGTTCAGGTCGGCGGCCCGCCGGTCGCCCCAGGATTGCGCCTCCTCGCCGGCCACGGCTTCGCGGCTGCCGCCGAGATGGCTGAAGACCGTGAGCCGGCTCGGCCCCCAGCCGAGCTCCGTCAGCAGCGCCGCGACGGCGCGCGGCGTGCCGCCGTCCTCGGACAGCGCCAGCACGCGGCGGCCGGGCGCGAGATGCAGCCGCAAGGTGTCGAGCGGCCGGCCGTGCAGGGTCACCGCGGCGCAATCGGCGAGCGGCCAGCCGAGCCGGGCGGCGGCGAGGCTGAAGGCGCTCGGCTGCGGCAGGATCGTCATCTCCTCGCTCGGGAAATGCCGCGCCAGGGTGACGCCGACCCCGTGCCACAACGGATCGCCGCTCGCCAGGACGACGACCCGCCGCCCCCGCCGGCCGGCGATCGCCTCGATGGTGCGGCTCAATGGGCGGTCCCATATCAGACGCTCTGCACACCCTTCCGGAACCATCGCCAGATGGCGGGCGCCGCCGACCAGCACCTCGGCGGTGTCGATCAGGGCGCGGGCGGTCGGGCTCAGCGCCGCGAGCCCGTCCTCGCCGATGCCGACGACCGCGAGCCAGCGGGTCATCGGGCGCCGCAGAGCGCGTTGACGGCGGCGGCGGCGAGCGCGCTGCCGCCGCGCCGGCCGGCGAGGGTCACATAGGCGAGGCCGCGGCCGAACCCGGCGAGCGCCGCCTTGGCCTCCGCGGCGCCGACGAAGCCGACCGGAAAGCCGAGCACGAGGGCGGGTTTCGCGGCGCCCTCCGCGATGATCTCGAGCAGATGAAAGAGCGCCGTCGGGGCGTTGCCGATCGCCACCACAGCCCCGTCGAGGTATGGGCGCCACAATTCGACGGCCGCGGCCGAGCGGGTGGTGCGCAAGGACGCGGCCAGGCCGGGCGTCGCCAGGTCGGCGAGGGTGCAGATGACCGGGTTCGCGGCCGGCAGCCGATCTCGCGGTGATCCCGGCGGCGACCATCGCGCTGTCGGCCAGGATCGGCGCGCCGGCGGCCAGCGCCGTTCGCCCCGCCGCCGCCGCTCCGCGCGACCAGGCAAGGTCCTCGAGGATCGTCGTGTCGCCCGCCGCGTGCGCCAGGCGCGCCGCCAGCGGCCGGAGCGCGGCCGGAAACCGGGAGAGATCGGCCTCCGCCCGGATCAGCGCGAAGGAGCGGCGCGAGATCTCGGCCGGGTCGCGCAGATATTCGAGACCCTGGCCGGTGCTGCCCTCACCCGCCTCGCTCCGCTCGTCACCCTCTCCCGCAATGCGGGAGAGGGTGGACCCGGCCGCGAGGCCGGGTGGGTGAGGGGCGGCTGATGAACCGGGGCTGCGATCGGGCGCTGCTGCGGCGTCGTAACCCCGAGCGTCCAGGCCTCTTCGCTTTCGACCGGGCGGCGCTGCTCCGCGGTCAGAGCGGGATCGCCGGCGAACAGCGCGGCGAGCCCGCCGGCGCGGTCGCGGGCGGCGAAATAGCGGGCGACGGTGCGCACCTGGGCGGCGTCCTTGGGCTCGCCATCCTGCGGCGACACCGCCCAAAGCGACGGATAAACCTCGGCGAAGACGATCGCCGCCTCGGCCGGCGGCCGCAGCCCGGTTTCGAACGGCCAGACCCGCGCCTTCCCGCGCCACCGCGGATCGTCACGCAAGGCGCGCACCACGGGGATGCCGGTCAAGACCTGCCCGCCGACCGAGCCGGCCCCGAGAAGCTTCCAGCAGGGCTGCGCGGTCCGCATGTAAAGATCGATCAGCCGGCGCTCCTTCAGCGGATCGGCATCGTGCCGGCGGTGGTGCCTGGGCCCGAGAAAATCGGTGCCGCGGCCGATCGGGCAGCCCCAGAACGGAAATGCCCCCTCGGAGATGCGCCGGTTGAAATCGGCGGCGACCGCGAAGCGGTTGTTGGCGTTGCTCTCGTCGTCCTCGACGAGGCGGCCGATCTCATCCCAGACCGCGCGCCACGGCGTCCCCGACAATCCGAGCCGGGCGGCGAACCCGGTCGGATAGCCGAACGGAAAATCGAAGCCGATCAGCACCCGCTCGCCGCGCGGCCGCTGCCGCCGCCAGCCGCTCGCCGAGCAGCGCCTTGGCCGCGCTGTCGCGTGGGCGGGTTTTCGAGGCTCTCCCCGTCCGGGCCATGCCAGCAGATCCAGATGCTGTCGCGGCCGGTGCGCGGAACGTTCGCCGCGCTCCAATCGACCATGACATGCGCGTCGAACATCATCGGTGATGGTGATGGCCGAGGACGCCGCGGACATGGTGGTGATGGCCCTCTTGCGGCGCGCCGGCGTCCGCTTCGTAGCCGATGATCTGCTCGCGGTATTTGCAGAGCTGGCAATTCATCGCCGGCTGCCCCTGGGCGAGCTCGCCGACCCGCTCGCAGAAGGCGTCGAGGACTTGCGCATGGTCGCGCAGATAGAGCGCCTTGACGAACTCGATCTCGGGAAAGAGCCGCGCCACGGCGTCGGTCTCGGCGTAGATGCGCTTGACCAGGACGCCGGTGAACAGGAAATACGGAAAGACGACGATGCGGCGGAAGCCGAGCCGCGCCGCGCGGGTCAGCGCCGCCTCGACCCGCGGCTCGGCGACGCCGCTGAACGCGATCTCGGCCCAGCCGAAGCCCATGCCCTCCCACAGCATGCGCGCGAGCTTTGCAATGTTGGAGTTGGCGTCGGGGTCGTGTGGTGCCGCGGCCGACGACGACGAGCAGGGTCTCGGCCCGCGCGACGCCGGCATCCGCCGCCGCGGCGATGCGGTCGGAGGCCGCCCGCAGCAATTTCGGGTCGATCGCCAGGTCGCGGCCGAGGCGGACCTCGACCGCCGGGTTTTCGGCGGTAAAGCTGTTCATCTCCCACGGCAGGTCGTTCTTGACGTGGCTCGCCGCGAACAGCATGCCGGGGATCGCCAGGATCCGCCGCGCGCCGCGCGCCGCCAGCGCCGCGAGCCCGTCGCGGATCGTCGGCCGGGCGAATTCGAGATAGCCGGTGGCGAAATCATGCTCCGGCAGCCGCGGCCGCAGCGCCGCCGCCAGCAATTCGAACTCGGCGACCGCCTCGGGGTCGCGGCTGCCATGGCCGCAGATCAGCACCGCCTCGCCGCTCACCGGTTGACCCTCCACGAGGCGCGGCGGAGATTGCCGGCGCCATGATGCCGGCATTCGCCGTCGACCCGTTGCTGCTGCTGGCCGCCGGCCTCGCCGTCGACGGCGTCGTCGGCGACATGCCCGCGCTCTTCCGCCATGTCCCGCACCCGGTCGTCATCGCCGGCCGCGCCATCGCCTTCTTCGACCGCAGGCTCAACCGCGAGAGCCGCAGCGAGGCGGCGCGCCGCGGCCGGGGGATCGTCACGGTTGTCGTGCTGGTCGGCGGCGCGGCATTGCTCGGGCTGGCGATCGAGCGGCTGTGCCGCGGCAGCCTCGTCGGCGCCGCGATCGAGATCGGGCTGATCGCCGTGCTGGTCGCGCAGCGCAGCCTGTTCGAGCATGTCGCCGCCGTCGCCGCGGCGCTCTCGCAGCGGCGGCTTGGCGGCCGGGCGCGACGCGGTGCGGCACATCGTCGGCCGCGACCCCGAAAGCCTCGACGCGCACGGCGTCGCCCGCGCCGCGATCGAAAGCCTCGCCGAAAACTTCAGCGACGGCGTCGTGGCGCCCGTTTTCTGGTATCTGCTGCTGGGGCTGCCCGGCCTCTTCGCCTACAAGATGGCGAGCACGCTCGACAGCATGATCGGCCATCGCACCCCGCATTACCAAAGCTTCGGCTGGGCGGCGGCGCGTTTGGACGATGTGCTGAACCTCGTGCCGGCGCGGCTGAGCGGGCTGTTGATCGCCGCCGCCGCGGTCTTCACCAGGGGGTCCCGCCCGGACCGCGCGCTCCTGATCATGCTGCGCGACGCGCGCAAGCACCGCTCGCCGAATGCCGGCTGGCCGGAAGGGGCGATGGCCGGGGCGCTCGGCCTGGCGCTGGCGGGGCCGCGCCGCTATGCCGAGGGGCTGGTCGCCGATCCCTGGGTCGGCGAGGGCACGGCGCGCGCGGTCGCCGGGGACATCGCGCGGGCGCTGCGGCTCTACACGCTCGCCTGCCTGGTCCAGGGCGGGCTGGTGCTGGGGCTGTGGCTCGTCCTGCATCTCAGGCCGCTCTTCTGAGCCCGGGCGGGTGTGCCGCGGCCAGCAGGGCGTCGAGGTCGAGGCTCTCTTCGAGGTGATCGGCGAGCGCGTCGAGCGCAGCCTCGACCCGCTCCTGGTAGCGGACGCCGCCGGGAGCCGCGCCGAGCCCCGCCAGAAAGCTGCGGCGGAACCGATCGGCGGCAAAGAGCCCGTGCAGGTAGGCGCCGGCGACCCGGCCGTCTTTGCTGACGCAGCCCTCGGGGCCCTCGCCAAGGCGCAGCATCGGCCGGGAGAGCCCCGGCCCGGTCGTCGTCCCCTGATGCATCTCGTAGCCGCAGACCGGCATCCCGGTCGCCAGCTCGACGCCCTCCGCCGCGGCGAGCCGCTTTTCGCCTTCCAGCACGGTATCGATGTCGAGGAGCCCGAGCCCCGCCGCCGTCCCTGCCGGCCCCTCGACGCCCTGCGGGTCGGCGATGGTCCGGCCGAGCATCTGATAGCCGCCGCAGAGGCCGAGGATGCGCCCGCCTTGGCGATGATGCGCCAGGATGTCGATGTCCCAGCCCTCGCGGCGCAGACAGTCGAGATCCGAAATCGTCGATTTCGACCCCGGCAGGATGATGAGCGCCGCGTCGCGCGGCAGCGGGCGGCCCGGCCGGACCATGACGATTTCGACCGCCGGCTCGGCGCGCAGCGGGTCGAGATCGTCGAAATTGGCGATGCGCGGCAGCACCGGCACGGCGATGCGGACGCGGGGGTTACCCTCACCCGCCTTCACTGCGCTCAGGCACCCTCTCCCGCAATGCGGGAGAGGGGGAACCCAGCCCTCAAGGGCTGGGTGGGTGAGGGTGGCGAGCGCCAACGAATCCTCGGCCGGAAGGGCACTTGCCCCCGGAAAATACGGCACCACGCCAAACGCGCGCATTCCCGTGCGGGCGCCGATCGCGGCGAGGCCGCCGTCGAACAGGCCGACATCGCCGCGGAACTTGTTGACGATGTAGCCGGCGAGCAATGCCCGCTCGCGCGCCGACAGCAGCGCGAAGGTGCCGACCAGCTGGGCGATGACGCCGCCGCGCTCGATGTCGCCGATCAGCACGACCGGGACATCGGCCGCCTCGGCAAAGCCCATGTTGGCGATGTCGCCGGCGCGCAGATTGATCTCGGCCGGGCTGCCGGCGCCCTCGACCAGGACGAGATCGGCCTGCTCGGCGAGCCGGGCGAACGCGGCGAGCACCGCCGGCAGCAGGCTCGGCGCCAGCCGGCGATACTCCGCGGCCGAGGCAGCGCCCCAAAGCCGGCCGCAGAGCACGATCTGCGCCCCCTGCTCCGATTGCGGCTTCAAGCAGCACCGGGTTCATGTCGCTCGTCGGCTCAACCCCGCAGGCGCGCGCCTGCAGCGCCTGGGCGCGTCCGATCTCGCCGCCGTCGGCGGTGACGGCGGCGTTGTTCGACATGTTCTGCGGCTTGAACGGGCGCACCTCGAGCCCGCGCCGGGTGAAGGCGCGCGCCAGCCCCGCCGTCAGCAGCGATTTCCCGACATCCGAGCCCGTCCCTTGCAGCATCAGCGCGCGGGCCATCAGAACTCGATCCCCTGCTGCGCCTTCACGCCGGAGCGGAACGGGTGCTTGACCAGGGTCATCTCGGTCACCAGGTCGGCGGCCTCGATCAGCTCGGGCCTGGCGTTGCGGCCGGTGACGACGACGTGGAGGTCGCGCGGCTTCGCCTTCAGCGCCGCCACCACCTCGTCCAGCGGCAGGTAGTCGTAGCGCAGCACGATGTTGAGCTCGTCGAGCAGCACCAGGCGATAGCCCGGGTCGGCGATCATCGCCTGCGCCGCGGCCCACGCGTTGCGCGCAGCGGCGATGTCGCGGGCGCGGTCCTGGGTGTCCCAGGTAAAGCCCTCGCCCATCGCGCGGCAGGTGACGAGGTCGCCAAAATGTTCCAGCGCGGCGCGCTCGCCGGTCGTCCACACGCCCTTGACGAACTGCACGATGCCGACCCGCATGCCGTGGCCGAGGCAGCGCAGCACCAGGCCGAAGGCGGCGGTCGATTTGCCCTTGCCCTTGCCGGTGTGGACGATCAGGAGCCCGCGCTCCTCGGTCTTGGTCGCCAGCATGCGGTCGCGCGCCGCCTTGCGCCGGGCCATCTTCTCGTTGTGCCGGCGGTTGATCTCGTCCTCGGTCTGTCGCGGAGTCGTTCATCGCTCCCTCGCCATCGCCAGCGCCTCGCGCACGCTGTTGCGCTTCGGCCGCCACAACCCGCGGTCGATCGCCTCGCGAAAGCGGCCGCCCATCTCGGCGAGCGCGGCGGGGTTGTGCTCGGCCATGAAGTCGCGCACCGCGTCGTCGCCGAGATAGGCGTCGTAGAGCGCATCGAAATGCGCGTCGGCGACCGCCCGCGAGGTCGCGGCGAAGGCGAACAGGTAGTCGACGGTGGCGGCGATCTCGGCTGCCCCCTTGTAGCCGTGGCGCATGACCCCGGCGATCCAGCGCGGGTTCGCGGCGCGGCCGCGCACGACGCGCCCCAATTCCTCGCGCAGGCTGCGGATGCGCGGCGCCTCCGGCCGCGAGTGGTCGTTGTGCCAGACCGCCGGCGCGCGGCCCGAGAGCTGGCGCACGACGAGCGCCAGCCCGCCCTCGAACTGGTAGTAGTCGTCGCTGTCGAGGAGGTCGTGCTCGCGGTTGTCCTGGTTGTGCAGCACCGCCTCGGCGGCGGCGAGCCGCGTCTCCAGCATGGCGCGCTCGGGCCGGCCCGCGGCGCCGGCCCCGTAGGCGTAGCCGCTCCAGCCGAGCCAGACGTCGGCAAGATCGGCCTCGTCCTGCCAGATCCGCTCGTCGATCATGGTCTGCAGGCCGGCCCCGTAGGCGCCGGGCTTCGACCCGAAGACGCGATACCCGGCCCGGCGCGCCGCCTCCTCCGGCGCGACGCCCTGCGCTTCGAGCGCGCGTCGGTCGGTGGCGACGCGGGCGGCGAGCGGGTTGACCGAAGCCGGCTCGTCGAGCGCTGCGACCGCGCGCGCCGCCGAATCGATGAGGTCGATCAGGCCGGGAAAGGCGTCGCGAAAAAAGCCCGAGACGCGCAAGGTGACATCGACCCGCGGCCGGTCGAGGACCGAGGCCGGCAGGATCTCGAACCCGGTCACCCGGCCGCTCGCAGGCTCCCAGAGCGGGCGCGCGCCCATCAGCGCCAACGCCTGGGCGATGTCGTCGCCGCCGGTGCGCATGCTGGCGGTGCCCCAGGCCGACAGCGCCACCCGCGCCGGGTAGGCGCCGTGCTCCTGGGCATGGCGCTCGACCAGCATCGCCGCCGATTTCCAGCCGAGCCGCCAGGCCGCCTGGGTCGGCACCGCGCGGGTGTCGACCGAATAGAAATTGCGCCCGGTCGGCAACACCTCGGGCCGCCCGCGGCTCGGCGCGCCCGAGGGGCCGGGCCGCACCAGGCGACCGGCGAGCCCGGCGAGCAGCCCGCTCGTCTCCGCCTCGCCGCACGCAGCGACCGCCGGGCGCAGGTCGCGATCGATCCAGTCGAGGACGGCGCGGGTGCGGCTCCAGCCCTCTTCCGGCGGCGTCTCGCCCGCGACCAGGCGCAGGGCCAGCGCCTCCAGCCGCTCGACGGCGTCGCCGGCGTTGCGCCACCGCCCGACCCCCGCCAGCGCCGCCGGGCGCGGGCCGCGCCATGGCTCGGCGAGGTCGAGGGCCAGCGGATCGCAGTCGAGATCGAGATCGTCGGCGAGCGCGCGCAGCAACGAAGCCTCCGCCGGCGCGCCGCCGCGGCCGGGCCGGGCGAAGGCGACCAGCAGCGCCTGCGAGCCGCCCGCCTTGCGGGCTTTGGCCGAACACGTGGAGCCCGTCGCGGATCTGCAATTCCTTCAGCTCGCACAAAAACCCGTCGAGCTTGCGCAAGGCCGCCGCCGGCTCGTCGCCGGCGGCGATGCCGCAATCGCCGTCGAGCCCGGCCGCGCGGGCGCGGTCGAGGATCGCCGCCGCGAGCACCGGAACGCGCCGCGGATCGCCTTGGGCGGCTTCGTAATACTCGTCGATCAGCCGTTCGATCTCGGCCGGCAGGCCATAGCCGCCGGCGCGGGTCAAGGGCGGGGTCAGATGGTCGACGATCACCGCCTGGGCGCGGCGCTTGGCCTGCGTCCCTTCGCCGGGGTCGTTGACGATAAACGGGTAGAGATGCGGCAACGGGGCCAGCGCCGCCTCCGGGAAGCATTCGGCCGACAGGGCCAGCGCCTTTCCCGGCAGCCATTCGAGGGTGCCGTGCTTGCCCAGGTGGATCACCGCGTCGGCGCGGAAATCCTCGGCGATCCAGGCATAGGCCGCCAGATAAGAGTGCGGCGGCGGCAGGGCCGGGTCGTGATAGGTCGATTTCGGGTCGATGTTGTAGCCGCGCGCCGGCTGGATCAGCACCGCGACATTGCCGGCGCGAAAGCCGGGGATCGCGAAGCGGCCGCAATCGAGCCGGCCCGGCCGGAAGAACGGGTCGCGCTCGGCCGCCCCCCAGCGCGCGGCGACGCGCCTGCTGCGCCGCCGGCGGCAGGCTCGCGAAAAACGCCGAATAATCGGCGAAGGACAGCGATTCCTCGGCTTCCGCCCGCGGATCGGCGTTGGTCGGCCCGGCCAGCAGCTTGTCGATCAAGGCCGCGCCGTCCGCGGGGATGTCGCCGACCCGGCAGCCGGCCTCGGCCAACGCGCGCAGGACCACGACCGCCGAGGCCGGCGTATCGAGGCCGACGCCGTTGCCGATGCGGCCGTCGCGGTTGGGATAGTTGGCGAGGACCACGGCGATGCGGCGCTCGCCCGGCGCCCGCTCGCGCAGCCGCGCCCAATTGCGCGCGAGGTCGGCGACAAAGGCGATGCGGTCGGCGACCGGCCGGTAGCCGACCAGATCGGCCTCGGTCTCCGGGTCGCGGCCCAATGGCGCTTTGAACGACACCGCCCGCGACAGGATGCGGCCGTCGATCTCGGGGAGTGCTACGTTCATCGCCAGGTCGCGCGGCCCGAGCCCGCGCGTGCCGGCGCGCCAGCTTTCCTCGTCGCCGCCGGCGAAGACGATTTGCAGCACCGGGCAGTCCGCCGCCGCCAGCGGATCGGCGGCGGCGCCGAGCGAAAACCCGGTCGCGTTGAGGATCACGGCGGGCGGCGCCGCGGCGAACGCCGTGGCGAGCAGCGAGGCCGCCTCGCCGTCCTTCAGGCTGTGCACGAAGACCGGCAGCGGCCGCAGCCGCCGCGCCGCCAGCGCGCGCGCCAACGCGTCGATCGGCGCCGTGTTGCCGGATTGGACGAGCGCCCGGTAGAACACGATCGGCGCGACGCCGCCCGATCCCTGCCATTGCGCGGCGATGTCGTCGAGGCTCGGCGATATGCGGTCGGGCCAGTAGAGCCCGGCGCGCAGCAGCGCCGCCGGCTCGGCCCACGCGGCCGCGCACCCGATCAGGGAGCCCGCATAGCGCAGCAGGTTCTCGGCGTTGGCGGGGCCGCCCTCGGCGAGATAGCGCCACAGCCGCCGGGCGGCGGCGACCGGGAGGGTCGAGAGCCGCGCCAGCTCGGGGTCGGGCCGGTCGTCGCCGGGCAGCAGCGCCAGCGGGACGCCGCGAACGCGGCAGGTCTCGACCAGCCGCTCGACGCCGTAGGGCCAATAGGCGGCGCCGCCGAGCACGCGGGCGATCACCAGACGGGCCTGCGCGATCGTCTCCATGTAGAGATCGACCGAGAGATTGTGGCCGAGCCGGAGGATCGGCGCGAGGCGCAAGGACGGGACCGCCGGGTCCTGCGCGCGGCGCCGCGCCTGGGCCGCCGCGAGCAGGGAGAGCTCGGTGTCGGCGCTCGACAGCAGCACGATGTCGCCCGGCGTCTGGCCGAGGTCGACCGCGGCCGACCCGTCGGCGATGACCCCCGGCATGGCGGCGAGCAGGTGCATCTAGCCGCCCGAGCTTTCTTTGTCGCCCCCGCGCAAGCGACAAGAGGCTCGCCCATTTCGTCTTGGCCGGGCTTGTCCCGGCCATCCACGTCTCAAGGCGCCCGAAAGGAAGGCGTGGATACGCGGAACAAGTCCGCGCAAGACGATTTCATATCGACGTCCGAGACCAATGAAGACCCTCTCCGTGTCGATGCTGTTTGCCCAGATAATGGAATAACTCATCTCATTACCGGTTCAATGCCGCTGCGATCGCCGCGCGGTCGAGGCCCTTTTTACCGATCACCACGAGCCGCGTCCGGCGTTCCTCGCCGGGACCCCAGGGCCGGTCGAAATGCTGCTGCACCCGGTCGCCGACGGCTTGCACGACCTGACGCCGCTCGCGGCCGGGCACATCGACAAAACCCTTGATCCGCAGCACGTCGTGCCCGGCGATGACGGCGCGCAGGCGGGCGAGGAAGGCCTCGCTGTCCGGCGCCGGCCCGCCGGTCACGACAAAGCTGTCGAAATCGTCGTGGTCGTGCCGGGCTTCGAGATCGTGCAGCGACGGGCGGGCGGCGAGATCGTCCTCGGCCGCGGCGGCGAGGCCGAGGGCGACCGCCGGCGGCGCCTTGCCGTCGCGCGCGGCGACGAGCTTGACCCCCGGGCGCAGCCGCGCCTCGATCTCGCGGCGCAACGCCGGCAGGCGCGCCGGCTCGATCAGGTCGGTCTTGTTCAGGATCACCAGGTCGGCGCAGGCGAGCTGGTCGGCGAACACCTCCTCGAGCGGGTTGTCGTGCGCCAGCGCCGGGTCGGCCGCCCGCTGCGCCGCCAAGGCTTCGGGGTCGTCGGCAAAGCGGCCGGCGGCGACGGCGGCGGCGTCGATCACCGTCAGCACGCCGTCGACGGTCGTGCGGGTGCGGATCTCGGGCCAGGCGAAGGCCTGCACCAGGGGCTTCGGCAAGGCGAGGCCCGAGGTTTCGATCAGGATGTGCTCGGGCGGCGCGGCGCGGTCGAGGAGCCGGCTCAGAGTCGGCAGGAAATCCTCGGCGACGGTGCAGCAGAGGCAGCCATTGGCGAGCTCGACGATGTCCTCGTCGCCGCAGGCTTCGTCGCCGCAGCCGAGCAGCAGCTCGCGGTCGATGCCGAGCTCGCCGAACTCGTTGACGATCACGGCGAGCCGCCGCCCGCCGGCCTGCGCCAGCAGATGGCGCACCAGGCTCGTCTTGCCGGCGCCGAGAAAGCCGGTGATCACCGTCGCCGGGACGCGGCGCATCGCTTTAACCTTTGCTGTCTATAGACGGGCGACTAAAAATGCGAAAGTAGCCGCAAGAAGCCCGTTTGTGACAGTCAAAATACCGCACAATATTGCTATATCGTCTCGAATGTGTACGATGTGCCAAGATAATACTTGTTGAGACGGAGGGGTATATTTTTCGTTAGGTTCCGCCTCAATGCTGCGAGCACGATACATGACATGACTAGCGCTCCATGAAGTTACAAACATAGCGATCCCAGCGGCTGCGCCAGAGATTGACAGTACCTCTGCGATGGTTGAGAAAGTCATCTGATAGCTCCAATCACTACCAAACTAAATATTAACTAAACGCTTGATAATGCGGTTTGGTATTGCATGTACATCCGTTAACTGACGCACCAGCGTCTCGCAAGATCGCGTATTTCCTCGGCATTAAGCCATCGACCACTCGACAGCTGGATCTCTACCTTCAACACCGAGGGCTGTTTCATGGCTGCGAGTGCACGCGGCAGCAACGTTCGAAGGGTGACAGCGTCTTCCCGAGCTCCGTGGCCACACGAATAGCTTTCCTTCGGAATCGAGGGAAAGTAGTTCGACATCGTTACAATGAGGTTCGCCCATGATCGATATCCTTGTAAAATTAATGAAACCTAGGTCGCCGAAGCCCGCGCATAGTAGCCCTTCAGCACCAACGGCAGGCCGGCGGCGATGAAGACGACGCGATCGGCGAGCGCCGCGACCTGCTGGTTGAGGCGGCCGGCGGCGTCGCGGAAGCGGCGGCCGAGCGGAGTCTCGGGGACGAGGCCCATTCCGACCTCGTTGGCGACCAGCACGACCGGTCCGGCGGCCAGCCGCAACGCCGCGCACAACGCCTCGGCCTCCTGGTCGGGCGGGCGTTCGGCAAGCAGCAGGTTGGAGAGCCACAAGGTCAGGCAATCGATCAGCAACGGCCGTTCCGGCGCCGCCTCGGCGGCGATCGCCGACGGCCAGCGCCAGCGGCTCTTCGACCGTGCGCCAGAACGGCCCGCGGCGGGCGCGGTGCGCGGCGATCCGCTCCGCCATCTCGGCGTCGCGGGGCTCCGCCGTCGCGCAATAGGCGCCCGAGACCGCGGCGCCCTCGACCAGCTGTTCGGCCCAGCGGCTCTTGCCCGATCGGGCGCCGCCCAGCACCAACGTCACCGGGGGAAGCCCGGCGGGTGCGCGCTCTGCGCTCGACAGCGGCATAGGCTCCTCCTCCGCCCGAGGATTGGTCCCGGTCTCGGCGATGCGGAGGTCTCCTGGCTCTCCATCGCGGGCTGCGATATAGCACACAACCCACAGAAAACCTCAGTTTTTCGACGTTCGCCCGGTCGCAGGCAGGTTTTTTCGGAATGGCTGTTTTGCTGGGGTTTCCAGGCTTTTCCGGAACGCTCCGCGAATTCCTTGCGACCAGGATGCGACCAAGCTAGCCTCCCGCACTCCCGAAGCGATCCCCCTTGCGGCTGTCGCATGAATACCCTCAAGATCCTCCCCGCAGCGGCAGCACTGCTGGCGGCGGCAGCCTTGCCTGCCGTCGCCTCCGAATGGCACGGGGCAGGCCCCGATCCTGCAAAGGAAGTGATAGAGGCGGTCGAGGGGCCGTGTCGTGATCCGTCTCTCGCTGAGGAGGGAATATATCGCTACACCTGCAATTCCGCGCGGCTGCGCGCCCAGGAAATCGAAAACTGGCAAGCGGTTCTCAGAGCGGCCTATTACATCGGCGGCGGGGATGTGCGCTCGCCGGCCGCCAACAAGCTCTTTCACGACTACACCGAAAATTTCTACGGCGCGTTCACCGCCTGTGGAGTTGATTGGAACACCGCCCAATTGCCGCCGGTCGGCCGGATTGAGAGCTGCATCCTAATTCACTGGCAAGCTTGGTCGCCGTTCAAATAATTACCCCGATCGTCACAGGCTCGCACCCCAGTGGCGGGGTCTTTTTTGTGCAACCAGGCTGAGACCACGCCAGTGAAAACGGCGGAAGCACTTAGGCTTGCCGGAGGTCTCCTGGCTCGGGGTCGTCGCTCGCGGCGCCTTCCCGGCCGGGCCGAGGCCCGAGCCAGTGGCGTTTGCCGCGAGCTCGCCGCTAACAGTTGCGGGGGCAGCGCCGGTCTTGCACCGGACTTCCCTGTCGCATCGCGGCGGCGACGCTAGCACGCACGCGCCGCCGCTGTCACCCTTTTCGTCAATGGTGGAACAGGTTCAGCGCCGAGCCCTTGCGGAACCAGTCGAGCTGCGAGGCGCTGAAGGTGTGGTTGAGCCTCAAGGTCTCGCTCGTTCCGTCGGCGTGCGCTGATCCGGCATTCGACCGGCTTGCCCGGCGCCATCTGGGCCAGCCCGACGAGGCTCAGCCGGTCGTCGACCCGGATGCGGTCGTAATCGGCCGGGTCCTGGAAGGTCAGCGCCAGCAGGCCCTGCTTCTTCAGGTTGGATTCGTGAATGCGGGCAAAGCTGCGGGCGATGACCGCCGCACTGCCCAGGAGCCGGGGCGACAGCGCCGCGTGCTCGCGGCTCGAGCCCTCGCCGTAATTCGCGTCGCCGACCGCGACCCATTTGACCCCGTGCGCCTTGTAGGCGCGCGCGACCTTGGAAACCGACACTCCCTTCTCGCCGGTCAGCACGTTGACGCCGGTGCCGGCCTCGCCGTTGAACGCGTTGATCGCGCCCATGAACATGTTGTCGCTGAACTTGTCGAGATGGCCGCGATAGCGCAGCCACGGGCCGGCCGGGGAGATGTGGTCGGTGGTGGTCTTGCCCTGGGTCTTGATCAGCACCGGCATGTCGAGGAAATCCCGGCCGTCCCAGGCGGGCCAGGGCTCCATCAATTGCAGCCGCTCGCTCTTGGGATCGACCGCGAGCTCGATGCCGCTGCCGTCTTCGGGCGGCGCGATGTAGGTGGCGTGACCGGGGTCGAAGCCGTGCGCCGGCACCTCGGGCGCGGGCTTCGGCGGCGCGAAGCGGAACGGCTTGCCGTCGGCGCCCTCGATCGCGTCGGTCATCGGGTTGAACGACAGCCGGCCGGAAAAGGCCATCGCGGTGACGATCTCGGGGCTGCCGATAAAGTTCATCGTCGTCCGCTGGCCGTCGTTGCGCTGCGGGAAATTGCGGTTGTACGAGGTGACGATCGTGTTCGGCACGGCACTTTCCGACGCGGCCCGCCGCCACTGGCCGATGCACGGGCCGCAGGCGTTGGCGAGCACGGTGCCGCCGATGTCCTTCAGCGACTGCATCTGGCCGTCGCGCTCGATCGTCGCGCGCACCTGCTCCGAGCCCGGCGTGACCAGGAACGGGACGACCGCCTTGACCCCGCGCGCCTTGGCCTGCTCGGCGATCTCCGCGGCGCGGCTCATATCCTCGTAGGAGGAGTTGGTGCAGCTGCCGATCAGCGCGGTCGAGATCGCGTCGATGAATTCGTTCTTCGCGTCGGCGACCTCGGCGGCGAGCCGGGAGATCGGGCGCGCCCGGTCGGGCGAGTGCGGGCCGACCATGTAGGGCTCGAGCTTTGAAAGGTCGAGCTCGACGACGCGGTCGTAGTATTTCGCAGGGTCGGCCTCGACCTCCTTGTCCGGCTCCAACAGCTCCATGTGCTGCTGAAAGAGCGGCACGAGGCCGGGCTTGCCGGTGGCGCGCAGGTATCGCGCCATGTGCTCGTCGGCGGGGAACAGCGAGGTGGTGGCGCCGAGCTCGGCGCCCATGTTGGTGATCGTGGCCTTGCCGGTGGCGCTGATCGTGCGCGCGCCGGGGCCGATATATTCGACGATCGCGTTGGTCGCCCCCGATACCGTCAGCTGCCCGGCGACGTAGAGGATCACGTCCTTGGGCGCGGTCCAGCCGGACATTTGCCCGGTCAGATGGACGGCGATGTGGCGGGGATAGAGCACCTCCCACGGCAGGCCGGCGATGACCTCGACCGCGTCGGCGCCGCCGACCCCGACGGCGCAGGCCCCGAGCCCGCCGGCGTTGGGGGTGTGCGAATCGGTGCCGATCAGGAGCTCGCCGGGAAACGCGTAATTCTCCAGCACCACCTGATGGATGATGCCCGCCCCCGGGCCCCAGAAGCCGAGCCCGTACTTCGCCGCCGCCGACCGCAGGAAGTCGTAGACCTCCTTGTTTTCGGCCAGCGACTCGCGCAGGTCGGCGGCCCCCTCGACGCGCGCCTGGATCAGATGGTCGCAATGCATCGTGGCCGGGACGGCGACCCTGGCCCGCCTGGTCTGCATGAACTGCAAGAGGCCGGTCTGGCCCAGCACGTCCTGAAAGACGACGCGGTCGGGCCGCAGCAGCAGATAGCTCTTGCCGGGCTCGATTTCCTGATGCTCCGGGTCGTCGAGGTGCCCGAGCAAAATCTTGTCCGATAGCGTCAGCGGCTTGCCCAGCCGGCGGCGCACCACGGCGAGATTGCGCGCCATCGTCGCATAGACCGCAGCCGCCATTTCCGGGGTCGATTCGATCGAAGCCATTGTCTAACCCTTCTTGCCCATGCGTTGACCGCGCCGGCGCGGCTTGGCTCTCAAGCGGATGGGGCAGGTAAAGCCCCGGCGCGGCCGCGGGCGGCCGGGCGGAGCGACGCGCCGGGATATTGCCCGAGGCGGTCGGGGCGGTCCAGGAATTCTTCCCGGCGCTCGCCGGCGAGCGACCGTCAGTGGACCGCTTCGAGCGCTCTCGCCGCCTCCGCCGGCGGCGCCAATACCGCCGGAAAGGTGATCGTGAAGACCGCGCCGCCGCCCGGCCGGTCGACCACGGCGACCGCGGCTTCGTGCATCTCGGCGGTGCGCGCGACGATCGAGAGGCCGAGCCCGGCGCTGCCGCTGCGCCGGCGGTCGCCGCGCCAGAAGCGCCGAAAGATCTGGTCGCGCACGCCGATCGGCACGCCAGGCCCGTGGTCCATGACGCTCAGCGCCCCGGCGGCGTCGACCTCGATCTCGACCGAGGTGTGGGGCGGCGTGTGCGCCAGCGCGTTCTCGACCAGGTTGCGCACCGCGCGGGCGAGCGCGTCGCCATTGCCGCGCACCAATACCGGGTCGCGCGCGCCGCTGACCTCGACCGTCCGCTGCCGCGACAGCGCCAACGGCGCGATGAAGGCGGCGACCTCGGCGGCGATCGCGCCGAGGTCGGCGATCTCGTCGCCGGCGACGACAAAGGTGTCGAGCTCGGCGATCTCGAGCAGCTGGTTGACCAGCCGGCTCATGTTCTCGACATCGTTGCGCAGCGACTCGGCGAGCTCGCGATCTTCGATCATATCGACCTGGGTGCGCAGGATCGCCAGCGGCGTGCGCAGCTCGTGCGCGGCGTCGGCGGTAAACTCGCGCTGCCCGCGAAACCCGGCTTCGAGCCGGTCGAGCGCCTGGTTGACGGCCTGGACCAGCGGCAGCACCTCCTGGGGCATGTTTTCTTCGGGCAGCCGCAGCTCGGTGCGCGCCGGCCCGATCCTCCCGGCCAGCCGCGAGGCGGCGATGACCGGCTTGATCGCGCGGCGAAAGATGATCACGTCGATGACCAGCAGCATCAGCAGGATCGGCGCGGTGACCCAGCCGACGCGCCAGAAGAACTGCGCGACGATATCGTCGATCAGCACATCGCGGTGCGCGAGATCCTGGGCGACCTGGATCACCACCGCCCGGCCGTCGACCTCGGCCTTGATGCTGACGCCGAAGATGTCGGCGCCGTTGCGCTCCTGGGAGAAGTAATGCTGCGGCTCTTGCTGCGCCGCGGGCGAAGCCACCGCCCGGTTGTCCGCCAGGGACGAGGCCAGCACGCGACCGTCGGCATCGAGCACGGCGTAGGAATAGCGCCCATAGCCGGCGGAGTAGAGCTCGACCGCCGCCGGCGGCAGCAATACCCGCAGCCCGCCGCCGGGCTCGATCCGGATGTGGCGAAGGATGTCGCCCGCCTGGTCCTGCAAGGCGCGGTTGTGCAGCTCCTCCGCCGTGTGGTGCAGCATCAGGTAGAGGGCGACCGGCATGCAGATCGACGTGCCCAGGATCGCCAGCAGGTGAAGCGCGACTATCCGCGAGACGACCGAGCGAAACCGGATCACCTGGCCTTCATCTTTTTTCGGCGATCAGATACCCGACGCCGCGCAAGGTGTGGATCTGGACCGAGGCGCCGACTTCGGCGAACCGCTTGCGCAGCCGGTGGACGTAGACCTCGACCGCATTCGAGCCGATTTCCTGCGTCAGGCCGTAGAGGTTGTTTTCGAGCAGCGTCTTGCCGACCACCCGGCCGCTGCGCCGCAGCAGATGCTCGAGCACCGCGATCTCGCGCGGCGAGAAGAAGATCGGCTCGTCGCCGACCAGGACCTGGCGCGCGACGGTGTCGAGGGTGACGTTGCCGAGCTCGAGCGAGACGCCGAGCAGATTGCCCGGGCGGCGCAGCAACGCGCGCAGGCGCGCCACCAGCTCCTCGAGGGCGAACGGCTTGACCAGATAATCGTCGGCGCCGCTGCCCAGCCCGTTGACCCGATCCTTCAGGCTGCCGCGGGCGGTCAGGATCAGCACCGGCGTCGCGTCGTGGACCCGCCTCATCTCATTGAGGACGTCGAGCCCGTCGCCGTCGGGCAGCCCGAGATCGAGCACCACGATCTCGAACCGGTTCGCGCTCAGCGCCGTCCTCGCCTCCTCCGCCGTCGGCAGCACGTCGACGACAAATCCGGCCGAGGTCAGCCCTCGTTTCAGCAGCGCCGAGAAGCGCTCGTTATCCTCGATCAGCAGCAACCGCATCGGGTCATCCCAGTCGCGCCCATACAACCCCGTTCATACGAAAAATTCGTCGCCGGCGCCATGCCCGGCCGCGCCGGCTCGGCCCGCCGGCCGGCGGCTTCAGATGGCGTCGAGCTGCCAGGCGACGTCGTTGCCGATCCCCCAGAGATAGCCGATATCGGCCTGCCCGACGAGCGCATAGGCGCGGCCCTGATGACGCCAGTAGAGCAGATTGACATCCTGCCGGTGGTCGAAGGTCGGCGAGATGTCGGGCTGCTTCGACGAGCCGATGATCAGGGTCAGCGGGCCGATCGCCTTGTTGTCGGTCGTATAGACGAGCTGCGCCGCCGGCCGGCCTTCGACGACCACCAGGCGGGCGCCGCGGAAATTGAGGCCCCACGGCTTCAGGTCCGGCAGGCGCACCTCCTGCGGCAGGCTCTGGCTGATCTTTTGCAGCGCCTCGCGGGTGTCTCCGGTCGCCGGAACATCGATCAGCGCATTGTCGCCGGCGCTGACGAACAGCTTGAAATACCCGGCGGCGTTGTCGAGCCAGACATTGTTGGCGGCGACCGCCTCGGCCCCCTGGCGCCTGCCGTCGCCGGGCGAGAGCCGGCCGCCGCCCAGATAGGCAGCCCCGACGCCGACCAGCAGGCCCGCGATCGACGCGGCGATCGGCAGCGCCATGCGCCAACGCCTGGGGGGAGCGCCGCCGGCGACGGCCGGCCGGCGCTCGAGCCGCCGGATTTGCGGCGCCGCCTCCGTCCCCGTCTCGGTCTCGCCGCGGGCTGCGGCGATCAGCCGCTCGGGCACCGGCTCATGCACGACCTCGTCAAAGGCGAGGCGCACCAGGTTGGCGGAACGGGCGAGCGCCGCCAGGCGGTCCCCGGCGGCGGGATCGGCATCGAGCCACGCCTCGACCTCGCGCCGCTCGGCGGCGTCGAGCTCGCCATCGAGATAGGCGACGAGACGGTCGTCACTGCGCTGCGGCATCCCTGGCACTCCTGCGCAACCCGCCACCCGTTTCGAGCTGAGCCTGCAGCGCGATGCGCGCCCGCGCCAGCCGGCTCATGATGGTGCCGACCGGCACCCGCACCACCTCCGCCGCCTCCTTGTAGCTCAGGCCGTCGACCGTCACGAGCAGCAGCGCCGTTCGCTGGTCCGGCGGCAGCCGGTCGACGGCGCGGCGCACCTCGGCGAGCGCGAGACGCGCCTCGACGCGGCGCACCGGCTCGTCCGACCCCAGCCTTTCCTCGGCGATATCGCCATCCTCCTTGCGGACGTCGCGCGCCCGGATCTGGTCGATCCAGATCGTCTGAACGATGCGGAACATCCAGCTGTCGAAACGCGTGCCCTCCTGAAACTGGTGGCGGCGGGCGAGCGCCCGCTCGCAGGCGGCCTGGACCAGATCGTCGGCGTCGACGGCCGACCCGGCGAGGCCGCGCGCGAACCGGCGCAACCGCGGCAGCAGCGCGATCATTTGCTCCGCGAAGCAATCGCGCGCCGAACCACCGTCTGAAACGAGACGCAGCGGCGATCCCGCCAATTGCTGCCGTAGCGACAACGGACCTCCTGCCGATTTATTCCCGACGCCGCCCCACCCGACGGTAATAGGCGGCCGACGCGGCTGTTGTGCCCGGGCGGCCGCGCGACCCCCGATCTTTTTCCGGCGTCAGCCTAGCACGGTCCTAAAACGACGTGAAGGCGGGATCAGCTCATCGGCCTCCTTGTACTCGGCCGGGTTGGCTCTTCACAAAGCGCAGCCGTCGCGGCATTGTGCGCGCCGCTTGTCGGTCCGCGCATGCAGGAACAAACGCTCGATGAAGGTCGCCGTCGTCAAGGAGAGGCGGGCACACGAACGCCGCGTGGCGGCCTCGCCGGACACGGTCAAGCGCATGGCCGGGATGGGGCTCGAGGTCTTCGCCGAACGCGGCGCCGGCGAGGGCGCCTCGTTCCCCGACCGGGCCTATGAGGCGGCCGGCGCGGCGATCGCGCCCGACGCCGCCGCGGCGCTCGCCGGGGCCGACATCGTGCTCAAGGTGCAGCGGCCGCTGATCGGCGGCGACGGCGGGCTCGACGAGCTCGCCTGCCTGAAATCGGGGGCCGCGCTGATCGGCCTCTTGCAGCCGCTGCGCCATCCCGAGGAGGTCGAGGCCTACGCCCGCGCCGGGATCGCCGCCTTCGCCATGGAGCTGGTGCCGCGCATCACCCGGGCGCAGACGATGGACGTGTTGTCCTCGCAGGCGAACCTCGCCGGCTACAAGGCCGCGCTCGAGGCGGCCGAGGAGTTCGACCGCGCCTTCCCGATGATGATGACCGCGGCCGGCACGATCAAGGCGGCGCGGGTGCTGGTGATGGGGGCCGGGGTCGCCGGCCTGCAGGCGATCGCGACGGCGCGGCGGCTGGGCGCGATCGTGCAGGCGACCGATGTGCGCGCCGCGGCCAAGGAGCAGGTCGAGAGCCTGGGCGCCGCCTTCCTCACCGTCGACGAGGCGGCGGCGGGGACGGCCGAGACCGCCGGCGGCTATGCCCGCGAGATGGGCGAGGATTACCAGCGCCGGCAGCGCGACAAGGTCTCCGAGACATTGCGGCGGACCGATATCGTGATCTGCACCGCGCTGATCCCCGGCCGCAAGGCGCCGGTGCTGCTGACCGAGGCGATGGTCGCCGCGCTGGCGCCGGGGTCGGTCGTCGTCGATCTCGCGGTCGAATCGGGCGGCAATGTCGAGGGCAGCCGGCCGGGCGAGGTCGTGATCACCCCAAACGGGGTCAAGATCATCGGCCACCTCAACATGCCCTCGCGCATCGCCGTCGACGCGAGCCAGCTCTACGCCCGCAATCTCTTCTCCTTCCTGGCGCTGCTGGTCGATCAGGAGGGGCGGCTCAAGATCGACCTCGAGGACGAGATCATCAAGGCGACGTTGCTGACCCGCGACGGCGCGGTGGTGAACCCGGCGCTGGCCCCGCCGGCCGCGCCAAACGTTCCCGACACCGCAAACGCCGCGCGCGACTGACGGAGCAGAAGCAAGATGGCAGACCCCGCCGCCCTGGCGGAACGCGCCGGCGGGCTCGCCGGCGACGCCGGCAGGCTCGCCCACGACCTCGACGCGCTGGCCCGGCAGCTGGCGCTGCAAACGCATCAGGCCGCCGTCGCCGGCGGCGCGCCCTTTGTCTTCGAGCTGACCGTCTTCGTGCTGGCGGTGTTTGTCGGCTACCACGTGGTCTGGCGGGTGACCCCGGCGCTGCACTCGCCGCTGATGAGCGTGACCAACGCGATCTCGAGCGTGATCATCGTCGGCGCGCTGATCGCGGCCGGCCCGCTCGGCCTCAGCTTCGCCAAGGTCATGGGCTTCGTCGCGGTGACCCTCGCCGCGGTCAACATCTTTGGCGGCTTTATCGTCACCCAGCGCATGCTGCAGATGTTCCAGAGAAAAAAATAGCGGGGCGACGGTGAGCGAGCATCTGTCGGCGATCCTTTATCTGATCGCGTCCGTCTGCTTCATTCTGGCGCTGCGCGGCCTGTCCTCGCCGCGGACGGCGCGGACCGGCAACCTCTACGGCATCGCCGGCATGGTGATCGCCGTCGCCACCACGCTCGCCACGCCGCAGGTGGTGAGCTTTTGGCTGATCGCCCTCGGCATCGTGATCGGCGGCGCCATCGGCACGTATATCGCGCTGCGCATCCAGATGACCGCCCTGCCGCAGCTGGTGGCGGCGTTTCACAGCCTTGTCGGCCTCGCCGCGGTCTGCGTCGCGGCCGCCGCCTTCAGCGCCCCCGAGGCCTACGGCATCGGCGTGCGCGGGCAGATCCACGGCGCGAGCCTCGTCGAGATGGCGATCGGCATGGCGATCGGCGCGGTCACCTTTACCGGCTCGATCGTCGCCTTCGCCAAATTGCAGGGCCTCGTCACCGGCCGGCCGCTGACCTTCTCCGGCCAGCATCTGCTGAACGCGGCGCTTGGCGCGCTGCTGCTGGTCCTGGTCGTGGTCTTTGTCGCCACCGAGGCGGCCGCCGCCTTCTGGCTCGCCCTGCTGCTGTCGCTGGCGCTCGGCTTTTTGCTGATCGTGCCGATCGGCGGGGCGGACATGCCGGTCGTGATCTCGATGCTGAACTCGTACTCGGGCTGGGCGGCCTGCGGCATCGGCTTCACGCTGTCGAACAGCCTCTTGATCATCACCGGCGCGCTGGTCGGCTCCTCGGGCGCCATCCTCAGCTACATCATGTGCAAGGGGATGAACCGCTCGATCGTCAACGTGATCCTCGGCGGCTTTGGCGCCGAGGGCGGCGCTGTCGCCGCCGCGGCCGGGGCCGGCGACCGCTCGGTCAGGGCGGGCAGCGCCGAGGACGCCGCCTTCATCCTGAAGAACGCGGGCTCGGTCATCATCGTGCCGGGCTACGGCATGGCGGTGGCGCAGGCCCAGCACGCGTTGCGCGAGATGTCGGACGTGCTGAAGGAGGACGGGGTCAATGTGCGCTACGCGATCCACCCGGTCGCCGGGCGCATGCCGGGGCACATGAACGTGCTCCTGGCCGAAGCCAACGTCCCCTATGACGAGGTCTTCGAGCTCGACGAGATCAACCACGATTTCGCCTCGACCGATGTCGCCTTCGTGATCGGGGCCAACGACGTGACCAACCCGGCCGCCAAGACCGATCGCACCTCGCCGATCTACGGCATGCCGATCCTCGATGTCGAGCGCGCCAAGACCGTGCTCTTCGTCAAGCGCTCGATGGCCTCGGGCTACGCCGGCGTCGAGAACGAGCTGTTCTACCGCAACAACACGATGATGCTGTTCGGCGACGCCAAGAAGATGTGCGAGGAAGTCGTCAAGGCGATGGAGTAGGCCGCCGGCGCTCGGACGCCGGCCTCGCCGATCCGGCCGGCTACCCGGCGCCCTGCAGCGACATCACCGAATCCTGGTAGCGGCCCGAGCCCATGCCGGTGTCGGCGAAAATCCCGTGGGCGGCGATCCAGGCGCGGGTTTCGGCGTGGGCCTGCTCGGTGTAGGGCTCGAACACCAGGCGCTCGCCGGGACCCCAGCGGCGGGTATCCATCAGCGGGTGGAAGCGCTCCGGGAATTCGTTGGTGTAATAATGGGTGTAGCGGTCGGGGCGCAGATCGAGGTCGCGCTGGGCGCGGCGCAGCGCGCGGAAGAACCGGCCGAGGTCGCCAGGGTCGGGGTCGCCGTGGATCATCGTCGCGATCATGAAGCTCGTATCGATGATTTTGCGGAAGCCCAGCTGCTCGGCGAAATAATAGGGGCCGCTGAAGAGCGCCGCGGCCGGCGCCGCGCCCTCGACCAGCAACTCCATGCGGCGGAAGAGGAGGCCGTCCTTGAACGACAGATTGATCCGGTCGGCCGGGAGATAGGGCTCCAGCGCCTGGATCGTCGAATAATGGCTGCCCGATTGCCAGCCGACCGAGATCGGCACGCCGGCGAGGTCGGCCGGCTCGCGCACCGGCGAATTGGCCGGCACGAAGACCCCGGCGGGGGCCACCGAATAGAGGTCGGCATAGAGCCGGCCATGGCCCGAGGAGGCGGCGATGTTGACGGTCCAGTGGCAGGCGCAGCTGACATCGGCCTTGCGCCCGGCCTCGAAGGACTGGTAGGCGCCGACCCGCTCGCCGTCCTTGTCGTGATGATGCCCGCCGGTCGCGCGCACCAGCTCGCGGAACTCGTAGTCGAGGCCTTCGTCGGCGAAATAGCCCTTTTCCTCGGCGATCCATTCCTGCAGGCGAAAGTGCGGCTCGATGACGAACCTGGCCATGAATTGCCTCCTGCGCGACGGGCGCTCTACGATTTGGCGACGCCGGTTTATCAGAGTGGCGGCGGCGATGCATCGGGCATCGTGCGCGACGGCGGGGCGCCTCGGTCGACGCCCGAGGGCCGGCCGTGATGCCTCACGGGCGGACCGCCGCGCAGGGCGAAGACGCCGCAGCACAGGGCCGGCGCCACCGGCGCGATCGCTCTGACCGGAGCCGGCAGGACGAGCGCCGGCGGCCGGCGCGCCGCCGGCGCGCAGGAAGCGCATCAGAACTCCGGCAAACGCTCAGAACGGCGCTGCGCCCTTGACCACGCTGCGATGCAAAATCCGCCGGTCGCGGCTCGTGTCGTAATTGGCGACGGCGCGATGGAGGAGGCAGCGGTTGTCCCACATCACCAGATCGCCCGGCCGCCAGCGGTGGGCGTAGACGAATTGCCGCTGCGTCGTGTGCTCGAGGAGCTCGTCGAGCAGGGCGGCTCCGTCCGCCTCGGGCATGCCGAGGATGTGCGAGGCGTGGTTGCCGAGATAGAGCGCCTTCCTGCCGGTGGCCGGGTGGGTGCGGACGAGCGGATGGTCGACCGGCGGCTGCTCGCGCCATTCCGCCCCTTGAAGCCGGTCCCGATCCGGTCGGCGGCTCGCGGCGCCCCAACGGAAGACCACGCGCAATCCGTCGATTCGGCGCTTCGTCGCCTCCGGCAGCAGCGCGTAGCCGGTCGCGGTGTTGGCGAATTCGGTGTCGCCGCCGTGCGGCGGCAGCTCGACCGCATGCAGCATCGTCAGCATCGGCGGCGCCGCATGATAGGGCTTGTCGGTGTGCCAGCGGTAGTTGCTGACCGGCGAGGAGGACCGGTCGACCGGGTTGCCGTCGGCGCCGAGGTTCGAGATCACGTGCGCGACCGCATATCGCTTGCCCGCGGCGCGCGCGCCGCCGTGGCGCTCGACCTCGCCGAAGCGGGCGGCGAAGGCGTATTGCTGCTCCCGCGACAGCAGCTGGTCGCGGAAGACGAGGACATGGTGCTCGTGAAAGGCCGACAGGAGCCGGTCCCGCAGCGCGTTCGAGAGCGGCTGCCGCAGATCGAGGCCGGCGATCGAAAGGCCGGCGGCAGGCGAGAGCCGCGGCCCGAACGCCGCGGCGCCAGGCGCCCGGCCGGCGCCGGGACCGCGCGGCAGGGGCTCGGGCATCGGCAGGGGCTCGGTCATCGGCATGGCCGTCCTCACGGCCTCAAAAGTCGGTGCAGCGGCCGTTGTATTCCCAGTCCCCGTAGCGGGTCGGCTCGGGGCCCTTCGGGCCGCCGATCTCCCGCGGCGGCGGCCCCGGCGGCGCCTCGGCGGCCGGCGCGGCCGGCGGCGTCTGGTCGATGTCGCGCGATTTGTCGTCCATCCTGCGGATATAATCAGCAACCGGCGCCGCTCAACCACCCGGCCCGACAAGAGGGGGGCGCATCGGTGTCCGAGAAATGCCACAAAGGGCGACGAGGAAGGCCGGGAACAAAGCTGGCGGGCCGGCGTTGGATCGGGCAGCTTCGACAGAGATGCAGGTGGAAGAACCTTGATGACCCAGGCGCCGACCGCGCGCAATGTCGCGCTCGACCTTCTCGGCGCTGTGCTGCGCCGCAGGCGTTCGCTCGACGACGCCATCGAAGACAATCACGCAATGCACGTGCTGGCCGGTCGCGACCGCGCCTTCGCGCGGCTCTTGGTCGCCACCGTGCTGCGCCGGCTCGGCCAGATCGACGCGCTGATCGCCGCCTGCCTGAACACCCCGCTCGCCCCGCGGGCGATGGCGGTGCACGACATCTTGCGGCTCGGCGTCGCCCAGCTCCTGTTCCTGCGGACGCCGCCGCACGCCGCGGTGGCGACCAGCGTCGATCTCGCCCAAATCCGCGGCTTTCTGTCCCACAAGGGGCTGGTCAACGCGGTCTTGCGGCGGCTCAGCGTCGAGGGCGCGATGCGCGTCGAGACGCAGGACGCGCCGCGGCTCAACACGCCCGATTGGCTGTGGCGGTCGTGGAGCGACTGCTATGGCGAGGCGACCGCGCGGGCGATCGCGACCGCGCACCTGAAGGAGGCGCCGCTCGACCTGACCCTGCGCGAGGACGCCGAGGGCTGGTCGGAGAAGCTGCAGGGCAACCTGCTGCCGACCGGGACCTTGCGGCGCTCGGCGGGCGGGTCGGTGATGGCGCTGCCGGGCTACGCCGAGGGCGCCTGGTGGGTTCAGGACGCCGCCGCGGCGTTGCCGGCGCGGCTCTTCGGCGATGTCGAAGGGCGCGAGATCGTCGATCTGTGCGCCGCGCCCGGCGGCAAGACGGCGCAGCTCGCCAGCGCCGGGGCGCGGGTGACCGCGGTCGACCGCTCGGCCCGCCGGATCGAGCGGCTGGTCGCCAACTTCGACCGTCTCGCCCTGCCGATCGAGGCGGTCGCGGCCGACGCGCTGACCTGGCGGCCGCCGCAGCCGGTCGAAATGGTGCTGCTCGACGCCCCCTGCACCACGACCGGCGCGATTCGGCGCCATCCCGACGTGCCGCACCTGAAGCTGCCGGAGGATGTCGCGCGTCTGGCGATGGTGCAGGACAATCTGCTGCGCGCCGCGATCGACATGCTGCGGCCCGGCGGCACGCTGGTCTACTGCACCTGCTCGCTCGAGCCCGAGGAAGGGCAGCAGCGCGTCGAGGCGCTGCTCGACGCCGGCGCGCCGATCAAGCGCCGCAGGATCGAGCCCGACGAGATCGCCGCCGAGGCCGAATGGATCACCGCCAAGGGCGACCTGCGCACGCTGCCCTGCCATTTCGCCGAATACGATGGCGTCGACGGGTTCTTCAGCGCGCGGCTGGTCAAGCTCGACGCGCCATAGGCCCGAACCCGACCGAGCCTGCCGATCCCGCGGCTTGCGGCATCCGCTCTTCCTTGTTACGAAGCCGCATGGAGGCCCTTCTACGGCTGTCCGCCCGCGACCGGGGTAGCCGCCTCATCGGCGCGGCCGGCGGGCGGCGCTCGCGCCGATGAGGCAGGCCCGAACCGGGAGCGCCGGCCCGTCCGCCCGGCGGCGGCGCGCGGACGACGGCGCGGGACCGCTGGATCGGTTGCGGCGGAGCGCGTTCGCGGCGCTCGCCGCCAACCGGCTCTATCGCCACACGCTCGCGGGGCGCGTTCCGGCCGACCTCAGGCTGAAGATCGGCCAGCGCTGGCCGGGGGACGCCAATCGCGGCGCGGCGATCCGCGACGGCGAGATCGAGCTTGAAGGCGAGCTCGTCCGCAATCCCTCGCCGCGCTGGCGGCCGCCCGCCGCCGGGGCCGAATGGCTCGCCGCGTGGCACGGTTTCGGCTGGCTCGCCGATCTTCTCGCCGCGAGCGGCGGGCGCGAGGCGGCGCGCGAGCTGATGCGCAGCTGGCTCGCCGAAAACACCGGCTGGCGCGGCGTCGCCTGGCGCTCGGACGTGCTGGCGACGCGCCTCTTCGGGTGGCTGTCGCATCTCGACGAGATCGCCGGGCGCGACCACGACCACGCGCTGCGCCGGGCGGCGCTGACGAGCCTCGCGGCGCAGCTGCGCCATCTTGCGCGCACCGCCTCGTGGGAGCTCGCCGGGGCCGCGAAGCTGCGGGCGCTGAAGGGGCTGATCGCCGGGACAGTGGCGCTCGGCGGCCCCAAGGCGCGCCTGGCGAGGGCGCTCGGAACCCTCGAGCGCGAGCTGTCGGTCCAGATCCTCCGCGACGGCGGACACGTCTCGCGCAGCCCCTCGGTGCAGCTCCAGGTGCTGCAGGACCTCGTCGACACGCGGGGCGCGATGCGCGCCGCCCAGATCGAGATCCCGGCCGCGATGCAGGAGGCGGTCGAGCGGATGGCGCCGATGCTGCGCCTGTTCCGGCACGGCGACCGCCGCCTCACGCTCTTCAACGGCTCGCTCGAAGAGGACGGCGTGCTGATCGACCTCGTCCTGACCCGGTCCGAGGCCAAGGGGCGCGCCCCCGCGCACGCGCCCGACACCGGCTTCGAGCGGCTGCAGGCCGGGGAGAGCCTGGTCCTGGTCGACACCGGCCGGCCGCCGCCCGCGGGCTTCGACGAGCACGCCCATGCCGGCGCCTTGTCCTTCGAGATGAGCTGCGGGCGCGAGCGGATCATCGTCAATTGCGGCGCCTATCGCGGCGCCAAGTCGAATTGGTCGCGCGTCGCGCGGGCCAGCGCCGCGCACTCGGTCCTGGTGGTGGCCGACCGCAACGCGGTCGAGATCCTGGAGGACGGCACCCTCGGCCGCGTGCCGGCCACGATCGCCTGCGAGCGCGCCGAGCACGAGGGCCGGCAATGGATCTCGGCCACCCATGACGGCTACCGCGACCGCTTTGGCCTGACCTACACCCGCGAGCTGTTTCTCGCCGCCGACGGCCGCGATCTGCGCGGCGAGGACCGCCTCGCCGGCTTGCCGGGGGCCGCCTTCGCGGTGCGCTTTCACCTGCATCCCTCGGTGCAGGCCTCGCTTGCCGCCGACGCCGCCTCGGCGCTGCTGCGGCTGCCGAGCGGGGCCGCGTGGCGGCTGCGCGCGGCCGGGGCCGCGATGAGCCTCGGCGAAAGCGTCTATCTGGGTTCCGGCGAGGCGCGCAAGACGCAGCAGGTGGTGCTCAGCGGCGCCGTCGAGCCGGCCGGCGCCGCGGTGCGCTGGGCGTTGCGCTACGAGCCCAGGGAGGCCCCCAAGGAGGCCGGCGTCGATTAGCGCATCGGGTTTGGGCCAGCTCGGGATCGGCCAGACGGCCGCCGTGGCCGCAGTGATGGCCGCGGCCGGCGCCTTCTCGTGCCTCGCGACCCGGGCGCTGATCCCGGTCCTGCGGCGCCGGCAGGTGCTCGACCGGCCAAACGCGCGCTCCTCGCATGCGGCGCCGATCCCCCGCGGCGGCGGCGTCGCGCCGGTCGGCGCGGTCCTGCTCGCCTGGGCGGGGCTCGCCTGGCCGGGGCTCGCCCAGGCCGGGCTCGCCTCCCCTGCCCTCGCCTGCGTTGTGCTCGGCGCCGTCGTCGTCGCCGTCGTCTCGTGGATCGACGATCTGCGCGGCCTGTCCCCGGCGGCGCGCCTGCCGGCGCACTGCGCGGCGGTGGCGATCGGCGTCGCCGCCCTGCCCGCGCTGCCGGGTCCGGCGCAAGGACCGCTCGCGCTCGCGCTCCTCGCGGCGCTCGGGCTGGTCTGGGTCTGGTGGGTCAACCTCTTCAATTTCATGGACGGGATCGACGGGATCGCCGGCAGCGAGGCGGCGGCGATCGGCGCCGGGCTCATGCTGTTCGCCGGGGTCGGCGCCGGCGTCGACTTCGCGACGGCGCTCCTCGCCGCCGCCGTGCTCGGCGCCGCCACAGGCTTTCTCGTCTGGAACTGGGCGCCGGCGCGGATTTTCCTCGGCGATGTCGGCAGCGTGCCGCTCGGCTACCTGACCGGCTGGCTCCTGATGTCGGCAGCGGTGCGCGGCCATTGGCGGATCGCGCTGATCCTGCCGCTCTATTTTCTCGCCGACGCCACGGTCACGCTCTGCCGCCGGCTGCTGCGCGGCGAGCGCGTGTGGCAGGCCCACCGCGAGCATTTCTATCAGCGCGCAGTGCAGCGCGGCCTCTCTCATGCCGCCGTCGTCAGGCGGGTGATCGCGGCCGACCTGGTGCTGATCGGCTGCGGCTGGGCCGCCGAAAACGGCGCCGGCGCGGTCCCGCTCGGCCTCGCCGCCGCCACCGTCGCCATCCTGCTGGCGGCGCTCGCCCATGGCCGCGTCCGGCGTTGAAGCCGTCCGCTGGTGTTCAGACGCAATTACATGATTCAGCGGCAAGTATCGTAGGATGGGTTGAGCATCGCGAAACCCATCGCAACCGCCGCAGCCGATGGGTTTCGCTGCGCTCAACCCATCCTACAAGATGGCGCGGTTTTCGATCGGGTTGCGGCGCCGGATCGAGATTGCTTCGTCGCTGTGCTCCTCGCAATTACGGGGACAACTATCGTCATTGCAAGAAAAGCGAAGCAATATCGTCACCGCAGGAGCCTTCTTGATCGAAATTTACCCTAATTGTTGTTCGGTCTCGGAGTCATGTCCGCATTCTCGCGAGGCCGTTTCTTGTCGGACGGGGCCTCGTAGCTGGCAAAGCAGGCGTTGAGCGCGGCGACCTCCTTCTGCGCCTCGGCTTGCGTCTTGCCGGCGGCGACATATTGGGCGGCGATCAGCGCCTCGTCGGCGGCAATGTCGGGCTCGCCGCCGACGCCGATCCCGAAAAACAGGCCGAGCGCCACCAGCGCCGCCTTCGGCGACGGCGGGATCCACACGCAATGGCCGAAGATCATCGCAAAGCTGTTCATGGCGCCATCCACGATGCTGCATCGGTTCACCGCATCCTGCATCGCAGCGATCGCTGTGCGGTGTGAACCATCTTACAGGCGCCAAATTAAAAATCACGACAACTGCGATGCCGCCGGCAGCGACGACCCTCGCGCCCCGCAGCAACCACGGCGCGTTTGACCTCGGCCGAAACCGGACGTGATCGCTGTGTCACTTCGCGCCGTTCGCCGCGAAAGTTTCCCTTGCCTTCGCCGATGCCAGGAACTTGATGAAGCCTTCGGCTGCCGCAGGCTGGGGAGCGTTGGTCATCAGCGCTGCGGTGTAGCTGAGCGCGCTCTGGAGGTCACCCGGCAACGGACCAAGGAGCTTTATGCCGGGCGTCGTCGCGATCAGCGGTATCGTGCCGGCCGCCATATCGTTGCCTTTGCCCTTCAGCACAGGCTCGAAAATACCAAGGGGCGTCGTGCGCACAATTTTTGGTTTGAGCGTTTCGGCGAGCCCCAGCCGCTCGAGAGCCTTTGCAAAGGCCTGCCCCGATTTAACCTTGTTGAAGACGAGAAGGTCCGCACTCAGCAAAGTGTTCTTGAATTTCTCAACAGTAGAAATGTCATACGCGGGACTGCCTATGCGGTTGCCGATCCCGACGCCAACGTGACCGATTATCGATCTGGCCCCGGCGCGCACCTTGCCCGACTTGGTAAGCTCCTCGGCAAAGTCCGGCTCAATGATAACGACGTCGGCGACCTCGCCGTCTTCGATCCTCTTTTTTACGGCGGGCCCCGGATCGAATGTCAAAGTAACCTGATTGTGTGTCTCTTGGCGATAGAGGTCGACGACCTTGGTCAACGCCGGCGCCAGGGGACTGTCGCTCATGACCTTGATCGCGGCAGCGTGACCTGTCGCGGCGAACGCACAGAATACGCCCACGAGGAAAATGTCCAGACCGAGGCGCTTACGCCTTGCGCCGGTCAAACCAAAGATTTGCTTCAGCATGATTTCTTCCTTCTTTTCGCCGATCGCGAGCCTCATCGACGTAGGGGACCCCGGGCGACGTACGGGCCGCCGGGGCGGCTTGAAAGGACGCATGATGCTTCGTAAGTGGGAAAAACGCTTTACGGCCGGCTTTTTTCTTCCTTACGGTGGGCTTGTGATTTGCTTAGGAAGCGCGTCGGAGGTCTCCGGGAGGCGGGCGTGGCTCTGGCGTTTGGCAACTACCGGCTCGACATCGAGCGCCGCGAGCTACGCCGCGGCGACGAGCTTGTCGATATCGAACCCAAGGTCTTCGATCTGCTGGCCTTCCTCGTGCAGCAGCGCGACCGCGTGGTCAGCAAGGCCGATCTCTTGCAGGCGGTATGGGGCGGGCGGATCGTCTCGGAATCGGCGCTGACCACGCGGATCAACGCGGTGCGCCGGGCGCTCGGCGACGATGGCGCGGCGCAGCGGCTGGTCCGCACCTTCACCCGCAAGGGCGTCCGATTCATCGGCGAAGTTACGGAAATGCCGGACCGAGCGTCGCTGGTCCGCAACGACGCGCCCGGCCCGGCGCCGGCGCCTGGGGGCAAACCCTCGATTGCGGTGCTGCCGTTCGCCAATCTGAGCGGCGATCCCGGGCAGGACTATTTCGCCGACGGCATGGTCGAGGAGATCACCACCGCGATCGGCCGCGCTCCCTGGCTCTTCGTCAGCGCCCGCAATTCGGGCTCTGCATACCGGGGCAAGGCGGTCGACGCGAAGCAGGCAGCGCGCGAATTGGGCGTGCGCTATGTGCTCGAAGGCTCGGTCAGGAAGGCCGGCAACCGGGTGCGCATCACCGGCGAGCTGATCGATACGGCGAGCGGCGCGCATATCTGGGGCGACCGCTTCGACGGCTCCCTCGACGACATTTTCGAAATTCAGGATCGGGTGGCGAGCGGTGTCGTCGGCGCGATCGAGCCGCGGCTGCGCCTCGCCGAAATCGAACGCGCCGGCGGCAAGCCGACCGACAGCCTCGACGCTTACGATTTCTACCTGCGGGCGCAGGCGCAAGTGAACAAGAGAACCAGGGAGAGCCTGGCCGAATCGATTCGGTTGGCGCATCTGGCCCTCGACCTCGATCCTGCCTATGGCCCGGCCATGTCGAGAATCGCCTTGAGCCGCGGCATGCAGCATCTGCGGGATTGGATCCCGCCCTCCGGCCCGGAGGTCGAGGAGGGGATCTCGATGGCGCGGCGGGCGATCGCCGCTGCCGGGGATGATCCCTGGGTGCTGGATTTTTCCGGGTTGGCGCTCGCGATCCTTGCCGGCGACAATGGCGCGGCGCTCAGCGCGCTCGATCGGGCGATTGTCCTCAACCCCAATTTCGCCCTCGCCTTCGGCCACCGCGCGTTGGTTCTGGCCTATCTCAATCGGCCCGACGAAGCGGTCCTCGCAGCGCACCAGGCGATGCGCCTGAGCCCGCGCGACACCGGCATGTTTTCCTTTTGCCAGGCGCTGGCCCTCGCCCACTTTGCCGCTGAACGCTACGAGGCGGGGCTGCCGTGGGCCGAAGAGGCGTTGCGCGAAAATTGCGGGATGCCCGCGCTTCGCCTCAAGCTGAGCCTGTGCGGCCATCTCGGGCGGCATGACGAAGCGCGCGCGTGTCTGAGCCGGGTGCGCGAGGCTCATTACGAGCCGACCATCGCCGGCATCTTGCGCGGGTTGCAAAAGGGCCTCGCCCCCGAGATCGCCGCCCGTCTGGCCGAAGGGCTGCGCAAAGCCGGCCTGCCCGAGGGGTGACGCGTCGCCGCATCGTCGGCCGCTCGTTCAATCCTTCTGACAGAGAACAATCATTTCGAGTCGCGCCCGTTGTCAGGCCGGCGGCTGGCGGCAGGCGGGCGCGCCGGGGTTGCCGCCGGGCGCGCCCGATCCTATACCCGGCCGATGGCTTCCGCTCCGCAGCCGATCCGGCGGGCGCTGATCTCGGTCAGCGACAAGACCGGGCTCGTGCCGTTCGCCGCCGCCCTGGCGGCGCGCGGCGTGGCGCTGATTTCGACCGGCGGCTCGGCGCAGGCGCTGGCCGCGGCCGGGCTCACGCCGACCGAGGCGGCGGCCGTCACCGGCATGGCGGAATTCCTCGACGGCCGGGTCAAGACCTTGCATCCGGCGATCCATGCCGGCCTGCTGGCGCGGCGCGACCGGCCGGACCACCTCGCCGCCCTCGCCGCGCGGGGGTTTGAGCCGATCGACCTCCTCGTCTCCAACCTCTACCCGTTTTCGGCGACGGTCGCTTCGGGGGCCGATCCCGAGGCCTGCATCGAGAACATCGACATCGGCGGCCCGGCGCTGATCCGCGCCGCCGCCAAGAACCACGACGCCGTGGCCGTGGCGACCGACCCCTTGGACTACGACCCGCTCCTGGCCGAGCTCACGGCCCGAGACGGCGCGGTCGGCGCCGCAATGCGGCGTGCGCTGGCGCGCAAGGCCTACGCGATGACCGCCGCCTATGACGCAGCGATCGCCGAATGGATGGCGGCCGAGGACGGGATCGCCTTTCCCGAAACCCTGGTGCTGGCGGCCCGGCTGGGCGAGCGGCTGCGCTATGGCGAGAACCCGCATCAGGCGGCGGCGCTCTACCGGACCGGCGAGCGCCGCCCCGGCGCCGCCAACGCGCGTCTGCTGCAAGGCAAGGAGCTGTCCTACAACAATTACGCCGACGCCGACGCGGCCTTCGAGCTGGCCGCCGAGTTCGGCCCGCCCGCCGCGGTTATCGTCAAGCACGCCAACCCGTGCGGCGTCGCGATCGGCGCGAGCCCGCGCGAGGCCTGGGAGAAGGCGCTCGCCTGCGACCCGGTCAGCGCCTTCGGCGGTGTGGCCGCGTTCAACCGGCCGCTCGACGCCGCCACAGCCGAGGCGGTCGCCCGGCTCTTCGTCGAGGTGGTCATCGTCCCGGAAGCCTCGGCGGAAGCCGCAGCGGTCCTCGCGCGGCGGACGGCATTGCGCCTCATGGCGACCGGCGCGATGCCCGACCCCGCCGCCCCCGGCCGGGTGCTGCGCTCGGTCTCGGGCGGGCTCCTCGTGCAGGAGCGCGACCGGCTCTCGATCGCGCCCGACGCGCTGCGCACCGTGACCCGCCGGGCGCCGGGCGCGGCCGAGACCGCCGATTTGTTGTTCGCCGACACGGTAGCCAAGCACGTCAAGTCGAACGCGATCGTCTTCGCCCGCGGCGGGGCCACGGTCGGGATCGGGGCCGGCCAGCCGAGCCGGGTCGACAGCGTGCGGATCGCCGCGCGAAAGGCGGCCGAGACGGGTGCGGCGGCGGGGCTGGCGCAATCGCCGACCGTGGGCTCGGTGCTGGCCTCGGACGCGTTCTTCCCGTTCGCCGACGGGATCGAGGCGGCGATCGCGGCGGGCGCCACGGCGGTGATCCAGCCCGGCGGCTCGCGGCGCGACGCCGAGGCGATCGCCGCCGCCGACGCCGCCGGCATCGCGATGGCGTTCACCGCAACCCGCCGCTTTCGTCATTGAGCCGCGGCGCGACGCCTCCTCGAGCCGGCCCGCGGGCCGATGCCCGGATGCAAGCGCCGGCGCCGGCGAATGACGATCCTTTGGCCGGGCGGGCGGCGGGTGGCGGCAGGCCCCGGCTGCCCTTGCTATCTTGTCCGCAATCCGGCGCGAATGCGCCACAGGCGGCGGGCGACCTCGATATCCTCGGGCTTCCTGACGAAAATCGTCGGGACCCAGGGCGGCGGGCAGCCCTCGCGCCGTTCCTTGAGGCGCCGCTCGCCCTCGCCCGACGGGGTCTGGGCGCGGCGCGGCGCGCCCTCCGGGTTGGCGGGCCGCGCCGCCTCGCGGCGCAGCTCCTTCATGCGGGCGCGGATCGTCGAGAAATCGTCGGCAGCGCGGGGTCGGGTCACATCGCCTCCTGGAAATTTGGGCCGGGCGGCGGGCGCCGCTTCGCAGAATAGTGCAAAAAGAGCGCAATACCGGCAAGAGCCGCGCCGGCCTTGCGACCAGGAGAGGAGCTGCACGATGCCCGATGCGGCGATGCTGACGCGCCCGATCCCGTCGACCGGCGAAGCGATGCCGGTGATCGGGCTCGGCACCTGGCCGGTTTTCGATGTCGGTGGCGGGACGGCGGCGCGCGGGCCGTTGCGCGAGGCGGTGCGGCTGCTGCTCGACGCCGGCGGGCGGATGATCGACAGCTCGCCGATGTACGGCCGGGCCGAGGCGGTCGCGGGCGACCTCCTCGCCGACCTCGGCGCAGGGCCGCGCGCCTTTATTGCGACCAAGGTATGGACGACGGGCCGCGAGCGCGGCGTCGAGCAGATGCGGCGCTCGGCGGCGCTGCTGCGCAGCGAAGCGATCGACCTGATGCAGATCCACAACCTCGTCGACTGGCGCACGCATCTGTCGACCCTGCGGCGGATGAAGGAGGATGGGCGCATCCGCTATATCGGCGTCACCCACTATACCAGCGCCGCGCTGCCCGAGCTCGCCCGCATCCTTGCCGCCGAGCCCGGCATCGATTTTGTCCAGCTCGGCTATTCGCTGGCCTCGCCGGCAGCGGAGAGCGCGCTGCTGCCGACCGCCGCGGCGCGCGGCGTCGCCGCCATCGTCAACCAGCCGCTCGAGCGCGGCGATCTGCTGCGCCGGGTGCGCGGGCGCCCGCTGCCCGATTGGGCCGGCGAATTCGATTGCGCGAGCTGGGCGCAGCTCTTTCTCAAATACCTCCTGGCCGAGCCCGCCGTCACCTGCGTGATCCCGGCGACCGGCGATCCCGAGCATATGAAGGACAATCTCGGCGCCGGCTTCGGCGCCCTCCCCGACGCCCGCCAGCGGCGCCTGATCCGCGACCTCCGAGACTCGCTGTAGACCAGCTTTAGACCAGGTTTCCCGAATCAGAAGCTCCTATGCACATTGGTTCTGGACGGCGATGGCGCGGTGGCAGAACCGCTCGACGGCGGCGAGGCGATCGCTCTTCAATGAGGCCCCGGCGTTGCGCCGGGGAAGATATCGGCGCCGGCGGATGTCGATCGCGCTCGACGTTCAGCGCTTCAATGAGGCCCCGGCGTTGGCGCCGGGGAAGATCATGCGTCGTGACACGGTGAGCACGCCGTCGACGGTCGCAGCGCTTCAATGAGGCCCCGGCGTTGGCGCCGGGGAAGATATCCGGCGACATGCTGCTGCGAGGATCGGAACTGCCCGCTTCAATGAGGCCCCGGCGTTGCGCCGGGGAAGATCTCACGCCGAGCTGCATGCCCGCAATCCGCGCTACGGCTTCAATGAGGCCCCGGCGTTGGCGCCGGGGAAGATTCGGCGCGGCATCGTCGACGCGCGCGGCGAGCGCAGCGCTTCAATGAGGCCCCGGCGTTGGCGCCGGGGAAGATCGCGGCGCGCTGCCGGTGCGAGCGCGCAGCGTCGAGCCGCTTCAATGAGGCCCCGGCGTTGGCGCCGGGGAAGATGCTGGCGCAGCGGCGACTGCCGGCGCGACGCCGTCGCGCTTCAATGAGGCCCCGGCGTTGGCGCCGGGGAAGATCAGCGCGCGGCGCTGATCGATGACGCACGACTCGATCGGCTTCAATGAGGCCCCGGCGTTGGCGCCGGGGAAGATTGCGTCGCAGCTGCGGCTGCAGGTCGACGCAGCGGCGCTGCTTCAATGAGGCCCCGGCGTTGGCGCCGGGGAAGATGCAGGCCGATCGGCAGGCGTCGCAGCCCGATCACGTCGCGCTTCAATGAGGCCCCGGCGTTGGCGCCGGGGAAGATAGCCGTCGATGCACGCGCCGATGCGCGCCGATCGCCGCGCTTCAATGAGGCCCCGGCGTTGGCGCCGGGGAAGATCGTCGTCGACGCCGTCGCAGATCGGCCACGACCGCGCCGCTTCAATGAGGCCCCGGCGTTGGCGCCGGGGAAGATCGCGTGCGCCGATCGCGAGCGTCGCGGCGACGACCGACGCTTCAATGAGGCCCCGGCGTTGGCGCCGGGGAAGATCGCGATGCGCCGTCGGCGGCGACGCCGGTCGACCACGCGCTTCAATGAGGCCCCGGCGTTGGCGCCGGGGAAGATGCTGCGCGCCGCGATGCGCGTCGGCGCGCTCGACGCCGCGCTTCAATGAGGCCCCGGCGTTGGCGCCGGGGAAGATGTCGCATCGCCGTGCCGCGAGTCGCCGAGCCGCGTCGGCGCTTCAATGAGGCCCCGGCGTTGGCGCCGGGGAAGATGCTGATCCGGCGATCGCGGCGCAGCGTCGACATGCGCACGCTTCAATGAGGCCCCGGCGTTGGCGCCGGGGAAGATGCGACGCCGTGCACGGCGTCGGCGCCGATCGCCGGCGCGCTTCAATGAGGCCCCGGCGTTGGCGCCGGGGAAGATGCTGACGGCGCGCTCAGCGCCGCTGCGCCGGCGTCGACGCTTCAATGAGGCCCCGGCGTTGGCGCCGGGGAAGATGGCGGCGCGCCGCGCGTCGGCGCCGGCCAGACGTCGCGCTTCAATGAGGCCCCGGCGTTGGCGCCGGGGAAGATCGAGCCGAGCATGCGAGCGCCGATCGGCGATCGACGCTTCAATGAGGCCCCGGCGTTGGCGCCGGGGAAGATGTGCCGCCGGCGCTCGGCATCGCGCGCCGACGCAGCTTCAATGAGGCCCCGGCGTTGGCGCCGGGGAAGATGCCGATCGCGGCATCGACGTCGACCGATCGCCGCGCTTCAATGAGGCCCCGGCGTTGGCGCCGGGGAAGATTGCCGGATCGCGCCGATGCGTCGCGCAGACGCCGCGCTTCAATGAGGCCCCGGCGTTGGCGCCGGGGAAGATTCGCGCCGGCGCGCTCGATCGGCGCGCGCATCGACTCGCGCTTCAATGAGGCCCCGGCGTTGGCGCCGGGGAAGATCAGCTCGACCGCGATGGCGCATCGCGCCGAGCAGCCGTCGCTTCAATGAGGCCCCGGCGTTGGCGCCGGGGAAGATCGCGGCGCGCCGACGTCGATCGCCGGCGCGCTCGACGCGCTTCAATGAGGCCCCGGCGTTGGCGCCGGGGAAGATTGCGCCGGCGACGCGATGCGACGCCGCGCATGCCGACGCTTCAATGAGGCCCCGGCGTTGGCGCCGGGGAAGATCTGCGGCTCGGTCATCGGCGACCGCGATCGCATCGCGCGCTTCAATGAGGCCCCGGCGTTGGCGCCGGGGAAGATGCGCCGATCGGCTGCGACGCGCCGGCGCTCGTCGCGACGCTTCAATGAGGCCCCGGCGTTGGCGCCGGGGAAGATGCGCCGTCGCAGCGCGATCGCGCGCAGCCGACCGTCCGCGCTTCAATGAGGCCCCGGCGTTGGCGCCGGGGAAGATCCGGCGATCGGCGCGATCGCCGGCCGAGCGCTGCCGCGCTTCAATGAGGCCCCGGCGTTGGCGCCGGGGAAGATTCGGCGACGCGATCGGCCAGCGCCGGCGAGCCGTCGCCGGCTTCAATGAGGCCCCGGCGTTGGCGCCGGGGAAGATGCGGCTGCGATCGCGCATGCGACTCGCCGCGTCGACCGCGCTTCAATGAGGCCCCGGCGTTGGCGCCGGGGAAGATGCGGCGCGACGGTGCGTCATGCCGAGCGTCGACGCGCTTCAATGAGGCCCCGGCGTTGGCGCCGGGGAAGATCGGCTCGGCGCGGCCGCCGATCGGCCGATCCCGACCGCGCTTCAATGAGGCCCCGGCGTTGGCGCCGGGGAAGATGCGCGATCGCCGGCGATCGCGCGACTCCGTCGACCGCGGCGCTTCAATGAGGCCCCGGCGTTGGCGCCGGGGAAGATGCGCGCGTCGGCGTCACCGACGCGGCCGTCGACCGCGCTTCAATGAGGCCCCGGCGTTGGCGCCGGGGAAGATAGCCGCTGGTCATCGGCGATGGCACGCGACCGCTACGACGAGCTTCAATGAGGCCCCGGCGTTGGCGCCGGGGAAGATGTCCGTCAGCGCCGAGCTGGACGCCAGCCTACAGCTTCAATGAGGCCCCGGCGTTGGCGCCGGGGAAGAT
>CAVQSZ010000024.1:0-218032 GCA_963716115.1 uncultured Alphaproteobacteria bacterium
GTCGCGCACGAACCCGATCAATTCGAGGTTCGAGCCTCGGCTCGTCGTGTCGAAGCCCACGAGGCGCCGGATCATGTCGACGCAGGTTGGAGCTGTCCCGTTCATCATCGTAAATTAGAGCGATCCCGAGGCGCTTGCCAGACAATTGCTTGCCCGATCAGGGCGGCGTCCGTAAATTCACGCCAGCGCTGTCCAGGTCCACCAAGGCGTGCGTGATGGCCGACGAAATCGCCAGCATCGTCCTCGAGCATCCGCGGATCATCCGCGCCGAGCAGCGGCTCGATCTCGTCGCGGCCTGAACCTCCGATGAGCTTTGAAATCCCCGGCGTGCTGTGGCGCCGCGACCCGCAGGCCGAGGAGTCGCCGCTGGTTTTCGAACTCGCCGCACAGCGGGTCGAGCTATCCCGAGGATTTCGGCTTTTCGTGCCCGCTCGAAGTCCTGCGCCGGGCCGAGGACGCCTATGTCGACGAGCTCTACCATGCGGCCCCGGCGCACGGCGCGACCCTGATCGGCGCCCTCTTTCCGCGCAGCTATCTCGACGCCAACCGCGCGGTCGACGATCTCGACGATGCGCTGCTCGACGGGGTGTGGCCCTCGCCGCTGCGGCCCTCGCACAAGACGCGGGCCGGGCTGGGCGTGGTCCGCCGCATCGCCCGGCCGGGCACCGCGATATACAACCGCAAGCTCGCCGTCGACGAGGTGCTGGCGCGGCTCGAACGCTGCCACACGCCCTATCATCGGGTGCTGGCCGACGCCTGCGACCGCGCCCACGCCCGGTTCGGCGTCGTCTGGCATGTCAACTGCCATTCGATGCCGTCGCACCCGACCGCGAAGCAGGAAGGCGATTGCGCCGATTTCGTGCTCGGCGACCGCGACGGCACGACCTGCGCGCGCGAGTTCACCGATTTCGTCGCCCGCATCCTGCGCGGCCGCGGCTACGACGTGCGCGTCAACGAAATCTACAAGGGCGTCGAGATCGTGCGGCGCCAGGGCCGCCCGGCGGAGAACCGCCACAGCCTGCAGATCGAGGTCGACCGCGCCCTCTACATGAACCAGAAGACCCTGGAGAAATCCGCCGGATTCGCCCGCGTGCAGGCCGACATCTCGCATCTGATCGCGTCGCTGCGCCGCTTCGCCGCCGAGCGGCTGCGCGGATAAGGACGCCGCATGCCGATCGAGCTGCGCCAGCTGCACCCGCTCTTTGTCGGCGAGGTCGCGGGCGTCGACGCCGGCCGTCCGCTCGACGCCGCGACGGTGCGCGCGATCTGGGAGGCGATCGACCGCTATGCGGTGCTGGTGCTGCACGACCAGGATCTCGACGACGAGCGCCAGCTGGCCTTCGCCGGCAATTTCGGCGAGATCGAGGCGCCGCGCAGCGCCGGCCAGCCGCAAAGCAAGCGGCGGCTGCGCCCGGAGATCTCCGACATCTCCAACCTCGACGAGAACAACCGGCTGCGCGCCGAGGACGACCCGCGCCGCTTCGACCAGCTCGGCAACCGGCTGTGGCATACCGACGGCTCGTTCCGCCGCATCCCGGCGGCGTTGTCGATGCTCTACGCGCACCGGGTCCCGATCCAGCGGCGGCGAGACCGAGTTCGCCGACCTGCGCGCCGCCTGGGACGCGTTGCCCGAGGCGGCCAAGGCCGAGCTCGACGGCCTCGTAGCGATGCACGACATCGCCCATTCGCGCGCCCAGATCGGCTTTACCGAATTGCTGTTCGGCGAGCGCGAGAAATTGCCGGCGGTGCCGCAGCGCCTGGTGCGCACCCATCCCGGCTCCGGGCGCAAGACCCTCTATCTGGCCGCGCACGCCTCGCACATCCTCGGCCGGCCGGTTCCGGAGGGCCGCCTGCTGCTGCGCGACCTGATCGAGCACGCGACCCGGCGCCGCTTTGTCTATCGGCACCAATGGCGGCGCGGCGATCTGGTGATCTGGGACAATCGCTGCACGATGCATCGCGGCCGGCCGTTCGACGAGACCCAGCCGCGCGACCTCCACCGGGCGACGACGCGCGACGTGGCCCCGTCGGTCGACGAGGCGGCTTAACTTGATCAGGGAGGCATGATGGCGACGATCCCCAAAATCCTGCAGGCGCACATCGATGCCGCCTTTCCGGCGAATGTGTGCCTGGTCGGCAGCGTGCTGCCGAACGGGTTCGCCCAGGTGACCCCGCGCGGCGGCGCGATGGTGTTCGACGACGGGCATATCGGGCTGTGGGAGCGCGGCAAGGGCTCGACCAGCGCCAACCTCAAGGACGGGACCCCGCTGACGGTCTATTTCCGCAAGCCGCAATTGCGCGAGGAAGGCGTGCTGCCCAAGGGCGGCATCGCCCGCTTCTACGGCCGCGCCAGGATCCACAAATCGGGACCGGTCTACGATGAGGTGTGGCGCCGTCTGGTGCAGCCGGAAAAGGACCGCGACCCCGACAAGAAAGGCTTCGCCGTCCTGATCGAGATCGAGCGCGCCGAGGACCTCGACGGCCAGCCGCTGAGGCTCTAGCGCCGGCCCATTCAGATCGATTCATCACCGTCTTCGAAGCTCCGTCAATGCCACTTGATCCGGGCATCCACGCGAAACCGGGACCCACCTTTTCACCGCTCGGCCGCTGGCCTGCGTTTGCGCGATCGGTCAGACGAACGAACGGCGGAGCAATAGCGCCGGGCCGGCATGGCTCTCCGGTTTCCCGACGGATTAAGTCCGTGGGCGAAGCGCCCCCGATGACATTCTTGAGCCATCGGCTCAACCCGATCGGAAGCTGCCCCAGGCCGCGCGCCGGCACAGGCGCCGAGGCCGGCGGTCACTTGCGCTTGGGTTTCGACGCGATCGGCGGCAGCGATTTCAGATAGACGGCGATCGCCCGCCGGTCCGCGTCGTCGAGGCGCGCGGTGTTCCTGACGATTTCGGCCATGGCGCCGCCGACGAAATCGATGTCGGGGGTCTGCCCTTCCTTCAGCAGGGTGACGATGTCGGCCTCGCTCCAGTCGCCGATCCCGGTTTTGGCGTCGGGCGTGATGTTCGGCGCCGCCTTGCGGCCGAGCGCGGCGGCGGTACCGGCGAGCGTGCGGCCCGGATCGGGCGCGCCGAGAAGATTGCGCGGCGTGTGGCAGTCGCCGCAGCGGCCGACCGCGGCGACGAGGTAGGCGCCGCGGTTCCAGGCCGCATCCCGCGCCGGGTCGGGCCGCCAGGGGCCGGGGAACGGCGAGGCGGCCGCGTCGACCGCGCCGCGCGCCGAGGCGAGGATGGCCGGGCTGCTCGCGGCGTTGCGCCGGCGCACCGCCGGCCGGCTGTCGAGAAAGGCCTTCAGATCGGCGAGGTCGCGGTCGCTCAGCCGGTTGTAGAAGGGGTAGGGGAAGGCCGGCAGGTAATGCGTGTCGTCGGGGGCGATGCCCCAGCGCACCGCGCGGGTGAAATCGGCGAGGCTCCAGCGGCCGATCCCGGTCTCGGGGTCGGGCGTGATGTTGGGGGTCGCGATCGTCCCGTACGGGGTTTCGAGCGCGCGGCCGCCGGCATAGGGCTGCCCGCCGTTCTTGGCGTCGGTGTGGCACTGGTCGCAGCCCGCCGCGGCGGCGAGATAGGCGCCGCGCGCCACCGCATCGTCGGCGGCGGCGCCGGCCGCGGACGGCGCCATCAGCGCCAGCAGCAGCGCCAGGGCTGCCGCGCTCAGTTTTTGAGCTTCTCGCGGAACGCGGTGTGGCAGGCGCCGCAGCCGTTCTTGCCGAGATCGCCGAAGGCGGTCTGGATCTCCGCCTTGTCGCCCCTCTTGACCGCGGCCAGGAGCGCGTCGACCTTGGCGGCGGCGGTGTTGCGCGCCTCGAGGAACTTGTTCCAGTCGCTCCAGATCTCGGGCTTGGTCGGCACAGTCGCCAGTGGGGTCGGGGCCGCCGGTGCCGGGCGGGAAGAGGTCGGGGATCTTCTTCATCGTCTGAACCAGGCCGGCGGCCCCGGCCTCGGCCGCGGCCTGATCGCCCTTGCCCTCGAGAAAGGCCTTGACGCTGCCGAGGTCCTTGCCTTGCTCCTTCATCAGCGCCGCGCGGTTCTTGATCACGGCGTCCTTGTCCTGCGCCGTCGCGGCGCCGGCGGCGACGGCCAGCACGCAGGCCAGCGCAGCACCCACGATCCGACCATCTCGGAAACGATCTCATCCTGCCTCCCTCTCTCGCCCGGTCATGTCCGCTTGAACCGGCACGATAATGACCGCCCGCGGCGGCGCAACTTCCACGACATCCGTTCACGATCACGTGATCGGGATTTCGATATGGGTCTTGAAGGCGGGGCGCTCGCGCATCCGCTCGTACCAGGCCCGGACATTCTTCAATGGCGGGCGCTCGATCGGGAAGGCGTGCCAGCGATAGGCGAGGGTGCCGAGCACGATCTCGGCCAGGGTCAGCTCGGCGCCGGCCAGGAAAGGGCGGCCGTCGAGCTCGTCCTCGACGATCGCCCACGCGGCCAGCGCCTTGCGCCGCGCCGCTTCGATCGCGGCGTGGTCGCGCTGCTCGGGCCTGGTGCGGATCAACCCGAACAGCAGCGCGCCCATCGGCGGCCCGACGGCCGACAGCTGCCAGTCCATCCAGCGCTCGACCAGCGCGCGGGACGCCGGCTCGGGCGGATAGAGCCGCTCGCCCCGATAGGCAGTCGCCAGATACCGGCAGATCGTGTTCGATTCCCACAGGATCAGGTCGCCGTCGCGAACCGTCGGCACCAGGCCGTTCGGGTTCATCGCGAGGTATTCGGGGTCCTGGTTGCCGCCGAACGGGCCGCCGAGGTCGACCCGCTGGTGCTCGATCCCGAGCTCGGCGCAGCACCACAGCACCTTCTGCACGTTGACCGACGTGGTCCTTCCCCAGATCTTGAGCATCGCTGCCTCTGTGCTTGCCTCGGCGCCGATGGGGCCTCAGTTTTGGGCGGCGCGCAACCGCCGCATCGAGCCGGGCGGGAGCGCCCCCGCAGGAGACGCCGATGCGCCGATTGGCCGTTCTGTATTTCGCAGCCCCGATGCTGCTGTGCGGCCCCGCCGGGGCGACCCAGCAAGGGACGACGGCGTTGGCCAACTGGAAGCAGATGGACAAATGCGCCAAGGAGGCGCAGCTCGCCTTTCCCGACAACAGCGCGGCGACCAACGCGAAACGGGACGCCAAGCTGAAGGATTGCCTGAACCTCTACAATCTCCCCCCGCGCCAGCCCGGCGCCCGGCCATAATCCCGCGGCGCCGGGCCCGCTCAACCGGCGCGGCCCTCGCCCCAGCCGTCGGCCATCGGCGGCAGGGCCGGCGCGCGGGATCGAGCGCCGGCGAGCCGGTCGGCGCGGGCGGCCTCGACAAAGGCGAGCTGCGCGTCGAGATCGACATCGCGGCTGGAGGCGACCTCGAGGCGAGGGTCTTCGAACACATTGGCGCGGCGGCGCACCCGCCACGCCGTCACCTTCCGGTCCCGCTCCCGCAGCAGCTCGGCGATTTGCGGGCGAAAGAGGGCCATGACCGCGCCGACCCAGCGGTTGAGGATCGGCGTCGGGTCGGCCGCGGCGATCGCGAAGCGGTCGAGCATGCCGATCACGTCCTCGGCCCGGTACCAGGTTTCGCCGGTGACCCAGCGATTGGTCGTGAACAGCCGGATCGGCTCGCCCCGCGGATCGACCGCGACCGCGACCAGATGGCTGACCTCGTCGCGCGCGCCGCGCTTCAGCGGCGCGGCCTGGGGCGGCGGGGCCGGCGCATCGGCCACCGCGGTCTCGGGAAGAACCAGCGGGGCCGCGCCCGGCGGCATGCCTTCGGCGCGCATGAAGGTATGGAAATGCCCATGCTCGCGCCCCATCGGCTCGCGCGCCATCGGCCCGCCCGCCGGGTGGGTATGAAAGAAATACTGGCCGTGGCTGCGCCGGTCGTAGACCTCGCGCTCGGGGTAGTGGCGCCATTCGGCGAAGCCGCCGCCCCCCGGCGCCAGCTCGCCGAGGAGATCGCCGCCGCGCGCGGCCAGCTCGCAGCGGCACTCGGCGATCACCGCCGCCGCCGCTTCCATCCGCTCGATTTCACCCCGGCTGACGCGCAACGCCGCCGGCCTTCCCGTATGCGCCAATCTCCGCCCCCGCGAACGAAACAGGATCAGGATAGCTGACCGCGCCGCGCCGATAAAGCGGGATTGGCGAGCGTCCAGACGACGATCTGCTTCATGACCGCCCCCAGCGCCGCGTCGAAGGCGTCGACGATGCCGGGAACCTCGTTTTCCGCGGCCGGCGCGCGCTCCTCGAACAAGGCCCGCGCGATGATCGTGCGCTCGGGCATCTTGACCAGCCTGACGCCGATCGCGACCCAGGCGTTCGGCGGGCCGCCGCCGGGGCCGTATTCGGCCTCGAAATGCCGGATGTCCGGCTGGAGCACAAAATCCGCCCGCAGCCCGGCCGATTCGCGGCCGATCGCGGCGATCGCGCCGCTGCGCTCGAAAGACGCCACCAGCGCGGCCTGCACCAGCAGCGGCGCGGGATCGGCCCATTGCGAATCGGCGAAATAGTCGAGCGAGACCGGCGACCGGGTCAAGGCGATGCGCACGGTGTCGAGCCCGGCCGGGGCGGTCGGCAGGTCGACCAGAAGCTGCGCGGCGACGTGCGGCAGGCTCTCCGGATAGGTGCTCTTCGGGGTCAGCCGATAAAGCCGGCCCGGCGGCGCGACAAAGAGCCGGGCGCAGGCGATCGGCGTCAGCGCGACGCCGGCTGCGATCAGCCGTCGCGACACCCGGGCGCGCCGACCCGTCATTGCGGCCGATACCCCTCGCGCCGCTCGCCGTAGAGCAGCCGCGTCGGGTCGCGCTCGATCTGCGATATGAAGCGGGTCAGGTTCGCCGCCAGCCGCCGCACGTCATTCACCAGATCGCCGACATCGGGCAGGGTGCGCTGGCTGAAGTCGCGGATGCCCGGCCGGTTCTCCTCGATCGCCAGCTGCACCTGGCGGCTGGCGTCGATCAGGTTCCGCGCCACCTTGTCATAGCCGGCCAGCGTCTGCGACAGCTGATCCTTCAACCCGCCGCGGTCGGCGTAGCTGCGGTCGAGGTCGCGCAGCAGCGAATTGACCGCGACGACGGAGGCGTTCGCGTTGGCGACGATTTCGGCGACGCTCTTGCCTTGCTCGGCGAAGACGGCGGTCACCGAGCGGATGTTTTGCAGGCTGTCCGAGACCGCCCGGCGGTTGTCCTCGTTCAGCAGCTCGCTCATGCCGTGGGCCGCGTCCTTGAGCCCGCCCAGGAGCTCGGGGAGCGACGCCTTGACCTGCTCCAGCTCCGACTTCCCGGCCTCGATCACCGGGTAGCGATGCCCGGGCAGCGCGGCCAGGGCGGGCGCCCCGGCGGTGCCGCCGCGGATTTGAACGGCGGATACGCCGCTGAGGATGTTGGTCTCGAGAAACGCGCGGGCGTCCGACTTGATGTCGACGAGGCTGCCGTCGATTTCGACCGTCACCTGGATCTGCTCGACATTGTCCGGATCGACCCGGATGTCGGTCAGCCGGCCGACCGGGATCCCGTTATATTGGACCATCGAACCCTTGCTGAGGCCGGCCACCGAGCCCTTGAAGAAGATATAGTACCTTTCGAAGTCCCGCGAAAACTCGACCCGGCCGAGCCACAGCACCGTCCCAAAGCCGAGAAAGATGATCGCCAGCACAAAGGCGCCCACCACGACATAATGGGCTCGTGTTTCCATTGCTCTCTCCGGGATGCGGGCGAATTCAGGCCGGGGCGGTCGCGCGGCTGGCCGACGGCGCCTGACGGCCGGCGCGGGACGCCAGCGCCGCGCGCCCGCGCGGCCCGTGGAAATAGGCGTGAATCCAGGGATGGTCGTCGTCGAGCAGCTGCTCCAGGGTGCCGACGCGAAGCTTCTTGTCGACCAGGACCGCGACCCGGTCGCAGATCGCGAACAGGCTGTCGAGGTCGTGCGTCACCATGAACACGGTGAGGCCGAGGCTCCCCTGCAAATCGCCGATCAGCTTGTCGTAATCGCCGGCCGCGATCGGGTCGAGCCCGGCCGTGGGCTCGTCGAGAAACAGGATCTCCGGGTCGAGCGCCAGGGCGCGGGCGAGGCCGGCGCGCTTGCGCATGCCGCCCGACAGCTGGGAGGGGTATTTCGACCCGGTCTCCTGCGGCAGCCCGACCAGGCCGATCTTGAAGGCGGCGATCTCGTCCATCAGCCGCATCGGCATGTCGTAGAATTCCTTCAGCGGCACCTCGATGTTCTGCGCCACGGTCAGCGAGCTGAACAGCGCGCCGTCCTGGAACAGCACCCCCCAGCGTTTTTCGAGGCCGCGCCGCGCCCGATCGTCGCACGCCCAGACATCCTCGCCGAGCACCTCGACCGTGCCCTCGGCCGGGCGGTTGAGCCCGATGATCGTGCGCAGCAGCACCGATTTGCCCGACCCCGAGCCGCCGACGACGCCCAGCACCTCGCCGCGCACGACATCGAGGTCGAGGCCGTCATGCACGGTCTCCGCGCCGAAGCGGTTGACCAGGCCGCGCACGCGAATGGTCGGCTCGCCGGGCCGGTCCGCCGCGCTCAAATCCGCAGCACCGAGAACAGGACCGAAAAGACGGCGTCGGCGACGATCACCAGAAAGATCGATTCCACCACCGACAGGGTGGTGAGCCGCCCGACGCTTTCGGCGCTGCGCGACACCTGAAAGCCCTCGTAGCAGCCGATCAGCGCGATGATGCCGGCGAAGAACGGCGCCTTGACGACGCCGATCCAGAAGGTCCACGGGCTGAGCGCCGATTGCAGCTGGCGCAGGAATTGCGGGATGGTGATCCCGAGCGCCCCCCACGCCATCAGGCAGCCGCCCAGGAGCCCCATGAAATTGGCGTAGAGGGTCAGCATCGGCAGGGTCAGCAGCAGCCCGAGCAGCCGCGGGACCACCAGCACCTCGACCGGGTCGAGGCCGATCGTGCGCATCGCGTCGATCTCCTCGTTGACCCGCATCGTGCCGATCTGCGCGGTGAAGGCGCTGCCCGAGCGGCCGGCGATGATGATCGCGGTCATCAAGCACGCCGAGCTCGCGCAGGATGCCGACGCCCAAGAGGTTGACCGTGTAGATCTCGGCGCCGAAGCGGCGCAGCTGATCGGCGCCCTGATAGGCGATGACCACGCCGATCAGAAACGACAGCAGGCCGACGATAACGAGCGCGTCGACCCCGGTCCGGTCCATCTGGGCGACGACCGAGGTCAGCCGCAGGCGGCGCGGATGCAGCGCCAGGCGCAGGGTCGTGACGGCGACGAGGCCGACAAAGCCGACAATGTGGTAGGCGCGCGCGGCGAGGCCGACGGAAATCTCGCCGATCCAGGCGAGAAAGCTCGCGATCGAATGATAGCCCGGCCGCGGGTGCGGCATCGGCGCCGGCGCTCCGGCCGCCCGCGCCCGATCGAGAAGCGGCGCCAGGCTCGGCCGCAAATCGCGCAGCTCGACGCGATTGCCGCGCGCCGCAAGCTCGCGCTCGGTGCGCAGCAGCAGCCAGGCGCCGGTGGTGTCGAGCCGGTCGATCCCCGAGAGGTCGAGCGCCACCCGCCGGCCTTGCGGCGCATCGAGCGCCCGCAGCCGGCGGTCGAGCTCGGCGGCCGTCGCCGCCAGCCACTCTCCGGCCGCCTTCAACACCAGCGACCCGCGCTCTTCCGACTCGACGAGTGTTGCCGCGGCGACCGACGCCATGTGATTCCAAAGTCTGCTTTCGTGCGCGCCGGGCGAGGCCTTTCCAACTATGCGAAAAGCGACTATGCCGCAACCCGGACGGGTTTGGCCGCCGGCCGGCCGCCGAGGATGATGGGCATGGACCTGAAGCAGCACATCAGAGCGATACCTGATTTCCCGAAGCCGGGGATCCTGTTCTACGACATCTCCACATTGCTCGCCCATCCGCACGCGTGGCGCAAGACGGTCGAGCGCCTCGCCGCGGCGCTGCAGCCGCACCGCCCCGATCTGCTGGTCGGCATCGAGTCGCGCGGCTTTCTCGTCGCCGCCCCGCTCGCCTACGAGCTCGGCCTCGGCTTTGCGATGATCCGCAAGCGCGGCAAATTGCCCGGCCGCACCGTAAGCTTCACCTACGAGCTCGAATACGGCGCCGACACGATCGAGATCCAGGATGACGCGATCGCCTCGGGTCAGCGCGTCGTCGTGCTCGACGATCTGTTGGCGACCGGCGGCACGATGCAGGCCGCGATCGACCTCGTCCGCCAGCGCGGCGGCGTGGTCGCCGGCGCCGGCTGCATCATCGAATTGAGCTTTTTGCAAGGCCGCGGCCGCATCGACGTGCCGTTGACCTCGATGATCGCCTACGACGCCTAGCGCGGCTTCCGCTCAAATCGCGCCGCGCCGGGTGCGGCCTGGGAACGCTTGACCCCCCGACCGGCCGGGCGGCATAGTCGACCGGCGCAAAACAGCCCGGCGCTACGGCGTGGAGGCGCGGCATGAGGTGCCTTCGATGTGGCGCCGACAGTCCCGTCGGCATGCGGTTCTGCGGGGAGTGCGGCGCGCCGCTCGAAGCCGCCTGCCCGTCATGCGGCGCCCGCAACCCGCCCGAGCATAAATTCTGCGGCCATTGCGGGGCCCCGCTCGAGCGCGGCGGCCCGCCGCCGTCGGGCCCGCCCGGATCCGCTGCCGCGAGGCAACCCGGGGCCGCCGGCCCGCGGCCCGGCGAGATGCGTCAGGTCACGCTGTTCTTTTGCGACATCGTCAACTCGACGCCGCTGACCGAACGCCTCGGGGCCGAGGCGATGCGCGACCTGGTGCACGCATTCCTCGAGACCAGCATCGCCGAGGTGCGCCGCTACGGCGGGGACGCGCCGCAATTCACCGGCGACGGCTTTCTCGCGCTGTTCGGGGCGCCGCTCACCTACGAGGACCATGTCCGGCGCGCGCTGCTGGCGGCCCTCGCCATCCAGCGGGCGCTGAGCGGGGTCGGCGCCGGGCGCGGCGGCCTCGAGCTGCCGGTGCGGATCGGCGTCCACACCGGGCCGGTCGTTTTCGGCCCGCTCGGCGACGCGATGCGGCTGGACTATACGGTGATCGGACCCACCGCCAATGTCGCCGCCCGGCTTCAGGCGGCGGCCGAGCCGGGGACAATCGTGGTCAGCGAGGCGGTCGGGCGCTCGGCCGAAGGCTATGCGCGCCTGGAGCCGGTCGGCCCTTTCGCCCTCAAGGGCGTCACCGAGAAGATCGCGGCCTATCGCCTGCTCGGCGTGTCGCACCGGCGCTCCGGTCTGCGCGAGCACCCGTCGCCGCGCCCGGCGGGCTTTGTCGACCGCACCGGCGAGGTGGCGATCCTGCACGATTTCCTGCGCCAGGTCGAAACCGGGGACGGCCGGGCGGTCGGGCTGGTCGGCGAGCCCGGCATCGGCAAGTCGCGGCTCCTGGCCGAGTTCCACCGGCAGCTCGCCGAGGGCCGCGCCACCTGGATCGAGGCCCGCTGCCTCTCCTACGGGGCCGGCATCCCGTACCTGCTGGCGCTCGATCTGTTGCGCGGCCATTGCGGGATCGCCGAGACCGACCTCCCCGAGGTGGTGGCCGGGAAGGTCCGCGCGGGTCTGCGCGAGGTCGGCATGGACCCCGGGGAGGACGCCCCGGTTCTGCTCCATCTGCTCGACGTCAAGGACGCCGCCGCGGCGCCGGGCCTGTCCAACCCCGAGGCGCTCAAGGCCAGGGCCTTCGACATCTTCCGCCGGCTCGCGGCCAAGGCCTCGCGGCGGCGGCCGATGGTGCTGGTGCTCGAGGACCTCCACTGGGTCGACCGGATATCGGAAGAGCTGATCGGCTATCTCGGGGAGGATTTCCGCGAGATCCGCATGCTGCTGCTGGCGACCTATCGCCCCGGCTACCGGCCGCCGTGGATCGACAAATCCTACGCCGCGCAGATCCCGTTGCAGCCGCTGTCGCCGGAGGACAGCGCGCAGGTGGTGCGCTCGGTGCTTCGGTCCGAGGATCTGGTCGAGCTGGTGACGCGGGAGATCGTCGCCAAGGCCGACGGCAATCCGCTCTTCCTCGAGCAGCTGGCGCTGCACGCCGGCGAGGCGGAGGATCTGCGCTCGGGGCTGATGGTGCCGGGGACGATCCACGATGTCGTGATGGCGCGCATCGACCGATTGCCGGACGACGCCAAGCGGATCCTGCAGACCGCCGCCGTCATCGGCCGCGAGTTCCCGCTGCGTCTCTTGAGCGCGGTGTGGCCGGGAAGGGGGCTCGAAGACCAGCTGCGCGAGCTCGCCCGGCTCGAGTTCGTCTATGAGCGGGTCGAGCCCGAGGGCCCGGTTTTTGTCTTCCGCCACGCGCTGACGCAGGAGACCGCCTACGGCAGCCTCCTCGAACGCCATCGCCGCGCCCATCACGGGGCCGTCGGGCGCGCCCTCGAGGGCCTCTACCGCGACCGCGCCGACGAGGTCGCGGAATTGCTGGCGTTGCATTTCGGCCGCAGCGACGAGGCCGAGACCTCGGTCGACTACGCCATCCTCGCCGCCGAAAAATCGCAGCGGCGCTGGGCCAACGCCGAGGCGGTCGGCTATTTCGGCGACGCGCTCGGCCGGCTCGACACATTGCCCGACAGCGAGGCCAACCGGCTGCGTCGGGTCGACGCCGTGATCAAGCAGGCCGAGGTCAGGTTCGCCCTCGGCCAGCACGCCGAGCATATCGAGGCGCTCGACCAGATCCGCGGCTTTGTCGACGCGACCCCGGACCCGAGCCGCCGCGCCGCCTGGCACTATTGGCGCGGGTTTCTGCACAGCCTGACCGGCGGCCGCCCGGACATTGCGATCGACCATTGCAACGAGGCGGCGACGCTCGCCGCGGCGGCCGGGCTCGACGAGGTCAGGGCCTTCGCCGAATCCTGCCTCGCCCAGGTCTACCTGATCACCGGCCGGCTGCGCGAGGCGGTCGAGGCCGGGGAGCGCGCGCTCGCCGCCTTTGAGGCGCGCGGCAATCTGTGGTGGGCGTGCCGGACGATCTGGCATCTCAACCCGGCGGCGATGGCGCTCGGCGACTGGGAGGCGAGCCTCGGCTATTGCCGCCGGGCGCTCGACTACGGGGCCGTCCTCAAGGACCGCCGCATCGAGGTGGTCGGCCTGTGGCGCACCGGCGCCGTGCATGTCCATCGCGGCGACCCGGAGCAGGGCGTGCGGTACTGCAACGAGGCGCTGGCGCTCGGCGCCCTGCCCTTCGATGCGGCGATGGCCAAGGCGGTGCGCGGCTATGGCGAAATCAAGGCGGGCTCGCTCGACGCCGGCATCGCCGACATGCGCGAAGCGCTGTCCTGGTTCGAGAATTTTCACCTGCGCTATACCCATGCGCGTTACGCCGTGTGGCTCGCCGAGGGCTATCTTCGCCGCGGCGACCGCGCCGCCGCCCGAGCGCTGATCGATGACGTGCTGCGGGCGAGCCGGAGCACCGGCTATCAGCAGCTCGAGGGTGTGGCCTGCTGGCTGCTCGGCGAGTGCGTGGCGCAAGCCGCGCCGGCGCAGGCCGAGGGCCATGTCGAGACCGCGATGGAGATCCTCGGGCGCATCGGCGCGCGCAACGATCTCGCGCGGGCGATGCTGACGCGCGCGGCGCTGCGCGCAGCCGCCGGCGACGACCGGGCGGCGCGGCAGCTGCTCGACGGCGCCACGGCCATGTTCGGGGCGCTGGGCTCGCTCGACGGGCAGGCGGCCGCCGCCGCGGCGCTCCGCGCCCTCGAAAGCGGCCAGCCGATCGGCCTGCTTGCGGCCGGACGGTAAAGGGCGGGTCCCGGTTCAGCCGCGGCCGGCCGCACGCCGCGCCGCCCCCAGATCAACGCAACGAACGCCCCGGCAAAAACCGCTAGGGGTGGAGAACCGGCGTCTGCTAGGCTATCGGCAGTTTAGCCCGGCTGCGGCGCCGCTGCCCGATTACCCTCGGTCGGACTATTCAAGACGCGGCCAGGCGGGGTCGCCTCGGGGAGAACGTTGATGAAGCCGAGCGCGCTGATCCTGTGTTCGGGTCTGGTCGCCCTGCTTGGCATGCGCGCAATCCCGCGCCGCGGAAGCGCCGCAATCGGCCGGCGACCCGACTTTCCCGCGCTGCGCCGCGCAAGGCGTCGACAGCGGGCAGGCCTTCGTCGCCAAGAAGGTGTCGTTTCTGCCGGCCGGGTTCGATCCCAGGTCCACCAGCGGTTATAAATCTCCACAATGCAACTCGCCGGTCGGCGCCCCCTATTCGGCCAGCCTGGCCAAAGCCTTCGACCTTGCGCCGGCGTTATTTAAGGAGCACCTGTGCGGGCTCACCTGCGTCTTTGTCAATCAGCAGCCCTGCAAGGACCCCGCCAACTGCACCGTCGAGGACACCGTCACGAATTCCTGGGGGTTCCGGGAGCAGCCGAGCCAATCCAAGGCGGCGGGACGGTATATCGCCACCTCTCAGTCGTTATGGGGAGGGCAGCCGCCATCTCCGGAAAACCTGAATATATTCCAGGCGCGGATCCTCAATCGGCTGCTCGCCGGGGCGGCCGGTCCGACGCATGACCTGGGGGTGCTGCGCAACGGCCCCGAGATGACGGTCCTGGCCGCGCTCGCCCATGAGCTGGGACATGTCCGCTGGTTCGACGCCAACGTCCAGACGCCCGGCGGGGCTTATGACTTCAAGTATACGATCCCCTGCGTGGGCAGCAGTGTTTCGTTTTTTGACCTCAGCTGGAAGTTTGCCGACAGGGCCAATCTGGAAGTCCCCAGCCGGTGGCGCGGGTTTGGCGAGTGGGCCGACCCGACCCTGGTCAGCAGCAACCGGCTGGAGCACAAGAGAGGCCCGTTCATCGCCGAAATCCGCAGCCACATGTCGAGCGCCAGGAGCTTCGGCGTCATCAACGACCGGCTGCACCTGGCCAATCAGCCCTGGCCGAGCTTTTTCGGGTCGATGACGCCCGATGAGGATTTTGTCGAAACCTACCGGCTGTGGGTCTTGACCAACGCGGGCTTGAAATCCTTCAGCCTCAAAATTCCATTCGCGTCCAACAACAACCCCGTAAGGCAAGATATCGTCGGCGACCTAATTCACGGTAGAAAGTCGGCGCTCGGGCAAAAAATCGATTGCGTCGCGGCGATACCGTATTAGTCAACGCACGCGGTAGGCATCACCCCCACCCCGACCCGCCCCCATCGAGGGGGCGGGAGTACAAACGGGAGTGCCGATAAAGGCCCTCCCCCTTGATGGGGGAGGGTTTGGGAGGGGGTGAGCGCAGTGCAATTTGATCGGAAACTGCTATGAGCCGCCCGCGGCGACCGGGCGCCCTTCTATAAGGCGCGCGCCGCGGCCCGGTGGTATCCGGTGTCGTGGAAGCGATACGAGACCGTCAGCGGGGCGACGCCGGCCGCGAGGTGGGCCCGGATCGCGGCGATCATCTCGAGCGCGTCGGCGCGCTTTTGCTCGACCCGGCCGCCGGGCAGCCAGGCGGCGAAACCGGCGATCGGCAGGGCCCCGGCGGCCGCCAGCCGCAGCATCGCCCGCCAGCTGCGCTCCTTGTAGAACAGCCCCTTGCCGATCTCGGCGAGGCGGGCGGCGAGACGGCCGTCGAGGATGCCTTCCGAGACCGCCCGGTCGAGGGTGGCGCGGATGTCGACCATCGCCTCGGTCAGCGCGGGGTAGCCGAGCTCCTCGGGGCCGTGCAATACCGCCACCTCGTCATCGTCCTCCAGAACGCCGTCGCGATAGGCTTCGTAGATCCGGCCGACCCCGGTCATGCCGAACGGGTGGAGCTCGGCGGCGCGCAACGCGCCGATGCTGGCGCTGCCGTAGACGTGGACGCCCTGCGCCATCGCCCACAGGATCTCCTTGTGCCACACCGTCGGCGTCGCCTCGAAATAGCCGTCGACGACGCCGATGATCGCCGGGCGGGTCAGCGCGGCCTGGTAGAGCTCGCCCTGCTTGACCGGCGGGCGCCATTCGAATGCCGGATCGGCCGGCCGCAACGCCGGCGGCAGCGACGGGCCGGCGAAGACGACCGCCCTCGCGTTCATTCCGACAGCCCGGCGGCGCGGCGCGCCCGCGGGCCGGGCGCGTAATGCGGATGCCTGATGTCGCCGTCGAGGCCCGGGATCACCACCCTGACGACCGGGACGGCAAAATCCGCGCGGGTCAGATCGACGGCGACGACGCGCTCGATCCCCGCCGCCCGCAGGCGGTCGAGCAGCCGCTCGACATCGAGCCGCAGATCGTCGGCGGCGAAGCTCGGCGCGTCGCCGAACGAGCGCGGCGCCGTCTCCTCCCGCATCGCGTCGAGCAGCGCGTCGACGATATCGGCGGTCGGCGGCTCGACATACTCCGCCGGCAAGAGATCGTCGCGGATGCCGGCGATGTAGGTCAGGCGCGTCTGCGCCGCCTCGGTCAGCGCCCGGGTCAGCGCGGCCGCGCGGTCGGGATGGCAGCCGGCGCCGTGGAAGCGGCGCAGCCGGCCCGGCTCGCCCGCCGGCCGGTCGTCGCGGATGTCGCACAGAAAAGCGGCGATCCCGATATCCGTCGTCACGTCCCACAGCCGCACCGCGATGCCGGCCTCGGCGTACCTGGCCAGCAGCATGCGGCAATCCGGGTCGTCGACCGAGGCGCTGTCGAGAGCCCGCTCCACCTTGCGGCGAACCCCCGAGGCGCCCCACGCCGCGACGGCGTCGCGCTCGACCAGCTCGCATATCGCCGACCCGATCGCCTCGACCGGGTGGTTGCCGGACGCCAGCCCGTTCGAGCCGGCGAGAAACCAGCCGTCGAGCGGCTGGGTATAGTCGGCATGGACGCATTCGGCCGGGACCCAGCAGGGTTCTCGCCGCAAGAGGTCGAGCCCCTCCACCCAGCCGATCTCGGCCTCGGCGTCGAAGGGCCGGCCGGCAGCGCACAATGTCAGCGGGTCGACCACGACGCTGTCCGCGGCAATCTCGCGGTAGGCGGCGCGCCGGACCGCGCCGATCTCCTCGGCGTGGAAGCCTTCGATGGCTTCCATCAGCGCCGAGGCCATCGCCTGGTCGAGGTCGAGGCCTTTGCCCTGGGAGACCGACACCGAGCGGGAATTGGGGCGCACGGCGACCGCGACCGGGATGCCGATGCGGTCGAGGCCGGTGATGTTGCCCAGCCTCGTGATCCCCATCCGCGAGGCGAGCGGACGAAAGCGGGCCAGCGTCGCCGCCGGCGCTGCGATCCGGTGCGTCCCGCGCCGAAACGCCTTTGGCAATGCGGCGTCGGCCGCGGCGCGCGCGACGCCGGGGCCGGCGGCCGTCACCCCTTTTTGGCGGCGGCGGGGGCGGCCTCGCGCGGCGCCGTCCCTTGCTTGCGCGAGCCGCGCGGCGCCGTCGCCGGCGGCGGATCCTGCGACCCCGGCGCGGGCTTGCCGGTCACCGATTTCTGCACGTCCCACAACGAAAAGCCGGAGCCGCCGCCGCCGGACATGATCAGGCGGGGATCGGGGTCGAGCCTGACGCCCTCCGGCCCATGCTCTTCGAGCAGCCGCAGCAGCCGGTCGCGCTGCGGGGTCGCGCCGAGCCGCAGCTCGGTTTCGCGCCCGCCTTCGGAGAGAAAGATGCTGCCGCCGTCGCTGCGGATCAGCGCGCCGCCATCGTCGCGCGGGCGACCTTCGGCGGCGGCGGGGCCGGCGGCGGAGAGCGCGCCCAGCCCGAGGAGCAACGCGGCCCGGCCGGGCAGACGCGGCCGGCGGCGCACGACACGAGAATTTGCCATCCGATCCTCCCTAACGCGGCGCGATCCTAATACGCAGACCGCGGCGCCCGCCAAGCGAAAAGATCGGGCCGGCCGTGGCATCGCGGGGTTGCGCCTCTCCGGCCGCCGTCGCATGTTCCGGACGGGCGAGGAGGCGAGAATGGATTTCGGCTATTTCACGCTCAGCGACAACCACTACGAGGCCAACACCCGCAGCGCCAACCAGCTCGTCGCCGACATCATCGACGAGGCGGTCTGGGCCGACGAGATCGGATTGCATTCGGCCTGGATCGGCGAGCATCACTTCAGCACCCTCGGCGTGTTGTCCTGCCCCGACCTTGCGCTCGCCCACATCGCGGCGCGGACCCGGCGCATCCGCCTCGCGCCCGCCGTCACGGTATTGCCGCTGCACCACCCGATCCGCGTCGCCGAGCAATGGGCGACCCTCGACCTGTTGAGCGGCGGGCGCGTCGATTTCGCCGCCGGCCGCGGCTATGACCGCCGCGAATACGCGCCGTTCAAGGTCTCGTTCGAGGACAACCAGTCGATCTTCGAGGAAGGGATGGAGGTGGTGCGCCGGTTGTGGGCGAGCGAGGCGCCGATCTCGCACCACGGCCGGCATTACCGGTTCGACGACGTGGCGATCACTCCGCGGCCGGTGCAGCAGCCGCTGCCGGCCTATGTCGCATCGTTCTCGATGCCCTCGATAGCGCTCGCCGGCCGGCTCGGCTGCGGGCTGATCGTGGCCCCGTTCGCCGCGGCGATGACCTTTGGCGGGCTGCGCCGCGTGGCCGAGCTCTACCGCGAGAGCTGCGCCCGCCACGGCCAACAGCCGGGCCGGCTGATGTGCAGCTATTTCATTCATTTCGCCGACGATGCGGCGCAAGAGGCGGCGGCGCGGGCGCGCCAGATCCGCTATTACCGCGAGTGCGCGATCGCCGCCTTTCCCGGCGACCCGAAGACGGCGCCGCCGAGCTACGGTTATTTTGTCGAGATGGTCGAGCGGCTGCGCAATGTCGGCCCCGCGGACCTGACCGACAATTCCGTCCTCTTGGGCTCGCCGGCGCGGATCGCGGAAAGCTTGAAGAAGGTCGAGGCCGCCGGCTTCGACGAGGTCATCCTCTACTTCAATGTCGGGTTGAAGCCGCATCCCCAGGTCAAGGACGAGATGGCCCGCTTCGCCGCCGAGGTGACGCCGCATTTCGCCGCCGGCGCGTGAGAGGCGTTATGGATCGCGACGCGGCAATCGACCGGATCAAGGAGATCGTCGGCCCCAGGGGCTGGGTCGCCGACCCGCGCGAGCAGGAGCCTTATCTGGTCGAGGCGCGCGGCCTCTATCGCGGCGCGACCCGGCTGGTCGTGCGCCCGGCCGCGACGGAGGAGGTGGCGGCGGTGGTGCGGGTCTGCGCCGCCGCGGGGCTCGCGATCGTGCCGCAGGGCGGCAACACCGGGCTCGTCGGCGGCGGCGTCCCGCCGCGCGAGCGCGACAACATCGTCCTGGCACTGGGCCGGATGAACCGCATCCGCGCGATCGACCCGATCAACTTCACGATGACGGTCGAGGCCGGCTGCATCCTCGCCCACCTGCACGAAGCCGCCGCCGCGGCCGACCGCCTTTTTCCGCTCAGCCTCGGCGCCGAGGGCAGCTGCCAGATCGGCGGCAACCTCTCGACCAACGCCGGCGGCATCGCGGTCCTGCGCTACGGCAATGCCCGCGAGCTGACCCTGGGGGTCGAGGTGGTGCTGCCCGACGGCCGGGTTTGGGACGGGCTCAGAGGGCTGCGCAAGGACAACACCGGCTACGATCTGAAGCAGCTCTTCATCGGCGGCGAGGGCACGCTCGGCATCCTCACCGCGGCGACCTTGAAGCTCTTCCCAAAGCCGCGCGAGGTCGAGACCGCGTTTCTGGCGCTCGCGCGGATCGAGGACGCGATGGCGCTCTTCGCCCACGCCCGCGCCGCCACCGCCGACCAGCTGACCGCCTTCGAGCTGATCCCGCGCGCCGGCCTCGACCTCGCCCTCGCCCATGTCCCCGGCGCAATCGACCCGCTGGCCGCGCGCCACCCGTGGCATGTGCTCCTCGAAATGTCGTCGAGCCAGAGCGACAGCGGCATCCGCGCGCTCCTGGAACGGCTGCTGGAGGCGGCGCTGCGAGGAAGGGCTGGTCGCCGACGGGGTGATCGCCGAGAGCGGCGCGCAGGCCAGGGAGCTGTGGCGAATCCGCGAGGCGATCGTCGAGGCGCAGCTCTCTTCGGGCTCGATCAAGCACGACGTGTCGGTGCCGGTAAGCCGGGTCGCCGAGTTCGTCACCCGCGCCTCGGCGGCAGTCTGCGACCGGCTGCCGGGCATCCGGCCGATCGCCTTCGGCCATGTCGGCGACGGCAACATCCACTTCAACCTGACCCAGCCCGAAGGCATGGACAAAGCCGCCTATCTCGACCGCTGGCAGGAGTTCAACGACATCGTGCACGGCGTCGTGCGCGAGCTTTCGGGCTCGATCAGCGCCGAGCACGGCGTCGGCATCATGAAGCGCGACGAGATCACCCACTACAAGCCGGCAATCGAGATCGAGCTGATGGCCCGCATCAAGCACGCCCTCGACCCCGACGGGATCATGAACCCGGGCAAGGTGGTCCGGGACGAACGCGCTCTCGTCCAAGCCCTGTAGGATGGGTTGAGCGCAGCGAAACCCATCTGCGAGGGAGGTTGCGATGGGTTTCGCGATGCTCGACCCATCCTATGCAGCTGATTTCCTCTGAATCATGTGATTGCGTCTGAGCACCAGGGGTTGGCATCGAAACTTTCAACCCGGGCTCGACCAAACGACCGACGGATGGGAACGCTTGCTGTTCGCCAGACGCTGCCCCGAAGCTGCGAGCCGGCTGCGTTGGCAATCCTGCGCCGGCTAACGACGCGCGCGCTCGCGGCGCTCCATGAAGGCGCGGAGGGCGGCGTTGATCCGGGCCTGATAGCCGCGGCCGGCTTGCTGAAACCAGTCGAGCACGTCCTCGTCGAGCCGGAGGCGAATGTCGCGTTTGCGGGGCGGCATTCCTTTGACCGCCCGCGTCCAATCGATCGGGTCATGGACGTCGTCGGGGTCGGCGGCGATGCTGGCTTCGAGTTCTTCCTCGGTCGTGCGCCTGACCGCGGCCCAGTCGGTTCGGCTGTCGCCCCGCGCCAGCATCGCGTCGAGCTCCTCAGCCGTATAGCGTACGGTATCGTCTTTTCTCTTCATCGCGAGCTTTCCTCATCGTGATGATGCGAACAGCCGCATCGCGCCGCGTCCACACAATCGCGACCATTTCACCGTCGAGCTCTCCGATGCTGACCCATCGTTGCTCGGCGCCGCGCGGCGAAGCAGCCGTGCACAAGGGTCGGCCATCGAAAAGGCTGCAGCCATCCAGAAAGTCCAATCGACGGGCGTCCAGGACCGCAAGACGCTTGGCTGCCGACCATTCGAACTCCATGCGGCGGTGTGTACCCCAATTTGGTGGCCGCATAGGACTTCACCAGCTGCCTGCCACCACTCGGCCGCAGCGTTCCCTTGATCCGGTCGCGCGAGGGGTTAGATAGAAGGCGCCCGCGGGCCATGCATATCGGATGAGGGCTTGGCGGGCGCGAGGTCCTCGAGGCTGCTGCAACGATGACGCGAATATGGCCGGCGCTCCTCCTGTCGGGAGCGGTCATGCTGACGACGGGACCGCTCTACCCGGCGCTCGGCGGGGCGGCGATCCCGGAGGTCAACGGCAGCCCGCTGCAAACCGTCGCGCCGGTGGTCAGCCGGATCACCCCCGGCGTCGTCGGCATCTCGGTGCGCGGCTTGGTGCGCGAGAACAACCCCTTGCTGCAGGACCCGATGTTCCGGCGCTTCTTCAACCTGCGCGAGGGGCCGGTCGAGCGCGAGACGCAGGCGATGGGCTCCGGCGTCATCGTCGACGCGGCGCAGGGCTATGTGCTGACCAACGCGCACGTCGTCGAGAACGCCAGCAGCATCGAGGTCACCACCAAGGACAACCGCCGCCTCAGGGCCAGGCTGATCGGCCGCGACCCCGAAACCGACATCGCCGTCCTCCAGGTTCCGGGCGCCAATCTGACGGCGGTGCCGATGGGCGATTCCGACCGGCTCCAGGTCGGCGATTTTGTCCTCGCGGTCGGCAACCCGTTTGGCCTCGGCCAGACCGTGACCTCGGGGATCGTCAGCGCGCTCGGCCGCAGCGGGCTCGGCATCGAGGGCTATGAAGACTTCATCCAGACCGACGCCTCGATCAACCCCGGCAATTCCGGCGGCGCGCTGGTCGACCTCCAAGGCCGGCTGATCGGCATCAACACCGCGATCCTGGCGCCGGGCGGCGGCAATATCGGCATCGGCTTCGCCGTCCCGATCAACATGGCCCGGCAGGTCATGGACCAGCTCATCCGCTATGGCGAGGTCAAGCGCGGCCGGATCGGGGTGGCGATCCAGGACCTGACCCCCGACATCGCCCAGGCGCTCGGCGCCGAGCGCACCCAGGGCGCGGTGATCGCCAGGGTCGAGCGCGGCTCGCCGGCCGAAAGCGCCGGGCTGAAGACGAGCGACCTCGTCGTCGCGGTCAACGGCGCGCCGATCCACAACGCCGCCGAGCTGCGCAACCGGGTCGGGCTCGCGCGCATCGGCGACAAGGTCGAATTGACGGTCTTCCGCGGCGGCGCCGAGCGCACCTTGACCGTGCGCATCGAGCAGGCCACCGCCCAGCGCCAGCGGGCGAGGCAGCGCTGACCCCGGCATGGCGCCGCAGACCCCCTATCAGGTGCTCGGCGTCGAGCCCAAGGCCGCGGCCGACGAGATCCGCAAGGCCTACCGCAAGCTCGCCAAGCAGTTCCACCCCGACCTGAACCCCGGCAAGCCCGAGGCCGAGGCGCGGTTCAAGTCGATCTCCGCCGCCTACGACCTGTTGTCCGACGCCGACAAGCGCGGGCGCTACGACCGCGGCGAGATCGACGAGACCGGGGCCGAGCGCCCGCCGCGCTATTCCTACCGCGGCCATGCCGAGGGGGCCGAGGGCCGGAAGTATCACCCGCAGGGCGAGGTCGATCTCGGCGACCTCGAGGATTTGTTCGCCGCCTTCGGCTCGGCGCGCGGCGGACCCGGCGGGCGGGGGCGCGAGGGCTTTGTCGCGCGCGGCGCCGACCGCCATTACACGCTGACCGTCGGCTTTGTCGAGGCCGCCACCGGCGGCAAGGAGCGGCTGTCGCTGGCCCCGAACGAATGGCTCGACGTGACGATCCCGGCCGGGCTCGACGACGGCCAGGTGCTGCGGCTGCAAGGCAAGGGCGGCCCCGGCTTTGGCGGCGGCCCCGCCGGCGACGCGCTCATTGAGGTGCATGTCGCGCCGCATCCGCTGTTCCGCCGCGACGGCGACGACATCAGCATCGAGCTGCCGGTCAGCCTCGCCGAGGCGGCGCTGGGCGCGAGGGTGACGACGCCGACCGTCACCGGCCCGGTGACGCTGACGATCCCCAAGGGCTCGGACACCGGCGCCCGGCTGCGGCTGCGCGGCAAGGGCGTCCAGCGCAAGGGCCGCGAGGGCGACCAATATGTGACCCTGAAGGTGGTGGTCGGCGCGAGCGGCGATCCCGAGCTCGCCGAATTTCTCGAAAAATGGGCGTCGAAGCACCCGTTCGACCCGCGGCAGGGGATGCGCTCGCAATGATCGCCCTGGAGGAGCTGCTCGACCGCATCGCCGGGCTCGACCGGCGCGAGCTCGACCGCTGGGTCGAGAACCGCTGGGTGCTGCCCGAGCGGCGCGAGCGCACCTGGTTCTTCGGCGAGGTCGATGTCGCGCGGGTCGAGCTGATCCTCGAGATCCGGCACGGCTTCGCGGCCGACGACGAAACCACCTCGCTGGTTCTCGGCCTGCTCGACCAGGTCTACGACCTGCGGCGGCAGCTGCGCCGGCTGTGCGACGCGGTCGCGGCTCAGCCGGCCGAGGCGCAGGCCGCGGTCAGGCGCGCCCTGCCGCCGTCCTGACGGTTCAGGTGTTGCCGAGCCGCGCCGCGCGCAGCTGCTTCACATCGGCGCGGCCGGCGCTGAGGATATAACCGACATCCGAGCCGCCGGTCAGGTAGCGCACCCCGATCTGAAACAGCCAGGTCTGGAATTCGAGGTCCTCGCGCACCCCGCCGACCCCCATCGCCTTGCCGTGGGCGCGCGCCGCCCGCGCGGTCGCCTCGTAGGCGGCGCGCATGCGCTCGTGCCGGTACTGGCCGGGGATGCCCATCTCGGTGCTCAGATCCGACGAGCCGATATGGAGCGCGTCGATGCCCTCGACGGCGGCGATCGCGTCGGCGTTCTCGATCGCCTCCGGGGTCTCCAGCATCGCCATCAACAGGGTCTCGTCGTTGGCGAGGCGGGCGATCTCGCCCTGCGAGCGCGCGGCGTAGCCAAAGGCCGGTCCGGAGCCGGAGGCCGAGCGGTGGCCCTGCGGCGGGTAGCGGCACGCGTCGACCACGGCCTTGGCTTCGGCGACGGTGCTGACATGGGGGACCATGACGCCCTGGGCGCCGCAATCGAGGATGCGGGTCGCGTCGTGCGCGTCGCGCGAGCTGACCCGCGCGATCGGCGTCACCCCGAGGCCGAGGGCCGCGACGCAGATCGCCGCCGCGGTTTCGAGCGAGGTCGGGTTGTGCTCGAGGTCGATATAGATCGCATCGAAGCCGCAGGCCGCGGCGATCATCGCGATGTTGGGCGTGCGCATCTGGTTGACGCCCATGCACAGCACCAGCTCGCCGGCCTTGAGCATGCTCTTGGCCCTGTTCTTTCCGACATCGCTCGGCATCGCCGCGGCTCCTGTTGGCTGTCCGGGGTCAGCATCGCCCGGTTGCCTGACCCGCACAAGCGCGCCGGCGAGCGGCGCGCAACCCGATCGGAAGGCCGCTCTAAAATCGCCATGATCGCGCGGTATCGTGCCGCTTGCCGTTGGCCGCGACGGGTTCGGCGCCTTGCCGACGGGACAGCCGGCGCCTGTAGATTCCCTGAAATAACAGGGAAAGCAGGCGCGGCCGGGCAAGGCTCGCGCCCGCTCGGTCGCGCCGGAGACGATGGATGCGACGCGCCGGCGAACGCGTCGCGAAGGCCCGCGGCATTGCCCGCGGCATTGATTGCGCGGGGCGGCGGCGCTACCGTGCCGGCCCTCATCGCCGCCGACGGGAGCCTTCGACATGCCTGACGACGTTCGCCGCCCCGCCTTCGACAAGTCGCGCCTGCCGAGCCGACACGTGACGGTCGGGCCGGAGCGGGCGCCGCACCGCGCCTTTCTCTATTCGATGGGCCTGACCGACGAGCAGATCGCCCAGCCGCTGGTCGGCGTCGCCACCACCTGGAACGAGTCGGCGCCGTGCAACATCTCGCTGTCGCGCCAGGCGCAGGTGGCGAAAAAGGGGGTCGCGGCCGGCGGCGGCACCCCGCGCGAGTTCACCACGATCACGGTGACCGACGGCATCGCGATGGGCCATGACGGCATGAAGTCGTCGCTGGTCAGCCGCGAGGTCATCGCCGACTCGGTCGAATTGTCGATGCGCGGCCATTGCTACGACGCGCTCGTCGGCCTCGCCGGCTGCGACAAATCGCTTGCCCGGGCTGATGATGGCGATGGTGCGGCTCAACGTGCCGTCCGTTTTCATGTATGGCGGCTCGATCCTGCCCGGCCGGTTTCAGGGCCGCGACGTGACGATCGGCGACGTCTTCGAGGGGGTCGGCGCGCACAGTGTCGGCAAACTCTCCGACGAGGAATTGCACGAGCTCGAATGCGCCGCCTGCCCGTCGGCCGGCTCCTGCGGCGGCCTCTTCACCGCCAACACGATGGCCTGCGTGTCGGAGGCGATCGGCCTGGCGCTGCCCGGCTCGGCCGGCGCGCCGGCGCCCTACGATTCGCGCGACGCCTACGCCGAGGCCTCGGGCCACGCGGTCATGGAGCTGCTGCGGCAGAACATCCGCCCGCGCGACATCGTCACCCGCGAGGCGATCGAGAACGCCGCGACCGTGGTCGCCGCCGCCGGCGGCTCGACCAATGGCGGGCTGCACATCCCGGCGATCGCCAACGAGGCCGGCATCGATTTCGACCTGCACGCGTTCGGCGAGATTTCCAGGCGCACGCCCTATATCGGCGATCTGAAGCCGGGCGGCCGTTATGTGATGAAGGATCTGCACGACATCGGCGGCGTGCCGGTGCTGATGAAGGCATTGCTCGACGGCGGCTATCTGCACGGTGATTGCCTGACCGTCACCGGCAAGACCGTGGCGGAAAACCTGCGCGGGGTCGTCGTGCGCCCGACCCAGGACGTGGTGCGGCCGACCTCGGCGCCGTTGTCGCCGACCGGCGGGCTGATGGTGTTGAAGGGCAACCTTGCGCCGCAGGGCGCGCTGGTCAAGGTCGCCGGCATGGCGAATCTGCGCTTCAGCGGGCCGGCGCTGTGCTTCGACCGCGAGGAGGACGCCTTCGCGGCGGTCGACCAGCGCCGCTACAAGGAAGGCGACGTGATCGTCATCCGCTACGAGGGGCCGCGCGGCGGGCCGGGGATGCGCGAGATGCTGTCGACGACCGCGGCGCTCTACGGCCAGGGTGTGGGCGACAAGGTGGCGCTCGTGACCGACGGCCGGTTCTCCGGGGCGACGCACGGCTTCTGCGTCGGCCATGTCGGGCCGGAGGCGGCGGTCGGCGGGCCGATCGGCCTCCTGCGCGACGGCGACACGATCACGATCGACGCGCGGGCGGGGACGATCGAGGTGGCGCTGAGCGACGCCGAGCTCGCCGAGCGCCGCCGGGCGTGGCGATCGCGGCGCAACGACCATCAATCGGGCTGCCTGTGGCGCTATGCGCAGACCGTCGGCGACGCCGAGAAGGGTGCGGTCACCCACCCCGGCGCCCGCGCCGAAATCCGCGCCTACGCCGATATTTAGGGCGGGTCTCGAGCGGGCTGCGCCGCGGGATCGAGACCTGCCCCGGCTCGGCCGGTCAGTTCGCCTGGCGGCGCAGGAAGGCGGGGATGTCGAGCAGGTCCTCTTCCTTGCTCAGGCCGGGACGATCCTCGGGCTCGAGCGGCGCCAGCCGGGGCTGGGGCGCCGCGGGCCTTGCCGCCGCGACCGGCGGCGGGGCGGCGCGCTGCGGCTCGGCCGCGGCCTGACGGGCGCGGCCGACCCCGGTCACCCGCTCGATCAGGCTCGGCACCCGCCCTTTCGGCCGCGGCGCCGGCTCGCGGACCGCCGCCGCCGGCGGCACCGCCGGCTGGGTCAGCGGGATCGGCCGGGCGAGGCCGGCGTCGACGGGCTTTGGCGCGATGAAGGCGCCGCCGCGCATCGCCGCGCTCTCGGCCGTCTCGGCCGCCGGCGGAGCCGGCTCGCGGTCGGCTTCGGCGCGCGCCTCCGCCGCCGCGTTCTGGGTCAGCATCGGCTGCGTGTAGGCCCCGGCAGGGGCTTCGCGCAGCAGCGGCGCCGCCACGTCGCGGCTGCTGACCAGGCTGATCGCCGGGCGGCCCTGGGAGAGGGCCTCGGCGTCGATGCCGGTGGCGACAACCGAGATCCGCATCTTGCCCGACAGGGTCTCGTCAAAGGTCGAGCCAAAGATGATGTTGGCCTCGGGGTCGACCTCCTCGCGGATGCGGTTGGCCGCCTCGTCAACCTCGAACAAGGTCATGTCGAGGCCGCCGGTGATGTTTATGAGGACGCCCCTCGCGCCCTTCATCGACACGTCTTCAAGGAGCGGGTTGGAGATCGCAGCCTCGGCGGCGTCGGTCGCGCGGCGGTCGCCCTCGGCCTCGCCGGTGCCCATCATCGCCTTGCCCATCTCGCCCATGACCGTGCGGATGTCGGCGAAATCGAGGTTTATCAGGCCGGGCATGATCATCAGGTCGGTGACGCCGCGCACCCCGGAATGCAGCACGTCGTCGGCCATCTTGAAGGCGTCGGCGAAGGTCGTGCGGTCGTTGGCGACACGGAACAAATTCTGGTTGGGGATGATGATCAAGGTGTCGACGAACTTCTGCAGCTCGTCGATGCCGGCCTCGGCGATCCGCATCCGGTGGGTGCCCTCGAAATGAAAGGGCTTGGTCACCACGCCGACCGTCAGGATCCCCAATTCGCGGGCGATGCGGGCGATCACCGGAGCGCCGCCGGTGCCGGTGCCGCCGCCCATCCCGGCGGTGATGAACACCATGTTCGAGCCCTGCATCGCCTCCAGGATCTCGTCGAGCGCCTCCTCGGCGGCGGCGCGGCCGACATCGGGCCGCGACCCGGCGCCGAGCCCGCGGGTGACGCCGATCCCGAGCTGGATCTTGCGGTGCGCGGTCGACTGCTGCAGCGATTGCGCGTCGGTGTTGCAGACGACGAACTCGCAGCCGACCAAATTCGAGCGGATCATGTTGTTGACGGCGTTCCCCCCGGCGCCGCCGACCCCGACAACCGTGATTCGGGGCTTCATCTCCTGCTCGTCCTTAGGGATGCTGAGATTGATCATGCGGTTGTCCCTCCACTGCTGCGGCAGCCTCGATCATGCCCGGCGAGGCCGGGCTTCCCCCTCCGCTGCCCCGCTGTCGATGTAGCCGGTTTTACCCCTCGCCGATAGGCGCAGGCGCCTCGCCGGCGGAATTTCGCTCACATGTTCTCGCGCAGCCAGTGGCCCAATCGGCCGAAGAACCCGCTCGGCGCCGCCGCCGGCCCGCGCCCGGCCTGGGCCGGCTCGGCATGCTCCGACATGGCGAAATGCAGCAGCCCGGCGGCGGTCGAAAAGGCCGGCCCGCCGGTCGCCTCGGCGAGCCCGGCGACCCGCAGCGGCCGGCCGATTCGAACCTGCTTGTCGAGGATCAGCGCGGCGAACTCGCGGGCTCCGTGCAGCTGGCAGGCGCCGCCGGTCAGCACCACGCGGCGGCCCGCGATCTTGTCGAGCCCGCTCGCCTCCAGCCGGTTGCGCACCAGCTCGAACGTCTCTTCCAGACGCGGCGCGACGATGCCGACCAGCAGCGATTTCGGCACGTGGTTGACGTGGCCCTCCTCCTCCTCGCCGATCTGCGGCACCGCGATCATCTCGCGCTCGTCGGTGCTGGCCGAGATTGCGCTGCCGAACAAGGTCTTCATCCGCTCGGCATGGGCAAGCGGGGTCGACAGCCCGCGGGCGATGTCGTTCGTCACATGGCAGCCGCCGACCGGCACCGAATCGGCGAAGATCAGGTTGCCGTCGAAGAACACCCCGACCGTCGTGGTCCCGCCGCCCATGTCGATGATGGTGACGCCGAGGCCGATCTCGTCCTCGACGAGGCAGGCGAGGCCGGCGGCGTACGGGCTGACGACGAGGGCGTCGACCTCGAGATGCGAGCGCCCGACCGCAGCGCTGTGGTTGCGCACATTGGCGGCCCCGGCGGTCACCATGTGCATGTTGACGCCGAGCCGCTCGCCGAACATCCCGCGCGGGTCGCGGATGCCGCGGCTGTCGTCGATCGAGAACCCGACCGGCACCGAATGGATGACCTGGCGGTCGCCGGGCTCGCGCATCAGATAGCCATGGTCGAGCACGCGCCGCAGATCGGCGTCGCCGACCTCGCGCCCGGCGATGCCGATCTCGGCCTTGACGATCCGCGAGGCGGAAAACCCCGACAGGTTGGCGACGACCTCGTGGATCGTCTCGCCGGCCATCTCCTCGGCGGCGTGCACCGCAGCCAGGATCGAGGTCGCCGCCGCTTCGAGGTCGACGATCGCGCCGTTGCGCACCCCGCGCGAGACCTGATGGCCGATGCCGAGCACCTGCGGCTTGTCGCCCTCGGCCCGCGCGATGAAGCAGCAGACCTTGGCGGTGCCGATATCGAGCGCGGCGACCAGGCCGTGGCGCGGCCGGATCGCCGGCTTGCGCGGCTTGCTCCTTGCCCGATCGGCGGGCTTCCGCGGCGCCGCCCGTTCCTTCGCGCGCGCCGGCGCTGGTTCGATCGCCGTCATGTGCTCTTCGCCGCTGGGCGTCCTTTCTTGGTTGGCGGCGCTTCCTTCGGCGCCTCGGGATTGACCCGCAGCACGAGCCGGTCCGGCAGCCGCAGGTCGACGGCCTGCACGTTGCGCTTGAGGACGGCGCTCGACCGCTCCAGGCCGGCAAGCTCGGTCCACGCCGCCGCCGGCGCCTCGGCCGGGAGCAGAACGTCGATGGCGTTGTCGATGCGCAAATTCCAACGGCGGCCGCCGACCCGGACCGCGGCCGTCACGCGGGCCGCGAGGTCGGGCTCGCCCGCGAGCATCGCCAGGAGCTCGGCGGCATGGGTCGCGGCGTCCGGCCCGACCACCATCGGCAATTTGGCGAAGCGGTCGAGCCGGGGGACCGGGATCACCCCGCCCTCCCGGTCGATCAGCTCGATCTTGCCGTTGTGCTGCCACAGCGCCAGCGGCTTGCGCTCGACAAGGCGGACGTAGATCGTGTCGGGGAGGCGGCGCTCGATGACCGCCGAGCGGACCCAGGGAAGCGCTTCGAGCCGATCCTTGGCCCGCTCCGGGCTGACCGCCAGGATCGGCGTGCCGGGCCCGGCGCCGAGGGCGTCGATGATCGTCTGCCGGTCGGTGGTCTCGCGGCCCTCGACCCGGATGTCGGCGACCGTCAGCCCGAAAAACGCGCTCGCTTCGAGGAGCCCGTCGCCGGCCTTTTGCAGCGCCGACTGGCCAGGCGGCGCGCGGACGGCCTGCGTCCCGCCGAAAATTGCCGCCGCCGCCAGCACCGGGAGGCCGACCAGCCAGCCGAAACTGAGGAGCCGGCGGGCGCGGTCGCCGCGGCGCGCGCGCGGCGGCGCGGATTGCTTCAGCCGCCGCATGCCGCGTTCTCGACGATCCACACGACGAGCTCGTCAAAGCCGATGCCGGCATGGCGCGCGATATCCGGGACCAGCGAGGTCGGCGTCATCCCGGGCTGGGTGTTCACCTCCAGCAGATAGAGCCGGCCTCGTCCGGCCGTGGTGTCGTCGTAGCGCAGATCGGCGCGGCTGACCCCGCGGCAGCCGAGCGCCCGGTGCGCGCGCAGCCCGATGTCGAGCGCCTCCTGATGGATGTCCGCCGGGATCGGCGCCGGCACAAGGTGATCGGAGCCGCCCGCGGCGTATTTCGCCGTGTAGTCGTAGAAGCTGCCGCGCGGGACGATCTCGCACACGCCGAGCGCCCTATCGCCCATGACCGCAACCGTCAGCTCGCGGCCGGGGATGAAGCGCTCGACCATCAGCTCGCCGCCGAAGCGCCACTCCCGCACCTCCTCGCGCCAGGAATTGTCGTTGATCCGGACGATGCGCACGCCGACGCTCGATCCCTGGTTGGTCGGCTTGACGACGAACGGGGCCGGCATCGGATCGCGCTCGAGGAGCTCCTCGTGGCGGGCGACGACGCCGTCGGCCACCGGCAGGCCGGCGGCGCGGAAGATTTCCTTCGCCGTCGGCTTGTGCATCGCCAGCGCCGAGGCGAGCACGCCCGAATGGGTGTAGGGGATGGCGAGCAGGTCGAGCACGGCCTGGATCGCGCCGTCCTCGCCGCCCACCCCGTGCAGCGCGTTGAAGACCACATCGGGGCGCGGCTCGAGCGCGCGCAGCAACGCCGGCAGGTCGCGGCCGACATCGATCGCACGGACCCGGTAGCCGTGGTCGGCCAGCGCCTTGGCGCATTCCCGGCCGCTCGACAGCGACACCTCGCGCTCGGGCGACCAGCCGCCCATCAGCAGCGCCACATTCCTGGTCATCGGGCCAGCTCCCGTCCGGCCGACGCCGGCAGCGGGCAGCCGATCCGACGGATCTCCCAATCGAGCGCGACGCCCGAGGCTTCGTAGACGCGGCGCCGCACCTCCTCGCCGAGGCCTTCGAGGTCGGCCGCGGTGGCGCCGCCGGTATTGACCAGAAAATTCGCGTGCTTTGGCGACACCATGGCGCCGCCGCGGACAAGGCCGCGGCACCCGGCGGCGTCGATCAGCCGCCATGCGGCGTTGCCCGGCGGGTTGGCGAAGGTCGAGCCGCCGGTCCGCGCCCGCACCGGCTGGGTCGCCTCGCGGGCGTCGCGGATCTCGGCCATCCGCGCGAGGATGACCGAGCGGTCGCGGCGCCGCCCGCGCAATCGCGCCGCGACAAAGATCCAGTCGGGATCGACCGCGCAATGGCGGTAGGAGAGCCCCATCGCCTCGCGCTCGACGACATGGGTCGCGCCGAACCGGTCGAGGGCCGTCGCCGAGATCAGCGCGTCGGCGATCTCGCCGCCATAGGCGCCGGCGTTCATCCGCAGCGCGCCGCCGATCGTCCCCGGCACGCCCGACAGGAGCTCGAGCCCGCCGAGCCCGGCCTCGGCGGCGGTGAGCGCCACGATGCGGTCGAGCGCCCCGGCCCCGGCGCAGACTTCGCCTTCCTCGACCGTGATCCCGGCAAAGCCTCGGCCGAGCCGGACCGTCACCCCGGGCACGCCGCCGTCGCGCACCAGGAGGTTCGAGCCGACCCCGATCGCGGTCACCGGAATTTCCTGCGGAACCGCGGCGAGAAAGGCGGCGAGGTCGGCGGCGTCCGCCGGACGGAACAGCGCCTGCGCCGGGCCGCCGGCGCCGAACCAGGTCTGGCTGCCAAGCGGGGCGTTCGCGCTCAGACGGCCGCGGACCGCGGGGAGACGCCGCGATCAGCGCCGTCCCCTGCTCCGCCTGCGCCCTGCGCGCGCTCATCCGGCGCGGCCCCGCGACGCCAGCCGGGCGAGCTCGGCCGGCAGGCTGTTGGCCCAAAGGGTGATCGAGCCGGCGCCGAGGCACACCACCATATCGCCCGGGGCCGCGATCTCGGCGACGAGCCGGGCGAGGTCGGCCGGGTCCGGCAGCGCGCGCGCGTTGCGGTGGCCGCGCTCGATCAGCCCGGCGACCAGCGCGTCGCGGCTGACCCCGTCGATCGGCGCCTCGCCGGCGGCGTAGATGTCGGCCACCAGAACCGCGTCGGCGTCGTTGAAGCAGGTGCAGAAGCCGTCGAAGAGATGCATGACGCGGGTGTAGCGGTGCGGCTGCACGACGGCGATCACCTTGCCCTCGACGATCGCGCGCGCCGCCTTCAGCACCGCGGCGATCTCGACCGGATGGTGGCCGTAATCGTCGATCACCGCGACCCCGTTCCATTCGCCGGTTCGGGTGAAACGCCGCTTGACGCCGGCGAAGTTGCGCAACGCCGCGCGCAGCGCGTCGTCGCCGATCCCCAGCGCCTCGGCGACCGCGGCGGCGGCCAGCGAGTTCTGCACGTTGTGCCGGCCGAACATCGGCAAAAACACGTCGGGGATCGTCCGGCCGCGGTCGCTCAGCGCGGCGGAGACGACGATGTCGTAGCGCGCGCCGTCGCGGCCGAGGCGGATGTCGACCGCGCGGATATCGGCCTGCGGGCTCAAGCCGTAGGTCAGCACGCGGCGGTCGGAAAGCTTTGGGATCATCCCCTGCACGACCGGGTGATCGATGCACAGCGCGGCGAAGCCGTAGAACGGGATGTTGCCGACAAAGGCCTCGAAGGCCTGCCGCAGCGCGTCGAAGCCGCCGTAGAAATCGAGGTGCTCGGGATCGATGTTGGTGACGACGGCGATCGTCGCCGGCAGCCGGGTGAAGGTGCCGTCGCTCTCGTCGGCCTCGACCACCATCCAGTCGCCGGCCCCCAGCCGCGTGTTGGCGCCGTAGGCGTTGACGATGCCGCCGTTGATCACGGTCGGGTCGAGCTGGGCGGTTTCCAGCAGCGCCCCGATCATCGAGGTCGTCGTCGTCTTGCCGTGGGTGCCGGCGACCGCCAGCGACCATTTGAGCCGCATCAGCTCGCCCAGCATCTCGGCGCGGCGCACCACCGCCAGCCGGCGGGCGCGGGCGGCGGCGACTTCCGGGTTGTCGGGCTTGACCGCCGAGGAGATCACCACCACCTCGGCGGCGCCCAAATTCGCCGCCTCATGCCCGATCGCGACCGGGATCCCGAGATCGACGAGCCGGCGGACGATGGCGCTGTCGGCGAGGTCGCTGCCCTGCACGCGGTAGCCGAGATTGTGCAGCACCTCGGCGATGCCGCTCATGCCGATGCCGCCGATGCCGATGAAGTGGAGCGGCCCGATGCTCCGCGGCAGCGCCCTCATGCCGCGCATCCCAGCGGCGCTGCGAGCTCGCGCACGAGGCGCGCCAGGTCGCGCGCCGCATCACGGCGCCCGAAAGCGGCGGCCCGCTGCGCCGCCGCGGTCAGAGCCGCGGGGTCTTCAAGCAAATGCTCCAGCCGCCGGGCCAGCGTTTCAGCGGTCAAATCGGGCTGCGGCGCGACCCAGCCGCCGCCGGCCTCGGCGAAGGCGCGCGCGTTGGCGGTCTGATGGTCGTCGGCGGCGTGCGGGTAGGGGATCAGCAGGGCAGGGCGGCCGAGCGCGGCGAGCTCGGCGACGGTCGAGGCGCCGGCGCGGCAGATGACGAGATGCGCGCGCGCCAGCCGCGCCGGCACGTCGGCGAAGAAGCTCTCGAGCTCCACGGCGAGGCCGCTTGCGGCATAGGCCCGCGCCGCCATGGCGAGGTCTTCCGGGCGCGCCTGCTGGCTGACCCGCAGCATCGCGCGCATTGATTGCGGCAACGCCGCCAGCGCCGCCGGGATCAGCTCGCTGAGGATTCGCGCCCCCTGGCTGCCGCCCAGCGCCAAGAGCTCGAACGGCCCGCCGGGCTCGGGGGGGCGGTAGCCCGCCGCCGCAGCGAGGATCGCCGGGCGCACCGGGTTTCCCACCCGAACCGCGCGGGCGCGATCGGCCGGACGCAGGTTTCGGGTGCTTGGAAAGCTCGTGGCGATGCGCCGGGCGCGCGGCGCCAACAGCCGGTTGGCGCGGCCGAGAACCGCGTTCTGCTCGTGGATCAGCGTCGGCAACCCCAGCAAGGACGCCGCCAGCATCGTCGGAACCGACGGGTAGCCGCCAAAGCCGACGACGGCGGCCGGGGACAATCGGCGCAGCAGCCGGCGCGCCTGCACCGCGCCGATCGCCAGCTCCGCCAGCCCGTGCGCGGCCCCCGCCGGCCCGCCCGCGAGCCGGCCGGCGCGAACATGATGGAGCGCGATCCCGGGGCCGCCGCCGGCAAAGGCGTCGGCGCGCGCGTCGGTCAGCAGGTGGACGCAGCTTCCCTGCGCCTGAAGCTCGGCCGCGACCGCCTCGGCCGGGAACAGGTGCCCGCCGGTGCCGCCGGCGGCGAGCACGAAGGGCGCGCTCACAGCTCGCCGCCGCCGAGCCGGCGCCGGGTCAGGGCCAGCACCATGCCCATCGCGATCCCGAGCGCCAGCAGCGACGAGCCGCCATAGGACAAAAACGGCAAGGTCATTCCCTTGGTCGGGATCAAATGCAGGGTCGAGGCCATGTTGATCACCGCCTGCAGCCCAAACTGCATCAACAGGCCGGTGGCGGCCAAGAGCACGAAGAGGCTGCTTTCCCGCAGCAGCCGCGACAGCCCGCGCAGCACGATAAAGGCGAACAGCGCGACGACGGCGACGCACACGATCAGCCCGAACTCCTCGCCGACCACGGCGAAGACGAAATCGGCGTGCGCGTCCGGCAGGTAGTCCTTGACCGTGCCCTCGCCGGGGCCGCGCCCCCACAGCCCGCCATTGGCGAAGGCTTCGAGCGAGCGATTGACCTGATAGCTGTCGCCGATCGAGGGATCGAGAAAACGGTCGATCCGAATCCGGACGTGAGCGAGCGAGAAATAGGCGCCGACCAGCCCGCCGGCCCCGGCGAGAAACCCGACCACGACCCAGTAGAGCCGCAGCCCGGCCATGAAGAACTGCGCGAACCAGCAGGCCGCCACGACCACGGCCATGCCGAGGTCGGGCTGCTTGATCAGCATCAGCACGATCGCCAGAAAGAGCGCGATCGAGATCAGGTTGCCCGGAAAGCGCGGACGCAGCTTTTGCTCGGCGAACAGCCACGCGGCGACGACGGCGAAGGTCGGCTTGACGAATTCCGAAGGCTGCACCGATAGCCCGGGGAGATTGATCCAGCGCCGCGCCCCCTTGATCTCGGCGCCGACGACAAAGGTCAGCGCCAGAAGCGCCATCGCAACGACAAAGCCGATGAATGCGATGCGGCGAACCATGCGCGGCGACTGCAGCGAGACGACCAGCATCAGCCCGACCGCGACCGGCAGCATCGCCAGCTCGCGGCGCACGAAATGCAGCCCGTCGTAGCCGATTCGCTCGGCGACGGCCGGGCTCGCCGCCAGGCTCATGACCACGCCGAACCCGATCAGCACGCCGAGCGCCGCCAGGCTCCAACGGTCGACCGTCCACCACCAGCGCGCCACCGGGCTGCGATCGATGCGGGCGAACATCATCGCGATCTGACCTCGCCTCCGGCCGCGTCGCTCTCACCGGCAGGCGGGCGGGGCCGCTGCCGCCTGAAAATCTCCCATGCGCAGATATAGCGTGGTTGTCCAGATCCGGCCACCAATTGTGCGGTGTGATCGGCGAGCATCGCGCCCTACCGCAGCTTCAGGGTGGCGAGCCCGGCGATCGCCAGGATCCAGGCGATGATCCAAAAGCGGATGACGATCGTCGGCTCGGCCCAGCCCTTCTGCTCGAAATGATGGTGCAGCGGGGCCATGCGGAAGACGCGGCGCCCGGTGATCTTGAAGCTGGCGACCTGGACAATGACCGACACCGCCTCGAGCACGAAGAGCCCGCCGATGATCGCGAGGACAAGCTCGTGCTTGGTGACGATGCTGATCGCGCCCAGCGCCGCCCCGATCGACAACGAGCCGGTGTCGCCCATGAAGACCATCGCCGGCGGCGCGTTGAACCACAGAAAGCCGAGGCTCGCCCCGACCATCGCGCCGCAGAACACCGCCAGCTCGCCGGCGCCGGGGATGTGGTGGATCTGCAGGTAGTTGGCAAAGATCGCGTTGCCGGCGAGATAGGCGATCAGGGCGAAGCAGCCGGCCGCGATCATCGACGGCACGATCGCGAGCCCGTCGAGCCCGTCGGTCAGGTTGACCGCGTTCGAGGCGCCGACGATGACCACGATGCCGAACGGCACGTAAAGCCAACCAAGCTCGATCAGCACGGTCTTGAAGAACGGCACGGCGAGCGTGTTGGCGAGCGGGGCCGGCGTCGCATAGGCGAGCGCTGTGCAGGCGGCGGCGCCGAGCGCGATCTCGAGGCCGAGCTTGGTCAGCCCGGAAAGGCCGCGATGCGAGTTGCGGGTCAGCTTGCGGTAGTCGTCGAAAAAGCCGATCAGCCCGAACCCGACGGTGACCAGCAGCACGATCCAGACATAGGGGTTCGCCAGGTCGGCCCAGAGCAGGGTGGCGACGGTCAGCGCCAGCAGGATCAGGAAGCCGCCCATGGTCGGCGTCCCCTTCTTGCTGACGAGGTGCCCGGCCGGGCCGTCGCTGCGGATCGGCTGGCCGTTCGCCTGCTTCGAGCGCAGCCAGGCGATGATGCGCGGGCCGCACAAAAAGCTGATCAAGAGCGCGGTGACGACCGCGCCTCCCGACCGGAAGGTGATGTAGCGGAACAGGTTGAAGCCCTGAAACTGATCCGCGAGAGGAAAAAGCAGCGGGTAAAGCATGCGATCATGTCTCGGGCCGCGTCGATTGCCGGCGCAGGCGCTCCACGATGCGGCCGACGCCGACGCCGCGGGAGCCCTTGACGGTCACGACGTCGCCGGGTTCGAGGAAGCGCAACAACGCAGGGATAGCCTCGTCGGCGGACGGCCACAAGCCGCCGCGGGTCGCTTCGGGCAGCGCCGCGTCGAGCGCCGCCATCGTGCGGCCGACGAGAAACACCCGGTCGATCGCCGCCGCCGCGATCGGCTCGGCGAGCTCGCGGTGGAGACGCGCGGCAGCGCCGCCGAGCTCGAGCATGTCGCCGAGCACCGCCACCCGTCTCGACCCGGCGGCAGGCGCAATCGCGGCGAGCACCGCCAGCGCCGCCCGCATCGAGGCGGGGCTGGCGTTGTAGCTTTCGTCGATCACGGTCAGGACGCCGCCGCCCCAGGGCAGGGCGCAACGGCGGCCGCGCCCCGGCGGCGCCTCGAGCGCGGCGAGCGCCGCGGCCGCCCGCTCGAGATCCGCCCCCGCCGCCCTGGCCGCGGCCAGCACGGCCAGCGCGTTGATCACCCAATGCCGACCCGGGAGCGGCAGGCGGCAGCGCAAGGTCCGGCCGGGCAGCGCGGCCGTGAACGTGCTGCCGTAAGGCTCGAGGACACAATCGACGAGCCGCGCCGAGGCGTCCCTATGGGCGCCGAAGCCGATCACCTCTGCGGCGCCGGCCCGCTCCGCCGCCCTCGCCAGGCGCGCATAATGGGGGTTGTCGCGGTTGAGCACAGCGACCCCGCCCGGCTCCAGCCCGAGAAAGATTTCGGCCTTGGCGTCGGCGATCGCGTCGACCGAGGCGAAGAAGCCGAGATGCGCCGGCTCGACGGTGGTGACGACCGCGACATGCGGCCGGACCAGCCGGGTCAGGGCGGCGATCTCGCCGGCATGGTTCATCCCCAGCTCGAAGACGCCATAGGCCGAATCGGCGGGCATCCGGGCCAGCGACAGCGGCGCGCCCCAATGGTTGTTGAGGCCGCCCTCCGAGGCGCAGGTCGGCCCGCTCGCGGCGAGCGCCAGGCGCAGCGCCTCCTTGGTCCCGGTCTTGCCGACGCTGCCGGTGACGGCGAGGATGCGGGCGCGGCCGCGGGCGCGCGCCGCCGCGCCGAGGAGGCCGAGCCCGGCGAGCGTGTCGCCGACCCGCAGCAGCGGGGCCGCCTCGGGGAGCCCGGCGACCTCGCGATCGACCATCGCCGCGGCGGCGCCGCGCTCCAGGGCGGCGGCGACGAAATCGTGGCCGTCGAAGGCCGGTCCGCGCAGCGCCACAAAGAGGTCTCCGGCGGCGAGCGTGCGGCTGTCGATCGACACCCCGGCCGCGGCCCAATCGGCGCCGGTCGCGCCGCCGGCAGCGGCCACCGCCTCCGCCGCCGTCCACAGCGCCGTCATCGCCCGCCCCGCGCGATCTCGCGGGCGATCTCGGCGTCGTCGAAGGGATGGACCTCACCGCCGACGATCTGGCCGGTCTCGTGCCCCTTGCCGGCGATCAGCAGCACGTCGCCCGGGCCGAGCCCGGCGATGGCGGCGGCGATCGCCTGCCGGCGGTCGCCGATCTCGATCGCGTCGGGGATTGCGGCGAGGATCGCCCGGCGGATCGCCGCCGGCTCCTCGCCGCGCGGGTTGTCGTCGGTGACATAGACCCGGTCGGCGAGGCGCGCCGCCGCCTCGCCCATCATCGGGCGCTTGCCGGCGTCGCGGTCGCCGCCGCAGCCGAACAGCGCGACGAGGCGCCCGCGCGCGTGCGGGCGCAGCGCCGTCAGCACCGTCGCCAGCGCGTCCGGGGTATGGGCGTAATCGACGACGATCGCGCCGCCGCGGCGCTCGGCGACGAATTGCATCCGCCCCGGCGCGCCGGTCAGATCGGCCAGCGCGTCGGCCGCCGCCTCCGCCGGGGCGTCGGTGGCGATCGCCAGACCGAGGGCGGCGAGCGCGTTCAGCGCCTGAAAGGCGCCGGCGAGCGGCAAGGTCAGCGCGCGGCGCCGCCCGAGGATGTCGAGATCGAGCCGCTGGCCCGCGCCCTCGGCGTGGCGCGCGACCAGCCGCAGATCGGCCGCCGGATCGGCGCCGTAGCCGAGGACGGGATGGCCGAGCGCCAGGCAGAGCGCCCGCAGGCGGGGGAACTCGCCGCTGTCCCGGTTGAGCACCGCCGGCGCCCCCGGGGCGAGCAGCGTCGTGAACAACCGGTCCTTGGCCGCCCGGTAGCGCGCCATGTCGCCGTGATAGTCGAGGTGGTCGCGCGTCAGGTTGGTGAACGCCGCAGCGGCGGCTTCGACGCCGTCGAGGCGGAACTGGTCGAGGCCGTGGCTCGACGCCTCGATCGCCACATGCTCGATCCCTTGCGCGGCGAGAGCGGCGAGGTCGCGGTGAAGCGCCGGCGGGTCGGGGGTGGTCAGCGCGCCCGGCCGGCGGCCGGCGGCGGTGACCAGCCCCAGGGTGCCGAGGCTCGCCGCCGGCCATCCCAGCGCCGTCCAGATCGCCCGGGTGAAGTGGACGACGGAGGTCTTGCCGTTGGTGCCGGTGACGGCGGCGATCGTGCGCGGCTGGCGGCCGTAGAACCGCGCCGCCAGGAGCGCCAGCCGGCGGCGCGGGCTGGGGTCGGCGACGACGGCGATGCGCTCGCGGGCGCCGGGCGGCAGCTCGAGCGCGGCGGCGCAGTCGGTCAGGATCGCGACCGCGCCGCGCGCCGCCGCCTCGGCGGCGAAGGCGCGGCCGTGCCGCTTGTCGCCGGGCAGGGCGGCGAACAGAAAGCCCGCGCGAACGGCCCGCGAATCGGCGCTGATGCCGGCGATCTCGAGATCGGCCGGCAACGCCGCGGCGGTCGGGCCGATCAGCTCAGTAAGCTTCAATCCGCTTCCCTTGCAGGCTTTCGACCATCAACGCTTTTTGGACATCGGGCGAATTCTCGTCGACCGGCTGCACGCCGAGCAAGGGCGCGATGCGCTGGACGACGCGGCTTGTCACCGGCGCCACGGTCCAGCCCGCGGTCGCGTAGCCGTGGCTCTGCTTGTTCGGGTGCGGCTCGTCGACCATCGTAAAGACCAGATACTTCGGATCGTTCATCGGAAAGACGCCGAGAAAGCTGCAAAGCAGGACGCGCTCGGCATAATGCTTGCCCTGGACCTTGTCGGCGGTTCCGGTCTTGCCGCCGACGACATAGCCGGGCGCCGCGGCCATCGTCCCGGTGCCGTGCTCGACCACCAGCCGCAACAGCTTGCGCATCCGCTCCGAGGTCTGCGCCGACATCACCTGCCGGCCTTGCGGCGCGAACCCCGGCGGCAGCTTCAACAGGGTCGCCTGGTGCAGCACCCCGCCATTGACCAGCGCCGCGGCGGCGGTGGCGAAGCCGATCGGGGTCACCGAGATGCCGTGGCCGAAGGCGATGGTCATCACATTGACCTCGCGCCACTTTGCCGGATAGTGCGGCGTCGCCACCTCGGAAATCTCGATCGTCGGCGGCTTTAAGAGGCCCATCCGGGCGAGGAAGTCGCGCTGCCGCTGGGCCCCGACATCCATCGCCATCCGGGCCGCCCCGATGTTCGAGGAATACATCAAAACCTCGGGCAGGCTAAGCCAGCGGTGCTTGCCGTGGTAGTCGCTGATCGTGAACCGGCCGATATGCAGCGGGTGGGCGGCGTCGTAGCTGCTGGTCATCGAGGCGGTCCCGTAATCGAGCGCCATCGCCACGGTGAGGACCTTGAACACCGAGCCGAGCTCGTAATCGCCGAGCGTGATCCGGTTGAACATCCGGTCGGCGGCGGTGATGTCGGGACGGTCGGGGTCGGGCGCGCCCGGATGGTTGGGGTCGAAATCCGGCAGCGACACCATCGCCAGAATCTCGCCGGTGTTGACGTCCATGATCAGGCCGGCGGCCGCCTTGGCGGTGAAATCGTCGATGACCCGCCGCAGCTCCTCGTGCAGGACGAATTGCAGGCGCAGGTCGATCGACAGCTGCAGCGGATCGCGACGCTCCTTCAGCACGTCGTCGAGGCCGCGCTCGATCCCGGCGAAGCCGGCATTGTCGATGCCGGTATAGCCGACGACATGCGCGGTCAGGTCGCCGTCCGGATAGACGCGGCGATCCTCGTGCTCGAACTCGAGCCCCGGTATCCCGAGCTGATTGACGTCGTACTGCTCGCGCGGCGTCAAGTGCCGCTTGAGCCACACAAAGCTCTTGTCCGAGGTGAGCTTGGCGTAGACCTGCGGGCCGCTCAGGCCCGGCAGCGCCTTGACCAGCTTCTGGGCCGCCTCGGCGGCGTCGAGGATCTGCTTGGGGTTGGCGTAGAGCGACGGGCTGTCGAGCGTGGTCGCCAGGAGCCGGCCGTTGCGGTCGACGATGTCGGCGCGGCTCGGGGCCGGCGGCTTGACGCGATGAACCCGGCCGATGCTGGATTCGGCGGCGGCGCCGCCGAGCAGCACGACATCGACGACGCGCAGCGCGACCACGGCGAAAATGAAGGCGAACAGCGCTCCGGTGACGAGCAGCCGGGTGCGGCAGGTCTCGATCGCCTGCCGGGCCGGCCCCTCGGGGATGACGGGCGCGCAGGGCGGCGGCTTGAAATGCCGCGGCCGGCACGGGTTGTCGTCGAAAGGCTGGGGAGCGATCGTCATCGGATCGCCGAGACCTGGGCGAACAAGTCGTCGAGGGATTTCGGGCGGCGCTGCGGCGCCTCGCGCCGCGCCGCCAGCTTCGCCGGCGCCGGGCGCGCCGCCGCCACGGCTCGCGCAGGCTTTGCCGCTGCGACCGCCGCCGCCGGCGCAGCCTCGGGCGCCGGCGGCGCCGGCGACGCCGAGGCCACATTCGCCTCGCCTTGCTGCGGCGCCGCTTCGGGCGCGGCGGCGACCTCGGGCGGGGGCGGCGGCGCCGGCCGCATCGGGATGTCGGAGACGCCGGTGCGCAGCTGCCTGGTGGCGATCGGGCCCAGCGACAGAAAACGCCGGTTCATGTCCTCCAGAACCTCGGGTCGCGTCAGATAGGCCCACTCCGCATCGAGCACCCGGGTCTCGTGCCGTTCGGCCGCGGCCGCCTTGCGGGTCCGCGCCAGCTCGTCGTCGAGCGCCTGGACCTGGTATTTGACGCCGAACATGACAAAGCCGGTGGCCGAGACGAGGACCAGCCAGAACAGGGTGGCGAGCCGGATCATGCCGCCCGACCGCGGCGATCGGCGGGCCACGGCGCCGCCGGGGTGCGCACCGCCGCGCGCAGCCGCGCCGAGCGGGCGCGCGGGTTGCGGGCGATTTCGGCGGCGTCGGGCCGGGCGGCGCGGCGCCACAAGAGCTCAAAGCTCGGGACCGGCCCGCCGACCGGGGCCGGCGCGTGCCGCGAGCCGCGCGGCGCGCCGGCGCTGCGCCGCCGCAAAAACGCCTTGACCCGGCGGTCCTCGAGCGAGTGGAACGACACCACGGCCAGCCTTCCGCCCGGCATCAAGAGCGCTTCGGCCGCGGCGAGCCCGCGGTCGAGCTCGCCGAGCTCGTCGTTGACCGCGATCCGCAGCGCCTGAAAGGTCCGCGTCGCCGGATCGAGCCCCGGCTCGCCTTGCGGCGCCGCGGCGCGAACGATCCGGGCCAGCTCGGCCGTCCGCCGGATCGGCCGGTCCTGCCGCGCCGCGGCGATCATGCGGGCGATGCGGCGGGCGAAGCGCTCCTCGCCGAAGGCCTGGATCAGCCGGGCGAGCTCCTCCTCGGAGAGGGCGGCGACGAGGTCGGCGGCGCTCTCCCCGGCGCCGCTCATGCGCATGTCGAGCGGGCCGTCGAGGCGGAACGAGAACCCGCGCTCCGGCGTGTCGATCTGCTCGGAAGAGACCCCGAGGTCAAGCGCGACGCCGGCGACCGGCCCCGCCGCCGCGGGGTCGACGAGCCGCGCCATGTCGCCGAAATTGCCTTCGACGACGGTCAGCCGCCCATCGAGGGTCCGGGCCAGGTCGCGCCCGCGCCGCACCGCCTCGGGATCGCGATCGATGCCGATGACGCGGCACCGCGCCGCGGCGAGCAGGGCCGTGCTGTAGCCGCCGCCGCCAAAGGTGCCGTCGACATAGAGCGCGCCGTCGCGCGGGGCCAGCGCGGCGAGCACGGCGTCGAGCAGGACCGGGACATGCCCGGCCGCGCGCGGCGACCCGGGCGCGCCGTCGCCGTTCCCGCCGGCGGGGCGAGACCCGTGGGTCATTGCTCGAACCCGGCCGCGAGGCTGCCGAGCGTCGGCAGCTCGGTCCCCTCGCTCAGCGCCAGACCGAGCATCGCCGCCTCGCGCTCGGCGAACAGCTCGGGGCGCCAAATCTGAAAGGTCGCGCCGAGCCCGACAAAGACCGCGCTGTCGGCGATCTGCGCGTGCGCGACAAAACGCTCGGGGAGCATGACCCGGCCCTCGGGGTCGAACGGGAGAGGCTGCGAGCGGGCGAGGATCAGGTTGGCCAGCTGCTGCTGCCGTTTCGGCTGGCCGAGCCGGTCGAGCCCCGCCGAGATCGCCTCCATGCGGTCGATGCCGGCCCCCTCCAGAGCCTGATGCTCGAAGGAGGGAAAGACGACGATGCCGTTGAAGCTCTGGCCCGAGAGGGTAGCGCGAAAGGTCGCCGGCACAGAAACCCGCCCCTTGCGGTCGACCTTGTTCACGTAAGTGGACATGAACAGCGCCACTCGTTCCCCCAACGCTCGCCCATGGACGCTCGGCAAGGGGCGCCCGAAGGATACCGCCGACGTTCCCCCCATCGGCGGCGTCCGTCCATGGGTGACAATGGGATATCATGGGCAAACATGGGTGTCAATGGGTCTGACAGAATAAAACTTCAGATTTTACAAAACCGCCATCGCGCCGCTTCGATAACAGGATGTAGTTGTTGAGCCCCCTCTTGCGCGCAAGCAATGGCTCCGACGCGGTCCGAAGACAAATTCGCAGCCAGCCGAATTCATCAAATGTTCCGAAAATCAAACGCGATCCCGGCGCGCGCCCGCCGCCGTTGTCCCCGTGCGGGCGGCGAGCGGGTTTTCGGGCCAGGCTTGGGCGATAGCCTCGGGCGGCGGGGCCAGGCTCAGGGTGTTGTTGGCGACCAGCAGCTTGCAGTGATCGTAGAGCGCCACCCGCGCCGCCTCGGTTCGATTGTTGCCGTAAAGGCCGATCTCGACCAGGCGGTCGAGATACCAGACGGTCTGGGCGTTGAGCGACAAGGTGATCAGCTCGGTCTTGAACGGGTTGGTGTCTCGCGCCATCCGACCTCCCCAAAAACAATGCCGAAAGATTGCCATAGGAAATGTGTCGCGACGAATCAAATGCGCTCCGGCGCGGCAAAATTCGGCGGCGCCGCGGGCCTCTGCGTTTCGCAGGCATGCCAAAAACGGCAACGGGCGGCCCGCAAAGGCCGCCCGTTCTCCCCTGGGCGTGGTCGGCGCGAGGGCCGCCCCCCTAATCAATCCCGTCGATCACCGGATCGCGGCCACGAGCCTCGGCCATGCCGACCGCCGCCGCATGCACGATCGGAGGGACGCCGCCCACAGGGCAACCGCCAAATCCGCCGTCCACAGGCTTATCCTCCGGAAAGCGACGTTATCCCGACTTGGTCCGCCGAGTTACCCACCGCAGCGCCGCCAGGGGGCGGATGGGAAGGCGCCAGACGGCGTGTAAGCCGGGTTCTGTCCCGCCCTCCGGGAGCTCCCGGGCGGGCGGCGATGGCCATTCCTCTGGGACGCCCGTTGCCGGGCGCCTCGTGCGACCGACCCGAGCGGCGGCGCGGAGGCACGCCCGGCGCCCCGGATCGCTCCGGCGCGCCTGCCGCTCCTACTTGGTCTTGCTCCCGGTGGGGTTTTCCCTGCCGCCGCCGTCGCCGGCGGCGCGGTGCGCTCTTACCGCACCGTTTCACCCTTGCCGCCCGCCCGGCGAGCCGGGAACGAGCGGCGGTGTTCTTTCTGTGGCACTGTCCCTGGGGTCGCCCCCGCCGGGCGTTACCCGGCACCGCGCCTCCGTGGAGCCCGGACTTTCCTCTCCCCGCCTTCGCGGGGAGCGGCCATCCAGCCGTCTGGCGGGGATAGGTTTGAGCGCTTTCACCCGATCTGTCAAAGGCCGGGAGGCCGATCTGTCAAAGGCCGGGAGGCCGATCTGTCAAAGGCCGGGAGGCCGGCGGCGTCACGGCGTCGTCGAGATGCCGGTCGACGCGGCGAACCGGGTCTTGACGTTGCCGCCGAACAGCGGGTTGACCAGCTGGGTGGCGTTGCCGGCGGTCGCGTCGACCGCCGTCGCGCACGCCATGTAGGGTGAGATGAAGGTGTTGTGGACCGCCTTGCGCGAGGCGATCGCCAGGCAGGTCGGGGCCACTTCGAGATCCATCGCGTAGACCGTGTTGGCGAAGCTGTAGCCGTTCTCGATCAACAGCGCGACGCCGCCCCTGGCGCTCGCCGACCCGGCCCCGCTGATCCGCGAGATCTGGGTCTGCTCGAGGGCGATGCCGGCCGCGCCCCCCGCCGAGTCGGCGACGGCGAAGATGTCCGAGCTGAGCACATAGTTGAGCTGCAGCCCACCGGCCCTGGGGCCCGAATTGGCGTTGTTGACGATCAGGTGGTCGATCTTGATCGAGTTCTGCGCGTCCGAGAAATCCCGGTCGCCGACCACGACCGCGTAGTCGTTGGTGTCGGCGTTGACGAACAGCGTTCCCTCCTCCTTGAAATAGAAGCAGCCCTTCGGCGCGGTCCGGCTCCCGCCGGAGCAGCGGATCTCGAGCACCGGGCCGGAATGGATCGCCGCGCCGTCGATGATCGCCCCCATCGAGATCAGGCGAAAGCCGGTGTCCGATCTCTGCGCATAATCGATGACCAGGGCGCGGGTGAGCCGGTACCGGCCATGCGGGATGAAGAGCGGAAGGTCGGACGCGATCGCCGCGCGCACGGCCTTGGCGAAGGCGGCGGTGTCGTCGCTGCCGCCATTGCCCAGCGCGCCGTGGCAGCGCACGTCGATCCAGCTGTCCTCGGCGCAGGCGGCGCGGCTCGCGCTCGGCGGCAGCATCGCGCCGAGGCACGACGGCGACAGGCCGAGGATGGCCAGCGCGACGAGGACCGGCAGTCGCAGACATTGAGCCATGACATTCTCCCTTTAGGCGAAGGCGGCCGCCGCGACCGCGCTTGACGAGGGAAAATATCGCTTTTTAGATTAATAAATCGTAAAGCCGGCCAAATTTTCGGGCAAGGCGCTCAGACGGGGTGGGGCTTGCGAAAGACGCCGTGCAGCAGGATGCCGCAGACGATCAGGCCGCCGCCGACCGCCCGGGCCGGGGTCAGCCGCTCGCCCAAGGCGAGCACCCCGACGAGCACGACGGTGACGAGCTCGGCGTTGGCGATGATCGCGTAGCTCGACGGCCCGAGCCGCGGCACGCTGTAGGAAAAGAGCGTGATCGTCAGCGCGCCGGTCCCAAGCGCGATGAACAGCAGGGCCAGCCATCCGCCGGGGCTCCGCGGCGCCTCGATCCCGGAGAACAGCACAACGACAAAAAAGCTCGCGGTAAATCCGAGATAGAGATAGCCGGCCCCGACCAGCGGCGGATGGCGCCGCATCAGCCGCGCGTTGGCCGTCAGATAGAGCGCGTAGATCAAGGGCCCCGGGACCGCCCACAGGAAGCCGCGCGGGTCGATCGTTCCGCGGTCGAGGCCGGTCCCGGCGATCAGCCCGGCCCCGCCGAGGATCATCACGACGCAGAAGACGGCGATCGGCTGCGCCCGGCGCTTGAAGAGGATCCGCTCGAGCGCCAAGGTCACCGCCGGGTAGGTGTAGAACAGCAGCACCGCGATGCCGGTCTCGAGCCAGCGCAGGCTCTCGAAAAAGCATAGTGTCTGAGCCGAGCCGAGGGTCGCGCCGACGAGCGTTATGCGCAGCGCGCCGCGGCGGCCGGCGCCGCGAAGATCGAGGCCGGCGAGCCTGGCGGCCAGCACCAGCGCGAAAAGAGCGATGCCGTAGCGCCAGAACAAGAGCGAGAACGTGCTCATCCCCTCGCCGTAGAGACGCAGTGTCGTGATCGGCAGAAACCCGACCATGACGCTGCCGGCGGCCGCGGCCAGCGCCGGCCGCCACGCCGGCATCCGCGGCGCGGTTGCCGCCGGGGCCTCGGCGGTGTCGCCCGCCGCCGTCATCGCGCCGGGGTGCGCCCGTTCATCCGGCCGCCGCCATCGCGCGCTTCAGCGCCGATTGCCAGGCGCCGCCCGCCATCGCTGCGCCGAGCCAGGCGTCGATGAATTCCTTCATCGCCGGGTCGCGAGCGAAGAAATAGGCCTTTTCGAGGCGGGTGAACGGGGCCGCCACCGGGACCGCCGCCAGCTCCGGGTGAAGGTGCGCCTGATGGTCGGCTTCGAGCCCGTCGGTCACCATCACATCGGCGCGCCCGGCGACGAGCTCGTCGAACACGCTGGCGTTGTCGTGGTGAATCGTGACCGTCGCGTTCTTGAAGCTGGCGCGGGCGAAGGCCTCGTTGGCCGAGCCCGGATTGGCGATCACCCGCACCCCCGGCCGGTCGATCGCGGCGATGCTGGTAAAGCGCTCGCGGTCCTCGCGCCGGGCGAGCGGCCGCTTGCCGTCGACGAAATTCGGGATCGAGAAGAACCCTTTCTCGGCCCGCGCGTCGTTGACCGTGACCCCGCCCATGGCGATGTCGAAGCAGCCGGCGAGAAAGTCGTCGAGCAGGCGCACCCACACCGTCGGCACGAATTCGATCCCGACCGCGAGTTTTTGGGCGAGATCGTGCGCCATGTCGATGTCGGCGCCGCCATAGCTCCCGTCGGCGTGCAGAAAGCTGAACGGACGGTAATCGCCGGTCGTGCCGACGCGCAGCATCCCGCGCGCCCGGATCGCGTCGAGCGCCGGGAAGCCGGCGGCGCGGCGGGCGTGCTCACCGGGCGCGCGGGATGGATCGCGAAACGGCTGGGTCACTCGCTCCCTCCGGCAAAGGATGTCTGACCCTACCGCGTCGCGCGTTGTCCGACGAGAGCGATCGGCCTAGATACGCCGTTTGCGTCATCCCTCAGCCGTTGGAGCGTTTCGGTTTGGACCAAGCCGGCACCCAGGAGCTCCGGCCCTCCGTCGTCGTGCCGCGACGCGGGATGGTGCTCGCCGCCTCGCTGATGGCGACCTTCATGGCCGCGGTCGAAAGCTCGATCGTCGCGACCGCGATGCCGTCGATCGTCGGCGATCTCGGCGGGTTCAATCTGTTCAGCTGGGTGTTCGCGGCGTACCTGCTGGCGATGGCGGTGTCGATACCGATCTACGGCCGGCTGGCCGACATCCATGGCCGCAAGCGCGTGTTCTTCGCCGGCGCCGGCATCTTTCTGGTCGGCACCACGTTGTGCGGGCTGGCCGGCAACATGACGATGCTGGTTCTGTTCCGCGCCTTGCAGGGGCTGGGCGCCGGGGCCATTCAGCCGATCGCCAGCACGATCGTCGGCGACATCTACACGCCGGCGGAGCGCGCCCGGGTGCAGGGCTATATTTCGAGCGTGTTCGGCGGCTCGGCGATCGTCGGCCCGGCGCTCGGCGCCTTTCTGGTCGAGCACGCGCATTGGTCCTTCGTCTTCTGGATCAACCTGCCGATCGGCGCCGTCAGCATCGTCATGTTCGCGCTGTTCCTGCGCGAGCGGGTGGAGCGGCGCCGGCGCCGGATCGATTATCTCGGCGCGGCGCTGCTGATCGCCGGCGTCACCGCATTGATGCTCGCCCTGGTCGGGGCCGGCAGGCTCGATGGCGGCGCAGCCGCGGCGTTGGTGGTCGGCGGCGGGGCCGCGCTCACGCTGTTCGCGGTCCACGAGAGCCGCACGCCGGAGCCGATGATGCCGTTTCGGCTGTGGCGCAATCGGGTCATCGCGCTGAGCAATTTCGGCATCTTCGGCACCGGCTCGGCGATGATCGGGATATCGGCGTTTCTGCCGACCTATGTGCAAGGGGTCATGGGCCGCAGCCCGGCCATCGCCGGTTTCGTCCTCGGCTGCATGTCGGTCAGCTGGACGTTCGCCTCGATGGCGTCGGGCAGGCTGATGATCCGCACCTCGTATCGGCTTGCCGCCGCGATCGGCGGCGCGTCGCTGCTCGCCGGCAGCCTGATGCTGGCGACCTTGCAGCCGACCAGCACCGCCTTGTGGGCGGCGGCCGGATCGCTGGTCATGGGCGTCGGGATGGGCTGCTGCAACACGGCCTTTCTGGTGTCGTTGCAGGCGAGCGTGGGCTGGGGCGAGCGCGGCGTCGCGACCGCCTCGAACATGTTCATGCGGATGATCGGCCAATCGGTCGGCGCGGCGCTCTACGGCGCCGTGGTCAATTTCGGCGTGCAGCGCCGGCTGCCCGGCGCCGGCGACGCGGTCAACCACCTGCTCGACCCGGCCAGCCGCCGGGGCCTCGGCGCCGACGAGCTGGCTCGGCTGGCCGACGCCGTCGGCGCCGCCCTGCACAACGTCTACCTGATCGTCGTGACGATATCGGCTGCGACCTTGCTGTTGACATGGTGGTTTCCGGCCGGGTTGAGCCCGATCCGGCCGGCCCGGCCACGCGCGCGTTGAGTAGCGGCCACAGGACCTCTATAATCGCGGCCAGACCCTCAAGACGGAGAGAAACTGCCATGCCTGTGGTGCTTGGGACGGACGGCTATCGCTACGAGGTTGCCGACAATTGGGCGAAATTGCCGCCGGGCATGGAGTTCAACGCCGATGTCGCCGCGGTCGGCGTCGACAGGAGCGACAACGTCTACGCCTTCAACCGCGGCAAGCACCCGATGTGCGTCTTCGACCGTGACGGCAACCTGCTGCGCACCTGGGGCGAAGGCGTCTTCCTGCGCCCGCACGGCGTCCACATGGCGCCGGACGACACGATCTGGCTGACCGACGACGGCGACCACACGGTCCGCCACTGCGCGCTCGACGGCAAGGTCTTGCTGACCATCGGCATCCCCGGCAAGCCCGCGCCCTACATGAGCGGCGAGCCGTTCCACCGCTGCACCCACACCGCGCTCTCGCCGCAGGGCGACCATCTCTACATCTCCGACGGCTACGGCAACTCGCGCGTCCACAAATACACTCCGGACGGCAGGCGGGTGATGTCGTGGGGCGAGCCCGGCACCGACCCCGGCCAGTTCAACATCGCCCACAACATCTGCTGCGACCCCGACGGCTGGGTCTACGTCGCCGACCGCGAGAACCACCGCGTCCAGGTGTTCGACGGCAACGGCAAGTACGAGGCGCAATGGAACAACATGCACCGCCCCTCGGGCCTCTACATGGAAACCGGCACCCGGACGCCGCGCTTCTTCGTCGGCGAGATCGGCCCCGACATGGCAGTCAACATCGACCTGCCGAATTGCGGGCCCCGGGTCAGCATCTATACCAGCAAGGGCGAGCTCCTGGCCCGGCTCGGCCACGCCCATGCCGGGCTCGATGCCGGCCAGTTCATCTCGCCGCACGGGCTCGCCGTCGACAGCCGCGGCGACATCTATGTCGGCGAGGTCTCGTTCACCAATTGGGGCCGCCGGGTGCGCGCCAAAGGCGAGCCGATCCCGCCGGGGCTCAGGAGCCTGCAGAAGCTGGTCAAGGTCGGCTGAGCTGCTCGCTGCACCTCTGTCATCCTGAGAGCGTGTGAAGAAATCGGGACGCAGGAGGAAATCAGCAAACGCTCTGTCTCGCTTTCCCGTGGGCCTTCAGCCCACGGACTTGATCCGTGGGGGAAGCCGGGACCCATCTCTCCAACGCTCCAAATTTTCAATCGGCTACAACTGCGTACAAGCAAATCCAGCACCTTACGTGCGCAAGGATGGACCCCGGCCTGCGCCGGGGAAGCGAGCAAAACAGCGCCGGCAAGCCGGCGCGTCGCCGGGCGAGCCCTACCCCATCGTCGAGTTGAAGGCGCCGCCGTCGAGCAACAGGTTCTGGCCGACGATGAAGCCGGACGAGGCGGCGCACAGGAACGCGCAGGCGTCGCCGAACTCGGCCGGATCGCCGACCCGGCCGGTCGGATTGGTCGAGCCGCGCTTCGCCAGCATCTCCTCGAACGAGATGTTCTGCCGCCGCGCCTCGTACTCGATGCCGGAGCGCAGCCGGTCGGTCAGGAACGGGCCGGGCAGGAGGCCGTTGATCGTCACATTGTGCTTTGCCACCTGGCGGGCGATCCCGGCGCAGAACGCGGTCAGCCCGGCGCGGGCGCCGTTCGACATGCCGAGGTTGGCGATCGGCGATTTGACCGAGCCCGAGGTGATGTTGACGACGCGCCCGAACTTGCGCTCGCACATGCCGTCGACCACCGCCTTGATCAGCATGATCGGGGTCAGCATGTTGGCGTTGACCGCCTTCTGCCAATCCTCGACCGACCACTCGCGGAAATCGCCGTGCGGCGGGCCGCCGCAATTGTTGACCAGGATGTCGGGGCTCGGGCAGGCGGCGAGCGCCGCCGTACGGCCGGCCTCGGTCGAGATGTCGCCGGCGACCGCGGTCACCTTGGCCCCGGTCTCCTTGCGGATCTCGTCGGCGGTCTGCTCCAAGGTCTCGGCGGTGCGCGCGGTGATCGTCAAATCGACCCCGGCGCGCCCCAAGGACATCGCGCAGGCCCGTCCCAGCCCCTTGCTCGCCGCGCAGACCAGGGCCTTGCGGCCGCGAATTCGCAAATCCAACATGTCGTCCTCCGCGATGGCGCTTCGTTCCGCGTCGATTTATCATGAAGCCGCAGACGAAGATCGACGAATTTGCGGCTGGGAGGCGGGGATGGCGACCACCGAGTGGCGCGTGCGCGCCGATGAATTTGCCAATTGCAACTGCTCCTACGGCTGCCCGTGCCAGTTCAACGCATTGCCGACATACGGCTTCTGCGAAGCAGCCTGCGGCTACCGGATCGAGGAGGGGCATTTCGGCGATGTCCGGCTCGACGGACTTCTCGCCGCCGGCGCCTGGCAATGGCCTGGCGCCGTCCACCAGGGGAACGGCACGATGCAGCTCGTCATCGACGAGCGGGCCGATGCGCGCCAGCGCGAGGCGCTGGTCAAGATCCTCTCGGGCGAGGAGACCGAGCCGATGGCGACGGTATGGTGGGTGTACGGCGCGATGTCGCCGAACAAGCTCCCGCCGCTGTACTTGCCGATCGATTTCGATGTCGATGTCGAGGCGCGGCGCGCCCGGCTCGAGGTGCCGGGCCTATTGGAGACGACCGGCGAGCCGATCAAGAACCCGATCACCGGCGCCGAGCACCGCGCCCGGATCGACCTGCCGCACGGCTTCGAATACCGGATCGCCGAGATCGGCAGCGGGACCACGCGGGCGACGGGCGCCATCAAGCTCGATCTAAAGAACAGCTACGGCCAATTCGCCCATCTCCACCTCAGCAACAAAGGCGTCGTCGAATAGCGCGGCGATGCCGACCGAGCTGTTGTCGCGGTTCCTGCGCCGCGACCGCGTCATGGTGCTGGCCGGTCTCGGCGGGGTGATCGCGGCGTCCTGGATTTATCTCCTGCTCGGCGCCGGCGTCGAGATGGGGACGATGGATATGGGCGGCGGCCGGATCATGGCGATGGCGCCCGAGTGGACCCCGGGCTACGCCGCGCTGATCTTCGTCATGTGGGTGGTCATGATGGCGGCGATGATGCTGCCGAGCGCCACCCCGGCAGTCTTGCTGGTCGGCGCGCTCACACGCAGCCGCGGCGGGAATTCCGGCGCCGTTCCCGCCGCGGCGGCGCTGTTCGCGTCGGGCTACCTGCTGGTCTGGTGCGGCTTCAGCCTCGCCGCCACCTTCCTGCAATGGGGCCTCGCCCAAGCCGGCCTGCTGTCCGCGCCGATGGCGCTCGGCAATGCGATCCTGGCGGGAACAGTCCTTCTGGCGGCAGGGGTCTATCAATGGACGCCGCTCAAGGACACCTGTCTGAGGCACTGCCGTTCGCCCGCCGACTTCCTGGTCCGCCACTGGCGCCAGGGTGTGCCCGGCGCTGTCTCGACCGGGATCCGCCACGGGCTCTTCTGCCTCGGCTGCTGCTGGATGCTGATGGCGCTGCTGTTTGTCGGAGGTCTGATGAACCTCGCCTGGGTCGCCCTGATCGCGCTCCTTGTGCTGCTGGAAAAAACGCTGCCCTGGGGCGGGCGGATGAGCCGGCTCACCGGCGCGGTTCTCGCCATCTGGGGCGCCGCCGGCCTGATCAGGATGATTTGAAAATGAAGCTGACCCTGATCCTCGATCCGGCGCCGCAAGGGCTGCGCGCCAGCCTGGTCGAGGAATGGGAAGAATCCGGCGGCTCGGCCAGGATGGCGCCGATGATCCGCCACTTCGACACCGAGGAGGAGGCGATCGGCTGGGGGCGGGCCTTGGCGCGCCGCCGCGGGCTCGGCCGGGTCTACCTCACCGATAATCGCAAGACGGCGCCACGCTGATCAGTGGGCGCGCTGATCAGTAGGGCTGGCCGTAATAGCCGGGGGGTGGGCCGTAGCCCGGCGGCGGGCCATAGCCCGGCGGCCCCGACATGCCGGGCACCTGATTGCCGTGGGCGGCCATGCACTGGCCGAACATGACGTCGAATTGCTGCTGCACGCTCATTTGCGCATAGCCGGCGCCGCTGGTTCCGATCGCGGTGCCGGCGACCGCGCCCGAGGCGGCGCCGATCGCCGCACCCCGGCCGCCGCCGATCGCAGCCCCGAGCCCGGCCCCGAGCGCGGTGCCGATCAAGGCGCTGCCGAACGCCTGCTGGTTGGCGGCGGCGGCGCTCGGCGCGGTCTGGTTGTAGGCGTATTGCTGGCAGAACGCCTGGTCGTTGGCGAACGCCTGGAACGATTTGCCGGGCCCGGGCGCCACCGGGATGGTGGGCGCCAGCGGCGGCGCCACGCAGGCGGCCAGCGACACCACCGCCGCCAGGGCGACAACCGTCCGCGGATTGATGTGCTTCATTTCTCTGCTTTCCGTTCGGGTCGGGGTTGCGCGATGTTTCGGCGATTTCGCCGTTCCGGGCAAGCCCTAAGAACTGGCGCCGGCGAGCTCGGGCATGACCTCGGCGGCGAAGGTCCGCAGCGCCGCGAGCGAGCCGCCGACATCGATCACCATTACATATTCGACCCCGCCCGCCTCGAGCCGCTTCAGCCGCGCCACGATCTCGTCGGGCGGACCGATCAGCGCGTCGCTTTCGGTGGCCGCTCGCATGTCCTGCGCGCTCATCGCCCGGCGCGGCCGGCCGAGCGTCGGCGACCCGCCATCGGGCGCCAGCGACAATTGCTGGACATTGCGCATAAAGGCCATGCGCAGCTCGTGCGCCGCCTCGCGCTCCGCCGCGGTGGTCGCGATGTGCAGCGCGCGGGTCAGGCCGACGCTCATCGGGTCGAAAACCCGGCCCTGCGCCTCGACCGCCTTGCGGTAGACGCCGATGCCTTCGGCGACAAGCTCGGGGCTGCCGGCCTGGCCCAGCAGCAGGTTGAACCCGTCTTCCGCGGCGCGGCGGATCGAGTGGGGGCTGTGCGCGCCGATCCACAAGGGCGGGTGCGGCTTTTGCACCGGCGCCGGCTCGACAACGATGTCCTCGTAATGCCACCGCTTGCCGTGATGCGAGAAGCGGCCCTTTGTCGTCCACGCCTTGCGCAGAAACGCCACCGCCTCGTCATAGCGCTCGCCGGCCTCCTCCATCGGCATGCAGAAGCCGTGAAACTCGCCCCAGCGGTAGCCCTTGCCGATGCCGAGGTCGAGGCGGCCGTTGGAGAGCAGGTCGAGCGTCGCCGCCTGCTCGGCGAGCAGCGCCGGGTTGTGCCAGGGCAGCACCAGAACCGCGGTGCCGAGCCGGATGCGCGTCGTCTTCGCCGCGAGATAGGTCAGAAAATTCAATGTCGCCGAGATCTGCCCGAAGCCGGTGAAGTGGTGCTCGACCAGAAACACGCTGTGAAAGCCCAGCGCCTCGGCTTCGCAGATGTAATCGATGTAGTCGGTATAGATCCGGCTGTCGCTCGCCTGCTCGCCGATCTCGGTGCGGGCGCCGCCGAACAATCCAAAACGCATCGCTGTTCCTTTTTTGCCGTTGCGTCATCAGAGAATTCCTCGTCATTGCGAGGAGCGCATCGCGCGACGAAGCAATCTCGATCCGACGATGCAACCCGATAGAAATCCGCTCTACTGGAAGCGCGGCTTGACCTCCTCGCACAACAGCCGGATCGCGTTCAGGACGCGCTCGTGCGGGATGCGGCCGCCGCAATTGAGCTCGGCGAGGATGCCGTCGAGGCCCAGCTCTTCCTCCACCTCGCGCAAGCGCGCGGCGAAGCCGTCGGGCGAGCCGACCAGAACCTGGCCCCTCAGCGCATCTTCGTAGGAGAGGCTGCGCAGGCGCTCGGCGCGCTGGACCCGCTGCTCGGCCGCGGGGCCGCCCGAGCGCCGCGCCGAGTTCGATCGCCAGCTCGGCCTGGCGCTGGAAGAAATGCATCAGGCTGCCGCGCAGCTCGTCGCGGGCGCGCTCCTCGGTTTCGGCGACATAGGCCGGGACGCGCAGATAGACCTCGCCCCTGCCCGGATGTCCGGCCGCCGTCCAGGCCTCGCGGTATTCCCGGATCGCCGGGACCAGCTCGGCGAAGGAGCCGTGCCGCACCGCGACAAAGATCGGGCGGCCGAGCCGGCCGATCGCTGCAAAGGTGTCGGCGCTGGCGGCGGCGATGCGGATCGGCGGATACGGCTTTTGGAACGGCTTCGGCACCAGGGTGACGTTGTCGAAGCTGTAGTATTTGCCCTCGTAGGAGAACGGGTCCCGGGTCCAGGCCCGCTCGATGATCTCCAGCGTTTCGGCGAAGCGCTCGCGGCTCTCGGCGTAGGAGACGCCGTAATCCTCGTAGGTGCGCACCACGCCGCTGCGTCCGACCCCGAAGATCAGCCGGCCGCGGCTCAGCTGGTCGACCGTCGCGGCCTCCTCGGCCAGCCGCAGCGGGTGGCACAGCGGCAATACCTGGACCGCGATGCCGATCTTGATCCGCCGGGTGCGCACCGCGATCGCATTGGCGATGCCGAGCGGGGCCGACATCACCGATCGCCTCGGCTCGCCGTGCAATTCGGCAAGCCACATCGCGTCGAGGCCCCAGCGGTCGGCGGCCTCGACCTGCGCCAGCGCCTCCTCGAAGGCGTCCGCCTGGCTGCGCCCTTCGAGCGCCGGAAACTCGTGAAACATGCCGAATTCCATGGGCTCTTTCCTTGTTCTTGTCGTCTCCGGGTTCTTGTCGTCTTCGGGCGAAGCTAGCCGATGGCGGGGAGCGGTCAAAGGCCCAGGGTGCGGCTGTAGGCGGGGGCGTAGCGCGGGCCGGCGGCGGCGCCAGGCGGAAAGAGCCCCTCCAGCGCCTGCCATGTCGCGGCGGAGACGCGCAGATCGGCCGCCGCGGCGTTCTCCTCCAGCCAGCGGCGATGGCTGGTGCCGGCGATCGGCACGATCGACGGGCCGCGCGACAAGAGCCAGGCGAGCGCCAGCTGCGCCGGCGTGCACCCCTCGGCCGCCGCCAATTCGCGCAGCCTGGCGACCAGGTCGAGGTTGCGCGGCAGGTTTTCCGCCTGGAAGCGGGGCATATGAAGGCGCGCGTCGCCGTCGCGCAAATCCTCGCGGCGGCTGACGGCGCCGGTCAGAAAGCCGCGCCCGAGCGGGCTGTAGGCGACAAAGCCGATGCCCAGCTCCCGGCACGCATCGAGGACGCCGCCTTCGACATCGCGCGACCACAGCGAATATTCGATCTGCACCGCGCTCATCGGGTGGGTCGCATGGGCGCGCCGGATCGTCTCCGCCCCGGCCTCCGAAATCCCGAGGAAGCGCACCTTGCCCTCGCGGACCAGCTCGGCCATGGCCCCGACCGTCTCCTCGATCGGCACATTCGGGTCGACCCGGTGGATGTAGTAGAGGTCGATCGCCTCGGTCCGCAGCCGCGCCAGGCTTCGCTCGCAGGCGAGCCGCACATAGCCCGGCCGCCCTTCCCCGGCCGCCGAGCCGTCGGGGTTGCGCCCCATATTGCCGAATTTGCTCGCGATCACATATTGCGCCCGGCGTCCTTCTATGGCCGTCGCGATCAGCTCCTCGTTGCGGCCCCGGCCGTAGGCGTCGGAGGTGTCGAGCATGTCGACGCCAAGCTCGCCGGCGCGCCGGATCGTGTCGATCGCCGCCTCGGGATCGGGCTCGCCGTAGAACGGGGTCATCGTGGCGCAGCCGAGGCCGACCGCCGAGACCGCCAGCTCCCCAAGCCTTCGCCGTTCCATATGTCGTCCTTTCCCATGCCCCGGGCTTTCCCATGCCCCGAGCCGGGCCGCCGGGCCGGTCCAAGCCCATTATACCGCCGCGGCGAAGGCGATGGTGACGGCGCGCCCCGGCGCCGATGATCCGCATCGCGTCGGCAGCGGCCCACACTGCGCGGATCGCGCGCATGATGCCCGCCCTGCGCGGATCGCGCGCATGATGACAGCAGGGCGACGGCGCTCTAAGCTTTGGCGATGGACGGTGAGCCGGGGCGCCGGTCGAATGGAGAGGGCGTCGTCGAGGTCAGGCGGCCGGCGGCGCGCCGGCTGCCGCTGGTCCTCGCCTCGCCGCACAGCGGCGCGGACTACCCGGCCGACTTCCTCGCCGCCTCGCGGCTCGATCCGCTCGCGTTGCGGCGGTCGGAGGACAGCTTTGTCGACGAGCTGTTCGCGGCGGCGCCCGGCCTCGGCGCGCCGCTGCTGTCGGCCCGATTTCCGCGCGCCTATCTCGACGTCAACCGCGAGGCCTGGGAGCTCGACCCGGCGATGTTCGCCGACGCGCTGCCCCGCTTTGTCAACGCCGGCTCGCCGCGGGTGCGCATGGGGCTCGGCACGATCGCCCGCATCGTCGCCAACGGCGAGGAAATCTACGCCGGCAAGCTCTCCTTCGCCGAGGCGAGCCGCCGCATCGAGGCGCTGTACCACCCCTATCACGAGGCTCTGCGCCGGCTGGTCGAGGAAACCGAGGCCTTGTTCGGCGGCTATCTGCTGGTCGACTGCCATTCGATGCCGTCGGCGGCCGGCGCCGGCTGCGGGCGGGAGGGGGCCGACATCGTGCTCGGCGATTGCTGGGGCGTCGCCTGCTCGCGCGCGATCATCGAGGCGGCGCGCCGCTTTCTCGCCGATCGGGGGTTCGCGGTGGCGATCAACGCGCCCTATGCCGGCGGCTTCACCACCGACCATTACGGCGATCCGAGGCGGCGGCGCCACGCGTTGCAGATCGAGCTCAGCCGGGCGCTCTACATGGACGAGCGCGATTATCGCCGCAAGCCGTCCTTCGCCGGGCTGGCCGAGGCGATGGCCGATCTCGTCGGGCATCTCGGGCTTGCCGCGCAGGCGTGCCTGCCGGCGATTGACCCGCCGCCGCCGCGTCCACATTTGGAAGACAGCGCAAATGGTGGAGCGGGCGATGGCCCAGAGCCGGCCGGACTTTGCGATCGAGCAGAATTGGGAAGCCTATAGCGAGGAGGAGCACGCGGTCTGGCGGCTGCTCTTCGAGCGGCAGAAGCGGCTGCTGGTCGGGCGCGCTTGCGGCGAATTTCTCGACGGCCTCGGCGCGCTCGGCGTGGCGGCGGGCGGCATCCCCGATTTCCGGCGCTTGAGCGACATCCTCGACCGTGCCACCGGGTGGCGGATCGTGGCGGTGCCGGGCCTCGTCCCCGACGGCGTCTTCTTCGCGCATCTGGCCAGCCGCCGCTTCCCGTCGACCTGCTTCATCCGCCGCCGCGACCAGCTCGACTACCTGCAGGAGCCCGACGTCTTCCACGACATCTGCGGCCATGTGCCGCTGCTGATGAACCCGGTCTTCGCCGATTACATGCAGGCCTACGGCCAGGGCGGGCTGAAAGCGCTGCGGCTCGGGCATCTGGAGCATCTGGCGCGGCTCTATTGGTACACAGTCGAGTTCGGGCTGATCGCCACGCCGGCGGGACTGCGGATCTACGGCTCGGGGATTTTGTCCTCGGCCGGCGAGTCGGTCTACGCCCTGGACGACCCGCGGCCGCATCGGCTGGGCTTCGACCTGCGCCGGGCGATGCGGACCCGCTACCACATCGACCGGTTTCAGGAGACTTATTTCGTCATCGACGATTTTCGGCAGCTGTTCGACGCGACCCGGCCCGATTTCGAGCCGATCTATCGTGAGATCGCCGCCTTGCCCGAGATCGAGCCCGGCGCGCTGACCGCGGGCGACCGCGAATTCAGGGTTTCCGCCGCGGGCTTGCAGCGCGGGCAAAAAAATGGGCCGCCAATGCGGGCGGCCCAAGTTTAGGGAGGAAACGCCTAGAAGACGTACGGTAAGACCACAACCGGCGATCATTACCGCGATGCACAATCTAATGCCTCCCGCCGAAATGTCAAGGAAATTTTTCGAAGGCTCTGGCAGCGTTGATGATTCAGCGTCGGGTCGGGCCGGCGGCGCACACTCCTGCGACGACATATGTGCAATGCACAAGGACGGTTCGTTGACGAAACGCGGGACGAGGGCCGCGCGGGACGCCCGGCCATGACCTCGACCGAGACCTGGCTGGTCGGCGACATCGGCGCCACCAACGCCCGCTTCGGCCTGGTTTCGCCCGAGCGCAAGCTGCTCTGCGCGCGCACATACGCCTGCGCGGACTACCCGACCATCGAGGACGCCATCGCCGTCTATCTCGGCGAGCGCGGCGAATTGCCGGCCCCGCGGCAAGGGGCGCTCGCGATCGCCGCGGCGATCGCCGGCGACCATATCGTCATGACCAACCACCCCTGGAGCTTTTCGATCGCGGCGCTCAAATCCCGCTTCGGACTCGAGCGGCTCGAGGCGATCAACGATTTCACCGCCGTCGCGCTGGCGTTGCCTCTTCTGGGGCCGGAGGATCGGCTGCCGATCGGCGGCGGCGCGGCGCTCGCCGGAGCGCCGATGGCGGTGCTCGGCCCGGGATCGGGGCTCGGCGTCTCGGGCCTCGTCGCGTGCGGCGAAGGCTGGCAGGCGCTGACCGGGGAAGGCGGGCATGCGACGATGGCGCCGGCGAGCGAGCGCGAGAGCGCCGTGCTCGGCCATATGCGCCGGCATTTCGACCACGTTTCGGCCGAGCGCGTGCTCTCCGGGCCGGGGCTCGTCAACCTCTACAGCGCCTTGGCGGCGGTCGACGGCATCCCGTCGCGGGGCTACGCGCCGGCGCAAATCACCGATCTCGCGCTGCGCGACGCCGACCCGCTGTGCGTCGAGACCGTCAGCTTGTTCTGCGCGATGCTGGGGACGATGGCCGGAAATCTGGCGTTGACCCTCGGCGCCCGCGGCGGCGTCTATGTCGCCGGCGGGATCGTGCCGAGGCTTGGCGCGGCCTTCGCCGCGTCGCCGTTTCGCGAACGCTTCGAGGCCAAGGGCCGCTTCCGGGATTACATGGCGGCGATCCCGACCTGTGTCGTGACCCACAAATTGCCGGCTTTTCTCGGCTGCGCCGCGCTTCTCGCGGCGTGAGGATCACGCGGCGCGGCCGGCGAGATGCAGCCCGGCGACGCCGAGCACGATCAGCGCCAGCGACAAAAGCTTCCCGGCCCCGGCGCTCTCGCCGAACCAGATGATCCCGATCGCCGCCACAGCCGCGGTCCCGACGCCGGACCAAAGCGCGTAGGCGATCGACAGCTCGATCCCGCGCAGGGCCAGCGACAGCAGCGCGAAGCTCGCGGCATAGCAGGCGACGACCACCCCGGCGGGGCCCATTCGGGTAAAGCCGTAGGAGAGCTTGAGCGCGGTCGTGCCGCCGATTTCGAGCACGATCGCGGCGGCGAGATAGAGCAGGCTCATGCGCGGTTCTCCGGGTGAAACGGGGGCCAGGGGCGCTTTGACGGGCCGCGCGGTTGCGCGGTAACATCGGCGATGCGAAAGCGGGGTCGGGGCATGGACACGGCAGCCGAGCGAGGGATCGAGGCCGGCGCGCGCGAGCGGCGGCGGATCCGCACCGGGGATTTCACCGGGCCGACGGCGGGCCTGGCGGCCGGCAACGTCCAGGCCAATTTGGTGATCCTGCCAAAGGCGCTGGCCCATGATTTCCTGCGCTTCGCCCAGGCCAACCCGAAGCCGTGCCCGGTGCTCGCGGTGTCCGAGCCGGGCGACCCGCGCCTGTCGCGCCTGGGCGAGGATCTCGACATCCGCACCGACCTGCCGCGCTACCGCGTGTGGCGGCGGGGCGAGCTCACCGAGGAGCCGGCCGATGTGCGCCATGTCTGGCGCGACGATCTGGTCAGCTTCGCGCTGGGCTGCTCGTTCTCGTTCGAAGAGGCGCTGGTCGAGGCCGGGATCGAGCTGCGGCACATGACCTGCGGCTCGAACGTCTCGATGTACCGCACCAATATCCCGTGCGCGCCGGCCGGGCCGTTCCGCGGACCGCTGGTGGTCTCGATGCGGCCGATGCGGCCCGCCGCCGCGATCCGCGCGGTGCAGATCACCTCGCGCTTCCCCTCGGTGCACGGCGCGCCGGTGCATCTCGGCCTGCCGGAAGAGATCGGCGTCGCCGACCTCGCCAAGCCCGATTACGGCGACGCGGTGCCGGTGCGGGCGGATGAGCTGCCGGTGTTCTGGGCCTGCGGCGTCACCCCGCAGGCGGTGATCGCCGAAATCCGCCCGGAGTTCTGCATTACCCATGCGCCGGGCTCGATGCTGATCACCGACCTGCGCAACGCGAGCCTCGCCAGCCTCTAAGGGTCGCCGGCGATGCCCGATCCGCGCACCCTGGTCGACCGCATCGAGCAGGCGATCCAGGTCGATGTCGGGCGCAACATCGCCGCGCTCTTCGAGGCGGCGCGCGGCGGGTTGTGGAGCGCCGCTTCGGCGCTGGCGGCGGCGCAGCCCTGCCGGGTCGGGCTGATCACCGGCTTTTACGTGCCGACCGGCTCGCCGCCGGCGGCCGAGACCGACGGGCCGGTCGGCGCGGCTCTGCTGGCGCGCGCCCTGGTCGCGGCCGGGGTCGCCTGCCGGCTCGCCACCGACGAGCCGTGCGCGAACGCCTGCGCCGTCGCATTGGCGGCCGCCGGGGCCGCCGGGACGCCGATCGACGCCGTCGCCGTCGGGACCCCGCTCGGCGGGACCATCGAGACCTGGCGCCGGGCGGGCGTCACCCATGCGGTGTCGATCGAGCGCTGCGGGCGCAGCGCGGACGGCGCGCCGCGCAACATGCGCGGGCTCGACATCGGGGCCTACACCGCACCCCTCGACGACCTCTTCACGGCCGGACCGTGGGACACGATCGCGGTCGGCGACGGCGGCAACGAGATCGGCATGGGCGCGATCCCCCGCTCCTTGACCGCCCGCTGCGTCGAGCACGGGGACCGGATCGCCTGCGTCACCGCGGCGCGGCGCCTGATCGTGGCCGGCGTCTCGAATTGGGGGGCGTATGCGCTGATCGGGGCGCTGGCGGCGCTGCGCGTCGAGTGGCGAGCCGCGATGCTCGCCTGCCTCGACGAACGCCTCGACCGCGGCATCCTCGAAGCGACGGTCGCCGACGGGCCGGCGGTCGACGGCGTCTCGCGGGCGCAGGCGCCGACCGTCGACGGCTTGCCGATCGAGACGCATCACGAAAGGCTGCGCCTGATCCGCGCGCTGGTCGAGGGCGGGAATGGCCTATAGCGCGTTTGTCTTCGAGCGCTACGCCTACGATCCGGAACGCGCCTCGCTGTCGCTCCATTACCGCTTCGAGGGCGGCCCGAGCTTTGTCGAGGAGCTGGCGTTCGATTTCGCGCCGCCGGCCCCGGCGGGGGCCGCGGCCGAGGCGCTCGACCGCATCTTCCGGCTGATATTCCTGTTCTCCGGGATCAGCTACTACAAGGCTTTCATCCCCGAAACGCTGATTTGCGAGGCCGGCGCGCTCGACCATGAGACCGCCGATTTCTTGCAGCGGTTCTACGAGCGCGGCCTCGCCGAGTTCGCCTTCACGAATCGGCTGTCGCTGCGCGGCCATTGCCGGTTCGCCAGCAATCCGGCCCCGCCCGCGGCGCCGGTCGCGCTCGACCTGCCGCGGCGGACCTGCGCGCCGGTCGGCGGCGGCAAGGATTCGGTCGTCACCCTCGAATGCCTGAAGCGCGCCGGCGAGGATGTCGTCTTGTTCGCGCTCGGCGACGCCGAGCCGATCCGCGCCTGCATCGCGGCGGCCGGGCTGCCCTTCATCCGGGTCCGCAGGCGGCTCGACAGCCGCCTCTTCGAGCTGAACGCGAACGGCGCCTTCAACGGCCACGTCCCGATCACCGGGATCTTGAGCGCGATCGCGACGGCCTGCGCGGTGCTCGCCGGCTTCGATACGATCGCGATGTCGAACGAGCGCTCGGCCAGCGCCCCGAATTTCGAGATCGACGGCGCGGCGGTCAATCACCAGTACAGCAAATCGCTGGAGTTCGAAGAGGATTTCTCCGACTACCTGCGCCGCCGCATCTCGCCCGACATTGCTTATTTTTCGCTGCTGCGTCCGTTGTCCGAGATCGAGATCGGCCGGCGCTTCTCGCGCCATCGCGCCTATTTCCCGGTCTTTCGCAGCTGCAATGCGGCGTTCAGGCAATCGCCCGGCGAGCGGCGGCGGCAATGGTGCTGCGACTGCCCAAAATGCCGGTTCGTGTTCCTGGCGCTGGCCCCCTTCGTCGGCAAGGCGGAGCTGATCGCGATCTTCGGCCGCGACCTTCTGGACGACCCGGGCCAGACCGACGGGTTTGCCGCGCTGTGCGGGCTGAGCGGGCACAAGCCCTTCGAGTGCGTCGGCGAGATCGCCGAAAGCGCCGCCGCGGCGTCCTATCTCGCCGGCCATCCGGACTGGCGGGGCGAGGCGGTGCTGCGGCGGCTGCTCGCGGCTTACCCGTCGTTGCGCCAGGGCGACCCGGCGGCCTGGCAGGCGCTGCTCGAGACCACGGGCCCGCACCGGGTTCCGGCTCGATATTTGGCGATGCTCGATGCGTGCCGCTGACCTCGGCGGCAAGCGGGTCGCGGTCTGGGGCCTCGGCCGCGAAGGCCGCGCCGCGATCGGGATGCTGCGGGCGCATCATCCGGCGATGCCGCTGCTGCTGCTCGACGACGCGCCCGACGCCCATCCGCCGCAGGGGCTCGGCGGCGATGTCGTCTGCGCCTTCGGGGCCGGGCCGATCGCCGATGCGCTGGGCGGGGTCGACGCGATCGTCAAATCGCCCGGCGTCAGCCTCTATCGCGACGAGATCCGGGCGGCCCGCGGCAGGGGCGTCGAAGTGACCTCGCTCCTCAATCTGTGGTTTGCCGAGCGGCGCGACATCGCGACCATCTGCGTCACCGGCACCAAGGGCAAGAGCACCACGGCGGCGCTGATCGCGCACATCCTGCAAAAGCTCGGCCGCAAGACGGCGCTGGCCGGCAACATCGGCGTGCCGATCACCGCGATCGACGGCGCCGCCGCCGACTACGCGGTCATCGAGCTGTCGAGCTATCAGACCGCCGATTTCGACGGCGTTTGCGACCTTGCCGTGCTGACCTCGCTCTATCCCGAGCACATCGACTGGCATCGCTCGGTCGAGAACTACTATCGCGACAAGCTCAATCTGCTGGCCCACAGCCGGGGCGAGATCGTCAACCGCGACGCCGCCGACAGGATCGGCGCGATCATCGGGCGACGGACCGCGCCGAGCTCGCCGTTCAACGACGAGAACGCCCTGCACGCCCGCGGCGGCGCGGTCTTCGACGGCGGCGATCGGGTCGGCGCGGTGCGCAACCGTTATCTCGCCCGGCCGCACAACCTTTCGAACCTGTGCGCGGCGCTGACCGCGGCGAAGAGGCTCGGCGTCGACGCGGCCGCGGCGCTCGACGCCGCCGATGATTTTCAGGCGTTGCCGCACCGGCAGCAGGAGCTCGGCGCGATCGGCGATGTGCTGTTTGTCAACGACAGCATCTCGACCGTGCCGGAATCGACGATCGCGGCCTTGTCGGTCTATGCCGGCCGCGCCATCACCCTGCTGGTCGGCGGCTACGACCGCGGCGTCGATTACGGCGCGCTGGTCGAGCGGATCGCCGCCGGCGCGGCGAACGCGGTCATTTGCATGGGCGCCAGCGGCGAGCGCATTTTCGCGCAGGCGCGGGCGGCGATGGCCGGACGGGATGGCGGGCTCCATCAAGCGCGGTCGATGGCGGACGCCGTCGCCTGCGCCAGGCGGGTGACGCCGGCGGGCGGCGTCGTGCTGCTGTCGCCGGCCGCGCCGAGCTACGGCTGCTACCGCGATTTCACCGAGCGCGGGAACGATTTCGCTGCGACAGCCGGGTTTTCGGGCGCGCCGTCAAAGGGTGTCGGGTAATGCCGGACTCGTCTTTTCGGGGCGTGGGCGACAAGCGCGCGGCGGCGCGGCTATTTTGCGCGCTGACCTTCGCGCTCGGCGCCGTCGCCGGCTGCGAGGGCCCCAAGCCGTTCCTGCTCCAAGGCGACGCCAGCTCGGTGGAGGTCGGCTTCAGCCTCGATCTGGCGGGCGCCACCGCGCTCGCCAAGAAGCATTGCGCGCAGTACGAGCGCGCCGCGCGCTTTCTGGACGCGCAGGAGAACGTCGCCTATTTCGACTGCGTCAAGCCGTAGCGCCTTCCTGCCGCCGGGTGCGCCGCGCCTCGCCCTGCTGTGGCTGGTGGGCGTCGATCTGCGCCTGACCGTGCTCGCGACGCCGCCGGTCCTGCCGCTGATCCATCAAGAGCTCGGATTGAGCGAAAAAGCGGTCGGCGCCCTTTCCGGGCTGCCGGTTCTGCTGTTCGGGCTGGCCGCGGTCGCCGGCTCGCTGCTGATCGCGCGGATCGGCGCGCGCCGCGCCTGCGCCCTCGGGCTGCTGATCGCCGCCGCGGCCGGGGCCGGGCGCGGGATCGGGCCCACGGCGCCGATGCTGTTCGGCATGACCTTCCTGATGGCGGTCGGGATCGCCATCGTGCAGCCGACGCTGCCCTCGCTCGTCAGCCTGTGGTTTCCGCGGCGGCTGGGCTTCGCCACGGCGGTCTACGCCAACGGCCTGTTGATCGGCGAAGCGCTGCCGGCGGCGTTGACCATCCCGCTGATCCTGCCGCTGGTCGGCGGCGACTGGCGGGCGAGCTTTGTATTCTGGTCCGTTCCGCTGGCCGCGACGGCGGTGCTGCTGGCGCTGCCCTCGATGCGGGCTGCGAGAACCGCGACGGCGCCGTTGCGCTGGTGGCCCGACTGGCGCGACCGCCGCACCTGGCAGCTGGGCCTGATCCAGGGCGGCACCGGCGGCCTCTATTTCGCCTCGAACGCCTTCATCCCGGACTATCTCCATTCGGCCGGCCGGCCCGAGCTGGTCGGCCTCTGCCTCGGCCTGCTGAACGTGGGCCAATTGCCGGCCTCGGCGGCGATGCTGCTGTGGGCGCGGCGGCTCGCCGGCGGCAGGCGGGCGCTGCTGACGATGCCGATCATCGCCGTGCTCGGCCTTGCCGCCTTTTTGACCGCGGGGCCGTGGACGGCGCCGCTCGGCGCCGCGATCGTCGGCTTCTGCGGCGCCTTCATGCTGGTCCTGACCCTGGCGTTGCCGCCGCAGATCGCCGCCTTGCACGATGTCCACCGGCTCTCGGCCGGAATGTTCACGATCGGCTATATGGTCGCCTGCGCGATCCCGATCCTCGGCGGCGCGGTCTGGGACGCGACCGGCGTCCCGGCGAGCGCGTTTCTCGCGCCCGGCCTCGCCGCCGCCGTGATCCTCGGCGCCGCGCTGACGGTTCGCCTGCCCGATCCCGACCGGTAAGCGGCTTGGAATCGTGAACTTTCGGCAAATAGCCCCGGATTGCGTCTTGCTGCGCGCCGCGCGGGCACGGTAATTCTGGCCCGGCGTTCGGCGGCGCACAAATGGGCGGCGCACAAACGGAAGGCGAAAACGCGATGACCATCGAGCTGCACACCTGGAACACCCCGAACGGCCGCAAGATCAGCGTCGCGCTCGAAGAGATGGGGCTGCCCTACAGCGTCAAGCCCGTTAACATCGGCAAGGGCGAGCAATTGCAGCCGGCGTTCGTCAAGATCAGCCCGAACAGCAAGATCCCGGCGATCGTCGACCCTGAGGGCCCCGGCGGGCGGCCGATCAGCATCTTCGAGTCGGGCGCCATCCTGATCTATCTCGGCGAGAAGACCGGCAAGTTCTGGCCCGCCGATCTGCGCGGCCAGGCGCCGGTGCTCGAATGGCTGATGTGGCAGATGGGCGGCTTTGGCCCGATGCCCGGCCAGGTGCATCATTTCCTGCAGGTCGCCAACGAGCAGGACCGGCGCTACGGCCTCGAGCGCTACTCGAAGGAAACCCGGCGGCTCTATGGCGTGCTCGATCGCCGGCTCGGCGAGGTCGCCTTTGTCGCGGGCGACATCTCGATCGCCGATTTCGCCATCCTCGGCTGGGCCTGGCGGCACGAGCGCCATCAGGTCGACCTTGCCGACTTCCCCAACGTCAAGCGCTGGTACGAGACGATCATGGCGCGCCCGGGGGTCAAGCGCGGCTTCGACGTCGCTCTCAGCTAAAGCAAGGCCGGCGCGGCGGCACGAGCCTCGCCCGCGCCGCCGCTGTCCTGTTCCCGGGCGCGCGGCCGGCCGGGCATGATATGTACGTGAGATTGCGAGCGCAGGCGGTTGCTCAATGCGTCGGTCCCACGGCTGCACCTTTCGCGCGATGAGGCGAGGCCTTCTCGCCCAGATGTCGCTGACGGCGGCCTATGTGGTCAGCGGCAAGCTCGGGTTGCTGCTGGCCGTCCCGCCGGGCTACGCCTCCCCGATATTTCCGCCGGCGGGCATCGCGATGGCGGCGATGCTGATCTGGGGGCGGGCTGCCCTTCCTTGGGTTGCTCTCGGCTCGTTCCTGCTCAACGCCTGGATCGGCTACGCCGCCGATCAGCGGCTCGGTGCGGTCGGCCTCGCCGCGGCGGCCGTTATCGCCCTGCCGTCGGCGTTGCAGGCTTGTGTGGGAGGTTGGGCGTTGCGGCGGGCGGTGGGCTGGCCGGCGCCCCTCGACAACGGGCGTGACCTGTCGCGCTTCCTGCTGCTCTCCCCGCTGTGCTGCCTGACGAGCGCGACCGTGTCGCTCGCCGGGCTGTTCGCGTTGGGCGTCGTGACGCGGCCGGATCTGGCGACGAGCTGGCTTTCGTGGTGGATCGGCGACACCCTGGGCGTGCTGGTGGTGCTGCCGCTGATGCTGGTCGTCGCCGGCGAGCCGCGCGACCTGTGGCGCCGCCGCGCGGTCACGGTGGCGCTGCCGATGGTCCTGTTCTTCGCGCTGTTCGTCGCGATCTTCGTGCGCGTCAGCAAATGGGAGCATGACGAGGCGCTGCTGGATTTTCGCCTGCTTTCCCGCCAGGTGGTCGACAAGATCCATGCCGGGCTCGATGAGCAGGACGTCTTTCTCGAGCAGCTGGAGAGCTCGTTCAGCGGGCCGACCATCCCGTCGCGGGCGGATTTTCACCGTCTGGTGCAAAATCTGCTGCAGCGCTTTGCGACGATTCAGGCGGTCAAGTGGGCGCCGCGCGTCGACGACCCGCGGCGGGCGGCCTTCGAGGCGGCGCAGCAGGCCGACCTGCCGGGGTTCGAGATCCGCGAGGTCGATGCTTCGGGGAGCCGCCGCCGGGCCGCAGCGCGGGCGCGCTACTATCCGGTGACCTATGTCGAGCCCTTGAAGGGCAATGAGCACATCGTCGGCTTCGACCTTGCGTCGGAGGCCGGCCGGAAGGCCGCGATCGAGGAGACCCTGAGCACCGGTGCCGTCGCCGCGACGCCGCCGATCCGCCTTGTCCAGGAAGAGGGCGAGCAGCTCGGCATTCTCCTCGTCTTTGCGGTGCATGACGGCCCCAACGGCGCCGGGGTGGTTTCGGTGGCGCTGCGGATGGGCACGTTCATGGATGGGCTCCTCGCGCCGGTGAACGGGATGCTTTGCGCGCGGGTCGTCGACCTGCAAGGGAAGAGCACGATCTACACCGGCTTTCCGGCCGCCCCCACCGACGCCGCGTATGAGGAATTGTTCGGCTTCGGGGGTCACCGCTACGACGTTCAAACGGCGCCGACCCCCGCCTACCTGGAAAGACACCGCCGGTGGCAGAGCTGGGCGGTGCTGGTCGCCGGCGTCTTCAGCACCGGTCTCCTCGGCGCCTTGCTGATGCTCGGCACGGGCTACGCCCGCCGCGTCGAAACCGAGGTGGACGAGCGCACCCGGGACCGCGAAACGATCAATCGCCGGCTGGAAATCGAGGTCAAGGAGCGGCGCCACGCCGAGACCGCGCTGCGCCAGGCCCAGAGGATGGAGGCGATCGCCCATTTGACCGGCGGGATCGCGCACGATTTCAACAATCTGTTGACGGTGGTGAGCGGCAATGCCGAGCTGATGCGCGACAACGCCGCCGACGACACGGTTCGCCGCCGCGCCGCCGCGATCGTTCGAGCCTCGGAGCGCGGCGAGCGCCTGACGCGGCAGCTGCTCGCCTCGACGCGGCCCCACACGCCGCGCTCGGAGCCGGTCGATCTGCGCGAGCGCACGCGGGAAATCGCCGACATGCTGTCGCGCTCGCTGCGGTCGGACATCGCGGTCAGCGTCGAGATGCCGCGCGATCTGTGGCCGGCCGCGATCGACCCCGCCGAATTCGAGCTCGCCCTGCTCAATATCGCGGTCAACGCGCGGGACGCGATGCCGCACGGCGGGGAGTTCCGCATGACGGCCGGCAACCTCGCCCGCAAGGCCGGCGATCCGGCCGGCGGCGGGCTGGTCGGCGAGTTTATCGCCGTCACCTTGACCGATACCGGCAGCGGCATGAAGCCCGAGGTGCTGGCGCACGCGTTCGAGCCCTATTTTACAACGAAGGAGGAAGGCGTCGGCTCGGGCCTCGGCCTCTCCCAGGTCTACAGCTTCGCCAGGGAGAGCAGGGGCGCGGCGACGATCGAAAGCGCCCCCGGCAAGGGCGCCTCGGTGACCCTGCTGCTGCCGCGCGCGAGCGTCGCCGCGGTTGCCGCGCCGCGCCCCGGCGCGGCCGTCGCGCGCCCGGCGGCGGCCCGCATCCTGTTTGTCGAAGACGACCGCGAGGTCGCGCAGGTCACGGCCGAGCTGCTGCGCGACATCGGCTACGAGGCGGTCGAGGCGCATGACGGCGAGGCCGCGCTCTCGGCGCTGGAGCGCGACCCGGCGATCGCGCTGGTGTTGTCGGACATCGTCATGCCGGGCCGGGTCAGCGGGCTGGATTTGGCGCGCGCCCTGCGCGAGCGCCGCCCGGAGCTGCCGGTCCTGCTCGCCACCGGCTACAGCGAATACGGCGCGGCGGCGGCGGGCGAGGGCTTCGCGCTGGCCCCCAAGCCCTATCGCCGCGAGGCGCTGGCCGCCGCGATCCGGGCGGCGCTGGAGCGCGCCCAGACCGCCGCCGCGTCGTGACCGCCGGCCTCCTGGATTGGTGGAGTCGCCTGGATTGGTGGAGCCGAGGGGGATCGAACCCCTGACCTTCGCATTGCGAACGCGACGCTCTCCCAGCTGAGCTACGGCCCCGTCGCGAAACGGCCGCGACTATGGTGACCCGGCCGCGGGCTGTCAAGCGCGGCTCCCGACCGGCGTTGCTTGCGGACCCGCACTCCTGACGCTAGGTTCGCCGCGCCACTTGCCGCCGAGGTTCCGCTCAGATGCTCGCCTTCCTGCGCCTCGTCGACACGGTTATTACGATCTACATCTGGCTGTTGATCGCCCAGGCGGTGCTGAGCTGGCTTGTCGCTTTCGGCGTCGTCAACCGGCACAACCGCTTCGTCGCCGTGGCCGGAGATTTTCTCTGGCGGATCACCGAGCCGGTGCTGCGGCCGATCCGCCGCGTCCTGCCCGACCTCGGCGGCATCGACGTCTCGCCGGTGGTCCTGATCCTGCTGCTGTATTTCGCCCGCAACCTGATGTTCGAATACCTTGCCTGACGGCCCGCTGACCGCGGCGCGGGACGGGCTGCGCATCGCCGTGCGCCTGTCGCCGCGGGCCAGGGCCGATCGGCTCGCCGCCGCCGCCGGCGGCGTGATCAGGGCCGCGGTCACCGCGCCGCCCGAGGACGGGCGCGCCAACGAGGCCTTGCTGCGGCTGCTGGCGCGCGCCTGGCGCGTGCCGCGCCGCAACCTGTCGATCGTCTCCGGCGCCGCCAGCCGGAACAAGGTCGTGCGCATCGCCGGCAATCCGCAGCAGCTGGCCGAAAAGCTCGCCGGCGCGATCCCCGACCTGCCGGCGGACGGCTGAGAGGTCTTCGGATGGCGGGGAACATCGTTTCGCTCGCCATCGCCGGGATCGCCTTCTGCGGCAGCCATGTAGCGCTGTCGAGCACCGCCTTGCGCGGCGCGCTGCGCGACCAGCTCGGCGAGCGCGGCTTCCTGGCGTTGTATTCGCTGGTCGCGATCGTGACCTTCGCCTGGTTTGTCGGAGCCTACGTCAAGGCGCCGACAATCCCGCTTTGGGAGACGCCGCGCTGGGTGGCGCTGGTCCCGATCGCCGTCATGCCGCTGGCGACGATCCTGCTGGTCGCCGGCTATACGACGCGCAACCCGACCGCGGTCGGCATGGAGCGGTGGGCCGCCGACGACGATCCGGCGCCCGGCGTCCTGCGGGTGACCCGCCATCCGGTGATGTGGGCGGTCGGCCTGTGGGCGGCGAGCCACCTGGCCGCCAACGGCGAGCTCGCCTCGCTGGTCTTCTTCGGGGCGATGGCGCTGCTGGCGCTTGGCGGCGCGGCGCTGATCGACCGCAAGAAGCGGCTCGCGCTCGGCAGCAACTGGCCGCGCCTTGCCGCAATCACCTCGAACCTTCCGTTCGCGGCGCTGATCGCCGGCCGCACCGGCCTGCGCTGGCGCGAGATCGGCGTGCTGCGCCTCGCCGCCGGCCTCTTGCTCTACGCCGTCCTCTTTCGCGCCCACGCGATCTTCACCGGCGCGCCGGTGATGGCGCCCTGGCCGGTCCACGGGTAGACTGCCCGGCGCCCTTGGACATGGAGGATGAGCGATGCTGCTGCCGCTGGCGGGACGCCGCATTTATTACGACCTCGTCGGCCCGCAGGACGGGCCGGTCCTATGCATCACCCATTCGCTGGCCTCGGACGGCGGCATGTGGGCCGAGCAGATGGCGCCGCTGTTGCAGGCCGGGTTCCGCGTGCTGCGGATCGACATGCGCGGCCATGGCGGCAGCGACCCGGTCGCCGGCGACTACACGATAAAGGCGCTCGCCGACGACGTGGCGGCGGTGCTCGACGCGCTGGCGCTGCCGCGGGTGCATTACATGGGCTTGTCGATCGGCGGCATGATCGGCCAGGCCTTCGCCCTCGACCACGGTGAAAGGCTGATCTCGGCGATGTGGTGCGACACCCTGCCGGCGAGCCCGGCCGGGGCGGCAGCGGTCAGTGGGCGCGAGCGGATGGATACCGTGCGGCGGGCGAATTCGCTGGAGCCGCTCGCCGACGCCACCGTCGAGCGCTGGTTCACCGACGCGTTCAAGCCGAGGAAGCCCGGCCGCTGGAAAGAGATCCGCGACACCGTGGCGGCGACGACACCCGGCGGGCTATCTCGGCTGCTCGGCGGCGATCATGAGCTACGATTTCACGGCCCGGCTGCCCTCGCTGAAGGCGCCGACCCTGGTGGTGTGCGGCGACGGCGACCCCGGCACCCCGCCGGCCGAGAACCGGCGCATCGCCGCCCTCGTCCCCGGCGCCCGCTACGAGGAGATCCCGAACGCCCGCCATTTCCCCAATGTCGAGCACCCCAACACCTTCAACCGGATCATGACCGGCTGGCTCGACGCGCAGCGCGGCCTGCGGTGACCGAAGGCGCCTGTCGCCCTTGTCCGCCGCGCCCTGAGGCACAACATTGCTGTTGCAGGGATGACGGCGCGCGAGTTCCGGAGATGGCTGGTAAAAGCGGGTTGCACCTTCGAAAATCACAAAGGCGGAAGCGGCCATCTCACCGTCATTCGCGGCGGTCACAGGTCGCAGCTTCCGATGCACGGCAGCAACAAGGAGCTGGGCGCCCGTCTCGTCAACAAGATCAAGAAGGAGCTGGGCCTCGATTAGCCGATTTCAGTAAAGGTCGCTTATGTACGCTGTGATCTTCGAGCCCGATGACAACGGCACCCTTCTCGTCACCTGCCCCGATTTGCCGGAGGTAACGACCTTTGGAGAGGATGCGCAGGATGCCGTGCAACGCGCGGCCGACGCGATCGAAGAGGCGCTCGCCGCCAGGATCGCGCGGCGCGAGGATGTCCCGGCGCCATCCTCGAAGAAACGGCAGCCAGTCAAGCTCGGGCGGCGCAAGGTTCACCTGCCGGTTCCGACCGGGACGGATCGACACGTGGTTTGCCTGCCACCGCTCACCACGGCCAAGGTCGAGCTGTATCGCGCCGTCCGTGCCCGCGGCGTGTCGAAGGCGGAATTGGCGCGCCGCCTCGGCTGGCACGGACCGCAGGTGGATCGACTTTTCGATCTGAACCACCGCTCTACGATCGAGCAGATTGATCAGGCCCTGCGCGTGGTCGGCAAACGCCTCGACGTCAGCGTCCAAGACGCGGCGTAGAGAGCTTCCGCACTCGTTACCGATCCCGCCTTGCCGCCAGCCTCAGGCGGAGCGCGTTGAGGCGGATGAAGCCTTCGGCGTCGCGCTGGTCGTAGACGGCGTCCTCCTCGAAGGTGACGTGGGCCTGGCTGTAGAGGCTCTTCGGCGACTGCCGGCCGACCACCTGCGCCGCGCCTTTGTAGAGCTTGAGCCGAACCAGCCCTTCGACGTTTTCCTGGCTCCGGTCGATCAGCGCCTGCAGCATCGCCCGCTCCGGCGAGAACCAGAAGCCGTTGTAGATGAGCTCGGCATAGCGCGGCATCAGCTCGTCCTTCAGGTGCGCCGCGCCGCGGTCGAGGGTCAGGCTCTCGATCCCGCGATGCGCCGCCAGCAGGATCGTGCCGCCGGGCGTCTCGTAGACGCCGCGCGACTTCATGCCGACAAAGCGGTTCTCGACCAGGTCGAGCCGGCCGATGCCGTGCCTGCCGCCGATCTCGTTCAATCGGGTCAGCAGCGCCGCCGGCGACAGCGGCTCGCCGTCGACCGCAATGGGGTCGCCGCGCGCAAAGGCGATCTCGACATATTGCGGCGTATCGGGGGCCGCCTCGGGGGCGACGGTGCGGCTGAAGACGAATTCCTCGGGCTCGGCCCAGGGGTCCTCCAGCACCTTGCCCTCGGCCGAGACATGCAACAGGTTGGCGTCGACCGAGAACGGGGCCTCGCCGCGCTTGTCGCGGGCGATCGGGATCTGGCGCCGGTCGGCGTAGTCGAGGAGCCGGGTGCGCGAGGTCAGATCCCATTCGCGCCAGGGTGCTATGATCTTGATGTCGGGCGCGAGCGCGTAATAGCCGAGCTCGAAGCGCACCTGGTCGTTGCCCTTGCCGGTGGCGCCGTGGGCGACGGCGTCGGCGCCGACCTCGCGCGCGATCTCGATCTGCCGCCTGGCGATCAGCGGCCGGGCGATCGAGGTGCCGAGCAGATAGGCGCCTTCGTAGAGCGCGTTGGCGCGGAACATCGGGAAGACGAAATCGCGCACGAACTCCTCGCGCAGATCCTCGACGAAGATTTGGGCGCGCGCCCAGCATCTCGGCCTTGCGGCGCGCCGGCTCCAATTCCTCGCCCTGACCGAGATCGGCGGTGAAGGTGACGACCTCGCAGCGGTAGGTATCCTGCAGCCAGCGCAGGATCACCGAGGTGTCGAGCCCGCCCGAATAGGCGAGCACCACCTTTTTCACCGGATCGGGCATCGCGTTCACCCCTCGCTTCGCCGCCTGGGCCGCGCTAGCGGCTGATTTCGAAGCCGCCCACCTTTGCACAGGCCGGGATTACGGCGGCTTTCCATGGGCAGCCTCCAACAATATAAGAAAGCCCTCTTATCAGAACGGAGGCGCAACTCGTCGCATCCCCTTCATTACATTTGGAGGTATTCGCTCCCACGGCTTTACGCAACGGGGTGCCGACAGCGTTTCCCAGGATGTCTCGTGAGGTCCGAGCGTCTGAAGAGATATTATAGAAGTCATCCCCGTAGCTGATATTGATGTGTGTCTCTCCTTTGCCTTCTATAAATGCACAGGTACCGCCGCAGTCACCTTCCACGGAGTTGACAGAATAAGACGGAAATCGCTTTTTTAGTTGGGAGATGGACAGCTTCTCTCCCGCATGAATGAACTGCTTCCGGTCTCTGGCGCTCACCGCTTGATCGCCGCTGAAGATGAAGCCGTCTTGATGAGCAGCTGCCGGCCCCGTGGGAAACGGCACGGCGCAACCTACAACAATACAAGCGACGATACATGACCAAGTTCGATGCATTGACCGAGCCCCGATGTTCGTGCGGTTATTCTAGTTTGCGGAGAACCCTCCGGTAAACCGCATGCTGAGGAAAACGTCGCATTTGGCCGGTTCGGCCCGATTTCCTGTAACGCCCCACCCGCCGGGCGGCGCCGCGTCAGGAATCCGAATTGCCGGCGGCGGCGAGCGCGGTCGGCCACAGACGGCAAACCCGGCGTTCGATAAAGTCGACGGCCGCGTCGAGCGCGCCGAACTGGGCGAGATCCTGGTGGCCGGCCTGCGGGCGAGAACCAGCCTTCCTTCGGCGGCGTCGCCGCGTCGAGCAAGGCGCGGCCGATAGCGGACCGGCACGACCCTGTCGCGCTCGCCGTGCAGCACCAGGATCGGCGCCACTTGACCCGGCCGATGACGGGACAGCGAGTCGAAGCGGTCGCGCACCAGCCATGGCAGCCGGCACGAACGGGTAATGGTGCTGGGCGACCGCGGCGACGCTGGTGAGCGGCGCTTCGAGGACGAGGCCGCCGACTTCGCGCTCGGACGGCCAGGTGGACGGCGACGCCGGAACCCAGCGACTCGCCGTAGAGCACGAGCGCGGTCGGCGACGATGCCCGCGCCACGAGAAAATCGAGCGCCGCCTCGCCGTCGGCGAAATAGTCCGGCCTCGGTCGGCGCGCCCGGGTTGCCGCCATAGCCGCGATATTCGAGCATCAGCACGCCGTAGCCCTCGCGGGCAAAGCGGCGCAGGCGCTCGGCGCGGTAGCCGATATGGCCGCCATTGCCGTGGAAATAGGCGATGACCGGACGGCCGGGGCGAGGCGGCAGGTGCCAGGAGAGGAGCGCTAGCCCGTCGGCGGTCGTCAGCGCCGCCTCGCGCACCCCGAGCGACGCCAGGCCGGCAAGATCGGGCCGGCTGCGATCGGGCCGGTAGAGCAGCCGGCGCTGACCCAGGAAAAGCCCGAAGGCGATGACGCCGTAGGCAGCCGAGCGCGACTGCCCAAGAGCGCGTAGCAAAACAGGCAGCCGCGGACGGTCAGACGGGCAACAGGCGGCCGGCTCGCGCTCGCCGCGGCGCAGCCTGACGCTCGCCGATTTGAGCTGGCCGCAGGCCGCCAGGATGTCGCGGCCGCGCGGCGCGCGCACCGGCGCCGAATAGCCGGCGGCGAAGACGATGTCGGAGAAGGCCGCGATCGCTTCGTCCGAAGAGCACTCATAGGGGGCGCCGGGCCACGGGTTGAACGGGATCAGATTGACCTTGGCCGGGATGCCGGCCAGGAGCCGCACCAGCTCGCGCGCCTCGGCCGGGCTGTCGTTGACGCCCCGCAGCATGACGTACTCGAAGGTGATGCGGCGGGCGTTGCTGGCGCCGGGATAGGCGCGGCAGGCGTCGAGCAATTCGGCGATCGGGTATTTGCGGTTCAACGGCACCAGCCGGTCGCGGATTTCGTCGCGCACGGCGTGCAGCGAGACCGCGAGGTTGACCCCGAGCTCGGCCCCGCAGCGGCGCATCGTCGGCACGACCCCCGCCGTCGACAAGGTGATCCTGCGGCGCGAGATCGACAGGCCCTCGGGGTCCATGACCGTCTTCAGCGCCTCGGCGACGTTCTCATAATTGTAGAGCGGCTCGCCCATCCCCATCAGCACGATGTTGGTGACCTGCCGGTTCGCCTGCCGGTCCGCCCCGGGCGACGGCCACTCGCCGAGCGCGTCGCGCGCCACCATCACCTGCGCGACAATCTCCTCGGCCGCGAGATTGCGGACCAGACGCTGCGTGCCGGTATGGCAAAAGGAGCAGCTGAGGGTGCAGCCGACCTGCGAGGAGACGCACAATGTGCCGCGGTCCTCCTCGGGGATGTGGACGGTCTCGACCTCCTGGCCGTCCTTAAAGCGCAGCAGCCATTTGCGCGTGCCGTCGATCGAGGCGAGAGCGCTCGACACCGCCGGCCGGTTGAGCTCGTAGCGCGCGGCGAGGCTCTCGCGAAACGCCTTCGACAGCGACGTCATCTGGGCGAAATCGGCAGCGCCGCGGTGGTAGATCCAATGCCACAGCTGTCGTGCGCGAAACGGCTCGGCGCCGAACGCCGCCATCTCGGCGGCGAGCGCCGCGCGCCCCAGCCCGGCCAGGTTGCGGCGAGGGTCCACGGGCTTACCGCTTGACGCCGCAGGCCTTGTCGATCAGCGCCAGCGCCTGGGTGAAGCCGGCGAGCGAATAGGTGTCGGTCGTCGCCGGTCCTTTCGCCGGGGCGCCCTTGGCGACCGCCAGCTTGCCCTTGACCATCGCCTCGACGATCTCCTTGTCGAGGTCCGAGGTGCGGGCCCAGGCGGTGTCGTCCTTGGTGAACAGGTCGAACTTCGCCCCGTCGATGTCGAGCGCGACGCTGCCGCCGTCCTTCAGCGGGTAGCCGGCGACGAAGCTGACGACATTGGTGACGTTCTCGTCGGGGCGATGGGTCACCATCGCCATCGGCTGCTTGCGCTTGAGGTTCCCCGGCTCGCTCTTTTGCGGCTCGGCGGCGAGGTAGCACACCTTTCCGGTCTTCTCCTTGTAGAGAAAGGCGCTCCAGGCGTCGACGGTCCCAAGCCGCTGCGTCGATGTCGACTCCGCGCCTTGCTTGGCCGGAGCGGGCTTCTTGGCTGCCGCCTGCGCCGGCGGCGCCGCCGACAGCAACAGCAGCATCAGCAAGGGACCAAGGCGGGGGCGGCAATCTCTCCTCATCGCGCAAAGATAGCCGCGCCGGTCGCCGAACGCCACGCCGCAAAGGGTCGCGGCGACCGGCGGGGGGCCGCCGGCGGCGCAATTATCGGCCGCCCTGGCGGACGAAGTCGATCAGGTCGAGCGTCGGCGGGGCCTGGGTTTCCGACAGCATGAATTGCGCCTGCCCGCGGCGATGCGTCTGATTGTTGAAGAAATGCGCAAGCACCAGGCCGAGCGGCTCGGCGCGCCGGTCGCCCCGCGAATCGCGGTATTCGAGCGGGCGGCCGAGCTGCGCCGGCGCGATGCCGGCGACCATGTTGACGATATGCTCGTCCTCGGCGAGGCGGGCGATCTTGAGGCCGGCAAGATCGGCGTAGAGGATCTGGTCGGGCGCGAGGCTCGGCGCGCTGCGCCCCTCGATCCGCGCGATCCAGACCCGGTCGGCGACCAGGGCATGGTTGAGGACGGCGTGCAGCGAGCCCAAATTCGCTGCGCGCTCGCGCAGGTGCTCGGCCGCGCCGAGCGCCTCGCAGGCCCGATAGAGCCGGTGGTTGGCCCAGCCGTTGTAACGCGCCAGCGTCGCGAAGTAGCCGCTGGTCATGGCTTGCTCCCGGCGAGATCGCAGGGATCGGATATTAGCCGATCGGCTGGGGATTTGCATGCCCCTCCCCAGTCGCGGCGAAACCGGGCAGAATGCGGGCGATGGACGAGATCACGATCCGCATGGCCCGGCCCGGCGACGCGCGCGGCGTCGCCGAGCTCGATGTCGAGACTTGGCGCGCGACCTATGCCGGCGTCCTCGCCACGCCTTATCTCGTCGGCTTGTCGGCGCCCCGTCGCGAGGCCGGCTGGCGCAGTGTGATCCTGCGCGAGCCGCGCGACGTGCGGGTGGCGGTCGATCCGGAAGGCGCCGTTCTGGGCTTCGGCAGCTGCGGGCCGAACCGCGGCGACCGCCCGTTCGCCGGCGAGGTGTTCACGCTCTATGTCGGGCCGGACTGGCAGAACCGCGGGATCGGCCGGCGGCTCCTGATCGCGCTGTTCCGCCGGCTGGTCGCGGCGGGGCGCCATTCCGCGATCGTGTGGGTGCTGCGCGACAACCCGGCGCGCTTTTTCTACGAGCGGCTCGGCGGCCGCCAGGCGAGCCGCAAGGCGCTCGCCGTCGGCGGCGCGGAGGTCCCGGCGATCGCCTATGGCTGGCGCGATCTGCCCGGCTTTCTCGCCGCCGTCTCCAGCGAGGACCGCAAGCCCGAGCCGTAGGCGCCCACCGGGCCCGGCGCGGCGCTCAACCGCTGGATCAGCGGCGCCAGCCTGCCGTCGACATCGGCGGCCGTCAGCGGGCCGACATGGCGATAGCGGATGTGCCCGCCGGTGTCGACGACATAGGTTTCGGGCACCCCGTAGACCCCGAAATCGATCGCCGCCGTCCCGTCGCGGTCGACGCCGATCCGGTGGTAGGGGTTGCCGAACCGCTCGAGAAACCGGCGCGATTCCTCGGGCTTGTCCTTGTAGGCGATGCCGACCAGGGTGACGCCGGGACGATCGGACAGCGCCATCAGCTGCGGCTGCTCGTCGCGGCAGGGCAGGCACCAGGAGGCGAAGAAATTGACCACCGTGACGCCGCCGTCGAGATCCTTGCGGGTCAGCCCGGCGGCGCCGTCGGCTAGGCCGGGCAAGGCGAAATCGGGGGCCGGCCGGTCGATCAGCGCCGAGGGCAGCAGCCTCGGATCCTGCGTCAGGCCAATCGCGAAGGCCACGAGCAGCACCGCGAACAGCGCCGCCGGAACGATAAAGACCAGCTTTCTCGCCACGGTCCCGCCGTGGCCTAGCGGCCGGGAGCGGCAGCCGCCCGCGGCGCGGCGCCTTCCTGCCAGTGGCCGCTTCGCTTCAGCGCGTCGACGACCTCGCGCGGCATGTAGTTCTCGTCGTGCTTGGCGAGCACGGTCGAGGCGGCGAACACCCCGTCCGGGCGCAGCCTGCCTTCGGCGACGACGCCCTGCCCCTCGCGGAACAGGTCGGGCAGGATGCCCTCATAGGTCACCCCGACATCGTTCGCCCCGTCGGTGACGCGGAACGAGACGGTGCGGCCGTCGGGGCCGCGCGAAACGCTGTGCTCCTCGACCAGCCCGCCGATCCGCAGCCGGCGGTCGGCCGCGACCGTCTGGGTCTTGAGCTCGCTGGGGCTGTAGAAGAAGACGAGGTTGTCGCTGAACGCCGTCAGCACCAAGGCCGTCGCCCCGGCCAGCGCCGTCATGCCGAGCGCCAGCAGGCCCAGCCGCCGCTGCTTGCGGGTCATCGCCTGCTCCCGGGCTCCTGTCGCAGCGCCTCCAGCGCATCCTCGCTCGCGCGATAGCGCCGCCAGGAAAACACCGCGAGGCCGCCGAGAACCGCCGCCGCCACGCCATAAGCGGGCCAGACGAAGACGGCATAGCCGCCCATCGCCAGAAAGCTCGCAACCCGGCTGATCGCGGCCATGTCAGCGCGCCGCGCGGCGCGCCGGGACCGCATCGGCGGCGGCCGCGCGGCGGCTCCTCTCGACGCCGCCGTTGAGACGCAGCGCCAGGGTCTTGCGCTCGTTCAGCCCGGTCCGCATGCGGACCATCAGCAGGGCAAGAAACAGCAGCAGAAAGCCCGCCGCCATCACCATCAGCGGGATCAGCATCGACAGCGCGATGGTCGGGCCGCCGAACCGCAGGACGCTCGCCGGCTGGTGCAGGGTGTTCCACCAATCGACCGAAAACTTGATGATCGGCAGGTTGACCACCCCGACCAGGGCCAGCACCGAGCCGGCCCGGGCGCCGCGGGAAGGGTCGTCGAAGGCGTTCACCAGCGCGATGTAGCCCAGATAGAGAAAGAACAGCACGAGGACCGAGGTCAGCCGCGCGTCCCAGACCCACCACGCGCCCCACATCGGGCGCCCCCACAGCGAGCCGGTGACGAGGCAGACAAGGGTGAAGGCGGCGCCGACCGGGGCGGCGGATTGCGCCGCGATCTCGGCCAGCGGATGGCGCCAGACCAAGGCGACGGCGCTGGCGACGGCGACGAAGAGATACACGCCGAGCGCCATCCACGCCGCCGGGACATGGACGTACATGATGCGGACGGCTTCGCCCTGCTGGTAATCGGGCGGCGCCACCACCAGCGCCAGATAGAGCCCGGCGGCGATGACCGCGAGGCTCAGCCAGCCGCACCACGGCAGCGCCGCGGCGCTCGTCCGCATGAAACGCGCCGGGTTGGCGAACCGGTTGATCATCAAGGCGCTCGACACCGCTCAAGGCGCCCGCTTGTAGCGCAAATCCGCCGGGGCGTCACCCCGCGAGCCTATTCGAGAGCCTGGCGCAATGCCGCAGCGCTCGCTGCCGGGCAGAGCGGCAGCGCCGCCAGGGTCAGGGCGGCCAGCAGCAGCAGGTGCGGGCGCGCCGCGCCGCCGCCCGCGCTCGCCTCGACCGCGCCGGCGCCGAAGACCAGCGGCGGCACATAGAGCGGCAGCGCCAGCAGCGCCAGCAGCACGCCTTGCCGCCGCGCGCCGAGCGTCAAGGCCGCCGCGACGCTGCCGATCAGGCTCATGACCGGGGTCCCGATCAGCAGGCTCAAGGTCAGGGTCGCGACGGCGGCCGGGCCGAGGTCGAGGACGAGCGCCAGGAACGGGCTGCACAGCGTCAACGGCAGTCCGGTCGCGACCCAGTGCGCGGCGCATTTGGCGAGCACCGCGAGCTCGAGCGGGATCGGCGCCAGAGCCAGCTGCTCGAGCCCGCCATCCTCGAAATCGGCCTCGAACAACCGGTCGAGCGACAACAGCGCCGCGAGCAGAGCCGCCACCCAGACGATCCCGGCGCCGATCCGCCGCAGGATTTCGGGCTCCGGGCCGACCCCCAGCGGGAACAGCGCCACGGCCAGCACGAAGAAGCCGACCACCAGGCCCGCATCGCCGCCCTGGCGCAGGGCCAGCCGCAGATCGCGCCGGAAGATGCCGAGGAACGCGGTCATTCCCAGCCGGCGGCGTCGATCGGCGGCGGCGCAAAGCCGGCGAGCGCCAGGCTCAGCGGCGCGGCGAGCGCGATCGGCCGATGCGTCGACAGGATGACCCGCCCGCCCGCCGCCCGATGCGCGGCGATCGCCTGCTCGAGCCGGGCCTGGCCGTCATCGTCGAGCGCGCCGGTGGGCTCGTCGAGCAGCCACAGCGGCGCCGGCGCCGCCAGCAGGCGCGCCAGCGCCAGGCGCCGGCGCTGCCCGGCGGAGAGCCAGCGGCACGGCCAGTCGGCGATCGGGGCCAGGGCAAAGGCGGCGAGCGCCCGGTCGAGGCTTGCCGTGGAGCGGCGCGGCGCGGCGCCCCGCAGCGCCGCCCAGAAAGCCAGGCTCTCGCGCGCCGTCAGCCCCGGCTTGACCGCATCCTGATGCCCGACATAGTGCAGCCGGGCGCGATGCGCGATCGGATCGGCCTCGATCGGCGCCGAGCCCCAATCGAGCCGCCCCGCCGCCCGCGGGATCAGCCCCGCGGCCAGCCGCAACAGGCTCGTCTTGCCGCTGCCGTTGGGCCCGGTCACGACCAAAGCGCCGCCCGCCGGCAGACCGAACGAGACGCCGGCGAAGACCAGCCGCTCGCCGCGGCGGCAGGCGAGATCGTGAGCGATCAGGTCGGGCGCGGTCATCGGATCGGGTGCGGTCATCGGGTCAGGCTGGGGGGCGGACGGCAAAAAAGCGGCTCCGGATGGGGGAAATCCGGAGCCGCGCCGCCAGCGGTCGATTGCTCGACCGTGTACGAGGTTTGGGGGACAAACCTGTAAGGATCAACCTTACGCGTCCTATATGGGGTGTCGATTGGGACTTCCGTTGGTGAAAAGTGTGACGATTCGATGAATTTCGTCGCGGCCAAGCCCGCAGGGGCGTTCCGCCGGGGCAGCTGCATCATTAGGCGAACAAGGTCTTGACGAGATCGCCCAACCGGTCGCAGGGGCGCCGCGTCACCCCCCGCTGCCGCCGGCGCTCAGCTCCGGATAGACCAGGCGGTCCGCCCTTTCCCGGTCGAACGTGAAGAACGACGGCGAGGTCAGCCGGGCCCCGCCGCCGGTCACGCGCAGCACGGCGTGCTCGTGATGGAACCCGGCGGTGAAGCCGATGAACATCCCCGCTCGGGGCTTCACCGCGATGTCGAGCCCGGTGAAGTAGAGCTCGCCGCCTTCGTAATCGTCGTTCAGATAGGCGACGCCGGCAAAATCGCGGTAGGCCATCTGATGCGGCGTCCGATCGGGGTTGGCGTTGTCGGCGTGCGGCCGCATGAAGATGCCGGGCGGCCACTGCACGATCTGGGTCAGGTCGGTGTAGATCGGCCGCGTCAGACGATAAAACGCCGCCAGCAATCGCCCTGCCGCGCGCTGCTTCTCGATCAGCAGGCGCCCGGCCCCAGGGTCGGCGGCGAGGATATCGGCCAGCCACAGAAGGCGGGAATTCCAAAAGGGATCAATCGCCTCGCTGACGTAGACCCGGTGCTTCAGCGCGGCATAGGCGTCGCACAGGCGGGCGCATTCCGCGGGCGTCATGAAATTTTCGACACACAGGAAGTCGACCCGCTCGGCATCCTGCGCCGCATCGAGCCAATAGGTCTCGCCGTGATCGAGCAGCCGTCCCTGCTCGTCGATCCGGGCGCGCCCCTGGCGGTTGGCCTCGGTCTCGTGCGGGAGGATATCGTCGAGCGGGCCGCCCGCCGTCCAGGCAATCTCCGGCCGCCCGGCGACCGCCGGCGCGGCCCCGACCGCCGGCAATGGCGGGCGGCGGTCGACAGGCTCCTTGAGGCGCAGCCTGCTCACATGCCCGCCGACCCGCTGTCCATCGGGATGGCTTCCCGTAAAATAATACCGCTGCCACGCCTGCCGCGTCGCCGCCTCGTCGCCGGCGCGCACGCGGTCCAAAAATCCGTCCCGGGCATTGCGGAAGGCGTCGTGCTGACGGCTCAGCTCGGGATTGTCGGAGAGGCGGTGGATCTCGACCTCGCAATCAGCCAGCGCCTGCTTCGCTGTCGGGAAGATGACGCAATACGGCTCGCCTTCCTCGAACCGCACCCGTCCGGGCCGGATGATCTGCCAGTTCATCGTAAACGGATAGGGCAGCCAGTCCGCCTCGATCACCCCGGTCAGCGGATACGCGTTGTCCTTGGGCTGGTTGAACGGGCCGGTGGCGACCAGATCCCAGCCCGGATCGGTCATGAACAGATAGTCGGTGTGGAAGGTGACGATGCCGCGGGAAAAATTCGAGCGGCAGAAGTGGTCGATCGGCCGGCCGCCGGGCAACGGCGCCAAGGCCCGCACCGTCAGATCGTCGATCGCCGGCCCGCCGTTCCATTCGACCTCGATCGGCGCCGGACACAGGATCTCCCAGCCGCTCGCATTGGCGATCGACAACGGCAGGCAGCGGTAGGGATGCCGGTCGGGGAATTCGTCCATCCACCGGCGCTGCGCCCTGGCCGGCGCCACGGTCGGCGGGAACTCGTGAAACGCATAGCATTTGAGCTTCATTCTCGCGCCCGCTCCCGCCGCAAGCGTTCAGCCGAGCTCGCGGCGGTCGTCGATCACCTTGCCGTCGTCGGGCAGGCTGCCCTGTACCGCCGGGCGCACCGCGCCGCGCAATTTCGTCAAGGCCTGCAAGGTTTCGGCGATGCGCGCCGGGTCTTCCGCCGGCTCGGTCTGTTCGACGAAGAGCGTCATCTCGTCGGCCCCGGCCGGGCGCTCGACCACGAGGCGGGCGCGCACGATCGATCGATGGCGGCGCAGCACGTCGGCGACCTGCTCGGGATGAACGAACATGCCGCGCACCTTGGTCGTCTGATCGGCGCGGCCGAGCCAGCCCTTGATCCGCAGGTTGGTCCGGCCGCACGCGCTGCGGCCCGGCAGCGCCGCCGACAGATCGCCGGTGGCGAAGCGGATCAGCGGATATTCCGGGGTCAGGCTGGTGACCACGACCTCGCCGACCGCGCCCGGCTCGACCGGCTCTGCGGCGCCGGGTTGGACGAGCTCGAGGATGATCCCCTCGTCGACCACCATGCCCTCGCCGACCGACCCGTCCGGACCGCGGCTCTCATAGGCGATGACGCCGATATCGGCGGTGCCGTAGCATTGCAGGACGCCGATCCCGCCGCGGCCGAGCTCGGCGCGCAGCGCCCCCGGCAGCGCCTCGGCTCCGACCAGCGCCTTCTTCAGCGAGGAGAGGTCGATGCCCTCGGCCGCCGCCCGGTCGAGCAGGATCTTCAGGAAGGACGGCGTCCCGACATAGCCGACCGGCTTCAGATCGGCGATCGCGCGCAGCTGCTGCTCGGTCTGGCCGACCCCGGCCGGGATGACCGGGCAGCCGAGCGCCTCGGCGCCGCTCTCGACCATCGCGCCGGCCGGGGTCAGATGATAGGAGAAGCTGTTGTGCACAAGGTCGCCGGCACGGAACCCGGCGGCGTAAAGCGCGCGGGCGAACCGCCAGAAATCGGGCCGCCTGCCCTCGGGCTCGTAGATCGGCCCGGGCGAGGCGAAGACCCGGCGCAACGCCGCTACCGGCGCCGCGGCGAAGCCGCCGAACGGCGGGTCGCGCCGCTGCGCCTCGACGAGCGCCGATTTGCGCGTCAGCGGCAACAGGGCGAGCGCCCGCCGGTCGGCCACATCCTGCGGACGCACCCCGGCGAGCAAGGCGCGGTAGGCGGGCGAGCGCTCCCTGGCGGCGGCGACGACCCCCGGCAGCGCCGCCATCAGCGCCGCCTCGCGCTCTTCCGGATCGCGTATTTCGAGCCCATCGTAAAACCGCGTGTCCACGCGTAGCACTCCTGCCCGTCCGGCCCGTCGCAGACGGTACCACCGCTCGAAGCGGTTGGAAATCTTGCAGTCCGGCGCGCCGTTAAGTAGGGTCGCAGCGCTCGGCCGAAGCGCGAGCCCCAGGGGCGGGACAATTCAGGGGGAGAGCCGTGAGCACTTTACACGACGATCGCGGGATGAGCCGCTTGGTCGCAGCAGTGTTCAGCTTTCTGTCGGCCCTGACCATGCTCGCGGCGCTGCTGCGCCCGCTGCCGGCGGCGGCGCAGGAGCTTACGGCGGGAGACCGGGTTCGCCTCGAGGCGCAGAAGGAGGCGCTCTTTCAACAGATGTTCCGCGAGCCGGCGAACCTCGACGCCACCTTCGCCTATGCCGAGGCGTCGGCCGAGCTCGGCGACTATGAAGCCGCGGTTTCCGCGCTCGAACGGATGCTGCTGTTCAACCCGAAGCTGCCGCGGGTTCAGCTCGAGCTCGGCGCGCTCTATTTCCGGATGGGCTCGTTCGATGTCGCCCGCTCCTATTTCGACAAGGCGGCGGCGGCCAACCCGCCGCCCGAGGTCCGCGCCCGCGTCGACGAATACCTGGCGCAAATCGAGAAGAACGAGTCGCGCCACCACCTGACCGGCTACCTGTTCCTCGGCGGCCAGTATCAGTCGGACGCCAACATCGCCGGCTCGTCGCAGCTCCTGACCCCGATCTTCCCGTTCCCGGTGCTGCTCAACACGCCGTTCACCAAGCAGGCCTCCGGCAGCGTCTTCGCCAGCGGCTCGGCGATTTACAGCTACGATCTGGAAACGCAGAGCCGGGACACCCTGGAAGTGACCAGCGTCGGCTATCTGAGCCGCTATTTCAACAACCTGGTGAACCGGCTCGACCTGGCGCTGCTCGAGGTCACCGCCGGCCCGCGCTTCAACTTCCCGAACGGCGGCCTGCTCGGCGGCAAGCCGGCGTCGTTCAAGCCCTATGTGATCGGCGACGAGGTGGGACTTGGATGGAACCAGTACTTCGCCGCGATCGGGGCCGGGCTCGAATACGACCAGATCACGTGGGACGATTTGGCGATAAAGGCGGTGTACGAGCTGCGCCACAAGAACTACACCAACGCGCCGGACCGGCCGCTGTCCAGCGGCCTCAACGGCACCGACAATCTGGTTTCGCTGTCGCTGCTCAAGCCGATCACGGCGAATTCCACGTTGAACCTGCAATTCGATTACCTCAACCAGGCAGCCAAGCTGGGCTTCTACTCGAACTCGACCTACGCGGTGGGCGGCTCGTACCGCATCCGCTATGACGACCCGATCGGCCTGACCTCGAGCAAATGGGAGAGCAGCGTCTTTGTCGGCCGCGCCTGGAGCTATTACGCAGCCCCCGACCCGTGCTGCAACACCAGCGGCAACCCGTTCGCGCCGGGGATCAGCACCCAATTGACGCAGCGCTGGCGGTTCGGCTTCACCCACACCGTGCCGGTAGAGCGCAACATCGCGATCGTGCTGCAGTTCGAGCGCGATATCGTCTCGTCGAACCTGCCGATTTATGCCTATACCAACACCTCGGTCCTGCTTGGCCCGCAGATCAATTTCTAGGGAGGCTGCGAGGATGGCGATCGTCCGGTATCCGCTGCGCGCCGCCGCGCTGGCCCCGTTGCTGGTCAGCACCGCCCTGGTGAGCCCGGCGGCGCTCGCCCAGCAGCGCGTCGGCGTCAACAGCGCCGTCAACCCGAACGCGACCGGCATCCCCCCCGGCGCCGCGCCCCGGCGGCTGGTGCTCGGCCAGGACGTGGTCTTCAACGAGCGGATCACCACCGAAGCGCTGGGTCAGACGCAGATCCTGTTTGTCGACGAGTCGACGATGACGATCGGCCCGAGCTCGGACATGGTGATCGACACCTTCGTCTTCGACCCGAGCACGGGGGCCGGCAAGCTGGCGGCCAACCTGACCCGCGGCGTCTTCCGCTTTGTCGGCGGCAAGCTCAGCAAGCAGGAGAACGCGGTCACGATGACGACGCCGGTGGCGACCATCGGCATCCGCGGCGGCGTCGCCTTTATCACCCTCACCCCGGGCGGCGGCCTCGACGTGATCTTCGCCTACGGCGCCGGGGTCACCGTGACCGGGTTGAACGGGGTCGCGCAAACCATCACCCGGCCCGGCTTTCACGTCACCGTGGCGGGGCAGGGCGCTTCGCCATCGCCGCCGGGGCCGGCGCCGCAGGGCGCGATCGGGGCGCTGCTCGCCCAGCTCGACGGCCGCCCCGGCGGCAGCGGCGGCGCGCGCACCGTGCCGACCGAGAGCACCGTCGCCAGCAGCGGCGTCGAGAAGGTCATCTCAGGCAACGTCACGGCGAGCGTCCAGGCCGCCAACCGCAACCAGCCGCCGACCGCGCAACCCCCCAGGGTCAGCGCCACCGTGCAGCAATCGGCGACCAACCTCCAGCTCGCGGCGAACCAGCCTTTGGCGGCGTCTCCCCCATCGCCGCCGCCACCGCCAGCTCCGCCGCCGCCGCCAGCTGCCGCCGCCACCACGCTCCGCCGCCGCCGCCACCCGCTCCACCACCAGCTCCGCCGCCGCCACCGCCGCCCGTTCCGCCGCCTCCTCCGCCGCCCGTCGTCATTTCCTACGCCGGGGTGTTCAAGAGCACGGACCACAGCCCCAGCGGCGCGAAATTCGGCTTTATCGGGCAGACCGCCCCCGAGCTGATCCCATTCCCGAACGCATCCCTGTCGAGCGGCGTCCTGAGCAGCACCCTCGGCGGCGCGGGGCAGCTGACGATCCCGATGCCGCCGGGCGTCGCCGTGCTGCCGCTGGACGGGGCCGGGACCCGCAGCCCGCTCGGGCCGGTTACCGGGACGACGTTCCTGTCGGCCGACGGCACGTTCTTCTACGCCGACCTGGTGCCGCTGAACGCGCCGACGCAGCGCGAATTCGTCGCCGGCGGCAAGCCTGCCGGCGCCGCCGTCCTCGCCCCGACCGGGAGCACCCGAATATTCGCGTTCAGCGTCCAGCCGGATGCGGCGCTGCTGTCGCGGATACCGTTTATTCGCACCGAAGTCGGCGGCAACCTGGCGGGCGCATCTGTATCGCCGCTCTATCTGGTCGCGCCGGCGAGCACCGCGATCGGCGACGCAAGCACGGTCGCCGCCGCCCGAACCTTGCAGGCCAGCCTCGCGATCACCGGGAGCCGGGGCGGGCAGCAATCGGTCGCGGCGATGGGCATCGGGACCGTCTCGACCTTGGAGAGCTCCGGAGCGCCGATCATCGGCGGCGAGCTGCGCGGCTCCTCGCAATTGTCATCGGCCAGCCCGCCCGTCCGCATCGGGTCGAGCCTCACCTCGGTGGTCGACGGCGCCGGGCAGAGCCTCTACGGCAGCAACGCGATCTCGGGCTTTGTGCTGGACCAGACGCAGTACAACACCACCGCGGCCGGCAGCGGGGTTCTGACCACGCCGGTGATCCCGTCGACCGCGAGCGAGGTCCCGCTCGCCGTGTCGGGATCGCCGACCAGCTACGGCGTCAACCAGCCGGCGATCCCCGTCCCGTTGCCGACCGGGGTCGGCGCCAGCCGCACGACGCAGACGCTCGCCGGCTATTTCGGCGGGCTGATGAACACCACCGCCCAAGCCAGGCCATACGCGATCACCGGCGCGACCTCGCTCAGCACCGACGCCCCCAGCAACCGCATCGCCGCGACCTTGACCAGCGACCGCCTGTCGCCATCGCAGACCGGCGGCATCAGCACGGTCCAGATGCAGTATGGCGGGCTGACCGGCAACGCCGGCGGGCGCGAAGCCTTTGTCGACGACCACATCTTCGGCGTCGCCGAGAGCCAGAATCCGGGCGCCCCGCAGCAGATCGACGGCGCGACCCTGGTCGTCGCCGGTGATCCCAACGCGGCGGGAAAGCTCTACCTGATGAGCTCGGCGGCCGCGCCGCCGCCGAGCTCGCTGCTGCCGGCGCACGCCGCCTATTGCGAGTGCCAGTTTCTCCAATGGGGCTACTGGGGGGGCGATCTTAGAACCGGAAACGACAGCAGCAGCGCGATCTCCCGCATCGATCGGGGCCATATCAACTTTTGGGTGGCGGGGCAGCCGACCCCGATCGCCGACATCAGCCGGCTCACCAGCATGGGCGCCACCGGCAGCTATTCGGGCCACCTGATCGGCTCGGTGTTCAACAACGGCGCGCAGTATATCGCCGCCGGGGGCTTGAACGCGACCTATAATTTCGCCACTCAGATGGGCAAGTTCTCCGTCCTCAACTATGACGGCGTCAGCTTCGCCGCCACCGGCCGGGCGCCGCTTGCGGGGTCGAACTACACGTTCGGCATAACCGACGTTCCCGGGCTTTCCGGCAAAGTCTCCGGCGGCTTCTACGGCCCGAATGCGGCCAACACCGGAGGCAACTTCTCGTTCAGCAAGACCGTGGGCCCGACCTACTTCACATCGGGGATCTTTGCGGCCAAGAAGAATTGAGCCGGGCGCGCGCCGCCACGGCGGAACGGGCCGACGGCCCGCCCGAACGCAAAAGACCCGCCGGCGGGGCCGGCGGGTCTGGACGAGGCGGGCGCGGGCTGGTTAGTTGGCGCGCGGGCCTACGCCGGTCGAGGTGTAGGGATGCTGCGCCGGAAGCGCATCGCGATCGGAGGTCTGATAGTGCTGGTCGACGCCCGACGAATGGGAGCCGGGCCTGGGGCCGATCGAGGTCGAATAGGGATGGGCCGCCTTGTCCGCGTCATAAGCCGCCGGCGGCTGGTAATGCTCTTCCTTCCACACCTGGTTGCCGCCGGGCTTCGGGTAGAAGCTTTGCGTCGAGCCATAGGGCTGGGTGATGGCGGTCTGCCCCGGAACAACGCCGCCGGCGGGCGGCAGGGACGAAACCGATTGCGCGGATGCCGCTGCCGCCACGCCGGTCAGCAGCCCCAGGCCCAGGAACGTCGATTTCAGCAAGCTCGGCATGCCGGAAACTCCAGTTCATTGATTGAATCGCGATGGGACTGTTTGCGGGCGCGGCATGCATGATGCAAATGATTATTTTGCAACGCACTCATGAGTGACATTCATTTCCCATCGTTGGACCTGAACCTGCTGCGGGTGTTCGACGCGCTGATCGAGGAACGCAGCGTCACCCGCGCCGGCGACCGTCTCGGGCTCACCCAATCGGCGATCAGCCATGCGCTGAACCGGTTGCGCTACATCCTCAAGGACGAGCTGTTCACCCGCGGCCCCGACGGCATGCAGCCGACGGCGCGCGCCGCCGAGATCGCGCCGCATCTGCGCCAGGGCCTGCTGCAGCTGCATCGGGCGCTGACTCCCGCGGAATTCGCCCCGGCCCGCTCCAACCGGCGGTTCACGATCGTCTGCGGCGAATATGTCGGGGCCGTCCTGGTGCCGAGCCTGGTCGCCCGGCTGCGCGCCTCGGCGCCGCACGCGGAGTTCAGGATCCGCTCGAGCAACACCGGCGTCGCCGAGGCGCTCCTCGCCGGGCGCGCCGATCTGGCGATCGGCAGCTTCCGGCGCATCCCGGAATGGTTCGCCTGCGAGCCGCTGTTCAGCGAGACGCGGGTATGGGTGATGAGCGCCGACCACCCGGCCGCCTGGCAGGAGCTGACCTTGGAGCGCCTGGCCGGCCTTTCCCACCTGATCATCTCGGGGACCGGCGAGGACGAGAACGCGGTCGGCGGCTATGTCGTCGATCATGGCCTGGAACGGCTGGTCGCCCGCAGCGAGGTCGGGGTGCTGCAAGGCGCCCTGGCGGCGCGCGGGCTGCGCCGCGTCGTCAGCCTGACGACCCCGCATTTTCTCGCGGCCCTGGCGGTGATCAGCCAATCGGACATCGCCGCGCCGATGCCGCGGCGTCTGGCGACGGCGTTCGCCGGCGCCTACCGCCTGAAGCTGTTCGAGCCGCCCTACCCGTCGCCGCCCCTCGAAATGATGGCGCTGTGGCATCGCGACCACGGCGCCGAGCCGGCGATCGCGTGGCTGCGCTCCGTCGTGCGCGAGGCGGCGGCCGCCCTTTAAGGATGGGGCGTCGGTAGATACCGCATCGCCGTCAGGAGAACGCCGACGGCGACGACGATCATCCCCCCCAGCCGAATCGTTAGATCACGCCGGAGGAGCTCGATATCCGACCTGAGCTCCGCTCGCAGCGCCGCCAAATCCGCTTTGGTCGCCAGCTCGGCGACGGACATCGCGTCCGCGAGCGCTTCGGCGGTGTCGCCAGCCTGCTGCGGCGCAAACCCCGCCGCTTCGAGGCGGCGGGCAAGCTTCAGCGTATCGAACGGCACGGCGGCCATCTGCCTAACTTAGGGCCAGTCAGTGCAAAAGAAAAGGCCCGCCGGCGAGGCCGGCGGGCCGTTGAGGTCGAATGTTGTTGTTATTAGAACTTTACGCGGAACTTGCTGATCAACGCCTGATCGGTGCCGAAGATGTTGGAGACGACCTTGCGCTGGCCCCAGGTGTATTCGATGCCGGTGTCGATGAAGGCGACCGGGCTCCAGATCAGGTTGACGTGGATCGTCTGGAGCTGCTTGTTCGTCGCCGCCGACGAGGCTGGGCCGAGCAGCTGCGAGGAGTAGTCGTGCAGCTCGATGCCGTAGACGACGTTGGAGCGCAGGTTGGGCATCCACCAATGCTGATAGCCGACCGTGGCGCCAAGGCCGAAGGCCGGCTTGACCAGGATGTTCGATCCCGCCAGCAGGCCCGAGCAGCCGGGCCGCGGCGTCGCGCACTGCGTCGTCGACAGGAAGTTGGTCGACAATCCGCCGTCGCCGCTGTCGTTGATATAGCGGCCGATGCCGTTGCCGGCCGAGAACTGCCACTGGAAGTCGTCCTTCGACCAGCCGAGCCAGCCAGGCTTGACATCGCCCGAGATGCCGCCGCCGTAGCCGAAGAACTGCTTGTCGACAAAGGCGCCGTCGTTGACCCGCAGAAAGCGGCCCAACGCCCGGAAATCGACATGGCCCCAGGGCTGCGACCAGTATGAGGCAAAGGTGATGTCGGGCGCGGACGCCTTCGTCGGGTTGGCCGTCAAGGTGCACGGCACAGCAGAATTCGTGCCGTTGACGGTGCAGCTCGCGCCGCCCAGCGTGACCGGGTTTTGCCCGAGGTTGGCGTCCGATACTATCTGGCCGGCCGGGGTTATGACATCCGTCTGGGGAGTTTCGAGCGAGGCTGACCAAGCGCTGCCCCAGGGGCCGGCGTAGGTGTAGCGGACCTGCGGGATGCGGACCACGCCGGCTTCGCCGACCGGGCCGCCGAAATCGAGCGTCTCGGGGTTGGCGTCGGGGTCGGAGAAGTTCGAGTTGGCCTGGCCGGCGAGGAAGCCGCCGAGGGTGGCGTAGGCGTAGCGCAGGCGCGGGATCAGGTTGTCCGACACATGGGTCAGGTTGTTGCCGCTGAAATTGTTGGTGCCGGCGAAATCGAACTCGATGAAGGTGCGCGCCTCGCCATAGGCGGTCGGCGTGCGGGTCTCGACGTTGAGGCGCGATTCCCGCGGGCTCATCAGAAAGACGCCGTTGCCGCGCGAATGCTGGATGTTGACCGGCACGACCAGGTTCGGGCTGGTTTTCCCGGGCGCGTTCGGCACCGGCACGGTCTGCCCGTGGACGTCGAGCGGCTGGGTCAGCACGTTGCCGTTTTCTTGCAGGGTCGTGCTCTGGTTGCCGTTGGCCGGGCCGTTCTGGATCCAGTAGTCCATGGTCAGATCGGCAAAGCCGCCGACCCGGATCGAGGTGTCGGTGCCCGGGATCAGGAACGAGCGCGGGAAGCTGCCGCCGATCAGCGCCGCGCCGGGCGTCGGCCCGGTGCCGTAGGCGGCCCCACCGGTGGTGCCGGGCGCCCCCAGATGCGACGGCGGCCCGCCTTGCGCGAGCTGCTCGATCCGCTGCTGGAGGAGCTGCTGATTGGCCTTCAAATCCGCCAGCTCGTCGGCCTTGGCCGCAGGGAGATAGGCCAGCAAGGCGACCGCAGCGGTGAACCCGCCGATCGCCGCGACACTACCGATATTCCGCTTTCTGGTCATTGCTCCCCCGAAGAGATCAAAGGTTGCGGTCAACCGAATCAAAGGACACCCGTTCGTCTCGCGCCATAATATTGAAGCCCCGGCATCGATCAAGCACGGTTTGGCCCCCACGTGGTGTTTTCGTCGCAGCGTGGCCAAGTTGCAACATAATCGCATAACATGCTGATTCTCCTTCCCACGAATGCGCGCCCGCCGCTTCGGCAAGGGGCCTTCCAGCCGAATTCGCCGGAGAAATCGAGCTAGCGGGTTGCGCGAGAGGCGGCCGCCAGCCGGCCGTCAGGACCGGAACGGGCGCAGCGCCTTCAGGCGGGCCGACCAGCGATGGCGGCGCAGCTCGCGCCGGACCACCGCCGGGCTTGTCACCCAATTGAGCTGCAGCGCGCGGCGCTCGCCGATATGCGCGCGATGCCCGTGAAAAGACCGCTCGCTGCGCCGGAAGGCGAGCATGGTTCCGGCCAGCGGCGCCACCTCGCAGGCATAGTCCTCCAGATCGTCGGGGCCGCGCAGCACCCGCAGCCGACCCTCCGCCGGCGCCCAAACCGGGTTCAGGTAGAGCAGGAGGGTGATGATCTTGGTCGCGGTATCGGTATGGATGCGCCCGTCCTTGCCGTCGCTGGCGGCGCGCACGGTCAGCAGGGTCGGCCGGCCGCCGAGGTCGATCGCGAACTTTTCCCCGACCGCCCGCGCCAGGTCCGGTCCGCTCAAGGCGGCCGCGAGCCGGGCGAAGCCGGGGCCGCAATCGAGGCTCTCGATCGGGTAGGAGCCGCGCCCGCGCACCGCCGGAAAATCGGCGAGGACCGCCGGCAGGGCCTCGTCGCGCAAGAATTTCTCGACGACGACGAAATCGTACGGGTCCTGCGCCAAGGGCGCCGCCCGCAGGCGATCGAGATCGAGCATGTCCAAGCTTCCCTCCACGGCCGAGCCGGCCCGATATACACCCGGCCCGACCGGTCGGCACGGGCGGCGCGCCGGCCCCCGCCCGATCGCCGACGGCCGCCGGCCGCCGAATTACCGCTTCACCGCCGCGGGGGCGTGGGCTAGTGGTAGCCGCCACACCGACAATCGCGAGCCGAGGGAGGTCATGCAACAGCGCTGGGGCCTGCCCCTCGTCGCCTGGCCGTCGCGGCTGCGCCCGAACTATTGGGATCTGGTGGCGCTGCCGCTGGTGCTCGGGCTGATCGCGCTGATTGCCTGGGGCGGTTTCGCGATGAGCGCGCATTACCGGCTCGGCGAGCCGCTGACGATCAGCCTCGATCCGTGGCGGCTGCCGCAATACGCGCTGCGCACCGTGCTGCGGATGGCCTGGGCGCTCGCCGCCTCGCTGGTCTTCAGCCTCGCCTATGCAGCGCTCGCCGCCAAGAGCCGGCGGGCCGAGAAGATCATGATCCCGGTCCTCGACATCCTGCAATCGGTGCCGATCCTCGGCTTTTTGTCGATCACCGTGACCGGCTTCATCGCGCTCTTTCCCGGGCCGGCTGCTCGGCGTCGAATGCGCGGCGATCTTCGCGATCTTCACCTCGCAGGCCTGGAACATGACGTTCAGCGTCTACCAGTCGCTGCGCACCGTGCCGGTGGAGCTGATCGAAGCCGCGCGGATGTACCATCTGTCGCCGTGGCGGCGGTTCTGGCGGCTCGAGGTGCCGCATGCGATGCCGTCGCTGGTCTGGAACATGATGATGTCGGTCTCGGGCGGCTGGTTCTTCGTCGTCGCCTCGGAGGCGATCACCGTCTCCGGCCAGACGATCCTGCTGCCCGGCATCGGCTCCTATATCGCGACCGCGATCGACCGCAGCGACCTCGCCGCGATCGGCTGGGCGGTTCTGGTCATGCTGGTCGTGATCCTGCTCTACGACCAGCTCTTGTTTCGCCCGCTGCTCGCCTGGTCGCGCAAGTTTCAGGCCGACCCGGCGGCCGACGAGGACGACGCCCGTCCGTGGTTCCTGATCGCGCTGCAGCGGGCGCGGCTGTTCGATCTGGTCCAGCGCGGCCTGCTCGCGGCCAACCGCGGCGCCGACAATGCGATCGCGGCGCTCGCCCGGCCGCGGTCCCGGCCGGCGCGGGCCGAGCGGCCGCCGCGACCCCTCTTCGAGCGGGCCTTCGACGCGGCCCTGCTGGCGCTCGCCGCCGGCGCCGCCGCCTGGATCGCCGGCTTCATCAGAGAGCATGTCGGGCTCGACGAGATCGGCTGGGTGTTCGTGCTCGGGCTGGCGACGGCGGCCCGCGTGCTGGTGCTGATCGCCCTGGCGTCGCTGATCTGGGTCCCGATCGGGGTCGCCATCGGCCTGCGCCCGCGCCTCGCCGACCGGACCCAGCCGATCGTCCAGTTCCTCGCCGCCTTCCCGGCCAATCTGTTCTTTCCGGTGGCGGTCGTGCTGATCCTGCGGTTTCGCCTCGATCCCGAGGTGTGGCTGAGCCCGCTGATGATCCTCGGGACGCAGTGGTACATCCTGTTCAACGTCATCGGCGGCACTGCGGCGTTGCCGCTCGAGCTGCGGCGGGCGGCGCAGAATTTGGGGGTCCGGCGGCTGTTGTGGTGGCGCCGGGTGATGCTGCCGGCGATCTTTCCGGCCTATGTGACCGGGGCCGTCACCGCGGCCGGCGGCTCGTGGAATGCGAGCATCGTCTCGGAAATCGTCAAATGGGGCGACACCACGCTTTCGGCGACCGGGATCGGCGCCTATATCGCACGCACCACCGCCGAGGGCGACGGCGCGCGCATCGCGCTCGGGATCGGCGTCCTGTGCCTCTATGTGCTGGCCTTCAACCGCCTGCTGTGGCGGCGGCTCTACGACCTCGCCGCCGAGCGGCTGCGGCTCGACTGAAGGAGAGGCGATGACCCCTGCGCTGCTGACCACCGAAGCGGTCTGCAAGACCTACCGCATGCCCGACCACATCGGCCGGCTGGTCCTCGACCGGGTCGACTTCACCCTGCGCGACGGCGAGATCACCGCGATCCTCGGCAAATCGGGGTCCGGCAAGTCGACCTTTCTGCGCATTCTGGCGGGCCTGGTGCCGCCGAGCGACGGCAGCGTGCTCTACCGCGGGCGGCGGGTGGTGGAGCCGGCCCGCGGCATCGCCATGGTGTTCCAGAGCTATGCCCTCTTTCCGTGGCTGACGGTGCTCGGCAATGTCGAGCTCGGCCTCGAGGCGCTGGGCGTCGCCGGGCCCGAACGCCGCCGGCGCGCCGTCGCCGCGATCGACGTGATCGGGCTCGACGGCTTCGAGAACGCCTACCCCAAGGAGCTGTCGGGCGGCATGCGCCAGCGCGTCGGCTTTGCCAGGGCGCTCGTCGTCGACCCCGACATCCTGCTCCTCGACGAGCCCTTCTCCTCGCTCGACGTGCTGACCGCCGAGACCCTGCGCGGCGACCTCCTCGACCTCTGGGACGACCGGCGCACCTCGACCAAGGGCATCGTCATCGTCTCGCACAACATCGAGGAGGCGGTCGAGATCGCCGATCGCATCCTGATCTTCAGCAGCGACCCCGGACGTATCCGGGCCGAGATCCCGGTGGCGCTGCCGCGGCCGCGCAGCGCCGAGAGCGCCGGCTTCCGCCAGATCGTCGACCAGGTCTACACGCTGCTGACGACCGAGCCCGGTCGCGACGGCCGGCGGGGCGCGCGGCCCGAGCCGATCGGCATCGGCTACCGCCTGCCGGACGCCTCGGTGCAGCAGCTTTCCGGGCTGGTCGACACCTTGACCGAGGCCCCCTATCACGGCCGCGCCGACCTGCCGCACCTCGCCGACGAGGAGAACCTCGTCATGGACGAGCTGTTCCCGCTGATCGAGACCTTGCAGCTCTTGGGCTTCGCCCATGTCAGCGGCGGCGACATCGAGCTGACCGCGCTCGGCCGCTTCTATGCCGACGCCGACATGCTGGCGCGCAAGCCGCTGTTCGCCGACGCGCTGATCAAGCACGTGCCGCTCGCCGCGCATATCCGGCGCGTGCTCGACGAGCGCCCCGGCCACCGCGCGCCCGCCGCCCGCTTTCTGCGCGAGCTCGAGGACCACCTCTCCGAGGAGGAGGCCGGCCGCGTCCTCGAAACCGTGATCAACTGGGGCCGGCACGCCGAGACCTTCGCCTACGACTACGACAGCGAGGTGCTGAGCCTCGAGAATTTCTGAGCGGTCGTGCCCGGTGTTACGGGGCGTTGCCGGCATCGGGTTCGGCATCGGGAGGCTCCAGCGGCAATTGGGGCTCCCTGACCGCGTCGGGCGCCGGCAGGTCCGCCAGCCCGACGACCGTCAAACCTTGTCGCTCTCCAAAAGCTCGGAGTTGTCGGTCATCGGAGTAGATCGCCGACGCGCCGACTACCTTTGCGATGGCAACGATTTGTCGGTCGAATTTGATCTTGTTCCACGGCGCATCGACAGCGCCTCGCTTGTCGCCGCCGTACAGCGCGGCGCGCGTCATGTCCGCGACTTCGATCGCAGCGCGGGTGTCGAACGGCACGATCCGGAACGCCGCCGAGCGAGTCAGGCGTGCGACGAGCTCGGCCGCGCCGGCCCCGGCCCGAACCAATAGCTCGGCCAACACCGGAGCCGGAATGATGATCCTGGTGCGCGCTTTTTCAAGTGTTTCCACCAAGAGCGCGATACGCGCTTCGGCATGCTCGACCGGATTTCCCGTCGCTGGGTCCAGCGGTGGATTCGTGCCGGGGCGCAGGAGGAGGAGAGCCATGGTGGTGTCAAACACCACCATTCGGCCGCTCCTCATCGCCGTGGCGCAGCCTCAACAGCTCGGCAACAGCATCGGGTCCCCAATCATAATCCGACGCGCGCAGACGCAGCAACTCGGCCGAGAGCGGCGCCGTGTCCAGCTTTTCGAACTGTTCCACATTGAACCGTTGGAGCATCCACGCGCCCGGCGGTGTGCGGTTCCAATAGCCGACGCCGAATAGCCGCACCGGCTCGAAAAGAAGCTGCCCGAGCTGCTTGGCGATCGCTCGTTTTGCGTAGCATCCGCTCAGCGTGCCGTCGGCGGTTTGCAGCAGCAACGGCACCGGATCGCTCGTCCCACCGATGCGCGCGATCTCGCCATCGATCTCACCGCGCTGCTCGACCCCAGAGAAGACCAGCCGCTCCGCGCGGCGACCCGGGAAAGCGAGGATCTCGGCGCCGGTTTGCTCGAGCAGCACCCCGGATCCGTTGTCCCGCTCGAGCATGGTGTTGAGGGTACGGTAGCCATCCAAGGCATCTCGGGGCGCATCCCCTCGCCTAACAGCATCGACACGCTCATAGATCTTCGGGAGCGCCTCGGCATCGACTTTGTTGACGAGGACAGTGCTGCCTTCCTGAAGCTCGATCAGGTGCACGGCTCGATGCTCGCCGAGCACCTTTGCAAGCTGCGCGAGATATTCCGCCAAACGGCCGAGAGGCAGCGTCTCCGGGGTGTACGGTTCCATGACGAACCGCAGTTCCTGCCCCGTTTCCATGACCATCAGCCCTAAAGTGGCGGCGCTCGCCGCCGGCAACGAGCCCGGTAGGTCTGTCGTTTCCCGACGATCCCGCGCAACGCGGCCTCCGTTGTTCCGGGTCGCTGACGTTCAGCGCCACGCGCTGATTGTAGCGGAAACAGAATTCCGCCAGATAGCGTTTTGGACCGTCGTCGTTCGCTCGGGCTCAGCTGCCGCCGTAGAAGGTGGCGTGGGCGACCCCGGCGCGGGCGATCTCGGTCGGGACCCGGCGGGCGTAGAAGGTGTCGCGGCCGATCGCCGTCTTCTCGCCGTCGCTCGACCAGCTGCGCAACAACTCGATCTTGACGAAGGCCTCCTGCCCGGCGGCGAGGTCGAGATCGGTCGTCTGGCTCATATCGGTCCCGTAGCTGTTGGCGGCGACATGATATTGCCCGGGCCGGACGTCGCGGTAGAAGGCGCCGCCCAGCTGCGCGTAGCCGACGGTCGCCCCGTTCATCGACACCGCCGTCATGTTGAGCGTCTCCGACGGCAGGAAGTCGCGGTAGAACCAGACCCGCGCCTCGCCCGCCGGGATCGGCGGGATCGCGGCGGCCCCGGTGGTCGGCGCCGGGGCGCAGCCGATCGTCGCCAGCAGCGCCGCGAGCATTCCCCCGCCGGTCAACAACCGGCGGCGATCGATCGTCAGGGTAATCGGCATGCGGGACCTCCAAAGCGGGACGTGAGAGGGCCCCCCGTTCTGCAAGCTCGCGGCTCAGCCGCCGCCGTCAAAGCTCAAATGCGCGACATCGGCCTGGCCGGTCTCGCCCGGCATCAGCCAGGCGTAGAAGGTGGGCCGCTGAAACGCCGTGATGTCGCCGGATTCCACCCAGCTCGGCAGCGAAACGATCTTGATGTAGGCCTGCTGGCCGGCGGCCAGATCGGCCTGCGCCGACTGGTTCGTGTCGGAACCGTAAGATTCCACCGTGATGTGATACTGGCCGGGTGGGACGTCGCGGAAGAAGGCGCCGCCCAGGTTGGCGTAGCCGAGCCGGGCGTTGTTGGCGGCGACCGCCGGCAGCCCTCTGTCGCCATAGGGCTCGTTGGCGCGGTACACCCAGATCCGCGCCTGGCCCGCCGGGACCGGCGGGATCGCGACCGATCCCGTCTGCAGCGCCGGGGCGCAGCCGATCGCAGCCAGCGCCAAGGCGCCAGCGCCCGCCTGCCGCAACCGCCTGGAGAGTGATTTGGCGCCGGCGTCGATGCGCAGCCTCCGATTCTCGCGCCCGATGCGGTAACGCGTCGCCTAGCATATGCAGGCCCGGCGCGATAGATCTCCGGTCCCGTCGTCACTTTTGCGTGAGGCGAAATGCCCGCGGTTCTGCTGCTAGCCCTGCTCGCCCTCGCCGGCTGCACCGAGTCGAGCCTGAGCCGGATTGACGACCGCACCTTTTCGATCCAATCGAGCGGGGTGCCGGGAGGCTCCGACGCGCCCAACCGGCGCCTCGCCGAGCGGGTCTGCCCGAAGGGGTATCGCGTGCTCGACCAGGTCGCGCACCGCGGCACCCCCGACCGCTACGTCGAGGAGCCCGGCGTATACACCACCTGGACGATCCGCTGCCTCTGACGCGCGCCCCGGTCACCGCGGCCGCAGGGTCGGGAAGGCGATCACGTCGCGGATCGACGGGCTGTCGGTCAACAGCATGACCAGCCGGTCGATGCCGAGGCCGAGCCCGCCGCAGGGCGGCAGCCCGTATTCGAGCGCGGCCACGTAATCCTCGTCGAGCGGCTGCGCCTCCTCGTCGCCGGCCGCGCGCGCCGCCATCTGCGCCTCGAACCGCGCCCGCTGGTCCTGCGGGTCGGTCAGCTCGGAAAAGGCGTTGGCGACCTCCCAGCCGTAGATGTAGGTCTCGAACCGCTCGGCGAGCCGCGGGTCGGCGCGGTCGGCCTTGGCGAGCGGCGAGATGTCGCGCGGAAACCCGGTGACGTGGATCGGCTGGATCAGCCGGTCCTCGACCCGCGCGGCAAAGGCCGCCTCGAGCGCCTGCCCCCAATTCTCCCGGCCGGTCACCGCGGCGCCCAGCTCGGAGGCCGCCCGGCGCGCCGCCGCGGCGTCGGCGATGGCGAGGAAATCGACGCCGGTCGCGTCCTGCACCAGCTCGGCCATGCCGCGCCTCGGCCACGGCGGCGACAGGTCGATCGCCGCGCCGCCATACTCGATCCGCAAGGTCCCGAGCACGCTCTCGGCGACCGTCGCCACCAGCTCCTCGGTCAGCCGCATCATCGCCGCGTAGTCGACATAGGCCTCGTAGAGCTCGAGGGTGGTGAATTCCGGGTTGTGCCGCGGCGACAGGCCCTCGTTGCGGAAGCAGCGGTTGATCTCGAACACCTTGTCGGCGAGCCCGCCGACCAGGAGCCGCTTCAGATGCAGCTCCGGCGCGATCCGCAGGTAGAGGTCGATGTCGAGGGCGTTGTGGTGGGTGACGAAAGGCTTGGCCGAGGCGCCGCCGGGGATCGTGTGCAGCATCGGCGTCTCGACCTCGAGATAGCCCCGCTCGGCGAGGTGGCGGCGCAGCGCCGCGACGATGCGGCTGCGCCGGCGCAGGGTCTCGCGGCTCTGCTGGTTCATGATCAGGTCGAGGTAGCGCTGCCGGTAGCGCAGCTCGACATCGGCGAGGCCGTGATATTTCTCCGGCAGCGGGCGCAAGGTCTTGGCCAGGACCGAGACGGCGGCGGCGTTGACCGTCAGCTCGCCGCGCGGGGTGCGCCGGACCAGGCCCTCGACCCCGATCAGGTCGCCGATGTCGAGGAGGCGCACCACCGCGAGCCCTTCCGGCGCCAGGAAATCGCGGTGGCAGAAGATTTGGATCTTGCCCGAGGCGTCGTGCAGGTCGATGAACATGCCGCTGTTGCGGATCGCCCGGATGCGGCCGGCGACGCGCACGCTCTCGCCGGTCTCGGCCCCGGCCGCCAGCCCGGCGTGGCGCCGGTCGATCTCGGCCGCCTCGTCGCTGCGCGCGAAGGCGTAAGGGTAGGGGTCGACGCCCAGCGCCCGCAGGGCTTCGAGCTTGCCCAGCCGGACGGCGCGCAGCGGGTCTTCGTCGTCCCGGCCGTCGCTCATCGCCGCATCTCCCCAGTCCCGGCAGGTTTTCGATTGGATCGGCTCAATTGGCGCCGCCTCCTCGGGCCGCCGCCTCGGAAGGACAACGATGTCTTTGCGAGGAGCGCATCGCGCGACGAAGCAATCTCGATCGGACGAGCCCCTGTCGGTCCGAGATTGCTTCGCGGAGCCTGTCCTCGGGCGGCGCAGCGCGCCGACCCGTGGGCTCGCAATGACAACCTGGCTCGGCGATAGGACGACCTGTCCGGAGCCCACTCTGCTTCGGGTGAGCCCGTCATCCGGCCGCCGCCTCGGACAGCGGCTGATGGGCGAGGTCGACAACCGTGTCGTGAAAGCGCCGCAGCCGTGGCTTGATGGCCGACGCTGACGATCGTCGGACGCCACTCCGCCTCGCGCAGGAGCCGGTAGAGCGACATCTCCGCCGCTTCGTCCAAGCGCCGAGGTCGCCTCGTCGAGAAAGACGATCTCCGGCCGGGCCAGCAGCACGCGGGCAAAGGCGAGGCGCTGCTGCTCGCCGATCGACAGGCTCTGCGCCCAATTGGCCTCCTCGTCGAGCCGATCGACCAGCTGCGGCAGGCCAATCGCGCGCAATGCCTCGGCCAGCTCCGCGCGCGGCAGCTCGCCGGCGGTCTTCGGATAGGCGAGCGCGTCCGCCAAGGTGCCGAGCGGCAGATAGGGCCGCTGCGGCAAAAACAGCGAATTCGCATCGGCGACCCGGATATGGCCGCGTCCGAACGGCCACAACCCGGCGATCGCGCGCAACAGCGTGCTCTTGCCGGCGCCGGACGGGCCGGTGATCAGCAGCGGCTTCTCCGGGCTCGCCTGGAGCGAAATGCCGCGCCGCAAAGCCTGCCCGTCCGGAAGGTCGAGATCGAGCGCCTCGACCGCGACGCCGCCGCCGCCGCGCTCGATTTCGATCGGCTGAGGGCCGTGGCGCTCCGCCGCGATCTGATCGATCTCGCCGCGAAACCGCCCCAGCCGCTGAACCACCGCCTGATACTCGGCGATCTCGGTGTACGAGGTGATGATAAAGGACAGCGATTGCTGCACCTGGCCAAAGGCTGAGGAAATCTGCATCAGCCCGCCGAGCTCGATCGCCTTCGAGAAATAGCGGGGCGCCGCGACGATGAACGGGAACACGATCGCCAGCTGGGAATAGCCGATGGTAAACCACGACAGCGTCTTCTGCCGCTTGATGATGCCCCACCAATTGGCGACGACGCGGGTAAACCGGGTTTCGAACTCGTCGAGCTCGTGCGGCTCGCCCCGGTAGAAAGCGATATTCTCGGCGTTCTCGCGCAGCCGCACCATGCTGAAGCGAAAATCGGCCTCATAGCGCTGCTGGTCAAAGCGGAGCCGCACCAGCGGCCAACCGATCCAATGGGTCAAATAAGTGCCGCCAACGGCGTAGATCAGCGCGGCAAAGACCATGTAGCCCGGGATCACGATATGGGCGCCGCCGAGCGGGATCGTCAGCGCGCCCGACAGCGTCCACAATATCGTCAGGAACGAGAACAAGGTCACCACCGAGTTCATCAGGCCGAGCGACAGGCCGAGACTGGTCCGGGCGTAGCTGTCGAGATCCTCGGAGATACGCTGGTCCGGGTTGTCGGTGAGACCCTGGCCCAGCTGCATGCGGTAATAGGTCTGGTCGTGCAGCCAATTCGCCAGATAGCGCTCGGTCAGCCAGCGCCGCCAGCGAATATGCAGGATCTGCTGCAAATAACGCGCATAGACCGAGGCGACGATCAGCGCGAAGGCGAGAATGCCGAAGATGCCGAACTGGCGCCAGAACTCGTCCCAATCGTAGCGCTGCAGCGCGTCGTAAAACGCCTTGTACCAGAAATTGAAGCGGACATTCAGCCATACGGTGAACAGGTTGAGGGCCACAATCGCCGCCAGCAGCCCGGTGGCCGACCATTTCTCGTCGGACTTCCAATAGGGCCAGGCCAGGCGCCAGGCCTGCCGCAGGAACCCCGGCTCGGATGCCGCCGCCATCAATGCCCTCCGTCGCTCTCGCCCAGCCAATTTAAACGACTCGTCTATTTACACGACTTATGATGCCCGGCCAGCCATGTCCGCCTCGTCTCCGACCGAGCCCGCTCCCGCCCAGCTTCTCGCCCGCGGCGTCTGCCGGGCGCTCGACCGGCTCGGCTATGCGAGCCTCGTCGAGTTCCCGCTCGCCAACGGCCGGCGCGCCGATGTGCTGGCGCTGGGCAAGGCGGGCGAGCTCGTCATCGTCGAGGTCAAGAGCTCGGCCGCCGATTTCCGCGCCGACCGCAAATGGCCGGCCTACCGCGATTTTGCCGATCGCCTCTATTTCGCCGTGGCCGCCGATTTCCCGCGAGCCCTGATCCCCGAGGAATGTGGCCTGATGGTGGCCGACCCGTTCGGCGCCGCCTTGTTGCGCGAGGGCGGCGCGACGCCGCTCAGCCCCGGCCGCCGCCGCGCGCTGACCCTGCGCTTCGGCCGCATCGCGGCGGCACGGCTGCGCCGCTGCCTCGACCCCGAGGCCGGCGGTCTCGACATCATGTGAGCACGGCAGCCGGTCAGGCCGAGCGCGCCAGGCGGGCGATCGTCGCGGTGGTGCTGTAGCCCGGCGCGATCTCGGCCAGGAGCACCTCGCCGCCGCCGCTTTTTACGATATCGGCGCCGACCACCTCCTCGAGGCGATAGTCGGCCCCCTTGACCAGCAGATGCGGCCGGATCGCGCCGATCAGATCGATCGGAGTGTCCTCGCCGAAGACGACGATCAGATCGACCGCCGCCAGCGAGGCCAGCACCGCGGCCCGCTCGGCCTCGGTCTGGATCGGCCGGCTGGGGCCCTTGAGCCGCGCGGTCGAGGCGTCGCTGTTGAGCCCGACGACCAGGCGGTCGCAGGCCGCCTTGGCCTGGCCCAAGAGCGCCACATGGCCCGGATGCAACAGGTCGAAGCAGCCGTTGGTGAAACCGATCCTGAGCCCCTGGCGGCGCCAGCGCGCGACCAGGTCGAGGGCCGGCGAGCGCGCCAAGGTCTTGTCGGCGGCGAGATCGCGGCCGCCCAGCGCGGCGGCGAGCTCGCTCGCATAGACGACGGCGGTGCCGACCTTGCCGACGACGATCCCGGCCGCGGCGTTGGCGAGCCGCGCCGCATCGGCGAGGCCGATCCCGGCCCCGAGCGCCGCCGCCGCGACGGCGACCACGGTGTCGCCCGCGCCCGACACGTCGTAGACCTCGCGCATCGCGGCGCGCTGCACCCGCACCGCGCCGTCGGCGCAGACCAGCACCATCCCCTCGGGGCCGAGCGAGGCGAGGACGGCGCCAAAGTCGCAGCGCTCGATCAAGGCCCGCGCCGCCGCCACGATCTCGCTCTCGCTGTCGACCGGCATGCCGGTGGCGTGGGCCAGCTCGCGCCGGTTCGGCTTCAGGAGGTCGGCGCCGCGATAGCGGATCGGGTCGCCGCCCTTCGGGTCGACCACGACGCGGGCGCCGGCGTCGTGCGCCGCGCGGATGATCTCGAGCGCCACCCCTTCGGTCAACACACCCTTGGCGTAGTCGGAGACGATCACGACCGAATGGTCGGCCACCAGCTCGCGCGCCAGCCGCAACAGATCCTCGCGGGTATAGGCGTCGAGCGGCGTCGTGCTTTCCCGGTCGGCGCGCAGCAGCTGCTGATTGGCCGCGACGTAGCGGGTCTTGACCGTGGTCGTGCGTTGCGGCTGCACCAGCGCATGGACCTCGACGCCCTCCTGCGCCTCCAGCAGCCGCCCGATCTCGCGCCCGGCGTCGTCGTTGCCGACCACCGAGATCAAGGACGAAGCGGCCCCGAGCGCGCCCAAATTGCGCAGCACGTTGCCGGCGCCGCCCAGCGTCTTCATTTCGTGCTCGATGCGGAGCACCTGGATCGGCGCCTCGGGCGACACCCGCTCGACCTGGCCGTAGACATAGTGGTCGAGCATCACGTCGCCGATGCACAGCACGCGCGCCGTGCGCAGCCGGTCGAGATGCGGGAGGAGATCGCTGTTCCCGGTCATCGGCGGTTGTACGCGGATCCCGGCCGGTTTGTGACCCCGTGGCGACAGGTGTTCAAGCAAGAGCGCCTCACAATTTGCTGGTTTTGAATCGAACTGGCGCGGTCACCGGCGCCGCCGCAGCAACAGATAAAGCGCGCCGGCGCCGCCGTCGCGCGGCTGCGCCGGCGCGATCGCCAGGATGTGGCGGCGCAGCGCCGCCTCTTCGAGCCAGCGCGGCGCCGCGGCTTTGAGCACGCCCGGGCCGCTCAAGCCCAAGCCGCGCCCGGTGATCACCAGCACGCAACGCCGCTCGGCGGCCCACGAGGCCTCGACAAAGACCGCGAGCGCCCGATGCGCCTCGGCCTGGGTCATCCCATGCAGGTCGAGCCGGGCCTCGATCGGGCGCCGGCCGCGCCGCAGCCGCTCGGCATTGGCGCGGTCGATCCCGGCGAAGCGATCGAGCGCCGGGGCCGGCGGCGCCGGGGGCAATGCCGGCGGCGCGCGCCGTTCCGCCGCCGCATCGGGCGCCGGCCGCGGCGGGGCGGCGGGAGCGGGCGTCACGCGCCCGCGCAACGGCGTCACGCCGCGCGCGACCTCGCGCCACAGCGCATGGTCCGACCGCGCCGGAGCCGCGCTAGCCCCAGCGCTAGCCCGGGTCTTCGGCACTGTTCCCCGCCCCGCCGCCGGCAACCAGCAGTATGTGCAGCCGGCGCGGCCCGTGCGCTCCGAGCACGATGCGCTGCTCGATGTCGCCGGTGCGCGACGGCCCGGTGATGAAGTTGACCGCGCGCGGCAATCCCTCCGGGGTCGCCGCCCCGCCGGCGCGCAGGCGATCCCAGGCATCCTCGTAGGAAGCGACGACCTGCTCTTCGCGCAGCACGACGATTTCGTGGTCGGGCAGAAAGTTGAGCGTGGTCGGCGTCTGCGGGCCGGAGATCAGCATCAAGGTGCCGGTCTCGGCGACCGCGGCAAAGCACGCCGCGAGGCTGACCATGTCGTGCGGCTCGGCCCGGCCGCGGCGGATCTGCAGCAACGGACGGTCCGCCCAGGGGATCGCGTCGAGGCTCGGGTCGGGGGCCATGACAAGCTCGGCCGGCAGGTTTTCGGCGGCGAGATAACGCGCCACCGCCGCCGGCGCTTCCGCCGCCGAGGCGAGCCGCTCGACGCTCGTCTGCGCCTCTTCGGCCATCGCCACAAAGAGCTCGACCCGGCCCTTATGGTCGAGCGCGGCCGCCCGCGCCGGGATCAGGTTGCGGCGATGCGCCGCGACCCGCCGGCGCAGCTCGGTCTCGGGCTCGGCGCCGAGCCGGCCGCGCTTCAGCGAGCGCCGGATGAGGCCCAGGATCTGATCGCGGGCCTCGCTCATCGGCGCGCCTTTTCCTTGCCCCGCTCGGCCCACAGGCTGTGAAAGCTGCGGCCCTCGGGCGCCGGCAGGTCGCGCGCCGCGGTCCAGCCCCGGGCCAGCGGCAGCGAGCGGAACCGGCCGCGGCGGCCGCCGGCCCAGCCGAGCGCCCGGCTGGCGAGCTCGGCCAGGGCATGGTAGAGGGCCGGGCGCCGCGCCGCCCAGGCCCAGAGCCGCAGGCCGGCGCGGTAGGCGGGCGGCGCGAGCCGTTGCGCGAATTCGCGCTCGCGCCAGTGCCGCATCATCTTCGGCAGCGGGATCTTGACCGGGCACACGCTCTCGCAGCGGCCGCAAAAGGTCGAGGCGTTCGGCAGATGGCCGGCTTCGGCGACCCCGATCAGGCTCGGCGTCAAGACCGCGCCCATCGGCCCCGGATAGACCCAGCCATAGGCGTGGCCGCCGATCGCGGCGTAGACCGGGCAGTGGTTCATGCAGGCGGCGCACCGGATGCAGCGCAGCATGTCCTGAAACTCGCCGCCGAGGAGCGCGCTGCGGCCGTTGTCGAGCAGCACGACGTGATACTCTTCGGGGCCGTCGAGGTCGCCCGGCCGCCGCGGCCCGGTCGAGACCGTCGTGTAGGACGAGAATTCCTGGCCGGTGGCCGAGCGCGCCAGGAGGCGCAGCAGGGTCGCCGCGTCCTCAAAGGTCGGCACCACCTTTTCCAGGCTCGCCACGACGATGTGCACTCGCGGCAGGGTCTGGGTCAGGTCGCCGTTGCCCTCGTTGGTGACGATGATGCTGGAGCCGGTCTCGGCGATCAGGAAATTGGCCCCGGTCACGCCGACATCGGCGGCGAGAAACCGCGGCCGCAATATCTCGCGCGCCTCGTCGCAGAGCTGGCGCGCCTCGGCGAGCGGCCGGTCCGGGTCGAGCGCGCGGTGCTCGGCGCGGAAGGTTTCGGCGACCTGCTCCTTGACCAGGTGCATCGCCGGCGCGATCAGATGGCTCGGCGGCTCATGGCGCAGCTGGATGATGTATTCGCCGAGGTCGGTCTCGACCGGCGCGATCCCGTTCGCCTCGAGGTGCTCGTTGAGGCCGATCTCCTCGGCGATCATCGACTTGCCCTTGGTGACGCTCTTCGCGCCGACCGACCGGCAGATCTGGAGCACCGCCGCGCGGGCCTCGGCCGCATCGCGCGCCCAGTGAACCCTGCCGCCCGCCGCGGCGACGTTGTCCGCGTAAAGCTCCAGATAAAAATCGAGATGGGCGAGCGTATGGTCCTTGATCGCGCGACCGACCTCGCGCAGCGCCTCGAACTCGGGCAGCCGCGCGACGGCCTGTTGGCGGCGCACCGGAAACCCGCCCTGCATCAGCCCCAGCGCCCGCTGCAGGTTGGCGTCGGCGAGGCCTTGGCGGGCGTTCGCCGGGAAGGCGCTGCTGGTCGCGAGCATCGGCGCTCTTACCGCGGCGCGCCGATCGGCGCCGCCGCCTCGGTCATGTCGGCCAGCACCTCGGCGACGTGGCGGACCTCGATCGGCCGGCCCTGTCGGCAAAGCTTGCCGGCGATGTTCAGAAGGCAGCCGAGATCGCCGGCCAGCGCCGCCGCGGCCCCGGTGGCGGCGATGTCGTCCGCCTTCTCCTCGACGATCTTGTCCGAGATGTCCGGATACTTGACGCTGAAGGTCCCGCCGAAGCCGCAGCAAACCTCCGCCCCCGCCAGCTCCTTCAGCTCGAGGCCGGCAACGGTTGCGAGGAGCCGGCGGGGCTGCGCCTTGATCCCGAGCTCGCGCAGCCCGGAGCAGGCGTCATGATAGGTCACGGCGCGGTCCCAGCGGGCGGCGACCGCGGTCATGCCGCGGATGTCGACGAGAAACGACACCAGCTCCCAGGTCCGCTCGGCCAGATCGTGCGCGCGCGGCAGGATCGCCGGCTCGTCGGCGAACAGCAGGGGGTAATGCCGGCGGATCATCCCGGCGCACGAGCCCGAGGGCGCAACGACGTAATCGTACCCGGCAAACGCCTCGATCGCCTGCAAGGCGATCGCCTTGGCGTCGGCGCGGTCGCCCGAATTATAGGCGGGCTGGCCGCAGCAGGTCTGGGCGCGCGGAACCTCGACGAGACAACCGGCCGCCTCGAGCAATTTGACGGCGGCGAAGCCGACCGTCGGCCGAAACAGGTCGACGAGGCAGGTCACAAACAGCCCCACGCGCACCGGCGGCTCGGGCATCCCTCAGAACCCTTCCCCGGACCGCCCTGCGCTCGCGCGGGGATGACGAACAAGCCTCGGCAATTTGCGGAACATTCCAGGTCGGCCGTGCAGAGCCCGAAGGCGCGGAGAAAATAGAATTACAGAAATAAAGGGCGCGCCGCGCGGAATTCAATCCATCGCCAGGACGCCGGCCGGCCAGCGGCCGGCGACGGCGCGCGGCAGCAGCAGGTAATAGCGGCCGCGCGCGTTCATCTGGCCCGCCCGCTGCGCCGCCGCGTCGCCCGCGCCCCAGAACAGGTCGCCGCGCACCGGCCCCTTGATCGCCCCGCCGGTGTCCTGCGCGACGACGAGGCGGCGCACCCCCAATCCGGGGATGAAGCGCTCGTCCGCCTCGAGCCAGAGCGGCATGCCGAGCGGGATGTAGGACCGGTCGACGGCAAGGCTGCGCTCCGGGGTCAGCTCGACCCCCTCGCTGCCGAGCGGCCCGTCGCCGTGCAGCACGCGAAAGAACACATAGGACGGGTTCTCGCGGCGCAGCGCCTTGCCCGCTTCGGGGTTCTGCTGCATCCACGCGCGCAAGGCCGTCATCGTCATCTTGTCGCGCGGGATGACCCCCTGGTCGATCAGGATGCGTCCGACCGGCACGTATTTGCGGCCGTTCTGCCCGTCATAGCCGAGCCGGATCGTCGCGCCGTCGTCGAGGCGCACCAGCCCCGAGCCTTGGATCTCGAGAAAAAAGGCGTCGATCGGGTCGGCTGCCCATAAAAGCTCGAGCCGCTTTCCGGCCAGGGCGCCGTCCTCGATCTGGGCGCGGGTGTAGAACGGGTGCGACCCCAGCCCCGGCGGCTTGCGGTAGATCGGCGTCTGATACGGGCCGTGCCGATGCCGCGAGCCTTTGAGCTCGATCTCGAAATACCCGGTGAACAGCCCCTCGCGATCACCGTGGTCGACAACCGGGATCGCAATGAAGGCGGTCTCGAAGAAGCGGCGGGCCGCGGCGTCGTCGCCCGGCGGCAGCGCCGCCGCGGCGCGGCACGGCCCCCGCCAGTCGGCGACCCGGCCGAAATCCGCCCGGCTCGCCGATTTGTCGAGCGGCGCCTCGTCCCCGCGGGCGAGGATCCGGCCGCAGGATTTCAAGAACGCCGGCACCGCCGCCGAGACCCGGTCGGCCTCCCACCCGTCGAGCCGGTCAACCTGCTCCGGTGCGCCGGTCAGCCGCGCCGGGCCGGCGCAGCCGGCAAGGCCGGCCGCCAGGACCGTCGCGGCGACGAGCGCCGCAATCGAGGGGGTGCGCAGCGGGTCGTCTCAGCCGCTGCTGGTGGCGATCAGCGCCCAGTTCGGATCGTTCGACCGGGTGTCGCGGGCAAAGGTCCAGTAATCCGTCTTCTCGATCGGATTTTCCGGGTCGCCGTCGACGATGCTGCCGTCCATCGCGCGGGTCACGTTGACCTGATGGGAAACGAGCTTGGCGGTCACCTGCGCCGTCTGCCCGATCAGATCCGCCTCGACGATGTCGACCCCTTCGAGGCGGACAATTCGCGTCTCCAGGGTTTCCTTGGCGGCGGCGCGCTCGTCGATCGCGGCGGCGAACGGCCCGAAGACCTCGTCGCTCGACAGCGAGCGCAAGGTCGCCTTGTCGCCCTTGGCGAAAGCCAGGACAATCATCTCAAAGGCGGCGCGCAGCCCCTCGATGAACTGCGAGGGGTCAAAGCCCGCGTCGGCGCGGCGAATCCGCTCGAACCCCTCGGCGACAGCCCCCGCCGACGGGGCGCCGGCCGCCGCGGCCAGAGCGCCCTTGCCCGGCTCCGGCAGCGGCGCCACCTTATCGGGGACCGGGGCCGTGCGCCGCATCGGCAGATCGCGGCGGCGCTCGTTGCCGGTGCGCCGTCCGAGAACGCTGCGCAGCCGCAGCACGAGGAAGGCGGCGATCATCGCAAACAGGATGATGTCAAAGTATTGCTGAAACGCGCCCATCGTCTCCCGCGCCCGGTCGCCTTCCCGAAAGGGCCGAGGATCGGCCTTCCCGTCGTCATCAGATCAAATAGGGGGTCGCCGGCGCCGCGGCAAGCGCGCCCGGCGCGCGCGGCATGAAGCCGGCGCTCGCGCTGGGCTGTCTCGGCTATCCGCTGGCCGAGCTTTTGCTCACGCTCAAGATCGCGTCCTGGCTCGGCGCGCTGCCGACCTTCGCCCTTCTCCTGCTCGGCGTCGCCGCCGGCATGAGCCTGCTGCGCGGCCAGCGCCTCTCGATCATGGCCCGCCTGCGCCTGGGCTTCGCCGCGGGCGACCCGCTTTTGCCCGAGCTGCTCGACGGCGCCCTTCGCGCCGCCGCGGCGGTGCTGCTGATCCTGCCGGGCTTTATCAGCGACGCCGCGGCGCTCGTCTTGCTGATCCCCGCCGCGCGGCGCCGGCTGGTTGGCCGCATGGCGTCGGGCTTCGCCCGCCGACCCGGCGCCGCGGTCGTCATCGACGGCGAATACCGCCGGCTCGACGATCCGGCCGTCGCCAAGCCGCGGCGAGGACCGGGATGCTGCTGATCCGCCACGGCGAGACCGAGTTCAACCGCGTCTTCTCGGCGACCCGCCGCGATCCCGGCGTCCGCGACCCGCCGCTGACGGCGTGCGGCAAGGCGCAGGCCGGCGCCGCGGCGGCGTTTCTGGCCCGGCTCGGGGTGCGCCGGCTGATCGCCAGCCCCTATGTCCGCGCGCTCGAAACCGCCGAGATCATCGGCGCGCGCCTCGACCTCCCCGCGACCGTTGAGGCGCTGGTCGCCGAGCGCTGCGCCTTCGCCTGCGACATCGGCTCACCCTTGGCGGCGCTGCGCGCCCGGTGGCCCGAGCTGGTCTTCGACCATCTGCCCGACCCCTGGTGGCCGCAGCAGGAGGAGGCGGAGGCGGCGCTGCGGCGGCGGGCGCGCAGCTTCCGCAGCCGGATGGCGGCGGAAGCGTGGTCGGCCGTCGCCGTCGTTACCCATTGGGGCTTCATCCGCGCGCTGACCGGGCTGCGGGTTCCGAACGGCTCGATCCTGCGGTTCGACCCCACCCGGCCCGAGCGCGCGGCCGAGCCGCTGTTCCCCCCGGCCCCGCCTGAACGGCGGCGCCCGCCGTTGAAGCCCTGTCGCAATCCGTGCTAGCCAGCCCGCTCGCCGGTTTCGACCCGCACGGGAGACAAGGTCATGGCTGAAGAAATGCTGGGCAATGGCGGGATCGACGCCGGCGCCGCGACCGCGCCGCAGCTTTTCGTCAATTTTCAATATATCAAGGATCTCTCGTTCGAGAACCCGCGCGCGCCGCAAAGCCTGACCCAGCCCGCCGCCCAGCCGGAGGTGGCGATCAACGTCAATGTCCAGGCGGGCAACCTCGGCCCGGAGCTGTTCGAGGTCGTGCTCAACATCAATGTCACGGCGCGCGCCGGGGACGAGCCGGTATTCATCGTCGAGCTCGCCTACGGGGCCATGGTGACGGTGAAGAACGCATCACCGGCAATCCTGCCGGCGATGGTTCTGGTCGAAGCGCCGCGGATCATCTTCCCGTTCGCCCGCGCGATCATCGCCAACGCGACCCGCGATGGCGGCTTTCCGCCGCTGATGATCAACCCGATCGACTTCGCCGAGCTGCTGCGCCGCCAGCAGCCCGCCGCCCCGGCGCCCGAGGGCGCCGGAGGGATCGCGGTCTGACCGCCCCGCCGCTCAAGCCTCGATCAGCCACAGCGGCTGCTTGAGCAATTCCAGCATCGCACGGTGCGCCGCGAGCTCCGCCGCAGAGGGAGCATGCGGCCGCGGCGGCCGGGCGATCCGCACCGCGGCGATCGCAGCCTCGGTCGGCGGGGCGAAATCGAGGTCGGGCTGCCGCCCGCCGAGCAATTCGAGGTAGACCGCGGCCAAAAGGTCGCAATCGATCCGCGCGCCGTGGCTCGCGCGGGCCGACAGGTCGACGGCGAAGCGGCGGCAAAGCGCGTCAAGGCTCGCCGGGGCGCCGGGAAAGCGCTGCCGCGCCATCGCCAGGGTATCGAGATAGGGCCCCGCCATCGGCGCGCGGTCGAGCCGCGCCAGCTCCGCGTTCAGAAAGCCGAGGTCGAACTCGGCGTTGTGGCTGACCACGAGATCCGGGCCGATAAAGGCCAGCAACTCGTCGACGACGGCGGCGAAGGGCGGGTGGCCGGCGAGAAAATCCGCGGTCAGCCCATGGATCGCAAGCGCTTCCTCCGGCATGTCGCGCTCGGGGTTGACATAGCGGTGAAACTCCCGGCCGCTCGGGATGTGGTGGAGGAGCTCGAGGCAGGCGACCTCGACAATGCGGTGCCCGTCGCCCGGATCGAGGCCGGTGGTTTCGGTGTCCAGCACGATTTCCCGCATCAGCGCCCCCGCCGCCGCTCCCCGGCCTTGCTGCGACCGCCGCCGGCGCGCAGGAGTCTGACAATCGCGCCGAGGCGGCGCAAGGTCAGGTTGCGGCCGAGCCCGGTCTGGACGACGAAATCGGCGCGCCGCCGCTTTTCCCGGTCGGGCAGCTGCTTTTGCAGGATCGCCGCGAGCCGGCTTTCGGTCATGCCGGGCCGGCGCAGCACACGCTGGCGCTGCAGGAAGGCCGGCGCGGTGACGACCAGCACATAGTCGCACCGGCGCTCGCCGCGGGTTTCGAAAAGAAGCGGGATGTCGAGCACGGCGATCGGCCGGCGCTGCGCCTGCGCGAGCGCCAAAAAGCGCCGCTCCTGGAGCCTGACGATCGGGTGCAGGATCTGCTCCAGCCGGGTCAACGCCGCCGAATCGCCAAACGCGCGCCGGCCAAGAAGGCCGCGGTCGATCCCGCCGGCGGCCCCGCGGACGCCGGGAAACGCAGCCTCGACCGCCGCCACCGCGACGCCGCCCGGCGCCATCAGGCGATGCACCGCCAGATCGGCGTCGAACAGCGGCACGCCCAGCACGCGCAGCATCTTCGCCGCGGTGGTCTTGCCCATCCCGATCGAGCCGGTAAGGCCGAGGACGATCACCGCGCCAAGGTCGCCACGATCGCGGCGCGCAGCTCGGGGCTGACCCCGACCCTTGCCCCGAACCACGCCTCGAACCCCGGCCGGCCTTGGTGCAGCAGCATGCCGAGGCCGTCGACGACCGGATGACCGCGCCGCCGCGCTGCGGCGAGAAGGCCGGTTTCGAGCGGCACATAGACGATGTCGACGACCGGGGCCGTGACCGGGTAGGCCGCGAGGTCGAGGACGAGCGGCGGCTCGCCCGCCATCCCGAGGCTGGTGGTGTTGACCAGGAGCCCGGCGCCATCCCCGGCGTCTCGCGCCTCGCCCCAGCCATGGATCGAAATCCGCGTCCCGGCCGTCGTGCAAATCGGCGGCCAGGGCCTCGGCGCGCGAACGGGTGCGGTTAATGAGGCGGATTTCCGCGACGCCCTCGTCGATCAGCGCGGCGACCACGGCCCGCGCCGAGCCGCCCGCGCCGAGGACCACGGCCGGCCCCGCCGCCGGGCGCCAGTCCGGCGCCGCCTCCCTCAGATTTTCGCGAAAGCCGTAGGCGTCGGTGTTGCGGCCTTCGAGGCTGCCGTCCGGGGCCACGACAATGGTGTTGACCGCGCCGATCCGGCGCGCGAGGGGGTCGAGCCGATCAACCACCGGCAACGCCAGCTGCTTGTGCGGGATCGTCAGGTTGCAGCCGCGAAAGCCCAGCGCCGGCAATCCCCGCAACGCCGCCTCGATCTGTTCCGGCCGCACCGGCAGCGGCACATAGGCGCCGTCGATCCCGGTCTCGTCGAGCCAAAAGCCGTGCAGCAGCGGCGAGCGGGAATGCGAGACCGGCCATCCCATGATGCCGGCCAGACGCGTCGCGCCGGTGATCTTCATTCCCATTGCTTAGCACGCCGGCCGGCGGCGAGGCCACCTACGAGGCGATCACGCCCCGCTCGCGCAGGAAGCCGATCAGCTCGAGCAACGGCAGGCCGAGAATCGAAAAATGATCGCCCTCGATATGGTCGAAGAGCTGGACGCCGCGCCCTTCGAGGCGATAGCCGCCGACCGAGCCGAGCGCCGCCGGCCCTTCGGCCGCGAGGTAGGCGTCGAGGAACAGATCGCCGAACCGCCGCATCCGCAGCTTCGGCGCGCTGACGGCGCGCCACAGGCATGCGCCGCCCAAAACCACGCACGCCGCCGTTGCGAGCTCATGGGTTCGGCCCGCCAGGGCGCGCAGGTGGGAGCGCGCCTCCGCGACATCGACCGGCTTATCGAACCATGCATCGCCGCAGACCAGGATCTGATCGGCGCCGATGACGAGCGCGCGATCGTCCCGCTGCGCTATCAGCCGGGCCTTCGCCTCGGCGAGCGCCAGGGCGCAGTCGGCGGCGCTGCTCCCCGCGGCGCGGCAGCGGCGCTTGACCGCGGCCTCGTCGACATCCGCCGGCTCGGCCCTGAAGTCGATCCCGGCGGCGGCGAGCAGCCGCGCCCGCGCCGGGCTCGCCGAGGCCAGGATCAGCCTTTCACCCATCGACGCCGTGACGGCGCGCCAGCATCTTCAGGATCGTCGCGGCGGTCTCCTCGATCGACCGCCGCGACACGTCGATCACCTGCCAGCGCCGTTCGGCGAACACCCGCCGCGCCTCTCGCACCTCCTGGCGGACCGCGTCGAGGTCGGTGTAGTCGGTGGTATCGTCCTGATGCAGCATCGAGAGCCGGTTGCGGCGCAGCTGGATCAACCGCTCGGGGTCGTTGGTCAAGCCGACGATCAGCGGGCGCGTGGCCTCGAGCAGCTCGGGCGGCAGCCGCACCCCCGGCACGAACGGGACATTGGCTGCCTTGACGCCGCGGTTGGCGAGGTAGAGGCAGGTCGGCGTCTTCGAGGTGCGCGACACGCCGACGAGGCAGACATCGGCGTCGTCCAGACCCCAGCTCGATTGCCCGTCGTCATGGTTGAGGGCAAACGTCATCGCGTCGATCCGCGCGAAATACTCGCTGTCGAGGAGATGCTGCTTGCCCGGAACCCCGCGGCTTTCGCGATGAAGAAAGGACGCCAGCGCGCCGATGACCGGATCGAGGACCGGGATCGCCGACACCTGGAGACGGCGGCAGCCCTGCTGCAGCAGAACGCGAAGCGGATCGTTGACCAGCGTGAACAAAACGACGCCCGGATTGGCCTCGACCCCGGCAATCACCCGATCGACCTGGCTGCGGGTCCGCACCATGCTCCACATATGCTCGATCGGCTGGACCTCGTCGAACTGCACAAGGCAGGCGCGCGCCACCGAATGCACCGTCTCCCCCGTCGAATCGGAGACGAGATGCAGATGAAAGCGGGTTACGCCGATCGAGTCTCGCGAAAGCACGTTGTCCCCAGCCGGCCGTGGACCGATCCTGGATCATCGGGGAAAAGCCGCCCGCCGACAAACACGCCGCCGGCGATCCCCGACTTTGCGATCGTCGTCAGCCCGCTTATCTACCTGAGGATCAAACCTTCGCACAGCGATAAAAGCCGGGGATCAGCGAATGGCCGAGCCCTTTATCCCCGTCATCCCCAAACCCACAGCGACCGGGCCCCGCACGTCTTCGACACGATATCCCCGAGACTGTCCACCCACGCCCGAACCACACCAAAATCTCTCTCGAACCGGTGAAAAATGGCTGATCCCCGGGTTCAACAGCTATCATCAACCTACCTCCACCTAGTGATTCTTAGACAGATGATGGGAAGAAAGGCGTTGACGAGCTCCGGGCGACCGACCGTCCTGACCCGGGCGCTGGCGGGTGAAATGCTTCCCCGCCCGCCCTGGTGGCTGATGCGTCAGGCCGGCCGCTATCTGCCCGAGTACCGCGAGGTCCGCCGCAAGGCGGCCGATTTCATCGAGCTGTGCCTGACCCCGGCGCTGGCCGCCGAGCTGACCTTGCAGCCGGTGCGGCGCTATCGGATGGACGGCGCCATCCTGTTCTCCGACATCCTGATGCTGCCCTATGCGCTCGGCCAGAAGCTCGAATACCGGGAGGGCGAAGGGCCGGTCCTCGAGCCGGTCGGCGACGCCGGGGCCATCGCCGGCCTCGAGCGGGCGAAGATCGCCGCTCGCCTGGAGCCGGTGTTCGAGGGGGCGCGCCGGGTCCGCGCCGAGCTCGATCCCGCGGTCGCGCTGATCGGGTTCGCCGGCGCCCCGTGGACCGTCGCGGCCTATATGGTCGAGGGCGGCGGAAGCCGCGACTTCCGCTTGGTCAGGAGCCTGGCTTATCGCGATCCGGCGGGGTTCGCCGCGCTGATCGACCTGCTGGTCGAGGGCGCGATCGAGTTTCTCACCGGCCAGATATTGGCCGGGGTCGATGTCGTGCAGCTCTTCGACAGCTGGGCCGGCGTATTGCCGGAGCGGGAGTTCGAACGATGGGTCATCGCGCCGACAAAACGGATCGTCGGCGCGCTGAAGGGGCGGTTTCCCGGCGTGCCGATCATCGGCTTCCCGCGCGGAGCGGGCCTGCTCTACGAGCGCTACGCCGCGGAGACCGGGGTCGACGCGATCGGGCTCGACACCTCGGCGCCGCCGGGCTTCGCCAGGGAACGGCTGCAGCCGCTGATGGCGGTTCAGGGCAATCTCGATCCGGTGGCGCTGCTGGTCGGCGGCGCCGCGCTCGAAGCCGCGGTCGGCGAGCTTCGTCGGACGCTCGGCGGCGGCCCCTGGGTGTTCAACCTCGGCCACGGCGTGCTGCCGCAAACGCCGCCCGAGAACGTCGCCGCTCTCGCCCGGCTGCTGGCCCTGCCGACCGCCGTTTGACATGCCGCGCACGGCGGTCATTCTGATGAACCTCGGCGGCCCCGATTCGCCCGAAGCGGTTGAGCCTTTTCTGTACAATCTGTTCGCCGATCCCGCGATCATCAACCTTCCGGGGATATTTCGCCTGCCGCTGGCCCGGCTGGTCGCGCGGTCACGGTTGCGGGCCGCCCGCGACATCTACGCCCGGCTCGGCGGGGCGTCGCCGTTGCTGGCGAACACCAAGGCGCAGGCGGCGGCCCTGGAGCGAGAGCTTGGCCCCGGCTACCGCTGCTTTATCGCGATGCGGTATTGGCGTCCATGCAGCCTGGAAGCCGCCGCCGAGGTCAAGGAGTGGGCCCCGGACGAAATCGTCTGCCTCCCTCTCTATCCGCAGTTTTCGCGGACGACGACGGGCTCATCATTACGGGCTTGGCGGATGGCGGCGGCGCGCTGCGGCCTCGTCGTTCCGACATCGGTCGTCGGCAGCTATCCGTGCGAGCCGGGATTTATCGCGGCGATCGCCGGGTTGATCCGGCCCGCTCTCGAAGCCGCCGGCGCCCACGGCCGCCCGCCGCGGCTGCTGCTGACCGCGCACGGTCTGCCGAAGAAGATCGTGCGGGCCGGCGATCCCTACCCGGCGCAGGTCGAAGAGACCGCAGCCGCGATCATCGCCGCTCTCGCCCGTCCCGGGCTCGACTGGCGGGTCTGCTATCAGAGCCGGGTCGGGCCGCTCGCCTGGATCGGCCCCGCGACCGACGCCGAGATCCGCCGCGCCGGCGAGGAAGGGGCGCCGCTGGTGGTCGTACCGATCGCTTTTGTCTCGGAGCACTCGGAAACCCTGGTCGAGCTCGACCTCGATTATCGCAGGATCGCCGAGGCCAGCGGCGCGCCGGGCTACTGCCGGGTTCCCACGGTCGGCGTCGAGCCCGGCTTTATCGCTGCGCTGGCGGCGCTCGTCGGGCGGGCTCGCGGCGCCGGAAGCGTCGGCATGCCGGACGGGTGCGCGCGCGGCGGGGCGGCGGCGTGAATTTGTGGCTCGCCACCGCCTACCCGTGGGTCAAGTCGGCGCATATCCTGGCGGTCATCGCGTGGATGGCGGGGCTCCTCTACCTGCCGCGGCTGTTCGTCTACCATGCAGCGGCGCCGGCCGGGTCCGACCGGTCGGAGACCTTCAAGGTCATGGAGCGGCGTCTCCAGCGCGGGATCATGACCCCGGCGATGATCGCCGCCTGGGTCTTCGGCGCGATGCTGGCCGCGACGCCGGGGCTGGTCGACTGGCGCAGAGGATGGATTTGGGCGAAGCTTGCCCTGGTCGTTGCGCTGACCGCGTATCATTTGGCGCTCGCCCTCTGGCGTCGGGCGTTCGCCGAAGACCGCAATCGCCATGCCGCCCGGTTTTTCCGGGTCGTCAACGAGCTGCCGACCCTGGCGCTGATCGCGATCGTCGTGCTCGTCGTGGTCAAGCCGTTTTGATGCGAAAGCCATGGCTTTTTAACATAGGAGGAACTTGTAATCGCGTTTGACTTGCCTATCTGCTTGGGCTAAGGGAAACACCATCGGTGAATGCCGTTTCCCGCTGCTCCCTGCCGATCCTCGCCCAACCTCAGAGCCTGCCCGAACCGTTGCCGCAGGCGTTTTCCCGGACGGGCGGACCTTGTCCCACCGCGACGCGAAAAATCATGAATCTCCAGGAACTGAAACGTAAAACCCCGGCCGAGCTGTTGGCTTTTGCCGAAGAGCTCGAAATCGAGAATGCGTCCTCGCTGCGCAAGCAGGACATGCTGTTCGCGATCCTGAAGCAGCTGGCCGAGAACGACGTGCCGATCTCCGGCGACGGCGTGCTCGAAGTATTGTCCGACGGCTTCGGCTTTCTGCGCTCGCCCGAGGCGAACTACCTCGCCGGCCCCGACGACATCTATGTCAGCCCGAGCCAGGTCCGGCGCTTCGGCCTGCGGACCGGCGACACCGTCGAGGGCGAGATCCGCTCGCCGCGCGACGGCGAGCGCTATTTCGCGCTGCTCAAGGTCAGCGGGATCAATTTCGACGAGCCCGACCGGCTGCGCCAGCGCATCAATTTCGACAACCTGACGCCGCTCTACCCGGAAGAGAAGCTGACGCTCGAATTCGACGATTCGACCCGCAAGGATCTGACGACCCGGGTCATCGACCTGATCACCCCGCTCGGCAAGGGCCAGCGCGCGATCATCGTGTCGCCGCCGCGCGCCGGCAAGACGGTGATGCTGCAGAACATCGCGCACGCGATCGCCGCCAACCACCCCGAGGTCTACCTGATCGTCCTGCTGATCGACGAGCGGCCCGAGGAGGTGACCGACATGGCCCGCTCGGTGCGCGGCGAGGTCATCAGCTCGACCTTCGACGAGCCGGCCCAGCGCCACGTCCAGATCGCCGAGATGGTGATCGAGAAAGCCAAGCGCCTGGTCGAGCACAAGCGCGACGTCGTGATCCTCCTCGATTCGATCACCCGCCTCGCGCGCGCCTACAACACCGTCGTGCCGTCCTCGGGCAAGGTGCTGACCGGCGGCGTCGACGCCAACGCGCTGCAGCGGCCCAAGCGCTTCTTCGGCGCCGCGCGCAACATCGAGGAAGGCGGCTCGCTGACGATCATCGCCACCGCGCTGATCGACACCGGCTCGCGCATGGACGAGGTGATCTTCGAGGAGTTCAAGGGCACCGGCAATTCCGAGATCGTGCTCGACCGCAAGGTCGCCGACAAGCGCACCTTCCCGTCGATCGACATCACCAAATCCGGCACCCGCAAGGAGGAGCTGCTGGTCGACCGCGGCGTGCTCTCGAAGATGTGGGTGCTGCGCCGGGTGCTGACCCCGATGGGCACCGTCGACGGCCTCGAATTCCTGATCAACAAGCTCAAGGAATCGAAGAGCAACACCGAGTTCTTCGACGCGATGAACACCTGAGCGAGCCTGCCGCCCGGCGCCGGGCGCGCAAGGACGGTGAAGCGGCCATCGGCGCGGACGCTGCGGAACCCACCTTCTTCGAGGTGGCGGATCACGGCGGCGTTATCCTGCCTTGCCACCGCGAGAATGGGGCGGCCGCCCCACGCGTCCGGCTCCGCGCCGTCGGCAAAGAAATGCTCGACCTCCGCCTGCCGCAGCTCGGCGTGCGGCGTGCTGTAGCGGTGCGAATACCACGACCGCAGCGGCGAATAGACCGTCGCGAGGTATCCCAGCTTGTCGTCCTGGCTGACGACGAGATACCCGGCATAGCGCGGGTCGCGAAACACCTCGATGACCGCCCGCTCCGACGCTTCCAGACTGATCCCGGGAGAATGGGCGGCGCCGCGCTCGTGGAGGCCGGTCGATAAAAACCAGGCTGCGTTGTCGAGCAGCAGCAGCACGATAATTCGGGCCGCGGCGATACGCGATGTGGTCGCGAAAGTCCGCGCCAGCAGCGGCGCCCCGAGCAGAAACAGCGGCGTCCAGATGTAGCCCCGCGTGAAGTGGAGCGGCTGAACCGGCGCGATCAGCAGATCATGGTTGGCGAGCGCCAGGGAAACCGCGCACCAGGCCAGCAGCAGCCGCTGCGTCCGGCCGAAAGGCTCGCCGCGGCGCCGTCGGCCGGCGATCCCGGCTCCGGCAAGGAGCCCAACCGGCCCGTATGCCGCGAGCATGCTCGTAACCGGCAATGTCCAGCCCAGCGACCATTGCCGCTGCAGCGCCCGGTGCTCTGCCGAGGCCCAGTCGAGAAACCACAGGTAATAGCCGAGGTGAAGGGCCGCCAGCGCGCCCAGACCGGCGAGGAACAGCAGCGGCGGGCGCTCCGGGCCGCCGGCCAGCCGTTCGACGACGCCCCAGGCGCCGAGCACCGCGATCAGCTGAAGCCCGGTGAACGGGTGGCTGGCCGAGAGCAGCGCCGCGCAGGCGAGCGCCGCAGCATGCCGGCGGCGTAGAACCAGCAGGACGCCGCCCAGAAAGAGCAGGTGGTAGAATGCCTCGGTCGGAAAGACCAGGTTGCGCCCGAGATTGAGAAACCAGAAGCCCTCGAACGGATCAAAGTCGAGCATGTGCGCGAGGGGCGGCCCGCTGAGCGCCGCGCCGTGCAGGATGCCGGCGAGGACGAGAACCCCGCCGCCCCAGAAAAAGCACAACAGCCCGAGCATTGCGCCGGGGCGGTCCAGCCCGACGATATCCTCGTAGAGGGCGATGATGATCCGGGCGCAGCCGAGCGCGAGGCCGAGCCCGGCAGCCATGTACAGCACTCCCGGGTCGCTTCCCGTCAGCTTCCAGGCGAGGCCGAGCGCGAAGGTCAGCGGTTGGAAATAGACCCGCGGGGTCGCCGGATCGGGGCTGAACGGGAGCCCGTAGGTCAGGGTCAGATGACCGGAGGCGAAATAGGCCCGCGCATCGGCCATGTAGGACGCCTGGTCGTATTGCACGAACCCGGCGCCGGAAGCGGTCAAATGCGCGAAGTAGAGCAGATAGACCGGGAGCAGCAGCAAGGCGCCCGCGGCCCACGGCCGCCACCGCATCGACGGCGCGGCGGCGGCCGAACGGGCAATGGCGATCATCTGTCGGCCGGCGGTCTCCAACCGACGGATGTTAGAGACCGAACAGGATAGATCCGGTTAACGCGCCGCCGGCCCCGGCAACGACCGCGGCGCCGCGCAATGACGGCGGCGCCTTCTCCTACACGGTCAGCACGGTCTGCCCGGTGGTCTTGCGGCCTTCGAGGTCGCGGTGGGCGCGGGCGGCCTCGCGCAGCGGGTAGGTCTGGTTGACCGCGATCTTGACGGCGCCGCTCTCGACCACGGCGAACAATTCACGCGAAGCGGTCAGCAAATCCTCGCGCGAGGCGGTGTAGGTGTTCAAGGTCGGCCTTGTCAGGAACAGCGAGCCCTTGCCCGCCAGGATGCCGATGTCGACCAGCCCGATCGCGCCCGACGACTGGCCGAACGAAGCCATGAGGCCCAGCGGCGCCAGGCAGTCGAGCGATTTGTAGAACGTGTCCTTGCCGACCGAGTCGTAGACGACGGGCAATTTCTTCCCCTGGGTCAGCTCGGCCACTCGGGCGACAAAATCCTCGCGGCGATAGTTGATCGGATGATCGCACCCGTGCCGCTTCGCCAGCGCGGCCTTGTCGTCGTCGCCGACGGTGCCGATCACGGTGGCGCCGAGGTGCTTCGCCCATTGGCACACGATCAGCCCGACCCCGCCGGCGGCGGCATGAATGAGGATCGTCTCGCCGCGCTTGACCGGATGGGTGCGGCGCACGAGGTACCACGCGGTCATGCCCTTCAGCATCATCGCCGCGGCTTGGCTGTCGGTGATCCCCGCCGGCACCGGAACCAGGCGGTCGGCCGGCATCACCCTTGCCTCGGCATAGGCGCCGATCGGCCCGCCGGCATAGGCCACCCGGTCGCCGGGCTTCAGCCCGCTGACCCCTGGCCCGACCTCTTCGACCACGCCCGCCGCCTCGGAGCCGAGCCCGCTCGGCATCGGCATCGCGTAGAGGCCGCTGCGTTGATAGGTGTCGATGTAGTTGAGCCCGACCGCGGTGTGGCGCAGCCGGACCTGGCCCTGGCCGGGCTTGCCGATTTCGACCTCCTGCCACGACAGCACCTCGGGGCCGCCGGCCTTCTCGAAACGGATCGCGTGCACCATGGCCGTTCCTTTCGGGGTTGGTTGTCAGGGATTGGCGGCTCGCCGATCTCCAGCCCGTAGGATGGGTTTCGCGATGCTCACCCATCCTACAGCTATGTGGAATCTATTCGAACATCCCAGCTAATCTCCAGATTAGGGACGGCCGCTCGCCGATCGGCAGGCGCGGCTGCGACGCCGGCGCGCGGCGCGAGGGAGCCAGACCGCCCTCGAGCGCGAGCAGCAGGCGCTTGGTCGGCAGCCCGGCGCCGCCGCTGTAGCCGCCGAGCCCGCCGCTGGCCAGCACGCGGTGGCAGGGGACGACGATCGGGATCGGGTTGCGCCCGCAGGCGCCGCCGATCGCCCGCGGCGCCGAATCCACACTCATCGCCAATTCGCCGTAGCGGCGCGTCTGCCCGTAGGGGATTGCGCTCATCGCCGCCCAGACGCGCTGGTCGAAGGCCGAGCCCGCCGGGTTCAGCGGCAGATCGAACCGGCTGAGCCGTCCGGCGAAATAGGCTTCGAGCTGGCGTTCCGCCTCGGCCAGCAGCGGCGTCTTCTCGCCGCCCTCGCCCTCGCCCCAGCGGATCTCGACGATCGCGCCGTCCGCTTCGGTGATCGTGAGCCGCCCGACCGGGCTGTCGATCGTGATCGAGTTCGTCATCGCACCTTCTCCAACGCCGCGCGCAAGGCCGCGGGGTCGGTCAGCGGCAGCGAGCACACCGGCCCCTCGCATAGATAAGCCGCGGGTCGGCCATCGACGAGGCCCTTGCCGTAGGCCGGATGGTCCGCCGGCAACGCCGCGTCCGGCGCCAGGGTCTGCACCACCCGGTTCGGCAAGGAAATCTCGTAGACGGCGCCCCGCAATGCTTCGAAATCGGCCGCGCCTTTGTCCCCGACAACGACGATCTGCAACGGCTTGGCCAACAGCTCGACATTGTTGAGGAGGGTCGCGAGCGGGAAGAAGTTGCGCGCCGCCTCGCCCGAAAACGTCGCGACGATCGCCTCGGCGCGGCGGCGCCAGGCGTCCTCCCCGGTCAGGAGCGACAGCCGCGTCAATGCCCCGACCATCGTGCCGTTGCCGGCCGGGACGGCGGCGTCGGCCGCGGTCTTGGCGCGCGCGATCAGCCCCTCGGTGTCGTCGGCGGTAAAGAAATAGCCGCCGCCTTCCGGGTCCCAGTAATGCCGGTCGAGGATCGCGATCCATTCCCGCGCCTGGTCGGGCAGGGCATCGCCGGCGCCGGCCTCGTGCAGCGCCAGCGCGGCGCGGCAGAGATTGGCGTAATCGTCGACATTGGCCGGATGCCGGGCCTGCCCCGCCCGCCAGCTGTGCCGCAGCCGCCCATCGGCGGCGGTCATCCGCGCCTGGATAAAGGCGAAGGCGGCGCGCGCGGCCTCGACCCAGTCCGGCCGCTCGAAGACGAGCCCGGCATTGGCCATCGCCGCGATCATCAGCCCGTTCCAGTCGGCCAGCACCTTGTCGTCCCAGCCCGGCCGCACCCGCCCCGCGCGCTCCCGCAGCAGCAGCGCGCGGCAGGCCGCCAGCTCGCGCTCGGTTGCCGCGTCGGCGAGCGCCGGCGTGCGCAGCCGGTTGAGGATCGTGTGGCCTTCCCAGTTCCCCTCGGGCGTCACGTCGTAGAACCGCTTGAACAACGGCGCGCGGTCGCCGAGCAGCGCATCGATCTCGGCCTCGGACCAGACGTAGAACTTGCCCTTCCTCGTGCTCGCTGTCGGCGTCGAGGCTGCTGGCGAAGCCGCCCTCGGGGGTCAGCATCTCGCGCCCGACCCAGCCCAGCGTCTCCTCGACCCGCTGCCGGTAGAGCGGGCTCCGGGTCTCCTGCCAGACCAGGGTCAACAGATCGACCAGCTCGGCGTTGTCGTAGAGCATCTTCTCGAAATGCGGCGCGAGCCAGCGCGCGTCGGTCGAATAGCGGGCAAAGCCGCCGCCCAGATGGTCGTAGATGCCGCCCTGGCACATCGCGTCGAGGCCCTTCAGCACCGCCTCGCGGTAGGGCGTCTGCCCGGTGCGCTTCCACGCCCGCCACAGCAGCTCGAGGATCCCGGTCTGCGGAAATTTGGGCGCCGTGCCGATGCCGCCGTTGAGCTGGTCGACCTCGCGCAGCAGCCGCTCGGCGATGCGGTCGAGCAGTCCGAGCTCGATCGCCCCGCCGCCTTCGGGCCGGCCCAGCCGCGCCAACGCCTCGCGCAAGGCGGCGACATTCTTCGCCACGTCGTCGCGCTTGCTGCGATAGGCCTCGCTGATCGAATCGAGGATCTGGCGCAAAGCCGGGCCGCCCCCAGCGCGCCGTCGGCGGGAAATAGGTGCCGCCCCAAAACGGCTCGCCGTCCGGTGTCAGGAACATCGTCAGCGGCCAGCCGCCCTGCTCGCCGGTCAAGCGCCAGCGCGTGCTGGTAGATCGAATCGAGGTCCGGGCGCTCCTCGCGGTCGACTTTGATGTTGACGAAGAGGCGGTTCATCTTGTCGGCGATGGCCTCGTCCTCGAAGCTCTCATGCGCCATCACATGGCACCAGTGGCAGGCCGCGTAGCCGATCGACAACAGGATCGGCCGGTCCGCCGACTTGGCCGCGGCCAAGGTCGCGGCGCTCCAGCTCTGCCAGTGGACGGGGTTGTCCTTGTGCTGGAGGAGATAGGGGCTCGTCTCCTCGCCGAGGCGGTTGCGGTCCATCGCGGCTCCTGGCGTGCGGGTCGTCGCGCGGCACAAGGCAGGGATGCATTGCCCTCTCTGCCGCGACCGGCTAGGCTCGCCATCTTACTCCCAAGAACGGCGGCTCGCGTAGCCGATCCGCCGGTCCTACCCAATCGGAGAAACGAAGAATGGCAGACGCCGCCGCCGATCCGCAGCTCTTTTACACGCGGCATATCTTCATGTGCACCAATGTGCGGCCGGAGGGCCATCCGCGGGGCTGCTGCATGGCCCGCGCCGCCGACGCCGGGGGCGTCGAGAAGCTGCGCGCCTATATGCGCGAGAAGGCGCGGGCGGCCGGGGTCGAGAACATCCGGGCCAACGCCGCGGGCTGCCTCGACCGCTGCGAATTCGGCCCCAACATGGTGATCTATCCCGAGGGCGTGTGGTACCGCTACGAGTCGACCGAGGATGTCGACGAGATCGTGCAGAAGCACTTGGTCGAGGGCGGCCGGGTCGAGCGGCTGATGCTGCAGCCCGAGGAAAAGCCGCCGGCGCACTGACGCTCCTTCCCGGCGGATAATCCTCCTCCCCTTCGTCATCACCGGGCTCGACCCGGTGATCTACGCCTTCTGCCGAAACGTCAGCCACGTAGAGATGGCCGGATCGGGCCCGGCCATGACGGCGTTTGCCGTAAAGTGCTGGAGTGACGGCCTCCGACACGATCTTCGCCCCGGCGACGGCGGCGGGCCGTGCCGCAGTCGCGATCATCCGGCTTTCCGGCCCCGGCACGGCCCGTGCGGCCTCTTTGCTCGCCGGCAAATTGCCGCCGCCGCGATCGGCGCGGCGGGCGCGGCTCGTCGACCCTGCGACCGGCGAGCCGCTCGACGACGGGCTGCTGCTGTGGTTCCCGGCCCCGCGCAGCTTCACCGGCGAGGATGTCGCCGAATTGCACCTGCACGGCAGCCGCGCCGTGCTCGCCGCGGTCATCGCTGCGCTCGCGCCGCCTCGGATTGCGCCTCGCCGAGCCCGGCGAGTTCACCCGCCGCGCCTTTCAGAACGGCAAGCTCGACCTGACCCAGGCCGAGGCGGTCGCCGACTTGGTCGCCGCCGAGACCGAGGCGCAGCGCCGCCAGGCCTTGCGCCAGCTCGACGGCGAATTGGGCGCGCTCTACCGCGGCTGGAGCGCGCGCCTGACCCGTGTTCTCGCCCATCTCGAAGCCGTCATCGACTTTCCCGACGAAGACCTGCCGCCCGAGATCGAGGACCGCATCCTCGGCGAGGCCGCGGCGCTCGCCGGCGAGATCGAGCGCCACCTCGCCGACGGCCGTCGCGGCGAGCGGCTGCGCGACGGCATCTCGGTCGCGATCCTCGGGCCCCCGAACGCCGGCAAATCGAGCCTCTTGAACCGCATCACAAGGCGCGAGGCGGCGATCACCTCGCCCCTCCCCGGCACCACCCGCGACGTGATCGAGGTCGCGATCGACCTGCAAGGCTACCCGGTCCTCCTCGCCGACACCGCCGGCCTGCGCGACAGCGACGACCAGATCGAGCAGGAAGGCCTGCGCCGCGCGCTCCACCGCGCCGAAGACGCCGAAATCCGCCTCTTCGTCTTCGACGCCCGCCGCCCCGCGGACGCCGCCGGCGCCGCCGCCTGGCCCGGCCCCGACACCCTCCTCGTCGCCAACAAGACCGATCTGCCGGGCCCCCACCCTGACCCTCCCCCGCGAGCGGGGGAGGGGATGTGTCTGGTCTCCGGGAAACCTCCGACCGAGGAAACCCCCTCCCCCGCAAGCGGGGGAGGGCCGGGGTGGGGGCGACGCTTTGCCCGGCCGCCATCCCGATCTCCGCCCTGACCGGCGAAGGCATCGACGTGCTCCTCGCCGCGCTCGGCGAACGGGTCGCCCAAACCTACCGCCTCGAAGCCCCGGTCCTGACCCGCGCCCGCCACCGCCAGGCCCTCGAAGACGCCGTCGGCCGCGCTCAACCGCGCCTGCGCCGCCCCCCTCCCCGAGCTGCGCGCCGAAGACCTCCGCCTCGCGCTCCGCAGCCTCGGCCACATCACCGGCGCCGTCGACGTCGAAGACCTCCTCGACGTGATCTTCCGCGACTTCTGCATCGGCAAGTGAACGGAATTATGGAACGTAGATGGCGCCGAGACCGATTTCCGCCAGCTCGTAGGATGGGTTGAACAGGGTGAAACCCATCGTCGCGGACGCCCGGAATGAGAACCTGCGGCCCGCAGTGTGAATGGCGATGCGGCTGGTGTCCTCGATCCGGCCCAGCGGCGCCCATGTTGCGAAAACGGCATTTATTCTTGACATTCACACTTGGTATGGGCATGATTGCTCCGATCGCCGAAGCGTCACGAGTGATGAGGTGCGACGACGGACGGGCCTTGCTTCCGGCTGTAGATTCCCTGCAAATATCAGCGGGAACAGCGATGTGCATCCAGTGTGTTTCGCGTAAATCAACGGGCGCGGCGGAGGTCTTGGCGATGAGCCGTTTTGACAATCTCACGCCGCTGTGCTAACCCGACGTTCGGACGATTTGAGCGCCAGAGAGGGTGGCATGGCCCGCAGGGTCTTCTACACGATCGTGGCTCTCCTTTTAGCCATAGCGGCGTTTTACGGGGCTGATCCTTCGCCCAGCATAAACTGTTCGTGGTGCTTTTCTCTGTTTTGCGCGGTCGTCGTCTGGTTCTTCTGGGACGAAATCCTGGCCGGCTACGCCTATCTCGACGACAGCGGGGTGCCGCGCTACGAGCCGACCGGGATGATGTTCATCCGGTTTGCGCCGATGCACATCCGGGAATTCACCGGAAAGAAACGGCGGCGCTCCTAGCCGCGCGTGTTTCACGTGAAACATCGACAGGCGCGGTAGGCGTTCCCTACATTCCGCAGCCATGAACGAGACGACCGGAAATTACGACGTCGTCGTGGTCGGCGGCGGGCATGCCGGGTGCGAGGCCGCCGCGGCGGCGGCGCGGCTGGGCGCGCGGACGCTGCTCCTGACCCACCAGCGGGCGACGATCGGCGAGATGTCGTGCAACCCGGCGGTCGGCGGGCTCGGCAAGGGGCATCTGGTGCGCGAGATCGACGCGCTCGACGGCGTCATGGGCCGCGCCATCGACCGCGCCGGCATCCAGTTCCGCATCCTGAACCGCAGCAAGGGGCCGGCGGTGCGCGGCCCGCGCGCCCAGGCCGACCGCAAGCTCTATCGCCGCGCGATGGCCGAGCTGCTGGCCGAAACCCCGGGCCTCGACATCGCCGAGGGTGCGGCCGAGGATTTGCTGCTCGACCGCGGCGGCCGGGCTTGCGGCGTGGTCCTCGGCGACGGCAGGCGGCTCGCCGCGGGCCGCGTGGTGCTGACCACCGGCACGTTCCTGAACGGCCTCATCCATATCGGCGCGGAGAAGATCCCGGCCGGCCGGGTCGGCGAGGCGCCGTCGATGGGCCTGGCGCAAACCCTGGCCCGCGCCGGCTTTGCGCTCGGGCGGCTCAAGACCGGCACCCCGCCGCGGCTCGACGGCCGCACGATCGACCGCGCCGGCCTCGACGTGCAGCCCGGCGACGACCCGCCGCCGCCGTTCTCGTTCCTGACCGACCGGATCGCGACGCCGCAGATCGTCTGCCACATCACCGAGACGACACAAGCGACGCATGCGGTGATCCGCGCCAATCTCGCCCGCTCGCCGATGTATTCGGGTCAGATCGAGAGCATCGGCCCGCGCTATTGCCCGTCGATCGAGGACAAGGTCGTGCGCTTCGCCGAGCGCGGGCGGCACCAGATCTTTCTCGAGCCCGAGGGTCTCGACGACGACACCGTCTACCCGAACGGCGTCTCGACCTCGCTGCCGCGCGAGGTGCAGCAGGCGATGCTCGCCACCATCCCCGGCCTCGAGCATGCGGTCATGCGCCGGCCGGGCTATGCGATCGAGTACGATTTCGTCGACCCGCGCGAGCTTTATCCGAGCCTCGAGACGCGGCGCATTCGGGGCCTCTATTTCGCCGGCCAGATCAACGGCACGACCGGCTACGAGGAGGCCGCCGCCCAGGGCCTCGTCGCCGGGCTCAACGCAGCACTCGCGGCATCGGGCCGGGAGCCGCTGCTGCTCGACCGCGCCGACGCCTATATCGGCGTCTTGATCGACGACCTGGTGACCCGCGGCGTGAGCGAGCCCTACCGGATGTTCACCTCGCGCGCCGAATACCGGCTGCTGCTGCGCGCCGACAACGCCGACCAGCGGCTGACCCCGATCGGGCTCGACCTCGGCGTTGTCGGCCCCGAGCGCGGCCGCCGCTTCGCCGCCAAGAATGCGGCGCTCGGCGAGGCGCGGCAACGGCTCGCGGGGTTGCGGCTGACCCCGCCCGCGCTGAGGCGCCATGGCGTCGCGGTCAACGAGGACGGGATCGCCCGCAGCGCCGCCGAGCTCTTGGCCTATCCCGGCGTCGACCTCGCCCGGCTCGGGCAAATCTGGCCCGAGCTCGCCGCGGTCCCGGCCGAGATCGCCGAGCAGGTCGAGATCGACGCCCGCTACGCCGGCTACCTCGAGCGGCAGCAGCGCGACATCGCCGCGTTTCGCCGCGACGAGGCGCTGCTGCTGCCCGATGGCCTGGATTACGCCGCGGTCGGCAGCTTGTCGCGGGAGGCGCGCGACAAGCTCTCGGCGGCGCGGCCGGCGACATTGGGCGCGGCGGCGCGGGTCTCCGGCGTGACGCCGGCGGCCCTGGTGGCGCTGCTGCAGCACGTGAGGCCTCGCCGTCAGGGCCACGCGGCTGATCCGCTAACGCAATCTGTTGGACATCCGCTTCGCAAATAGCCCCTGCCGGTGAGCACGCCGCTGACCGACGCATCGACCCGTACGAGCCGGGTTGCGCGCTCTCTTCATATGCTGATATATAGTGCTATATAGTCCCGCGAGGACGATCTTGGGAAGGGACAGTGGCACTGTCGAAGGGCAAGAATAAGCTCATCGACCTCGGAGAAGCGCTCCAGGCATCGTTGGATGCCTTTTGCGAGGCGCATTATGGCGCGCCCCAAGTGCGCATCATCCGGGAGGCTGTCAGGGACTTCATCGAGCGACGCCTCGCTGCTGAACCAGAGATGGGCAAGCGTTACGACGCCATTCGCGAGCGAGGGCTCGGAGAAGTCGGCGACAACGTGCGCATACTCGACGTGCGATCGAAGGCAACATGACGGGGGCCGAAGATGCTGACTGCGACGGTGTCAGGCAGTTTCCACCGGCACTTGACCGGAATTTACACAGCGGTCGGTGAACTCCGCGAGGTGGGCGTCTCGGTCCTGTCGCCTTCGGATCCACGTGTGGTTGATCACCTCGACGAGTTCTTGTTTGTCGCAAGTGACCGCGTGCGCTCTATCCGCCTGGTTCAGGATAGGCACCTGCAATGCATTGGGGCGTCCACATTTCTCTGGCTGGTGGCCCCTGACGGCTATCTTGGTTCGTCGGCCTCGATGGAGATAGGGTATGCCATAGCCCGCAACACGCCGATTTTCTGTGCAAACGCCCCGAGCGACGCGACCTTAAAGCAGTATGTACGGGTCGTGCCGGGCATCCATGCCGCTATCCAAGAAGCGCAGCAAGCCAGCAACGTTCGGCCTCGGCAGGCAGTCCTGATAGACCCCGCAGCCTCAATTCGAGGCGCTTTTTGCCGTTTGGAAGCGCTTCAAAGCGCGTTCGATACTGCAGACCTCTCGAAGCCGCCCTCCGCCGATCGCGAGTTACGGCGCACGAAGACGTACCTGTCAGAGATGTTCGACCTTGCGTGCATTTAGATGCCCACTGCCCAGGTGTTAGGATTTGAACCGTTAGAACGTCTGCGCCGGTATCTCGCCGGAAAGCGCGAAAAGCACGCTTTATCGCTGAAGTACTATTACGGTCCCCAATTTGCAGGCTTCTACCATAAACACGAAAAAGGCCAGCCTCGCATGTCCAAATCTAGCACCTCGACATGTGTGGTATCATTAATTCGCGCCGCTAAATGGGTTGATGGCCCTTGGAAAGATTCTACCGTAGAAACGCTGCGGATATTTTTGACGGAGCCATGGCAGAGCGCCGGCCTGGGAGCCGATAATCCTTTCACAGTCGCTTTTGTCCTGGAGGCTGCTGACGCCCTGCTATCTTTTACGGATGCTCCCTTAGAACCAACGCTTCTCCAAGAAGTGGGCCGGGGCGAATTGATCTTGAAAAAAGAGGTTTGCACTGGATCGGTGAGCCTCCAGGGGTATCCCCCGTCTGCGTATCTGACGCAACTGGTGACACGAGTGCTTGCGGCGCGCTGCGAAGTGGCAGAACCCCTCCGTAGCCGCATTCTCGACTGGTCTTGGCAAGAACTCAACAACCAGCTCGCGCTCCTACAGGCGAAGAGCAAGAACGCAGATGTCTTTCAGCTCGGATATGCGATTGTTCTTGTCTCTGACATTGGAGATCCGGGCGAAGCTACGCCAGAAGAGAGCCTTATCCTATTGACTGCCCTCGGCGTATTTTTCGCGCAGCAACTGCCGGACGGATCTTGGCCGCGGAGCCGACCATTGTTCCATGGTTCCTATTGCTTTTGCTCAAACGATGACCCAAAAAAAAAAAAAAAGAAAAAGATATAATCGAGGGCATGAAGCTGAGCACGTTCGTACGGAAATTCGGGAGTGAGGAAGCCTGCCGCGCGCACATGGAAAGCGTGCGCTGGCCCGATGGCCCGGTCTGTCCAAAGTGCGGCGGCGTCAACCAAGCAGACCGCTGTTTCGACGCGACCCGGCCTGTATCGCTGCCGCGCCTGCCAGGCTCAATTCACCGTGACGGTCGGCACCGCGATGGAAGGCACGCACCTGCCGCTCTCGGTCTGGTACCTCGCGATGTACCTGATGTTGAGCACCGCCAAGCCGATCAGCGCCATGAGCCTGTCGCGGCAGATGGAGATGCAGTACCGCACCTGCTGGCATCTGCTGCATCGGCTGCGCGCGATGCTCGCCAGCGGCGACACCTTGCCGCTCAGCGGCATCATCGAAGCCGACGAAACCTATGTCGGCGGCAAGGCCGAACCGCCAGAAGCACCGGCCGGCTACCGGGCGTGGCCGCGGAACCGACAAGCCGATGGTGTTCGGCGCGGTCGAGCGCAAGGGCGTCGCCCGCGCCGCCGTCGTCCCTTCGGCGAGTGCCGCGGCGCTCGACCCGCTGATGTTCCGCTGGTTCGACCGCTATGCCGTGCTGATGACTGACGAGCTGGCGACCTACGACTGGTTCGGCAGCAAGATGCGACGGCATCACCGGGTGACGCACTCGGCTGGCGAATACGCCCGCACCGAAGGCGCGACCCGCGTCCACACCAACACCATCGAAGGCTTCTTCGGCCTGTTCAAGCGCGGCATCTTCGGCATTCACCATCAGGTTTCGCCGAAGCACCTGCATCGCTACGTCGCCGAGCACTCCTTTCGGTACAGCACCGAGCACGATGCTCCTGCCCGTATCGCGCGCTGCCTGATCGGTCGTCACGGCCGGCTCCGGCTGCGCGAGCTGTTCGCATGAACCCGCCGGTCATGCAGGCCGCCAAGGGGCGGCTCTACGGCGGCGGCCTCGCGGCCGTGGCGCGCATCGGCGGCCAGTGCCGCGCCGTGTGGAACCTGTTCCTCGCCGAGAGCGTCGCGCGCTATCGGGCTGAGCAGAAGTTCGTCTTCTACGCCGAGATGTCGGCGCGGCTGCCGAAGCTGTTGAAGGAAGACCCGCGGCTCGCCGGCTTGCCGCACCGGTGCGCGCAGATGACCGTGCAAAAGCTCGATCGCGCGCTGAAAGATTGCGCCCGCAGCAAGGGCAAGGCGCGGCGGGGCTTTCCGCGCTTCAAGCGTTATTCCGATCGGTCGGACGCCTTCTCTTTTGTCGGCCGCGAGGTCCGGCTTGTTGACGGTCGTGTGCGGCTGCCGAAGATCGGCTGGCTTCGGGTGCGCGGCTTGACTGTGCCCGAGGCCGCCGATTTGAAACAGGTTGGCGTTACCCAGGAGCCGCGCGGCTGGCACGTCTCGATCCAGCTCGAAGCGGCGGCGAAAGGCTACCCGGCACCCGAGCGGCCCGAGGTCGGGATCGATGGCGGCCTGACCGATCTGGCGATCCTGAGCGACGGCGCCCGGATCGCGCATCCGCGGCTCGGCAAGCGGGCTGCCCAGCGGCTGCGCCAGTTGAACCGGGCGCGCGATCGGCGAAAGAAGGGCGGGGTAAACCGACGCCGCACCGTCGCCCGGCTGGCGCGGCTGCATCGCGCCGTCGCCGATGCTCGGAAAGACGCGATGCACAAGGCGACGCGGAAGCTGATCGATGCCTATGCCGGGTTTGCGGTCGAAGATTTGAGCCTGCGCGGTCTGATGCGGACGCGGCTTGCCGCGTCCTTCGCCGACGCCGGGCTGGGAGAGTTCCTGCGAACCCTCCGCTACAAGGCGGAATGGGCGGGGCGGACGTGGCGTATCCACGGCCGCTTCGCGCGCAGCACGGGCGTCTGTCCCGTCTGCGGCGATGCGGCGAGAGGCTCGCCCTCTCCGTGCGGAGCTGGGCGTGCGAGAGCTGCGGCGCGGTCCATGACCGCGACGTGACCGCCGCCAGGATCATCCTGGCCGGCGCGGTAGGGCGAGTGACGCCCGAACCGGGAGCGACCCTCCGAAAGCGAGGCGCTGCCGTGCGTGGCGGGGTCCGGGCTCAGCCTCGGGCTAGTCACCGCGGGCCACCTGCGAATGTCGCTGATGCTCATCTGGAGTTATCGGTTTGAGCAAAAGCAATAATCACGTTGTTCCATTATCCCGGCGTTGGGAATGCGTATTGTTATGAATACGAGCTTCTTGTGCAGATGCTGCAATGCCGTAGCCTGCGACCACGGCTCCTGAGATACATGCCGCAACTCTCTCAAGCGGCTCTCTACCTGGACGAAACGGCGTACCAATTGCCGAACGGTGGAATTGCTTGGACATCAGGCCACCATCCTCAACTGAAGGGGCCGGAATTCTTGGTCAACAGCGTCAGTCTTTCATTTCACACACCAACTCGACAGATTGACGGCAGAGCGGATCCGTGAAGTCATTTTCGAAGAGCTTGACGTGATTTATAACCCGCCCACCGAGCCGAAGCAAGATCCCTCGCTATTTGCGCCGGGATTCTTGGACTGTCCGTTGAGGTACAATGACCAGAGCCTTTCGCTGAGAGACACGCTTTTCGATAGATTCGTGGCGCCCATCGCAAGGGAGGCGCAAAAGGTCACCGAAGGCGGGTCCCTTTCTAAAAAAACGTCAATGTCCGCCATTTTCTTCGGACCTCCCGGGACCTCGAAGACTCAGTTGGCGAGATTCATCTCTGAGTACCTGAACTGGCCGCAGCTGGTGGTTGATCCATCGTATTTTGTAAAAACGGGAATGGACAATATCCAATCCCAGGCGGACAAGTTGTTTAGTATGCTCTCAGCGACCGAGAGAGTGGTAGTTTTGCTCGACGAATTTGATGAAATGGTGAGGGCGAGGCAGCAAGGGGAAGAAGTTTTGTCTAGGTTTTTGACGACGGCGATGTTGCCGAAGTTGGCGAGAATCAACGAAGCGCGCAAGATTGTCTTTCTCGTAGCGACGAATTATATCGGAAATTTTGATATAGCTATATCGAGGCGCGGGAGATTCGACTTGATCTTGCAGGTGATGCCTCCGACCCTGAAAGCGAAACTTAAGAGATGGGCAAGAGTTAAGGAGCGTGTCAGGGAGTTTGACCTAATGGCAAATAACCATGTGAAAGAAATTCTGGAACTCTTGACGTTTGATGAGTTCGGTGATTTTGCCGACGAGGCAGAATGTGCGGAAAACAAAGACAAGTTTATCCGCCTGACCGACGAAGCGGCGAAGAGATCTACGCTTCGCTCGCAGGCAACCCCAGATGGGGACGCGTCGATCACTTGGCAAACTGTATCAGGCGATCAAGTAAAGAAAATCCGATTGCCGTGAGTTGAGTGCCGCAGTGTCGGACTTCCAAGCGGGCGCAACGGCGATTGGACCCTGGCCGTGATGCCCATGCCGCTTAACCCGGCCGAGTTCGCCGCTGCGGCGGGTGTTTCACGTGAAACACTGGCGCGGCTCGAAGCCTATGCGGCGCTCCTCGTGCAATGGTCGGCGCGCATCAACCTCGTCGGCCGCGACACGCTGGCCGATCTGTGGCGCCGGCATTTTCTCGATTCGGCGCAGCTCTGCTCGCATGTGCCGGGCTCGGCGCGCAGCCTTGTCGACCTCGGCAGCGGCGCCGGCTTTCCGGGGCTGGTGCTGGCGATCCTCGGCGTCCCCGGGGTCGAGCTGATCGAGGCCGATTCGCGCAAATCGGCCTTCCTGCGCGAGGCGGCGCGGGTGACCGAGACCCCGGTGACGATCCGCCCGTGCCGGATCGAGGCGGTGCCGCCGCACCCGGTCGATGTCGTGACCGCCCGCGCGCTTGGCGCCGCTCGACCGGCTCTTCGACATGGCCCGGCCGTTTCTCGGCCCGGACACCCTCTGCCTGTTCCTCAAGGGCGGGCGGGCGGCGGCGGAATTGACCCTGGCGCGCGCGCCGCTGGACAATGACCGCGACGCTCAGCCCGAGCGTTTCCGATCCGCGGGGGGTCGTTCTGCGATTGCAACAGGTGGTCCGTGGGCCTTGACGGCGCCTGAGCCCGAGCCGATCGGCGCGGCCGGCCGCGCGCCGCGCCCATATCGTCGCCGTCGCCAACCAGAAGGGCGGCGTCGGCAAGACGACGACGGCGATCAATCTCGCCACCGCCTTGGCGGCGGTCGGCCGCGATGTCCTGGTCATCGATCTCGATCCGCAGGGCAACGCCGGCGCCGGGCTCGGCGTCGAGCGCAGCGGGCGGGCGGCGACCAGCTTCGAGCTGATCCTCGGCGAGGCCGAGCTCGATCGCGCGGTCGTGGCGACCGCCGTGCCGCGGCTGTCGCTCGATCCCGTCGTCGCTCGATCTGGCCGGGGCCGAGATCGAGATGGCCGGGCGCGAGCGGCGCGAGTTCCTGTTGAGCCGCGCCATCCGCAGCCGGGTGCGCGCCTGGGACGACGTGCTGATCGATTGCCCGCCGTCGTTGAACCTGTTGACGCTGAACGCGCTGGTCGCCGCCGATTCGATGCTGGCGCCGCTGCAATGCGAGTTCTACGCGCTCGAAGGGCTGAGCCAGCTGGTCCGCACGATCGAGCGGGTGCGCCGCGCGCTCAACCCGCGGCTCGAGCTGCAAGGGGTGGTGCTGACCATGCACGACCGGCGCAACAAGCTCTGCGACCAGGTCGCCGAGGATGTGCGCGGGCATTTCGGCGCGAAAGTTTTCGACACCGTGATCCCGCGCAATGTCCGGGTCTCCGAGGCCCCGTCGCACGGCAAGCCGGTGCTGATCTACGACCATCGCTGCGCCGGGTCGCTCGCCTATATCCGGCTGGCGGCCGAGATGCTGCGCCGGGCCGGGCGGACGGCGCGATGAGCGAGCGGGCGAAGCGGCAGCCGCTCGGCCGCGGCCTCGCGGCGCTGTTCGGCGACGCCGACGGCGACGCGGCGGCGGCGACGGCGCACCGGCCGATCCCGATCGAATTGATCCGGCCTGGAGCCTTTCAGCCGCGGCGGCGTTTCGCCGAGCCCGAGATCGAGGCGCTCGCGCAGTCGATCCGGGAGAAGGGCATCCTGCAGCCGCTGCTCGTCCGCCCGGTCGCCGGGGAGGAGGCCGTCTTCGAGCTGGTGGCCGGCGAGCGGCGCTGGCGCGCGGCGCAGCGGGTCGGGCTGCACGAGGTCCCGGCCGTCATCCGCGCGCTCTCCGACGGCGAGGCGCTGGAGGTCGCGCTGGTCGAGAACCTGCAACGCGAGGATCTGTCGGCGCTCGAGGAGGCGGAGGCCTACAACCGGCTGGTCGGGGAGCTCGGCCGCACCCAGGCGAGCGTCGCCGAGGCCGTCGGCAAATCCCGCAGCCACGTCGCCAACACGCTGCGCCTGTTGTCGCTGCCGGAGGCGGTTCGCCGGCGGCTCGACGAGGGTGAGCTGTCGGCCGGCCATGGCCGCGCGCTGCTGGCCGCCCCGGACCCGGCGGCGCTCGCAATCGAGGTTGTGCGCCGCGGCCTCAACGTCCGCGCCACCGAGCGCCTCGTCCAGCGCCGCGCGCAAACGCCGGCCAGAAGACGCGCCGCGTCCCGATGCCGACACGCTGTCGCTCGAGCGCGACCTCGCCCTCCAGCTCGGTCTGCGCGTGACCCTCGCGGCGAAGCGGCGCGGCGGCGCGCTGACCCTGCACTATGCGAGCCTCGACCAGCTCGACCGGGTGCTGCGCCTGCTGCGCGCCGGCTGAGCCGGCTCAGCCCGCCAGACCGTTGAACGGGGTGGCGAAAGGCTGCGGCGCCGCGAGTTGCGGCAAGGTCTGTCGGCTCGGCGCCGACAAAGCCGGCGATCGTCCGGACGGTGATGCCGGCGGCGGCGAGCCGCGTCGCAGCCTCGAATTTCTCCGGCGGGCAAGCAGGATCGCCGGCACACCAGCCATGCCACGCGCCAGCCCTCGCCGGCGAGCTTGCGGGCGCGGGCGATATCGGCCGGGGCGGGCTCGACGAGGCAGCCGCGCGGGGCCAGAGCCACCGCCCGAGGGTCGACATCGCGGTCGTGCAGAACGGCGTCGGCCGCCTCCAGCGCGGCGAGCGCCGGCCAAGCGAGCTCGCCCGGCCGATCGGGGTCCGATACGATCAGAAAGACCAGGCCGGAGCCGGCGGTCGATGTTGGCGGGGACGAGCGCATCGGGTCCTCCATGCGAAGACACGGGCCCACGGATCGCTCCGTGGCGCTTTAGCGCTTGGTGACGCGGACGCAAGCTGCCCTTCAAATCCCGCGGGCCCGCTCCGGAGCCGCCGCGACTTTATTGGTCAGAATGCTAATGTCAATGGCAATCTAATACCGTCTTATATATGTATATAAACCCTTGTGCGGCGGCGCGACCCTGCATTAGGATCGAGGCGATGAAGCGTCCTTTGCTCGCCGTGGCGCTGCTGCTCGCGCCCGCCGCCTCCGCGCAGCCGCCGGCCGACGCCGACCCCGCCCTGGCGCCGTGGTACCGCAGCTTGCAGCAGCCCGGCGGAGCGGTTTCGTGCTGTTCGATTTCCGATTGCCGCGCCACCGACTCGCGCATCCGGGGCGGCGGCTACGAAGCGCTGATCGGCCAGGAATGGGTCGCCGTGCCGCCCGACAAGATCCTCGAGCGCACCGACAACCCGACCGGCCGCGCCGTCGTGTGCTGGACGCCGCAGCGCGGCGTCATGTGCTTTGTCCGCCCGACCGAATCGTGACCGGCCGCTATTGCGGGTTGGCCGTCGTGCCGTACGGGCTCGGCGGCACGCCGCCGCGCCCTGGCGGCCGGCTCGGCAGACCCATGCCCGGCGGCGCGTTCGGGCTGGGCAGCGGCGTCGGCTCGGCCCCGAACAATGGGACGCCGAATTGCGGGGCGGCCGCGGTCGAGCGCGCCGTGGCCGACCGCAGCAGCCCGTCGAGCTGACGGTCGCCGAGGTTGACCCCATAGTAGAGCTGATAAAACTGGCGCGCCATCGTGTGCAAATCTTCCTGGTAGGCGTTCGGGTAGAACAACGAGGACAGCCAGTACAAGCCGATCATCCGGTTGACGCCGGGCGGGTCGTCGATCCAGCCGAAGGGGTCGGCCGGAGCGAGATAGACCCGCTTGTTGCGCACCGCGGCCAGCGACCGCCAGCCGGGGTCGCGCAGCAGCGCGTTGTAGAAGCTGCGCTGCTGGGCGACGATGACGGCGGGGTTCCAGGCGGCGAGCTGCGCACGGGTCACCCGGGTCAGCTCCCCCGGGCCGAGGCGGGCGGCGACGTTGATGACGCCGGCCTGGTCGACGCCGGACATCGCCAGCGCCCCGAACAGGCCGGTTTCGAGCCCGTCGGGACCGCGTCCGTAATAGACGAGCGGGCGGTCGTCGGCCGACTGGATCAGCAGCCGGCCGCGCAGCCCGTCGATCGCGTGGGAGGCGAAGCTGGCGAGGTCGAGGCGGCGGTCGCCGACCCCGAGCAGCTGGCCGACCGAGCGCAGCGCCTGCGGGGTGTGCTGGATGCTGCCGTCGACAATGATGCAGGGGATCCCGGTCTGCTGCTGGATCTGATCGGCGAGCGCCGCCGCCTCCGGCGTGACGGCGCCCGAATCGATGATCAGGTCGGGGCGGTACCGCTGGGCCTGCGCCGCCGCCGCGGTCGGGCGCGGCCCGGCGAGGCGGCCCACAACCGGCAATCGGGCGGCCTTCGCCGGCAGAAAGGCCCGCTGCGAGCGCGACAGCGGCTCGCTCCAGCCGACGAGCTTCTCCGGCGCCAGGACAAAGACCAGCACCGCGGCGGTCTGGCCCGCCGGCATCACCCGCCGGACATGGTCGGGGACCTGCACATGGCGCTCGGCCGAATCGACGAACTCGGCGGCGCGGCCGGGCATCGCCGACAACGCCAGGAGGAGCAGCATCGCAATCCGCGCGGCATGCGATCGAAGCGGCATTTGCACCCTCGACATGACAGCAGGACGGCGGCGACTATAGCGGCCGAGACCCGGCGGGCAAGCGCGCGGCGCGAATTCGGCGCCGCCAGGCGCGGTACTCGCCGGCGATGCATCGGGCGGAGGCGAGAGATGGGCATCGAGGGCCTCGCAGCGATCCCGGGCGAAGTCCGGCGGCGAGCCTGCCCGCGCCGCGGCCGGCGCTAGGCCGCCGCCGGCGCCGCCGACACGGGGCCGAGCCCTTGCGCACCGAGCCCTATCGCTGGCGGCCGTCAGCCGCCTTTCTCGCCCATCTCTTCAAGGCCGGCGCAAAGCAGCATCATCGGGCGCTGAGGCCGCTGATTGCGCGGCTCGCGCCGCGCGACGGCGTCGTCTTCGATATCGGCGCCCATGCCGGGCAATACACCAAGCTGTTCGCGCGGATCGCGGCCGAGGGCCGGGTCTACGCCTTCGAGCCGGGGAGCTACGCGCGCTCGATCCTGCGCGCGGTGATCTGGCTGCACCGCCTGCGCAACGCCGCGATCCTGCCGATGGCGCTGGGCGCGGCCGCCGGGGTCGCGACCTTGAGCCTGCCGGTCAAGCGGCGGGGCAGCTTCGGTTTCGGCCTGTCGCATCTGGGGCCGCCGCAAGACCGCTGGGCGGTGGTCGCCCAGGAGCTCGTGGCGGTGACGACGCTCGATGCGGTCGCGCAGCTGCTCGATCTCGACCGGCTGGATTTCATCAAGGCCGACATCGAGGGCTGGGAGCTGCAGATGCTGCGCGGCGGGGCGCAGACCTTGCGCCGGTTTCGGCCGGTTCTGATGATCGAGCTGCTGGCCGAGCATCTGGCGCGCGCCGGCGATCGGCTCGACGACGCCTTCGCCTTTCTGGACGCGCTCGGCTATGCGGCCTTCGAGCGCGACCCGGCCGGCGGGCTGATCCCGGCCGCCGGCGCGCATGACGGCGATTTCTGGTTTATTTCTCGGGACGACCCGGCAATCCCTATGCGCTAAGCTCGGCCCCTCGGTTCGACCCGCAGGCAGGAGAGCCCGGCATGACGCGACCCTTCGAGGGCATTCGGATCATCGACATCACGCACGTGCTGGCGGGTCCGTTCGCGGCTTATCAGCTGGCGGTCCACGGCGCCGAGGTGATCAAGGTCGAAGACCCCAACGACCCCGACCAGACGCGGGGCAGCGGCGCCGACCGCGAATTGAACCGGCGCGGCATGGGCACCGGCTTTCTGACCCAGGGCTCGAACAAGCGGGCGATCACCCTTAACCTCAAGACCGAAGCCGGGCGCGAGATTCTGAAGCGGCTGGTCGCGCGCGCCGACATCATGGTCGAAAACTACCGACCGGGCGCCTTTGCAGCGCTCGGCCTCGGCTGGGAGGCGATGAGCGCGCTCAACCCGCGGCTGATCTACTGCTCGATCTCGGCCTTCGGGCAGGACGGGCCGCGCGGCGGCCAGACCGCCTACGACCACGTCATCCAGGCGACCTCGGGGCTGATGGCGACGACCGGCACGGCGGAGGTCAACCCGATCAAATTCGGCTCGCCGGCGGTCGATTACGCGACCGGCACGATGGGCGCCTTCGCGCTCGCCACGGCGCTCTTCCAGCGCGAGCGCACCGGCAAGGGCCAGCGCATCGATTTGGCGATGCTCGATGTGGCGATGATCCTGATGAGCTCGCACCTGACCGCGCATCTGCGCACCGGCGCCGTGCCCACGCCGTCGGGCAACAAGAACCCGCACGCCACCAACAGCTGCTACGAGACCAAGGACGGGCTCGTCATGCTCGGCGCCAGCAATCTGCGCCAGCAGCGCCGGCTGTGGCAGGCGCTGGAGCGGCCCGAGATCGCCAAGGACGACAACGAGGCGCGCGAGGAGGACCGCGACCGCGAGGCCGCGATCCTCGCCGACATCCTGAAGACCCGCACTGCCGACGAATGGGAGGCGTTCTTCCAGGCGCGCCACGTGCCCGCCGCGCGGGTGCGCACGCTCGACGAATCGCTGCGCGACCCGCAATTCGCCAGCCGCGGCGTCACCCATCGCCACGAGGGGGCGCCTGGTGTCGAGGGCGGGTTCAGCGTGCCGCTCGCCGCCTTCAAGCTCGCCCATGGCGGGGCCAGCATCGAGACGCCGCCCCCCGAATTCGGGGCCGACACCGATGCCGTGCTGGCCGAGCACGGCTACGCCGCCGCCGAGATCGCCGCCTTCCGCCGCGCCGGGGTGATCTGAGCGATCGGCACGCCGTTTCCTGACTCACCCTTCGCGTGCCTGTTCCCTCGCCAGCTCCTCGCGGCAGGCTGCCTCCAGCGGCAGCAAATCATCCTGAACGAGCTTCCACATGATCGGCGCCGCGATGCTCTCGTAATCGTGGCGCAGCACGTTCCCGATACCCGCGACTTTCGGCCAGGGTATGCCCGGATGCCGCGCCTTGAGCTCCTCGGTCAAATGGCGGCTGGCCTCGGAGATGATCTCGACGCCGCGTTCCACCAGCCAGCGCTTGCGCCAGTCAGCCTCGAAGGCGTCGATTGCCGTACCCGCCATCTCGCCGCGGATGTGCTCGACCGCCTCGATGATGTCGATCAGGCGCGGGGCGAGCGATGTGGCGGACATTAGAACACCTGCACAGCGGAGGCCTCGATCCGTTGCCGCAGCGCCTTGTGCAAGCTGTCGCGCGTCATGATGTCGGCCTTCCGGCCGAGAATGCGGGACGCGCGCTCCTTGACATCCATCAGCTCAAAGAGGCCGAACCTCCCCCTTTCATAGTCGAAGAACAGGTCGACGTCCGAATCCTCTCGCGAGTCGCCGTGCACCGTCGAGCCGAAGAGGTAAAGACGCGTGACCCCAAGGCGCCGCAGCTCGGCCTCGTGCTCCTTGAGCTTGGCGATGGCCGCTTCACGCTGCATCGGCATAGCCTCAGCTGTTCCCCGTGTGACGGTCGTGAACCGCGTGGGGGCTACGGCGCCGATGAGATCGCCGCCTTCCGCCGCGCCGGGGTGATCTGACGAGCGAAGATCAGGCGTTGTTGTCGTCGCTCGAAAAATCCTGGTCCGAGCTGAAATCCTGGTCCGAGCCGGAGCTGTCGCTCGAATAGTCCTGGTCAGCGCCGCCCCAGCCGCCGCCGGCGTCCTGGCTGGCGCCGTCGCTCGAGAAATCCTGGTCGCCGCTGCCCCAGCCCGCGGCGTCCTGGCCGCCCGCGTCGCTGCCGTAATAATTGTTGGTGACGGTTTCGCCGAGGCCGGGGGTCATCGCCTGGCCGCCGAGGATGCCGGCGCTCGCCTGGTGGCCGAACAGCGATTGGATGCCCTGGAACAGCAAGGCGCCGCCGGCGATCCCGGCCGCCGTCGCCGCCGCCGAGCGCAGAAACCCGCCGCTGCCCGCGCCGCCCATGAAGCCGCCTGGCCCGCCCGTCGGCTGCGCGTAGCCGCCCTGCGAATTGGGCTGTCCCACCGGCTGCGGCTGGGCCGGCGGCGCCGCCGCTACCTGCGGGGCGCGCGACCATGGCCCCGGCGGCGGCGCAGCGGCGTCGGGCTGGGCGCGGCCGAACAACCCGCCGAGAAAGCTCGTCGGCGGCGCCTGGCGCGAGGCCTGCTGCGCGTCGTCGAGCTGGCGCTGCAGATCGGCGATCTGGTTCTGCGCGTTGTGCAGGCTCAGATCCTGGATCAGCACGGTCTGCGCGAGGTAGTAGGGCATGTCCGGCTGGGCGGCCATGCCCTGGCGGATCAGCGCCTCGGCTTCGGGGTCCTTGGGCTGGCCCGCCACACCTTTGAGGCGTCCGAGCAGGGTCTCGATCAGGGCTTTTTCCTGGGGTGTCATGGGTGCCTTCCGACAGCATCGGCGGCCGAGGCCCGGTGCGCAATCGGCCGAGCCCGGCGCGCCGGGCTAGATGTGGGGAGCGCGATTCTGCGGTCAATGACCCCGCGGTCAGAGCCCGTGATGGCCGATCGCCAGGAATTTCTCGCGGCGCCGGGCGCGCAACGTCGCGCCGTCGAGGGCGCAGAGCGGCAGCAGGGCCGCCTCGATCGCCTCGCCGACCGCGTCGATCGCGTCCTTCGGGAGCCGGTGGGCGCCGCCCAGCGGCTCGGGCACGACCCGGTCGACGATCCCCAGCCGCAGCAGATCCTGGGCCGTCAGGCGCAGCGCCTCGGCGGCGTCCTTGGCGTGCCCGGCGTCCCGCCACAGGATCGAGGCGCAGCCCTCGGGCGAGATCACCGAATAGATCGCGTGCTCGAGCATCACCACGGCGTTGCCGGCGGCGAGCGCTATGGCGCCGCCCGAGCCGCCCTCGCCGATCACCGCGGCGACCAGCGGGACGCGGATGTCGAGGCAGGTCTCGATCGCCCGCGCGATCGCCTCGGCCTGGCCGCGCGCCTCGGCGTCGATCCCGGGATAGGCCCCGGCGGTGTCGATGAAGGTCAGCACCGGCAGGCCGAAACGATCGGCGAGCCGCATCAGCCGGCGCGCCTTGCGGTAGCCCTCGGGCCGCGCCATGCCGAAATTGTGGCGCAGCCGCGCTTCGGTGTCGGCCCCTTTCTCGGTGCCGAGCACGACGACGCTCCTGCCGCGAAAGCGGCCGAGGCCGCCGACGATCGCGGCGTCCTCGGCAAAGGCGCGGTCGCCGGCCAGCGGCACCAGCTCGCCGATCAGCCCCTCTATGTAGTCGAGGCAATGCGGCCGCTCCGGGTGGCGCGCGACCTCGACCTTCTGCCATGGCGTCAACCGCGCGTAGGTCTGGCGCAGCAGCCGGTCGGCGGAGCTTTCGAGCCGGCCGACCTCGTCGGCGATGTTGAGCTCGCTCGTCGTCGACAGATGGCGCAGCTCCACGATCTTGCCTTCGAGCTCGGCGATCGGGCGCTCGAATTCGAGGAAGTGGCGCATCATTTGCGCCGCGCCAGCGGGTGGGCGGTCTCGACCAGCTTGCGCAGCCGATCGGTCAGGACATGGGTATAGATCTGCGTCGTGGCGATGTCGGCGTGCCCCAGCATCTGCTGCACGCTTCGCAGATCCGCGCCGTGGTCGAGCAGATGGCTGGCGAAGGCGTGGCGCAGCACGTGCGGCGACAGCCGGGCCGGGTCGAGGCCGGCGGCGGGGGCCAGCTCCTTGATCAGCTGGCCGCAGCGCTGGCGGGTCAGATGCCCGTCCCCGCCGCGCGACGCGAACAGCCAGCGCGAGAGCCGGGCATCGGCCGGAAGCCGCTCGCGGCAGGCGAGATAGGCGGCGAGCGCCTGCCGGCTCGGCTCGTTCAGCGGCACCACCCGCTCCTTGCCGCCCTTGCCGCGGACCAGCAAAAACCGCGGGTCGCGGCGCGCCGCGGCCAAGGGCAGGGCCATCAGCTCGGAAACCCGCAGCCCCGAGGCGTAGAACAGCTCGAGGATGCACAGCAGCCGCGTCCCTTCGTCGCCGGCCATCGCGCGGGCTGCGGCGATCAGCCGCTCGACCTCGGCCTCGGAAAGTATTTTGGGCAGCGGCCGGCCCAGACGCGGCGTGTCGAGGCCGGTCGTCGGATCGTCGCCGCGCACCTTGTCGATGACCAGAAATTTGTAGAATTGGCGGATCGCCGAAATCCGCCGGGCGAGGGTCCTCGGGGCCAGCCGGGCGGCGTCGGCCGCCGCCAGATAGGCGTGGAGCGCGTCGGCGTCAGCCGCTTCGAGGGCAACGCCGCGGGCCGACAGATGCGCCCAGAGATCGAGCAGGTCGCTGCGGTAGGCGGCGAGCGTCAGCCGGGCGGCGCCGCGCTCGGCCGCCAGCATCTCCAGGAACGCCTCGAGATGCTTCGAGGCCGACACCGCCGCCCGGCCGCGGCGAGGCCTGGTCGCGCTATTTGGGGAAGCGCGCATCGGGCAGCACCTTTTCGACCGGCGCGGTGGGGGCCGGTGGGCTCCACAGCGCCAGGAACCCCGCGCCGCCGAGCGCCAGCAGGGCGATGACCACAACCAGCGCAATGGTGAGCTTGCCCATGCGGCGATCCGTATCCCGACACACTTTCCCCGGCGAAACCGTGCCGCGCCGATTGACGAGCAGGCCGCACGATATGCTAGTACGCTCGCGAGGCACGGGGAAAAAGAGCGGTGACGACGCAGAGCATCGAGGCGGCGGCGGAGGCGCCGGGACCGGCGCGGCGCGCGGCGGCGGGCTTGCGAATCGTCCCGTGCCGGACCGTCGTCCTGGTCGGGCTGATGGGCGCCGGGAAAACCAAGGTCGGCCGCCGGCTGGCCTCGCGGCTCGGCCTGCCGTTTTTCGATTCGGACCAGGAGATCGAGGCCGCTGCCGGCGAGAGCATCGAGGAGATTTTCGCCAACCGTGGCGAGCGGGCATTCCGCGACGGCGAGCGGCGGGTCATTCTGCGGCTGCTCGGCGAGCCGGTTCACGTGCTGGCGACCGGCGGCGGCGCCTTCATGGACGCGGCGACGCGGGCGACGGTCCGGCGGCGCGGCGTCTCGCTGTGGCTGCGCGCCGACCTCGAGGTCCTGGTGCAGCGGGTGTCGCGGCGCGGCAACCGGCCGTTATTGAAAGAGGGCGATCCGCGGGACATCCTCGCCGCCCTGATCGAGCGGCGGCATCCGGTCTACGCCGAGGCCGATGTGATCCTCGACAGCGGCGACGGCTCGGCCGAGACGACGGTGTCGCGCGCGCTCGCCGCGCTCGCCGCCTGCCCGCGGGCGGTCGAGCCGCCCGAACCGGAGGGAGCGATATGATTGTCGGGACCGAGCGGCTCAAGGTCGAGCTCGCCGAGCGCAGCTACGACATTCTGGTCGGCCCGCGGCTTATCGCGGACGCCGGGCGGGAAATCCTGCCGCTGATGCGGCGCCGGCAGGCGGTGATCGTCTCCGACGAAACCGTCGCCCGGCATTATCTGGAACCGCTGCGGGAGAGCCTCGCCGAAGCCGGCATCGCCCATCACACGGTCGTCCTGCCGCCGGGCGAGGAGACCAAGGACCTCGACCATTTCGGCCGGCTGGCCGAGGAGATCCTCGGCTTCGGCATCGAGCGCGGCACGATGCTGGTGGCGTTGGGCGGCGGCGTCGTCGGCGACATGACCGGGTTCGCCGCGGCGACCCTGCTGCGCGGCGTCGACTTTGTGCAGATCCCGACGACGTTGCTGGCCCAGGTCGACAGCTCGGTCGGCGGCAAGACCGGGATCAACACAAGGATCGGCAAGAACCTGATCGGCGCCTTCTACCAGCCGCGCCTGGTGCTGGCCGACACCGACACCTTGGCGACCCTGCCGCGCCGCGAGCTCCTCGCCGGCTACGCCGAGACCGTCAAATACGGCCTCATTCGCGACGCCGGGTTCTTCGAGCGGCTCGAAGCCGAGGGGCGTGCGGTCTGCGATCTGGCCCCGGCCGCGCTGCGCCGCGCGGTGGTGACGAGCTGCACCATGAAGGCCGCCATCGTCGCCGCCGACGAGCGCGAGGAGGGCGATCGCGCGCTCCTCAATTTCGGCCATACCTTCGGCCACGCGCTGGAGACCGAGACCGGGTTCGGCGCGCGGCTGCTGCACGGCGAGGCGGTGGCGCTGGGCATGGTGCTGGCGTTCGATTTCGCCGTCCGCCTCGGCCTGGCCTCGGGGCAGGATGCGGTGCGGGTGCGCCGCCATTTCGAGGCGACAGGCCTGCCGACCGGGCTCGCCGCCTTCGGGCTCGCCGGCATCCCCGCCGACCGGCTGCTCGCGCATATGGGCCGGGACAAGAAGGTCCGCGACGGCCGCATCGCCCTGATCCTGCCGCGTCATATCGGCGACGCCTTCGTGATGAAGGCCGCCCCGGTCGGCCGAGCTGCGCGAGTTCCTGTCCGAGGCGGCCTGACCGCGCGGATCAGGCCGGCGGGGCGACCGAGAGGCGGCCGACGACCTGGTGGCGCTCGATCAGGCGGGCGACGAGGCCGGACTTTTTCGCTTCCTCGACAAAATCGTGCAGAAACGCGGCCCCGGCTGCGTTCGTCTTTGCGGTGCCGACCGCCTGCTGCACGGCGGTGAACTGGCCGTCGAGAATGCGCGCGCCGGGCAGCTTCTGCGCCTCGCCCAGGAGGCCCGGCCGCAGCCCGGCGAGCGCGTCCATCTTGTCGTCGACGAACAGCTTGAAGGTCGCCTCGCCGCCATTGGCGCGGTTGACCTCGGCATGCTTGATGTTGCGGGCGAGCCAGAGATCGTAGGCGCTTCTCGCCGTCACCGCGATGCGCACGCCCGGCTGGTCGACCTCGGCGATCGTCTGCAAGGGCGAGCCGGCGGGCACCAGATAGGTCGCCTCGATCTCGACATAGGCGGGCGAGAACGCGATCTTTTCGGCGCGCTGCGGCTCGGCGCCGATGAGCCCGATGTCCCACACACCGCTGCCGGCGGCATCGGCCAGCTCGCCCGGCCGCGCATAGGGCACATAGGCGACCGGCACGCCGAGCCGCGCGGCGATCTCGCGGGCCATGTCCGGCGAGACGCCCTCGGGGTCGCCTGCGGCGCTCTTTCCGGTCACCAGCAGGAAGTTCCCCATGTTGATGGCGGCGCGCAGCACCCCGGTCGGGGCGAGCTGGGAGACGATTTCTGGTTGCGGCATCGGCGGGGTCTCCTGGAGGTGAGGTCGGCACCCTTTACCCGAACCGCCGGCGGCCTCCAAGGCTCACGTCGCCGCCGCCGCGGCGGCATCGGCCTTCGGAAACATCGCGTCGATCATGCCGAGCGCGATCTCGCGCTCGCCCATGATCACGACGTCCGCGCCGAGCTTGTCCAAATGCTCGACCTCGTCGTCGGAGTGAGCCCGCGCCACGACCTGCAACGCAGGACGCAAGGCCTTGGCCTGCGCCACCAGCTGGCCCGCCTCGAAGCCGTTCGGAATGGCGACGCACAGCCAGCGGGCCGCCGCCAAATTGGCGGCGTCGATCAGGTGCGGCTCCAAGGCGTTGCCGACGATCGTCTCGACCCCCTGAGCGCGAAGCCGCTCGGCGATCTCGGGGTTCTCCTCGACGACGAGGAGGGACAGCCCGCGGCGCCGGGCCTCGTCGCCGACGATGCTGCCGACCCGGCCGTATCCGACCAGCACGAGGTGGTCGCTCAATGTGGTCGGCGCGAGCGGCTCGACCGTGGCGGGCGCCGCGGCGGCGGCCGGCGCATGGTCGAGGAGGGCGCGCAGGCGCTCGGCGGCGAAAAAGAGCGCGGGATTGAGCAGGATCGTCACAATGGCGCCGGCGAGGATCAGGTCGCGGCCTTCCGCCGGCAGCAGCCCGAGGCTGACGCCGAGCCCGGCCAGGATGAACGAGAACTCGCCGATCTGCGCCAGGCTGACCGAGATCGTCAGCGCCGTGCTGGTCGGACGGCCGAACGCCCGCACGATCAGGTAGGCGGCCGCCGATTTTCCGACCACGATGATCAGAACCGTCGCCAGCAGCGGCCACGGATCGCGCAGGATGATCGCCGGGTTGACCAGCATTCCCACCGATACGAAGAAGAGGACGGCAAAGGCGTCGCGAAACGGCAGCGATTCCTCGGTCGCCCGCTGGCTCAGCTCGGATTCGGCCAGCACCATGCCGGAAAAGAACGCGCCAAGCGCGAACGAAACATCGAACAGCACCGCGGCGCCGTAGGCTACCCCGAGCGACAGGGCCAGGACCGCCAGACGAAACAATTCGCGTGACCCGGTATGGGCAATATAGTGAAGAACCCACGGGATCACCTTGCGCCCGGCGATCAGCATCACCGCCGCGAACGCCGCCACCTTGCCGAGAGTAACAATCATCGTAACCGCAATGCCAACGAGCGACGCGCCGGCGCCGCCCGTCGAGTCCCCGGCGCCGTTCCCGCTGAGCTGCGCCAGGGTGGGCAGCAGGACAAGAGCAATCACCGTCGCCAGATCTTCGACGATCAGCCAGCCGACGGCGATCCGGCCGCGCTCGGTCTGGACCAGGCGGCGCTCCTGCAGCGCGCGCAGCAGCACGACGGTGCTGGCGACCGAGAGCGACAAGCCGAAGACGATCCCCGCCGAAATCGACCAGCCCATAAACCAGGAGAGACCGGTCCCGAGGAGCGTCGCCACCGCGATCTGGACGATCGCGCCCGGAACCGCGATCGATCGGACCGACAGCAGCTCCTTTACCGAAAAATGCAGGCCGACCCCGAACATCAGCAAGATCACGCCGATCTCGGCGAGCTCGCCGGCCAGGTTCAGATCCGCCGCCAACCCCGGCGTGAACGGCCCGACCGCCACCCCGGCCAGCAGATAGCCGACAATCGGCGAGATGCGCAGCCGGTGCGCGATGGTCCCGAACACGAAGGCGAGCACCAGCGCATCCACGAGCGTGGTGATGAGCGGAGTCGAATGGGTCATAACCGGCGGCGGACTCCTCGGCTGAGGTCGCGATGCCCCAGCAAACCCGAAAGCAGCGGCGGGAGTCGCGCTGATTTTTGAGGGATGCCGGCCAGGGCCGGCTAGGGCGTGTCCTCGTCCGGGGCGAGCGTCGTCAGCGACAGCGCATGAACGCGCGTCGCCAGCTCGTCGGCCAGCGCCTGATAAACGAGGCGCTGGCGCGCCACCCGGCTCTGACCGGCGAACGCGGCCGACACGATGGCGACGGCGAAATGCGTCTCGCCTTCGGGACGCGCTCCGGCGTGCCCGGCGTGGCGGTGCAACTCGTCGACGATCTCGAGCCGGCTCGGGGCGAAGCGCTCGGCTCAGCTTGCGGCGGATGGTGTCGGCGACGGTCATGTCGGCTGCCTCGGCTCGGATGCGGCGGCGAGAAAGCGGCCGAGATCGTCGACCACGTGGTGGATGTGGCCGCCATCGGCGCCGGCGGCGGCCCAGTCGACCGCGCCGCGCACCCAGGCGGTGGTCATGCCGAGCGCCGCGGCCGGCGCGAGGTTCTTCGCCATGTCCTCGACCATCAGCGCGGTGCGCGGCGCCACCGCGTGCCGCCGCAGCAGCTCATGGTAGCCGGCGGGATCAGGCTTCGGCTCGAACCCGGCGGCGGCGATGTCGACGATGCCGCAGAACGACCCGGCGATGCCGAGATGGTCGAGGAGCCGCCGCGCATGCCGCTCGGAGCCGTTGGTGTGGACGATCTTGCGGCCGGGCAACGCCGCCAGCGCTCCGACCAGGACCGGGTCGGGGGGCACGCAGGCAAGATCGATCTCGTGGACATAGCCGAGGAAATCGTACGGGTCGACGCCGTCGACCGTCATCAGCCCGCGCAAGGTCGTGCCGTGCTCGCGGAAATAGGTCTTTTGCCGCAACAGCGCTTCTTCGGCGGAAAGAGCCAGCCGGTCGGCGATGAACGCGGTCATCCGCGCATGCACCTGGTCGAAGAGCCGGCAGGAGGCGGGGTAGAGCGTGTTGTCGAGATCGAAGATCCAGGTCTCGATCTCGGCCAGCGGCCGGCCGGAATTCGCCATCAGCCGGCCCGGATCAGGGTTCCGGCGCCCTCGGTGAAGAGCTCGAGCAGGATCGCATGCGGCACCCGGCCGTCGAGGATCACCGCCGCCTCGACCCCGCCCTCGACCGCGGCGAGGCAGGTCTCGAGCTTGGGGATCATGCCGCCGTTGACCACACCCTCGGCGATCATGCGGCGCGCCGCCGCCGCCGAAATCTCCGGCACCAGACGCTTGTCGGCGTCGAGCACGCCCGCGACATCGGTCAGCAGCAACAGCCGCGTCGCCTTGACCGCGGCGGCGATCGCGCCCGCTACCGTGTCGGCGTTGATGTTGTAGGTCTCGCCCGCGGCGCCGACGCCGATCGGCGCGATGACCGGGATGATGTCCGATTGCCTGAAGGTGTCGAGCACGCGCGAGGCCACCCGGTGCGGCTCGCCGACATAGCCGAGGTCGATCCCGGTCCCGGTCCCGACCCCGGTGCGGACCAGCTTTCGCGCCTCGATCAGCCCGCCATCCTTGCCGGTCAGCCCGATCGCGCAGCCGCCCTCGGCGTTGATCGCGGCGACAAGCTGCTTGTTGATGGTCCCGGCGAGGACCATCTCGACCACGTCCATCGTCTCGCGGTCGGTGACCCGCAAGCCATCGACAAACCGGCTCTCGATGCCGAGCCGTTGCAGCATGTGGCCGATCTGCGGCCCGCCGCCGTGCACCACGATCGGGTTGATGCCGACCTGCTTCAACAGGACGACATCACGGGCGAAGGGATCGCCGCCGCCGGCGTTCCCCATCGCATGGCCGCCGTATTTGACGACGAGGGTGTGGCCGGCATAACGCCGCATATAAGGCAGCGCCTCGGCCAGGATCGCGGCCTTGACGACCGGGTCCGGGCTTTGCGGGGCGGCGGCGGAAGAGGGCGGGGCGGGGCTCATCGGCAGCGGGAGCTTATCGCGATCGCCCGCCCTCCGCCATCGCCGAGGGCGCCGGGCCGGGCAGCGCAAAGCTGCCGAGCGTCGCGCGCAGGGCGGCGATGCCGTGGCGCTCGGCGGCGCTCGTCACATGGATCTCGGGATGCGCCGCCGCGTGCGTCGCAAGCTCGGCCGCCACCGCTGCGGCGATCCCGGCGAGCTCGCCGGCGCCGAGCCGGTCGGCCTTGGTCAGCACCGCCTGATAGGAGACGCCGGTCTCGTCGAGCATGCGCATCAGCAGGCGGTCGGCGTCCTTGAGGCCGTGCCGCGAATCGATCAGCAGGCACACCCGCCGCAACGCCGCGCGCGAGCGCAGGTACCGCCGCACCAGCCCGGTCCAGCTCTTGACCGCGGATTTCGACGCCTCCGCATAGCCGTAGCCCGGCAGATCGACGAGGGTCAGCATGCCGCCCAGATCGAAGAAATTGATCTGCCGGGTTCGGCCCGGCGTCTTCGAGGTTCGCGCCAGCATGCGGCGGCCGGTCAATGCGTTGACAAGGCTCGACTTGCCGACATTGGAGCGGCCGGCGAAGGCGATCTCGGGCAGCCCGTCCGGCGGCAGCGCCGAGGGCTCGGCGGCGCCGGCGATGAACCGCGCCTCGCGGGCGAAGAGGCGCCGCCCGGCCTCGACCAATTCGGGCTCGATCTCTCGCGGCGGGTGGAGGTCCCCCGCCTGGGTTTCGCTCAAGCCGCGCCCGAACGGCGCATGATCGCCCATTGCTGGCCGATGCTGAGCGTGTTGTTCCACGCCCAGTAGATGACAAGCCCGGCCGGGAAGGCCGCCAGCATGTAGGTAAAGACGATCGGCAGCAGCATGAACATGCGCGCCTGGATCGGGTCGACCGGCTGCGGGTTGAGCTTTTGCTGCAAGAACATCGTCAGCCCCATGATCAGCGGCCAGGCGCCGATCATCAGCAGCGTCGGCGGGGCGAACGGCAACAGGCCGAAGAGGTTGGCGAACGAGGTCGGGTCCGGCGCCGAGAGGTCGCGGATCCAGCCGTAGAACGGCGCATGCCGCATCTCGATCGTGACGAACAGCACCTTGTAGAGCGAAAAGAACACCGGGATCTGGATCACGATCGGCAGGCATCCGGCCAACGGGTTGGCGCCCACCTTTTTGTAGAGCGCCATCATCTCCTGCTGCTGGCGCGCCTTGTCGTCCGGAAACCGCTCGCGCATTTTCGCGATCTCGGGCTGCAGCAGCTTCATCTTGCTCATCGCCTTGTAGGATTTGTTGGCGAGAGGGAAGAACAGCAGCTTTACGCACAAGGTCAGCAGCAGGATGGCCAGCCCGAAATTGCCGATGTGTTGATAGAAGAACTGGAGAATTCTGAAAATCGGCTTGGTCAGAAACCAGAACCAGCCGAAATCGATCGAATATTCGAACAGCGGCACGCCCGCGGCGCTGTAGGCTTCGAGCAGATTGAACTCCTTGGCCCCGGCGAAGAAGCGCGACGAGACCGCCGCCGAGCCGTTGGCGGCGACGGTCAGCTCGGCGCCGCGGAAATCGGTCTGATAGCGCTCGACCGCGCCATCGAGCGAATGGGTGAAGCGCGCCTTGATCGGCTCGTTCGCCGGCGGGACCAGCGCGGTCAGCCAGTATTTGTCGGTAAAGCCGAGCCAGCCGCCCTGCGAATCGTAGTCGATCGGCTTGTCGGGGCTTAACGAGGAGTATTTGACCTCGCGCACGGCGCCGTCGAGATAGCCGATCAGCCCTTCGAAGAGGATGTAGTAGCCCGCGACATGCGGCGTGCCGGTGCGGCTGACGAGGCCGTACGGGAACAAGCGTGACCGGGGCGGCGCCGTTGTTCTGCACCGCGTCGTGCACGGTGAACATGTAGTCCTTGTCGACGCTGATCGTGCGCGTGAAGACGAGCCCCGCGCCGTTGTCCCAGGTCAGGGTCACCGGGCGCGCCGGGGTCAACGGCCCGGCCGAGGCGGTCCATTGGGTCTGGGGCCCCGGCGTCTTGACCCCGGGGCTGCCGGCGACCCAGCCGAACTCGGCGAGATACGGGCTCTCGGCGCCCTGCGGCGACAGCAGCACCACCTCGGGGCTCTTCGGGTCGACGGTCTCGTGGTAGGTGGCGAGCGTCAGATCGTCGAACCGGGCGCCGATCAGCGAGATCGAGCCGTGCAGCCGGGGCGTCGAGATCTTGACCCGCGGCTGCTCGGCCATCGCCGCCTCGCGCGATTGGGGCGCATGCGCCGCCGCCGCGGCCCCGGGCGCCGCGGCGGTCCCCGGAGCGGGCGGGGCCGAATGCGTCGCCGGGGTCGCGGGCGCCGTCGCCGAATTCCCGCCGGCGGGCGCCGGCGGGGTCGGGTGCAGGCGCTCGAAGACGAACTGGAAGCCGATCAGGATGACGACCGAGAACACGATCGCGAGCAGAAGGTTGCGCTGATCCATCTCGTTCGGGGCTCGCCGGGGTCGATCGCGGAGGCTTTAGCGGCCGCCGGTTTTCGGCGCGGGCACCGGGTCATAGCCGCTGCCGCCCCAGGGGTGGCAGCGGCCGAGCCGCCGCACGGCGAGCGCGAGGCCGCGCGTCGCGCCGTGCCGCTCGACCGCCTCGAGCGCGTAATCCGAGCAGGTCGGCAAGAACCGGCAGGAGGGCAGCAGCAACGGCGAGACGAGCAGCTGATAGGCGCGCACCGCGGCCTGCAGCGCAAAGCTCAGCGGGCGGTTATGGCGTTGCCGGTTCATCTCGCTCCTTCTCGGCGATGTCGGGGCGCCGGCCCCCGGCCTTCCTGTCGACGCGGCGCACGGCCGTCTCGAGATCGGCGAGGAGCGCCGCATAAGCCCGTCCGGCCGTGCCCGAACGGGCGATCAGCACGTAATCGGTCCCCGGCCTTCCCTGCCGCGGCAGCACCGCCGCCGCGGCCGCCCGCAGCCGCCGCTTCGCCCGGTTGCGGGCCACCGCGTTGCCGACCTTGCGGCTGGCGGTGAACCCGACCCGGATGGCGGCGACCCCGTCCGGCGGCTTCGGCCGCAACGCGGCCTGCACCACCAGCCCCGGCGCCGCAGCGCTGCGGCGGGCGGCCGCCACACGCAGAAAATCGGCTCGGATCTTCAGGGTTGCAAGCCCGCCGCCCATGGCGACCCGGGCCAAGCCGGCGGATTTGCCGTTCAGGCGGACAGCCGCTTGCGGCCTTTCGAGCGCCGCGCGGCCAGCACCCGGCGTCCCGCCACGGTCGCCATTCGCGCCCGAAAGCCGTGGCGGCGCTTGCGAACGAGGTTGCTGGGCTGGTAAGTGCGCTTCACGGCGCCGGCTCCGATTGCAGTCTTTCCCTGACGGAGCCGGCTATATAAGAGAGCCGATGGGGCAAGTCAACGCGGCCCGGCGCGGCCGGCGGCGGGGGTCGGGAGATTCGAGTGAGGGCTGATCGTGGATGACGCGACGGTCGAGGCTGCCGACCGCGCCGCGCGGATTTGGGCATTCCCCGAGCCGGGGCCGATCACGACCGGCAGCGCCGCGCATAAGACGGCTTTTTGCCGCATGCTGCTCGACACCCACAACCCCTACAAGCCGACCGTCATCGACTGGCCGGCGCTCGATCCCGAGGCGCGCGGGCGGCTCGTCGGCCTGCCGATCTGGGATATCGCCGTCCAGACCGAGGGCAAGGCGCGCCTGCGCGTGCTGAGCTACGCCGAGCAGATCGCCGACCCGCTGCTGCGCCAGGCGATCGAGCTCGACGGCTTCGAGGAGGGGCGGCACAAGGAGGTCCTGTCCAACCTGGTGCGCGCCTACGGCATCCGCCTCGCGCCGGAGCCCGACTACGTCCGGCCGCGCGACCCGGAATGGGCCTTCATGGTGACCGGCTACAGCGAGTGCATCGACAGCTTCTTCGCCTTCGGGTTGTTCGCATTGGCGAGGCGGTCGGGTTATTTTCCGCCCGCGCTGGTCGACACCTTCGAGCCGGTCATGCAGGAGGAGGGGCGCCACATCCTGTTCTTTGTCAACTGGGCGGCCTGGCATCGCCGCCGCCTGCCGCCGTGGCGCCGCCTCGTCTTCCGCGCCAAGACCTTGGCGGTTTGGGCGTTTCTGATCTGGGAAAGGATCGGCATCGCCAGAGGCCTCGACGGCGGCGGCGAAGCGGGCGCTTCGCCTCAGGACAACAACTTCACCTTGACCGGCGGCAAGGCGCTCGGGGCCGACGAGCTCTCGGCGGCGGCGCTGATCGAGGTCTGCCTCGCCGAAAACCACCGGCGCCTCGGCGGCTACGACCCGCGCCTGCTGCGGCCCCTGACGGTGCCGCGCCTGGCGCGTTTCGCCCGCCGCTTCCTGCGCCGGCCGAGCCAGGCCGCGGCGGCGTCATGAAAATCGGGTCGGATCAGCACAAGGAGGCCTTCTGCCGGTCGTTCATCGCCAGCCATGACGGCTACGACCCGGCGGCCCTGCCCTGGCCCGAGCTCGACGAGGCCGCGCTCGGGCGGCTGCGCGCGATCCCGTTCTGGCCCGAGGTGCTCCATACCGAGCGGCGCGCGGGCGCGATCGTCGACGCCTATGCCGCGACGATCCCCGATCCGCTGGTGCGCCGGGCGGTCACCCTGCAGGCCTTTGAGGAGGCGCGGCACGCCGAGCTCTTGCGGCTGATGATCCGGCGCTACGGGGTCGCCGCCGCGGAGCGCCCGCTCGAGCCGTTGAGCCCCGACCTGCGCCGCGCCTTCGCCGATTTCGGCTATGGCGAGTGCCTCAATTCATTTCTCGGCTTCGGGGTGTTCGAGATCGCCCGGCGATCGGGCTTTCTGCCGGATGCGATGTTCGCGATCTTCGACCGGCTGATCCATGAAGAAACCCGGCACATCGTCTTCTTCATCAACTGGATGGCGTGGCACCAGTCGACCCGCGGCTGGGCCTCGCGCCGGCTGCGCGGGGCCACCGCGGCCGGCTATTACTGCCGCGCGATCGGCCGGCTCCTCGGCACCGTTCGGCGCGGCCGCGCGGCGAATGACGGGATGGATTTCTCGGCGACCCAGGCGAGCGTCTTTCTCGACGGCTTCACCATGCGCCGGCTGGTCGAGACCTGCTGCGCCGAGCACACGCGGCGGATGGAGAGCTTCGACCCGTGGCTGCTCCAGCCGCGGTTTCTGCCGCGGCTCGCCGGCGTCGCGCTCGCCGCCTGGCGCCTCTGTGCGCCCGCCCGCGCGTCCTGAGGCGCGCCGGTCATGAAATGGCTGCCGGCCGTCGCCGTGGCGATCGGGCTGGCGCTGATGGCGGCGCTGGTCGCGCATTACGGCGCCGGCCCGGTGACCCGCTCGCTCCTCGCCGTCGGCTGGATCGGCTTCGCCGCGGTCTGCGCAATCCATCTGGCGCTGGTGGCGGCAATGGGGATCGCATGGCGGGCGCTGCTGCCGGGGGCCCCGGTCTGGAGCGCGATCTGGGGGCGCCTCGTGCGCGAGGCCGGCTCCGAGGTCCTGCCGCTCTCCCAGATCGGCGGCTATGTGCTGGGCGCGCGCGCGATCGCCTTGGCCGGCGTCTCGGGCGTCGCCGCAACCGCCAGCACGATCGTCGATGTCAGCCTCGAATTCCTCGCCCAGCTCGCCTATACGGCGCTGGCGCTCGCGCTGCTCGTCTATCTGCGGCCGGCCGCGCCGCTCGCCGCCCCCGTCGCCATCGGCCTTGTCGCGGCACTGCTCCTGGCGGCGGGCTTTGTCGCCGCGCAACGGCGCGGCTTTGATCTGCTCGGCCGCCTGGCGCAACGGCTCGGACACGGCTGGACCGACCGGACGGCGGCCGGCGCGGCCGCGCTGCACGCCGCGGTCGCCGGCATTTATCGGCGGCCGGCCGGGCTGTGGCTCAGCTTTATCCTGCACCTCGCCTGCTGGGTGGCGAGCACGTCCGAGGCGTGGCTGGCGCTGCGGCTCGCCGGGGCGCCGCTCGGGTTTGGCGCGGTGCTGGTCATCGAGAGCCTGCTTTACGCCGTGCGCAGCCTCGCCTTTGCGGTGCCCAACGCGGTCGGGGTGCAGGAAGGCGCCTACATCCTGATCGGGGCCGGCTTCGGCCTGACGCCGGAGATGGCGCTCGCGCTCTCGCTCTTAAAGCGGGCGCGCGACCTGACGATCGGCCTGCCGGTGCTCGGCGCCTGGCAGCTTGTCGAAGGCGGCCGGCTGCGGCGCCGGCTCGCCCGTCGCAATAACGAAGCCCCGGCCGAGGCGGCCGGGGCTTCGCCGCTGCCCGCCAAATGCCAGGGCAGTCACGCCGCATCGTTCGAGGAGAGCATCGAGGAGGGGAGAACGATGCAAACGAATAATGCGGCAACTTCCCTAAAGTTGCAATAGATATCCGGAAAGTTAACTATGATTTCGAGAAATCCTACGAACCATCGAGGATTTGAACAACCTGCTCGCTGATATGGTCGGTTTGGCGCAACATAGGCGTGGGCGGACCTCTTGCCGAAGGAGCCTGGTGATCTACGGGGCGAGACGCAATCGAAATCGACGGCGCGCCACGGCCGAGGCCGTAGCGCTGGCGATATTCGCCCTGCTGCTCCAGGTTGCGTTGCCGTTGCCGGCGCCGGCGGAAGCCCGCTCCACCCCAGTCGACGCGCACGCGCTGTGCCTGGCCCAGACGGGCGGCGAGGCCGGCCCGCAAACGCCGGCCGGCAAGGGGCCGGGCTCCGGCGGTCAAAGCTGTGGCGCGTGCTGCTTCGGAGCGGGCAGCTTCGGGGCTCTGCCCGCTCCGACGACAAATCCCGAGCGGGTCGCCTTCGCCGAGCCGTTGATCCCGTTCCCGGCAACGATAGGGGTCGCAAGGCCCCGTTTCGCGCACCCCATTCGCGCGCGCGCCCCTCCGGCAAGAGCGTAAACCCGACTTCATCCGACCGGGAGGCGCCGGCGCATCCGCGCCGCGCCTGCCGATCGCACGCTCTTCGACGGATGGAAACGACCGATGCCGAAAACGACAAGCAATGGTCGCGCGCGCGTGGCGCTCGCGACGGTATTGACGATTTCCGGGGCCGACGACGCGCTGGCGCACGGCTTTGCCGGGGCGCGCTTTTTTCCGGCGACGATCGTGATCGACGATCCCTTTGTCGCCGACGAATTGTCGCTGCCGACGATTTCGCGCCAGCAGACCGAAAACGATCCGTCGGTCGTGGAGCTCGACGTCTCGGCCGAGTTCTCCAAGCGCATCACCTCGAATTTCGGCCTCTCGATCGGCGGCGGCTGGACGCGCCTCGGGCAGGTCGGGCCGCCGCGCAACCCGACCGGCTTCCAGAACCTCGAAATCACCCCCAAATACCAGTTCCTGCTGAACGCGCCGCACGAAGCGGTGGCCTCCTTTGGGGTCGGCGCCGAGATCGCCGGGACCGGCGGGAGCCGGGTCGGGGCCGAGCCGGTCTCGACCGTCACCCCCACCCTCTTTTTCGGCAAGGGGTTCGGCGACCTGCCGGAGGCGCTCGATTGGGCGCGCCCGCTGGCGGTGACCGGAACCATCGGCTACGGCGTCACCGCGCGCAAGAAGACCGCGACGGCGGTGGTCGACCCCGACACCGGGAATTTCGATTTTGACATCGACCATCATTCGAACACGGTCAATGTCGGGTTTGCGGTCGAGTACAGCAATTTCTACCTGCGCGCGAACGTCCGCGACTTCGGCCTGCCGGAGTGGGTCAATCGCCTGACGCCGCTGGTCGAATTCAACTTCGTCGTCCCGACCACCGACCGCTATGGCGAAAGGACCATCGGCACGATCAATCCCGGCGTGATCTGGTCCGGACAGTCGGTGCAATTCGGCATCGAGGCGATCATCCCGACCACGACGGCCGCCGGCAGGAATGTCGGCTTTATCGCGCAGCTGCACTTCTACCTGGACGACATTTTCCCGACCACGATCGGGCGTCCGCTGCTGGGCCGGTGATGCGCCGCGCCCTGTTCTGGCTGTCGCTGTGGATGGCGGCCGGCGCCGCCGGGGCCGCGGCCCAGGCGCACGCCTTTTTGATCCAGGCGGCGCCGCCGGTCGGCGGCGCTGTCGCGGCCGCGCCCAAGGAGGTTCGGCTGAGCTTCAGCGAAGGGGTCGAGCCGCTTTTTTCGGCGATCGAGATCGCGACCGAGGACGGCCGGACGATCCCGACCAAGGCGGCCGCGATCGATCCCGCGGACGACAAGGTGCTGGTGCTGGCGCTGCCGCCGTTGGACCCGGGCCGCTATCGGGTCCGCTGGCGCGTGGTCTCGGTCGATACCCACCGCACCGAGGGCGAGTACCGCTTTGCGATCGCGCCGTGAGGATCGCCGATGAGCGCCGCGCTCCAGCTCTGCCGTTTTATCCAGTTCACCGCGGCGATGCTGGTCTTCGGCGCCGCCTCGTTCCGCTTCTACGCTCTGCCCGAGCACGGCGGGGGTGGGTTGGCCGCTTTCGACCTGCGGCTTGCGAGGCTGGTGGCCGCCGCGGCGCTCGCAGCGCTGCTGTCGGCGCTGGCGCTGCTTCTTTGTCACTCCGCGATGATGGCCGGCTCACCGGCCGCGGCGCTCGATCCCGGCACGGTTGCCGCGGTATTGCTCCATACGCGGTTTGGCCGGGTCTGGTCGGTGCATCTGCTGCTGGCGCTGGCGCTGGTCCTCTCTTGTCTGCGGGCCGCGGACGCGGTGCGCACGCCGAGCCTGATCCTGGCCTTCGGGCTCTTGGCGAGCCTCGGCTGGGTCGGCCACGCGGCGGTCGGCGAGGGCCCCGCCGGGATCGCCCGCGAGCTCAACCAGAGCCTTCACCTGCTCGCCGCCGGAATGTGGCTCGGCGGGCTCGCGCCGCTGGGATGGCTGCTGAGAGCGGCGCGGCGCGCCGACGATGACGCCCTGACGAGCCTTGCGCGCGAAGCGCTCGGCCAGTTCTCGCGGATGGGATACGCCGCGGTCGGCCTGGTCGCGCTGACCGGCATGGTCAACAGCCTGCTGCTGGTCGGCAGCCTGCGCGCGCTGGCCGGCTCCTCCTACGGCCGGCTCCTGACGCTGAAGATCCTGCTGTTCACGGCGCTGGTGGCGGTCGCGCTCTTCAACCGTTTCCGGCTTGCGCCGCGGCTCACGCGCGAGCCCGCGGCGCTGGCGCGGCTCGGCCGCGCGGTCGCCGTGGAGCAGGGGCTGGGGCTCGCCATCCTCGCCGTCGTCAGCATCCTGGGAACCTGGCCGCCGGCCCTCAGGTAGAGCCGATCTTGTCCCAGCCCAATGCCCGATAGAGCGCGAACGAGACCAGCCAGCTCGCGATGAACATCGCGACGACGAGACAGCCGACCACCGTGAAATTCTCCGCCGCCAGGTCGACGGCGTCCCATATCCCTCCGGACAGGTCGAGCTTCTCGGCGATCAGCCCCAGCGCCTCGATGCCGCCGACGAGGATGGCGACGATGACCGACAGCGAGGTGATCGCCAGATTGTAGGTGAGCTTGCGGATCGGGTTGACGAAGGCCCAGCGATAGGCGCCCATCATCAGGACGCCGTCGCCGGCGTCGACCAGCGACATCCCGGCGGTGAACAGCGCCGGGAACACCAGGATCGAGCCGACCGAGAGCCCTTTGGCCGCCTCCGCCGCCGAGATGCCGAGCAGCCCGATCTCGGTGGCGGTGTCGAAGCCGAGCCCGAACAGAAGGCCGAGCGGGTACATGTGCCAGCTGCGCGAAATCAGCCGGAACAAGCGCCGGAACAGCCGCCCGAGCAGGCCCCGCTGGGCGAGGAAGCGGTCGAGCTCGTCCTCGGCGTATTGCCCGCCGCGCCGGACCCGGCGAAACAACCGGCAGACCCCGACCAGAACGACGATGTTGATGGCGGCGATGACGAACAGAAACAATGACGAGACCGCGGCCCCGAACACGCCGGCGGCCTCGACCAGCCCGGGATAGCGGTCCCGCAGGCCGTGCGCCGTCAGCGCGATCAGGACCGAGGCCAGGAGCACCACGCTCGAATGCCCCAGCGCGAAGAAAAACCCGACCGCGATCGGCTGCTTTCCCTCGTGCATCATCTTGCGGGTGACGTTGTCGATCGCCGCGATGTGGTCGGCGTCGACCGCGTGGCGCAGCCCGAGCCCGTAGGCGAGAAGCGCTGTCCCGATCAGCAGCGGATAGCCGTGGAAGGCGGTGAAGGCCCATGCCCAGGCGGCGAGGTTCGCCGCGACCAGAACGAAGAAGAGCGTGGCGATCTTGGCCCGGAGCCGGGCGGCGCCATCGTCGAATATGCTCGGCGGCGTTGCGTTGAAGCGGGCTTGGCGCATTTGTCCCCGGAGGCCGGCTGCTTGACTTATTGCTATCACCCCTGGCTCCCGCGGCGCCACCGCCGCCGGCCGCGCTTTCACATGCCGCGCTTTCACATGCCGCGCTTTCACATGAAGGTGACCGCCGGCCGGCCGCGGGCGCGCTAGCATCGCCCTTCCCGATGGCTGACCTGCAAACTGCGATGCCCGAAGAGAATTCTGCCCGGCGCGGCGTTTCCGTCCGGCGTCTGCTGCCGCTCGGGCTGCTCGTCGCCGCCGGCGCGGCGTTCGTCCTGCTCGGCGGCGGCCGCTGGCTGACCTTCGCCGCGCTGGCCGAGAACCGCGAGTGGCTGTGCGGCCTCGCCGAACGCTCGCCCTTCCCCGCGGGCCTGCTCTACATCGCCGCTTATGCGATCCTGGTGGCGCTGTCGGTGCCGGGCGGGGTGGTGCTGACGATCGCCGGCGGCTTCCTGTTCGGGACCTGGCTCGGCGCGCTCTGCGCGGTGATCGGCGCGACCCTCGGCGCGATCGGGATATTTCTCGCCGCCCGCGCCGGCCTCGGCGGGCTCGCCCGCCGCGCCGGGCCGTTCGTCGGCCGGCTCGAAGCCGGGTTTCGCGCCGACGCGTTCAACTACCTGCTGGTCCTGCGGCTGGTGCCGATCTTCCCGTTCTGGCTCGTCAACCTCGTCCCGGCGCTGGTCGGCGTCGGGCTGCGGACCTATGTGCTCGCCACCTTTCTCGGCATCATCCCGGGCGCCTTCGTTTACGCCAGCCTCGGCAACGGCCTCGGCAGCGTCGTCGAGCAGCCCGATCTCGGCATCGTGTTCCGGCCGAGCGTGCTGGGGCCGATCGTCGGGCTTGCGGTCCTCGCGCTGCTGCCGGTCGGATACCGGCGCTGGCGTCGCGGACGCCGCGGATGACCCGCCGCCTCGCCCCCGATCTGTGCATCATCGGCGCCGGCGCGGCCGGGCTCGCGGTCGCCGCCGGCGCGGCGCAGCTGGGCGCCGAGGTCGTGCTGGTGGAGCGCGGCGCCATGGGCGGCGATTGCCTCAACTACGGCTGCGTCCCGTCGAAGTCGTTGCTGGCGATCGCGAAAGCGGCCGATTTTTGGCGGCGCAGCCCGGCGCTCGGCATCGTCTATCAAGAGCCGCGGATCGATTTCGGCGCGATCGCCGACAAGATTGCCGAGGTCGTCGGGAATATTGCCCCCAATGATTCTGTCGAACGGTTCGAGGGGCTTGGCGTCACGGTGCTGCGAGCCGAAGCGCGCTTTGTCGACCCGCGGACGATCCGCGCCGGCGAGGCCGAGATCCGACCGCGTCGGTTCGTGATCGCCAGCGGCTCGCATCCTTTCGCGCCGCCGATCCCCGGGCTCGACCGGACGCCGTATTTGACCAACGAGACCATCTTCGCCAACCGTCAGGGACCGGAGCATCTGATCGTGATCGGCGGCGGCCCGATCGGCATCGAGATGGCGCAGGCGCATGCCCGGCTCGGCGCGCGGGTCACCGTGCTCGACGCCGGCCCGATCCTGCCGCGCGACGATCCCGAGCTCGCCGCCCTGCTCGCCGCGCGCCTCTCGGCCGAAGGGATCGCGATCCGCGCCCGCGTCGAGATTGCCGGCGTCGAGCGCGACGGCGGCGGCGTCGTTGTCCGTCTCGCCGGCGGCGAGCGGCTCGCCGGATCGCACCTGCTGGTCGCCGCCGGGCGCCGCCCAAGCGTCGAGGCGCTCGATCTGCCGGCGGCCGGCATCGCCGCGACCGCCAAGGGGATCACGGTCGACACTAGGCTGCGCACCAGCAATCGTCGCGCCTTCGCCATCGGCGATGTCGCGGGCGGGCCGCAATTCACCCACATCGCGCTCTATCACGCCGGGATCGCGATCAGAAACGCGCTCTTCCGCCTGCCGGCGAAAGTCGATTACCGCGCGCTCCCCTGGGTCACCTACACCGATCCCGAGCTCGCCCAGGTCGGCGCGACCGAGGCCGAGGCGCGGGCCGCCGGCGGCAGCGTGCGGGTGCTGCGCTGGCCGTTCGCCGAGAACGACCGCGCCCAGGCCGAGCGCGAGACCGAAGGCCTGGTCAAGATCATCGCCCGCGGCGACGGCCGCGTCCTCGGCGCCTCGATCCTCGGCGCCGCCGCCGGCGAGCTGATCCTGCCGTGGGCGCTGGCGGTCGCGCAAAAGCTCAAGCTCAAGGCGCTGGCCAATCTGATCGTGCCTTACCCGACGCGCGGCGAGGCCGGCAAGCGGGCCGCCGGGGGCTTCTACACCCCGGCGCTGTTCTCGCGCCGCACCCGCCGTCTGGTGCGTTTTCTCGCGCGCTTCGGCTGAGCCGGGCGATGCGGGGGCTGCCAAGGAGCCTGTCGGCCCGACTGCTGATCCTGACCGTGTTTTTCGTGATGGTGATCGAAGTCTTGATTTTCGTGCCGTCGGTCGCCCGCTTCCGCATGACCTACTTCGAGAACCATCTGGCCGCCGGGCGCCTCGCCACCCTGGCGCTCGAGGCGAGCCCGACCGGCCGGCTCGATCAGGACCTGGTCAACCGGCTCCTCGCCCATGTCGGCGCGCACGCGGTGGCGCTGCGCCGCGCCGACGGCATGATCCTGATGCTCGACCGGCCGGCCCCGCCGAAGCCCGACCTGACCATCGACCTTACCCACGCGAGCGTCTGGGGGGCGATCAGGGGCTCGATCATGACGCTCCTGCGCGATGACGACCGGATGCTGCGGGTTCAGGGCGCCGCCCCGCTGGATAATGGCGCGATGGTCGAGGTGCTGCTCGACGAGGCGCCGCTGCGCCGGGAGATGTGGGGCTTCGGCGCCCGCGTCCTCGAATTGTCGATCGTGATCTCGCTGTTCACCGCGGCCCTGGTCTATCTCAGCCTGCAGTGGCTGCTGGTGCGGCCGATGCGGCGGATCACCGCGAGCATGACCGAGTTCCGCGAGAACCCGGAGGACGCTTCGCGGGTGATCGCGGCGACCGGGCGGCGCGACGAGATCGGCGTCGCCGAGCGCGAGCTCGCGGTGATGCAGGAGACCGTGCGCCAGGCGCTCAGCCAGCAGGCGCGGCTGGCGGCGCTGGGCACGGCCATGACCAAGATCAACCACGATTTGAGGAACATCCTGGCGACCGCGCGCATCGTCACCGACGGCCTCACCGCCAGCGCCGCGCCCGAGGTCCGCCGCATCCTGCCGCGCCTCGTCGACGCGATCGACCGCGCCGTCGCGCTGTGCACGCAGACCCTCGACTTTTCGCGCGAAGGCGGGCCGCCGCTCGCTCCGAGCCGCTTCGCGCTGGCCCCGCTGATCGCCGAGCTCGGCCCCGATCTGGCCGTCGCCGAGGCCGGCGCCGCGATTGAATGCGCGGTCCCGCCCGGGCTTGCGGTCGAGGCCGATCGCGACCAGCTCTACCGCGTCCTCTTAAACCTCGCCCGCAACGCGCTCGAAGCCGGGGCGCGGCGGCTGCGCATCTCGGCGGCGCGCGAGAACGGCGCGATCGCCATCGACATCGCCGATGACGGCCCCGGCCTGCCGGCAAAGGCGCGCGAGAACCTGTTCCGCCCGTTTTTCGGCTCGGCGCGGCCGGGCGGCAGCGGGCTCGGCCTGGCCATCGCCCGCGAGCTGATGCGCGCCCATGGCGGCGATCTGACGCTGCTGTCGACGACCGGCGCCGGCGCCGTGTTCCGCCTGACCCTGCCGGCGCAAGCCGATCGCAAGGCCGAGATGGCCCGCGCCTCGGCGTCGCTGGGGTGACGGCGATCGCCCGCGCCGGCCGCGGAAAAAGCGCTGGCGCCCGCGGTCGCGGCGTCGCTGCCCGAAAAAGGCTTCACCGGGACTTAACCACTTCGTAGGAGATTGCCGGCGGGCTCGCGGGCGAGCCGATCGAACTCTTTGGTCGAGGCAGCGATGTGACCGGCTCGGCATTGCGGTGGGTGCTGCTGTGGTGCATCGCCGCGGTCCTGTGCATCGTGTTGTGGGATCGCGGCGGCTACTGGTCGACCCTTGCGCCGACGCATGACGCGCCGACCAGGGTGCGGACGGCGCCCCGGCCGATCCCCAGCCCGGTGTTCAACACCCTCGTCTACCCCGCCAACGAGCGCGGCCATGTGATGGTCGACGCGGTGATCAACGGCGCGTCGGTTCGGCTTCTGGTCGACACCGGGGCGAGCCTCGTCACCCTGACCCCCGAGGATGCGCGCGCCGCCGGCATTGCCCCGGCCGATCTGACGTTCAACCGTCGCGTGCGCACTGCGAACGGCGTCGCGCGGATGGCCCCGGTCACCCTGCGCGACATCCGCATCGGCCAGCTCGCGATCGACGACGTGCCGGCCGCGGTGATGGAGAACCTCAACGTGTCGCTGCTCGGGATGAGCTTCCTGAGCCGCCTGCAGAGCTACGAGATGCGCAACGGGAAGCTGACGATCAGCTGGTAGGCGCGCTCAGAACTGCTTGGCCCCGAGGAGCTTCTGCGTCAGCAGCACGGCCACCGCGTTGCCCCCCTGAAACGCCATCGTCAGCGCGGCCTCGACGGTCGCGGCTGCGTCCTCCGGGCGCTCGACCCGCAGGCAGACGACGCCCATCGCCTCAAGCACCGGCTCGACCGCCCGGCCCATCGGAAATTGCCACGGATTGCCTTCGCCGAAATCGCCGCGCATGCTGATCAGGGCCAGAAACGGAAAGCGGCCGCCCTTGGTCAGCGACAGCATGTTGACGCAGTTGCCGGCGCCGCTCGACTGCATCAGGAGCACGCCGCGGGCGCCGCCGAGATCGGCGCCGGCGAGCAGCGCCACGCCCTCCTCCTCGGTGGTCAGCGCCACCGAGCGCGCCTGCGGGTCGGCGAGCGAGCGGTCGATCAGGATCCGATGGCCGGCGTCCGGCACATAGGCGAATTGCGTGACGCCATGCCGGCGCAGCAGGTCGTAGAGCTCGTCCTGCCACCGCGGCGGCGTGTCCTCTGTTTTGTCCATCGCCGGCTCCTTCCGCGGGCAGTGTACCAATCGCGGCTCCCCGAGCCGAGCGGGATTGCGCCGGCCCCGCCTCGCCGTTAGACCGGATGCCCGATGACAGCCGAGCCGGCGCGATCGCCAACCCTGCATTTCTCGCGATCGGAAATCGTCTCGATCCTGTCCGGGCTGATCCTGGCGATGTTTCTCGCCAGCCTGGACCAGACCATCGTCGCCACCTCGCTGTCGACGATGGCGCGCGACCTCGACGGCTGGGCGCTGATGTCCTGGGTGGTGTCGGCCTACCTCGTCGCCTCGACGGTGACGACGCCGATCTATGGCCGGCTCAGCGACATCTACGGCCGCCGCCCTGTTTTGCTCATCGCAATCGCGCTGTTCGTCGGCGCCTCGGCGCTGTGCGCGCTGTCGCAGACCATGCCGCAGCTGATCGCCGCGCGGGTGCTGCAAGGGGTCGGCGGCGGCGGGCTGCGCTCGGTGTCGCAGGCGGCGATCGCCGATGTCGTGCCGCCGCGCGAGCGGGGGCGCTACCAGGGATATTTCGCCAGCGTGATGGCGGTGTCGAACCTGTTCGGCCCGGTGCTCGGCGGCTTCTTCGCCGACTATCTGACCTGGCATTGGATCTTCTGGATCAACCTCCCGCTCGGCGCGGCGGCGCTCGTGCTGTGCAACCGCAATCTGCGCCGCCTGGCGCGGCCGACGCGTCGGCCCAGGATCGACTGGCTCGGCGCGGCGCTGATCCTGGGCGCGGCGATCCCGGCCCTGATCGGCGTCGGCCGGGCGCAGTCGGCCGGCGGGTGGTGGCGGATCGATGTGCTCGCGCCGCTGGCGGTGGGCCTGCTGCTGCTGGGCGCGCTGATCGGTTGGGAGCGCGAGGCGCGCCAGCCGATCCTGCCGCTGCGCCTGTTCGCCGACCGGATCTTCACCGCCGGCGGCCTGATCAGCTTTTTGATGTCGATGGTCATGATCGCCACGATCATCCTGGTGCCGCTCGATTACGAGCTGGTTTCCGGGTTGTCGCCGAACGCGGCCGGGGTCCGGCTGATTCCGGTCACCGGCGGGACCGTGCTCGGCTCGTTCATCGCCGGGCAATTGGTCAGCCGGACCGGCCATTATCGGATTTTTCCGATCCTCGGGGCGGCGGCGATGACGGCGGCCTGCGGCGCGATCGCCGTCCTCGGGCTCGGCCAGTCGGTCGTGCGCGACACCTTGCTGACGGCCGCGCTCGGCCTCTCCTTCGGGTTTCAGCTGTCGCCGGTGATCGTGCCGGTGCAGAACGCGCTGGCGCTCGAGGATGCCGGGATCGGGTTGTCGGTGATCATGTTCCTGCGCCTGATCGGGGGCGCCTTCGGCGTCGCGTTGCTGACGGCGCTGCTGGTCGGCGAGCTCAACGCCGGGGCCATGGCGATCCCGGGCCACGACGTGCTCGGGGCCAATCCGGGGATCGCGCTGCTGCATCTCGATCAGCGGGACAATTTGAGCCCGAGCCTGCTCGCCGGGCTGGCGCGCACGTTCCGCGCCGCCTTTTCGCATGTCTTTCTGTGCGCCGCCGCGATCTCGGCGCTGGCGACGATCGCCGCCTTCGGGTTGAAGGAAATCCCGCTGCGCGCGGAATGATCAGCCGTCGAAGATCTCGACGCCGCCGTGGGGTCCGGCGTCCTCGCCTTCCTCGCCGCGGCTGCGCCGGTCGATCGCCACCGTCTTGATCACGGCGAAGACCCGCCGGCCGGGGGCGAGGCCGAGCGCGTCGCCCGAGCGCCGGGTGACCCGCGCCAGCAGCCGTTCCGGACCGAGGCGAAGCTGCACTTCGAGCGTCGCATCTTCGACCGGAACCAGCGCCTCGACCTCGGCGGCCAGCACGTTGAGCGCGCTGATCCCGGTCGGGGGCGCGGTCGCGAGGATCACGTCGCGAGCGCGGATATGCACCCGCAGAGCGCAGCCGACCGCGGCGCCGAGCCGCGGCACCGTCAGCCGGCCGAAGGCGCCGGCGAGCTCGGTGAGCCCATAGCGCGGGTCGTGGCCGGCGACCCGCGCCGCAAGAACGGCGCCCGCCTCGAAGCCGCCGGCCAGCGGCGCGAGCCCGGCGCGGCCCATCACCTCCTCGACCGGCCCGACCGCGCGGACCCGGCCGTCGGCGATCAGCACGATCGTGCTGGCGAGCCGCGCCACCTCGGCGACCGAGTGGCTGACATAGACGATCGGCACGCTCGCCTCCTCGCGCAGCCGCTCGAGAAACGGCAGGATCTCGTCCTTGCGGCGGGCGTCGAGCGAGGCCAGCGGCTCGTCCATCAGCAACAGCCGCGGGCTCGCCAAGAGCGCCCGGCCGACCGCCACCCGCTGCTTTTCGCCGCCGGAGAGCCGGCCGGGGCGGCGATCGAGCAGCGGCCCGACGCCGAGCAGCTCGACGACCTCGTCCAGCCGGCCGGCGGCGGTCCGGCCTCGCGCGAACCAGCGGCCGAACAGCAGGTTCTGGCGCACGGTCAAATGCGGGAAGAGCCGCCCCTCCTGGAACACATAGCCGACCCGACGGCGGTGCGGCGGGAGATCGATCCGGCGTTGGGTGTCGACCAGCACCTCCCCGTCGACGGCGATGCGGCCGCGGCGCGGGCGGATCAGCCCGGCGATGGCGTTGACGACCGAGGTCTTGCCGGCCCCAGAGCGGCCGAACAACGCCGTCAGGCCGCGCCCGCTGCGGAAGTGGATGTCGAGCGAAAAGGCGCCGAGAGGATGCTCGATATCGACTTCGAGCATGCCCTCACTCGCCGGAAAGCCGCCGCGCGATGCGCCGCGCCAGGATCTCGGAGGCCAAGAGCGCCAGCATCGACAAGATCACCGAGACGATCGTCAGGCGCAGCGCGGCGGGGTCGCCGCCGGGGGTCTGCGTCAAGGTGTAGATCGCCAAAGGCAGGGTTCGCGTCTCGCCCGGGATGTTGGAGACGAAGGTTATCGTCGCGCCGAACTCGCCGAGGCTGCGGGCAAAGGACAGCACCATGCCGGCGACGATCCCCGGCGCGATCAGCGGCAGGGTGATCAGCAGGAACACAAAGACGCGCCCGGCGCCGAGCGTGCCGGCGGCTTCCTCGAGCCGCCGATCGACGGCTTCGAGCGAGAGCCGGATCGCCCGCACCAGCAGCGGAAAGCCGGTGACCGCCGAGGCCAGCGCCGCCCCGGTCCAGCGGAACGCGAAGACGAGGCCGAAGGCGTCGGCGAAAAACCGGCCGAGCGGCCCGTGGCGGCCGAACAGCAGCAGCAGCAGATAGCCGGTGACGACCGGCGGCAGGACAAGAGGCAGATGAACCACCCCGTCGAGCAGGCTCTTTCCCCAGAAGCGGGCGCGCGCCAGGACGAGCGCGGTGGCGAGCCCGAAAGGCAGGCTCGTCAGCATCGCCCAAAACGCGATGCGCAGGCTGAGCCGGACCGCCTCGATCTCGTCGGCGCTGAATTGGAGCATGCTCATCGGCGCGTTATATCCAGATATAGCGATCGGGGCGAGATCATGGCGGGGCCGCGCCCGGCATGCTAGGCTGCCGCGTTCTGGTGGTTCCCGGAGGTCGCGGCGATGAAGGTCAGGATCGAATACTGCGTGCCTTGAAACTACGAACCCAGAGCCCTCCGTGCGAGGGCGCGGCTGATCGAAAAATACGGCGCCGAGGTCGAGCTGGTGAAGGGCGTCGCCGGCGTGTTCGAAATCACCGTCGACGGCCGGCTCGCCTTCTCGAAGAAGCAGCTCGGCCGGTTTCCCGAGGATGCGGAGGTTGACGCCCTGGGCGGCGGCTAGCGCGTTTCCGAGCAAATTGCACCGCGCTCACCCCCTCCCTCCCCCATCATGGGGGAGGGAGGGGCGATGCGCTGGTGGATGACGGCGAAATCGTCGGCATAGACGCGCCGCCACCCCGGCAGCCGGTCGAGCAGCCCGACCGCACCTTCTGTGGGCGACAGCAGCGTCCAGCTGACGCGGCGCTGCCGCAGCAGCGCCCTCAGCGCGCCTGAATCGCCGTTCGCCGCCTCGACATAGCGGCGCAGGAAATCGTCGCCGTAGAGCTCGATGCGGCCGTCGATGAAAGTCGGGACGCCGCAAAAGATCAGATAGCCGCCGAAGCCCTCGCTGTTGAAGACCGGGCCGCCGAGCCCGATCCGGCGGGCTGCGGCGAGCGCGGCGGCCGGGGTGGCGGGGCCCTCGGCGCGGGTGATCGGCCGCAGCAGCAGCGGCAGGCTGAGCGCCGCGGCGATCGCGGCTGTCAGCAGCAGCGCCGGGACGGCGGCCGGCGCCGCCAGCCGGGCGGCGGCGCGGGCCAACGGCGACGGCGGCTGCGCGCGCAGCCTGGCGGCGAGCGGCGGTCCGAGCGAGGCGGCGACGGCGAGCGGGCCGACCAGCCCGAGGAGCTCGGCGTGCCGGATATGGGCGAGGGCCATATGGCACAACGCCAGCAGCAGCGCCAGCCGCGTCGGCGGCAGCCTGAGCCCGGTCGAAAAGCCCAGGGCGAGCGCCCCGAGCAGCCAGATTTCGACCGGCTGAAACGCCTGAAAATCCGGGCCCCGCCATTCCAGCATCGAGACCTGCAACGCCGGCATCGCGATCAGCCGGAACGGCTGCAGAAAGCCGGCCAGACCGTTCGGGGTGGCAAGCGCGGCGGCGGCGGCAAGGGCGACGAAGATCGCCCAGCGCCGGGCTTCGCGGGCGCGGTCGCCGGGCGACAATACGGCCTCGACCCCGAGATAGAGGGCCAAGGCCAGCCCGAACATGAAGCCGCCGTGCAGGTTGGCCCACAGCGCCATGACCGGCAGCAGCCGCCAGGGCGGCGCTGCGCCTGTGTCGCGTGCCAGAAAGAGCCGCCCGGACCAGAGCGCCAGCAACGGCAGGGCGAGCAGATGAGGGCGCGCCAGCAGGTGGCCGAGCCCGGTCGCGGCGCCGAGGCCGGCGGCGATCAGCGCGGAAAAGGGCTCGCACCAGCGCAGCAGGAAGCGTGTCAGCAGCGCCACGCTGAGCGCAAACGAGAGCGCCGTCAGCAGAACGAGCCCGCTCCAGCCCGCCGCCCGATAGACCGCGGCCAGGATGACCTCGGCCAGCCACTCGTGCGGGACCCAGACCGCCCCGGCGAAGGTGTGGGAGAACGGGTCGTGCGTCGGCAGCGCGGCGTGAGCGAGCATCCAGCGGCCGGCGGCGACATGAAGGTAGGTGTCGGGATCGTTCAGCAGCGCCGTCGGCTGCGCCAAGGCCCGAGCCAGCGCGAGGAGCGCGGCGACGAGCGGCCAGGACGGCCGCAGCCGGCCCAGGACGCCGGCCCGGCCCGGCCCGCCGACGGCGATGCCGGCGCCGGTCGCCGGGTCGAGCCGGCGACCGGCCGCGTTCGAATGGAGCCTTGCCAACCTGCTTGTCATGCCTCGGCTGCGGTCCGCGATTGCCCGGCTCGGCTTTTCGCCGGATGCAACGCGTGGCCGCTCCAAATACCGACACGAGCGTTTACGGCCGGTTAAGCTTGCGATCGTCGCTCGGCGCTAGGGCGGATCGGCGCCGGCGTCCGCGCGTTGGGCCGCGGGCCGCCGATAATGCTGGGCCTGCTTTGCGCGCCAGGCCGCGCGCTCATCCTGGTCGATTGTACCGTCGCGGTTGGCGTCGATCTGGTCGAAGCGGGCGTGGAACAGCCGGTCGCGCGCTGTCTGCGGCATCGCGGCCAGCCGGTCGTAATAGGCCTTGCGCGCCTCGAGGCTGGTCCGTTCCGGCGCTGCGAGATCGGGCGCGGCCAATTGTCGGGCCAGCCGCTCCTGGCGCCGCGCCATATCGCGCATGCGAAAGTCGCGGTATTGATCGAACGCGATCAACTCCGGCGGGGCGGCTTCCGCCGCCTTCGGCGCCGAGGAAGGCAGATGCCACAGCGCCGCCGCGAGCAGGGCGAGGACGGCGGTCACCAGGGTCGAGCGTCTCATCGCAGCCTCCATAAGGTCCATAACATGAACATAGAACAAAACATGCCCTCGTTTGGCAAGAGAAATTTTCGCGCAATGCGATAGATTATCCGCTGTCGGATCGGATGGAGGGGATATGACGCTCGCGGTGAAGGTCGGGCCGGGCTTCACGCTCGCCTCGGTCGATCTCGCGCGGCGGCTCGACGATGAAGACAGCTATCAGCGCCGGCTGCGCGAGCTGCAGGTCGCCCTGCTCGAGCTCGAGCAGATCTATCGCGTCGAAGGGCGGCGCGGCATCGTCGCGATCGAGGGCTGGGACGCCGCCGGCAAGGGCGGCGCGATCCAGCGCCTGACCGAGAAGCTCGACCCGCGCTGGATCCGGGTGTGGTCGATCGGCAGGCCCGGCCCCGACGAGCAGGGCCGGCACTATCTGTGGCGGTTTTGGCAAAGGCTGCCGCCGCCCGGCCATATCGCGATCTTCGACCGGACCTGGTACGGCCGGGTTCTGGTCGAGCGCGTCGAAGGGCTCGCCCGGCCGAACGAGTGGCGCCGCGCCTATGAGGAGATCAACGCCTTCGAGAAGACGCTGGTCGATGATGGCGTCCGGCTGGTCAAGCTGTTCCTGCACATCTCGGCCGATGAGCAGCTGCGCCGCTTTCGCGAGCGGATCACGACCCCGACAAAACGCTGGAAGATGACCGCCGACGACATCCGCAACCGCTCCCGCCGGCGCGATTACCTCGAAGCCGTGGACGACATGTTCCGGCTGACCTCGACCGCGGCGGCGCCGTGGCACGCGGTTGCGGCCGAGTACAAATGGTTCGCGCGGGTGGCGGTGGCCGAGAAGGCGGTCGAGACGCTCGGCGAGGGCATCGCGCTCGGGCCGCCGGCGCTCGACCCCGAGGTCGCCCGGGCGGCGGCGAAAGTCATGAGCCGGGACGAGCTGGCGACGCTCGGCCTGGCGAAGCCCAGATGAGCGCGCGGCCGCCGCTCAGGCGTAGAGCCGCTCCTTTTCGAGCCCGTCATAGAGATGGGCGACGAACTCGCCGTAGCCGTTCCACATCAAGGTCGGGATCCGCTCGTTGCTCCCGATCACCCGCTCGCTTGCCTGGCTCCAGCGCGGATGCGGCACCTCGGGGTTGACGTTGGCCCAGAAGCCGTACTCGCTCCCCTGCACGCTCTCCCAAAAGGTCACCGGCCGCTTGTCGGTGAACGAGACGCGCACGATCGACTTGACCGATTTGAACCCGTATTTCCACGGCAGCACCAGCCGCAGCGGCGCGCCGTTCTGCCTGGGCAGCGGCTTGCCGTACATGCCGGTGGCGAGGAACGACAGCTCGTTGCCGGCCTCGGCGATCGTGGTCCCTTCGATATAGGGCCAGGGATACCAGTATTCCTTCTGGCCGCCGGCGGTCTTGGGGTCGAGGAAGGTTTCCATGCGCAGATATTTGGCCGAGCCCAGCGGCTTGGCGAAATCGACCAGCGCCGCCAACGGAAAACCGCTCCACGGCACCACCAGCGACCACGCCTCGACGCAGCGGTGGCGGTAGACCCGCTCCTCGAGCGGCATCTTTTTCAACAGCTCGTCGACATCGACCGTCAGCGGCTTGTCGACGAGGCCGTCGATCTTGACCGTCCACGGCCGGAGCTTCAGCGCCTGCGCAGCGGCGGCGATATCCTTTTCCGAGCCGAACTCGTAAAAGTTGTTGTAGCTCGCGACCAGCTTCTCGGCGGTCGCCGGCCGGTCGACCGTGTAGCGCGGATTTCGCTTGAACGGGTAGAGGCCGGCCGAGGGGTCCGGCTCGGCGTCGGGTGCGGCATTCGCGGCGCCGAAGCCGGCAGCCAGCCCCGGGGCCAGCATCGAGCCCGCCGCGATCGCCTTCAGGAGCCCTCGTCTGCCGACATGCACCGCCTCGGGCGTCGCGGCACTCTGGGGAAGCTCCCACCCTCGGTTGCGCCGGATCAGCATCGCCATACCTCGCCCTCGTGATACCCCTGAATCTGGAGCCACGGCAGGCCGCGCCAAGTCACGGTTCCGCGAGGCGGCATGCGGCCTCGGGCCGCACCCCGGCCGCTACTGGGCGGCGTCGGCGGTCCGCGACGCCAGCACCTTCTCGGCCGGCCTTCCGGTCAGCTCCTGCATATGGTCGAAGCGGTGGGCGAAGCTGCCGATCCCGAGCGTCAGCGAGCGCAGCTCGACAATCAGATCATGCAGCTCGCTCTGCGGCATATGGGCGCTGACCACGTCCCAGCCGGGCCAGTCCGGCTTGGCGTCGTAGCCGAGGATCTGCCCGCGCCGGCCGGAAACCAGCCGCTGCACCCGCGCGGTGAACGCGTTGGGCACCGAGATCGCGACCGCGTCGATCGGCTCCAGGAGGATCGGCTCGCATTTCGGCAGCGCCTCGTGGATCCCCTGCCGCCCGGCGGTCTTGAACGCCTGGTCCGAGCTGTCGACCGCGTGGAACTGTCCGGTGAGCAGGGTGACCGCGACATCGACCACCGGAAAGCCGATCGGGCCGCGGCGCAACGCTTCCTCAACCCCTTCCTCGACCGCCGGGATGTAGTTGCGCGGGATCGCGCCGCCGACGACGCTGTCGGTAAAGGTGAAGCCCGAGCCGCGCGGCAGCGGCTTCACGTCGATCGTCACGTCGGCGAACTGCCCGTGCCCGCCGCTCTGCCGCTTGAAGCGGGAATGCTGCTGCGCCCCCTGCCGGATCGTCTCCTTGTAGGGCACCGCCGCCGGCCGGCCGTTGACCGCCAGATTGTGCCGGTTGCGCAGCCGGTCCATCGCGATCTGCAGATGGATGTCGCCCTGGCCCCACAGCACCATTTCCTGGGTGTCGGCGTTCTGCTCGAGCTCGAGGGTCGGCTCCTCCTCGATCAGCTTGCCGATGGCGCCGGTGAGCTTGACGTCGTCGGCGCGCTTTTCGGACGCGATGGCGAGCCCGAACACCGGCTGCGGCCGCTCCGGGCGCGGCAGCGGCTCGGCCTTGCCGGACGGGGTCAGCACCTCGCCGGTGGCGACCTCCTCCATCCGCGTCAGCCCGACCACCTCGCCGATCTGGGCGGCCGCGATCTTCTCGTGCTGGGCGCCGGTGACCCGCAGCAGGCCGGCGACGCGCGAGCCGTTCAGCACCATGCCCTCGGTGATCGCGCCGCGCCAGACCCGCGCCAGCGACAGCTTGCCGGTGTGCGGCAGGTGATAGGTCTTGATCACCTGGGCCAAGGGCTCGCCCTCGGCCGCGATGCCGAGCCGCGCCGCCGTCTCCTGCGGCGTCGGGGTCTCGTGCCGCAGCGCCTTCCACAGGCGGCGCACCCCGTAATCGGCGAGCCCGGAGCCGAGAAACACCGGCACGACCTGGGCATGGCTCATGGTTTCGGTCAGATGGCGATAAATTTCCTCCTTCGACGGCTCGACATCCTCAAGCAGCTTTTCGAGCAGCGCATCGTCGAAATCGGCGAGCTTTTCGATGAGGCCGGAGCGGGTGGCCCGCTCGTCGTCCCAAAACCCGGCGGGCAGCGGGATCAGGTCCGAGGCCTGGCCCGGGCGATAGCGATAGGCGCGCTCGCTGACCAGGTCGACATAGCCGGTGATCTCGGATTCCGGCCCGCGCAGCGGCACCTGGCGCAGCGCCAGCGGGCGCAGCGACACCGATTGCAGGGCCGCCAGCACGTCGCGCACCCGCGCGTTCGCGGTGTCCATCTTGTTGATGAAGACCACATGCGGGGTCTGGTGCTGGTCGAGAAAGCGCAACAGCGGGCTGATCGTCAGCGCCCGCTCGGGCTCGGGCTCGGCGACGACGACGGCGACATCGCAGGCCAGCATCGCGCCCTGCGCCTCGTAGAGCAGCTCGACCGAGCCCGGGCAGTCGAGGATCGTCCACGGGTCGCCCAGGAACGCGGCGTTGGCGACGTTGAGCTCGGTCGACATCTGCCGCGCCCGCGCCTCGGGGGCATGGTCGCCGACCGAGTTGCCGTCGCGCACGCTGCCGCGCCGGGTGGTGCCGCCGGCCGCATGCAGCAGGGCTTCGAGCAACGTCGTCTTGCCCGACAGGTAGGGGCCGATCAGCGCGGCGCAACGCGGGGCCGCTGTGGTGCTCGCCATGGGCGCCTCCAGCCAACTTGTTGCCAGCCATCTTGTTGGACGACCGCCGAGAGGCCGAGACTGCGGCCCGGCGGCGCCCGGTGTGTCGGCAAATCTGGCCCGCCGGCCGCCCGCATGGCAATCGAAATCTGCGGCCGGCGAGCCCCCGCCCCCCGACGGCGGTGGGTTCGTGCTTCCCCCGCTTCGGCGGCGGTTGTAAGCTCCCGCGCCCACGCGCTCTGCGCCGCGGAACGGCGCGCGAGACGAACACGACAAGGCCGGCGCCTCTCGCGTCATGGACATCTACCTGCCGATCGCCGAGGTGTCGCTCGACGTTTTCGTCCTGCTCGGCCTCGGTGGGGCGGTCGGCTTTTTGTCCGGGGTGTTCGGCGTCGGCGGCGGCTTCCTGTTGACCCCGCTGCTGATCTTCATCGGCGTGCCGCCGCCGGTGGCGGTCGCCTCGTCGGCCAACCAGCTCGTCGGCGCCTCGGTTTCGGGGGTGCTGGCGTACTGGCGGCGCGGCGCCGTCGATTTCAAGATGGGCTGGGTCCTGCTGGCGGGGGGCTTGGCGGGCTCCGTCCTCGGCGTGCTGATCTTCGGCCTGCTGAAGCGCCTGGGGCAGGTCGAGCTGACGATCTCGCTCGGCTATGTGCTGATGCTCGGGACCTTGGGCGCGCTGATGATGATCGAGAGCGCGCGCGCCCTGCTGCGACGCCGCAGGGGCGCGGGTCGGCGCCGGCTGCATCGGCACTACTGGGTGCACGGCCTGCCGCTGAAGACCCGCTTCCGCCGCTCCAAGCTCTACATCAGCGCGCTGCTGCCGATCGGCCTCGGCTTTGTCGTCGGGGTGCTGAGCGCGATCCTGGGGATCGGCGGCGGCTTCATCATGGTGCCGGCGATGATCTACATGCTGGGCATGCCGACCGCGGTGGTGCCGGGCACCTCGCTGTTGCAGATCATCTTCGTCGCCGCCAACGTGACCGTGCTGCAGGCCTACACCAACGGCACCGTCGATGCGGTGCTGGCGCTGGTGCTCTTGGTCGGCGGCGTGCTCGGGGCGCAGATCGGCAGCCGGTTCGGCACGCGGCTGCGCGGCGAGCAGCTGCGGCTGCTGCTCGCCGTGATGGTGCTGGCGGTCGCCGCCAAGCTTGCCTTCGACCTGACCGTGCCGCCCGCCGATCCCTATTCGGTCGTCCAGGAGAGGGAATGAGGCCGCGCGCCTGCCGGCCGCTCCTCGCCGCGCTGCTGGCGCTGCTGGCGCTGCTGCCGGGGTGGGCGGCGGCGGCGCGGGCCGACGCGCTGGTCGCCGACCTGACGAGCCATCTCGTCGCGATCACCACCGGCTTCACCGGCGCCTCGGTCGTGCTGTTCGGCGCGACCGAGGGTCAGGGCGACGTGATCGTCGTCGTGCGCGGCCCGGAACGCGAGATGGCGGTGCGGCGCAAGAGCCGCGTCCTGGGCATCTGGATCAACACGCGCGAGGTCGTCTTCGCCAACGCGCCGAGCTTCTACGCCGTCGCCGCGAGCCGTCCGATCGACGAAATCATCTCGCCCGCCGCCGCGGCGCTGCACCGGGTGGGTCTGGCCAATCTGAAGCTCGAAGCCGCGACGCGGGCCCGCCCGGCGGTGGTCGACGAATTCGCCGCGGCGCTGATCCGCGCGCAGCGCCGCGCGGATTTGTTCGCCGCCTCGGTCGGCAAGGTGCAGTTCCTCGGCGAGCGGCTGTTCCGCACGACGATCGAGTTTCCCTCGAACGTGCCGACCGGGACTTATCTGGTCGAGGTGTTCCTCGCCCGCGACAACGATATCGTCAGCGGCCAGACGACGCCGCTCGTGGTATCCAAGGTCGGGCTCGACGCCGCGGTGTTCGACTTCGCCGGCCGGCTGCCCGGGCTCTACGGGCTGATTGCGGTGCTGACCGCGGTAATGGCAGGATGGCTGGCGAGCCTGCTGTTCAGGCGTGGCTGACCCTTGCCCAAGCTGACCTTTGCCCAAGCCGGCCCGATGGAACAGCCCCGATGGAAAAGACCCGATGGAAAAGACTGGGGATCCGCGCGTCTTTCTGGTCGTCGTCGACGAGAGCGAGGAGTTTCAGGCCGCGGTGCATTACGCCGCGCGCCGCGCCGCCCATACCGGCGGGCGGATCGCGCTGCTCTATGTGATCGAGGAGTCCGAGCTGCAGCATTGGCTGTCGATCGAGAACCTCGCCCGCGAGGAGCGGCGCGAGGAGGCCGAGCGGCTGATGCAGCGGCTGTGCGAGGAAATCGCCCCGGTCGCCGGCTCGGTTCCGGTCGTCTACATCCGCGAGGGCCGGCGCCGCGACGAGCTCCTGGCGCTGATCAAGGAGGAGCCGAGCATCTCGATCCTGGTGCTCGCCGCCGGCGCCGGGCCGGAGGGGCCGGGGCCGCTGATCAGCTATCTGACCGGCAAGCCCGCGGCGCGGCTGCGGGTGCCGATCACAATCGTCCCCGGCGGCCTGACCATGGAGCAGCTCGACACCGTCAGCTGACGCCGCGCCGCGCCGCAGAGGCTTGATTCGGCGCGCCGGAGCCCCATGCTTACCAGCAAGCCTTTTCGTTTTTGTCCTCTTGGGAGCCGCCGATGTTCATTCAGACCGAGCAGACCCCGAACCCGGCCACCCTGAAGTTCCTGCCGGGGCGCGCGGTGATGCCCTCGGGGACCGCGAATTTCACCGACGAGGAGGCGGCGCGGCGCTCGCCGCTCGCCGAGCGGCTGTTCGCCCTGCCCGAGGTCGCCGGCGTCTTTCTCGGCGCCGATTTCATCACGGTGACCAAGGACGACGACAGCGACTGGTATCAGCTGAAGCCGGCGATCCTGGCGACGATCATGGAGCATTTCACCACCGGCCGGCCGGTCTTGATGGCTGGGGCCGAGGGCGTCGGCGCGGCGACCGCGGCACAGGAGGAAGACGACGAGGTCGTCTCGCAGATCAAGGAGCTCCTGGAGACGCGGGTGCGCCCGGCGGTGGCGCAGGACGGCGGCGACATCATCTTCCACGATTTCGAGGACGGCGTCGTCTATCTCCACATGCAGGGCTCGTGCTCGGGCTGCCCGAGCTCGACTGCGACCTTGAAGGCCGGGATCGAAAACATGCTCCGGCACTACATCCCGGAGGTGGTCGAGGTGCGCGCAATCTGACGCGCCGCGCCCTGTCCTCCCGGCCGCTGCTCCTGGCGCTCGACGCCGCCGGGTCGGCCTGCTCGGTTGCGGTCGCCGCCGGCGACAGCGTGCTCTCCTGGCGGCATGCGGCGATGCTTCACGGTCAGGCCGAAGCGCTGATGCCGGCGGTGGCGGCGGCGATGGACGAGGCGGGGCTGGCGGCCGCGGCGCTCGACCTTGTCGCGGTTGCGGTCGGCCCCGGCAGCTTCACCGGCGTCCGGGCCGGGCTTGCGGCGGCGCGCGGGATCGCGCTCGCGCTCGCCAAGCCCGTGCTCGGCGTGACCGCTTTCGAGGCCGCGGCCGAGGCGACGGCGGCGGGCGCGGCGGACGATCGCGGCGGCGGCCCGCTTCCCCTTCTCGTCGCCATCGAGAGCCGGCGCCGGGAGCTCTACGTTCAGCTCTTCGACGCCGCGCGGCGGCCACTTGCCGACCCGGCCGCGATCATGCCCGAAGCGCTCGCCGACAGCGTGCATGCCGTGATCGGCGCGGCTCCGCTTGTGGTCGCGGGCGATGCCGCGGCGCGCGCCCTCGCCGCCCTCGCCGGACGGCGGCGGGCGATCGCCGTCGAGGATCCCGGCCCCACCGCGGTCGGCGTCGCGCGGGCGGCGCTGCGGCGGTGGCGGGCGGGCGATTGGGGTGGGACCGGCGAGCGGGGCGGGGTGGCGCGGGCGCTCTATCTGCGCCCGCCCGACGTGACCCTTGGCGGCGGGCATCGCGGCCCGGCCGCGTCGTGACCCTGCGGCTCGCCCCGATCCCGCCGGCGGCCGCGCTGTCGCTGCCGCTGTCGCGGCTGCACCAGGCCTGCTTCCCGGAAGACCCTTGGGACCCGCTGGCGATGGCTCAGATCCTCGGGATGGCGGGGCTGTTCGGTCGGATCGCCTGGCGCGCCGAGGAGCCGGCGGGCTTCGCCCTCGCGCGAAGCCTCGGGGATGAGTGCGAGGTTCTGTCGCTCGGCGTCGTGGCCGGGCGGCGGCGAGCGGGGATCGGGTCGGCCCTGCTCGATTCGCTGTGCCGCGCGGCGGGCGCGGCGGGCGCCCGGTCGGCCGTCCTCGAGGTGGCCGTCGACAATGTCGCGGCTCGCGCCTTCTATGCTGCGCAGGGATTTGCGCAGGTCGGCCGCCGCCGCAACTATTACCGTCGCGGCGGGCAATCGGTCGACGCGCTGATCCTGCGGCTGGGCCTTCCGGCCGTGTCCCTTTCCGCTTGCGTTTCCTGTTGATTCGGTTCTTGTGCGGTCTTCTAGCGCGGTCGCGGACAAGTCTTGTTCGGGGCGCGCGAAATTTCAAGAAGACCGCGATTTGGCGGATTGCCTTGCCGTCGATCGTTACTTATATTCCGCAGCGAGACCGACGGTGGGACCATCGATATGAACAACTCCGACCAAAGCAGTGATTTGCTGGCGCTGACGACCGAAATCGTCGCCGCGCACGTTTCCAACAATACGGTGACCGTGGGCGATCTGCCGCAGCTGATCAACCAAGTCTACAATTCCCTGGCCAATATCGGGAGCGTTCCGACGATGCCTGCGGAGCGCCCGCAGCCGGCGGTCCCGGTCAAAAAGTCGGTGCACGCCGATTACATCATCTGCCTCGAAGACGGCAAGAAGCTGAAGATGCTGAAGCGGCATCTGAAGACCGCCTACAACATGACGCCCGAGGCCTATCGCGAACGCTGGGGCCTGGCCGCCGACTACCCGATGGTCGCGCCCAACTACGCGCGCCAGCGCAGCCGGCTGGCCAAGGAGATCGGCCTGGGAACGCGGGCGCGCCGCCCGCGCGCCTGACCGGGGCGGCCGCGGCCGCATGATCGGCCATGGCGGCGGGCGATTCGACGCAACGTCTCGTGCGGCGCGCGGCTTTGCCGTATAGTGCCGCGCGACGAGCCCGCGCCTTGACGGAGACGGCATGATCTCGCGGCTGGAGCAGCTCTGCCTCGACAAGGGCCTCAAGATGACCGAGCAGCGCCGGGTGATCGCCCGCGTGCTGTCCGAATCGGCCGATCATCCCGATGTCGAGCAGGTCTACCGGCGCGCCACGGCGATCGACCCGCATATCAGCATCGCCACCGTCTACCGGACGGTGCGGCTGTTCGAGGAAGCCAACATCCTCGCGCGCCACGATTTCGGCGATGGCCGGTCGCGCTACGAAGAGATGCCGAGCGACCACCACGATCATCTGATCGACCTGCAATCGGGCCGGGTGATCGAGTTCCGCAACGAGGAGATCGAAAAGCTGCAGGTGGCCGTCGCCGATAAGCTCGGCTACGAGCTTGTCGGCCATCGGCTCGAGCTCTATGCGGTGCCCCGCCGCGGCAAGGACGGGCGCGACGGCTGATGCGGCGGCGCCGCCGGCTCGCCTCGCGCCCAACCGTGCGCTCCCCGCAGAGCGGCTCGGCGGCGTGATCAACGGCGCGGCGCCCCGGCCGGGCCTGCCGACGATCGAGCCCGCGCCGAAACCGGGCTGCGGCCCGATTGTGGATATCGCCTCCGGCCCGTTGCGGGTGCGGCTGGCGGAGAACGCCGCCGACGTCGATGCGGCGCAGGCGCTGCGCTATCGAATCTTTTACGAGAAGCTCGGCGCCCGACCGCTGCCCGAGATGGCGCGGCGGCGGCGCGACTTCGATCGGTTCGACGAGATTTGCGACCACCTTCTCGTGCTCGATCACAGCCGCCGGGCCGGGCCGGCGACGGTTGTCGGCACCTATCGGTTGATCCGGCGGCAGACGGCGGCGCGCCTGGGGGCCTTCTATTCGGCCGGCGAGTACGACATCTCCGCGCTCGCCGCCTATCCGGGCGACATCCTCGAGCTCGGCCGCTCCTGCGTCGACGCCGCCTATCGCCAACGCCCGGCGATGCAGCTGCTGTGGAGCGGCATCGCGGCCTATGTCTTTCATTACGACATCGCCCTGATGTTCGGCTGCGCCAGCCTGCCCGGCACCGATCCCCAGGCGCTGGCGGCGCCGCTCTCCTACCTCTACCACCACCATCTGGCGCCGCCGGCGTTGCGGCCGAGGGCGCTCGCCGAGCGTTATGTCGACATGCGCCGCCTGCCCGCCGCGGCGATCGACCCGGCGCGAGGGCAGGGCGCCCTGCCGCCGTTGATCAAGGGCTATCTGCGCCTCGGCGGGTTCGTCGGCGACGGCGCGGTGATCGACGAGCAGTTCAACACCACCGATGTCTGCATCGTGGTCAAGACCGATCTCCTCACCGGGAAATATTCGCGGCATTATGGGCGGCGGTCGCGAGACAGCTGGGGCAGAGACGCGTGGACGGCTTGACCGCATGGGCTCCTCGACGCTGAGGATCGCTCGCCTCGCCCTCTACCTCGCCTGGACCGTGAGCCTGATGCCGGTGCAGGGAGCGGGCCTCATCCTGGGCTGCCGCTGGACGCAGCGGCTGCCCACCTTCTACCATCGCTGGTGCTGCCGCATTCTGGGCTTTCGCGTCCGCGCGCTGGGCGCGCCGACCGCCGAGCGTCCGGCGCTGTTCGCGGCCAATCACGTCTCCTACACCGACATCACGATCCTGGGCTCGCTGATCCCCGGCTCGTTCATCGCCAAGGCCGAGGTCGCCGGCTGGCCGTTCTTCGGCTGGCTCGCCAAATTGCAGCGCACCGTCTTTGTCGACCGGCGCGCGCGCAGCACCGTCTCGCAGCGCGATGCGATGAGCGAGCGGCTGGCCGCCGGCGACGCGCTGATCCTGTTCCCGGAGGGGACGAGCAGCGACGGCAGCCATGTGCTGCCCTTCAAGAGCGCCCTGTTCAGCGCCGCGGCGCAGTCGCGCGAGGTCGGGCCGATCGCGGTCCAGCCGGTCTCGGTCGCCTACACCCGGCTCGACGGCATTCCGATCGGCCGCCTCTATCGGCCGTTCTTCGCATGGTATGGCGCGGTCGAGCTGGCGCCCCATCTGTGGAGCATGGTCGGGCTGGGCACGGTCGAGATTGTCGTGCAGTTCCACCCGCCGACATATCTTGCCGATTGCGGCTCGCGCAAAGCGCTTGCTCAATATTGCCATGCCCGGATCGCCGGCGGCGTCGCCGCCGCGCTTTGCGGCCGGCCGCAGCCGATGCCGCCGCCGCCGCCCCCCGCGCTGCCCGAGGCGCTCGCGGGGTGAAGGGACCAGCCTCCACCACGGACAGGGTGCGCGATGCGATGAAGCGCGTCTTTATCAGGACCTACGGCTGCCAGATGAACGTCTACGACTCGGCGCGCATGGCCGAGCTGCTCTCCCCGCTCGGCTTTGCCGCCGCGTCCGAGCCGGACGACGCCGATCTGGTCATCCTGAACACCTGCCACATCCGCGAGAAGGCGGCGGAGAAGGTGTTCTCCGAGCTCGGCCAGATCCGCCGCATGAAAGACCTGAAGGCGCGGCGCGGCGGCCGCATGCTGATCGCCGTCGCCGGCTGCGTCGCGCAGGCGCAAGGCCGGGAGATCAGGGCCCGGGCGCCCTACGTCGACCTGGTGTTCGGGCCGCAGGCCTATCACCGGCTGCCGGACCTGGTGGCGCGCGCGCTCGAGGCCGGCGCCGCCGGGGTCGTCGACACCAGCTTTCCGGCCGAGCCCAAATTCGACCATCTGCCGCAGACGCGGGCGGCCGGCGGGCCGACCGCCTTCCTGACGGTGCAGGAAGGGTGCGACAAATTCTGCGCCTTCTGCGTCGTGCCCTATACCCGCGGCGCCGAATATTCCCGTCCGGCGGCGCAGGTGCTGGGCGAGGCGCGCCGTCTGGTCGCCGCGGGGGCGCGCGAGATCACGCTCCTCGGCCAGAATGTCAACGCCTACCACGGCGAAGGCCCCGATGGGGGGGACTGGGGCTTGGGCGAGCTGGTTCGCGGCCTTGCCCGGCTGCCGGGCCTCGAGCGGATCCGCTACACCACCTCGCACCCGCGCGATGTCGACGATGGCCTCGTCGCGGCGCATCGCGACGTGCCGCAGCTGATGCCGTTCCTGCACCTCCCGGCGCAAAGCGGCTCGGACCGGGTGTTGGCGGCGATGAACCGGCGGCACAGCGCCGCCGATTACCGGCATGCCGTCGAGCGCCTGCGCCGGGCGCGCCCCGATCTTGCGCTGTCGTCGGATTTCATCGTCGGCTTTCCCGGCGAGAGCGACGAGGATTTCGCGGCCACCCTGGGCCTCGTCGACGAGATCGGCTTCGCCCAGGCCTTTTCGTTCAAATACTCGCCCCGCCCCGGCACCCCGGCGGCCGTGGCCGACGCCCAAATCCCCGATCGGGTCAAGGCCGAGCGGCTGGCCGCCCTGCAAGCCCTGCTGACCCGGCAGCAGCGCCGCTTCAATGACGCCTGCATCGGCCGGGTCCTGCCGGTGCTGCTGGAGAAGCCCGGCCGCCACGACGGCCAGCTGGTCGGCCGCAGCCCCTATCTGCAAAGCGTTCACCTCGAGGCCCCGTCCGGGCGGATCGGCGACATCGCGCCGGCGCTGATCTGCGGCGCCGGCGTCAACAGCCTGAAGGGATCGCTGGCGGAGGCGTCCGGCTGATGGCCGCGGCCCCCGCCGCCGCCGCGGCCGGCGAGCCCGCCGAAGGCCGCTCGCAGCTGGAGTTCGACGACAATCTGCTGCTGCCGCTGCTTTACGGCGAGCGCGACCAGCATCTCGACCGCGTCGAGCGGCGTCTCGGCGTCTCGGTCGTCCCCCGCGGCAACCGCCTCGCCATCTCCGGCCCGGCCTCGGCCACCGAAGCGGCGAGCCTCGCCCTCTCGCAATTGTACGATCGCCTCAAGCGCGGCCAGGAGATCGACCTCCCGTCGGTCGAGGCGGCGATCCGGCTGGCCGAGGCCGAAATCGCCGACAAGAGCATGAGCCTGTGGCGCGAGGACGAGGCGTTTCGCACGCGAAAGCGGCGCATCGCCGCCCGCTCCGCGGGGCAGGCGGCCTATATCAAGGCGCTGCGCGAGAACGAGCTGGTGTTCGGCCTGGGCCCGGCCGGCACCGGCAAGACCTATCTCGCCGTCGCCGCCGGGGTCGACCTGCTGATGACCGGACGGGTCGAGCGGATCATCCTGTCGCGGCCGGCGGTCGAGGCCGGCGAGCGGCTGGGCTTTCTGCCGGGCGACCTGCGCGACAAGGTCGACCCTTATCTGCGGCCGATCTTCGACGCGCTCAACGACATGCTGCCGGCCGATCTGCTGTCGCGGCGGCTCGGCACCGGCGAGATCGAGGTGGCGCCGCTCGCCTTCATGCGCGGGCGCACCCTGGCCCGCGCCTTCGTCATCCTCGACGAGGCGCAGAACACCACGCCGGTGCAGATGAAGATGTTCCTGACCCGTCTTGGCGAGGCCTCGCGGATGGTGGTGACCGGCGACCCGACGCAGGTCGATCTGGCCGAAGGGGCTCGCTCGGGCCTGACCGAGGCGCTCGAGACCTTGCGCGATGTCGCCGGCGTCGCCGCGGTGAGGCTGACCGACCGCGATGTGGTGCGGCACGACCTGGTGGCCCGGATCGTGCGCGCCTACGAGGCGCGCGAGCGGGCCAGAGCCGGCGCCGGGTCGTGACGGCCGCCGCCGAGATCGACATCGCCCGGCGATGCGAAGCCTGGAGCCGGGTCTGTCCCGACGCCGAAGCCTTGGCCCGCGCCGCCGCCCGGACCGCCCTGGCGAGCTCGGCGCTGACCCCGCCGGGGCCGGTCGAGCTCGCGATCACGCTGACCGACGACGCCGAGCAGCGGCGGCTCAATCGCGACTACCGCGGGCTCGACCGGCCGACCAATGTGCTCTCGTTCCCGGCCTGGACGTCAACCGCGCCGGCCCCGCCGGACGCCGCCGTTCTGCTCGGCGACGTCGTCCTCGCCTGCGAGACCGTCGAGCGCGAGGCGATCGAGCAGGGAAAGCCGATCGCCGGCCATCTGAGCCACCTCGTCGTGCACGGCGTCCTCCACCTCCTTGGCCACGATCACCAGGGCGCGGGCGAGGCGGCCGCGATGGAGCGGCTGGAAACCGCCATCCTGGCGAAGCTGGGGGTTCCCGACCCCTATCGCGACCCCATCTGATCGGGTACACTGACCCCCGTTTTGCGATGAGCGACCCCGAGCCGTCCAGCGGTGGCGGCCAGCCCGAACCGGATCGGTCTTTCGCGCGCCTGCGCAATTTCCTCAGGCTGATCCGACGCCCGCGCAACGGCGAGAGCCTGCGCGAGGCCATTGACGAGATGATCGAGGAGCCGCCGGCCGACGGCCCCGATCCGCTGAGCGCGCATGAGCGCGTCCTGATCGGCAACATCCTCAAGGTCCACGACCAGACCGCGGCCGACGCGATGGTGCCGCGCGTCGACATCGTCGCGCTCGACGTCGAGACGCCGTTTGCCGCAGTCGTCAAGCATCTGGTCGAGCAGGGCCATTCGCGCGTTCCGGTCTACCGCGAGACGCTCGACGACGTGATCGGCTTCGTCCACGTCAAGGACGTGCTGGCCCCGGTCGCCGAGGGCCGGCAGACCAAATTGGCGCCGCTGCTGCGCAAGGTGCTGTTCGTGGCGCCCTCGGCCCCGATCCTCGATCTGCTGGTCCAGATGCGGCAGGCGCGCACCCACATCGCGATGGTGGTCGACGAGTTCGGCGGGATCGACGGGCTGGTGACGATCGAGGATCTGATCGAGGAGATCGTCGGCGAGATCGAGGACGAGCACGACGTGGCCGATGGCCCGCGTCTGAGCGAGCGCGCCGACGGCACGGTGATCGCCGATGCCCGCGCCCCGATCGAGGCGCTGGAGGAGCAGCAAGGAATCCGCCTGCGCCTCGCCGGCGATCAGGAGGAGGTCGACACCCTGGGCGGGCTGGTTTCGGCGCTCGCCGGACGGGTGCCGAAGCGCGGCGAGGTCATCGTCCATCCGTCGGGGATCGAGTTCGAAGTGCTGGAAGGGGATCCGCGCCGCATCAAGCGGCTGCGCATCCGCCGGTCGCCGGCGGCGGGCGCAAGGCGGGGCGCCGCCGATGCCTGAAGCCTCGGTCTCGCGGGCGCAGCTCGGCGCGCGGGTCGAAACCCCGTTCTGCCGTGTCGCGCAGGAGCTCGCCTCGCTCTCCGGCTGGCGCCGCGGCGGGCTCGCTTTTCTGCTCGGGGTGGGGCTGGCGGCGACCATGCCGCCGGTCGATCTGACCCCGCTGCTGTTTGCGGTCTTCCCGGCGCTCTTGTGGCTCGATGACGGCAGCGCCGGCCCGGCGGCGTCGTTTCGGCTCGGCTATGTCTTCGGCCTCGGCTTCTTTGTCGCCGGGCTCTATTGGATCGCCGCGGCGCTCTTTGTCGATATCGCCGCCTATTGGTGGCTGGTGCCGTTTGCGGTGGTCGGCCTGCCGGCGGTGCTGGCGCTCTATTCGGGCCTCGCATTGCTCGCCGCCAGCCTCGCCGTCCGGCATCTGCGGCTGCCGCCGGTCGCCCGGGTCTTCGCCTTCGCGATCGCCTGGACCGCCGCCGAATGGGCGCGCGGGCACGCCTTCACCGGGCTGCCGTGGAACCTCGTCGGCTACGCCTGGTCGGGCGGCTTTCCGGGCGCGCTCGCGGTGCTGCAGAGCGCCGCCTGGTTCGGCGTCTACGGGCTCGGCTTTCTGACCGTCCTTGCCGCCTCGCTGCCGGCGCTGCTCGGGGCGCCGCTGTTGACCCCGGTGTCGGCGAGCCGGCGGTGGGCGCCGGCGACGGCGGCCGCCATCCTGATCCTGGTTCCGGCCGCCGCCGGCGCGCTCCGCCTGGCGGCGTGGCCGATACGCGAGGTCGGCGTTCGCCTGCGGATCGTGCAGCCCTCGATCGCGCAGACCTTGAAATGGGACCCGGCCGCCGCCCAAAGGGATTTGCGGCGGCTTCTCGATTTGAGCGCGGCGCCGCCCGAGCACCCGATCGCTGCGGTGCTGTGGCCCGAGGCGGCGACGCCGTTTCTGCTGCTGCGCGATGCGCCGGCGCGGCGCGAGATGGCCGCCATCGTCCCGAGCGGCGGCTACCTGATCACCGGGGCGCTGCGGGCGAACCCGCCGCCGGGTCCGGTCAGCCGGTTCTGGAACAGCATCGAGGCGCTGAACCGCCAGGGCGACATCGTCGCCTCCTACGACAAGGCCCATCTGGTGCCGTTCGGCGAGTACGTCCCGTTCCGCCGGCTGCTGCCGTTCAAGAAGCTCACCGCCGGCAGCATCGATCTGAGCGCCGGCCCCGGCCCGCGCACGATCGCGCTGCCGGGGCTCCCGGCGTTTGGCCCGCTGGTCTGCTACGAGGCGATTTTTCCCGGCGCCGTCGTCGACGAGAGCGAGCGGCCGGCCTGGCTGCTCAACCTGACCAACGACGCCTGGTACGGCCGCAGCTCGGGCCCCTACCAGCACTTCGCGATCGCCCGCACCCGCGCGGTGGAGGAGGGGCTGCCGCTGGTCCGGGTCGCCAACAATGGGATCAGCGGGGTGGTCGACGCCCGCGGCCGGGTCGTCGCGCGGGTCAATCTCGACGCCGTCGGCTATGCCGACGTGACCTTGCCGGCCGCCGGCGCGCCCACGCTTTACGGCCGTTTCGGCGATTGGGCGCTGCTCGCGCTCCTGATCCTCGGCGCGCTGCCGGTCGCGCTTCGGCGCCGCTGAGCCGTGCCGGTACCCCTTGCGGTTGCAGCCGCCTATCCCAGGTTGAAGCTCGCTGTTGACCGCAGGCGGCCCGATACTCTATCAAAGTCGGGAATTTTTTAGAAAAGGCGATCGACCCCGGATGGCGCTGCAGCAACACACCCGACGGCCGGGCCGCCAAAAGGGCGACAAGCCGAACCCGATCGATATCCATGTCGGCTCGCGCGTGCGGCTGCGCCGCAACATGCTCGGCCTCAGCCAGGAAAGGCTCGGCGAGGCGATCGGCCTGACCTTTCAGCAGGTGCAGAAATACGAGCGCGGCGCGAACCGCATCGGGGCCAGCCGGCTGCACGATCTGAGCCGGGTCTTGGACGTCCCGGTGTCGTTTTTCTTCGACGACATGGACCCGGTGCGGGCCCCGGCGATCCCGGGCGGCTTTGCCGAGCCGCCGGCCGAAGCCTTCGATTCCGATCCCCTGCGCAAGCGCGAGACGATCGAGCTGGTCACCGCCTATTATCGGATCGACGATCCGGGGGTGCGCCGCCGTCTGTTCGAGCTGGCCAAGGCGATGGCCGCCGAGAGCGATCGGCGGCCCGAGAAATAGCTTCCGCCGCCGGGGTCGGCGGCCGGTCCGGCATCTTTTGAGGAAAGGCGATCTTCCCTTGGCCAAGCGCGATTTTGTGTTCACCAGCGAATCCGTGTCGGAGGGTCATCCCGACAAGGTCTGCGACCGCATCTCCGACGCGATCGTCGACACCTTTCTCGCCGCCGAGCCGCAGGCGCGCTGCGGCGTCGAGACCCTGGCCACGACCAACCGCGTGGTCCTCGCCGGCGAGGTTCGCGGGCCGGCGGCGATCACCGGCGAGGTGCTGGTCGACGTGGCGAGGCGGGCGATCCGCGAGATCGGCTACGAGCAGGAAAACTTTCATTGGGAGCGGGCGGCGATCAAGTGCCACATCCATGGCCAGTCGACCGACATCGCCCAGGGCGTCGACGCCGCCGGCAACAAGGACGAGGGCGCCGGCGACCAGGGCATGATGTTCGGCTACGCCTGCACCGAGACGCCCGAGCTGATGCCGGCGCCGATCTACTACGCCCACGCGATCCTGCGCTCGCTGGCGGAGGCGCGGCATTCGGGGGCGGCGCCGGGGCTGGGGCCCGACGCCAAAAGCCAGGTGACGCTCCTCTATGTCGACGGCCGGCCGGTGCGCGCCACGACCGTCGTGGTGTCGACCCAGCATGGCGAGCATCTCGACCAGGAAGGGGTGCGCGAGATCGTGCGCCCGCACGTCGCCCGCGTCCTGCCCGAAGGCTGGATGTGCGACGACCGGCAGCTCCACGTCAACCCGACCGGCCGCTTTGTGATCGGCGGCCCGCACGGCGACGCCGGGCTGACCGGGCGCAAGATCATCGTCGACACCTATGGCGGCGCCGCGCCGCACGGCGGCGGCGCCTTTTCCGGCAAGGACCCGACCAAGGTCGACCGCTCGGCCGCCTATGCCGCCCGCTACCTGGCCAAGAACGTGGTGGCCGCCGGGCTTGCCGAGCGCTGCACGATCCAGCTGGCCTATGCGATCGGCATCGCCAAGCCGCTGTCGGTTTATGTCGACACCGCCGGAACCGGCGAGGTCGACGAGGAGAAGCTCTCGGGCGTGCTGCAGGAGCTCCTCGATCTGTCGCCGCGCGGCATCCGCACCCATCTCGGCCTGAACAAGCCGATCTATGCGCGCACCTCGGCCTACGGGCATTTCGGCCGCGCGCCCGAGGCCGATGGCGGCTTCTCATGGGAGAAGACCGACCTCGCCGACTCGCTGCGGCGCGCCTTCTGACCCTGGTGGCGAGCCCGCCGCCGCGACGGCTCGTCTACGGGCGGCGGCGCGGCCGGCCGCTGCGCTCGGGCCAAAAGGCTCTGGTCGAGGAATTGCTGCCGCGGCTCGCGCTGGCGCTCCCGTGCGCGGGCGTGCTCGACCCGCGCACGATGTTCGCCGATCGGGCCGTGCCCGGTCTGGCTCGAGATCGGCTTCGGCGGCGGCGAGCATCTCGCCGCCCAGGCCGAACGCCACCCCGAAGCCCTGTTGATCGGCTGCGAGGTGTTCGAGAACGGGATCGCCCGGCTGCTCGCGGCGGTCGCGCGCCGCCGCCTCGGCAACATCCGGGTCTTTGCCGACGACGCGCGTCTCTTGCTCGCCGCCCTGCCCCCGGCCTCGATCGACCGGGTCTTCATCCTCTTCCCCGACCCCTGGCCGAAAGCCCGCCACCACAAGCGGCGGCTCGTGTCGCGCGAGACCTTGGACCGGCTGGCCTGAAATCATGACCGACGGGGCCGAGCTGCGCCTCGCCACCGACGATCGCGACTATCTGCGCCAGATGCTCGAAGAGGTCACCGGCCATCCCGATTTCGAGTGGCTGGCCCGCCGCCCCGGCGACTGGCGCGAGCGCCCGGCGGACTGGCCGCCGACCCGCTACGAGGAAAAGGCCCGCGCCGCCGGCCGCCCGCCGGCGTTTCTGCGGTTCGCGCGCCGCCCGCGGCCCCTGCTCAAGGGGATGTGAATCGCCGGCCTGCCCCCTCGCCCCGCTTGCGGGGAGAGAGCCTGCCCCGGACCCGATCCGGGGGTCGGGGTGAGGGGCGGCCTTCTCGCACGCTCTCAGGAGGAAACCGGCAGCCGGGCCGCCTGCCGCCGGCTCTCCCGCGCCAGCATCAGCCGCGTCAGGGGCATCGCCAGCGCGGTGCTGAGGACCGCCATGACGATCAGCGCGGAGAACACGTTGGCCGAGATGATCCCGGCGTCGCGCAGGATCGTCAGCACGATCACCTCCATCAGGCCTTTGGTCTGCAAGAGCGCGCCGAGCCCGAGCGCGATCGGCCACGGCTCGCCGGCGAGGCGGGCGGCCGTCGCGGCGCCGCCGAGCTTGCCGAGGACGCCGACCGCGGTCGCCACGGCCAGCACCTCGACAAAGGCCGGCGAGCCGAAATCGATCAAGGTGCGCAGCCCGGTCAGCATGAAGAAGAACGGCATCAGGAGCCCGACCGTCATCGCCTGCAGCCGATCGAGCAGCGGCCGGCGCAATGCCCGCGGCATCACCGCGCCCGCGACGAAGGCCCCCAGGATGTAGTGCAGCCCCAAGGCCTGGGTAACGAGCGCCGAGGCGATCGCGACCGCGCAGACGAGCGCCAGCCCGCCCTCCCAGAGCTCGCCCCGAACCATCCGCGCCACGACCGTGCGCTCGACCAGCGGCCGCACGACCCAGACCATCACGGCCAGGTAGAACGGCAGGACCGCGAGCGCGACCAGCGGCCCCGGCCCCTCGGGACCGGCCCCGCCGACCGCCGTCAGCAGCAGGCCGAGAAGGATCCAGAGGGCCGCGTCGTTGACCCCGGCGACCGCGAGCGCGAGGCTGCCGATACGGCGGCCCGTCAAATTCATTTCGTGGAGGATCGCGGCCAGGACCGGGAGCGCGGTGACCCCGGTGCAGATGCCGACCGCGGCGGCGAAGGCGCCGCGCCCGACGCCCGCGCCGAGCTCGCCCGGATGGCGCGCCGCGATCCACAATCCCGCAACAAAGCCCAGCGCCGTCGGGACCGCGACGCTCGCCGCCGCCACCGCCGCAAAGGCGCTGCCCTTGCCGCGAAAGACGCCGGGGTCGAGGTGAACCCCCGAGATGAAGCCGAAAAACAGCACCGCGACCGAGGCGATCCCCGACAGCGGGGCCAGCGCCGCCGGGTTGAAGAAGATTTGATAGAGGTCCGGCGCGACCCGCCCGAAGAGCGACGGACCCAAAGCGATGCCGATCACGATCTGCGCGACGACGAGCGGCATCAGCCCCTTCAGCCGCGACAGGCGCAGCACCGCGACCGGCAACGCCACGATCACCAGCGCCTGCACCAGAAACACCAAGCCAGGGGTCACCGGCCCTCCCGAATTCGCCGACCACTCCTCACGCTACGCGGTTCGCGGCGCGTGCGTCCAGACGAGCCGAGCCCGGCATTTTCACGCGGCGCCGCCACCGGGCGTGGAGCTGTCACCGCAGCCGCGCCGCGTGATTTATCAGGTCGAGATCAGGCATCCGCGCCTCCCTTACGTGCAGATTCCCCACCCGCGGTGTCGATGGCTGCGAGCATGCTATGCGAATATGGCAATTGCGTGATTGTTCTCCGACGCAAACCTCACCGGCGGCCGGGACACACCGCAGCACCGCGACCGGCTGCACCAGGAACACCGAGCAAGGGTCACCAAACCTCCCGAATTCGACGGCCGTCCGCCCAGTGCTCAGACGCAGACATAAAATTCACTCAACCGTCATGGCCGGGCTTGTCCCGGCCATCCACGATTCGCGGCACAAAGCTTGCCGGTTTCCGTGGATGCCCGGCACAAGGCCGGGCATGACGAGTGCGGCCGAGACTGCATCATCTGAATGCGTCTGAGCGCTGGTGGTGCGACCCAAGCATCAGAGTCCGTGATTGCTTTCCCGGCGAAGGCCGGGACCCATTGCTGCGATGGGCGCCGGCCTTCGCCGGTGAGGTTCGGGAGTGGGTACGACCTGTCAGGTGTTATCCACCAGCCGGTATCGATTGCCGCCGCGCAACAGCAATGCCTTTGACCGCAGCCCAGTCCGTGCGGCTCTCGCCTTGCGCCAGCATGGCGTCAATTTCCTCGGCCGTATAACACACGGTATCGCCTTTTCTCTTCATCGCGGGCGGGCTTTCCTCATCGTGATGATGCGAATGGCCGCGCCACGCCGCGTCCAAACGATCGCGATCATTTCGCTGTCGAGCTCGCCGACGCTGAGCCACCATTGCTCGCCGCCGCAGGATGATGGGGCCTTCGTCGTGCGGCGGGCGCCTTCGGCCAGCGCTTTGAGCTTGACCCGGCAGATCGTGGCCTGGTCGCAGGGCTCGCCGCGCGCTCCGGCGAGCGCCATGCCCCCACCCCAGCCCTCCCCCGCGCGCGGGGGAGGGGATTCAACAAGGTGGGCGGTCAGCCGTTTTCGGCGAGCACGGTCCCGGCGAAGTGCAGCGAGCCGCAGAGGAGGACGCGCCCGGCCGGGGGATGCGCCACGATGTCGGCGAGCGCGGCGGCGGCCGAGGGCGCGGTCGCCGCGCTGATCCCGACCGAGCGGGCGGCGGCGGCGATCGCGTCGGCCGGCAGCGGGTTCGCTTCGCCGGGGATCGTGACGGCGGCGAGGGTCGCGGCGAAGGGTGCGAGCGGGCGCCAGAAAGCCGGCGGCGTCCTTGGTGTTCAGCATGCCGACGATCAGATGGAGCGGGCGGTCGCGCCAGAGGGCGACGGCGGCGGCGAGGACCGCGCCGGCGCCGGGGTTGTGGCCGCCGTCGAGCCACAATTCCCAGCCCGCCGGCAGCATCGCGACGAGTGGGCCGCGGCCGAGGCGCTGCAGCCGCGCCGGCCACTCGATATGGCGCAGCCCGGCGGCGATCGCCTCGGGCGGCAGTGAAAACTCCGCCAAAGCTTCGAGGCAGGCGATCGCCGTGCCGGCGTTGACGATCTGGTGCGCGCCGGCGAGCGACGGCAGCGGCAGGTCGAGCCGCCACCTTGGTCCGGCATAGCGCATGCCGTCGCCCGCCGCCTCGCAGCGCCACTCGCGCCGCCAGCGCAGGAGCGGCGCATCGAGCCCGGCGGCGCGGGCCTCGATGACCGCCTCGGCCTCGGGCGGCTGCGGCGCGACGACCGCCGGCGCGCCCGGCTTCAGGATCCCGGCCTTCTCGCCGGCGATCGCCGCGATCGTGTCGCCGAGAAAGGCCTGGTGGTCGAGCGAGATCGGGGTGATCGCGGTCGCCGCCGGGCGTTGGATCACGTTGGTCGCGTCGAGCCTTCCGCCGAGCCCGGTTTCGAGCAGCACGATGTCGGCCGGATTGCGCGCGAAGGCGAGCAGCGCCGCCGCGGTGGTGATCTCGAAATAGGTGATCGGGGTCCCGCCGTTGACCCGCTCGCATTCCTCGAGGAGCGCGAGGAGGGCGTCCTCGTCGATCAGCCGCCCGGCGAGCCGGATGCGCTCGTGAAAGCGCACGAGATGCGGCGAGGTGTAGGCGTGGACGCGATACCCGGCGGCTTCGAGGCAGGCGCGCAGGGTCGCGACCGTCGAGCCCTTGCCGTTGGTGCCGGCGACGTGAACGACCGGCGGCAATGCGTCCTGCGGGTTGCCGAGGGCGGCCAGCAGCCGCTCGATCCGGCCGAGCGACAGGTCGATCAGCTTGGGGTGCAGCCGGCCAAGCCGCTCCAGCACCCGGTCGCTGGTTTCCGCGGTCACGCCGCCTCCGACGGCTGGCGGCGGCACAGCAGCCCGAGGATGCGGCCCAAGGTCGCGTTGAGCTCGCCGCGCGGCGCGACGAGGTCGACCATGCCGTGGTCGCGCAGGTATTCGGCGCGCTGAAACCCCTCGGGCAGCTTTTCCCGGATCGTCTCCTCGATGACCCGCGCGCCGGCGAAGCCGATGACGGCGCCCGGCTCGGCCAGGGTGATGTCGCCGACCATCGCGAAGGAGGCCGACACGCCGCCCGTCGTCGGGTCGGTCAAGAGCACGATGTAGGGGAGGCCCGCCTCCTTGACCATGTCGGCGGCGATGATCGTGCGCGGCAGCTGCATCAGCGACAGCGCGCCCTCCTGCATGCGGGCGCCGCCCGAGGCCGGCACGGCGATCAGCGCCGCCTCCTGCATGACCGCGAGCCGGGCGGCGGCGAGGATGGCCTCGCCGGCGGCGACCCCCATCGAGCCGCCCATGAACGCGAACTCGAAGGCGGCGACGACGGCGGCGACGCCGCCGATCCGGCCATGCGCGACGACGACGGCGTCGCTGCCGGGGCCGAAGGCGCCCTGCGCTTCCTTCAGCCGGTCGGCGTAGCGCCGCCGGTCGCGGAAGCGCAGCGGGTCGGGGCTCGTCGCCGGCAGCTCGATGCGGGTGAAGGCGCCGTCGTCGAACAGCAGCTTCAGGCGCAGCGCGGCCCCGATGCGCAGATGGTGGCCGCAATTGCGGCAGACATGGAGATTGGCCTCGAGCTCGCGATGAAACAGCATCTGCCCGCAGCCGGGGCATTTGCGCCAGAGATTGTCGGGCGCGCCCTTTCTGGCGACGACCGCCCGGATCTTCGGCAGGACGACATTGGTCAGCCAGCTCATCTGTTCAGCCCGAAGCAGGTTTGCCTGCTGAACTTGACGGCGCTCGGCGCCGGCTGCAATGCCGCTTGCGCGACTTTTCGCGGTTCCGGCCGCGCGTGCTAGGCTGCAAGGGTGGATGCGCCGTCCGACATCGACACGCGACAGCCTCCCCGGGCGAACGGCGGCGGGGCATGGGAAGCCCCGTCCGCCCGGCCCGCGGCGAGGGACGCGCGGTCCGGGATCGTCTTTCATCTGTGCGCCGCCGGCATCGTCGCCGCCCTGACCGTGGCGGTGTTCTTCGGCATCGGCTTTGTCCTGCTGGAGCCGAGCGATCGGCCGGCAGCACCTCGCGTGGCGACGCCCGCTCCCGCCCCGCGGAGCCCCGCGCTGGCGCGTCCCGCGCCGCCGCGCGTTTCCCCCGCACCGGTTCCCGCCGCACCGGTTCCCGCCGCCGCCGGGCCGGTCGCTGCGGAGCCGGCCGCTGCTGCGCCGGCCGTCGCCGCGCCCGCCGCCGGCAACGCCCCGGCGCCGGGACCGCCGGCTTCCGCAAGCCCGCCGCCGGCCGCTGTCGTTGCGCCGCCGAGCCCGCCGGCCGCGAGCCCGCCGCCGCCGTCTCAGGACCCGCAGGCATCCGAGATTGCGACGCTGGTCGGGCGTGGCGACAGCTATCTTAACGGCGGCGATGTCGCGACGGCGCGGGTGTTGTACGGCCGCGCCGCCGATGAGGGCGACGCCGCCGCGGCGCTGCGGATGGCGGCGACCTACGACCCGGCCTTTCTCGGGCGCGGACCGCTGCGCTACCAGCGCGGCGATCCGGCCGAGGCGCGCTCATGGTATCGCCGCGCCCGCGACCTCGGCGCCGCCGAGGCCGATCCACGGCTGCGACGGCTGGAGCCGAAAGGGGCGCGGTAGCCCGCCGCCGATCCCGCTGATAAAGACGGCGAAAAAACAACGGCGAGCCCGTTACAGGCGCGGAATTCCTCGATCCGACGCCGCCGCAAACGCGGCCCTGTCGGCGCTCCCCCGCAGGCGCGGCCGGATCACCCAAACCCGGCGAAATTACGGCTCGATCGGCGGGCTGCGCGCGGTTGCGCCGCCGGCGATTTCGCGCAGGCGGGCGAGGCATCGGCCACGGTCGGCGGCGAAGTCGCCGTCCTCCCACCAGCGGCGCAGGGTCGCCAGCAGCTCTCCGACCCGCTGGCCGGCCGGGATGCCGAGCGCCGTCACGTCGCGCCCGGCGATCGGGAACCGGGGCGGCGTCCAGCCGGCGGCGAGCGCCAGCAGCTCGCCGAGCCGACCGCCGGGCATCGCCTCATCCGCCGCCAAGAGCAGCGCCAGGTCGCGGTAGCGCGCGGCGCCCAGCTCATAGAGCGCGCGGCGCTGGCTGCGAAGGTCGCCCGCCGCGTCGAGCGGCCAGGGCCGCGCGAGGCCCCGCAGCCGGTCGCGCCAGGCGTTCGGGAAGCGCAGGCGTTGCGCCGCCGCCACCGCGCCGGCGGCGTCGACCTCGATCAGGGCGGCGAGGCGCCGCAGCGGGTCCGCGCCCGGCTCGATCGCGATCAGCCGCCGCAGGCGCCCGATATCGCCCGCCTCGGGCAGGATCGTCGCCAGCACGCCGTCCTGCCGCATCATCTCGAGGGCCGCGGTCGGGTCGGCGGCGTCGAGCAGCTTCACCAGCTCCCGCGCGACCCGCTCTGCCGACAAGCCCGGCAGCAGATGAGCCGCCGCACGGCAGGCGGCGCGCGCCTCCCCGTCGCCGTCGCCTACACCAAAGCAGGCCTCGAAGCGGTAGTAGCGCAACAGCCGCAGCACGTCCTCGGCGATCCGGGTCGCCGGGTCGCCGACAAAGCGCACCCGCCGCGCCCGCAGGTCCGCCAACCCGCCGACCGGGTCGCAGATCGCGCCGTCGGGGTCGAGAAAGATCGCGTTGATCGTGAAATCGCGGCGCGCGGCGTCGGCGGCCCAGTCGGCGTCGAAGGCGACGCGGGCGCGGCGGCCGTCGGTCTCGACGTCGCGGCGCAACGTCGTGATTTCGAAATGCCGCGGCGCGATGACGGCGGTCACCGTGCCGTGCGCAAGGCCGGTCGGCACGACCTTGATGCCGGCCTGCCGCAGCAGCGCGATCACCCGCTCGGGCGGGGCCGGCGTGGCGATGTCGATGTCGGTCCTCGGGCTCGACCCGGGGATCGGCGGCCCGAGCAATGCGTCGCGGACCGAGCCGCCGACAAATCGCGCCGCCGCCCCGCCCGCCCGCAACGCCGCGAGCACGGCCAGGGTGGCCGGCTCGACCATCCAGGGCTGCGGCGCGATCCGCTTCGCCTTCGTCACCGCCGGTCCTTCGGGACGATGTGGCCGGGGACGATGTGGCCGGGGATGATCCCGCCGCCCTCCCAGCGCGGGGGCACATAGACGCCCTCCTGCGGCGCGCCGAAGCCGACGGTCACGACCACCAGCACCACCGCCAGCAGGGCCGCGCCGGCGACCGCGAGCCAGACCCACGGCACCGCGCCCCACGCGACGCCGCCCTCCTCATGCCAGGAGGTCAACGCGCCAATCCAGAGCAGATAGAGCGCCACCGGCAGAACCAGCGGCAGGACGATCGTCAGGAAGACCCGCATGGCCTCACGAGGGGGCGAGCACCTCGGCCAGATTGACCAGCATCCCCGCCGTCGCCCCCCAGATGAAGCGGTCTTCGAACGGCAGGACGAAAAAGGTTCGCGGGCGATGCTCGTAAATGCGGTCGGTGCGGTGATGGTTGCGCGGGTCGAGGACAAACGCGAGCGGCACCTCGAATATCTCGGACACCTCGAACGGGTCGGCGGCGAGCGGGAACGGCACGCTGACGATGCCGACCAGCGGGGTGATCTCAAAGCCGGTGCCGGTGACGTAGGTGTCGAGCCGGCCGATCAGGGTCACATGGCCGCGCGGCAGGCCGACCTCCTCCTCGGTCTCGCGCAGCGCCGCCGCCGCGGCGTCGCGGTCGCCGGCCTCGATGCGCCCGCCGGGAAAGGCGATCTGGCCGGCGTGCTTGCTCAGATGCGCGGTGCGCCGGGTCAGCAGCACCGACATGCCCCCGGCGCGGTCGATCAGCGGCACCAGCACCGCCGCCGGCCGCAGCTCGGCGCTGGGCGGGGTCATCCCCGGATTGAGGTCGTGGTCGCCGCGCGTCGCGCGCCGGAGCGCCGCCGCCTCGACCGCGTCGGCGGCGCCGCCGAAGCCGCGCCGGCCGGGCGTCCCGAGCCGGGCGAAGCGCGCGATCGCCAATTCCCGCGTCACCACATCAGCCCCCGCCGCTCACTCCCAATCCGGCCCCGGCTCGCCGAGGCGAAAAAACGCGCCCTGGCTCCAGACGCCGAACAGAACCCGGTCCGCCACCCGCTCCTCGGCGCCAGCTCGACCAGGTCGTAGAACACCGACCGCGCGATTTTTGCCTCGAGCCGATCGCGCACTACAATATAGGGCGCGGGCTCGCCGTCGGCAGCGGTCTCGACACGCAGCGGATGGTCGGGGCCGGCTGTCACAAATTCGTCCAGATTGGTGCGGAAGATCAGCCGCTGCCGGCGTCCCGCGCCCTCGACGCCGAGCGCGACCGCGAGGAAGGGGGCGTCCTCGACCTCGACGCGGCAGCGCTCGGCCGGGGTGACGAGCCAATAGCCGCCATCCGCCTCGCGGCGCAGCGCCGAGGCGAACAGCCTGACGAGCGCCGGCCGGCCGATGGGAGACCCGCGATAATGCCAGAGGCCATCCCGGGCGATGCGCATGCCGATGTCGCCGAGGTCGACCGGAACGCGGCCGGGAGCGCCTCCCTTTGGGGAATTGCCGGCGGGCGGGTTTTCGATCAGGCTCACGCCCGCCGCGCCTTTTGCAGCCGCGCCTTTTGTAGCCGCGCCTTTTCTAGAGGGATCCGACTGCTTGTCCGCCACCGCACCCATCCACCCGCCCGCTGAGGATCTGGCCGCCGAGATCGAGGCGCTCGGCCGCAGCCTCGGCCTTGTCCGCGCCCGGATCGGCGAAATCATCTTTGGTCAGGCCGAGGTCGTCGAGCAAGCCTTGATCACCCTGTTGTGCGGCGGCCACGCGCTGCTGATCGGCGTTCCGGGCCTCGCCAAGACGCGGCTGGTCGAGACCCTGGGCGCGATCCTCGGCCTCGACGAAAAGCGCATCCAATGCACGCCCGACCTGATGCCGGCCGACATCCTCGGCTCCGAGGTCCTGGAGGAAAGCGAGAGCGGGCGGCGCTCGTTCCGTTTCCTGCAAGGGCCGGTCTTCTGTCAGCTGTTGATGGCCGACGAGATCAACCGGGCGAGCCCGCGCACGCAATCGGCGCTCCTCCAGGCGATGCAGGAAGGCCGGGTGTCGATCGCCGGGCAGTACCACCCGCTGCCGCGGCCGTTTCATGTGCTGGCGACGCAAAACCCGCTCGAGCAGGAAGGCACCTACCCGCTGCCCGAGGCGCAGCTCGACCGCTTCCTCTTGCAGATCGATGTCGACTATCCCGAGCGCGAGGCCGAGCGGCAGATGCTGATCGCCACCACCGGGGTGTCGGAGGACCGGCCGCGGCCGGCGATGAACGCCGCCGAGCTGATGGCGGCGCAGCGCCTGGTGCGGCGCATCCCGATCGGCGAGAGCGTGGTCGAGGCGATCCTGTCGCTGGTGCGCTCCGGCCGGCCCGACAGCGCCGAAGCCGACAGCGTGCGGCGTTTCGTCTCCTGGGGGCCGGGGCCGCGCGCCAGCCAGGCGCTGATGCTGGCCTGCCGGGCGCGGGCGCTGATCGACGGCCGGTTCAGCCCGTCGGTCGACGATGTCGTGGCGCTGGCCCCGCCGGTGCTGCGGCACCGCATGGCGGTCAGCTTCGCCGGCCGCGCCGAGGGGGTGACGGTGGCGCGGGTCATCGAGCAGATTTCGGCGCCGTTCCGGTGAACGCCGCCCAATCGAGGTCGCGGGCGGGGTTTCTCTCGCGCCGCCGCGCGCCGCCGAGGGCGCTGCGCGACCGCGCGGAGGAGGCCGCCGCGGCGCTGCCGCCGCTGCTGGTCGCGGCCGAGCGGGTCGCCGCCACCGTGGCGCAGGGCGTGCACGGGCGCCGCCGCGTCGGCCAGGGCGAAACCTTCTGGCAATTCCGCCAATACCAGCAGGGCGACGCCGCGGCCCGCATCGACTGGCGCGAAAGCGCCAAATCGCAGCGGCTCTACGTCCGCGAGACCGAATGGGACGCCGCACAGAGCGTCTGGCTGTGGCGGGACGCGTCCGCCTCGATGGATTACAGCTCGGCCGAATACCTCGCCGGCGGCGACTGGCCGACCAAGCGCGACCGCGCCGAGCTGCTGCTGGTGGCGCTGGCGAGCCTGTTGGTGCGCGGCGGCGAGCGGCTGACCCTGCTCGGCAGCGGGGTCGCGCCGATCAGCGGCCGCATCGCCCTGTCGCGGATCGCCGAGGCGATCGCCCGCGAGCCCGCCGATCGGCAGAGCCTGCCGGCGTTCGAGCCGCTGCCGCGCGCGGCGCAGGTGGTCGCGATCGGCGATTTCCTGTCGCCCCTCGAGACGGTGAACGCGGCGATGGCCCGCTTCGCCGGGGCCGGGCTTAAGGGCCACATGCTGCAGATCGTCGACCCGGCCGAGGAGGACCTGCCGTTCGACGGCCGGGTCCGCTTCGCCGGCGTCGAGGAGCGCGAGGAGATCGTCGTCAGCCGGGTCGAGAGCATCCGCGACGACTATTCGCAGCGCTTCAATCGCCACCGCGAGGGTCTGGCGGCGATCGCCGCGGCGCTCGGCTGGACCTTCGGCTCGCACCGCACCGACCGGCCGCCCGAGCTCGCCCTGCTGGCGCTGCACGGCGTGCTGTCGGCCGACAGCCGGCGATGAGCGGTCCGCAAGCGCCGATCGGAGGCGCTTCGCCCCCGCCTCGATCCGCCCCTGTCGCGACCCGGGAGCGAGGATAGGCAGCGATGCTGGCGCTGGGCTCTTTCGCCTTCGCCGCGCCCTGGCTGCTGCTGGCGCTGGCGGCGTTGCCGATCATCTGGTGGCTGCTGCGGGTGACGCCGCCGGCGCCGCGCCGCATCGTCTTTCCGGCGATCCGGCTGCTGCTGGGCCTCGTACCCCGCGACGAGACCCCGGCGCGCACCCCGCTGTGGCTGATCCTCCTGCGCATGGCGCTGGCCGCCCTCGTCATCCTGGCGCTCGCCCACCCGCTCCTGAACCCGCAGCAGCGTCTGGCGGCGAGCGGGCCGATCCTCGTCGTCGTCGACGACGGCTGGGCGGCGGCGGCGCGACTGGCCGGTGCGGCAGGCGGCGCTCGCCGGCCTTCTCGCCGAGGCCGGCCGCGAGGACCGGCAGGTCGTGCTGGTCGCCACCGCGCCGCCGGCCGGGGACGCGGCGCTCGCCGCCATTGGCCCCGGTGCGCGCCGCCGACGCGCGCGCCGCGGTGCTGTCGTTGCAGCCCAAGCCCTGGCCGGTCGACCGCCGCGCCGCGCTGACCCGGCTCGAAGCGCTGTCGCTGCCCGAGGCGGGCTCGGCGATCTGGGTCAGCGACGGCGTCGCCGATCCCGGCAGCGCGGCGCTCGCTGCCTGGCTCGCCAGGCGCGGCAGCCTGCGCTACCTCGCCGCCGAGCCGCAAAAGGCGCCGGTGCTGCTCGCCGCCGGCGACGCCCAGGCGAAGGATCTGACCGTGGCGCTGCGCTCGCTGCCGGCCTCGGCGCCGCGGCTCTATCAGGTGCGGGCGAGCGGCGAGGACGGCCGCCTGCTGGCCCGCCAGGCCGCGACCCTCGAGCCCGGCGCGAGCTCGGCGCAGGCGCGGCTGGCGATGCCGAGCGAGCTGCAGAAACCGCGCCACCCGGGTCGAGATCGAGGGCGAGCAGTCGGCGGGCGCGGTGCTGCTGGTCGACGAGCGCTGGCGCCGCCGCCCGGTCGGGATCGCCGCGCCGACCGCCGCCGCCGGCCAGCCGCTGCTCAGCGAGAATTTCTACCTCGAGCGCGCGCTCGGCCCGTTCGCCGAAATCCGCCGCGGCCGGGTCGCGGACCTGCTCAAGCGCGAGCTCGCGGTCCTGATCTTCTCCGACAGCGGTCCGGATTCGCCGGCCGAGGCGGAGACGGTCGGCAAATGGGTCGAGGCCGGCGGGCTCCTGCTGCGGTTCGCCGGGCCGCATCTGGCCGAGCAGGGCGACAAGCTGTTGCCGGTGCGGCTGCGCCGCGGCGGCCGCACGATCGGCGGCGCGATGTCGTGGGAGCAGCCGGCGAGGCTCGCGCCGTTCGCCGCCGACAGCCCGTTTGCCGGGCTCGCGATCCCGGCCGACGTGACCGTGTCGCGGCAGGTGCTGGCCGAGCCCGACCTCGACCTCGCCGGCCAAGACCTGGGCGCGGCTCGCCGACGGGACGCCGCTCGTCACCGCCGAGAAGCGCGGGCAGGGCTGGATCGTGCTGGTGCACACGACGGCCAACGCCGACTGGTCGAACCTCGCCCTCTCGGGGCTGTTCGTCGAGATGCTGCGGCGGGTCGTGGCGGTGAGCCAAGGGGTGGCCGAGGCCGGCAGCGAGGCGTTGCCGCCGCTCGAGACCTTGGACGGGTTCGGCCGCCTGCAGCGGGCGCCGCCCTCGGCGCGCCCGATCCCGGCCGGCGAGATCGCCACGGCTGCGGCGTCGCCGCGCCATCCGCCGGGCTTCTACGGCACGGCCGACGCGCGCCGCGCCCTCAACCTGTCGGGCGGGATCAGGGAATTGAAGCCGATCGAGAACCTGCCGCCCGACACCGCGCGCGAGACCTTCGCGCACGGCCGCGAGATCGATCTTCGCCCGCCGCTGCTGTTGGCGGCGCTGCTGCTGGCGCTCGCCGATTTGTTGATCGCCTACGCCCTGCGCGGCCTCTTGCGCCGGCACAAGACGCGGGCCGCGGTCCTGGCGCTGCTCGCCGCCGCGGCGCTGCCGACGACGGCGCGGGCCGACGACGCCTTTGTCGTGCGGGCGACCTCGGAGCTGCGCCTCGCCTATGTCCGCACCGGGAACGAGGAGGTCGATGCGGTGAGCCGCGCCGGGCTCGTCGGCCTGACCGGCACCTTGAACCGGCGCACCGCGGTCGACACCGCCGAGCCGCTGGCGATCGACATCGAAAGCGACGAGCTGATCTTCTTTCCGCTGCTCTATTGGCCGGTGACGGCCGACCAGCCGCCGCCTTCGGCCAAGGCCATCGAGCGGATCAACCGCTACCTCGAAACCGGCGGGACGATCCTCTTCGACACCCGCGACGGCGACAACCAGAGCCCCGGCCCGTTCGGCGGGGCTGCGATCTCGGCGCAACGGCTGCGGCGGCTGACGGCCGGGGTCAAGATGCCGCCGCTGGCCCCGATCCCGCCCGACCACGTGCTGACCAAGTCGTTCTATCTGATGCACGAGTTCCCCGGCCGCTGGAATGTCGGGACCTTGTGGGTCGAGCCGGTCGAGGACCGCGTCAATGACGGGGTGTCGAGCGTCATCGTCGGCGGCCAACGACTGGGCCGGCGCCTGGGCGGTCGACGGCGAGGGCCGTCCCGCCTTCGCGGTCGTCCCCGGCGGCGAGGCGCAGCGCGAGATGGCGATGCGGTTCGGCGTCAACCTCGTCATGTACGTGCTGACCGGCAACTACAAGTCCGACCAGGTGCACGTGCCGGCGATCCTGGAGCGGCTCGGCCAATGAACGGCAGCGCCTTCACGCTCGCCTTCGCGCCGCTGCTGCCGTGGCTTGCGCTCGCCGCGCTCGCCGCCGCCGCCGCGCTGGTCCTGGGCTTCGGCGTCTGGCGCCGGGCGCGGGGCCTGTGGTGGCGCGCGGTCGCTGTCGCGGTCCTGCTGGCGGCCCTCGTCAACCCCTCGCTGATCGAGGAAAAGCGCACGCCGCAGCGCGACGTCGCGATCGTCGTCGTCGACGATTCGCCGAGCCAGCGGATCGGCGACCGCCGGCAGGCGACTGCGGCGGCGCTGGCGACGCTCAAGGACCGCCTCGGCCGGATGCGCGACCTCGAGGTTCGCGTGGTCACCGCCGGAGAGCCGCAGCCCGGCGCCGGCGACGACGGCACCCGGCTCTTCGCCGCGCTCAACCGGGCGATGGCCGACGTGCCGCGGCAGCGCCTCGCCGGCGTCGTCATGATCACCGACGGCGAGGTCCACGACGTTCCGACCGGCGACGCCAAAACCCTCGCCGAGGCGGTCGGCGCGCCGCTCCACGTGCTGCTGTCCGGGCCGCCCCGACGAGCGCGACCGCCGGCTGGTGGTGGCCCAGGCGCCGAGCTTCGGCCTCGTCGGCAAGGAATTGCCGCTGACGGTCCGGGTCGAGGACCTGCCGGCGGACCCGAAAAAGCCGGCGGCCGGGCAGGCGCGGCTCACCTGGCGCAAGGATGGCGGCGCGCCGCAGCAGCTCCACGTGCCGGTCGGCCGCGATGTGCCGCTCAAGATCCCGATCGACCATGGCGGCCCCAACGTGGTGGAGCTCGAGGTCGAGCCGGGCCCGAGCGAGCTGACGCTCGACAACAACCGCGCCGTCGTCGTCGTCAACGGCGTGCGCGACCGGCTGCGCGTGCTGCTGGTCTCGGGCGAGCCGCATGCCGGCGAGCGGGTGTGGCGCAACATCCTCAAATCCGACCCGTCGGTCGACCTCGTCCATTTCACGATCCTGCGGCCGCCGGAAAAGCAGGACGGCACGCCGATCCGCGAGTTGTCGCTGATCGCCTTTCCGATCCGCGAGCTGTTCGACACCAAGCTCGACGATTTCGACCTGATCATCTTCGACCGCTACAGCCGGCGCGGGGTGATCCCGCAGGCCTATCTCGAAAACGTCGTGCGCTATGTCCGCAACGGCGGCGCCTTTCTCGAAGCCGCCGGCCCCAATTTCGGCACGCCCTTGAGCCTGTCGCGCACCCCGCTCGGCGCGATCCTGCCGACCGAGCCGACCGGCAACGTGTTCGAGGAGGGGTTCAAGCCGCAGCTGACCGATCTCGGCCGCCGCCATCCGGTCACCGAAGGGCTGTCGGGGGCCGGGCCGGCGGACGGCCAGCCGAGCTGGGGCCGCTGGTTCCGCCAGGTCGACGCGCGGGTCCATAAGCGGCGTCACGGTGATGAGCGGCGACCACGGCGACCCGCTGCTCGTCCTCGACCGTGTCGGCCAGGGGCGGGTGGCGCAGCTCTTGTCCGATCAGATGTGGTTCTGGGCGCGCGGCTTCGAAGGCGGCGGGCCGCAGGCCGAGCTGCTTGCGCCGGCTCGCCTACTGGCTGATGAAGGAGCCCGACCTCGAGGAGAACGATCTGCGCGCGATGGTCGAGGGCGACCGGCTCGTCGTCACCCGCCAATCGCTGGAGCCCGACGACCGCCCGGTCAGCGTGACCCTGCCGGACGGGTCGAGCCGCAGCCTGACGTTGACGCCGGACAAGGGCGGGCGCAGCAGCGGCGGCATGAATATCGCCGAGATGGGGCTTTACCGGGTCACCGACGGCGCACGCACGGCATTGGCCGCGGCCGGCCCGCTCAACCCGATCGAGCTCGCCGATGTCCGCACCACCCCCGACAAGCTCGCGCCGGTCGCGGCGGCGACCGGCGGCGGCGTCTTCTGGGTCGGCCTCGGGGAGTGTGCCCGAATTGCGCCGGACAGCGCCCGGCCGGACCGCCGCCGGCAGCGATTGGATGGGCTTTCGCGCCAATGGCGAGTATACCGTGACCGGGCTCAGCGAAATCCCGCTGCTGCCGGGCGTCGCGGCGCTGCTGCTGATCGTCGGCGGGCTGCTCGCGGCCTGGCGCCGGGAAGGCGCCTGAACGCCCGAGCCGCGCCGCCGCCAGGGGCAATGCCGTGCTGAGAAGAGTTCTCGCCCCGTTGCACCCGGACGGCCTCAAATTCGTTCTCGCCGCGGCGGTGGCGACGGTGGCGCTGCTGCTGCTGTGGGCCCCGGCCGGGTGGGCCGCGCTGATCGTCGCCTTGTGGATCGCCTATTTCTTCCGCGACCCGTGGCGCGTCACCCCGACCCGGGCGGGGCTCTTGGTCAGCCCGGCCGACGGCGTGGTGACGTCGGTGGCGCGAGCCCCGCCGCCGCCCGAGCTGGCGATGGGCGAGGGCGATTTCGTGCGGATCGGCATCTTTCTGAGCATTTTTGACGTGCACGTGACCCGCTCGCCGATCGCCGGCCGCGTCGTGGCGCTGCGCTACACGAAGGGACGGTTCGTCAACGCCGGCCGCGACGAGGCGAGCCTGCACAACGAGCGCATGGCGATCCGCCTCGCTCCGCCCGAAGGGCCGGAAATCGCCTTCGCCCAGATCGCCGGCCTGGTCGCCCGGCGGGTCGTCTGCGACCTGCGCGAGGGCCAGGAGATCGCCGCCGGCCAGCGCATGGGGATCATCCGCTTCGGCTCGCGGGTCGACATTTATTGCCCGCCGCCTTATGTGCCGATGGTCGTCGTCGGGCAGCGGATGGTCGGCGGCGAGACCGTCATCGCCGACCGTCTGGCGCAGGAGCCGGCGCGGCAAGGGGCGGCGCACTGAAGGGGAGATGGGGAGTTGAGGCAGCGCTCGGCGCGGGTGCGGCGGCCGCGGGTCCGCCGGCTCTCCGACCGGTCGGTCAACCGCATGGTGCCGAACATCCTGACCCTGCTCGCGCTGTGCGCCGGGATGACGGCGATCCGCTTTGCGATGAACGGCAATTTTCAGGCCGCGGTGCTCGCGATCATCGTCGCCGGCATCTTCGACGGCCTCGACGGGCGCATCGCGCGGCTCTTAAAATCGACCTCGAGCTTTGGCGCCGAGCTCGACAGCCTGTCGGACTTCGTCAGCTTCGGGGTGGCCCCGGCGGCGGTGCTCTATTTGTGGACCATGTCGGCGCTGAACAGCGTCGGCTGGGCGATCGTGCTGTTCTTCGCGGTGTGCTGCGCGCTGCGCCTGGCGCGGTTCAACACCCAGGCGGCGGCGGACCTGCCGCCTTACGCCTCGCCGTTCTTCACCGGGGCGCCGGCCCCGGCCGGGGCGGGGCTGGTCATGGTGCCGATGTTCTTGAGCTTCGAATGGGGCGACTGGCTGTTCCGCTCGCCCTATCTGAACGCGGTGACGGTGACCGGGGTGGCGCTCTTGATGGTCAGCAAGGTGCCGACCGTGTCGCTGAAGCGCATCCGCATCCCGCACAACCTGGTCGTCCCGACCCTGCTCGGCGCCGCTGTCCTGACCGCGTTCTTCACCACCGCGCCGTGGCCGACCTTGACGGTGATCGGCGTCGTTTATGTCGGCTCGATCCCGCTGACGGTCCGCTCCTACTACCGGCTGCGCGCCGCCGCCGAGGCGCGCCGCGGCGAGCCGGCCCAGGCCGCGGCCCTGGTCCCGCCCCCCGCCGCCTATCCATTGGGCGAGAGCGGCGCGCCGGCAAAGGAGTGGCGCCGCTGAGCGTGGCGGCGACGCAATCTCGATCGGGCGCCGCCGCCCGAGGCAATTGGGCGCTGGTGCTTGGATGCATCCAAATGATTCAACTCTGTCGTCTACAGCCACTTGCTGCCGAATCAGGTGAATGCGTCTGAACACCAGAGCAAATTTCGTTCAGATCGAAGCGCGTTGCGTGATCGTCATTGCGAGCCCACGGGTCGTCGCGAGACCCGCCCGTGGAAGGACTCGACGAAGGAATCTCGGGTCGACATCGCTCGTCCGGTCGAGATTGCTTCGTCGCGCGATGCGCTCCTCGCAATGACAATCTCTTGACTGCGCTAATTCTCCAACGCCGGGTCGCGCGGGGCGCGACGGCCGGCGCCGCGGCCGAGCCCGATCCTCTTGGCGAATTGGGAGCGCTGCTCGGCGTAGTTGGGCGCCACCATCGGATAGTCCGGCGCAAGACCCCATTTAGTACGATATTGGTCCGGGGTCATGTTGTAGGTCGAGCGGAGATGCCGCTTCAGCATCTTCAGCTTCTTGCCGTCTTCCAGGCACACCAAAAACTCCGGGGTGATCGATCTTCGGATCGGCACCGCCGGCTTCAGCGGCTCCGGCGGCGCTTGCGCCGTCTGATCCTCCAGCCGCCGCAGCGAGGCGTAGACGGCGTTGATGACCTCACCCAGCTGCGCCGTGGGCAACGCATTGTTGCGGACATAAGCGGTCACGACATCCGCGGTCATCCGCAGCAATTCATCTTGCGCCGCTTTCGGCGCTGGCGTTTCAGCCATGTTCTTCCCCAGCGTGTCTGGAAATGTTCGATCCGAATCCGATCATCTCAGCATAAATTTCTTGTGTCAACAAAAAATTTTGCAGGAGCACAGTAATCTTCATTGAGACGGCTGTCGCAACGACTTGACGATCGCATTCGAGCTTCCGGTCCATGTTGCTGCAATTGGCGCGCCCCGCGCCAAAGCTTGCCGCTGCCGCGGCGCCCGGCCGTGGCCGCGCCGCGCCGGCCGAGGACAGGCTCGGCAGTGGACGCGAGCGGTGGTAGGCAGTTGGCATCGCCGGCCGAGATTTGGTAGAGTGCCGTTCGTCGGAAGCTTGTCCCCCGCGCGGCGCGCGGATGATCGCGTCTGATCCGAAATTCGCCGCTGCGCCGCGCCGCGACGCATCGGGCCGTCCCGCCACTGACGATCGGTCGATCGATGCCCTCAGCTCCGTTCTCGTTGCGCGCTCCCGTCGCCGACGGCTTTTTTTCCGAGACCCTGTTCGAGGCCGATCCCGAGCTGGCGGCGGCGATCGACCGCGAATGCGGGCGCCAGCAGTCGCAGATCGAGCTGATCGCCAGCGAGAACATCGTCTCGCGCGCGGTGCTCGAGGCGCAGGGCTCGGTGCTGACCAACAAATACGCCGAAGGCTACCCCGGCCGCCGCTATTACGGCGGCTGCGAGTTTGTCGACATCGCCGAGCGGATCGCGATCGACCGCGCCCGGCGGCTCTTCGACTGCGCCTTCGCCAATGTCCAGCCGCATTCGGGCGCGCAGGCGAACCAGGCGGTGCTGCTGGCGCTGCTCGCCCCGGGCGATGCGATCCTCGGGATGTCGCTGGCCGCCGGCGGCCACCTGACCCACGGCGCGCCGTTCAACCTCTCGGGCAAGTGGTTCAACGCGTTCTCCTACGGGGTGCGCGCGCAGGATGCGCGGATCGATTTCGCCGAGGTCGAGGCGCTGGCCCGGGCGCACCGGCCAAAGCTGATCATCGCCGGCGGCAGCGCCTATCCGCGGATCATCGACTTCGCCCGGTTCCGCGCCATCGCCGACAGCGTCGGCGCCTATCTGATGGTCGACATGGCGCATTTCGCGGGGCTGGTCGCCGGCGGCGTCCATCCAAGCCCGCTGCCGCATGCGCACGTCGTCACCACCACCACCCACAAGACCTTGCGCGGGCCGCGCGGCGGGCTGCTCCTCGCCGACGACGAGGCGATCGGCCGGCGCCTCAACGCCGCCGTGTTCCCCGGCCTGCAAGGCGGCCCGCTGATGCATGTGGTCGCCGCCAAGGCGGTGGCCCTGGGCGAGGCGCTGCGGCCGGATTTTGCGCGCTACGCCGCCGCCGTGGTCGAGAACGCCGCGGCGCTGGCGGCGAGCCTCGGCGAAGCGGGGCTCGCCATCGTCTCCGGCGGCACCGATACGCACCTGCTGCTGGTCGACCTGCGGCCGCTCGGGCTCAACGGGCGCGACGCCGAGCAGAGCCTGGAGCGCGCCGGCATCACCTGCAACAAGAACGGCATCCCGTTCGATCCGCAAAAGCCGACGATTACCTCCGGCATCCGCCTGGGCTCGCCGGCGGCGACCACCCGCGGCTTCGGCGCAGCCGAATTCCGCGCCGTCGGGCGGATGATCGTCGAGGTGCTGCAAGGGCTCGCCCGCTCGCCGGCCGCGAACGGCGCGACCGAGATGCGGGTGCGCGAAGAGGCCCGCGAGCTCTGCGCCCGGTTCCCGATCTATCCGGAATGTCGGGACGCAGCGAGGGCGGGATAGGGAGGAGGAGATGCGCTGTCCGTTTTGCGGAACCGACGACACCCAGGTCAAGGATTCGCGCCCGACCGACGACCGCGGCGCGATCCGCCGGCGGCGGTTTTGCCCGAACTGCGCGGCCCGCTTCACGACCTTCGAGCGGGTGCAATTGCGCGAGCTGACCGTGGCCAAGAAGAACGCGCAGCGCGAGCCCTTCGACCGCGACAAGCTCGCCCGCTCGATCTACATCGCGCTGCGCAAGCGCCCGGTCGAGCCCGATCGGGTCGAGCGCATCATCAACTCGCTGGTGCGCCAGCTCGAAAGCTCGGGCGAAACCGAGATCCCGAGCGACATGATCGGCGGCCTCGTCATGGAGGCGCTGGCGAGCCTCGACCAGGTGGCCTATATCCGCTTCGCCTCGGTCTATCGCAATTTTCGCGAGGCCAAGGATTTCGGGGAGTTTGTCGGGCGGATCGCCGCCGATGGCCAGTGAGGCCGACCGGCGCCTCGATCTCGCCGCGATGCGGGCGGCGCTGGCCCTGGCCCGGCGCGGCCTCGGCACGGTGTGGCCGAACCCCGCGGTCGGCTGCGTCATCGTCCGCGACGGCCGGGTGGTCGGCCGCGGCTGGACCCGGCCCGGCGGCCGGCCGCACGGCGAGACCGAGGCGCTGCGCCGGGCGGGCGAAGCGGCCCGCGGCGCCGCGGCCTATGTCGGCCTCGAGCCGTGCTGCCATTGGGGCCGGACCCCGCCCTGCGCCGAGGCGCTGATCGCCGCCGGGGTGCGGCGGGTCGTCGTCGCGATCGAGGATCCCGATCGCCGCGTCGCCGGCGAGGGCGTGCGCCGGCTGCGCGCCGCCGGGGTCGCGGTCGAGCTGGGGCTGTGCGCCGACGAGGCGGCCGAGGTCAACGCCGGCTTTCTGACCCGCCTCGCCAAGGGCAGGCCGCTGGTCACCTTAAAGCTGGCGACCTCGCTCGACGGCCGGATCGCCACCGCGGGCGGCGAGAGCCAATGGATCACCGGGGCGCCGGCCCGCGAGCGGGCGCATCTGCTGCGCGCGCAGCATGACGCGATCATGGTCGGCCCCGGCACCGTGCTTGCCGACGACCCGCAGCTGACCTGCCGCCTGCCCGGCCTCGGCCATCGCTCGCCGGTGCGCATCGTGATCGATCGGCGTCTGCGGATCCCGGCGACGGCGCGGCTGATCGCCGAGGCGGGCCGGGTTCCGACCTGGGTGCTGACCTTGCGCTCGGCCGATCCCGCCCGGCGCGCGGCGTTTGCCGGGAGCGGCGCGACGGTGATCGATTTCGACCCGGACCCCGACGGGCGGGTCGGTCTGGCGGCGGCGCTGGCGGCGCTCGGCGGGCGCGGCGTCACCCGTCTGCTCGTCGAGGGCGGCGCCGGGCTCGCCGCCGCCCTGCTGCGCGCGCGCCTCGTCGACCGCCTCGCCTGGGCTCACGCGCCGATGCTGATCGGCGGCGACGCCGTCCCCGCGGTCGCCGATCTGAACCTTGCCGCCCTCGCCGACGCCCCCGGCTTCGCGCGGATGTCGACGCAGGCCGTCGGCGACGATGTGCTGACCACGTTCCGAGCCCGCGGATAGCGCCTGCTGTCTTGTCCGATAGCCCGCGCGCATCAGCCGCCTAGCCCTTGAGGCAGGCGCTCATGAACTGCTGGCGCGCGTCGCCTTTGAGGCTTTGGCTCGCGGCCTTGGCGTTGCAGGATTTCATCAGCTCCTGCTGCGGGGTCAGCGCCGCCGGCTTGTCGCCGCTCAGGCACGTCTTCATAAAACTCTTGCGCGCGTCGCCGGCCAGTTTCTGCTCGCCCGCCTTGGCGTTGCAGGACTTCATCAGCTCCTGCTGCGGGGTCAGCGCGCGCACGGGACCGGACGACAGCGCGCCGAGGATCAGCATCGCGCCGCAAGCCGCTGCGAGCACACGCCTTCATGATACCCTCCCGATCCGTATCGTTGCGCCTGGATATACCCTGGATTGAGACGGCCCGCTCTAAAAAACCGAGCCGCCGCCGCTATCCTTGAGCGCCCAGCAGCACATAGAGCGCGACCGCGGCGGCGTTGGAGACGTTGAGCGACGGCTGCGCGGCGAGGGTCGGCAGCCGGGCGAGGTGGTCGCAGCGCTCGCGCACCAGCCGGCGCATGCCGCCGCCCTCGGAGCCGAGCACGATCGCCGCGCGCCGGCCGAGGTCGAGCGCCGCGAGCGGCCCGGCGGCGGCCTCGTCGAGGCCGCAGACCCAGAACCCGGCCTCTTTGAGGCGGTCGAGGGCGGCGGCGAGGTTGCCGACGCGGACCAGCGGCACGGCTTCGAGGGCCCCCGAGGCGGCCTTGGCGAGGGCGCCCGTGGCGGGCGGCGCGCCATGCGCGGCCACGACCACGGCGAGCGCGCCGAACGCGGCCGCCGAGCGCAGCACCGCGCCGACATTGTGCGGGTCGCTGACCTGGTCGAGGAGCACGATGACGGCCCGACCGGGCGCGATCGCGGCGCGCCGCAGAACATCGTCGAGATCGGGCTCGGCGAGCGGCTCGACCTCGAGGGCGAGGCCCTGATGCACCGCCGCCGGCGGCAGCAGCGCCGCGAAGGCGTCGCGATCGAGCGCGCGCAAGGCCGCGCCCTCGCCGCTGCGCTCGGCGACGGCGGCGGCGAGCAGCGCGCCCGCCTCGGCCTCCTGGCCGGCGAGCACGTTGAGCCGCCGCCAGCGCCGCTCGGGATTGGCGAGCGCCGCGCCGACCGCGTGCCGCCCGTAGATCAGCCGCCCGCTGTCGGAGGCCGCCCGCGCGCCGCCGCGCCGGGCCGCCCGGGCGCGGCCGCGATCCCCGGATTGCGGCCCCCCGGATTGCGGCCCCCCGGATTGCGGCCCCCCGGATTGCGGCCCCCCGGATTGCGGTCGAAAACCATGCATGTGTCGGCCTCCCGATGCGCGATCGGTCGAGTACCACACCGCCCGGTCCCCGGCCAAAGCCCGGATTGACAAAGCCTTGGCGAGACCGTATCTCGGCCTATCCGCCGCGCCGGGCGGCGCGCGGGCCCGGAGGGGTTGCCGAGTGGTTAAAGGCAGCAGACTGTAAATCTGCCGACGTACGTCTTCGTTGGTTCGAATCCAACCCCCTCCACCATCGCTTTTGGGCTTGGATCGAACAACCGGCGGCCGCGGCGGATCGACCGGCGGAACAGGCGGGGCGCGGGTGTAGCTCAATGGTAGAGCTCCAGCCTTCCAAGCTGGCTACGTGGGTTCGATCCCCATCACCCGCTCCAGCCCGCAGGCGGGCGCGACGAACGGGGGGAGAAGAAGGCGATGGGTAAGGCGAAGTTTCAGCGGACGAAGCCGCACTGCAACATCGGGACGATCGGCCATATCGACCACGGCAAGACGACCCTGACGGCGGCGATCACCAAGGTCTTGGCCGAGACCGGCGGGGCTAAGTTTGTGCCGTTCGACCAGATCGACAAGGCGCCCGAGGAGCGGGCGCGCGGGATCACGATCGCCACCGCCCATGTCGAGTACGAGACCGCGAACCGGCATTACGCGCATGTCGACTGCCCGGGCCATGCCGACTACATCAAGAACATGATCACCGGGGCCGCACAGATGGATGGCGCGATCCTGGTGGTGTCGGCGGCCGACGGGCCGATGCCGCAGACCCGCGAGCACATCCTGCTGGCGCGCCAGGTGGGGGTGCCGGCGCTCGTTGTCTACATGAACAAGGTCGACATGGTCGACGACCCGGAGCTGCTCGACCTGGTCGAGCTGGAGATGCGCGAATTGCTGTCGTCCTACCAGTTTCCCGGCGACGACATCCCGGTGGTGCGCGGCTCGGCGCTGGCGGCGCTGGAGGGCAAGAACCCCGAGCAGGGCCATGATTCGGTGCTGGAGCTGATGAAGGCGGTCGACGACTACATCCCGCAGCCGGAGCGGGCGAAGGACCGGCCGTTTCTGATGCCGATCGAGGATGTGTTCACGATCTCGGGGCGCGGCACGGTGGTGACGGGCCGGGTCGAGCGCGGCATCGTCAAGGTCGGCGACGAGGTCGAGATCGTCGGGCTGCGGCCGACCGCCAAGACGGTGGTGACCGGGGTCGAGATGTTCCGCAAGCTCTTGGACCAGGGCGAGGCCGGCGACAACATCGGGGCGCTTCTGCGCGGCACCAAGCGCGAGGAGGTCGAGCGCGGCCAGGTCCTGGCGGCGCCCGGCTCGATCACCCCGCACACCCATTTTCAGTGCGAGGCCTACATCCTGACCAAGGAGGAGGGCGGCCGGCACACGCCGTTTTTCGCCAACTACCGGCCGCAATTCTATTTCCGCACCACCGACGTGACCGGCACCGTGATTTTGCCGGAAGGGACCGAGATGGTGATGCCGGGCGACAACATCTCGATGGAGATCGAATTGATCGCCCCCATCGCGATGGACGAGGGGCTGCGCTTTGCGATCCGCGAAGGCGGCCGCACCGTCGGCGCCGGCGTCGTCGCCAAGATCATC
>CAVQSZ010000025.1:0-69549 GCA_963716115.1 uncultured Alphaproteobacteria bacterium
CAGCCGATGACGCCCGCTTCGCGCAGCGCGCGGATCTCGGGTTCGGCGTAGCCCATTTCGCGCAAGACCTCGTCGCTGTGCTGGCCGATTGCGGGGGCGGGGCGGGGTTGGACCTTTTGCTGGCCCTCGATCCAGATCGGGCTGTTGACGGTCAGGGAGCTGCCGTCGGCGAACGGCACCAGCGCCTCGCTCGCCAGGATCTGCTCGTCCTGGTGGATCTCGTCCATGTCGGCGACGATGCCGAAGATCAGCCCGGCCTCGTCGAGAATGCGGCGCCATTCGGCCTGGTCGCGGGTCGCGAAGATCCGGTCGCAGATGGCGATCAGCTCGCGCGCATTGGCCTCGCGCCCGTGTTGCGTGGCGAACCGCGGCTCGTCGAGCGCCGTGTCGCCGAGGCACTCCTTGAACTTTTCCCAGCGCCACTCGTCGGCGGCGACCGACAGCAGGATCCAGCGCCCGTCGCGGCATTGGTAATGCACGCGCAAGGCATTGAGCCCGCTTTCGCGCGGCGGCTGCGGCACGACCTTTTCGCCGCACAACGCCGCCTGCACCGCGCAGCCATTGGCCCACAAGCCGTTGGCCAGGAGCGACGAGCCGACATAGGCGCCCTTGCCCGGTGCGCTCGCGCCGGTAGAGCGCGGTGACGATCGCGCCGTAGGTCCCCATCGCCGAGGGGTGGTCGCCCATGCCGGGCAGCGAGCGCGCCGGCGCCACCTCCTCGCCGGCGCGCACCAGATGCATCAGCCCGGAGCGCGCCCACCACGCGGTCGCGTCGAAGCCGGGCTTGTCGGCCTCGGGGCCGGTCTCGCCATAGCCGGTGAACGAGGCGTAGATCAGCCGCCGGTTGAGCGGGGCCAGCTCCTCGTAGGTGATGCCGAGGCGGCGGCGCACCGGCGGCGGGTAGTTGGTGATGAACACGTCGGCCTCGGCGACCAGCCGATAGAGCACCGCCCGCCCCTCGGCCTGGCGCAAATCGAGCGCGAGGCTGCGCTTGTTGCGGCCGTCGAGGACAAAACCGGGATTGCCCGCGAGCCCCGGGCCATTGGGCGGCGTCGCCCGGCGGCGATAGGGGTCGCCCGCCCCCGGCGGCTCGATCTTGATCACCGCGGCGCCGAAATCCGACATCACCGTCGCCGCCGCCGGCCCGGCGATAAAGCTCGCGCAGTCGATCACCTTCAAGCCGTCGAAGACGCGCTCGCTCATCGCAGCAATCTCCCAGGATTTCAGTTGTCGAGGCGCCAGGCGTCGCCGTCGCGCACGATCCGGCCGGCGGTGCGGCCGGCGAAGTGGGTGCCGATGACGAGGGTCGGGGTCCCGGCCAAGGCGCCCAGCATCCGCTCGCGGGTGGCGCGCGCCGCCGCCGGGTCGGAATCGGCGGTCGAGGACCAGTCGGGCCGCGCGATCTGGCAGGGATGGTGCATGAAGTCGCCGGTGATCAGCGCCTCCTCGCCCTCCGAGGAAATCCGCACGCTGACATGGCCCGGCGTGTGGCCGGGGGTCGGGACGAGGCTCAGCTCGTCGCAGATCCGGTGGTCGGTCTCGACCAGGTCGACAAGGCCGGCGGCGCGGACGGGGGCGACCGAGTCGGCCATGACGGCCGCCATGTCCTCGCGCTCGCGCTGCGTCGTCCAGTGCTCGAATTCGACGCGGCCCATCAGATAGCGCGCGTTGGGGAAGGTCGGGACCCAGCGCCCGCCGACGAGCATCGTGTTCCAGCCGACATGGTCGACATGGAGGTGCGTGCAAAGGACCGTGTCGACCGCCTCGCGGGGACAGCCGGCGGCGGCGAGGTCGGCCAGGAAGCTCGTCTGCAGCCGGTTCCAGGTCGGGATGCGGCGGTTCTCCTTGTCGTTGCCGAGGCAGGTGTCGACGACGACGCGGCGGTCTTGTGTCTCGATCACCAGGGCGTGGATGCTCATCTTCAGCCGGCCGCGCTCGTCGGCGAAATCGGGCTGCAGCCATTGGATCGGCAGCACCGCCTCCGAGGTCGCCTGCGGCAGGATGAAACGGCTGCCGCCGGTCGCCTCCAGCTCGACGATCTTGGTGATCGAAACCGCCCCGACCCGCCATTTCATGCCCGCTCTCCTGCTGCTTTCCCGGCGGAAATAGCGGTCCGGCTGAACCTTCGCGCCACAGCGGAGTGGTGCTATGATGCCGGGGTTCGATGCGGAGGAGGATGCGGCATGGCGAGCGAAGCGGCGGTGTTGAGCAGGGACGAGGCGCGGGCGAGGCCGGCGATGAAGGTGGCGGTGACGAGCGCCAAGACGCCCGATTATGTCGAGGGCCGGCGCAGCTTCTTCAAATACCGCGACCTCGGGGTCACCAAGGCGAGCGAGGGGTGGATGCGGGCGCAGGTGATGAAGGCCGTCACCGGCATGACCCAGCCGACCGGCTGGCACTATCATGTCTGCGAGGGCCAGCTCGTCTACGCGCTCAAGGGCTGGGTCGAGCTCGAGTTCGAGGACGGCTCGAATTGCCGGCTCGAAGCCGGCAATTCCTGCTTCATTCCGGGCGGCATGCCGCATAACGAGCTGCGCACCTCGGACGATGTGGAGATCCTCGAAGTGTGCCTGCCGGCCAACATGGGCACGGTCCCCTGCGAGCGGCCGAAGATCGGCTGAGCCGGCTGCCGGCCGAAGCGATCGGCCGTGGCCTGATGTCGCTTGCAGGCGGCGGCCGATCGCTTATCATCGCGGCCGCGCGGGTGTAGCTCAATGGCAGAGCAGAAGCTTCCCAAGCTTACGACGAGGGTTCGATTCCCTTCACCCGCTCCACCGCGCCTGCCTCAGCCGGTCGTGCGCTTGCGGATGAACCCCCGCATCCGGTCGAGCGCGCGGGCGGCGTAGGGAGCGTCGGGCTTGCCGGTCATGAAGCCGTGGTTGGCGCCTTCATAGAGCTGCAATTCGGCCTCGCCGCCGGCCTTTTGGTAGTCGGCGACGAATTTGCGCATGATCTCGACCGGGACCCATTCATCCTTGTCGCCGCCGAAGACGAGCGCCGGCGGCAGATCGACCTTCTCGCCGCGCTCCAGCATCCGCGGCGGGTTGCCCTCGGCCATCGCCGCCGCGTCGCCCCAGAAATTGTGGTGGTTTTCGAGAAGCTCGGCGTTTCCGGCCGCCCTCGCCAGCTCGTAGCGCAGCAGCGGGTCGAGGACGCCCCAGCCCGAAATCACAAAGGCGGGTCGGGCGTCGACCGCGGCCGCCCCGGGCAGCGCCAGCGCGGCGTAGCGCGGGTCGTAGGGCCGCATCGCCGCCAGCAGCGCCTGATGCCCGCCGCTCGAGGTGCCGAAGCTGCCGACCCAGTCGGGGCGGCTCGAATATTCCCCGGCCCGCGCCTTGAGCCAGCGCGTCGCCAAATTGATGTCGGCGAGCGAGGCCGGGTACGGGGCCTCGGGCGGCATCCGGAAATCGATCGAGGCGACGACGACGCCGCTCTCGGCCAAGGCCTTGGCGATATAGTCGTTGTCGGTCCGGTCCTTGTTGACCCAGGCGCCGCCATGGATCTGCACCATCGCCGGGAACGGGCCGTCGCCGCCCGGCCGATAGAGCCGGGCCAGCATCGCGCGGCCGCCCTGGCGCTGGTATTCGACGTCCTCGATCACGATGTCGTGCGGCATGGTCGTCCCGCCTTTCTGTCTGGTCGGTCCCGCCGCATCCTAGCCGCGAAGGCGTTCGAGCGCCATGCGCGCCATCGGATCGGCCTGGTTCAATTCGCGCACGCGGGCTTCGAGCCGCGCCGCGAGCGCCGGCGCCTCGACAAAGGCGCGGTCGGTCCAAAACCGCTTCGCCGGGTCGAAGCAGCCGACCGTATCGAGAAACGCGATCGTGAAGTAATAGCTCTCGGGCAATGACTCGCTGATGGCCCGCGCGATCACCCGGCCGTCGGCGGCGAGGGCCGTCGTCAGGCACCAGTCGGTCAGGCGAGCGAGCTCGCGGCGCGCGCGCGGCCGCTGGTCCGCCCGCATCGCGGCCCAGCCGAGCTGAAGCAAGACCGCGACATCGTAATTATTGTGGCTGGTCAGGCCGGCTTCGTCGAGCCAGCCGTTCGGATAGCGCTCGTCGCGGATCGCGATCAGGGTGTCGATCAGCCGTGGCCAGTGGCCGATCCTGCCTTCGAGGTAGCGCGCCATATGAAAGGTCATGCTGAGATCGACGGTCCGAAACGAGCGGCCGGCGACCTCGTAGGTCGCGCCGAAGAAGCCGGTCGCCGGATCCTGCCAGTCGGCGATGAACCGCTCGATCACCGCCGCGAGCCGCTTGTGCCAGGGGTAGCCCGGCGGACGCCGGCGCAGGATCAGGCGCGTCAGGTCGGCGGTGGCGAAGTTGAGCTCCTTCCTGTGGTCGACGCCGTCCTCGGCCGGGCGCGAGACGAGGAGGCCGCGAAGGTAGGCGTCGAGCCGGTCGGGGTCGTTGATCCGGTCGAGGAAGCGCGGCGGCCGGCCGCGGTCGTCGAACCCGTCGGCCAGCATGTGGTCGACCGAGGCGTCGAGCTTGAAAAACCACGTTTCGGCGCCCGGGCCCCAGCTCCCCTCCGCGTCCGGACAGGCGGCGCAAGGCGGGGCCGGCTCGGCGGCCAGCGCGCGAACCCGGTCGAGCGCCGCGCGGGCGGCGGCGGCGTCGCCGGTGTATTCGAGGCGCCAGCGCAGCTCGCTGAGCGCGAGGCGCGGTCCCGAGGCGTCGCGCCCGCGGGCCTCCTGCCGATCGAGCGCCGCCTCGATGGCGCGCAGCTGCGGCCGCGCCGTCCGATGGAGCGCCGCGATCTGCGGGAAATGCGCCGCGATCTCGGCTTGCGGGCTCCAGCCGGCGGGGGCGGGCTCGGTCGCCTGCGGCCGCGCGCCCGCTATATCGGCGCCCTCGCCGCCGCCCCCGCGGACCGGCGGGCGAACGGCGTCAGCGCGGCGAAGGACGCGACCGCGACCAGGCCGGCGAGCGCGATGACGATGGCGAGGGTCAGCGGGTTGCCGCCCGCGCCGAGCGACCCCGCGCCGAGCGATAAGGCGGCGGTGGCGGCGGCGGCCCCGGTCATCTGCAAAAAGCTCGCCAGCCCGGAGGCGGCGCCGACCATCTCGGGATCGACGCCGAGGCTGGCCGCGACCGCATTGGGCGTGATCAGGCCGCTGCCGCAGCAGATCAGGATCATCGGCCCGACGATCACATAGGGGCTGCCGACATGCAGCAGCGCCAGCCCGACCATGGCCGCGCCGGCCGGGAGCAGAACCAGGCTGCCGATGCCGATCAGGCTGTTGACCCCGAGCCGCCGGGTCAGCCGGTTGGAGAGGAAGCTGCCGACGAGAAAGCCGATCGGCGGCAGGGCGGCGTAAAAACCGTAGGATTCCGGATCGATGCCAAAGCCGCCGATCAGCACCGCCGGGGCGCCGGCGGAGAAGATGTGAAAGCCGGCATGGGCGCCGGTGGCGGCGAGCGCATACGCCAAAAAGCGCCGCATGCCGAGCAGCGCCCGATAGCTCGCCAGCATCGCCCCGGGGCCGGGCGCGGCGAGCGCCGCGTCGCGCGTCTCCGGCGCGTAGCGGATCGCGAGCCCCAGCCCGGCGGCGGCGAACAGGACGACGGCGGCGAAATTCGCCCGCCAGCCGAACCATTCCTGCAGGTAGCCGCCCGGGATCGGCGCAAAGGATTGAATGAGGGTCATGGCGATCGCCAGGCCGGCGAGGACCTGCGCCGCGCCGTCGCGGCCATAGAGATCGCGGATCGTGGCGCGGCCGACGACCATGCCGGCGCAGGCCCCGACGCCTTGGACGACGCGGGCGGCGATCAGGAATTCGATGGTCGGGCTCGCCGCGCAGGCGAGGCTGCCCAGGGTGGCCAGCGCCAGGCCGAAGATGATCGTCCGCCGCCGCCCGTACCGGTCGGAAAGCGGCCCGAGCGCCAGCATGCCGACCGCGAAGGCCAGCAGGTAGCCGACAAAGGTGAGTTGCACGCGGCCGACCGTGGTGTCGAGCGCCTGCGCGATGGCCGGGATCGACGGGACATAAATCGTCGAAGCGAGCATCCCCAGCGTAGCCGTCACGGTCAACGTCGCAAGGACGAGCGGACGGCCGTCGCTCGTCGGGCGCTGGACGGGGGGCGGACGGCCCGCGGGCGGCTTGGCCATGGTCAATCGTCGTGGGTCATCGCGCCGGCACGATAGCCGAATTTTGATGTCGACAACCTTACCTGGGCGGCGAATTCGCAAATGGGCTGCGGCGCGGCGCAGCGGGAAAGCCGGACCGGGCGGCGAGCCAGCCAGTCGTCGAGGGGGGCAACCGGCAGCGCCGGCGGCTCCTCGTCGCTGTCCGGCAGCAGCAAGACCGTCAAGCGTCGCGCGCCCGGCGGCCAGATGATTTGCAGCCGACGGATCGGCGCGCCGCCCGCGCGATGCTCGCCGTCGTCTTCGCGGCGCGGCAGCTCGGAAACGTCGACGGCGCCGTCGACCGGCAAACCGGGCCGGCTGTGCAGCAGCCGCACGTCGGCGATCGGAAACGAGCCCGGCGGCGGCGGCCGGGTGAGCTCGAAGCGGGCCGCCTGCGGCTCGAGGATGCGCGCGACGAGGCGGTCGTCGCCGAGGGCAAGCCGCGCGAGGCCGCCCCTGACCAAAACCGGCTCGGCGGTGGTGTGGACCGCCCACACGATGTCCTCGGACAGGCCCGCAGCGACCTCGTCCTGGATCACCACCTCGCGACCGATCAGCGCCGCCCCGCGGCGGATCGCGCCAAAGGGTCTGCCGTAGGCTGCCGAAAGGTCGAGGACCACCCATTTCACATCGCCCTCGACGCAGCTGCCGAGGATTTCGACGCGCGCGTCCGGAACCTGGTTGGCCCCGCCGATGACGAGCGTGTTGTGGCCGGCGGCGTGCGCCCGGTAGTACCGCCAGCGCGATCCCGCCCGCCCGTCCGGGCCGTGATCGAAATAGCCCGGCAGATCATAGTCGTCCGAGCCGAGATCGATGACCCAGCGGCGTCTCGCGCCGTCGACGACGAAGGTGCCGGCGTCGGCCTGGGCGTGCATGGTCACATCCTCGGGCCCGGCCCGCGTCCGCCGTTCGGCGCCGGCGAGGTTCCCGCCCTTGACCGCGAGATAGACCGGGCGCGCCTGCGGGTGGGATCGCCAGGTGCTGCGAAAGCACGCAAGGCCAAAGCCGCCGAAAACCTTTCCGGTCGGCAGCCCGAGGGCGGCAGGGCCGGCTTTGCGGCGATTTGGCCAGATCGTCAGAAAGGGCAGCTGCCAGCCGTCATAGTCGCCGAGGAGCCAGCCGTCGATCGGCCGGGCGAAGCGGTGCGCGAGCCAGGCGAGCGGCGAGAGGTCGAAGGCGCGCTCCGAATCGCCGAAATTGAAGGCCAGGCCGGAGGTCCCGACGGCGTGCAGGGCAAAATCGCCGGTTTGCGCCAGGCCCGGCCGTTCCGCGAGGCCGAAGCTGCGACCCAGCGTGCTTTCCAGCGCGGCCACCATCAGGCCGGTATGGCGGACGACCAGCGACCAGTAGCTCAGGCCTTCGAGCCACGCTCCGTCCGGGGCGAACGCCCGGCATACGTTCCACGCCGAGGCGAGGCTGCTCTGCACCACCCGCGCCGCGATCGTCGGGTGCGGCCGCAGCACCGCGAGCGCGGCGATCAAAATCCCGGCATTGGACACCGCGGCGCAATTGTCGCGCCGGCGCGGCCACAGCAGCGATCGGTCCTGATAGGCCGCGAGCGCCGGCTGGAGCACATGCCGCAGGATCGCCTGCTCGACAGCCCGGCGTTCCTCCAGGGGCAGCTGGTCGAACAGCCAGTCATACGCCAGGGAGACCGCGATCGCGATCTCGGCGCAATCGAGAAAGGAGCGGATCACCGGCCGTTCCCGCCAGCTCTCGGCGCGCGCGAACGCCGCCAGCGCATCACGCGCAGCGGCGGTTGCGCGTCGCCTCGTCCGCTCTGCTTCGGCGGCCAGCGCGATGAACGAGATGTAGAGCAGGCAGCGCGCCCTGCGCTTGATCGCGGCGCGCAGATCACGCCCCGGCGGCGGCGAGCCGGCTTCGCTCAGGGACCTTTCAAAGCGCGCCTCCAGCCGCGGGTCGCGCTCGGCGAGCCGGCGCATGCGGGCGACCGCCCGCTTGCGGAACACCAGATAGGGATGGCTCGACTTGAACCCGGCGACCGCGGCCTCAACCAGGCCGGGATCGGGGCCGTTCTCCAAGCCCAGCCCGAAAGACTCCGCGCTGTCAAACGGCAAGCGAATTCCCCGAATGAAGGCAAATGGCTGCCCACGTCGCGGACTCTCTCCTCGCACGCGTATTTTAAGAAACCCTTTCACTCTTTACAAGTATCGCTCGATAATCCGGCGGCGCCGCTGGATTTGGCGCGCCATGCGCGTATGATCCGGCTGAAGCGAGGCCCATGCCGAGGGTGCGGCGGGCCAGAGACCGGAGGGAGGGCGGACCATGAGCGGCGCTCCGGCGTTGCGCGCGGGACCGCGGCGCAGCGGCGCCGTCCCGATCGCGCGCCCGGCGCGCGGCCGAAGCAGGTTCAGGAACGTCGCCCTGCCGCTCGCGCTGGTCGCGGCATTCGGGGCCTCCGCGTTGGCCCAGACGCAGCCGGTCGAGACGCGCGGCGCTCAAAGCCCGGCGGTGGCGGCCGGCGGCGACGTTACGATCACCTACGGGCTGGCGCCCGAGCAGGTCCAGCAGCTGACCAAGGCGGCCGCAGCCGGCGCCGTCGGTCCGCTCGCCGACAAGATCGTCGATCTGAGCAGCCGGCTCGGCGTCACCGAGGGCGCGGCCGTCGCGATGCTGCGGATCATCGGGCAGCAGGACGTCCCGCTCGAGCGGCTGCCGCAAAAGCTGGCCGAGGTCGCCCAGCAATACAAATCGGCGATGGAGCGGCTGGCGTCGCTCGACCCGCAGGACCCGGTCACCCGCGATCTGGTCGAGCGGGCCGACGCCGCCATCAGGGCCGGCCGCCTCGACGAAGCCGATCGATTGGTGAGCGAGGCGGAGCAGGCGGAGGTCGCCGCGGCGCACCAGGCGCAGCAGCTTGCGCAGCAGGCGCAGGCGGCCGCCGATCAACGGCTGCTGCGCGCCGCGGCGGACCGCGGCGTGCGCGGCGAGATCGCGATGACCCGACTGCATTACCTCGAGGCGGCGCGGCACTTTCGCGAGGCGGCCAACCTCGTGCCGCAAGGGCATCCGGCCGAGAAGGGGCAATTCCTGCTCGCCCGGGCGGACGCCTTGCGCAGCCAAGGCGACGACCGCGGCGACAACGCCGCGCTCGGGCGGGCGGTCGACGGCTGCCGGCTGGCCTTGCAGGAGCTGACCCGCGAGCGCGCGCCGCTCGACTGGGCGAGGGCGCAGATGAGCCTGGGCAATGCGCTCAAGGTGCTCGGCGAGCGCGAAGGCGGAACCGAGCATCTCCAGCAGGCGGTCGAGGCCTACCGTCTGGCGTTGGCGGAATCGACCCGCGAGCGCGCGCCGCTGCAATGGGCGATGGTCGAGGTCAACCTCGGCAACGCGCTCGAACGGCTGGGCGAGCGCGAGAGCGGGGCCGAGCGCCTGCTTCAGGCGGTCGAGGCCTACCGCCTCGCGCTGGAGGTCGAAACCCGCAAGGATGCGCCCCTGCTGTGGGCGGGGGCGCAGCTGAACCTCGGCAACGCGCTCAAGGTTCTCGGCGAGCGCGAGAGCGGCGTCGAGCACTTGCAGCAGGCGGCCGACGCCTTCCGCCTCGCGCTCGAGGAATCGACCCGCGAGCGGGCGCCGCTGCAATGGGCGATGGCCGAGGTGAGCCTGGGCAATGTGCTCGAACGGCTGGGCGAGCGCGAGAGCGGCCCCGAGCACTTGCAGCAGGCGGTCGAGGCCTACCGCCTCGCGCTCGAGGAGGAGACCCGCGAGCGGGCGCCGCTCCTTTGGGCGGGGGCGCAGCTCGATCTCGGCGGCGCGCTTGCCGCCCTCGGCGAGCGCGAGGGCGGCACGCAGAGCCTGCAGCAGGCGGTCGAGGCCTACCGCCTCGCGCTCGAGGAAAACACCCGCGACCGGGTGCCGCTCGAATGGGCGGCGGCGCAGATGAACCTGGGGATCGCGCTCAAAATTCTCGGCGAGCGCGAAAGCGGCGCCGAGCGCCTGCAGCAGGCGGTTGCGGCGTTCCGGCTCGCGCTGGAGGAGGAGACGCGCGAGCGGGCGCCCCTCGAATGGGCCAAGATCCAGGTGAACCTCGGCAACGCGCTCGAACGGCTTGGCGAGCGCGAGAGCGGGACGGAGCGCCTGCAGCAGGCGGTCGAGGCCTACCGCAACGCGCTGGAGGAGGAAACCCGCGAGCGCGCGCCGCTCCTTTGGGCGGGCGCGCAAATGAACCTGGGCGGCGCCCTTGCCGTCCTCGGCGAGCGCGAGGACGGCGCGGAGCACCTGCAGCAGGCGGCCGAGGCCTTCCGGCTGGCGATGGAAGAGGAAACCCGCGAGCGCGCGCCGATGCAATGGGCGGCGGCTCAGGTGAACCTCGGCAACGCGCTCAAGGTTCTCGGCGAGCGCGAGAGCGGTGTCGAGCGCTTCCATCAGGCGGTGGCGGCCTTCCGGCTGGCGCTCGAGGAGGAAACCCGCGAGCGCGCGCCGCTGCTGTGGGCGGGGGTGCAGATGAGCCTCGGCAACGCGCTCGAAAGGATCGGCGAGCGCGAGGGCCGCGCCGAGCCCCTGACCCAGGCCATCGCCGCCTACCGCCTCGCGCTGGAGGAGGAAACCCGCGAGCGCGCGCCGCTCGAATGGGCGAAGGCGCAGTACAACATGGGGCTCGCGCTTGCCGCGCTCGGCGCGAGGGATGATGATGCCGCCGCGCTCAACGCCGCGCTCGGCTGCTTTCGGCAGGCGGGGCCGGTGTTTCAAGCCGGCGGCATGGCCGCTGCGTCGGCGGCCTCCGAGCAGATGATCGAGCGTCTGACCCGGCAGCTCGCCACACCGCGGCGTCCCTAGCGGGCGCGCAAAATCGGAGGCCCGGCGCATGGACCTGTCGCAGCTCAAATCGTTAGGCGAGATCGCCGGCATCGGCGGCATCGCCCTCGGCGTCGTCGTCCTCGTCCTGCGGCCGCTGATCGCCGCCCTGGCGGGGCTGCCCAAGGACGCCCGCGCCGGCCCGGTCAAGCTGATCGCGGTCGGCTGCTTTGTCATCGGCGCGCTCGGCATCGCCGCCTGGACGATCGGCGCCCGCGCCCCGGGCCCGCAGGTCTCGACCCGCGGCTCCCAATCCCCGGGCGTGGTCAGCCGCGGCGATGCGAGCGTCAGCTACGGCGCCGCGCCGGCGGCTCAGCCCGTCCCGCCGGCCGCCCCGCCGGCCACCGAGTCGGCGAATGGGCCGCAGCCCGGCGGCGGCAGCGTGCGCACCGAGGGGGATCAGTCCCCCGCCATCGTCTCCGGCGGCAAGGCGAAGGTCGACTACGCGCCGGCGCCAAAGTGACGGCGGCGTGGACGATGGCGACGAGAATTCCTGCCCGAATTGTATACCACAATTCCACTTCTTGATGATAATTCATTTGGCCAGCTTCAAAACGCTTTCTCAGAGTCCAGTGTTGATTACGTAGCACGAATTGACAAGGGAACACGTATCGTTCTTGGTAAACTAATAGCAATTTCTAAAGCTGAATGTGGATCTGTAAAGTGACGGCTACGATGACCCGGTGAGAGCACGTAGGATGGGTAGAGCAGAGCGAAACCCATCGTTGCTGGTGGGGCGGCAGCCGCATCGTGGGGAGGGGCGAAGCGAGACTCCCACGACGAGGTGGCGATGACGAGTGCGGGTTGGTCGGCCAGCCGGATGCGATGGGTTTCGCTGCCGCTCTACCCATCCTACACCGCGGCGCGGCCATCGCGTTACCGCTCACCGTAGCCGCCTTCGCCGCTGTCGGGGCCACCGGCCCAATATTCCGGATAAGCCCCGAGCCGGAAAACGGCCAATCCGCGACGCGGGCCACGTGGCCGTGCTTGACCGGGTTGAAGTGAATGTAATCGGCATGGCGGGCTAAATCGTCGTCGTGTGCTCCCAATAGCGGCGCTGCCAAATGCCGCGCTCGCCTTTACGGCGGCGACTGGCCGAGATCCGCTCGCCCGGCGGTAGCCGGTGCGAGAAATCGGCCTTGATCAGCCGCCAGCGGGTCGGGAAATCGGCGTCGCCTTCGGGCAATGTCCAAATCGCGTGCAGGTGATCGGGCAGCACCACGATTGCGCCGATCGCGAACGGGCGCTCGGTTTGCGTCTCGCGAAGCGCGCGCGCAGCAATTCGATGTTGTTGACGAGGAGCCTCGACCGGCGCTCGGCCAGATTGACAGTGAAGACGTAGGCGACGCGGTTGCGGCGATAAATTCGTCATCGGCGGAGGCGGCTGGGATTGATGGGTTTCGCTGCGCTCTACCCATCCTACCTCGCTTTGGGGAGGTAGGGGCTCAGCGGGTTGATGTCGAGGTCGACGATCTCGACGCAGCCTTGCGGCCGGCGGTGGCTGTCGCCGGCATGCCAGGGTCCGTCGCGCAGACGAGCATCGCCGATCTTGGCGAGCCACAGGCAGCGCCACTCGCCGCCGGGCCGCAAGCCCTTCGCGCTGTCGCCGCCGAACTGATAGGTCAGCGCCTTCTCCTGCCCTTGCGAGTGGCCGAGGATGACCGGGCACAGCGCGCGACGCCGCCCGTTATAGGTGCAGAGGATCTGCTTCCGCTCGGCCATCGCCTCCGCGAACAGCCGGTAAATGGCGCTCGGCATGCCTATCGCTCACGAGGGGTCGCTCGCATCGGCGTGCATATAAGCCCGCAGGATGGCGTTGATCCGGGTCTGATAGCCGCGCTCGCGGCGGAACCATTCCAGGAGGTCGGTGTCCAAACGCATCGTCACCGTCTGTTTCGCCGCGGCAGGACGACCCGCGCGTCCTTCCAGAAGTTCTCGTCGGTCGGGCCGGCATCCGGATCGTCGACGATCGCGGCGTGAATTTCGACATCGCTCATCGAGCGGAGCCGCCGCCAGTCCGTTTTTGGCTTACCGTCGCACATGAGGTTCCGACCTCCAGGCCGATATGATGCGGCGCTCGTCCGGGTCTCGATCGGTGTAGATCCCGTGATCTCAACGCCGTCGACGAGCGCCCTACAATCCAATCCGCAAATCGGGGCTCACCCGCATTTGGAGTAGTCGCAGCTGGTGCATTGGTCGCAGCCTTCGATGCGAATGAGGGCTGCCGCGCCGCATTTGGGGCATTGCGCCATGCGCGGGGCGAGGGGGCGCTGGTCGGAGAGGAGGGGGCCGCCGGCGGCGGCTTGATGCTCGACGGCGGCCGGCAGCTCGCGGCGGGTGGGGGCGGGGAGGAAGCCGATCTCGATCATGTGGCGCTCGATCACGTCGCCGATCGCCGCCAGGAGCGAGGGAACGTAGCGGCCCTCCATCCAGGCGCCGCCGCGCGGGTCGAAGACGGCCTTCATCTCCTCGACGACAAAGGACACGTCGCCGCCGCGGCGGAAGACGGCCGAGATCATCCGGGTCAACGCCACGGTCCAGGCGTAGTGCTCCATGTTCTTCGAGTTGATGAACACCTCGAAGGGCCGCCGGCGGCCGTCCTGGACGATGTCGTTCAGGGTGATGTAGAGCGCGTGCTCGCTGTCGGGCCAGCGGATCTTGTAGGTGCGGCCGGGGAGCGCCTCGGGCCGGCTCAAGGGCTGGGTCATGTAGACCACACCGCCGGCCTCGAAGATGTCGGCGGGCTTCGGCTGGGCGGCCGGCCGCGGCGGCGGCAGCGGCAATTCGGGCTCGCGCACCGCCGGCGCGTCGGGCCTGACCGCGAGCACCGCGCCCGTCACCTCGTTCGGGCGGTAGGTCGTGCAGCCCTTGCAGCCGAGCGCATAGGCCTGAACGTAGACATCCTTGAAGCGCTCGAACGGGATGTCGGCGGGGAGGTTGATCGTCTTCGAGATCGAGCTGTCGATGTGCTTCTGCGCCGCCGCCTGCATGACCACGTGGTCCTCGGGGGTCAATACCTGCGCGTCGACGAAATACTCCGGCAGCGGCGCCGCCTCGCCCTTCAGCCGCCGGTAGAGCCGGTAGGCGTAGTCGGCCACCTCCTCCTCGCGGCGCGAGCCGTCCGGCATCAAGACGCTGCGGGTGTGGCGAAAGCTGAACACCGGCTCGATGCCCGAGGAGACGTTGTCGGCGAAGAGCGAGATCGTGCCCGTCGGGGCGATCGAGGTCAGGAGCGCGTTGCGGATGCCGTCTTTGGCGATCGCGGCGCGCACCTCGGCGTCGAGCCCGGCCACCGTCTCGCCGGCGAGGTATCGCTCACGGTCGAAGAGCGGAAAGGCGCCCTTCTCCTCTGCCAGCGCCGCCGAGGCGAGATAGGCCGCGCGCTCGATCTCCGCGAGCCATTGCTCGGCCGCCGCCACCGCCGCCGCCGAGCCGTAGCGCAGCCCGCACATAATCAGCGCGTCGGCGAGCCCGGTGACGCCGAGGCCGATGCGCCGCTTCTGCCGCGCCTCGTCCTTTTGCTGCGGCAGCGGAAAGAGCGAGATGTCGACGACGTTGTCCATCATCCGCACGCAATCCGGGACCAAGCGCTCGCAGCCGGTCGAGGTCGAGCCGGGCGGCGGCGGTGAACGGGGCCGCGACCAGGCTCGCCAGATTGATCGAGCCCAGGAGGCACGCGCCGTAGGGCGGCAACGGCTGCTCGCCGCAGGGATTGCTTGAGGTTATTTGCTCGCAATACCACAAATTGTTGCGGCGGTTGATGCGGTCGATGAAGATCACGCCGGGCTCGGCATAGGCATACGTGGCCCGCATGATCTTGTCCCACAGCTCGCGCGCCGGCAGCACCTTCGCGACCGCGCCGTCGAACGACAGCTCCCACGGCGCGTTCTCCTCGACCGCCTGCATCAGCGCGTCGGTCACCAGCACCGAGAGGTTGAACATGCGCAGGCGGCCGGGCTCCTTCTTGGCCTCGATGAAGGCCTCGATGTCGGGGTGGTCGCAGCGCAGGGTCGCCATCATGGCGCCCCGGCGGTAGCCGGCGCTCATGATCGTGCGGCACATCGCGTCCCACACATCCATGAACGAGAGCGGCCCCGAGGCGTCGGCCCCGACCCCCTTGACCGGCGCGCCGCGCGGCCGGAGCGTCGAGAAATCGTAGCCGATGCCGCCCCCTTGCTGCATCGTCAGCGCCGCCTCGCGCAGGTGGGCGAAGATCGCGCCCATGTCGTCCGGGATCGTCCCCATGACAAAGCAATTGAACAGCGTCACCGACCGGCTGCTGCCGGCGCCGGCGACGACGCGCCCGGCCGGCAGGAACTTGAAATCCTCCATCGCCCGGTAGAACCGCCCGGCCCACAGCGCCGGATCGCGCTCGGGCGCGGCCAGCGCCGCCGCCACCCGCCGCCAGGTGTCCTCGATCGTCTTGTCGAGCGGCTCGCCCGGCACGCCGCCCACCGGCGGCGCGCGCAACCGGTACTTCATGTCCCAGATCTGCTGCGAGATCGAGCCGACGACAGCCATGCCTCAGATCCCGAGCGAAAATGGAGCGCGCCGCCGCGGGCCGCTATCGTCACCCCCGCGAAAGCGGGGGTCCCGAGCCTGCCCCAGGCGCGCCCGCCCTGGCGGGTGGGCTGAGGGGACGACGCTCCGAGCCCTTGCAGCCCTGGATTCCCGCCTTCGCGGGAATGACGAATAAGCGATTGAAATTTGGTGAGACATTCAGGTCAGACGGTCGGGATCACGCAATCGTCGGCGCAGCTTACCACGGTTCCCTGTTCGTTCCCAACATCGCCGTTACTTTTTACGGGTGGATCACCGTCGCGGCGCGGCTGATGACGAAGGCCTCGTGCCGTTCGAGGAAATCCTCGACCACCTCGACAAAGGCCTCGGGCCGCTCGGCGGCGATGGCGTGGCCGGCGTCGTAGACAAAGACAAGGTGGCTGTTGGGCATGATCTGCTTGTAGAAACGCCCCATCTCGGGCGGGATCATCCGGTCGAGCGTGCCGAACAGCACCAGCGCCGGGATTTCCAGCTGCGCCATCAGCCGCTCGAGGTCGGGGTCGCGGTTGGGGCCGCGCAGCCGGGCCACCAGCCGCCGCTGCTTTGCCGCGATCACGGGGTCGGGGGCCGGCAGCGGCGGCATGCGCTCGGGGTGCGCGTAGAGCAGCCGCGCCATCTCCTCCGGCGAGTCCGAGGGCGTCGCCGCCCCGTCGGGTCGGATCGCCGCCGGCGCTTCGAGCACCAGCGCCCGCACCCGCTCCGGCGCCTGCGCCGCGAGCCACAGCGCCACCCTGCCGCCGAACGACGTGCCCCAGAGGTCGAAGCGGTCGAGCCCGAGCCCATCCGCCGCCCGCGCCACAGCGGCAGCAAGCTCGGCCGTGGTCCGGCTGCGCTCGTTTTCCGGCGACCCGCCAAAGCCCGGCATCTCGAGCGCGACGACGCGGAAATGTCGGCTCAAAATGTCGTGCGCCCGCGTCAGGCGCAGGCCGCCGGCGCCGTGCAGATGCACCAGCGCCGGCCCGGCGCCGGCCTCCCGGCAGCGGATGCGAAAGCCGTCGGCCTCGACATGGCTCTCGCCGAACGCCGAGCCCGGCGCCGATCCGTTCTCTCCCCGCGCCACTGCGACCCTCCTGCTGATCGGACTCCGCGATGATATCAATCGCTCATTTGGCGTTTCGGCGAAAGGGAGTCTGCAAAAGCCGCGATTTGCGCCCGGCCCGCCGGCTTGTCCCGCCCGCGCGAGATGTCGGTTGACCTTGCCTGCCGAACCGGGCAAGCAGGGCCGTTGGACATATCCCATGAACAGGCTGGCGATATCGCGAGCGGCGGCCGGCCGGGGCCGGTAAATCACATGCGCGAAAAGGCTGAGGAGGGCGCCCGAGGGCGGCGCGCGCCGCCCCGACCGGGCGGCCCCGCTGAACTTGCGCCCGATGCGCTGAGCCGGCCGCGCCGGAGCGGCTGAGAGCCGATGCCGGACTGGGCGCACCTCGCGATCCCGCCGGCCCCGGCGCTGTTCGCGCAGCTGCTGGTCGGGCTGATCAACGGCGCCTTCTATGCGATGCTGAGCCTGGGGCTGGCGGTGATCTTCGGCCTGCTCAACATCATCAACTTCGCCCATGGCGCGCAATACATGCTCGGCGCCTTTTGCGCCTGGTTTCTGCTCAACGCGCTCGGGCTCGGCTATTGGCCGGCGCTGGTGTTGGCGCCGCTGATCGTCGGCACGGTCGGGATCGCGATCGAGCGCCTCTTCCTGCGCCACATCTACCGTCTCGACCCTCTCTACGGCCTGCTGCTGACCTTCGGCCTGGCGCTGATCATCGAAGGCGTCTTTCGCCGGCAATGGGGCTCCTCGGGCCAACCCTACGCGATCCCGCCGGAGCTGCAGGGCGGCCGCAACCTCGGCTTCATGTTTCTGCCGAACTATCGCGCCTGGGTGATCTTCGCCTCGCTCGCGGTGTGTTTTCTGACCTGGTTCGCGATCGAGCGCACCAGGCTCGGCGCCTATTTGCGCGCCGCCACCGAGAACCCCGCGCTGGTCCAGGCCTTTGGCATCAACGTGCCGCGGATGATCACCTTGACCTACGGCGCGGGCGTCGGGCTGGCGGCGCTCGCCGGGGTGATGGCGGCGCCCATTTATCAGGTCAGCCCGCTGATGGGCCGCAACATCATCGTCACCGTCTTCGCCGTCGTCGTCATCGGCGGCATGGGCTCGATCCTGGGCGCGATCGTCAGCGGCTTCGCGCTGGGCCTGATCGAGGGCCTGACCAAGGTCTTCTACCCCGAGGCCTCGAACACCGTGATCTTTGTGATCATGGCCCTGGTGCTGCTGGTCAAGCCGGCCGGGCTGCTCGGGCAGGCGCGCTGAGATGAGCCGGGCCGGACGGGAGCGGATCTGGGCTGCGGCGGCGCTGGCCCTGGCGCTGGCCGCGCCCTTCATCCTCTACCCGGTGTTCCTGATGCAGGCGCTCTGCTTCGCGCTCTTCGCCTGCGCCTTCAACCTGTTGATCGGCTATGTCGGGCTCTTGTCCTTTGGGCATGCGGCCTTTCTCGGCGGCGCCGCCTATGTCACCGCCTACGCGGTCAAGGCCTGGGGCTTGCCGCCCGAGCTCGGCATCCTCGCCGGCACGGCCGCGGCGGCGCTGCTCGGCGCCGGCTTCGGCTGGCTGGCGATCCGCCGCCAGGGCATCTATTTCGCGATGATCACCCTGGCCTTGGCGCAGATGGTCTATTTCGTCGCGCTGCAGGCCCCGTTCACCGGCGGCGAGGACGGCATTCAGGCGGTGCCGCGCGGGCGGCTCTTCGGCCTGGTCGATCTCGGCGGCACGCTGACGATGTATTATTTCGTGCTGGCGATGTTTCTGATCGGCTTTGCGGTGATCGTGCGCACGATCCGCTCGCCGTTCGGCCAGGTGCTCGAGGCGATCCGCGAGAACGAGCCGCGCGCGGTGTCGCTCGGCTATCACGCCGAGCATTACAAGCTCCTCGCCTTTATCCTGTCGGCGACCCTGTCGGGGCTCGCCGGCTCGCTGAAGGCGCTGGTCTTCCAGCTGGCCTCGCTGACCGACGTGCAATGGACGATGTCGGGCCTCGTCGTGCTGATGACCCTGGTTGGCGGGCTCGGCACGGTGACGGGCCCGGTCGTCGGCGCCTTTCTCTTGGTGGCGATGGAGCATTACCTCGCCCAGCTCGGCTCCTGGGTGACGGTGATCGAGGGCGTCATCTTCGTCTTTTGCGTGCTGGCCTTCCGCCGCGGCATCGTGGGCACGGTTTCATCCCTGATCGCCGGCCGCCGCAAGGCGGCGGACCGCGCCGCGGCCCCGGCGGGGGAGAGGGAGATCCGACAGGCGACCGCCGGCAGCGCCCCTTGAGCGCGCCTCAGCTGCGCCATTCGAGGGTGCGCGGCTTGATCGGGTTCGCGAACGGCCGGCCTTCGGCCCTGGCGCGCAGATATTCGCGCTTGAGGCGGTAATACCATTTCGCCTGGGTGTCGGCGTCGTCGATCAGCATCAGCGGCGGCGCCCAGCGCAGGCCCTGCCGCTGGCGCGCCATGATGTCGCGGTCCTGACGCAGGAAGGCGCGCACATAGGGCCGCAGCAGCGGCTTGAGGAGGCCAAGCCAGGGCGAGGTCCAATAGACGCAGTGGTTGATCTCGGTCGTCTCGTCGTCGATCGGAGTGATCGCGGTCAGGTTGCATACCCGGTGGCGGCCGGCGCGGATCTGCTCGATGCGCACGCCCGGCAGCCGAAAGGCGATCTCGGTCTCGGGCGCGCCGCCCAGGAGGCGATAGGCGCGCGAATTTTGCGACGGCGCGTGGCGGGTCATCGTAAAGCCCCAAGGCGAGGGAGCGAACGCCTTCGCCTTCGCCTGGATCGACCGGCGCGAGCGCCACCACCAGGCGCGGTGGACAAAGGGGCCGTGCGCCGGGTCCATCAGCCCAACGACGGCGTGGTCGACCGTGGCGGCGAAGGCGACGCTCTCGACCAGATCGGGGGCTGCGCCCTCGAACCCTTCGAGCCGCGGGATCTCGGGGGCGGCGGCCGGATCCTCTCCGAAAAACACCCAGATGTTGCCCTGCGACTCGCGCGCCGGGTAGCTGCGCAGGCGCACCCTTGCGGGCTCGAATTTTTGTCCTGCGACCAGCGCCGGGATCGCGGTGCATCGCCCCGCGGTGTCAAAGCGCCAGCCGTGATAGCAGCACTCGACCTCGCCGCCGTCAAAGCGGCCGGCGCTCAACGGCATGCCGCGATGCGGGCAGATGTCGCGCAGGGCGAACGGCGCGCCGGCCGCGTCGCGGCCGATCAGGATCGGCTCGCCGAGCATGATTTTCGCCACCATCGCCCGGCGCTTCAGCCGCCGGCCGGGGACCGCGTAGTACCACGCCTCGCGCAGCGGCGCGGCAGCCTCGTCCACCCCCGCCTCCGAAAAATATGTTGCCGCCCGGACGGCGACGGCGTGAGACTCGCGTTTCCGCCGCGGTCAGGCAAGGGCAAGGTGGCGATGACGGCGATGCCGACAACGACAGAGAACGCGCCGGTGCTGCTGGAGGCGTGCGAGGACGGGGTGCTGCGGCTGACCCTGAACCGGCCGGCGGCGCGCAACGCGCTGTCGATGGCGCTGATGACGGCGCTGATCGACGCCCTCGGCCGGGCGGCGAGCGACCCCCGCGCCAGGGTCGTGGTGGTGTCGGGGGCCGGCCCCGCCTTTTGCGCCGGCCACGATCTGCGCGAGATCCGCGGCGACCCCCGGCGCGAGACCTACGAGCGCGTCTTCGCCCTGTGCAGCGAGCTGATGCTGAGGATTGTCCGGCTGCCCAAGCCGGTCATCGCCGAGGCGCACGGGGTGGCGACCGCCGCCGGCTGCCAGCTGGTCGCGACCTGCGATCTGGCGGTCGCCGCCGAGGATGCGCGCTTCGCTACGCCCGGCGTCAATATCGGCCTGTTCTGCTCGACCCCGATGGTGGCGCTGTCGCGCGCCGTCGGGCGCAAGGCGGCGATGGAGATGCTGCTGACCGGGGAGCTGATCGACGCCGGGACCGCGCAGAGGCTCGGGCTCGTCAACCGGGTCGCGCCCCGCGCCGGCCTGCGCGAGGCGGTCGACGCCCTCGCCCGCCAGATCGCCGGCAAATCCGCCTTCAGCGTGGCGCTCGGCAAGGAAGCGTTCTACCGCCAGGCCGAGCTCGACCTCGCCGCCGCCTACCGCTATGCCGCCGAGGTGATGACGACGAACATGCTGGCGCACGACGCCGGCGAGGGCATCGACGCCTTCCTCGCCAGGCGCCCGCCGGTCTGGCAAGACCGCTGAGGCCTGTGATGGACCACCAGAGCTATCCTGATCCGTACCTGCGCGAAATTCTGACCACGGTGCGCACGATCGCGGTGGTCGGCGCCAGCCCCCGCCCCGAGCGGCCGAGCCATCGGGTCATGGCCTATCTGCAGCAGCGCGGCTACCGCGCGATCCCGGTCAACCCCAACGCCGCCGGCGGGACGATCCTCGGCGAAAAATGCTATGCGGCGCTCGCCGAAATCCCCGAGCCCGTCGACATGGTCGACGTCTTCCGCCGCAGCGAGTTCGCCGGCGGGGTTGTCGACGAGGCGATCGCCAAGGGCGCGCTGGTGGTGTGGATGCAGCTCGGCGTGCGCGACGCCGCCGCCGCCGCCCGCGCCGAAGCCAGCGGGGTCAAAATCGTGATGAACCGCTGCCCGGCGATCGAAATCCCGCGCCTCGGCCTGCAGGAAGGAGTGTCCCGATGAAAGCCGCCGTCCTTCACGCCCCGAACCAGCCGATGACGATCGAGGACGTAACGCTGACCAGGCCCGGGCCCCGCGAGGTGCTGCTGCGCACCGCCTTTGCCGGGCTGTGCCACAGCGACCTGCATTTCATCGAGGGCCTCTACCCGCACCCGACGCCGTGCGTTCTCGGCCACGAATCGGCGGGAGTGGTCGAGGCGGTCGGCGATGGGGTCACCTATGTGAAGCCGGGCGACCACGTGATCACCTGCCTCTCGGTCTTTTGCGGCATCTGCCCGCAATGCGTCACCGGCCACCCGAACCTGTGCGAGAACACCGAGGTCAAGATGCCGCCCGGGGTCTCGCGCCGCCTCACCTGGAAGGGCGGCGAGCTGATGAACCAGTTCCTGAACCTCTCCTCCTTCGCCGAAGAGATGCTGGTGCACGAGAACTCGATGGTGAAGATCGACCCCGACATCCCGCTCGACCGCGCCGCGCTGGTCGGCTGCGGCGTAATGACCGGGGTGGGTGCGGTGTTCAACGCCGCCAAGGTCGAGCCCGGCGCCACGGTCGCGGTGATCGGCTGCGGCGGGGTCGGGCTGTCGGCGGTCAACGGCGCGGCGCTCGCCGGCGCCGAGCGCATCATCGCCATCGACACCGTCGCCTCGAAGCTCGAGATCGCCAAGGAGCTGGGCGCGACCGACACGCTCAACGCCAGCAACGCCGACCCGGTGCAGCAGGTGCGCGAGCTGACCGGCGGCGGCGTCCACTATTCGTTCGAGGCGCTCGGGACCAAGGGCACCGCCGAGCAGGCCTTCCAGATGCTGCGTCCGGGCGGCACCGCGACGATCATCGGCATGGTGCCGTTCGGGGTGAAGATCGAATTGCACGGCTACGATTTTCTGCGCGACCGCAAGCTTCAGGGCACCTCGATGGGCGGCAACCGGTTTCGCGTCGACATGCCGCGCCTCTTGTCATTGTGGCGCCAGGGCCGCTTGAAGCTCGACCATCTGATCTCCGGCCGCATCAAGCTCGCCGAAATCAATGATGGCTTCGCCGCGCTCAAATCCGCGGCCCCGGTGCGCCAGCTGATCGACTTCGCCGCCTGACGGGGTCAGCCCGCCGACGAGGCGCCGCCGGCCGCCTCCTCGGGCTCGGTCGGTCGGGCGCCGCGGTAGAGGCGCCAGCGCGAGCCGGGCTTGAGGATGTCGAGGCCGCCGCCTGCGTCGCCGCCGCCGGACGGCTCGGCCTCCGCCTGAGCCTCGCCGGCGATCGCGGCCTCGTCGCCCTCCGCCTGAGCCTCGCCGGCGAACGCGGCCGCGTCGCCTTGCGCGCCTGTCTCGACGGCCGTCGGCGGGTCGGTCCGGTCCGGCGGCTCGGACATGGCGGCGACATCGCCGTCGCCGCGTTCAAGCGCGAACGCCGCGGCGGCGCGCTCGAGCCCCTCGATCGCCGCGAGCTCGGCGTCGAGCGCCTGCTTTTCCTCGGCGTGGCGGCGCTCGATTTCGGCGCGGCGGCGCCGGGCCTGATCCTTGGCTTGCTCGATGTCGTTCGAGGTTATGGTCCACATGGCGCAACCACGCAGGGCAGGGGAGCAATCCGCCGATTTGGCCACAGCGATGTTGACGCAACGTTAAGCGGCGTCGGGATCGTCGCCGAAATCGTCGCGCGGCGAGCACGGCCGCGTCGTCAACCCTTCGTCAACAAAGCCGGCCCAAAATCCCCTGCCGGCGCGCTCGCCGGGCCGCAACGTGCGGCGCCTGAGCAACGGGTTGGAGAGGCCAGTGAGCGAAATCCGGGAAGAACCCTCGCTGAACAGCACGGAAATCGAAGTGCTCGACGCCAAGGAGCGCTGGAGCGAATACCGCCTCGCGGACGGCGCCACGATGCGGATCAAATCCGTGGTCATCGCCGTCTTCCGCGAGGAGGGCCGCCAGACCGCGGAGGGCGAGCCCGTGTACAACATGAAGTCGACGCTGATCACCGATGTCAGGGCGCCGGCGGCCGCGACCAGGCCGGAAACGTGAAAGTGGGCAGGCTCAACATCCTGTGGTCGAGCACGCCGACCCCGTCGACCTTGGTTTCGTCGCGACTGCATCCGGCCGTCACGGAAACGCGCCTCGGCGCCGAGGCGCTGCTGACCACTACCCTCGGGGCGTCGACGACGCCGGTGAGCCTCGCTCGAGCCGCCGCGACGCGAAGCCTGACCACCCGCTCCCGGCGATCCATTTGGGCGAGGGTCCGGCCGGCCTTGTCGGTCGATGGCGTCGCGGCGACGTTGGAAGCGCGGCCGGGCGCCGCAGCCGCCGACGCCGCGCCGGCGGCGGCCTCCCCCAAACGGCCCGCGCCGACCCCGAGGGCCGAGCTGACCATCGACTCGCTGCGAAGCTACGATCTGGTCAAGCCGATCCCGGTCGTCGTGGAATCGCTGGGGGACCGGCATTATGTCGCCGAGGTGCCGGACCTCAACATTTCCACCTCGGCAAGCAGCCTGAGCGACATACTGATTATTCTGAAGGACCAGGTCGCGCAAACCTATGACGGGCTGCGCATCAAGAAAAACCTGGACAACGAGCAGGCGCGCCAGCTCAAGATCCTGGAAACCTACATCGGCAAGGCGCGGCGGGGCTGGCTCGACCGGCGCTGAGGCGCGCCCCTCTTACCGCGCCGGCGGTCGGCGCAGCGCCCAAAACGCGACGCAGCCGCACACATAGGACGCGATCGACAGCATGAAGGCGAGCTCGTAGCTGCCCGACAGGTCGAAAATCCAACCGGCCGCCCAGGAGCCGGCGGCCGAGCCCAGGCCGCTGCCGATCGTGATCACGCCGAGGATCGCGCCGAGATGGCGGCCGGGAAAGAGATCGGCCGTCTTGGCGGTGATCGCCGGGCCGCGCGCCCCCCAGGTCAAGCCGAACAGGCAGGAAAACAGCCATAAGAGCCAGCCCTGGTCGGAGCTTGTGATGAACAGGGCGCAGACGACGCCGAGGATCGAGACGCCGTAGGCCAGAATGGCCGCCAGCTCGCGCCCGATATGGTCCGACAGCGCGCCGGTGAAGATCGTGCCGGCGATCGCGAGAAAGCTGCCGACGCCGAGCACGCTCGCGGCGTAGAGCGGGTCGAAGCCGCGGTCGATGGCGAAGGCGAGCTGATGCAGCGAAACCAGAAAGCTGCCGAGCCCGGTGAACAGGTAGACCGCGAAGAGCAGCCAGAAATGCCGCGTGCGCGCGGCCTCGGCCAATGTCCAGCTCGGCGTCGGCGGCAGGGCGGCATACGAGGCCGGCAGCGCCGAGCCGGGCGCGGGCGGGCTCGGCATGCGCTCGCCGCGGCGGAACACCAGGACGAGCGGCAGGATCACCGCGGCCATGAACCCGGCCTGCACCAGATAGGTCTGGCGCCAGCCGATGGTCGAGATCGACAGCTGCACCAGCGGGGCCGAGAGGGCGCGGGCAAAGCCGTTGGCCGATTGCACGATCGAGATCGCCATGCCGCGCCGGCGCACGAAGCGGCGCGACAGCAACGGCACGAAGACGACGAGCCCCAGGCAATTGGCCCCGATCGTCATGACGATCCCGTAGAGGACGACGATCTGCCACAGCCCCGACATCGCGGCGCAGCCCAGCAGCCCGAGCACGAGCAGGCCGCCGCCGAGCAGGATCAGCCGCCGCGGCCCGAGCCGGTCGACCAGCGTCCCGACCAGCGGCGAGCTGGCCCCGGCGACGAGCTGCGAGACCGAATAGGGTATCGAGGTCTCGGCCCGGCTCCAGGCGAAATCCTCGATGAACGCCACCAGGAAGACCGCATAGGAATGCATCATCCCGGCGCTGACCGTGAAGGCGGCGAAGGCGCCGCCGAGGATCAGCCGGTCTTGCCGGGCGGCGGACGGCGCGTGGCCGAGGACGGGCGGGCGGGATTGCGGGGAGCCGGCCGTCGCGGACCGTCGCGGTATTCTCATTCGTTCAGCTGCTCTTTCGTTGCAGTCGCGCCGCGGCGAATCCCGAGCCGCGCCGGCGCCCGATCAGCGAGCGGGCGCCGATGTCCTGATCGCAGCCATTCCGGGATCTGCCCGAGCGGGTCGCGAAGGCCGACCAGCCCGACTTTCGGCGGGGGAGGGATCGTCATATCAGCTTGCGGCCGGCGACACATGTCAAGCGGCGGATTGCCCGAGTCGAGCCTGACCGTCCGGGCCGCCTGCGACCGCTGTCCCGCGCGGGCGCCGTCTTCAAGAGCCGCTCGGTTAGGTGTTCCTTTACCAATGGGCTTCACGATGCGGCCGAGATTGGAGACCGCGTCGGAGGCGATCATGCCCGGTTGGACGGAGACGTTGCGGCGGCCCGCCGCATCTGCCGGCGCATCTGCCGCCGCGGCAGAAGCCCCGGCGGCGGCCCTCTGATGCTGTGGGCGCTGCGCCTCGCGCCGCTCTCGGGCTTCGCCGCCCTGATGGCGACCGCGGCGATCGGGGATCTGCGCCGGCTCGTCATTCCCAACCGGCTGGTCCTGGCCTTGTGCGTCCTGTGGCCGGCGCACCTGGCGACGGCGCAAGCCGTCGCGCCGCCGGCGCTGCCGGCGACCATCGGCGGCGCGGCGGCCGTCTTCTGCGTCGGCGCGCTCTTCTTTTCCCGCGGCCTGATCGGCGGCGGCGATGTGAAGCTGCTGTCGGCCGCGGCGCTGTGGGCCGGGGCCGGCGCGCTGCCGTGGCTCCTGCTGCTGACCGCGCTGTTCGGCGGGCTCTTGTCGCTGCTGCTGCTGAGCCCGCTCGGCGCGCAGCTCGGCGCCGCCCGCGACGGCGGGGCCGCGGCGGCGGCGTCCGGCCTGTCGGTTCCTTATGGCGTGGCGATCGCGGCGGCGGCGCTGGTCGTGACGATCCCGCCGAATCTCGGGTGAACGGCGATGCGGGCGCGGGCTCTGATCCTCTTCGCGATCGCGCTGATCCTGGCCGGCGGCACCGCCGTGCTGGTCCGCTCCTGGCTGACGCAGCGCGCGGCGACCGTCGCCGCCGCGCCTCCCCCGGCCGCGGTCGCGCCGCAGAAATCGGTGCTGGTCGCCCGCGCCGCGATCGGCCGCGGCCAGATCCTCAAGCCCGCCGACCTCGCCTGGCAGCCCTGGCCGGAGGCGGAGGCGAACAAGGCCTACATCCTCTCCGGCGCGAGGAAGGTCGAGGATTTTGCCGGCTCGGTCGCGCGCGACCCGTTTGTGCCGGGCGAGCCGATCATCGAAGCCAAGATCGTCTCGCCCGGCGACCGCGGCTTTCTCGCCGCCGTGCTGCGGCCGGGCATGCGCGCGGTCTCGGTCCCGGTCACGGCGACCTCGGGCATCTCCGGCTTCGTCTTTCCCGGCGATCGGGTCGACGTGCTGATCACCCATCCGGTGCCGGCGGGCGGCGCGGCCGGAGCGGTCCAGCACAAGGCCGCCGAGACCGTGCTGCACGACGTGCGGGTGATCGCCGTCGATCAGCGGCTCGACGCCAAGGGCGGCGATGCGGTGCTCGCTCACACCGCCACATTCGAGGTGACGCCGAAGCAGAGCGAGGTCATCGCGCTGGCTACCGAAATGGGCAAATTATCGTTGAGCCTGCGGCCTCTGGCCGGCTCGGACGGCGACCAGGCAGCGGCCGATTCTCCAGATGGCGCGGGCTCCGGCACCTTCACCCTCGACAGCGACGTGAGCCGCCTGCTGCCGAAGGCGTTTGCAAGCCAGCAAACTCATTCCGATGATACGGTGACCGTATTGCGCGGAAATGGAAAATCTGCCACCACTATCGAGTCGCAATCCGCGTCTCGAGGTCCGTGATGCACCCATTGCCGCGTATCGCCCTCGTTCTGTCGATGCTCTCCGTGGCGCTCGCCGCCGCGACCCAGGCCGCCGAGCCGCCGCGCCCGCCCGGCGCCGACCCCGGCGCGGCGCCGGCCGCCGCCGCCCGCCCGGCGCGGGCCGGCCCGACCGTGCAGATCCCGGCCAACGGGGCGCCGATCGTGCTGGAGATCGGCGGCGGCACGCTGATCCGCCTGTCGCGGCCGGCGAGCACCGTCTTTGTCGCCAACCCCGATGTCGCCGACGTGCAGATCAAATCGCCGGAGCTCGTCTATGTCGCCGCCAAGGGGCCGGGCCAGACCGTGATCTACGCCGTCGATGCGAGCGACGCGGTGCTGCTCAACGCGCCGGTTCGGGTCGAGCTCGACGTGTCGCGGCTGCGCCAGTCGCTGCGCCAGCTGATGCCCGGCGAGCGGATCGCGGTCGATTCGGTCAACGGCAATTTCGTGCTGAGCGGGCTCGTCTCGGACGCCGGCCGGGCGGAGAAGGCGCGCACCCTGGCGACCTCGATCGCCGGCGAGGTCAAGGGCGCGCAGGTGATCAACCGGATGAGCGTCGCCACCCCGAACCAGGTCAGCCTCCACGTCCGCTTCGCCGAGGTCAACCGCAACGTCCTCAAGCAGATCGGCGTCGATTGGAGCAAGGTTGGCGGCGAGGTCAGCTTTCTGACGCAGAACAATCCGCAACCGCTGACCAACGTCATCACCATCGGAAAGACGGTTGGACAGGCCGTCAGCGCCACGGTCTCGGCGCTGGCGACCGAAGGGTTTTTGACGGTGCTGGCCGAGCCCAACCTGACGGCGGTGTCGGGCCAGACCGCGAGCTTTCTCGCGGGCGGCGAGTTTCCCTATCCGGTGGCGCAATCCGGATCGGTCGGCAACGCCGCGGTGTTCACGATCGAGTTCAAGCAGTTCGGCGTCCAGCTGGCGTTCACGCCGACGATCATCGACGCCGACCATTTGAACCTGAAGGTCCGGCCGGAGGTCAGCCAGCTCGACTTCGCCAACGCGGTGTCGGTGGACGGCGCCCTGGTCCCGGCGCTGACCGTGCGCCGCGCCGAAACGACGGTCGAGCTCGGCAGCGGTCAAAGCTTCGCGCTCGCCGGCCTGCTCCAGCATACCTCGGAGCACGACATCTCCAAGGTCCCGTGGCTCGGCGACATCCCGATCCTCGGCGCGCTGTTCCGCTCGAACAAGTTCCAGCACAACGAGACCGAGCTCGTCATCATCATCACCCCCTACCTGGTCAAGCCGGCGATGACCGCCCTCGCCGCGCCGACCGACGGGCTGACCCTGCCGCACGACGCGCAGCAGGTGCTGTTCGGCGACACTTATCGGCAAAAGCTGCCGGCGCCGTCGCGCGGGCCGCTCAACGCCGGCGGCCGGGGCCTGATCGGGCCGGCCGGGTTTCAACTGGACTGAGGCAGGAGCACCACCATGCGCACTCGCCTTCACCCCCCCTTGATCGCGCTGATGCTGGCGCTCGCGGGCTGCGCGCCCGGGGCCGCCGAATACAGCCGCAGCGAAGCCCCGAACCAGCTCGAGGTCGACGGCGCCCGGACCGAGATCCAGCTCGCCTTCGCCGCCGGGTCCGCCCGCCTGGGCTCCGCCGAGGCCGGGCGGCTCGACCGGCTGGTCGCGAGCGGGGCCATCCTGCCCGCCGACCGCGTCGCGGTCGCCGCCGCCGGCGGTTCGGGCCTGGCGCAGCGCCGCGCCGCCGCGGTGGCGCGGGAGCTGCTGCGCTACGGCATCGTCGCCAGCGCCGGCGCGTCGGAGGGCATGCCGCCCAACCGCGCGGTCGTCACGGTCGGCCGCTACGCGGTGACCTTGCCGGCCTGCCCCAATTGGAGCAAATCGCCGGGGACCGATTTCAGCAACGCGCCGTCGAGCAATTTCGGCTGCGCCACTGCGACCAATCTCGGCCTGATGGCGGCGAGCCCCGGCGACCTCATCGGCGGCCGGCCGCTCACCTTCGCCGACGCGATGCCCGCAGCCAACGCCGTCGACCGCTATCTGCAGGACAAGGTCAAGCTGCCGGCGGGGGCCCCGATCGGCCCGATCTCGACCGGCGGCGGCGACAGCGCCGTCGCGCCGACCCCGGGCGGAGGCCAGTAATGCGGGCGTCGCGGGCCTCCGCCGCAGTCGAGCCCGCTCGCGAGGGGGTCATCGCCGTGCTGCAGGACCAGGCGACCTCGGACCGGCTGCAAGGGGTCATCCGCGAATTGCAGCTGGACGACGAGCTGACCGTCACCGACACGCTCGACGCGGCGCTGCGCCGCATCCGCGGGGGCGCCGCGCCGCGGGTGCTGATCATCGATTTGTCGGAATCGGTGGCGCCGATCGCCGAGATCGGCGCGGCGCGCGCGGTTGGCGGCGCCGAGCTCAAGCTGGTGGCGCTGGGGGCGCTCAACGATGTCGGCCTCTACCGCGACCTGCTCTCGGCCGGGGCCAGCGACTACCTGGTCAAGCCGCCGACCCGCGAGGCGCTGGCCGCCATTCTGGAGGCGCGGCCGGCGAACGCGGCGGCGGGTGGCGAGGGCGGGCTCGGGCCGGTCATCGTGTTCGTCGGCAGCCGCGGCGGGGTCGGCGCGACGACCGCCGCGGTCTCCTGCGCCTGGCTCTTGGCCGAGGAGCGGGCGCAGCGCACGGCGCTGGTCGATCTCGACCTCCATTTCGGCACCGTCGCGCTCAAGCTCGACACCGATCCCGGCAGCGGGCTGTGCGAGGCGCTCGAGCAGCCCTCGCGCATCGACAGCCTGTTTATCGAGCGGGCGATGATCAAGCTCAGCGAGAACCTGCGGGTGCTGGCGGCCGAGGCCTCTGCGGCGCAGCACATGGCCGTCGACGCCGGGGCGGTCGACATGCTGCTCTACGAGCTGCGCCGCAAGTTTGCGCAGGTCGTCGTCGATCTGCCGCGCGGGGCCACCCCGATGCAGCGCGTCGTCCTCGCCGCCGCGACCCATGTCGTCGTGGTTTGCGAGCGCAGCCTCGCCGGCCTGCGCGATACGATCCGCCTGCAAGGCCTGGTCCGGGAGCAGGCGCCGCAGGTCCGGCTGTGGCTGATCGAGGCCGGCGCCGCCGGGGAGCGCGCCCTGATCGGCAAGGCGGAGTTCGAGAAGGGGGTCGGAAAGGCGCTCGACGCGGCGCTGTCCTACGACCCGAAATCGGCCGGGGCCGCGGCCAATGCCGGTCAGCCGCTGCCGGTCGCGGCGCCGCGCAGCGCGGTGGTGCGCGAGTTCCGCCAGCTCGTCGCGAATTTCGCCGGCCCGGCCAAGGCGGCGCCGAGGCGGCGTCTGTTCGCGCTGCCGTCGCTGTGGTAGGCTTGTTCAAACGCCCGGACGGGGAGAACGCGCTCGACGCGCGCATCGCCGTGCTGTCGGCGCGGCGGGCGGCGGCCCCGGCGGCGGTCCCTGCGCCGGCCGCGACCGGGGCGGTCGCGCCGGCCCCCGACGCCTCGCGCGAGGATCGCCTCCTCGCCGCCCGCGAGCAGCTCCTCGCGCGCCTGAGCGCCGAGGTGCGCCCCGAGCGCCGCAGCATTCTGAGCCGCGGCGAGCTCGCCAGGATCGTCGACACCGCGGTGCAGGCGTATCTGCCGCGGCACGGCATCGAGGCCGGCCCGCTCGACCGGCGCGATCTGGTGACGACCCTGATCGAGGCTCTGCTGGCGCCCACGACGCCGGAGCCCGAAACCGATGCGGCGGCGCCGCGGCGCTCCTCGAACCGCGCCGCGGTCGAGGCGGCCAAGGCGCAGATCCAGCCGCTCGTCCTGGAGCACATGGACGTGGCGGCGGCGGTCGACATGCCGCGCGCCACATTCGAGACGCAGCTCGCCACCTGGGTCAAGGAGCTGCTGACCGAAACCAAGATCCAGCTCAACTTCGTCGAGCAGCGCGAGCTCGTCCAGGCGTTGATCGCCGACATGCTGGGGCTCGGGCCGCTCGAGCCGCTGATGGAAGACGAGACCATCACCGACATCATGGTCAACGGGGCCAAGCAGGTCTATGTCGAGCGGCGCGGCAAGCTCGATCTGACCGACGTGCGGTTTCGCGACGATCAGCACGTCATGAACGTGGCGGCCAAGATCGTCACCCGGATCGGCCGCCGCATCGACGAGTCGCAGCCGCTGGTCGACGCCCGGCTGATGGACGGCAGCCGCGTCAACATCATCATCCCGCCGCTGGCGATCGACGGCCCGACCATCTCGATCCGCAAGTTTTCGAAGAAGACGATCACCCTCGATACGATGGCGCAGCAGGCCAACATCTCGCCTGAGATGTCGACCCTGTTGAAGATCGCCGCCCGCTGCCGCCTCAACATCCTGATTTCCGGCGGCACCGGCTCGGGCAAGACGACGATGCTGAACGCCCTGTCGCGGCTCATCGACCCGACCGAGCGAACCGTGACGATCGAGGACGCGGCCGAGCTGCAATTGCAGCAGCCGCATGTCGTGCGGCTGGAAACGCGCTCGCCCAACCTCGAAGGCGGCGGCGAGGTGACGATGCGCGACCTCTTGCGCAACGCCCTCAGAATGCGCCCCGACCGCATCATCCTCGGCGAGATCCGCGGCGCCGAGGCGCTCGACGTGCTGCAGGCGATGAACACCGGCCATGACGGCTCGATGAGCACGATCCACGCCAACCGGCCGCGCGAGGCGCTGACCCGGCTCGAAAACATGGTCGGCATGACCGGCATCAACCTGCCGTCACGCGCGGTGCGCACCCAGATCGCCGCCGCCGTCAATCTGATCCTGCAGATCAATCGAATGCGCGACGGCGTGCGCCGCGTGACCGAGGTCATGGAGGTGGTCGGGATGGAGGGCGACATCATCACCACGCAGGAGCTGTTCACGTTCCACTACGAAGGCGAAACAGTGGACGGCAAGCTGCGCGGGGTCTTCAAATCGAGCGGGGTTCGCCCTTACTTCCTGCCGCGCGCCCAATATTACGGGCTCGAACGGCCGCTCTTAGAAATCATCTGAGGTAGGACCTGAAATGACCCTCTTCGGGTCAAAAGGTTATTCGTCGTTCCCGCGAAGCTTGTCCCCGCGCAGGCGGGGACGGGTTCGCGGAGGCGACGATAACCCACCGGGATAACGCGCTTCATTTCGGGTCGGACACTCAGACATGAACATCGTGCTCGACACGGCCACCGAGCTCGCCGCCTTGTCGGCGCTGGTGGCCGGGCTGACCTTCGGCGCGGTCGCCTTCGCGCTGACCGGCGGCGCCGAGCGCCGCCGCCGGCGAAGGCGGCTCGACGGGGTGCGCGACCGGGCGAGCGGCATCCCTGCCGCCGCCCTCGCCGAGCGATCATTGTCGCGGCGGGCGAGCGCCACGCCGAAGATCGACCGCGTCGCCCGCCGCTGGCTGCCGCGGCGCGAGGTTCTCGCCGCCCGGCTCGCGCGGACCGGTCGGGCGATCAGCATCGGCCAATACGCGATCGCGATCCTCGCCGTCGCCGCGCTGGCGACGCTCGCGCTCGCCGCCCTCGCGCCGATCGGCCTCGTCCCCAGCCTTTTGACCGGGCTGCTCCTCGGGATCGCCTTGCCCTACCTGATCGTCGGGCGCATGGGCAAGCGGCGGGTCGCCGCCTTCATCGCGCTCTTTCCCGAAGCCATCGACCTGATGGTTCGGGCGCTGCGCTCGGGCCTGCCGATCAGCGAGGCGATCATCGGGGCGGGCCATGAAATCGCCGATCCGGTCGGCAGCGAGCTGCGCTTGGTCGAGAGCGGCATGCGCGTCGGCCGCGACCTCGACAGCCTGCTCTGGGACGCCGCCGGGCGCATCGACACGCCGGAATTCCGGTTTTTCATCATCGCCTTGAGCGTGCAGCGGGAAACCGGCGGCAACTTGGCGGAAACCCTCGGCAACCTTTCCGACGTGCTGCGCCGCCGCCGGCAGATGCGGGCGAAGGTCCGCGCCATGGCCAGCGAGACCCGCGCCACGACGGCGATCCTCGGCGGGCTGCCGGTGCTGGTCATCCTGCTGCTGATGGCGACCTCGCCCGCCTATCTGGCGCCGTTGGTTTCGGATCTGCGCGGCTATTTTCTCGATGGGCTCGCGCTGGGGATGCTCGCGACCGGCATCCTGTTGATGAACAAGATGGCGAAGTTCGAGATATGAAGGGCGTGCGGGCCCCGGGCTTGGCGATCGCCGACTGGCTGCCCGCCGGCGTCAGCCTCGACGACGCCATCACCGTGCTCGCCGCGTTGGCGATGCTGGCCACCTTGCTTGCGCTGTGGCAGGCCTTGCGCGGCCGCAGCGCCTTCGAGCGGCGGCTGGCGCAAATCGTCGAACGCAAGGAAACATTGCGGCAGACCGCCCTCGCGCGCCCGTCGCGCCGCGAGCGCTCGAGCCCGGCCGGCCTGATGCGCGAGGCGGTGACCCGCCTCAATCTGCTGCGCTCGAAGCACGCCGCGGAAGCGCGCGGCATGCTCGCCCGCGCCGGGTTTCGATCGCAGGACGCGATGGTGGGCTACCTCTTCGCGCGGGTCTGCCTGCCCTCGCTGTTCGGCCTCGCGGCGCTGATCAACACCTACCTCGCCCCGCTGGTCCCGATCCGCCCGGAGCTGCGGTTTCTGCCGCCGGTCCTCGCGATCCTGCTCGGCTTCTACGCGCCCCGGCTCTACCTGAAGAACGCCGCGGACAAACGCGCCAAGCAGCTCCAGCTGGCGCTGCCGGACGGGCTCGATCTGATGGTCATCTGCTCGGAGGCCGGGCTGAGCCTCGATGCGACCCTGGTCCGCGTGTCGCGGGAGCTCGGGAACAGCTGGCCCGAGCTGGCCGAGGAATTCGCCATCACCGCCGCGGAGCTGACCTTTCTGCCCGATCGGCGTCTGGCGTTCGACAACCTCAACAACCGGACCAGCTGCGAGGAGATCCGGGGCGTCGTCAACACGCTCCTGCAAACGGCGAAGTTCGGCACTCCCCTGGCTCAATCGCTGCGGGTTCTCGCCTCCGAGATGCGCGCGCAGCGCATGACCCGCGCCGAGGAAAAGGCGGCGCGGCTGCCGGCGTTGCTGACGGTGCCGATGATCGTCTTTATCCTGCCGACCCTGTTCATCGTCCTGCTCGGCCCGGCGGCGATCAATATCATCGACACCTTGGCCAAGCACTGAGCGCGGTCATGAAGACCTCGCCGCGCCGGCGGACAAGATCGCCCGGTTGCGCGCCTCGGGCGAGAGCTCGCGCAGGGTCCGGTAATAGGCGAGGTTGTGCGTGACCGCCGCCTCGTCGAGGTCGATCCGGGCGAGCCGGGCCGCCTCCGCGTCGTTTCCTTTCAGACCATAGATCAATGCCAGGTTCTGCCGCTCGCGCGCCGATGCCGTCGGCCCCATCGCGATCGGCTGCAGCACGGCGACCGCCGAGACGAAATCCCCGCTCAGCGCCAGCGACAGGGCGAGGTTGGCGGTCAGCGCCGGGTCGCCCGGGGCGCGGTCGAGCCCGTGCCGGTAGCAGCCTTGCGCCGCCTGGTGCCGGCCGGTCTGGTCATTGGCGACGCCGAGCACGAGCAGCAGCCTGGGGTCGTCCGGGCGCTCGGCGATCGCCTTGGCGAGCGGCCCCAGCGCAAGCTCGGGGCGGCCGGTTCTGAGATACGCCTTGGCGAGGCCGAGCTGGGCCTGCGGGTCCGAGCCGTCGCGCGCCAGCGCCGAGTTGTAGGCGACGATCGCCTCGTCGACGGCGCCGGTCAGCAGCAGCGTGTCGCCGAGCTCGACAAACGGCGCCGGCTGCGTCGTCGCGATCTCGGCGGCGCGGCGAAAGACGCTGACCGCATTGGCGTAATCTCCGCCGGAACGCGCCGCGGCGCCGATGCGCATCAGCGAATCGTAGCTCGGCGGCGCGCCGCCGCCGTCGCGGCCGTTGACGCTCAAAGGATCGAGATGGAACGGAAACGGCTCGCAGCCGCCGAGCGCCGAGACGGCCACGGCCAGAACAAGGCATCCGCGCGTGGCAAGTCTTCCGACGCCGCGACGATTTGAGCTCTTCTTCTCGAACATGGGGATCTCGTCGATGCAACCCGCGCTCAGGTTGCACTAAACCGCACGCGTCAAAATCTCGTCCAAATTCGCCAAATACGGCAGAGTGTCGAGCCCTTCCGCCGCTTCCCGCGGAAATCCGCGGCCGGGCGGCGAGCGAATTGGGCGGCGCGGCAGCGGCGCTACGCCGCCGCCTCGATCCTGGCCGCGACGGCGCGTTCGACCGCGGCCAGGGCCGCCTCGGCGCGGGCCGCCTGCGGCCCGCCGGCCTGGGCCATATCGGCGCGGCCGCCGCCGCCGGCGCCGCCCAGCGCCTCGGCCCCGAGGCGGACGAGCTCGACGGCGTCGAACCGGCTCGCCAGATCCGGGGTCACGCCGACCACGATCGCGGCCTTGCCGTCGGCGCGCGACACCACGGCGACGATGCCCGAGCCGATGCGCCGCTTCAGATCGTCGGCCAGCGATCTGAGCTGGCGCCCGGGCACATCGTCGACGACGCGGCCGTCAAAGGCGACCTCCCCGATCCTCTTTTCCACCGATCTCGGACCCTGGCCGGCGCCCGCGAGGGCGCGCCGCGCGTCGGCCAGCTCGCGGTCGAGCCGCCGGCGCTCCTCGACGAGGCTCGCAATCCGCGCCGGCAGCTCGGCCGGGCTGGTTCGCAGCGCCGCCGCCGCCTGGCTCAGGATCCCCTCCTCCGCGGCGAGATGAGCCTCGGCCGCGGCCCCGGTCAACGCGTCGATGCGGCGCACGCCGGAGGCGATCGCGGTCTCGGCGACGATCTTGAACAGGCCGATGTCGCCGGTGCGGCGGACATGCGTGCCGCCGCACAGCTCGACCGAGAACGGCTTGCCGTCGTCGCCCGCACCCCCCATCGAGACGACCCGCACCTCCTCGCCGTATTTCTCGCCGAAGAGCGCGAGCGCGCCCTCGGCCACGGCGCGCTCCGGGGTCAACAGGCGCGTGCCCACCGCGGCGTTGTCGCGGATGCGCTGATTGACCTCGGCCTCGACGGCCCGGATGTCCTCGGCGCTCAGCGCCTGCGGCTGGCTGAAATCGAAGCGCAGCCGGTCGGGCGCCACCAGCGAGCCCTTTTGCGTGACATGCCCGCCCAGGCGGCGGCGCAGCGCCTCGTGCAGCAGATGGGTGACCGAGTGGTTGGCCCGCAGCCGGCGCCGGCGCGCGCCGTCGACCCTGAGCTCGACGGCGTCGCCCACGCGCAGCGCGCCATGGGTCACCCGACCGAGATGGACATGAAGCTCGCCCGCCTTCTTGACCGTGTCGCGCACCGCCAGCTCGGCCCCGGCGGCGGAGAAGGCGACCCCGGTATCGCCCAGCTGCCCGCCCGACTCGGCATAGAACGGCGTCTGGTTGACGACAACGGCGACATCGTCGCCCACGGCGGCCTCGCCGACCCGCTCGCCGCCGTTCAGGATCGCCAGCACCACCCCCTCGGCGTTTTCGGTCTCATAGCCGAGGAACTCGGTCGCCCCGATCTCCTCGCGCAGGCCGAACCACACCGCTTCGGTCGCCGCCTCGCCCGAGCCGACCCAGCTTTTGCGCGCCTCCTCGCGCTGCCGCGCCATCGCCGCGTCGAACCCCGTGACGGCCACCTCGCGGCCCTGCCCGCGCAGCACGTCCTGGGTCAGGTCGAGCGGGAAGCCGTAGGTGTCGTACAGCCGAAACGCGGCCTCGCCGGGGAACGCCTCGCCGGGCCCGAGCCCGGTCGTTTCCTCCTCCAGCAGGCGCAGCCCGCGCTCGAGGGTCTGCTTGAAGCCCGTCTCCTCGAGCCGCAGGGTCTCGGCGATCAGCGGCTGCGCGCGCCGCAGCTCGGGGTAGGCCGCGCCCATCTGCTGCACCAGGGCCGGGGCCAGCCGCCAGACCAGCGGCTCCCTGCAGCCGAGCAGATGGGCGTGGCGCATCGCCCGCCGCATGATCCGGCGCAGCACATAGCCGCGCCCCTCCTTGCTCGGCAGCACGCCGTCGGCGATCAGAAACGCCGCGGCGCGCAGATGGTCGGCGATGACGCGGTGCGACACCGCATGGGGGCCGTCGGGCGGCGTCCCCGATGCGTCGGCCGAAGCCAGGATCAGGGCGCGGAACAGATCGGTGTCGTAATTGTCGTGCTTCCCTTGCAGCACCGCGGCGACCCGCTCGAGCCCCATGCCGGTGTCGATCGACGGCCGCGGCAGCGGCACGCGCTCGCCCGCGCGCTGCTCGTACTGCATGAAGACGAGGTTCCAGATTTCGACGAACCGGTCGCCCTCGGCGTCGGCGCTGCCCGGCGGGCCGCCCGGGATCGCCGGACCGTGGTCGTAGAAGATCTCCGAGCACGGCCCGCACGGGCCGACATCCCCCATCGCCCAGAAATTGTCGGCGGTGGCGATGCGGATGATGCGCGACGCCGGCAGCCCGGCGATCTTCGCCCACAGCGCGGCGGCGTCGTCATCCTCGGCGTAGACCGTCACCAGGAGACGGTCGCGGGCGAGGCCGAGCTCGCGGGTTACGAGGTTCCAGGCGAGCTCGATCGCCCGGTCCTTGAAATAGTCGCCGAACGAGAAATTGCCCAGCATCTCGAAGAAGGTGTGGTGCCGCGCCGTATAGCCGACATTTTCCAGGTCGTTGTGCTTGCCGCCGGCGCGCACGCATTTCTGCGCGGTGGTCGCGCGCGGATAGGCGCGCTTCTCCAACCCGGTGAAAACGTTCTTGAACTGAACCATGCCGGCGTTGGTGAACAGCAAGGTCGGGTCGTTTCGCGGCACGAGGGGGCTCGACGGCACGATCTCGTGGCCATTGCGCGCGAAATAGTCGAGAAACGCGGCGCGGATGTCGTTGGTCGTCTGCATGAGACAGATTGTGGCCCTGCGCGGCTTTCGCGCAAGAGGGCGATTGGCGAAAGCGGCGCGGGCGAAGCCGGGCTCAGGCGCAAGGACGCCAGACGGCGAGCACGGTTTTGCCGAGCCGGCAGCCGAGAGCGCGGTCGAGCGCGCGGGAGACCGGAACCAGAAGCTTGTCCCAGACTGCGATCTGCCGGCGCGACGGCGATGCCGTCCTGAGCAGCAGCTTGTTGGCGAGCGAGGCGAGCAGGCCGGCGCAATCGAGCATCGCGCAGGCCGCCAGCTCCGAGCCCGGCGGCGTCAGGGCGCGCAGCGCGGCCCTGTCGTAGCGCCGGTGATGCCCGATCGCCGCGTCGAACGGGGTGAACAGGAATTGATGCGCCGGGGCCAGCACGACGAGATTGCCGCCGGCGGCCAGCCGCCGCCGCGCGCGGGCGAGCTCGGCGCGGTCCTCGGCGATATGCTCGAGGACGTCGAGATAGAGGATCGTGTCGAAGCGGGCGGCGGCGTCGACGCGCTCGATCGTGCCGGCGGCCACCCGGCAGGCCGCCGGCAAATGTCCGCCCGCCAAACGCTCGGCAATGCGACGGGCGAGGCCGCCGTCGGGCTCGAGGCAGGTCCATTGACGGACGCGGTCGTTCCAAAGGTAGGGCACGTTGCTGCCGATGCCGGCCCCGACCTCGAGCACGCGGCCGCCGACGAACGGGCGAAGAACCGCTCCGAGATAGGCTTTCCAATTGGTCGCCGCGGAGAACAGCTCGAGCTCCGAGCCGACGTAGCGAAAGCTCATGCGGCCGGCGGGGCCGCTGCGGCCACGACCCGCGGACGGCGCAGCCAGCAGCGCTCGCGATGCTCGACGAACGGCAGGCAATCGACGGCCGGGACGAACGGACGATGGCTGCGCCCGGCCAGGAGCGTCAAGCTCGCGGCGACCACGATGACCAGGGTCTGCAGCAGGATGATCAGCAGGTCGCCGACTGCGTTCGTGGCCCAGCCGGGGATCGCCAGATCGGTCGCGAGCCGGACGACGCCGACGGCGAGGATGCCGAGCCCCGCCGCGCCGGCGACAGCGACGGCGGCCAGCAGCAGCCGAGCGAAGATCCGGTCGGTATGGACCGAGAGGGCGGTGAACCCGTGCACGATCAGCGATACGAGGTTCATTTTCGAGCGCCCGGCAGAGCGCCGGCCGCGCGTTGTCGGGACCGTGCGATAGGCAAGCCGCGAGCGCATGATCGACGCCGCGAGATTGTTCCACAGCTCGGGCATGTGAACGAGCCGGCGAACCGCCATCATCGGCATCACGCAATAATTGCCAAAGCTGATCGGCTGACCGGTCAGCGCGTAGAACAGCAGCCGGTAAATCCCATACCAGAATCTGAAGATGCGCGATTCCGAGCGTTTCGCGCGCCCGGCGAGCACGACCTGCCGCGGATGCCGCGAGCTCGCCGCGAGCAGCGGCGCGATGTCGGCCGGACGGTCCTGGCCGTCGCTGTCCATGACCAGGACGGCGTCCAGCCCGGGGCTGTCGGCGATCGCGCTGAGGCCGACCGCGATCGCCCGCTGATGGCCGAGGTTGGCGGCCAGCCGGATCACCTCGAGGGAGACGATGCAGGAATCCGCAGGCAGCGCGATTGCGCCGGCGTCGAACGGCGCGCTCGAGCCGTCGTCGACCGCGTAGATGCGAAAAGCAAAGTCGGAGCCGGTGAAGAGATCGGATATCTCGGCAGTCAGCGCCGAGAACGATGCCCAGTCGTCGAGGACCGGGGTGACGATGGCGATTGTCCTGGTCATGCCGCTCGCTGCCCGATTGCGCGATCGGCATCCTTAGCGGGCCGAGCCTAACGAAGGGTAAATTTGCCCCGCGGCGACGATCGCAATCGGCCCTTCATTCACCTCGCGTTAGGGTGACCGGCCTACCCTCGCGTCCCATGGAAACCAAAGCGGCCCCGGCTTGCGCCACCGCCCCGGCTTGCGCCACCGCCCCGGCGAGCGCGACCCGGCGGCGATGGGCCTGCCGATTGGCGGTTCCGGCGATCGCGCTGTGCCTCTTTGCGGTGCTGGCGGCATTGTGGCGCTGGGGGCCGCGTCCGCTCTATTTCGACGCGCTGCGCGCGCTCGGCATCGACCCGTTCCGGTTTCCGTTTCTCGATATCCATGCGGTGCTCGCCGCCGCCGAATGCCAGCGGCAGGGTGTCGATGTCTACCTCTCCAACCCGTGCGACGCGCTCGGCCGGCCGCATGTCTATTCGCCGCTCTGGCTCGCGGTGACGCCGGGCTTTCTCGACACCGGCGCGACGATGTGGGTCGGCTTGAGCCTCGGGCTGCTGTTCATCCTGTCGCTGCCGGCGGCGATGCGGCCGACGGGGCGCGGCGAAATTGTCATCCTCGCCCTGGCCGGGCTGTCGCCGATGACGGTCTATGCGATCGAGCGCGCCAACAACGACATCATCGTTTTCCTACTGGTTCTGTGCGGCTGCATGCTCGACCGCGCGCCCCGCCCCTGGCGGCTCGGCTGCTACGCGCTCTATCTGATAGCCGGCCTGCTCAAATATTATCCGCTGGCGCTGCTTATTCTGATCGTGCGCGAGAGAGGGCGGGACGCGGCGGCGGTCGCGGCTCTATCGGGCGCAACGCTGGCGCTCTTCGCCGTCAGCGACCATGCCGAGCTCGTCAAGGCGCTGGCGAACATTCCCGCGCCCTCCTATTTCGCCAACTCGTTCTCCGCCCAGAACCTCCCCTTCGGGCTCGCGGCGGCGGTCGCCGCGGCGCGGCCTCGCCAGGCGCTCGGCTTGCTGCTCCTCGGCCTCTTCACGGCGGTCGCCGGGGCCAGGGCGCTGCGCGCCGCAGAAGCGGCTCGACGCCGGCGCGGTCGGCTGGGAGGGGGCGGAGGCGCAATGCCTGGCGGTGGGCGCGCTCCTGCTGACGGCGTGCTTCTTTGCCGGCCAGAACATCGACTATCGCGGCGTCTATTTTGTTCTGGTGGCGCCGGGCCTGGTTTGCCTGCGTCGATCGAGCGGGGATGCGGCCGCTCGCCGCCTCCTGGCGCAGATGATCGCGGTCGTGCTTTTCGTCGCCTGGGAGGAGCCGCTTCGCCGCGGGCTGCACGCCGCGACCGGCCTGATCGCGAGCCGCGGCCTGGGATTGCGCGTGGAGGTTCTGTTCTGGATCGGCCGCGAGCTGGCGTGGTGGTGGCTGATCGCCGGCCTCGCCGCGATCGTCCTGTGCCGGCTGTCGCGGACGCCGCTGGCCGGCGCCGGCCTCGCCGCCCTTGCTCGCCTGCGCTTTGTCGGCGCGGATCGCGAGCGGGCGCGCGGGTGAAGGCGGCGGCTGGCGCACGACCCGATCAGATCGAGCGGCTGTTCCGGAGAGGCTCCGGCAATGCCTCTTACCGCTGTCCCGTGGGCTGAAGGCCCACGGGACAGCGGGAGCCATGCGGTTCAGCCTCATGGGATCACGCTCTAGCGCAGCCGGGCGGCGACCGCGGGCAGCGTGGCGATGTCGATGCCGTGGCCGGCGGCTTCGGCCACCAGCGAGAACGGGTCGGCGCCGTCGCGCATGCGGGTCAGCGCCCACAGCAGGGTCGAGCGCGTGCCGCTGCGGCAATGCGCGACGACCGGCGCCGCCGCCTCGCGCAAAACCGCCGCGAACGCGTCGACATCGGCTCGCGACAATGTCGCGGCGGTGATCGGAATGTGATGGTAGGCGAGCCCGAGCGCCTCGGCGATCCGCCGCGCCTCGGCGGCGGGGAGCTGGCCCGGGTCTTCGCCGTCGGGCCGGTTGTTGACGATCGTGCGCACGCCCTCGCGCGCCAGCGCCTCGATATCGACCCGATCGAGCCGGCCGGTGGCGCTCAGCCCAGGCTTCAAGGGTATCAGCTCGGCTGCCATGCCGCTCCTCCGCGATGAATTGGCCGCAGCCTCGCAGCCCCCGGCGCCGGCGTCACCAGAAAAATCAGGCGGCGAAGCGCGGCGGCCGCTGCACCATGTCGCCGGCGCGGATCCAGAACCGTTCGAGCCGGCGCAAGGTGGTGCACACGGTCAGCAGATCCTCGGCGCCGACCGAGGCCTGACCCAGCATCTCGGCATGGCGGCGATGCATCCGCGTCAGGCTGTCGCGCAGCGCCGCGCCCTTCTCGGTCAGGCGGACATGGATCGAACGGCGGTCGTGGGCCGAGCGCTGCTGCACCAGATAGCCGTTCTCGACCATCTTTTTGACATTGTAGGAGACATTGGAGCCGAGATAGCAGCCGCGCAAGGTCAGCTCGCCGACCGTCATCTCGGCGTCCCCGATGTTGAACAGCATCATCCCCTGGACATTGTTGATATCGTGGATGCCGAGCCCCTCGAGCTCGAGCTTGACCACCTCCAGAAAGTGGCGGTGCAGGCGCTCCACCAGCGAAATCACGTCGAGATAGGCGCTGTCCATTTCGATCCCCGGGCGATGATGGTTTCCCCGAAGTTAGCCCAGGCTTTGTAAATTTTTCGTTTCAAATTTTACTGTCGGACCGGTTGATGAAGCGGTAGATGCCGGAAAAGTCGAGAGCCCCGGCCCCTTGGTCGACGAAGAGCTGGTAGAGGCTCGCCGCCGCGGCGCCGAGGGGGGTGGGGGCCGCCGTCGCCCCGGCCGCCTGCTGCGCCAGGCGCAAATCCTTCAGCATCATCGCCGCGGTGAAGCCGGCGGCGTAGCCGCGGTTGGCGGGGGCGGCCGGCACCGGCCCCGGGACCGGGCAATAGCTCGTCAACGCCCAGCACTGGCCCGAGGATTTGGCGCTGATGTCGAACAGGGTCTGCGCCGCGAGCCCGAGCTTCTCGGCCAGCGCGAACGCCTCGCACACCGCGATCATCGAGACGCCGAGGATCATGTTGTTGCAGATCTTGGCGGCCTGGCCGTTCCCGGCCGGGCCGGCATGGACGATGGTCCGGCCCATCGCCGCCAGCGCCGGCCGGCCGCGCGCGAACGCCTTTTCCTCGCCGCCGACCATGATCGTCAGGCTCGCCGCCTCGGCCCCGACGACGCCGCCCGAGACCGGCGCGTCGAGCATCTCGAACCCGCGGTCGGCGGCCGCGCCGGCGACCATGCGCGCGGTCTCGACATCGATCGTCGAGCAGTCGATCAGCAGCGCCCCCTTGCCGGCATGGGCCAGCACCCCGCCGTCGCCCAGATAGACCGAGCGCACCTGCGGCCCGGCCGGCAGCATCGTGACCACGATCTCGCCCGCCGCCGCGGCCGCCTGCGCCGTCGTCGCAGCGGCGCCGCCCGCCGCCGTCAGCGCCGCCAGCGGCGCCGGCGCGATGTCGAACCCGGTCACCCGATGCCCGGCCCTGACCAGGTTGGCGGCCATCGGCGCGCCCATGTTGCCGAGCCCGATAAAGCCGATCGCCGTCATCTGTGGCCTCCTCCGCGGCCGCCGGCCGCCGCGGCCAAGGATGCCGCCGCGGCCAAGGATACAGGAATCTCATGCGCCGCCGAAAGAGGCCGGCGCGAGGCCGCCGGGCCGGCGAATGCGACCGCGCGCGGGGGCAGGTTGGGGTGGGGTGATGCGCGCCGGGTGCGTCGACTCGGTCGAAAACGGGCGCTAATCGTGGCCGACGGGGGGCGCCGGGCCGAGGCTGCGTCCGATCACCGCGTAGAGCGGGTCGCCGCCGCCCGGCGGGGTGCGATCGAGGCAGCGGATGTCGCCCCAGTTGCCGGCGGTCGTGAAATGCTGCGCGACGAGGCACAGATGCCCGGCGTCGTCGAGCAGGCACCAGCAGCCGATGGCGCGGGTCGGCAGGCAGCGGTCGGAAAAGGTCACCACCAGGGGCGCCCCCGGCTTCAGCACCCGGCCGACCTCGCGGATGACCTCGCCGGGCCGCGTCAGATGCTGGATCGCAACACAGATTGCGGCCCCGTCGAACTCGCCCTCGGCGAACGGCAGGCGCGGGTCGCGGTTCAGGTCCTGCACCCGCCACTCGTCGAGGAATGCGTTCTCGGCCAGCTCGCGGGCGCTGGCGCCGATGCCGACGACCCGAACATAGGGGACTTCCGGCGGCAGATGGCCGACCCAGCCCGACATCAGGTCGAGGATCGCGCCGCCGGCCGGCAGGATCTCGCGGTGCAGCTCGGTGATCGCCGCGATCGCCGCGGCGTCGATGCGCCTGACGCGGGCGGCGTCGAGCCCGGCCGATGTCTCGGGCAACCCATCGGCGCGTGTCGATGCGTAAGTCGGAAGAAGCGGCATTCCCCCGTCTCGGGCTTGTTTGGTCTCCAGATAGTGACTGCCGCCCGCGCGGTCCATAGGCGCCGCCTCGACAAAACGACGCTTCGGCCGCCTTCCTCACCCGGCGAGCGCCTGATCGGCCGGCGTCAGCCTGAGGCCGAGGTCGCGCGCGACCGCCGCGTGGGTCAGCCCGCCGCGGCAGACATTGAGCCCGTGGCGCAAATGCGGGTCGTCGGACAAGGCCCGCCGCCAGCCGCCCTCGGCGATCGCCAGCACGAACGGCAAGGTCGCGTTGTTGAGCGCGACCGTCGAGGTGCGGGCGACCGCCCCCGGCATGTTGGTGACGCAGTAATGGACCACGCCCTCCTCGACATAGGTCGGCGCGGCGTGGGTCGTCGGCCGGCTGGTCTCGAAGCAGCCGCCCTGGTCGATCGAGATGTCGACCATCACGGTCCCCGGCCGCATCGCCCGGACGAGCGCGCGGCTGACGAGCTTCGGCGCGGCGGCGCCGGGGATCAGCACCGCGCCGATGACGAGGTCGGCGGCGGCGACCTCGCGCTCGATGTTCTCCATCGTCGAAAAGAGGGTGTGGAGCTGCGCCCCGAATTGCAGGTCGAGCTCGTAGAGGCGCGGCAGCGAGCGGTCGATGACCGTGACATAGGCCTCGACCCCCATCGCCATGCGCGCGGCGTTGGTGCCGGCCACACCGCCGCCGAGGATCACGACCTTGGCCGCCGCCACACCGGGGACGCCGCCCAGGAGCACGCCGATCCCGCCCTGCTCCTTTTCGAGGCAATGGGCGCCGACCTGCACCGCCATCCTGCCGGCGACCTCGCTCATCGGGGCGAGGAGCGGCAAGCCGCCGCGCGCGTCGGTCACCGTTTCATAGGCGATCGCGACCACGCCCGAGCGCATCAGCGCCTCGGTCAGCGGCTTGTCGGCGGCGAGATGCAGGTAGGTGAACAGGATTTGCTCCGGCCGCAACGCCGCCGCCTCGTGCGGCTGGGGCTCCTTGACCTTGACGATCAGCTCGGCGGCGGCGAACACCTCGGCGGCCGCGCCGGCGATCGCGGCCCCGGCCGCGGCGTACGCCGCATCGTCGAACCCGATCCCGGCCCCGGCGGCGGTTTCGACCACCACGGCGTGACCGCGATGGACGAGCTCGCGGACATTTCCCGGCACCAGGCCGACACGGTGCTCGTGGGTCTTGATCTCCTTCGGCACGCCGATCAGCATCGCAAACCCCGCTCAGACGCCGAGCCCGTTCTACCACCTCGTCGGCGTGCGGCAAGGACGAGGTCAGCCCCGGCGATTCGATCCCATATAGGTTGACGAGCCCCGGCACGCCGTGAGCCTCGGGGCCTTGCACGACAAGACCGGGGGCGGCCCGTTGAAACAGAGACCGAGGCTGCTGATCCCACTCGACCGACAAGCCCCCAGGCCGGTTTCAACAAAGCGCGGGATATCCCATAGAAAGCGGCTCATTCGCGACCCAAAACAGGGCTCCGCCGCCGGGCTGACCGGTAGCGTGGGACTTGTCTCTCGTGCCGAACTGACCCACTGCCTCTATTGGAAAAACGCTTTTGCCGGCAAACGCAAGGATCATCGCTACTACGAGCTGGTCGAAGATACGATCCGGCAAGGATTCGATTATCGGTATTTCGCCATTAAAAACGAGCACGGGGAAGTCCAGGCGGTCCAACCGTTTTTCATTCTCGATCAGGATCTCATTGTCGGCGCGAGTCCCAACATCGCAGCGTGGATCAATTCCATCCGACGCGTGTGGCCGCGCTTTCTGAAGATGCGAACACTGATGGTCGGATGCGCCGCGGGCGAGGGTCATCTCGACGGAGACGAATTATCGCTGAGCGCCACCGCCCGGCTTCTCGCTTCCGACATCGTGACCCGGGCACGCGATTTGCGGGCGACGCTGATCGTGCTCAAGGAGTTCCCGGCGAAGTACCGGGAGCCGCTTAAATGTTTCCTTGATGGCGGTTTCAGCCGAGTGCCGAGCCTCCCGATGACCCGCCTCAGCATCGATTACCCCAGTTTCGACGAATACATGAACGGGGCGCTCAACAGCGCAACGCGCAGAAAACTGCGAAAGAAGTTCAAAGCTGCGGCGCAGGGGCCTCCGATCGAACTGGACGTTATCGACGACGTCACGTCCATCGTCGACGAGGTCTACCCGCTCTACCTGCAGGTCTACGATCGATCGAAGCTTCATTTTGAGAAGCTGACAAAAGAGTTTTTGTCCGGGCTTGGCCGCCTGATGCCCGACAAAGTGCGTTTCTTCATTTGGCGGCAGCACGCCAGAGTTGTCGCTTTCAGCCTCTGCATGCTTGAAGACGATGCCGTTTATGCCGAATACATCGGCCTGGATTATACGATTGCGCTGCAGCTGCACCTTTATCATTATGCCGTCCGAGACATGATCTCATGGGCGATGGCCAACGGCTACAAGTGGTTTCGCAGCAGCGGCCTGAACTACGATCCCAAATTGCATTTGCGGCACCTGCTGGACCCGATCGATCTCTACGTCAGGCACGCCTCGCCGGTGGCGAACGCGATCTTGAAGCGGATCCTGCCCTTGATCGAGCCGACCCGCTACGACCGGACCTTAAAGAAGTTTTCCAACTACCACGAGCTCTGGGATAGATCGTGACCGGACGGCACGCCGGATCGCGCTTTCCGTACCTGGGCGGCAAGGGTCCTTCCGAGCGACCAGACTGCCCCTGGGACACGATGGCTGTCGGCGATCACCTCGTTGAATGAGCTCTCGATCCAATCGCAGTCGTCATCGGATATTAAGAGGGCAGGCAGGAGTTTCACCGTATGACTGGCGTGGCCCGCAACCTGCGCAACGATCTTGTGGTCCTTGAAGAGTGGGATCGTGATCAGCTGGCAGAACAGTCCCGGGCTCAGCGCTTCGAGCAAGTGCCATGCCGCCTGGAGCTTGAGCGAACGCGGGCGTCCGAATTCGATCCCGATCATCAGGCCCTTGCCGCGGACCTCCCTGATCATTTCGTAGCGCGAGGCCATCGCTTCAAAGGCGGCGAGAAGGCGGGCGCCCAGTCGCGCCGCGTTTTCCACCAGCCGTTCCGCTTCGAGGACTTCGAGCGTCGCAATGCCTGCTGCCATCGCGAGATCGTTCATGGCGAAGGTCGAGCCGTGGATAACGGCCCGATCCATGCGATCAAAGACTTTATCGAAGATCCATTTCCGAGCCAGCACCGCCGCCACGGGAACATGTCCGCCGGAGAGCGTTTTGGAGATGAGAACCATGTCCGGCTCGACGCCCCAGTGATCGATGGCCAGAAAACGGCCGGTGCGGCCAAGCCCGGTTTGGATCTCGTCGGCAATAAACAGGGTCCCATATTTACGGCAAAGCTCCTGGGCGACAGAGAGATAGCCGTCATCGGGCATGTTGACGCCATGCCCCTGAATTGGCTCGACGATGAAGGCGGCCATCTCGCGGGTCGCGAGCGCCTTTTCGAGCGCTGCGAGGTCGTTGAACGGAATTTCGAAGCAGTTTGGCAACAGAGGACCAAATCCGTCGCGGAAGGTCGTGTCGCCGTTCAGCGACAATGCGCCGTAAGAAAGGCCGTGGAAGGCGTGGGCGCAATAAACCAGCCCGGGCCGACCGGTTGCCCGGCGCGAAAATTTGATGGAAGCCTCGACCGCCTCCGACCCCGAATTGACGAAGAAGACCTTCTCGAGGAAAGGCGTGTACCGGAGCAGTCGCTCCGCCAGGAGCCCGGCCAATGGCGAAACGTCCATCTGCACCAAATTGGGGAGGTCGCCGACCAGAACGCTGGTCAGAGCCTCGCGAAGCCTTGGATGGTTTCGACCGATGCCGAATACGCCCCAGCCGCTCAACAGGTCGAGATAGCGCCCGCCCGCCCGGTCAAAGAGATATTGCCCATTTCCGCGGCAAAAGCCGACGTCATAACCGATAGTCTGCAGCACACGCACCATCATCCCGTTCATGTAACGGGAGTGGAGCGCATACCGCTCGCGTTCCCGTTCCAAATACATCTGGGTAATGTCTAAATCAGAATCTACGTGTTCGGAAGAGAAACCCAAGACGTAACTGTTATCCATTAGCAATACTCTCATCGGTATTGATACCAAACCGACGACGACGAGGATCATGCTCGTCGGTTGTCTGGAATCAGGAAATCAGCCGCGACGCCCGGCCCCATGGCACTGAGCATCATTCGCCGTTTGTCCTTTCGTAGCATGGCGCCGAGGACGAGCACGACCGTTAGCGCGGACATGTTGCGCGATACGATAGAACCCGCTTCGACCGCTGACCGCGGCTACTTCGGCCGCACGATCGGCTCGTGAACGATCTTCGGCCGCACTCGCACGCCGCTCGTCAGCGCCGTCCGCCCATGCCCATGCCGCCGATCATCCCGCCTCTCATGCCGCCGCCGGCAAAGCCCGGACCGCCTGAGCCGCCGCGGGTAAAACCGGGACCGCCAAAGGCGCCGGGCATCATACTGGAACCGCCAAACCCGCCATGGGCAAAGCCGGGACCGGCAAACCCGCGATGAAAAAAGCGGCCGTCATGCACGAAAAAGCGGCCGTCATGAAAGAATAACCGTCCGTCGTGGAAGAAGAAGCGACGGTCGTGAAAAAAACGACCGTCGTGGAAAAACGGGCCGCAACCCCAACAGGGGCCGCCCCAGCCCCAGCCGCCGTCGACGACAACCCCGGCCGGAACGCCGACGAATTGCGCCTCGGCCGGCCGCGTCGGAAGTGCGATTGCGTAGAAACCGATCGCAGCGACCGCAATAACGACCGTGCGGCGAAACCAACGTTTGTATGCGAGCAGGGACATGACCACGCTCCTAAAGCGGCTCGGTGTCGCTCGCAGATTGTGAGCCACGTCGGCATAGGGCACGAATGACAAATATGTTATTTGTCCAATACACGAACGCAATCGATTACTGCTGTGGCGGCATGGAGCTTGTTCGGCAATGGAAAGCGCAGCTCGATCCTCAACCCCGGGGTGTTGTCCGCGATCTCGATTTGAGCGCCATGAAGGTTGGCAACAGCGGCGACAAGGCTGAGACCAAGACCGTTGCCGGGACCGTTGCGGCTGCGCTCGAGCCGATAGAACCGCTTGAGAACATGCCTGCGCTCCTCGATCGGGACTCCGGGACCGCGATCGGCGACGGAGAGGACGGGACCGCGAGTGCTCGGCAGAACGGCGACCGTAACGTCGCCGTTGCTGCCGCCGTGCTTGATGGCGTTATCGAGCACGTTGGACAAGGCGTCGAACAGCAGGTCCCTATCGCCGACTACGCGCACTCCGTCATTGCCGGAGAGCCGGAGCTTCACGGCGTTCTCCTCCGCCGCGGGGTCGAACAACTCCACCACCTCGCGGGCCAGTGCGCTCAGGTCGATGTCGCGGAACGCGGCGGTTCGATCGCGTGCTTCGATCCGGGAGATCCGCAGCAGTGACGAAAAGGTTCTCAGGATCTCGTCGAGCTCGGTAATGGTCTCGCTGACGAGCAAGTGGCAATGGCTGGAATCGAGCTGCTGGTGGTACGCCCTTTCCAAGCGCCCCCGCATGCGGGTCAGCGGCGTCCGCAGATCGTGCGCCACGTTATCGGAGACCTGCCGGTTCGACTCCACCAGCTCCTCGATGCGATCGAGCATCGAGTTGAGGTTCTTCGCGAGCTCTTCCCATTCATCGCCGGCGCCGCGCAAGGGTATTCGCTTGCCGAGCCCGGTTCGGATGATCTCTCGGGTGGTCGCGTTGATCGCTTCGATCCGTCCCACCGAGCGCCGCGCGGTGGATATCCCCGCAGCCGCGGCGAGAAGGATGATCAACCCGATAGCCCAGGCGAGACGGGTCGTAATCGTCCCGACAAAGCCTTCGAGATCGTCGATCTTCCGCCCAACAAGAAGATGGTAGCCGCCCGGCAAGACTGTATACGTCGCGCGCAGCGACGGCTGTTTTGCTGCTGCCGGTTGCCAATCCACGGGGGTGAAGGTGGTCCAGCGCCGATCGGCGGCCAGCGCCGCGGGCCAGGTCTTCAGGTTCCCGGCGATGTAGGCGAGCGAAGGATCGACAATCAGGTAGGTCCAATCATCGAAGTGTCGATCGCCAATTCGCCGGTCGATCAGCGTGACCAGAGCGTTCGGGCCCGCGCGATCGTATGCCGTCTCCAGCAGCGCGCGCTCTGCCGTGATGGCGCGGTCCGATTTTTCTCGAAGGTAGAAGACTGTTGACCAATAGACCGAGCCGAAAAGGGCGAGTATTGCCGCGCCAAACAAACTGACATAGATCAGAGCCAATTTGAGTGTCGAGGACCGTAAGGTCTTACTCAGGAGCACGGAGACAAAATCCGACGCCGCGAATGGTATGGATCAGCGGGTAGGCTTGGCCGCTATCGATTTTCCGGCGGACGCGGCCGACGTAGACATCGATTATGTTGGTGGTCGGGTCGAAATGGAGATCCCAGACGTGCTGCAGAAGCATGCCTCGGGAAATCACCTGGCCGACGTTGCGCACCAGGTATTCCAGCAATTGAAACTCCCGGGGCAGTAGTTCGATCGCCCTGCCGCCGCGTCGAGCGATGCGAGCCAGCAGGTCCAGCTCCAAGTCGCCGACCCGCAGCATGGTCTCTTTGATCACGGTTGCGCTGCGGCGCGCGAGCGCGTCGACGCGAGCCAGCATTTCGGGGAAAGCGAACGGCTTTACGAGGTAGTCGTCGCCGCCCGCGCGGAGGCCGCGCACACGATCATCGACTTCGCCGAGAGCGCTCAGGATCAGCGCCGGGGTGAGAATGCCTTCCTCCCGGAGCCGGCGGATGACCTCGATCCCGTCGATGCGCGGGAGCATGCGATCCACGGTCATCGCGACATAATCGGCGGCGCGACCACGGCGCAGTCCTTCCTCGCCGTCCGCCGCAAGATCGACGAAGTACCCGCTCGCCCGCAGGCAATCGACCAGCTGCCGGGCGGTCTCCGGGTCATCCTCGATGACGAGCACGTGGCGCGCACTGCCGTCCATCGCGCCCGATCTCTAGCCGGCTGCGTAAGGCGCCCTGGTTACATGATCCAGCAACTTACGAAAACTAACATTTAAGTCAGAACCTCACGCGGGAGCGGGGCCGACGCGGTGCTCGTGGGTCTTTATCTCCTTCGGGACACCGATCGGCATCGCAAACCCCGCTCAGACGCCGAGCCGTTCCACCACTTCGTCGGCGAGCGGCAGGGATGCGGTCAACCCCGGCGATTCGATCCCGTAGAGGTTGACGAGCCCCGGCACGCCATGAGCTTCCGGCCCCTGCACCAGGAAATCGGCGGCGGGCTCGGCGGGTCCGCTGATCTTTGGCCGGATCCCGGCGTAGCCCGGCTGCAGCGCGCCGTCGCGCAGGCCCGGCCAATAGCGGCGGACCGCGGCGTAGAAGGCGTCGCCGCGCGACGGATCGACCGCGTAATCGACCTTGGGAATCCATTCGACATCGGGCCCGAAGCGGGCCTGGCCCGCCAGATCCAAGGTGATGTGGACGCCGAGGCCGCCGGCTGCCGGGACCGGATAGACGAGCCGCCGAAACGGCGTTCGGCCCGCCAGGGTGAAATAGACGCCGCGGCAGAAATAGGCCGGCGGGATCGTCGCCGGCGGCACCCCCGCGATCGCATGCGCCAGAGCCGGCGCGTGAAGGCCCGCGGCGTTGACCAGAAATCGGCACCGGATCGCGGTCGGCTCGTCGCCGCCGACCCGCAGCGCGATGCCGTCGTCGCCGACCTCGCCCGAGAGCACCGGGGCGCGCAATACGACGATGGCCCCGGCCGCCTCGGCCTCGCCCTGATAGGCGAGCATCAGAGCGTGGCTGTCGACGATGCCCGTGGCCGGCGACAGCAGCGCGGCGACGCAGCGCAGCTCGGGCTCCAGCCGCCGCGCCTCGGCCGCATCGAGCCGCTCCAATTCGGCGACCCCGTTGGCGCGGGCCGCGGCGGCGATCTTGTCGAGGCCGGGGATCTCGGCTGCGTCGGCGGCGACGATCAGCTTGCCGAGCCGCGCATGCGGGACGCCGTGCCGGCGGCAATAGGCGTAGAGCCGCTCGCGGCCCTCGACGCAGCTCGTCGCCTTCAGGCTGCCGGCGGGGTAGTAGAGCCCGCCATGGATCACCTCGCTGTTGCGCGAGGAGGTCTCGAACCCGATCGTCGCGGCGCGCTCCAGCACCAGCACCTCATGGCCGCCGAGCGCCAGCGCGCGGGCGGCCGCGAGCCCGACCACCCCGGCGCCGACGACCACGCATTCGACTTCGTCCACCGCCCGCCTCCGCCGTTTCGGTCCGAGCATGCCATGCAACGGCCGGGCGGCAATAGCCCGACCGCGGCGGGCGCCTCTATGATCGGCCGATGCAGCATTCCGCGCCGTCGATCGCCGAGGAAACCGAAGCGCCGGTCGAGGTCGCGCTCGGCGCGCTCTTCCTCGGGTTTCTGCGGTGCGCGTTCGGCGGGATCGGCGGCGGCCTGTTCGCCTCGACCCGCCGCGTCATCGTCGACGAGCGAGGCTGGCTGAGCGAGGCCGAATTCGTCGACACGCTCAGCCTATGCCAGCTTATGCCGGGGCCGAACTTCGCCAATCTCTCGATTTGCACCGGTGCGAAATGGCGCGGCGCAATCGGCGCCGCCGCCGCTTTTTCCGGGCTCTGCGCAATCCCGATGGCGATCGCCCTGTCGTTCGGCTCGCTCTATCTGCGATACGCCGATGTCGCCGCCGTGCAGAAGGCCCTCGGCGGCGTCTCGGCCGCGGCGGCCGGGCTGGTGATCGCGACCGGGATCAGGATGCTGCTGCCCTATCGGCGCAGCCCGGCGACGCTGATTTTCGCCGCGCTCGCCTTTTGCGGCATCGTGGTGGCGCGGCTGCCGCTGCCGGCGGTGCTGCTCGGGCTGGCGCCGCTCAGCATCGCCGCCGGGCTGATCGGCGGCCGGAGGGCGCGATGACCGGCCCGGCGGCGCTGCCGTCGCTCGCCGGGCATCTGGCGGTCCTGTCGCTCGTCAGCTTCGGCGGCATCCCCGCGATCCTGCCGGACATCCACCGGCTCGTGGTCGAGGCCGACGGCCTGCTGACCGACCGCGAGTTCGCCGATTTCTTCGCGATCTCGCAGGTGATGCCGGGGCCGAACTTCATCTTCATGCTGAGCCTGATCGGCTGGAAGATCGCCGGGCTGCCGGGCGCGCTCGTCACCGCCGCGGCGATCAGCGGGCCGTCCTCGACCGCGGCCTTTGTCGTCTTCCGCCTGTGGCATCGGTTTCGCGATGCGCCGTGGCGCCGGGTCGCGCGCCGCGGCCTCGCGCCGCTGACGATCGGGCTCGTCGTCGCCGGCGGCTGGGTGCTGGCCGCAACCGGGGACATCGGCTGGCGCGGCATGGCGATCACCGCGGCGACGGCGGGGCTGACGCTCGCCACCCGGATCAACCCGCTGTGGATGCTGGCCGCGGCCGGGCTTGCGGGCGCGGCGGGGCTGCTCTGATCAAAAATTGGCTCCCCTGATCAAAAATTGGCTCCCCTGATCAAAAATTGACGGTGACGCGGAGGCCCACGATCAGATCGTTCTTCAACGGCAAAGCGCTTTGCGAGGTCGGGATGCCGGCGCCGGGATTGACGACGTATTGCACGTCGGGCTGCAATTTGAGCCACGGCGCGAGGCTCGCCTGATAGGTCGCCTCGACGACGGTCTCGCCACGGGCGAGGGCGGCGCCCGAGCCCTTAAAGACGATCACATCGTCCGCGAAATGGCGCGCCGCCGCGCCGATGCGGGCATAGGTGACGGCGAGCCCGGCCAGATCATCGGGCCTTCCGGGCGCCGGCCCTTTCACGTAAGCCCCGCCGGCGATGAACAGGTCGCTGAGGTTGCGGTTTGCCGGCGCGCCCATCAGCTGCACAAACAGGGCCACGCCCTCGGCGTTGGTTTCGGGCCTTTTCCAGACCATCTGGTCGATCACCGCATAGGCCCCGTAATCGCCGGCGTGGAGCCGCGGCGCGCCGGCGCTGGCGGGGTCGGCGAGCGACAACCCGGCCGTGTCGAGCAGCGGATCGGGAAACCGCCCGGCGTCGCGCCACGCCCCGAGCTTGTAGACGCCGGGGAGGCCCAGGGCCGCCAGCGCGCCCGGCGCATACCACAGCTCGGCGAAGGACAGGGCCTGGTTGAGGCGAAACGCCGTCCCGTGGCGGTCGCGCAATTGCGGGTCGCCGGCGCCGGGCGGGGCCGGGTTGCCGCTGTAAGCGGCGGCGAGCAGGGTGAATTCATCGCTCGCCTGATACTTGGCGCGGACAAACGGCGTCGCCAATGGATAATTGGGACCGCCTGAAGGCAAGTCGAGCACCAGCACCGGCGGAAAGCCGAAGCTCGAATTGACGAACAACGCCGCATATTGCGACATCATCAGCTCGTCGTTGGCGCCTTCCTGGCCGACGCGCAGCGAGAATTTGCCGTCGAAGAGCCGTTGCTCGAGCCAGAGATCGTACAATTTGGCGCTCGGCGTCGCCTCGACGCTGCTGACGAGCTGCAGGCTGCCGACCAGCAGCGGCGTCGGCCCGATGCCGTGGACCTGAAACCCGTTGGCGAGGAAGCTCGCGCCCCGCCACCCGACCGCCTTGTCGAGATCGATCGCCACGCCCGCGCTCAGCAGCCCGACATAGGCGCCGCCGCGCTTCAGGCCTCCCGCCAAATTGGCCCAGCCCTCGCTCTGCTCCTGCAAGGAGAAGGTGATCCCGGCCTCGCCGAGGCGGCTGCGCAGCCCGCCCCAGTCGCCGGTCAGGGCGTCGCGCTCCCATAGATTGTCCTCGCTCGCGGGGGTCTGCGCCGCCGCCGGCATGGAGAGGCCGATGATCAAGGCCCCGAGCAGCGCCGCCCCGAGCTTCATTGCCGGGCTGCGCTGCTGCGGCGCCCGGCTGTCGGCGGATCACGCCGGCGCGGGATCGAGGCGCCGGTAGAGCCAGCCGCTGATCGCGCCGAGCGCCAGCCAGAACAGCGCGGCGGTGAAGATCGAGGCGACGACGAAACGGGCGGCGAGGTCGGGCGGCACATTGCCGCCGTGCTCGGGTGGGGCCGGCGCGCCGATCGCATGCGGCAGAACCAGCAGCACGACGCCGAGGATGCGCCACGGCAAGGTCGGGCGAAACACGATCAGGCCGAGACCCGCCGCCGTCGCCGCCGCCGTCCCGACCCACCAGGCCTGCCTTTGAGCGAGCTCGGCCGCCTGCATGCCGGGAACCTCGGGCGGCAGCCCGAGCGCCGGGGCCAGGGCGAACACGGCGAACCCGGCGGCCCCCCAGAGGAGGCCCCGGCGCGCATCAACCGCCCGTCCGCCGAGGCTGGAGAGCGCTATCGCCCCGGTCAGCAGCAGCGCGAAGCCGATGCCGGTCAAAAGATCGGCAAGGACCGTGTACGCCGCCCGCTCGAGCCCGGCCTCGGGCTCCCACGCCGCGGGCCCGGCGTGGGCGTGCTCCGCTCCAGCCGCCTCGTAGATTTCGGCGTGGGCGATCAGTGGGATCAGGTCGATCCGCTGCAATATTGCGGCAAGGAGCCCGGCGGCCGCCCCGGCGACGAGCGCGGTCAGCAGGATCCGCCGCAGCATTCCGGGTCGCCGGTCAATGGCAGGGGAAGGTGAAGGAATGGCGCGCGTCGTGGGCGGCGTTGTGGATCGCCATCGGGCTCGCAAATCCGACGCCGTAGATCAAGAATGCGCCGAGCAGCATGGCGAGCACGGCCGAGAGCGCTCCCGCCGATGCGCCCGCCGCCGCCTTGGTCGAAGTTGCAGCAGAATTGATCATCAAACTCGTCCGCCTGAGCTAACCGCCGCGGCGATCGTACGGACGCCGCCGCGCCCGGTCAACCGGCGCAGGAGCGGTCCGCCGCGGTTGCCGAGCCCGCTTCCGATGACCAGATGATTCAGCCCCATCACCCTGTAGGATGGGTTGAGCGCAGCGAAACCCGTCTGCTGCGGCGGTTGCGATGGGTTTCGCGATGCTCAACCCATCCTACGTCCGAACGCCAGGTTGGGTTGGCGCAGCGACACCTGCAGGGCGACGGGGCGGCGGCGGCCATGATCGCAGCTCCGCTTCCGGATCGAGAGGGGAAATGCCGTTAGATAATCATCCGGCGCCGGCGCTGGAGGCGCGCTTGCGGCGCGAGCTTCGCGGCGAGGTCATGTTCGACGCGTTCAGCCGCGGGCGCTACGCGACCGACGCGTCGATCTACCAGATCGAGCCCCTGGGGGTGGTCGTGCCGAGGGACCGCGAGGACGCCGCGGCGGCGATCGCGATCGCGCGCGCGGAAGGGGCGCCGGTGCTGCCGCGCGGGGCCGGCACCTCGCAATGCGGCCAGACCGTCGCCCGCGCGCTCGTCGTCGACTGCAGCAAGCACCTGGACCGGGTGATCTCGGTCGATGTCGAGGGGCGCCGGGCGCGGGTCGAGCCGGGGGTCGTGCTCGACCGGCTGAACCGCCAGCTGCGGCCGCACCGGCTGTTCTTCCCGGTCGACCCGTCGACCGCGAGCCGGGCGACCTTGGGCGGCATGACCGCCAACAACAGCTGCGGCTCGCGCTCGCTGCGCTACGGCAACATGGTGCACAACGTGCGCGGCGTCGACGCGTTGCTCGCCGATGGGACGCAGGCATGGTTCGGCGAGGTCCCCGGCAATTTCCCGGCTGAAGCAAACGAAGCCTCGACGCCGGAGCGCTACCGCGGCCTGGTCAATCAAATGCGCGCCTTGCACCGGCGCGAAGCCGACGAGATCGCGGCGCGGTTCCCGCAGGTGCTGCGCCGGGTCGGCGGCTACAACATCGACGCGATCGACGGCGATGGCTCCCGCGGGGGCCACAACATGGCGCGCCTCCTGGTCGGCTCCGAGGGGACGCTCGCCTTCTTCAACGAGATCGAGCTCGAATTGCAGCCGATCCCGGCGCACCGGGCGCTCGGAATCTGCCACTTCCCGAGCTTCTACGGGGCGATGGCCGCCACCCGGCGGATCGTCGACCTCGGCCCCAGCGCGGTCGAGCTGGTCGATCGCACGATGATCGAATTGTCGCGCGACATCGCGATGTTCCGCCCGGTCGTCGACCGTTTCGTGCGGGGCGACCCGGCGGCGATCCTGTTGACCGAGTTCTCGGGCGACGACCCGGCCGAAAACCTGCGGCGGCTGAAGGCGCTCTCGGAGCTGATGGGCGATCTCGGCCATCCCGAGGGCGTGGTCGAGGCGATCGACCCGGCCTTTCAGGCGGCGGTCTGGGAGGTGCGCGCGCAGGGCCTCAACATCATGATGTCGATGAAGGGCGACGGGAAGCCGGTCTCGTTCCTCGAGGATTGCGCGGTGCGGCTCGAAGACCTCGCCGATTATACCGAGCGGCTGACCCGCATCTTCGAAAAGCACGGCACCTACGGCACCTGGTACGCGCACGCCTCGGTCGGCTGCCTGCACGTGCGCCCGGTGCTCAACGTCAAGCAGGAGCTCGAGGTCAAAAAGATGCGGGCGATCGCCGAGGAGGCCTTCGCGATGGTCCGCGAATACAAGGGCTCGCATTCGGGCGAGCACGGCGACGGGCTGGTGCGCTCGGAGTTCCACGAGGCGATGTTCGGCTCGCGCCTGGTCCGCGCCTTCGAGGAGGTCAAGGACGCCTTCGACCCGCAGGGCCTCTTCAACCCCGGCAAGATCGTCCGGGCGCCCAGGATGGACGACCGCAGCCTGTTCCGCTTCAAGCCGGATTACCGGCCGACCCCGATCGCCGCCGCCCTCGACTGGTCGGAGTGGGGCGGGTTCTCGGGCGCGGTGGAGATGTGCAACAACAACGGCGCCTGCCGCGCCCGCGACGCCGCGGTGATGTGCCCGTCCTTTCGCGCCACCGGCGACGAGCGGCATCTGACCCGCGGCCGCGCCAACACCCTGCGGCTCGCCTTGTCGGGCCAGCTCGGTCCCGACGCGCTCGTCTCCGAGGACATGCGCGAGACGATGGCGCTCTGCATCTCGTGCAAGGGGTGCCGGCGCGAATGCCCGACCGGCGTCGACATGGCGCGGATGAAGATCGAGTTCCTGCATCATTACCGGCAGCGCCACCGGCCGGGCGCGCGCGATCGGCTGATCGCCTTTCTGCCGCGCTACGCCCCCTACGCCGCGCGCCTGGCGCCGCTGCTGAACCTGCGCAACCGAATGCCGTTGTTGGCGCAGCTCGGCGAGCGGTTCTTCGGATTGAGCGCTGCGCGTCCGTTGCCGCAATGGTCGCGCCGGCCATACCACGCTGCCGCCCGCTCGCCCTCCAACCCTCTCTCGCCGGCCGGGCAGGGGGCTCGCGAGGTCGTGCTGCTGGTCGACACCTTCAACCGCTATTTCGAGCCCGAGAACGCGCGCGCCGCCGAGCGCGTGCTGGGCCGCGCCGGCTACCGCGTCGTCACCGCCGACCCCGAGCCGCGGCCGGCCGTTGTGCTGCGGCCGGACCTTTCTCGCCGCGGGCCTCGTCGATGAGGCGCGCAAGGAGGCGCGCCGCATGGTCGACGCCCTGGCCCCCTTTGTCCGGGCCGGCGCGCCGATCGTCGGCCTCGAGCCCTCGTGCCTGTTGACCTTGCGCGACGAATTTCCGGCGATCCTGCCCGGCCCCGACGCCAGGGCGCTGGCCGCGCACGCGCAGCTGTTCGAGGAATTCGCCGCCGGCGAGCGCGCGGCCGGCCGCTTCGATCTGGCGCTGCGGCCGATGCCCGGAGGCAGCGCGCTGCTGCACGGGCATTGCCACCAGAAGGCGTTCGCCACGCTCGGCGCCGCGGTCGAGACCTTGCAGCTGATCCCCGGCCTGAACGTCGCGACCTTCAATTCGACCTGCTGCGGCATGGCCGGCGCGTTCGGCTACGAGGCCGAGCATTATGCGATGTCGCTGAAGATCGGCGAGCTCGGCGTCCTGCCGCGGCTGCGCGCCGCCCCGCCCGACACGCTGCTCGCCGCCTGCGGCGCGAGCTGCCGCCACCAGATCGCCGATGCGCTCGGGCGCGAGGCCCGCCACCTCGTCCGCCTCCTCGACGACGCCTGCGCCCCGCCGGCCTGAGCCTGGCAGCCGCCGGGCGGCCCGCGACGGCAGCGGGGGCGCACAGCGGCCGGCGCATCAGACATGCGAGAGCGTGCCTGGACGGTGGTATCCGGATCGCCGAAAAATCAACAGAGGCACCGAAGGGGGACGCCGCGATGTTCGCTTGGCTGCGCGATCTGACGTCGCGAGAACGCCGCACGATGCTCGCCTGCTGGGGCGGCTGGACGTTGGACGGCTTCGATCAGCAGCTCTACAGCTATGTCGTCCCGACAGTGATTGCGGTATGGGCTCTGTCGACGGGCGCCGCCGGGACGATCGGCACCGTTACCGTCGTGACCTCGTCGTTCGGCGGCTGGTTCGCGGGCGCGCTCGCCGATCGCTTCGGCCGGGTGCGCGTGCTGCAGATCGCGATCCTGTGGTATTCGGTCTTCACCTTCCTGTGCGGCTTCGCGCAGAACTTCGAGCAGCTGTTCATTCTGCGCGGCCTGCACGGGCTCGGCTTCGGCGGCGAATGGGCCACCGGCGCGGTGCTGATGGGCGAGGTCATCCGCGACAAGTATCGCGGCCGCGGCGTCGGCTTCGTGCAGACCGGCGCGGCGTTCGGCCCGGGCCTGGCAGCGCTCGTCTACGCCGGCCTCTTCGCGGTTCTGCCCGAGGCGATCGCGTGGCGGGCGCTGTTCTGGGTCGGCATCCTGCCCGGCCTCTTGGTGCTGTGGATCCGCCGCAGCATCCCGGAGTCGGATGCGTTCCAGGAACGGCGCGGCCGCGACGCGCGGCCCGGGATCGCCCACCTGTTCTCGGCCTTTCGCGGGCCCTATCTGTGGCTGACGATCAAAGTATCGCTGATGGTCATGGGCGCGCAGGGCGGCGTTTGGGCCGTCGCGTTCTGGATGCCGACCTATCTGCGCACGGTGCGCCATCTGTCCGCCTCCGAAACCGGGCTCTACGTCGCGGTTCAGCAGATCGGGGCGCTGATCGGCTTCCTGATCGGCGCCTATCTGGCCGACGCAATCGGCCGCAAATGGACGTTCATGATCTCGGCCGTCACGTCGATCATCATGGTGCTCGTCTTCCTGTACGCGCCGGTCGGCGACTTCGGTCTGCTGCTCCTCGGGATCCCGCTCAACACCGCGATCCTGATGAAGTTCGCGCCGATGGGCCCGTTTATGACCGAGCTCTACCCGACCGAGATCCGCGGCACCGGCCAAGGCTTCTGCTACAATGCCGGGCGGGCGATCGGCTCGGTGTTCATGACCGCGATCGGCTTTGCGACGGCGGTAATGCCGCTCGGCGCCGCGATCGCGGTGTTCTCGACCCTGGCCCATGGGCTGATGATCGTCATGCTGCTGCTGCTCCCGGAGACGCGCGGCCGCACGATCGCAAGCCTCGAGCCCGAGGCCCCGGGCGAAGCCGGGCCGGCCGCCGGGCGCAGCTAGCTAGGCGATCAGGAGGCTGGGCGTTAGCCGGACCTACGCCGGCGCCGCAAAGCTTTGGAAGGCGTGCGGCAGGCGGCGGATGTCCTGGACGAGGTCGGGCGGCGCTTCGCCCGTCCCGTCCGCGCGCAGGGTCAGCGCATCGACGAGGCCGCCGAACCGCTCCCCGATCGCCTGGACGATCTGGTCGTGGCGCCCGACCGCGGCGAAGAGGTGCGCGACATCGTCCGGCACCTCCTTCGCCATCTCGCTCCACTTGCCCTGCCGCGCCAGCGCGTTGAGCTTGTGGCCGAGATCCTCGATCCCGTGCGCCGCCAGCACCGGGTAATAGGCCGGGGTCGAGCCGTAGAAGGCGACCCGCTGGCGCACCCATTCAAAGCGCCTGGCGACCGCCTCGTCATCGGGCCCGGTGGCGAGAAAGCCGCCGCCGGAAACCTCGTATTGCGCCCGCGCGCGGCCGGATTTGGCGAGCCCGGCCGCGATCCGCGGCATGATCTCGTCGGTCAGGTACTTGCGCGTGCAAAAGCCGTGCAATTTGACCCCGTCGCATTCCTCGGCCGCGACCCGCAGCATCGCCGGGCCGACCGCGGCGATCATGACCGGCGGCGGCGGGGCGGCGATCGGCTCGGGCGTGAAATTCGGGGTCATCAGGGTGAAGCGGTAGTGCCTGCCCTCGAAGCCCGGCTTTTCGCCCTCTTTCCAGCAGCGCCAGATCGCGCGCAGCACCTGCACATATTCGCGCATCCGCGGCGCCGGCGGCGTCCACGGCGCGGAGAAGCGGCGCTCGTTGTGCGCCCGCACCTGCGAGCCGAGCCCGATCACGAAACGGCCGCCGGTCGAGCCGGCGAGGTCCCAGCCGACATTGGCGACCGCCATCGGGGTGCGGGCGAAGGCGATGGCGACGCCGGTGTGCAATTCGAGCCGCCGGGTCGCGGCCCCGGCCACCGCCAGCGCCAGGAACGGCTCGTGCTTGTTCTCCATCGAGACGACGCCGTCATAGCCCTCGGCCTCGATCGCCCGCGCCGCCGGCCCCACCCGGCCCAAATCCTCCTGCGGCACCGTCGAGAATACGCGCATCGCCGCTGTCCTTTCCGTGCTGCCCGTCCTGGCGATCCCGCCACAGCCGGCCCGGTCGGGCAACAGTTGTTTCGCCGGCTTTCGGCGGCGCGATCGGCTATCATCGCCGCCGATCGGAGCGGGGCTCGATGTTGCACAGGCTCGGCGCCCGGCATGGCGCGGCGTTGGCGATCGCTTCGGCGGTCCTGTTCGGGGCGAGCACGCCCTTCGCCAAATTGCTGATCGGCGGCGGCGTCGATCCGTGGCTCCTGGCCGGCCTTCTTTATCTCGGCTCGGGGGCCGGCCTCGGCATCGTCCATCTCGGGCGCAGGGCGCTCGGGATCGCGCCGGCGGAGGCGCCGCTGCGCCGCGGCGACCTGCCTTGGCTCGCGCTGGTCGTGCTCAGCGGCGGCGTGATCGGCCCGGTTCTGCTGATGCTGGGGCTGGCCGTGACGCCGGCCTCGTCGGCGGCGCTGCTGCTCAACCTCGAAGGGCTGGCGACGATGGCGATCGCCTGGGTCGTCTTCGGCGAGAGCGTCGACCGCCGGCTCTTGTCCGGGGCGGCGGCGATCCTCGCCGGCGCAGTTCTGCTGTCGTGGCGGGGCGGGCCCGCCGGCTTCGGCCTCGGCGCGCTGGCGATCGCCGGCGCCTGCCTCGCCTGGGGCATCGACAACAACCTGACCCGCAAGCTGAGCGCCGCCGATCCGGTTCAGATCGCGCTGATCAAGGGCCTGGCGGCGGGCGCGGCGAACCTCGCCCTGGCCCTGGTCGCGGGCGCCCGGCCGCCCACCGCCGCCATCCTCGGCGGGGCCGCGCTGGTCGGCTTCTTCGGCTACGGCGTGAGCCTGGTTCTGTTCGTGCTCGGCCTGCGGCATCTCGGCGCGGCCCGCACCGGCGCCTATTTTTCGACCGCGCCCTTCATCGGCGCGGCGCTCGCGGTGGGCCTGCTCGGCGAGCCGGTCTCGGCCCGCCTCCTCGCCGCCGGGCTCCTGATGGCGTTCGGCCTCTGGCTCCACTTGTCGGAGGCGCACGAGCACGAGCATGCTCACGAGGCGATGGAGCACGAGCACCGCCATGCCCACGACGCGCACCACCAGCACGATCATTTGCCGGGCGATCCGGCCGGCGAGCCGCACGCCCACCGCCACCGCCACACGGCGATCGTGCACAAGCACCCGCATTATCCCGACCTGCACCACCGGCACGGCCACGCCTGACCGACCCGGTCCGCAGCCGCCCTTCGAGGAGAGCATCATGGTCAGAAACGTCGCCGTCGGGCTTGGGCTGATGGAGTTTCCGTTCGACGGGATCGCGGGCTTTTGGCGCTGGGTCGATTTGTGCGAGGCGGGCGGCGTCGACTCGTTGTGGCAGACCGACCGCATGGTCAGCCGCGAGCCGATCCTCGAATGCATGAGCGTGATGGCGGCGCTGGCCGGACGCACGCGCCGGCTCAAATTCGGCGTCAACGTCCTGTCGCTGGCGTTTCGCGACCCGGTGCTGGTGGCCAAGCAGTGCGCGACGATCGACGTGTTGTCCGAAGGGCGCCTCTTGCCCGCCTTCGGCATCGGCAGCCCGCTCGCGCCCGAATGGCGCACCCTCAACCTCGACACCAAAACCCGCGGCCGCAAGACCGACGAGGGGCTCGAGATCATCGGCCGGCTGTGGCGCGAGGACGAGGTCGATTTCGCGGGCGTCCACTATCATCTCTCGGGCGCCTCGATCTCGCCGAAGCCGGTGCAGCCCGACCTGCCGATGTGGATCGGCGGCTCGTCGGCGGCGGCGGTCCGGCGCACCGCGCGCTTCGGCACCGGCTGGCAGGCCGGCGGCGAGACGCCGCAGGATATCGGCGCCGTCGTCGAGGCGATCCGCGCCGCCGCGTTGGCCGAGGGTAGGCCGATCGACGACGACCATTACGGCGCCGGCGTCGCGTTCCGCTTCGGCCGGGCCGACGACCCGGCGCTCGGCCGCCTCTTCGACGCCTACCGCCGGCGCACCGGGCGCGACCCCGAGCGCCATTTCGCGATCGGCGACGCCGAGGCGATCGTCGAGCGCATCGCCGCCTTTGTCGCGGCCGGGATCTCGAAGTTCATCCTGCGCCCGGCGGCGCGCGGCGACGACGAGATGCTGGCCCAGACCCGGCGGCTGATCGAGGAGGTCTTGCCGCGCGTCGCCGCGCGCTGGCCACGGCCGGCAAAGCGGGCGGCATGAAGGGCGAGCCGCTGCGGGGCGTGCGCGCCTGCGTCTTCGACGCCTACGGCACGCTTGTTCGATTTTGCTTCGGCGGCGGCGGGCTGCGCCGACGAGCTCGGTACGGCGGCCGAGCGGCTGACCGCGCTGTGGCGCGACAAGCAATTGCAATACACGTGGCTGCGGGCGGTGCAGGGGCGGCACGCCGATTTCTGGCAGGTGACCGGGGACGCCCTCGATTTCGCGCTCGACACTTTGGGGCTGGTGCGGCCCGGCCTGCGCGAGCGGCTGATGCGGCTCTATCTGACCCTCGACCCGTTCCCCGAGGCGGCCGAAGCGCTGCGCCGGCTGCGCGCGGCCGGGTTCGCGACGGCGGTCTTGTCGAACGGCTCGCCCGCGATGCTCGCCGCCGCGGTCGCAAAGGCCGGGCTCGGCCCGCTCCTCGACCATGTGCTGTCGGTCGAGGAGGTCGGCGCCTACAAGCCGCATCCTTCCGTCTATCGGCTCGCCTGCGACCGCCTCGGCGCTGCCGCAGATGCAATCGCCTTCGTCTCCTCGAACGGCTGGGACGCCTGGGCCGCCTCGGCCTTCGGGATGAAGGCCGTGTGGTGCAACCGCCACGGTCAGCGCCGCGAGCGCCTGCCGGGCGATCCCGACCGCGAGATCCGCTCCTTGGCCGAGCTGCCGGCCCTGCTCGCCCGCCCCGGCGAGGCCGCCCGTTGATTTCTGCGCGCCGCCGCTCTAGATGCTGTCGTCGGCCCGCCCTCGTCCCCATCGTCTAGAGGCCTAGGACACCGCCCTTTCACGGCGGTAACAGGGGTTCGAATCCCCTTGGGGACGCCATTTCGACCGATGTCTGCCCACGGCCCGCCTTGCACACGGCTCAGCTTGCCTTGCGCGACAGCGTGAGCGGCAGGTCGAGCTCCACCCGGTCGTGCATGACCTTCGGCGTGATGCGGCCGCGCTCGCCGCGTTCGAGGCGGACCAGGCCATAGCCTTCCATGGTCCGCAGCGTGCGCGACAGGTTGGACTTGGCCTTGCCGGTGATCCGCGCCAGCTCGTCGAGCGAGCCGGGCGCCTTCTCGGCGATGACGCGCAGCAGATCGCGATTGCCGGCCGAGAGAACCTTGGCGAAGGACTCGGTCGAGGTGAACCAGACCTTCGGCTCGTCGGGCGCGACGCGCCGCTCGCCGCGCGCCACCGCCATGGTGCGGGCCTTCATGTCCTCGTAGCTGGCGATGCCGACCTTCAACGTCGTCATGGGATCACTCCTCTCTCGCGCAACACCGCGTCCACCGTCTCCCAGAAATCGGCGAGCAAGGTCGCCGCGTCCCGGTACTCGTAAGCCCTGATCGTCCGCAGCCGGTGGCGATGGTCCTGCGGCTCGCCGCGCTTCTGCCGCGCCACCGGATGGGCGTTGTCGAACCCGACCAGCCGCTCGCCATCCGGCCCGTGCAGCGTGAGCGAGTAGTCGATGCCGTGCGGCTTCTCCGGCGACACCGGCACCCGCGTCACGACGAACCGGACCCAGTGGCCGCCCTCCGGGTCCACCACGAGAACCTGCCCGTCGAGGTCGAGAAGCACATCGAGGGTCGGGTCGCGCGGCTCCGTCACGGCATATAGTTATCATACTGAAGCAACTCAAGCAAGCAAAATGGCCGGCCGGGGGTGGATGGCGCTTGGCCGTTGAAATCGTTGGATTCTGGGAAAATGGCTGCAGGGCCTCCGCCCGTCGGGAGTGGATGGCAAGAAACTCGAAGCCGATCCAACCACTTCCGCGGGCCGGACGGTGAAGCTTTTCCCCTGCCGTCCTGCTCCCGCCGATCCGAATTGGCCCAAGTGAACCGATGGATGGCACAAATGGCTTTGATTCCTTGTACATTTTCCCGAAAGCCGCCAGCTTGGTCCTCCGGCCGTCATCCGCTAAACCGCTGATATAATGAGCAAAGTCGCCATCGACCATATTCGCTTTTATCTTGCCGTCCGAATCCACCCCGTCGCTCTACGCTGTGCTACAATCGTCTCGTTATCGGATAGGTGTGACGAACTAGTCGGCGGCGCTGCGCAGGGTGATGGGCCGCGCCACGGGAACATGGCGTCAGCCGAGCTGGAGTAAGGAATCGGCCGTGCCGTGGCACTACACAACCATCGTCGATTTCGTCGATCACTGGCAGACTCTGATCGCCGGGCTGATCGCATTGGTAGCCGCAATAATCACCGTGTTCGTCACGCTGAAGGTCGAGCGACGGAAGGTTGAACGCGAAATCGAAGCGCTCCACAAGTCCCTTGCAATGGAGCTTCGGCAGCTCATCCCGAGAGCGCTCGGTGCGCACACTTCCCTCACAAAAACTGGGCAGTAAGACAGACGGACCAATCACCGCCAGGATGGTGGAAAGCCTGTCGCGAATGCCTGCGCCGATCGTCTATCCGGCGAACGCGCACAAGATCGGGCTCCTCGAAAAAGACGCCATGGACGTGGTCATCGTCTACGGGCTGCTCGACATTGCGCATGACGGCGTGGTGACGGCTCATAACGACCTACAGGACGCCCGACAACATCAGCCCGAATGTCGTCCTGAATGACGGCCGAAGCGTTCCTGGAGGCATGCAAATACGCACGAAGCGTGCTGCCAAAGTTGCGAACCGGCGTCGCTGCGCATGATGATCGAGACGATTTGCTGATAAAAGCAGTAAGCGAAGCCGCTGCGGCCGCAGAGCAAATCTGTCGGCGAGATGGCGCGCGAACGACCGGCGCGCCAGCGCGCAGTAGGGGGCTGTCATGAGCGCGTTTACAGCTATCCGCGCTGCGCTGCCCGGCAAGTACTGGTTGATCTATATCTACGTTATCGTGAGCCTCGCCCTGACACTTGGCATGGTGTTTTATGGTGGGATTTGGAATGCCGTATGTTTAGGCGGCACTTCGCTTCTCTCATTAATCCCGCAGGAGGCCTGAAATTCGGGATTTTGTGGGGTGACAGAGCGCAGAAGATTGGGGTTCCTGTTGTCGCATTGATGCTATTTGTACTCGCCTACTGGCTATCGAGTGAATTCTCGGTGGAGCTATTTGATCATCAAGTGAGCGGCTTTACGTGGGGTGTAATGGGCGCCGCGATAGGGTTACTGTGCGTTGACCGCCGAAGTTGGCGCTGTTCGCAAGAACGAGCCATCGGTTCATAAGCATCCCAGAGCGCTGGAGATTGTCGCTCTCCCAGCTTCAGGAGAACGCTCAAAAAGGACGATCCAGAAGCACAATACAATCTCGCCAATGCCTACTGATCTAGCAAAAAATCCCACGGAAGGAGCGAACTGGCTATTGAAGGCTGCTAAACAGGGCTACGTCCGTGCGCAATGCGATCTTGGCGTCATGTATCAGAAGGAGGATATTGGCCTCGCGATCAGATCTATGAGAGACTGTCTTAAGTGGTATCGAATGCGCTGGGAATTGAGGGAGATCGCGGTTAGCGCAACACAATCTCGGCTCCCTGAATGCCAAGGGTTTCCGGTTGAAGGGTGTTGGTTTCTTCGACCGCACAGGTTTTGCGTTCATGAAAGCCACCCAGGACTTTGTCGAGGCCTATAAGTGGTTCAGCTCTCGGCTGGAGCCCGAGGACATGACTCGTTCGCTGAAGGACAGAGCCGATCATCGAGAGGCGGATGTCGTCGGCCCAGATATGCAAAGGCAGAGCGATTTAGATTCAGAGAATACGAAACGGTGCCGCCTGCGCGATTACAGAACGCGACAAACGGCGTCGCCAGCCCAGGATATCGTACCCCCTTCACCGCCCTTGTTACAGCGTTCTCCCACGCTTGCTCCTGGTCCGCAGCGGCACGCTCGCTGACATGGCCCGCAGACAACTCGCTTTCGATAAGGCGGGCAAAGCCTTTATTAGGCCGGATGATCTACTCCCGGTGATTTCCAGATACACGAGTGCGGCTAAGCGGACCCTTGATATAAGCGAAGAGGAGGCGATACGGCGGACGGAACACGGAGACGGCGGCAGGTTCGCGCTGGAGTTGCTCGTCCGGACTTTAAAGGACGCCCGAACTTACCCGCAGGCTTCCTACTACGCAAAGTTCCATACGGACGAAGACGGCGAAATCGACTCAATCCATCACGGCTGGTGTTTCGACTCTTTCGCCATTGTCAACGGGCACGAAGTCAAGTTCCTCCAAGGCCTGCAATTCGCCGATACGATAGACGGCGTCCTTTCGGCGTTCTTCGCCAGCGCCATTCTCCCGACCATCGGCGCGTACTGGCACGGACTGTATGGCCGCGACTATCAAATCGTTGAGACGCCTAAAGGGTTGAACGAGCTCATATTCAGCGGCAACCTGAAAGAGGCGGCAGGCGATACGCAAGCCATCCTCCGCACGCCGCTCGGACTGCGAATTCAGAAGGTCGATGAAAGCAAGCGGTGCACATGCCTCTGCTATAGTGAGACAGAGGGGCTTTTGGACATCGAGTGCACGGTTTCGAGGGACGGGCGGGCATACGAGGCGGTACGAACTGTTCTGCGTAAACCAGAAGGCAGGACCTTCTACTGAAAGGTACACGTCATAGGGCTATGGCGTAGACATAGTGCTCATCATCGTCGGCCCCGGCACGCCAGTCTTTGGCCGCGGCGTCTTGGTTGCTACATGCTGCCGCCGCCATCGCCGCCGTCGTTGATGATCCCCCTGTCATGGTCCGGATGGGAGGCGCTTGGCGCCGGTTGCGGCCCGGCGGCTCCGGGCGCGCACCCGACGAGCGTCAGCGCGGCGAAAAGCGCGCCGATCCCCAGCCGCAGGCCTCGCCCGCGACGCCGCGCGGGCGCCCGGCGCAGCTTCTGCATCCCGGCGGACGCCGCCGCGCTAATACATGCCGCCATGATCCTCCTGGGCTGCGGCGGCGGCTGCGCCGGCGGGGCCGCCATCGGGGCGCATCCGATCAGCATCAGCAGCGCGAGCAGCGCCGCAAGCCCCGTTCGCCGGCTCATGGCTCCCTCCGGGTGGGCGACCGGCCCGATCATAGCGGCGCGGGGCCAGTCCGGGGCCATTGCCGGGATCGCCCGAGGCTGGCACGATGCTCCCGAATGGACAAAAAAGGGAACACAATGGCGGCGAGCTCCAGGCTGATGGTCGTCGAGGCCGAGCGCCGGTTCCCGTGCCGGATCAAGCTCGGCGTCCCGACCGGCGGCCTCGGCGCGTCCCTGACCCATATGCAGGCCTGGCTCGACGAAAACTGCGGCGCCGATTGCTGGGCGATGACCCCGGCCGGGCTGCGCGGGCCGATCAACGATGCGGTCGCGGTCTACTTTCTCGACGCCGCCTCGGCGGCCGCGTTCGTGACCCGCTGGTGCGCCGGCGCAAAGGCCGCGATCAGCCAAGGGGCCTTCCAAATGCGCGAGGACCAGCCGGCGGCGCGCACGACGGCCGGGCTGCACAAGACGTTTTGATGCGGGCGGTCGGCCTACGGATTTACGCAGCCTTCATAGACATTGTTCGGGCAGTAGAACCCGCCGCCCGGGTTCGGCCCGAGGTTGGCGTTCCCGCCCGCCGAGCCGCACCCGGCGAGCAGCGCCGCCAGCACCACCGCGAGCGGCGCAAGTCTGAGATCGAGCGACAATCGGGGGCGGCCGCGCATGCTCGACGATATGGCCCCGCCGGGGAATCGAGCCAAGCCTTCTCGACAGGACAGACCGTCCGATCGGCCGCCCCTGAGTTCGGCTGCGCGGGCCCCGACATCGCGATCGGCGCGCCGCTTGCCGCCTTTGCGCGGGGTCGACGGTGCATTCGCGTCGAACAGCCGCTAGGATGCCGCATCGCAGGTTGCAGCCTGGCGCGTTGCGGCCGGGCGTCATCGGGGAGAG
>CAVQSZ010000026.1:0-76010 GCA_963716115.1 uncultured Alphaproteobacteria bacterium
GACCACGGCCTGCATTCCGCCCATGGCGGACCCCAACGGCGCGACTTTACGAGTTCGCGACCTGGCGCTTGACGATCAGCGCGTCGACGACGCTGAGGCCTTGGCCTTGCGGGTGGACGATGACCGGGTTGAGGTCGATTTCCTCGATCTGGTCGGCGTGGTCGGCGGCGAAACGCGACAAGGCCGCCATCAGCGCGGCGAGGGCGGCGCGGTCGGCGGGCGGCGCGCCGCGCACGCCGTCGAGGAGGGCCGCGCCCTTGAGCTCGGCCAGCAATTCCAGCGCCTCGTCGGGGCCGATCGGCGCCGGCGCGAAGGCCACGTCGCGCAGCACCTCGACATGGATGCCGCCGAGCCCGACCATCAGCATCGGGCCGAAATCGGGGTCGCGGCTGATCCCGAGGATGATCTCGCGGCCGGGCGGCGCCATCTGCTGCACCAGCACGCCGTGGATCGCGGCATCGGGATGGGCGGCCGCGGCGTTGGCCAGCACCCGCGCATAGGCTTCGCGCACCGCCGCCTCGCCCTCGATGCCGAGCGCCACGGCGCCGGCCTCGGTCTTGTGGGTGATGTCGGGCGACTGCGCCTTGAGCGCGACCTTGCCGCCGATATGGGCGGCGGCGGCCACCGCCTCGTCGGCGGTCGCGGCCAATGCCTCGGGCGGGCGCGGCACGCCGTAGCGGGCGAGGAGGGCCTTGGCTTCGGCCTCGGTCAGCACCGGGCCGGCGGCGGCGAGCGCGCGGGCGACCTCCTCGCGCAGCGCCGGCGGGGTCGCGGCGGCCGGCTCCAGCCGGCGGCGGCGCGCCTGGAACCGGCTGTAATCGACGAGCGCGCGGATCGCGCGGGCGCAGCTCGGCATCGAGGTGTAGCAGGGGATGCCGGCCGCGGCGAAGGCCGCCATCGCCCGCGGCGAGGCGCCGGTGTAGGTCGACAGCAGGATCGGCTTCTCCGTCGTCCCGGCGAGTGCGTCCAGCTCTTCGGCGCGCTTCTCGGCGGTCGCGTCGTTGGCGAGCGAGCCGATCAGGAGGATCGTGTCGATCCGCTGCGATTGCGCGACGATCGCGGCGAGCCGGGCGTAGCCGACCTCGTGGATCGCCTGGGCGGTGCCGTCGACCGGGTTCTGCGCCGAGGCGTAGGACGGCAGCAGCGCCAGCAGGCGCTCTTGGATGTCGTCCTCGAGCACCGGCAATTCGAGGCCGTGCGCCGACAGGATATCGGCCATCCATACGGCACTGCCGCCCGAGCCGGTGATCACCGCGACCCGGTTGCCGCGCGGCGCCGGGCAAAACGCAAAGGCCGCGGCGATGTCGAGCATGTGGTCCAGATCCTCGCCGCGGACGATGCCGTGATGGCGGAAGATCGCGTCGTCGACCGCCCCGGCATGCGCCAAGGAGCCGGTGTGCGAGGCGGCGGCGCGCCGCCCGGCGGCGGAGCGGCCGACCTTGGCGACGATCAACGGCTTGCCGGCCGCGGCCGCCTTCTCGGCGACGGCGCGGAACCGGTCCGGGCGGCGGATCCCTTCGAGATAGAGGAGGAAGACATCGGCCGCACCCTGGTCGAGCCACCAATCGACGTAATCATGCGCTTCGAGGCTCGTCTGGTTGCCGGCGCTGACCTGGTGCGTGAAACGCAATTGCCGCGGCCGGCCGCGGTTCAAAAAGGCGAAGGTCAGCGCCCCGCTCTGGCAGCTGACGGCGATCGGCCGGCTTGTGCCGGCGTCCGGGCAGCAGGCTCTGCTTCGGGTCGTGGAAGACCGGGCTGAAGGTGGCGACGAGCGGCGCCTAGCGGGTTGACGATGCCTTCGGAATTGGGGCCGCAGACGACGATCCCGTATTCTTCGATGATGCGCTTGAGCTCGAGGTCGCGGGCGTGCGCCGCTTCCCCGCTCTCCTCGGCGAAGCCCGAGCTGATGATGACCGCGGCCGGGATGCCGCGCCGGCCGCACTCCTCGAGCGTCTGCGGCACCGCCGCCGCCGGGACCAGGACGACCGCGAGGTCGGCCGGCTCCGGCAGCGTCGGCGACCGTGCGCCAGGCGCGCAGGCCGAGAACCTCGTCCCGGCTGCGGGTCACCGGGTAGACCCGGCCCGGATAGCCGTGCCCGATCAGGTAATGCGTCAGCCGGCCGCGCAGGGTTTCGGTGTCGGGCGAGGCGCCGATGATGGCGACGCTGTCGGGCGAAAAGAGCGGTCGAAGATCGGGCATCGCGGTCCAGGAATGGGGAGGTTGGGGCGGGCGCGGCGGCGGCCCGCAGTCTCCCCAATCCGCGGGCAAAAATACAGCGCGATCGCGCGGCCGGCCGCGGGCGGCGCGGTTGCCGCTCAACTGCCGCCATGCTAATGAGCCCGCGTTCTCCATCGCGCGATCATGGCCTCCGGCTCGTTTCACGAAGATTTCAGCCGCGACGACGACATCGCTTCAGCCTCGGACCGCAGCTTCGGGATGGCGTTCGCCGCGGTCGGGGCGGCGGTCGGCCTCGTCAGGTTGTGGCTCGGCAGCCCGGGCGGCTGGGTCTGGCTCGGCGCGGGTGCGGCGTTTTTCGCGATCGCGGCGATCCGGCCGCAGACGCTCTGCGCCGCTCAATCGGCTGTGGGCCCGCTTCGGGCGGCTGCTGCATCGGCTGGTCACGCCGCTCCTGATGCTGATCGTGTTCGCCGCGACGGTGGTTCCGATCGGCCTCGCCATGCGCGCATTGGGCAAAGGCCCGCTGCGGCGGCGGCCCGATCCCGCTGCGCAAAGCTATTGGATCGAGCGCCGACCGCCGGGTCCGCCGCCCGAAACGATGAAAAACCAGTTCTGACCGGTCGTGCCGTTCTTGAGCGAATTGTGGGCGTTTCTGCGCGCCCGAAAAAAATTCTGGCTGCTGCCTATCTTCCTTGCTATGGGGATTTTCGGTGGACTTGCCGTCCTCGGCCAGGGATCGGTGATCGCCCCCTTTATCTACACGCTGTTCTGAGGGTCCGGCCGGGAATGAAGCACCACAGCTCGATGCTTGCGTCGCCGTTCCCGAGGATGCGCCGGGCCGTGCGGAGAAATTTTGATGCAATCTATAATGGGCATCCGCGAGGGCCGGCGCGATTTTGGATCGTCATGGCCGGACGTGATCCGGCCATCCACGGAGGCAGGTGCGGCGGAAGGCGTGGATCACCGGGTCGAGCCCGGTGATGACGATCTGCGTTCGGGGTTGGGCAGCCAAGCCATCAACCGCCCCTCGCTCCCCGGACACCCCCGCGCGCGGAAGCGGGAACCTGGTGATCCGGAGCTCCTGCGGCCGTTCCGGGTTCCAGGTATGATGCCGGCTTTCCCTGCGCTTCCAGGCGGACCCTAGGGGCGGCGCGGCGAGAGCCGAGGAGCGGAGGATCCCAGTCCCTGATGCGCGTGCTCGGCATCTCCGCATTCTACCACGACAGCGCGGCGGCGCTGGTCGTCGACGGCCGCATCGCGGCGGCGGCGCAGGAGGAGCGCTTTACCCGCAAGAAGCAGGATTCGCGGTTTCCGGCCCTCGCCATCGGCTATTGCCTCGACGAAGCGGGGATCGGGCTCTCCGAAATCGACCGCGTCGTCTTCTACGACAAGCCGTTCCTCAAATTCGAGCGCCTGCTGGAGACCTACCTCGCCTTCGCGCCGCGCGGCTTTCGCTCGTTCGCCACGGCGATCCCGTTGTGGCTCAAGGAAAAGCTCTTTCAGAAGCGGCTTCTCGGCAAGGCGCTCCAGAGCTTCGCCCCGGATTACGACTGGGCGGAACGGCTGCTCTTCGCCGAGCACCACCTGAGCCACGCCGCCTCCGCCTTCTTCGCCTCGCCCTACGAGGAGGCGGCGGTGCTGACGATGGACGGCGTCGGCGAGTGGGCGACGACCTCGGTCGCGCTCGGCCGCGGCAACACGCTCGAAATGACCCGGGAGATATTGTTCCCCGATTCGATCGGGCTCCTATATTCCGCCTTTACCTATTACACCGGGTTTCGCGTCAATTCGGGCGAATACAAGGTCATGGGCCTCGCCCCCTACGGCGAGCCGCGCTATGCCGGGCTGATCCTCGACCACCTGGTCGACCTCAAGCCCGATGGCAGCTTTCGGCTCAACCAGGATTATTTCGACTATTGCGTCGGCTTCAAGATGACCAGCCGGCGCTTCGATGCGCTGTTCGGCGGGCCGGCGCGCGACGAAAACGCGCCCTTGACCCAGCGCGAGATGGACCTGGCCGCCTCGATCCAGGCGGTGACCGAAGAAATCGTGCTGCGCCTGACCCGCGCCGTCGCCCGCGACACGGGCATGAAGAATTTGTGCCTCGCCGGCGGCGTCGCCCTCAACTGCGTCGCCAACGGCAAGGTGCTGCGCGACGGCCGGTTCGAGCGGCTTTGGGTGCAGCCGGCGGCCGGAGACGCCGGCGGCGCGCTCGGCGCGGCGCTGGCCGGCTACCACCTCTATGAGGGGGCGCCGCGGCCGCCGCGCAACGAGCGCGACGCGATGCAGGGCGGCTTTCTCGGCCCGGCCTTCGGGCAGGCCGAGATCGAGCGGCGGCTGGCCGCGGCGGGGGCCGTCTTCACCGTCATGGACGAGGCCGGGCTGATCGGCGCGACCGTCGCCGCCTTGACCGAGGGCAAGGCCGTGGGCTGGTTTCAGGGCCGCATGGAGTTCGGGCCGCGGGCGCTGGGCGGGCGCTCGATCCTCGGCGACCCGCGCAGCCCGACAATGCAGCGCACCCTCAATCTGCGCGTCAAATACCGCGAGAGCTTCCGCCCGTTCGCCCCTTCCGTGCTGCGCGAGGATGTTGCGGACTGGTTCGATCTCGACGCCGACAGCCCCTACATGCTGCTCGTCGCCGATGTCGCCGAGAGCCGGCGGATCGCGGCCAACGGCGCGGATTCGACGCTGTTCGGGATCGACCGGCTGAATTTGCCGCGCTCGGAAATCCCGGCGGTGACCCACGTCGACTATTCGGCCCGGGTTCAGACCGTCGATCGCGAGAGCAACCCGCGCTATCACCGCCTGATCTGCGCCTTCAAGGCGAAGACCGGCTGCCCGGTCCTGGTCAACACCAGCTTCAACGTGCGCGGCGAGCCGATCGCCTGCACCCCGGAGGACGCCTTCCGCTGCTTCATGGGGACCGAGATCGAGGCGCTGGCGATCGGCGGCTGCTTTTTGCGCAAGGAGCGGCAGGACCCGGCGCTGAAGCTCGATTACCGCAACGTGTTCGACCCCGATTGAGGACGCCTCGACGGCGGCGCCAATTCGCCCTTCGTCAGAGCCTCGCACAGGCCGCGGCTCAGCGCCTGCGCCGCGACGCGGTGCCCGAGCGCGTTCCAGTGCCCGACCGGGTTGCCCGGGTCGGCCCCGTGCAACGCCGCGCCATGGGAGGCGGCATAGGCGGCGAGCGGTTCGGCCAGCGCCACGTCGGGAAAGCCGCCGGCGGCCGCGTACCGCGCCAGCCGGCGGTCGGGGTAGGCAAGGTCGGGGACCTCGAGCTCCGCCGCCAGGCGATCGCGGGCGGCGATGTCGGGAAGATCCTGGAGCGGATTGACCAGGGTCGTCATCGCGAACGCCGCCCCCGCCTGCCCGGCGCTGTCGGCGATCGCCGCGATCAGCGCCTCGCCGAGCGCCCAGGCTGTGCTCCATTCCGGCGCCGTCGGCGGCAGAAAGACCCGGCTGTCCAGCCCGGGCTGCTCGACGCGGCCGGCGTCGGGATGGCCGTAGCGCAGCAGGAGCCGGGCGCGGGAATAGGCCTCCCGGGCCAGCTGGACGAGCCGGATGCGATCCAAAATCCGATGCTCCAGCTCCTTGCGGCGCCGGCGCGCGGCAAAATCGGGCGCCTCGCCGGCGGTCTGCCGCAGGACCAGCCGGCCATTCTCCAGCGCAGAAATACGGACGGTCGCGGTGCCGGCCCAGCGCCTCGACATTGTCGGTGAAGTCGTTGCCGGTGAAAAACGCCAGGAGCACGAGATCGGGCCGGTATTTCAGGCCGCGCTCCTTCAAGGTCAGATATTCCTGGGCGGTGCCGTAGCCGTTGACCGCGAAGCTGACCACCTCGACGCGGCGGCCGGCGAGGGCGGGGCATCGCGCCAGCAGCGGCTCGAGCCGCTTCCAGTACAGATCCTCGAAGGCGACCTCGAGCCCTTCGCTCATCGAATCGCCGAGCAGGACGATGCGATAGGCGTCGTCCGGCTTCGTCAGCGGATGATCGAGATCGCGATAGCCCTCCCGGTTGATCGCGACATAGGCCCCGGTCTCGCCGGAATGCCAGCCGGCGACCGCCGGGCGCGGCCGCCAGCCGACGATCGGATCGAGCATGTAGAATTGCGGATGGTCATAGCCGACCGCGCGCAGGACCGCCTCGGCCAGCAGCAGCGCCAGCGCCACGCTGACGACGGCGAGCGCGGCGTTGGCCCGCCGGGAGCCGCGGCTGGTCGACGACCCGGGCGCAGGCTCGGGCGCGGGCCCCAAGGCCGGGGTCAGCGCAGGCCGAGGCCGCGGGCGATGATGCCGCGCAGCACCTCGCGGGTGCCGCCCTGGATGGTCAGCTTGGGCGCGATCAAGGTGGCGTGGCGCAGCGCCTCCTCGAAGCGGTCGTCGTTGCTGTCGGGCTGCGAATCGCCGGTCTGCGGGGCCAGCAGGCGCACCTTGTCGGGGAGCGCCTGCTCGAAATTGGTGCCGAGATCCTTGACCACAGCGGCCTCGACCGCCGGCGTCTTGCCGGCCTGCAGCATGCCGGCAACGGACAAGCGACATGCGGCGCAGGATGGCCAGATGCGCGACCTCGCGGCCGATGCCCTCGGCGAGCCGCTCGCCCGGCGCCTCGCCCGCCCGGCGGACCAGCTCGACCAGGGCCGGGAATGTCTCGATCCAGCGGTCGGGGCCGCTCCGCTCGTAGGCGAGCTCGTCGGTCGCCTGCTTCCAGGCCATGTCGACCTCGCCGATCAGGTGCGAATCGGGGACGAACGCGTCGTCGAACACCACTTCGTTGAAGTCATGCGCGCCGGTCAGGTTGATGATCGGCCGGGTCTCGATCCCGGGAACCTTCATCTCGACCAGGAACTGGGTCAGCCCGTGCCGCCGGTTTTCCTTGGTCGCCGGCGAGGTGCGCAACAGCGCGATCATGTAGTCGGCCTGGTGGGCGTTGCTGGTCCAAATCTTGCGCCCGTTGACCAGCCAGCCGCCATCGGTCTTCGTGGCGCGGGTCGAGGCGGCGAACACGTCCGATCCCGAATTGGGCTCGGAGAGGCCGATGCAGAAGCACAATTCGCCCGACGCGATGCGCGGCAGGATCTTCTGCCGGACCTCCTCCTGGCCGTAGCGCAGGATGACCGGGCCCGATTGCCGGTCGGCGGTCGAATGGGCGCGGGTGGGGGCGCGCGCCGCCAGCATCTCCTCGGTCACGACATAGCGTTCGAGATGGGAGCGCTCGTGGCCGCCGTATTTTTTCGGCCAGGTCATGCCGATCCAGCCCTTGGCCCCGACCTTGCGGCTGAACTCGCGCGAGAACGAGCCTTTGCCGCCATAGGGCGAGAAACGTGCCGGCCTCGATCTCCTCGGCGCAGAAAGGCGCGGACCTCCTGCCGCAATTCCTTGGCCTCGGGCGGCAATTCGATCGGGTCGAAGCGAAAGGTGGCGGTCATCGGTATCTCCTAGGGCCGATGTCACCCCCTGGGAAAACATGCGGCGAAGATGAAAGGCAGTCGCCTCGCCAATTTCGTCTTGGCCGGGCTTGACCCGTGGGCCTCCAGCCCACGGACTTGATCCGTGGGCATCCACGTCTTCCAACGGTCGAGCCAAAGACGTGGATGCGCGGATCAAGTCCGCGCAAGACAACTTCAAATTGTGTCTGGGGAAAGAGTCCGGTCATCACGAACCCTGGGTGAGGAAGGGCCACAGCCCATCGGCGCCCTCGGCGGCGACCATCTGGCCGAGGCGCCGGGCCCATGCCGCCTCGTTGCCGAACTCTTCGCGCCAGGCCCACAGCCGGCGCGTCGCGTGATGCAGCGAATGCTCGTAGGTGAAGCCCATCGCGCCGTGCACCTGGTGGGCGATCGCCGCCCCGGTCCCGGCCGCCTCGCCGCCCCGCACCTTGGCGATCGCCACCTCGGCGACCGCGATGGGGTCGCCGGCGCAGGCCTCGGCCGCGGCGTCGGCGGCGGCCCCCGCCGCCGCGACCTCGCCCGCCAACGTCGCGAGGTTGTGCTGGACCGCCTGGAACTTCGCGATCGGGCGGCCGAACTGCGAGCGGTCGAGCGCCCACTGGACCGATTGGTCGAGGATCTTTTCGAGCGCGCCCGCCATCTGCTGCAGCCGCACCGCGGCCCCGAAGGTGACGAGCCGATCCTGGTCGACGCCTGCCGGCCGCGCCGCCAGCGGGACGGCGCCGTCGAACGAGACAGTGTCGCGCGGCTCGCCGGCGAGGTTCGAGCCCGGGCTGATCGGCAGCCCGGCCGCCGCGACCAGCGCGACCATAGGGTCATCGCCGCGATGGGCGAGGACCGCGATGTGGCCGGCGTTTCGGGCGAACGGCACCAGGCGGGCGCGGCCGGCAAGCCTGCCGTCGGCGCCGAGCGCAATGTTCCCGTCGGCATGCACCGGGGCGATCGTCATCGGCCCGCGCGGCGCGGCGATGCCGGCGCGCGCCAAGAGCCAGCCGGCCATCAGGGTCTCGGCGATCGGCGCCGGCGCCGCGAACCGCCCGGCGACCCGGAGCACGGCGAAGCCGTCGGCCATCTCCGCCCCGGCGCCGCCGAGATCGTCGGGGACCCAGGCGAGGGTCAGCCCGGATTCCTCAAGCGCGTCCCACAGCGCCTTCGGCCAATTCCCCTCCTCGGCCTCGTTGACCGTGGCGGGCTCGCACAAATCCCGAAAGATCCGGGTCGCGGTATCGACGATGATATTGTCGGTATTGTCGCTCATGCCGGATCCCGCTGGCCGCCGTCGCGGCCGATCGTAGAGCAGGGGAGCCGGGACGGGAAGCGGCAGCGGCGCGGGGCATGATAGACATTCGCGGCGTTGGGGTTGACGGTTTCGGGAGGTCGGCATGTTCATCGCGATGAACCGCTTCAAGGTCGTTCCGGGGTCTGAGGCGGAGTTCGAGCGGGTCTGGACGACGCGCGACACGCGCCTCGGCGAGGTTCCGGGGTTCGAGGCTTTCCATCTGCTGCGCGGGCCGGAGCGCGACGACCACGTGCTCTATTCCTCGCACACGCTGTGGCGCAGCCGGGCGGATTTCGAGGCCTGGACCCGCTCGGAGGCGTTCCGCCTCGCCCACCGCGACGCCGGCCAGAACCGGCCGCTCTATCTCGGGCACCCCGAGTTCGAAGGCTTCGACGTCGTCCAGACCGTCGTGCCCGCCGCCCCCGCGCAATGATCCCAGGAGGGCGCTCGCGCTCCTCCGATCAAAACCGTGGCAATGCGCGCCGGGCCGGGGCAGACTCGCGGGAGCCGACAGCAACCTCCGGAGGACAGCCTCATGCCGCAATCCGCGATCCCGCCCGGCCGCCATGCGCCGGTGCGCCCGGACTGGCTCGACAAGCGCCGTGAGGAGATCATCGAGCCGGGCCTGCCGATCGTCGACCCGCACCATCACATGTGGGACCGGCCGGGCAACCGCTATCTGTTCGAGGATTTGCTGGCCGATGTCGGCAGCGGCCACAACATCGCCGCGACCTGCTTTGAGGAATGCCGCGAGATGTACCGCGCCGACGGGCCGCAGGAGCGCCGCTCGCTCGGCGAGACCGAGTTCGTCAACGGCATCGCGGCGATGAGCGCGTCGGGCAAATACGGCAAGACCAAATGCATCGACGGCATCATCGGCAATGTCGACCTTCGCATCGGCAGCCGCGCCAAGGGCATCCTCGAAGAGCACGTCACACTCTCCGGCGGCCGCTTCAAGGGTGTGCGCAACGGCGCCACCTGGCACGCCGACCCGAGCCTCGAAATCTATTGCTCGGGGGCGCCGCAGGGGCTTTACCGCGATAAGAATTTCCGCGAGGGGTTCGCCGGGCTCGCAGCGCTCGGCCTGAGCTTCGACGCCTGGATGTTTCAGACCCAGCTCGACGACGTGGCCGATCTGGCGCGCGCCTTCCCGCAGGCGGCGATCGTGTTGAACCATGTCGGCGGGCCGCTGGCGATCGGCCCCTACGCCGGCAAGCGCGAGGAAGCGTTCGCCGCGTGGAAGAAGGGGATCGGCGAAGTCGCCGCGGCGTCGACCAACACCTACGTCAAATTGGGCGGCCTCGGCATGAAGCTTTCGGGCTTCACGTTTTTCGAGAACGACATGCCGCCATCCTCGCAGGATCTGGAGAAGGCTTGGCGGCCCTATATCGAGGCCTGCATCGAAGCCTTCGGTCCGGACCGCTCGTTTTTCGAGAGCAATTTCCCGGTCGACAAGGGGATGTGCAGCTACCCCGTCATGTGGAACGCCTTCAAGCGCATCACCGCCGGCTGCTCGGCCGCCGAGAAGACCGCGCTCTACAGCGGCGCGGCAAGCAAGGCCTACCAGCTCTCGCTCTGACGACGCTTGCGGCAGCTCCAATTCACTCCTCGCGCGGCCACTCCCGCGGCTCGATGAAATATGCGGGCGAGGGGAACTTGGAGCAGATCACACCTTCACACTGCCGTCATGGCCGGGCTCGACCCGGCCATCTACGGGCCGCGCCCTCGCTCGGGGAGGCCGAGGATGCCCGTGTCAAGCACGGGCATGACGGTTTCTGGTTGAGGCCGAACACCGGTTCCACAACCGGTTTCGGCGAACCGGACGGCCGGGCTTGACCCCGCCATCCTTCGCTCCCGGCTCGATGCGAACCATCGCGCACGCCTTGCTGGGACGGCTCAGCCGAGCCCGAGCTTTGGGCGGACCCATTGCGCGAGACGGCCGATCGCTTGGTCGGCTTCGGGGGCCGTGCCTGCCAGAAACTGGAAGACGTGCTGCATCTCGGGCACGATTTCGAGCGTTGCATCGACCCCGGCCTGCCGAGCCCGCTCGGCGAGGCGGCGGCTGTCGTCGAGCAGGGTCTCGTCGGCCCCGGTCTGGATATAGAGCGGCGGCAACCCCGCGAGGTCGGCGTAAAGCGGGTTGGCGAGCGGGTCGCGGCGGTTGCCGGCTTCGCCGAGAAAGGTCCCGGCCATCATCTCGATGGTCTCGCGGGTGACGAGGAGGTCCTTGTCGGCGTTTGTCGTAAAGCTCTCGCCCGACGCCTCCATGTCGCACCACGGCGACAACGGCATCGCCGCGGCCGGCGGCGGCAGCCCCAGCTCGCGCGCGCGCAGGATCATCGTGATCGCGAGCGCGCCCCCTGCCGAATCGCCAATCGTCGCCACATGCTCCGGCCGCACACCCTGGCCGAGGAGCCATTTGTAGCTTCCCGACATGTCGTTGACCGGGCCGGGATGCGGGCTCTCGGGGGCCCGCCGGTAATCGACGATCAGCGCCCGGCAGCCGACCCTTTTGGCGACATGGGCATAGAATTTGCGGTGGGTGTACATCGAGCCCACGACATACCCGCCGCCATGCGCGCACAACAGCACCCGGTCGGCGGCGCAATTCTTTGGCGCCGCCCACAAGGCCGGGACGCCGCCGGCATCGGTCTCGATATAATCGACCCTGCCCGGCTCGCCGGTGATGTCGCCCCACGCGTCGAACATCGCGCGCATCTCGTCGAGCGGCATCTCGGGGCTCGCCTGAAACGCCGCCACCCAGCCGCGGTAAAGCGCGTTGAGCTTTTCGGTCCCTTTGCTCGCCATCTCCTCGTCCTCCTCTGCCGAACCGGCGGCCGCAGCCGGGTTCGTCCCGCTTGACGAGATTGCTTCGTCGCTGCGCTCCTCGCAATGACGCGCGTCTCCCTTTTATCTCATCGCACTCTTCTACCGTTATTGCGGGCACAGCGACGCAATGACGCGCGCGCCACGCGGCCCAGGCGCACCGTCCCAGCCTCCATCAGGCGACGAGGTCGAGCCCCTTTACCGGCAATTCGACCTTGCCGCCGCATTCGCGCGCCAGGACCGGCATCACCTCCTCGGCGAAGATCTGCATCTGCTCCTCGATCTCTTGGGCCGCAAAGCCGCCGAGCTCGAACCAGCCGTTGAAGCAGAAATCGTCGTAGCCGCACTCCTCGCGCATCTTCATCAGCGTGTCGATCACGTATTGCTTGGAGCCGTGGACGGCGATCCCGCGCTCGCGCAACATCTCGGCCGTCACTTTCTTGTTCAAATCGAACATCGGCTCGTCGAGCCGCGCCACGACGGCGCCAAAGCCAAACGGCCCGTAATAGTCGAACTGCAATTCGATCGCCCGCGCGGCACGCTCCAATGCCGCCTTCTCCTTGCCGGGGCGGGTGATGTGCAGATAGCGGGCGGTCATGATGCCGCGCCGCTTTTGCGCATCCCAGCCGAACTTGAACGGGCCGCGGCCCAGCATGTCGGGAAAGGCCGCCTTCTCCGCTGCTTCGTGATAGATTTCGAGGTTCTTACGCAGCCGGTCGTTCGGCTCGGCGATCATGACCCCGTTGATCCCGTGCTCGGCCGCGAATTTGAGCGAGCGGGGGCTGGTCAGCGGCTCCCACAATTGCGGGTGCGGCTTTTGCACCGGCTGTGGGAAGACCTGCAATTCCTTAAGGGTCGTCGTCGTCGCCTGCACCGGGTTGCCGGCCGAGTACATGTCGGGGTCGCCCAGGGCCAGCACGTCTTCGAGCCGCCGCCCGGCCTCGCCGTCGCGGAAATAGGCGATCGTCTGCTTGTGGTTCCATTTGGTGTAGGAGGGCGGGACCGAAAAGAACTCGCCATGGTGCGAGAACGACGGCTCGGTCCAGCATTTTTTCATGATCGCGAGGCTTTCCTCGAACGCCTTGCGGTTGCGTTCCTGGTCCTGGATCGTCGAGCCGTAAGGACGGCCGAGGGTCTCGTTCTCGCGCGGCTGGTAGCCGCGGCCGATGCCGCATTCGACCCGCCCGCCGCTCACCACATCGAGGGTGGCGATCTGCTCGGCGAGCCGCACCGGGTGATGCCAGACGATGATGTTGGCGGCCTGCCCGAGGCGGATGCGCTTCGTATGCGCCGCCACCGCCATCTGCACCATCAAGGGGTTCGGGCTCATCTCCGCGCCCTCGGGCTGGAAATGGTGCTCGGTCAGCCAGAACGACTGGAACCCCAGCTTCTCGGCGAGGATCCCCTGCCGCACCTGGTTGACGAGCGTCTCCTGCGCCGCCCGGTGGACGACCGGCAAGGCGCCGTCGTTGAAGGTGACGCCGTCCTTGTCGGTGACGACCGGCAGGCTCGACGCGCCATTGTGAAAGAGGCCGATTTCCAGCATTGCTCTCCTCCGTTCGGGCTCCCGTGCGCTTGGTTCCGGCGAGCCTACTCCCGATCGGCGCCGCGGCAAAGGCGGCGGCCCCCGGCGCGCCTGTCGCAACGCCCTGCGGTCTTCGCGGATCATGATCGAAGTGGCCGAGGCTGCGGGCCCTCGCCGACAAATCGGCGGACGGGCGGTGATCGGAAGTGGATAATGCCTGCAGTCTCGGCCCGGAGAGAGAAGACGAATGCCGCCGCCGCGACAAGAGATGGACGCCACCACGCCCAAATGCCTGCGCGACAAAAATGCGATCGTCGGCGTGGGCGAGACGACCCATACCCGCCGCTCGGGCCGCACGACGCGGGCGCTCGGCGCCTGGGCGGTCGGAACGCGATTCAGGACGCCGGGCCTAAGCCCGGCGACATCGACGGCATGTTCGACTATTCGGGCGGCGTTTCGACCTCGGCCACCTTGCAGCGGCGGCCGTATCGGCCCGCAGCCGCGGATTGGCGACAAGAACGAATTCAGTTCTCGGGCGGTGCGAGGAGATGGGTATCTCCGCCCTGAGCGGCTACCAATTCGGTCGCCTTTCGGTCGAAGCTGGCGAACACCTCTCCGCCGAGCCGACGGCCGTCGAAGGCGATGACGCCATCGGCGAAATCGCCGCCCGCCGCCAGCATCGCCAACCCGGCCTCGACGGCCGGCCGGTCGGTAGCTACGCCGGGGCTGTTGACAACGGCGACGATCGCCTCGATCACCTCGCCGACGGCTCGGTGATACGCCCGCATCGTTACCCAGACAAATTCGCACAGCGCCGGCAGCGGGATTGCGATGTGCTCGGCATTGCGCAGCAACTCTGCGGCGAGGCTCGCTTGCGCGCGATCGTCGAGGACCGTGACCCGGACGAGAATGTTGGTATCGACCGTGATCCTCAAAGCTCGCCGGCCCAGCCTTTGGCGATGACCTCGTTGATCTCCTCGATCGTCAGCGGCTTGGTCCCCGGCCGATACAGAGAGCCGATAAAGTCCTCGATCGAGCCGGTCGGTTTCGCCCGCACTTCGATGCGGCCGTTCGGCAGCATGTCGATCTCGACCTTTTGGCCGGGACCGACCCCCAGATGCCGCAGCACCTCCTTGCGAAGGGTCACCTGCCCCTTTGCCGTGACGGTGAGGGTCGTCGCCATAGCCTTCTCCACGCTCGCGGGTTGTGATCCAAGGTAAGGTCTTTTAGCCTTACGATCAAGCTTGCCGCCTCGGCTCCAACATGACGTTGGTGCATCGTCACCTGCAAAGAGCCTGAAGACTATTGGCTGTACTCGTTCCCGATGTGAGAGAGCAGCGCGGCGCGCGCCTTAAGATTTTATGAATTTATTTGCCCCTGTGTGACCTGGTTCACACCTTGCGCGCACAAGGCCGGCGACAAGATCGCGCTCCCGCTCGCCGCGGCATGCGGCAAACGGGGGACCGATCTCAACGGGAGGCGTGAGGATGAGCGAGATGACACCCGATCCGATCATGCGGATCGCTTTGGGCTTCATGGCGGCAAAGCATCTGTTCGTCGCCAGCGAAATCGGCTTGTTCGAGAAATTGGCGGGCGGCCCGATGACGCTCGACGCGCTCGCCGCGGCCAGCGGCATCCCGCGCCGGACGCTGCGGATCAGCGCCGATGCGATGGTCAGCCTCGGGCTGTTGGAGCGGGAGGGCGACGGCTATCGCAACGCGCGGTCGCCGCCGCTTTTCTCGCCGGCGCGCCCGGCCCCGATCTGCGGCCGATGCTGCGCTTCTGGGACAAGCTCAGCTATCCCGCCTGGGTCAGCCTCGAGAGCGCCGTGCGCAGCGGCGAAGGGCAAGCGGGTTTCTTCCGGTTCAGCGAGGAGGAGCAGCAAATCTTCTCGACCGGGGTCGAGGCGTTCTCGGCGCCCGCGGCGGCGGCGCTCGCAACGGCCTACGATTTCGGCCGTCATCGCCGTGTTCTCGATGTCGGCCGGCGGCACCGGTTCGTTTCTGATCGCGATCTTGCGGCGCCACGCCGGTCTTCGCGGCACGCTGTTCGAGCTGCCCGGCACCTGCGCCGTCGCGCGCGGTCGGCTCCGGCGCGAACCGGAAGGTGCTCGGATCGAGGTGATCGAAGGCGATCTCCTCAAAGACCCGCTGCCCGACGACCACGACGCGGTGATCGCCGCCAACATCGTCCATGGGCTCTCGGAGGCGCACAATCTCGACCTGCTGCGGAAGCCTGCGAGCCCATGTCGCGGCCGGCGCGCGGCTGTTGCTCGTCGATCTTTGGATGGATGCGAGCCGCACCGAGCCGGCGGCGGCACCGCTGATGTCGGGGGAATTTCTGGTGCATGCCGGCGAAGGCCAGTCCTATGCCGAAGAGGAGGCCGATGGGTGGCTGGCGCAGACCGGCTGGCGCAAGCTCGATCGCCGGCCGCTGGCCGGACCGGCGAGCGTCATCATCGCCGAAGCGGCCTGATCAGTGCGGCGTGCCCTCGAGGACGGAGCTCACCCTCCCGCCGCTGCCCCACATCCGACCGGAGGTCAAGGAGGACCCTGCTACTTGCATGTCATACAATCCTGTAGTACATAGGACCCGAAAAGGGCAGGCGAACATGACGGCACCCGTGTCAGTGCGGCTTGACGATGATGTGAGGCAAATTCTGGAGGCGGAGGCGCGCGCGCGCCACGTGGGTCTCTCGACGTATTTGCGTCAGATCGCCAACACAGCCGCGGCGCGCTTGCGGCGGGATCGGATACGCGCGCAGAGCCGGGCCGTCGCGGAATATGTCGCGGCCTCATCCGAGGCGGCGGCCTTCTACGACGGCTGGGGAACCCCCCGACGCGAGGAGCCTTAGCGCCCTTGGCCGCCTTCTCGGGAGGCCAGATCGTCGTCGTCGATTGGCGCGACGCGCTGCCGAAGGAGCCGAACAAGCTGCGCCCGGCGGTGGTGGTCGAGGACGAAAGCCTGTTCGATCCGGCGTATCCGAACGTGATCCTGGCGCCGCTCAGCGAAGACCAACGTTTGGCGATCCCCGATCTGTCGGTCGCAATCGATCCGACCCCGGAAAACGGTTGCAGCAAGCAATTCCATGCGCTGTCGCATTGCGTGGCGACGACCTCGGCCGGGCGGATCACCGCGGATCAGCTGCTGGCGATCCGGCGCCAGATTGCGCTGGCGATCGGGCTCGGATGAGGCCACCGATCCGCTTGCGCCCATGCGCCGCCGGCGGCAGAGTTGCTGCGCCGTCCGGGGTCTTGGACGACGCCGCGGGAGACCGGGAGGAGCCTGCTTTCGATGACCCGTCTCGACTGCAATCGGGAAGCCCTGGCACAACTTTGCCGCCGGCACGGCATCCGCCGCCTGTCGCTGTTCGGCTCGGTGCTCAAGGGCACGGACCGTCCAGACAGCGACATCGACCTGCTGGTGGAGTTCGAGCCGGGAAGCGTCCCCGGGCTCCTCGGCATGGCGACGATCGAGGCCGAGCTGTCCGAGCTCCTCGGCGGGCGGCCGGTCGACCTGCGCACCGCTGGGGAGCTGAGCCGCTATTTCCGCGACGAGGTGGTGCGCAGCGCCGAGGTGCAGTTTGCCGTCTGAGGATCGGGCACGCCTCCTTCACATGATCGAGGCGGCCGAGGCTGCGTGCGCCTTTGTTTCCGGTCGCACGCGAGGCGATCTCGACACCGATCGGATGCTTGCCTTCGCCCTGGCGCGAGCAATCGAAGTCGTCGGCGAGGCTGCGGGCCGAGTCAGCGCGCCGACCCGCGAGACTGAAACAGACATTCCCTGGTCGCGGATCGTTTCGATGCGCAACCGGCTGATCCACGCCTATTTCGACATCGATCATGAAGTGGTCTGGCAGACCGCGACGGTGGAGCTGCCGCGATTGCTGCCGCTGCTGCGCGCCCTGGCGGAAAAAGCGGGCGACGGACAGTGACCGGGCATGGATAATGGCGCCCGCAGAACCCCGGAGGGAGAAGACGAATGCCGTTGCCGCGACAAGAGGTGGACGCCACCACGCCGAAATACCTGCGCGACAAATATGCGATCGTCGGGGTCGGCGAGACGACCTACACCCGCGGCTCGGGCCGCACGACCAGGGCGCTCGGGACCTGGGCGGTCAGGAACGCGATCCAGGACGCCGGGCTGAAGCCCGCCGACATCGACGGCATGCTCGACTATTCGGGCGGCAATTCGACCTCGGCGACGTTTATCGCCGGCGATTTGGGCATCCGCCTCAATTTCTACATGGATGTGGTCGGCGGCGGCTCGTCGACCGAGGCCTTGATCGGCATCGCGATCGGGCTGATCGAGGCCGGCTGCTGCAAGACGGTGGCGATCTTCCGCTCGATGAACGGCTATTCGCAGGTGCGCATCGGCGGCACCGGCGCGCGCTCGGCCGCCCCCGTCGGCGGCGACATGCTGCACAACCGCGCCTATGGCTGGCAGAGCGCCGGGCAGAGCTTTGCGCCCACCTTCATGCGCCACATGTACGATTACGGCACCAAGCCCGAGCAGGTGGCGATGGTCAAGGTGGCGCACAGCCACCACGCCTCGAACAACCCCAAGGCCTATTACAAGAAGCGCTTCACGGTCGAGGACGTGCTCTCCAGCCGCTTCATCTGCAAGCCGCTGCATCTTCTGGATTGCTGTGTCGAGACCGACAACGCGACCTGCGTCATCGTCACCTCGGCCGAGCGCGCCCGCGACATGAAGCAGCCGCTGGTGCTGATCCGCGGCGTCGTCGGGCGCTGCAACAAGCCGCGGCTCGACATGCACTACCAGCACGGGCCGATCTCGACCGTCGCCGGCCATTACGCCGCGAAGATCCTGTGGCCGAACTCAGGGGTCGGGCCCGAGGATGTCGACGTGACCGGCTCCTACGACGCCTTCACCTTTACGACGATGCTGCAGCTCGAGGATTACGGCTTCTGCAAGAAGGGCGACGGCGGCGAATACGTGTCGAGCGGCGCGATCCAGCTCGGCGGCAGGCGGCCCAACAACACCAGCGGCGGGCATCTCTGCGAAGGCTACACCCACGGCATGAACATGGTCATCGAGAACACCCGCCAATTGCGCCACGCCGCCGACGATTCCTGTCCGGTGGGCGCCGACGGCAAACGGCAGCACACCTACGACTACCGCGAGGGCGGCTGCCGCCAGGTGCGGAACGTCGAGGTCAGCGCCAATCTCGGCTGGGCCAACCCGGCCACCGCCTCGTCGATGGTCATGCGGCGCGGTTGAGAAATCCGGTCGTATGCAGGGCTGCATCAGGGTCGCGCGTGCTTCGAGACGCGCCAAGAGGCGCTCCTCAGCATGAGAAGTGTCTTTGATGGCGTTAAGAATTTTCTTCATCCTGAGGAGGCCGCGCAGCGGCCGTCTCGAAGGACGCACGGCGGTTATCCAGCTCGTCTGAGCCTTTGAAGGAGAAGCAATATGGCTATTCGCGCCGAATATATGGGCATGGGGCTCACCGTCGACGATCTCGACATCGAGAACACCGAATATTTCCGTCATTGCGCCGAGCACGACTTTCACCTGCAGGCCTGCGCCGGGTGCGGCCGGCTGCGCTACCCGCCGACCACCGCCTGCCCGTGGTGCGCGACCTTGGAATCGGCCTGGAAGAAGGTCGAGGGCAAGGGGGCCGTGCATTCCTACAGCGAGGTGCATCACGCGATCCAGCCGGCCTTCCGCGGCAAGACCCCCTATCTGATCCTGCTCGTCGACCTCGACACGCAGAAGGGCGAGCCGACCGCCGACGAGGCCTTGCGCGTCGCCGGCAATTTGGCCACCCCGGACGGCCAATTGGCCCCGCCCGAAATGGTCAGGCGGGTCGGCATCGGCACCCGCGTGCGCATGGTGTTCAGCGATGTCGCCCCGGGCCTGGCGCTGCCGCAATGGACGATCGACGAGGCGGCGCCGCAGCCGGCGAACGTCTGGCGCTATCCGCAGGAATAGGGCGCCTCAGCCCTTGACGCCGCCCATGGTCAGCCCGGCCGCCATCTTGCGGCGGAACATGTAGTAGGTGGCGATCGGCGGCAGGGCATAGACGACCGCGGTCGCCATCATGTAGTTCCACGGCGCCTCGTCGCTGTTGAGAAACTGCGCCAGCGCCACCGGCACCGTCATGCTGCGCTTCGAGGACAACAGCAGGAACTGGTAGAGATACTCGTTCCAGGCGAGCAGCAGCGCGTAGGTGCCGACCGCGATCAAGGCGGGCATCATCAGCGGCAGATAAATCTTCAGGTACACCTGCACCGGCGAGGCGCCGTCGATGCGCGCCGACTCGTCGAGCTCGATCGGGATGCTGGCGCCGTAATTCTGGAAGATGAAGATCGCATAGGGGGTGGCGAAGGTAACCAGCGCCGCGATCACCGACCACAGATTGTTGATCAGCCCGTAGGTCTGCATGATCCGATAGAACGGGATCGCCAGGAACGAGGCCGGGATCACGTAGGTCAAGAGCGCGGCGTTGGTCAGCATCCAACCGCGCCGCAGCCGCATCCGGCCGACCGAAAAGCTGGCCAGCGACCCGATCAGGAGCGTCAGCCCGGTCACCGCCGCGCCGAGATAGACGCTGTTGCCGAATTGACGCCAAAAATGGTCGAGATACCAATAGCCCTCGGTCACCACCAGCCAATAGCCGCGCAGCGACGGGTCGGCAGGCCAGACCCGGCCGCTGAACACATCGTTGTGGCCTTCGATCGACACCATCAGCAGATTGTAGATCGGGGCCAGCGTCCATACCGCCAGCACGAGACCCAGCGCGGCCGTCCCGACATGGCCCAGCCGGCGGCGCCGCCGCGCGGCGCGGCGCATTCGCGTCCCGTCGTAGGCGGCCGCGGCGCTCACAGCTGCACCTGCGCGGCGCGCAGCTTGCGCATCAGGATGATGACCAGCGGGATAATCAGCGGCAGGGCCGACATCACCGCCGCGACCCCGAGCCGCGGCTGCGCCAGCTCGAAGGCGTCGCGGATGCCGAGCGTCGCCAGCACCTGCGTCGTCAAGGCCGGCCCGCCGCCGGTGACGAAGGTTATGGTGTTGAAGTCGCCCAAGGTCCAGATCGTCGAGAGCAGCGTGCACACGAGGTATAGATTGGCGAGCAGCGGCAGGCTGATATAAAGAAAGCCGCGCAGCCCGGTGGCGCCGTCGACCGCGGCCGCCTCGTGGATCTCGGACGGGATCGCCATCCGCCCGGCCAGCAGGATCACGGTCCAGAACGGCATCCATTTCCAGATGTAGGACACGATCGCCGAGCCGAACGCCAGCCAGCGCGTCGACAGCCAATCGACGCCGTTCACGTGAAAGAGTGCCCACAGCGCGTTGTTGAGAAGCCCGTAATCGCCGTTCAGCATCCAGTGGATCGAAATGAAGGTCGGCAGCGCCGGCACCGCCCAGGGCAGCACGAACATCATCAAGAGGGCCTTGATCCACCAGCCGGGCCGCATGAAGAAGCCCGACAGCAACAGGGCGAGGAACAGCTTCAGGTTGACGGCGATCGCAAGGTAGAGCGCGGTGTTGACCACCGTCATCCGGTAGATCGGGTCGGAGAACAGCTCGGCATAGAGGCTGGGCTTGCTGCCGAGCCACAGCCCGTAGCCGACCGGATAGGCGACAAAGGCCACGAACACCGCGATATAGGGAACGATGAAGGCGATCGCCCAGGAGAGCTCCGAGCCTTGCAGCCCGCCGCGCCACCGCCGCGGCCGCGACCGCATCGCCGGCGGCGCCGGCAGCGCCCGCGTGGCCGAAAAAGCTTGCACGCTGTCGACCATCGCCACCTCTCAGTGATCAATCGGCGACGACTTGCTCGTCACCCCCGCGAAGCTTGTCCCCGCGTAGGCGGGGAGCGGGGGTCCAGGAAGGCCGCCGCGACCCTGGATCACCGGATTCCCGCTTTCGCGGGAATGACGAACAAGCTGTTGACACTCGCCGATACATCCAAATCATCACGCCTGCGCGATCGGGTATTTGGCGAAGATCTCCTCGACCCGCTTCAGCGCCGCGTCCGCCGCCTTCTCGGGCTCGATGCCGCGCAGCACCGCGTCGGCCCAGGCCTGGTTGAAGACGTGCTCGGTGCGCACCTGGGCAAACCCTGGGTTGAAGACGTAGTAAAACGCCATGACCGGCTTGTAGAGGCCCTGCCGGACATAGGGTCCGCGGTGCGGGTCCTTCTCGTCGAGCCACCACGGGTCGTCCTTGACGATCGAGGGCATCACCGGCAGCCAGCGCCCGAGCCCGCCCTTCAGATAGGCGCCGGCGATCTTCGGCTGGATCGTGTATTTCATAAAGTCCTTGGCGACCTCGACGTTCTTGGCGCCCTTGGGGATCATCGCGCAATTGATCCCGAACTGGGCCGGCATCTGCTTGCCGTCATTGTCGAGCGGCAGGCCGAAGGTCAGGACCTCGTGGTAATAGGCCTGCGGGTTGTTCTTGAGCATCGCGACCTCGGTCGAGATCGTGCCGTCGTAGTCGATCACCACCTGCTGCGAATGGAAGGCGTTGTTGTCGTCGGCGTCGTTCCAGTTGAGGGCGCTCGGCGGCACGTTCCCGTCCTTGAAGTCGGACCACAGCCGGGTCAGGGTCTTGACCACCGCCTCCTTGACCTTGGGGTCGTCGGCGTGGAGCCTGCCGTCCGGGGTGACCAGGCCCTGCCCGCCATAGGCGATCATGAAAGGCGTTGAAGGTGTTGATCGGGTCGACCCCGATGCTGCTGATCTCCCAGCCGTAGCTGTAGACGTGGCGCATCCCCTGGCCGCGCAGCTTCTCCTGCATCGGCTTGAAGAAATCGATGAAGGCGTCCCAGGTCTTCGGGACGTCGGCGATCTTGTACCCGGCCTTCTCGACCAGCGAGCCCCAGACATGGAAACGGCACGATCGCGCCGGCGAACGGCACCGCGTAATAGCTGCGCCTCTTCTCGACGTTGCTGTAGCAATAAGCGCTCTGCAGCCCGACCGGCAGGAATTCCGATTTCTGCGTCTGCACCACGTCGGTCACGTCGACGAGCTGGCCCTTCCAGGCCGAGAGCGGGACGATCTCGGCCGGGGTGGCCTGCATCAGGTCGGGGACGACGCCGCTGGTCAGCGCCGAGACGATCTTCTGGCGCATCGGGGCGAACGGCACGATCGAATAATCGAGCTTGTTGCCGCTCTCCTTTTGGTAATCGGCGGCGAGCTGGTGGAACGCCGCATCCTCCTCCGGGACAAAGCCCTGAACCCACCACACCGTCGCGGTCTTCGCCTCGGCGTTGGCGATATGGGGCCTGGCCAGGGCGCCTGCCGCGGCAAGCCCGATCGAGCAGCGCAGCAGCGAACGGCGGGTCAAGCATGCCATCTGCGTCTCCTTCCCTGTTGGCGGCGCGGCGCGCGGACGGGTCGGATCGGGCCGGGCGACGCGATGCCAAGTAAATGGGAACAGCAGAAGGCTAATTCAATATCGGTTCAATAGTAACGCCAAAGTGTACACAAGATTAAAAATCGGCAAGAAATTGCGCGACGATCATATTTTACATCAAGCGCAGGTGAGCGGCCGGGGCGCAAATCGGGCGTGGCCGCCGCCCGCGAGCCCGGAGCCTGTGAAGATCGGCCGGCGATTGCGCGGGACGGGCCCGCGCCCGTGGGCTGCGGGCCCGCTCCTTCGGCCCCCCGGTTGGGTTCGCACCCTGCCGCGCGCCGGGGCGACAAGCGCGTCCGCCGCCGCGGGTCCGGCCGGCGGCGGGGGGCGGCGGCCTCAGCCCTCCTTGATCTGGTATTTCGCGAAGATCTCCTCGACCCGCTTCAGCGCCTTCAGCGAGGCGTCCTTGACCGGCATGTCGGCGGCGACGATGTCGTGCAACGCCACGTGGAACGGGTGCTCGGCGCGGACCTGGGCCCAGGCCGGGTTGTAGGCGAAGTAGTCGGGCTTGGTCGGGCTGAACAGGCCTTGCTGAACATAGGGCGGCACGTGCGGGTCGCGCTCCGGATCGGTCCACCAGGGATCATCCTTGACCAGCTCGGGCATCGCCGGCAGGAAGCGGCCGAGCCCGCCCTTGAGGAACTCGCGGTTGACCTCCGGCGTGATCAGGAATTTCTGGAATTCCTTGGCCACCGCGACGTTGCTCGCCCCCTTGGGGATCATCGTGCCCACCGGGTCGAGCTGCGTGATCATCTGCTTGCCGCTGTTGTCGAGGCCCGGCGGGATCGTCAGGACCTCGTGGTATTCGGCCTTCTGCTTGCGCAGCATCGCGAGCTCGGTCGACAACGTGCCGTCGAGATCCATCACGCACAGCTTGGAGTGGAACGCGTTGTTGTCGTCGGCGTCGTTCCAGTTGATCGAGCTCGGCGGGATATAGCCGTTCTTGTACAGGCTGCTGAACTTCTCCAGTGTTTTGATTACCCCCTCCTGGACCTGCGGATCGTCGGCATGGAGCTTGCCGTCGGGGGTAACGATGCCGTTGCCGCCATAGGCGATCAGGAATTGGGTAAACGTCGAGTTCGGGTCGTTGCCGATCGTGCTGACGACAAAGCCGGTGGCGTAGGTGTGGCGCATCCCCTGCTCGCGCAGCTTCTTCTGGATCGGGATGAAGAAGTCGATGAAGGCGTCCCAGGTTTTCGGGATGTCGGAAACCTTGTAGCCCGCCTTCTCGACGAGGCTGCCCCAAACGTGGAACGGCCGGACGGCGGCCGCGTGCGGCACGGAGTAGAAGCTCCGCCTCTTCTCGACGCTGTTGTAGGAGTTGGCGGCGGCGAGCGCGGCCGGCACCATCTTTGCCTTTTGCGTCTCGACCACGTCGCTGACGTCGACGAGCTTGTCCTGCCAGGCCTGCAGCGGCGCCGCCTCGGTCGGGGTGACCGTGACCAGGTCCGGCACGACGCCGCTGGTGATCGCCGAGATGACTTTCTGCCGCAGCGGCGCAAACGGCACGATGCTGTGCTCGATCTTGTTGCCGCTCGCCTTCTCGTAATCGGCGACGACCTTGAGGAAGGCGTCGTCCTCCTCGGGGACGAAACCCTGCGCCCACCACACCTGCGCGGTCTTGGCCTGCGCCCTGGCGATGTAGGGGCGGGCGAGGAGCCCGGCCGCGGCCATGCCCGCCGACCCACGCAGCAGCGAGCGCCTGCTCAGAGTAGTACCCATGGTCGTCCTCCCTCATTGAGGCGCGACGCCGTAGGCCCTGTAGGATGGGTTGAGCGTTAACGAAACCCATCTTCTGCGGTCGCCGCGATGGGTTTCGCAATGCTCAACCCATCCTACGTTGACTGCGTGTGAACCCGGTAAGTGGCGCCAGGCGCACGCCGCCGCGCCGGTGGTGGCCGGTCAGCCCTCCTTGATCTGGTATTTGGCGAAGATCTCCTTGACCCGGTCGAGCGCCTTCAGCGAGGCGTCCTTCACCGGCGTCTTGGCGGAGACGATATCGTGGAAGGCGATGTTGAACGGGTGCTCGGCGCGGACCTGCGCCCAGGCCGGGTTGTAGGCGAAGTAATCCGGCTTGGTCGGGCTGAACAGGCCCTGCTGGACGTAAGGCGGCACGTGCGGGTCGCGCTCGGTGTCGGTCCACCACGGGTCGTTCTTGACCATCTCCGGCATCATCGGCATGAACCGGCCGAGCCCGCCCTTCAGGTACTCGCGGTTGACCTCGGGCTGGATCAGATACTTCATAAAGTCCTTCGCCACCTCGATGTTGGCAGCACCCTTGGGGATCATCGCGGCGGCGCCGCCGAGCTGGGTCACCATCTGCTTGCCGCTGTTGTCGAGCGGCGGCGGCATCGTGATGACGTCGTTGTATTCGGCCTTCTGCTTGCGCAGCATCGCCAGCTCGGTCGACAAGGTGCCGTCGAAATCCATCACGCACAGCTTCGAATGAAAGGCGTTGTTGTCGTCGGCGTCGTTCCAGTTGATCGAGCTCGGCGGGATATGGCCGTTCTTGTACATCGTGCTGAGCTTTTCGAGCGCCTTGATCACCCCCTCCTGGACCTGCGGGTCGTCGGCATGGAGCTTGCCGTCCGGGGTGACGATGTCGAGCCCGCCATAGGCGATCAGGAATTGCGCGAACGTCGCGTTCGGGTCGTTGCCGATGGTGCTGACCACAAAGCCGCTGGCGTAGGTGTGGCGCATGCCCATTTCCTGGAGCTTCTTCTGGATCGGGATGAAGAAGTCGATGAAGGCGTCCCAGGTCTTGGGCAGATCGCTGCGCTTGTATCCGGCCTTCTCGACCAGCGTGCCCCAGACGTGGAACGGCGTGACGGAGGCATTGAGCGGGACGGCATAGAAGCTGCGCCGCTGCTCGACGCCATTGTAGCAATAGGCGTTGGCGAGCGCGGCGGGAAGTATTTTCGCCTTCTGGGTCTCCACCACGTCGCTGACGTCGACCAGCTTGCCCTGCCAGGCCTGCAGCGCCGCCGCTTCGCCGGGGGTGACGGTGCACAGGTCCGGCACGACGCCGCTGGTGATCGCCGAGATGATCTTTTGCCGCAGCGGCGCGAACGGCACGATGCTCAGGTCGAGCGTGTTGCCGCTCGCCTTCTCGTAGGCGGCGACGGCCTTCTTAAAGGCGTCGTCCTCCTCGGGGACAAAGCCCTGCGTCCACCACACCTGCGCGGTTTTGGCCTGCGCGTTGGCGATATAGGGCCGCACCAGCACCCCGGCCGCCGCCACCCCCAGCGATGCGCGCAACAGCGAGCGCCTGCTCAGATTATCCATATTCGTCCTCCTTCGATTGGATGTCCGGCGTGGAACGAGGCAGGGGACACGACCGCTCAGCCCTGCGCGATCGGATATTTGGCGAAAATCTCGTCGGCCCGCTTGAGCGCCTTGGCCGCGGCAGCCTCCGGCGTGGCCCCGTCGGCGATGATGTCGTGCCAGGACCTCTGGAAGACGTGCTCGACATCGAGCTGGGCGGAGGCCGGGTTATAGGCCGTGTAGATCGGGATCGTCGGCTTGAACAGGATCTCGTTCATGTAGCTCGTGCGGTGCGGGTCACCGGATTTGAGCCACCACGGGTCGCTCTTGGCGATCTCCGGCATCGGGACCGCCCAGCGCCCGAGCCCGCCCTTCAAATAGCCGTTCAGCACCTCGGGCTGGATCGAATATTTCAAGAAATCCTTGGCCACCTCGACGTTTTTCGCCCCCTTCGGGATCACCGCGCCGAAGATCCCGATCTGCGACGGCAGCGGCTCGCCCTCGTTGTTCTTCGGGACGGCATAGGTCAGGGTGTCGTCGTACTCGGCTTTTTTGTCGATCATCGCGAGCTCGATCGACAGCGAGCCATTGAAGTCGGCGACGACCTGCTTCGCATGGAAAGCGTTGTTGTTGTCGGCGTCGTTCCAGTTTATGGCGCTGGCCGGCACATAGCCGTCTTTGTAGAGCTCTGCCATCCGGGTCATGGTTTTGACCACCGCCTCCCTGACCTTGGGGTCGTCGGCGTGCAATTTGCCGTCCGGCGTGACCAGATCCTTGCCGCCATAGGCGAGCAGGTAGACGGTGAAGGTGCGCATCGGGTCGACGCCGTTGGTGCTGACCTCCAGACCCCAGGCGTAGGCGCGCTTCATGCCCTGGTCGCGCAATTTTTGCTGCATCGGCTTGAAGAAATCGATGAAGGCGTCCCATTTCTCGGGGATGTCCGACACCTTGTAGCCGGCTTTTTCAACGAGCGATTGCCAGATGTGGCACGTCACGGCCGACGCCTTCATCGGGACGCCGTAATAGCTCCGCTGCTTGGTTACGCTATTATAGTTATGCATGGCGGCGAGGGCGACATCGAGATACTTCGGTTTTTGGGTTGCGACGACGTCGCTGACATCGAGAAGCCTGTCGTCCCAGGCTTGCAACGCGGCAAAGAAGTAGTCCGCAACCTCCATCACGTCGGGGACGACTCCGCTGGTGATCGCCGACACCTCCTTCTGGCGTAAGGGAGCGAACGGAACGATGCTGAAATCGAGCTTGTTGCCGCTTTCTTTCTGATAATCGGCGGCGAGCTTGTGGAACGACTCGTCCTCGCTCCGAATGAAGCCCTGCGTCCACCACACCTGCGCGGTCTTGGCCTGCGCGTTGGCGATATAGGGCCGCGCCAGCGTTCCCGCCGCCGCCAATCCGACCGATGCCCTCAGAACCGAGCGCCTGCTCAAAAAGTCATTCGTTCTCCCTCGATGGTGGCGCGTCCCGGCCGCTGCGTGCTTGTGCCGGCGGCGCGCCGATGATTGCCGCTCAGCCCTCCGCGATCGGATATTTGGCGAAGATCGCCTCGGCTCGCTTGAACGCCTTGGCGGCGGCGTCCTCGGGCTTGGCGCCGCTGGTGATGATGTCGTGCCAGGCGACCTGGAAGACGTGCGCGGCGTTGACCTCGGCGATGGCCGGGCTGTAGGCCTCGTACCAGGGGATCGCCGGGCCGAACAGCGCCATCTGGGTGTGCGCCACGCGATGCGGATCCTTGGGGTCGAGCCACCACGGGTCGCTCTTGGCGATCGCCGGCATCGGGATCGCCCAGCGGCCGAGCCCGCCCTTCAGGTATTCGTTCAGCACCTGAGGCTGGATCGAGTATTTCAAAAAATCCTTGGCCACCTCGACGTTTTTGGCCCCCTTCGGAATGACCGCGCCAAACACCCCGGTTTGCGACGGCAGCGTCTTGCCCTCGTTGGAGAGCGGCAGACGGTGCGTGATCATGTCGTGGTCGTAGGCCTGCTTGTCCTTGATCATCGCCAGCTCGGTCGACAGCGAGCCGTCGAAATCCATCACGCACAGCTTCGAATGGAAGGCGTTGTTGTCGTCGGCGTCGTTCCAGTTGACCGAGCTCGGCGGGATGTAGCCGTTCTTGAAATCCGCGCTGAGCTTGGTCATCGCCCGGATCACCGCCTCGCGCACCTTGGGATCCTCGGAATGCAGACGGCCGTCCTTGCCGACGATGCCGTCGCCGCCATAGGCGGTGACAAAGGCGTTGAAGGTGTTGATCGGGTCGACCCCGATCGAGCTGACGACAAAACCGGCGGCGTAGGTATGGCGCATGCCCTGGGCCTGCAGCGCCTTTTGCACCGGCTTGAAGAAATCGACAAAAGCGTCCCAGGTCTTCGGCATATCCGAGGGCTTGTGGCCCGCCTTTTCGATCAGGTCGCCCCAGATGTGAAACGGGGTGGCAAAGACCTTCATCGGCAGGCCGTAATAGTGGCGCTCCTTGGTGACCCCATTGTAATAGTTACGGGAAATCAGCGCAATATCGCTGTAATGCGACTTCTGCGTCTCGACCACGTCGCTGAGGTCGAGGAGGTTGTTCTCCCAAGATTGCAAGGCGGCGAACTCGAGGTCGGCGTCCTCCATGATATCGGGGACGACGCCGCTGGTGATCGCCGAGACCTCCTTTTGGCGCAGCGGCGCGAACGGCACGATGCTGTAATCGATCTTGTTGCCGCTGGCCTTTTCGTAGTCCGCGACCAATTTCTGGAACGCCGTGTCCTCGTCGGGGACAAAACCCTGCGTCCACCACACCTGCGCGGTCTTGGCCTGCGCGTTGGCGATATGGGGGCGTCCGATCGCGGCGGCCGCAAAGAGCCCCGCCGACCCGCGCAGCGCCGAACGCCTCGTCATACTGGTCATCTGCGTTCCCTCCCTGGTTCAAGGCCAACCCGCGCGTTGACGCGCCGTTCTTTATCGCTGCGAAAGACTATAGCGCGCCCGCAGCCGGTGTGCCAAGTTTTCGCGAGCGACAGCGGCACGGAGGCGAGGCGGCGCGACAAGGCGGGGGCCGGCGCGGCCGTGCGTTTCCGAGGGACAGTGGGCATGAGCGGCACGGAGCAGATCCTCGCGGCCCGGCCGGCAGCGGCCAGCCCGTGGCGTCGGCCGCCGTTCTGGCGCGGCCGGCTGCATGGCGCCGAGCTCAGCTGGTCGGTGGCGTTCGTCGTGCCCTATGCGGCGGTGCTGCTCGCCTTTGCCGTCTATCCGATCGCCTACGGGCTGTGGATGGCGAGCAGCCCGTCGCTTTACGCCGAGCTGTTCGCCAATGACGAATATTTCGACGCGCTGGCCAGCACGGCGCTGTTCGTCGGCGTCGGCGCCAACCTCAACATGTTCTTGGCGCTGCTGCTCTCGGGCTACTTCATGCGCGGCCGCTGGTACGTCAAGGCTCTGCTGGTGCTGTCGATGGTGCCGTGGGCATTGCCGGCGCAGCCCGCCTTTATCGCATTCCACTGGATGCTGATCTATCCGGGCTTTATCGACGCCCTGTCGTGGAAGATCTTCGGCATCGATGGCCCGGATTGGTTCAACAACTACTGGCTGGCGATCAGCGCCAATATAATCGCCTACAGCTGGAAAACCATGCCGTTCTGGACCGTGATCCTGCTGGCCGGGCGGATGGCCATCCCACAGGACCTCTACGAAGCGGCCGCGATCGACGGGGCCACCGGCTTCCGCCGCTTCGTCCACCTCGTCCTGCCGCTGCTGGGCAACCTGTATTTGATCTGCACCCTGCTTTGCGCGATCTGGATGATCGCCGACTTCAACACGGCGGACATCGTCACCAGCGGCGCGCCGAACGGCGAGAGCGACATGCTGGCGACGCTCGGCATCGACTACCTGTTCGACCACGGCCGGCCCGATCTCGGCGTGGCGGTCGCGGTTTCGGTCCTGCCGCTGCTGATCCCGATCGGGATCGCGCTGACGCGCCGGCTCCAGACCAGGGAGATGCAGCTGTGACGATCGCCCTCGGCGCGCGCCGGCCAAAGCGGCGGCTGCGCTACCAGGCGCGGCGCGTGCTGATCGAGGTGGGCTCGGTCGCGGTCGGGATCCTGCTGCTGATCTGGTGGCTCCTGCCGCTCTTCGTGATCATGCGCATCGCTCTCGACCCCAAGGGCGACACCGAGTTCGCCCGCGAAATCTGGCCCGCGCAGCCGACGCTCGAACCCTTCAAGGCGGTGCTGTTTCAGGGGTATTGGTACCTTGAGGATTTCTGGCATCAGCTCGGCAACAGCTTCTATATCGGTCTGGCGACGATGGTGCTGACCGTGCTGATCAGCTCGCTCGCCAGCTTCGCCCTGGGCCGGATGCGGCTCAGCAGGGGTTGGGCCGTCAGCGGCGCCGCGCTGTTCATCTATACGATCCCCGCGTATTTCCTGATAATTCCGTACTATCGGCTGATGCACAGCTATGGGTTGTTGGACAGCCTGTGGTCGGTGATCGCCGCCAACGTTACCTTCGCCATTCCGTACGGGCTGTTGATCCTGCAGTGGTACGGGCGGCTGATCCCGATCGAGCTCGACGAGGCGGCGCGGATCGACGGCGCCACGCCGGTTCAAGTCTATCTGAAGATCTACCTGCCGCTGATGGCGCCGGCGCTGGCGGCGGTCGGCACCTATGCGCTGCTCGTTGCCTGGAACGAGTACCTCTACCAGTTCCTGCTGCTGTCCTCGCGGCCCAACAAGACCGTGGCGATCACCATCGCCGAGTTCTTCGAGAACGACGATTCGCCGTGGAACTATCTGATGGCGGCCGCAATCGTCTATTGCCTGCCGCCGATCGCGATCTTCTACGCGGTGCGCCGCTATATCGCGGCCGGCCTCACCATGGGCGCCGTCAAGGGGTAGCGACGGGTGGACCCCCTCGCCCCGCTTGCGGGGAGAGGGGCGGGCTTCCAAGAGGAAGCGAGCGCGGCCGTTGCGACCGCGCTCAGGTGCGCCGACTTCTTGTTGTGGGAAGCTGGGACCGCGACGGGGCCATGGCGTTCGCCCTCGCTTGTCGCGCAACCCGGGCCTGGAACGAGCAGCCCCTCACCCCGGCCCTCTCCCCGCGAGCGGGGAGAGGGAGGCATTCAGCGCAGCTCTTCTTCGATCGCTCCCGCGCGGGTCAGCCCTTGACGCCGCCCATCGTCAGGCCGGAGGTCATCTTGCGGCGGAACCAGTAATAGACGATGACCGGCGGCAGCGCGTAAACGACCGCGGTCGCCATCATGTAGTTCCACGGCGCCTCGTCGCTGTTGAGGAACGCCGCCAGCGCCACCGGCACCGTCATGCTGCGCTTATCCGACAGCATCAGGAACTGGTAGAGGTACTCGTTCCAGGCGAGCAGCAGCGCATAGGTGCCGACCGCGACCAAGGCCGGGGCCATCAGCGGCAGGTAGATCCGCAGATAGATCTGCACCGGCGAGGCGCCGTCGATCCGCGCCGACTCCTCGAGCTCGAGCGGGATGCTGCGCCCGTATTGCTGGAAGATGAACATCGCGTAGGGGGTGGCGAAGGTCACCATCGCGGCGATGACCGACCACAGATTGTTGGTCAGGCCGTAGTTCTGCATGATCCGATAAAACGGGATCGCCAGGAACGAGGCCGGGATCACATAGGTCATCAGCGCCGCGTTCGACACCAGCCAGCCGTGGCGCACCCGCATCCGCGAGATCGAGAAGCTGGCCGCCGAGGCGATGAACAAGGTCAGGAATGTCGTCGCCCCGCCGACATAGACGCTGTTGCCGAACTGGTGCCAGAAATTCGCCAGGTACCAATAGCCCTGGGTGAAGACCACCCAGTAGCCCTCGAGCGACGGCACCGGCGGCAGGATCGCGCCGCTGAACACATCGCTGTGGCCTTCGAGAGAGACCATCACGATGTTGTAGATCGGCAGGATCGTCCAGATCACCAGCACGACGCTGAGCGCCGCCGCGAAGGTGTTTTCGATATATCGACGGCGCCGGGCGGCGCGCCGCATCACCTCCGAGCGCGACCGGTTCGTCGCCGCGACGCGGGAGTTGTCGACGAGGGTGGTTGTGGTCATAGCTCCACCTGCGAAGTCCGGAATTTACGCATCAGGATGATCACCAGCGGGATCAGCAGCGGCAACGCCGAGATCACCGCCGCCACGCCGAGCCGCGGCTGCGCCAGGTCGAAGGCGTAGCGGATGCCGAGGGTGGCCAGCACATGCGTTGAATCGGCCGGCCCGCCGCCGGTGACGAAATACACCGAGTTGAAGTCGCCGAGCGAGAAGATCGTCGAGAGCAGGGTGCAGATCAGATAGAGGTTGGCGAGCATCGGGAAGTTGATGTGGACGAAGCAGCGCAGCCCGGTCGCGCCGTCGACCTTGGCCGCCTCCTGGATCTCCGAGGGGATCGCCATCCGCCCGGCCAGCAGGATCACGGTCCAGAACGGCAGCCACTTCCAGATGTGGGTGGCCATCGCCGAGCCGAGCGCCGTCCATCGCGAGGTCAGCCAATCCGGGCCGGTGATGCCGAAGACCTCGTACAACAGGTTGTTGAAGAGGCCGTACTCCCCATTCATCATCCAGTGGATCGAGATGTAGGTCGGCAGCGCCGGCACCGCCCACGGCAGCACGAAGACCATCAGCAGCGCCTTGGTCCACCAGCCCCGGCGCATGAAGAAGCCCGACAGCATCAGCGCCAGGAACAGCTTCAGGTTGATCGCGACGCCGAGGAAAATCGCCGTGTTGAACACCGTCTGGGCGTAGATCGGGTCGGAGAACAGCGTGGCGTAGAGGCTCGGCTCGCTGCCCATCCAGATGCCGAAGGCGACGGGATAGACGACGAAGGCGAAGAACACCACGATATAGGGGGCAAGGAAGGCAAGGGCCCAGGCGTATTCCGTCCAATGCAGATGGCCGCGCCAAGCGCGGCCGCCGCGGCTGCGCCGCCGCCAGCGACGGTCGGGGCAGGGCCCGAGTGGTTTGGATTACGTCCGCCATGGCTTGCCTCTCAGCCTGCTTTGATTTGGTATTTCTCGAAGATCTCGCCGATCCGCTGGAACGCCTTTTCGGTCGCCGCCTGCGGCGTCATGCCGCCGGCCGTGACGTCGTGCATCGCGACGTTGAACGGGTGCTCGGCGCGCACCTGCGCCCAGGCCGGGTTGTAAATGAAGTAGAACGGCAGGACCGGCCCGCCGAAGGCTTCCTCGACATAGGGCGGGCGGTGCGCATCCTGCTCCGGGTCGGTCCACCACGGGTCGTTCTTGACCTGCTCGGGGAACACCGGCAGCCAGCGGCCGAGCCCGCCCTTCAGATACTCGGCGTTGACCTTCGGCTCGATCACGTATTTCGCGAACTCCTTCGCCGCGTCGACGTTCTTGGCGCCCTTCGGGATGATCATCGAGTTGGTCCCGAACTGCGGCTTCATCCGTTTGCCGTCGTTGGTCAGCGGCAGGCCGCGAGTGATGACCTCCTTCAGCTCGTCCTTTTGCTTTCTGAGCATCGCCAATTCGGTCGACAAGGTGCCGTCGAAATCCATGACGCACAGCTTGGAGTGAAAGGCGTTGTTGTCGTCCGCGTCGTTCCAGTTGATCGAGCTCGGAGGAATGTAGCCGTCCTTGAACAGAGTCGAAAGGCGCTCCACCGCCTTGACCACAGCTTCGTGGACCTGCGGGTCCTTGCCGTTGAACTGGCCGTCCTTGGTGACGATGTCGTCGCCGCCATAGGCGATCATGAATTGCTGGAAGGTGTTGGTCGGGTCGTTGCCGATCGTGCTGACCACGAAGCCGCAGGCATAGGTATGCCGCATGCCCTGCTCTTGCAGCTTTTTCTGCACCGGCTTGAAGAAATCGATAAAGGCATCCCACTTGTTCGGGATGTCCGAAACCTTGTAGCCCGCCTTTTCAACGAGGCTGCCCCAGATATGAAACGGCACCACCGACCCCTCGAACGGGATGCCGTAGTAGCTGCGCTTTTTCTCGACGTTGTTGTAGCAATTGGCCGAAGCCAAGGCGATGTCGAGGAATTTCGACTTCTGGGTTTCGACCACGTCGGTCACGTCGACGAGCCGGCCCTCCCAGGCCTGCAGCGGCACGACCTCGGGCGGTGTGGCGTAGATCAGGTCGGGGACGACGCCGCTGGTGATCGCCGAGATGATCTTCTGGCGCAGCGGCGCGAACGGCACGATGCTGTGGTCTATCTTGTTGCCGGTCTGCTTCTCGTAATCCGCGACCAGCTTCAGAAACGCCGCGTCCTCTTCCGGAACAAAGCCCTGCACCCACCACACCTGCGCGGTCTTGGCCTGCGCGTTCGCGACAAAAGGCCGCGCCAGCGTTCCGGCGGCGGCCAAACTCAAGGAGCTGCGCAGCACCGACCGACGGGTCAACAAAACCATCTCGTTCCCTTCCCTCTGTGGCGAGTCCCGTTGCGCAGCGTAGATGACAGGATGCGTTTAATGAGTCAATGGCGCGCATCCGATCGCGCGGATCTCGCCTGTAATTCAGAATTCTGTAAGGTTGTGGGAGCCCTATGAAGACGCAAACGGCGGAGGCCTTGGCGTGGCGGGTCGAGGATGCCTGCCAGAACGCCTGGCCGGCGCTGCGCCAGGCGCGGCTCGACGGCTGGGTGGCGCGGTTCGGCGACGGGCTGTCGCGCCGCGCCAACTCGGCCAACCCGCTCCGCGCCGAGCCTCGGGCCGACGACGACCTGATCGCCGCCTGCGAGGCGCTCTACCGGCGCCACGGCCGGCCGGCGATCTTCCGGCTGCCGTCGATCATCGCGCCCGCGGCCGACCGGCGGCTGGCGGCGCTCGGCTACGCCCCTGAGGGCGAGAGCTGCGTCCTTTACGGCGATATCGGCGGCGTCGAGGCCGAGCGCGACCCGGCGGTGCGGCTCTCCCCACGGCCGGGCCGGCGGTGGCTCGCGGCGATGGCGGCGCTGCAGCGCCAGCCGCCCGAGCAGAGCCGGGTCTATCGCCGGATCGTCGGCTCGCTCCTCGTCCCGGCCGCCTTCGCCGCGCTTGCGGAAGACGGCGCGATTTCGGCGCTCGCCTATGGCGCGATCCACGACGGCCTGCTCGCGGTTGAGTCAGTGGTCACCGACCCGCGCCGCCGCCGCCGCGGCTGCGCCCGCCGGGTCGTCGCCAGCCTCGCCGCCTGGGCCGCGGGCGAGGGAGCTGTCGGCGCCTGTCTCGAGGTCGAGGCCGGCAACCGCCCGGCGCTGGCGCTCTACGACCGGATCGGGCTCAAAACCGAGCTCTACCGCTATCATTACCGGCGCGAGCCGCCGCCTCCCCGATAGGGCCGCCTCCCCGACAGGGCCGCCTCCCCGATAGAAGCGACGGCCGGGAACCTTTCGGCTCGGCAGCGCATCTAAGCTCCCGACCGCATCACGAGGCGCGAGATGGACCTGGCGGCTCACGACCCCACGCTGCACGGCTTTGGCGACGGCGAATTGCTCGCGGATATGCGGGCCGGGCGTCCGGCCGCCTTCGCCGCCCTGATGCGCTCCAACAACCAGCGGCTGTTCCGGCTGGCGCGAGGCTTTCTCGACGACGAGGCGGAGGCCGAGGAGGCGTTGCAGGAGAGCTATGTGCGCGCCTTCATGCATCTCGACCGGTTTCGCGGCGAGTTGAGCCTCGCCACCTGGCTGGCGCGGATCGTCTTGAACGAGTCGCTCGGGCGGCTGCGCCGGCGCCGCCCCACCGTCGATATCGACGGCGTCGCCGAAACGCTGACGGCGGGCGACGCGCCGGCGCCGACCCCCGAGCAGGAGATCGCCCGCCGCGAGGTCCGCCGCGCCATCGAAAAGGCGGTCGGCGATCTGCCGCCGGCGTTCCGCAGCGTCTTCATCATGCGCGCGGTCGAGCAGATGAGCATCGAGGAGACCGCCGCCTGCCTCGGCATCCCCGGCGACACCGTCAAGACGCGCCTGCATCGCGCCAACAAGCAGCTGCGCCGCGCGCTGTCGGCGCAGTTCGGCGCATTGCTCGACGGCGCATTCCCATTCCTGGGCGCGCGTTGCGACGGGCTCGTCGCCGCCGTCCTCGAACAACTCGCCATCGAACGCCTCGGCATTGCCGCCGACGGCGAAGCCGCGGCGCCGGCCGGCGCCGTTTGATCCCGACCAGCCCACCCTGACGGAGACAAGCCATGCGCAAAGCCGCCGCCGCTTTCCTCGGCGTCCTGATGCTCGCCTCGCTCCCGGCCGCCGCCCAAAACGTCGAGAAGGCGCCGCCCGGAGGCGACTACAAGAAGGTCAGCACCTTGGTCAAGCTGCCCGATTTTCTGCCGGGCCTCGGCACCCTTTACGTCAACCCGAAGACCCTGCCGGCCGGGCCGTTTCTCGCCTATGACCACGCCGGCAAGCTGGTCAGCACGATCTACATGATCCCGCTGGCCGACCTCAACGCGCAGAAGAAGTTCGACGACCTCGCAGCGCCCGGCGGCAAGGTCGACCATGTCAGCATCTACTACAATGCCGGCCATCCGGGCGTGCCCGACCCGCACTACCACATCGTGCTCTGGCATGTTACCAGGGCGCAGGAGCAGCTGGTCGCGAAGTAGCGCCGGAGCGCGCCTGTCGGAGCGACAGATGACAACGCCGATATCGCGGCGAGCCGTGCTCGCCGGCTTCGGGGTCGCGGCCGCGGTCGCCGGCGCGCCGAAGGCCGACGCCGAAGATCAGCTGAGCGACGCCGACAAGATCAAGAAGACGGACGCCAAGTATCAACCCGGTCCCAAAGGCGTGCAGCGCTGCCAGATCTGCCTGCAGTTCATGCCTCCGACCACATGCAAGATCGTCCAGGGGCCGATCACCGCGACCGGGTGGTGTCAGTTCTTCGCAGCCCGGGAAAACGCGCACTGAGGACGGGCCGGCCGGGGTGTGGCAAAAGCGTGAGCGTTGGCCCGGCCGGGTCCTCGGGCCGTCATCGCCTGCTATGGTGGCGGCTTGAAGCAGCAATCATGAATGGGGCTTTATGCGCACCGTGGAGATGCACCTTCCGCCGAGCGAGCTGTCGAGCGAAATGGCGGCGATGCGGGTATGGCTGGACGAGCGCCGTTTCGAGCCGTCGGGCTTCAACTGCCGCGGGCAGGGGGAGGCGATGCTGCTGCGCCTCGACTTCAAGGAGGGGCGCGAGGCCGAGGCCTTTGCGGAACGCTTTGGCGGCCAACTCAGCGATGGCTTGACCGACGCGGCCGCCGGGATCGCGCGACGCGAGCTCGCGCCGGAACGCGTCGTCGGCTGACCCGGCTCCTCCAGCCGCAGCAAGAAGAGCCGGGGCCGCCGCGGCGTCAGACGACGCCGTCCTTGCGCAACGCGTCGACCTCGCCCGTGCCGAGGCCGAGCCAGTCGCCGAGCGCCTCGGCGGTGTGCTGGCCGAGGAGCGGCGCCGGCTTGACCTCGGCCGGGACGCCGTCGAAGCGCACCGGCCAGGTCGGCATCGCCATCTTCCAGTCGCCGTGCTCCATGGTTTGCAGGATGCCGCGGCTCCAGAAGCTCGGCTCGTTGGTCAGCTCCATCGAATCGAAGACGGCGCCCGCCGGCACGCCGGCCCGCTGATATCAGCGCCATCGCCTCTTCCTTGGTGTGCTGGCGCGTCCATTGGCTGACGATCTCGTCGACCTCGGCCTCGCGCTCGACCCGCGCCGCGGCGGTCTGGTAGCGCGGGTCGCCGATCAGCTCCTCGCGCCCGATCAGCTTTAGGAGGCGCGGCCAATGCTCCGGGTTGGCGCGGCTGGTCAGCATATAGACGTAGTCGTTCGGGCCTTCGGGCTTGCACGGATAGATCCCCGAGGGCGCGTTGCCGCCGGCCGGCCGCCGCGGCGCCGCCTTGTCCGACTGCGCCTGCCTGATGAACATGCCGCGGCTGTAATGCATGACCGAATCCTGCATCGCCACCTGCAGCCGCCGTCCCTTGCCGGTCTGGGCGCGCTGCAAGAGGGCGCTGACGATGCTGAAGGCGAGCAGCATGCCGGTGCCGGTGTCGCCGATCGTCGGGCCGGGCTTGATCGGCCGGCCGCCGGGCTCGCCGGTGATGCTCATCGCCCCGCCGCAGGCCTGGGCGATCGGGTCGAAGCAGAGGCCCGTTCTCGTACGGGCTGCCGGCCCCGAAGCCCTTGACCTGGGCGTAGATGATGCGCGGGTTGAGGGCGCTGACCACGTCATAGCCGAGGCCCAGCTTCTCGATCGTGCCCGGGCCGAAATTCTCGGCGAAGACGTCGGCCTTCTTGCGCCATCTCCTTGACCAGCGCCAAGCCCGCGCTCGGATTTGAGATTGACCGTGATCGAGCGCTTGTTGGCGTTGTACATCATGAAATAGCAGGGGTCGGCGACGCCCCGGCGGCCGGCCTCGCCGCCCTCGGGGTTTTCGATCTTGACCACGTCGGCGCCCATCCAGGCGAGCGCCTCGGTGCAGGTCGTCCCGGCCTCGAACTGGGTCAGGTCGAGGACCTTGATGCCGGCGAGACAATTCGGCGATGCCAGTGCTGCGTCCATTTTCACTCGCTCCCTTTGGAAAGTCGGCCGACAAGGGCAGGGTCGGTGTCGGCCCTATCGGGTTGCATCATCCGATCGAGATTGCTTCGTCGCTGTGCTCTTCGCAATGACAACAACAACTTCTGTCATTGCGAGCGAAGCGAACAATCTCGTCGAGCCCGCCATGACGATCTCTGCCTGCAGTGTCCATCGGAAGAGCCGATACTGGCGGCCCCGTCAAATTTCCCCGGACTAATTCTGTCCTTCCTGCTGCATCACCCGCTGCACCGCGGGCCGCGCCATCATGCGGTCGAAATGCGCGGCGACGTTGGCCGGCAGCTTCATGTTGAGGCGCTTGGCCGCCCAGAACTCGACATAGAAGAGCGCCGTATCGGCCGGCGAAAAGTCGCTGCCGGCGATATAGCTCTTGCCCTCGAGCGCGTCGTCGAGCACGGCAAAGCCCTGTTCGACGACCTCGCGGCCGGCCGCCTTGACCGCCTCGTGGTCGGCGGCCGACGGCGCAAACCGCTCGGTGCGGAAGAGGCGCGCGAACCCTTGGCCGTGCATCGTGCCGACCGCGTACTCCATCGCCTCCATCGCGCGGGTGTCGGCTTCGTCGTCCTTCGGCAGCAGGTTCGCCTGCCGCCCGAGCCAGCGGGCGATGACCGGATATTCGGTCAGCACCGAACCGTCGTCGCGCTCCAGCGCCGGCACCTTCGCCTTTCGGGCTGACGCCGGCGAAGGGCGGCTTGAACTGGGCGCCCTCGCGCAGGTTGACAAGCTCCAGCTCGTACGGCTTGCCGATCTCCTCGAGCAGCACATGGATGCCGATCGGGCAGGCGCCGGGCGCGTAGTAGAGCTTCATCTCGATTTCCTCGCGTGGATTGAACGAGCCGAATGCCGCCTCAGATGTAGCACGCCGCCCCCGATCGGCGCACCTTCTTTGGAGACCGCCATGCGCCGGGCCGCGTTACCGATGGGGCCGACGCCGCCGCGCCGGTGGGGCGTCGCGCTGCTGCTCGGCGCCGTCCTCCTGGCGCCGGGCGCGGGCTTCGCCGCCGATGTCGCGGCGGTCGAGCCGGGCGGCGCCGGCGTCTTGACCAAGTGCCGCAGCTGGCTCGTCGCCAGCTCGTGCCGAACCTATCGCCACATCGCCGTGCCCGCCCATATCGCGGTCGGCGATACGGTCATGGTCGCGTTCGGCAGCCATCCGAAGGAGTTCGGCTTTCACGTCAGGCGGATCGCGCTCGCCCGCGGCCGTTGCGCGATCTTCAGCGAGGCGGAGGGCGACCCCGAAACGATCGACCGGATCGAGGTCGCCCCGTGCCGCCCCGCCGCGCCGCAGCGGTAGCGCTCAGACGATGCCCTCGGCGCGCAGCGCCTCGACCTCGGCGGCGCCGATGCCGAGCCATTGGCCCAGCACCTCGGCGTTGTGCTGGCCCAGCAGCGGCGACGGCTTGACCTTGGGCGGGGCGCCGTCGAAGCGCACCGGCCAGGCCGGCATTTTGTATTTGCCGGTGGTCGGGTGCTCGACATTCTGCATGATGCCGCGCTCGGCGAGCGAGGGGTCATTCAAGAGCTCGAGCGTGTCGAACACCGCCCCCGCCGGCACCCCGGCCGCGCCGATGATCCTCATCGCCTCTTCCTTCGTATGCTGGCGGGTCCATTGGGCGATGATCTCGTCGACTTCGGCGGCACGCTCGCCGCGGGCCTGGCCGGTGTCGTAGCGCTTGTCGCCGAGCAGATCCTCGCGGCCGATCGCCTTTAAGAGGCGCGTCCAGTGGTCGGCGTTGGCGCGGCTGGTAAAGACATAGACGTAGTCGTTCGGCCCGCCGGGCTTGCACGGATACAAAGCCGAGGGCGCCAGCAGCGCGCTCGACCGGCTGCTGCCGCCGCGGATCTGGGCCTTGCCGGAGAGCTGCGTGCGCGAGAACGGCACCCGCATGTAGTGGACCATCGCGTCCTGCATCGCCACCTGCAGCCGCCTTCCCTTGCCGGTGCGGTCGCGCTGGCGCAGTGCGGCAAGGATGCTGATCGCCATCAGCATGCCGGTGCCGGTGTCGCCGAAGGACGGGCCGGGCTTGACCGGCGGGCGGTCGGGGTCGCCGGTGACGCTGATCGGGCCCCCGGCTGCTTGCGCGATCATGTCGAAGGCGAGGTTCTTCTCGTACGGGCTGCCGGTGCCGAAGCCCTTGACCTGGCAATAAATGATGCCGGGGTTCAGCTCCTTGACCGCGTCATAGCCGAGCCCCAGCCGCTCGATCGTGCCGGGGGCCATGTTCTCGATCGTGATGTCGGCCTTTTTCAGCATCGCCTTGACGATTTCGAGGCCGCGCGGCGATTTCAGGTTGAGGGTCAACGACTTCTTGTTGGCGTTGAACTGGTGGAAAGTACCAGGGGTCGTCGTCGGGGTGGCCGGGCCGCAGCCGGCGGCCGGGGTCGCCGGTCTTCGGGTTCTCGATCTTGACCACCTCGGCCCCGAGCCAGGCGAGCGACTCGGTGCAGGACGGTCCCGCCTCGAACTGGGTGAAATCGACGACCCGAACACCTTGCAGGCAATCCAGCTCCACGCCCGTTATCTGATCCATTGCGCGCCACTCCTCCCGAAGGGATCCCGGCCCCCACTATAGGCGCGGGGCGGATTGCGCGAAAGCCCGCTCTCGGCGAGAGTGGGGTGGGGCACAGCGGGAGCGAAGCATGGAGATCATCCGGCGGATCGAGGAATTTCACGGCGAGATGACAAAGTGGCGGCGCGACATCCACGCGCATCCCGAGCTCGGCTTCGAGGAGCAGCGGACCTCCGATTTCGTCGCGCAAAAGCTCGAAGAATTCGGCGTTGAGGTGTTTCGCGGCATCGGCAAAACCGGCGTCGTCGGCCGGCTGCGCGCCGGCGCTTCATCCCGCTCGATCGGGCTGCGCGCCGATATGGACGCCTTGCCGATCCACGAGGCGACAAACCTCGCCTACCGCTCGCGCAACGAAGGCCGGATGCACGCCTGCGGCCATGACGGGCACACGGCGATGCTGCTGGGCGCTGCGCGCCATCTCGCCGAGACGCGCAATTTCGACGGCGCCGTGCATTTGATCTTTCAGCCGGCCGAGGAAGGGCTCGGCGGCGGCGCGGCGATGGTCGCCGACGGGCTCTTCGACCGCTTTCCGTGCGACGCGGTCTTCGGCATGCACAACCGGCCCGGGCTCGCGGTCGGCAGGTTCCAGATCCGCACCGGCCCGATGATGGCGGGCGGGGCCTATTTCGACATCGCCATCGCCGGCCGCGGCGCGCACGGCGCGCGCCCCGAGGCCGGGATCGACCCGGTGGTGGTCGCGAGCCACATCACCACCGCCTTGCAGACGATCGTGTCGCGGAACGTCAGGCCGCTCGACACCGCGGTTCTCAGCGTGACGCAGATCCACGGCGGCGACGCCTACAACGTGATCCCGGAGACGGCGGTCATCCGCGGCACCGCCCGCGCCTTCCAACCGGAGACGATGACGCTGATCGAGCGCAACATGCGGCGCCTCTCCGGGGCCATCGCCGAGGGGTTCGGCGCGACCGCGCAGCTCGACTTCCGGGTGATCTTTCCGCCGCTGGTCAACGACGCGGCCGAGGCCGCCTTCATCGCCGAGGCCGCGGCCGAGCTGGTCGGGGCGGACAACGTCAACCGCGAGGGCAATCTGGTGATGGCGTCGGAGGATTTCTCCTACATGCTCGAGCGGCGGCCCGGCGCCTATATCCAGATCGGCAACGGCGAGGGCGAAGGCGGCTGCGAGGTGCACAACCCCGGCTACGATTTCAACGACGCCGCCCTGCCGTTCGGCGCCAGCCTCTATGCCCGGCTGGCGGAGCGCAAATTGGCGCGCGGCTGATCCCGACGGCCTCGCTCGATCGCGCGGGACTGTCCGGGAAAGCGCGCCGCGAGCTTAGGCCTGGGCCGGCGGGCGGTCGCCCTGGTCATGGCCCGATCCTGCTCCAGGTCAGCTCGTGCCGGTTGTGGAAGAGATGGCGCAGCTGCGAGCCGGGGATCGCGGCGAAGCGGCTTGCCGCGGCATGGTCGGTTTCGCCCTGGAACTTGATCGTGCAGACAAACCGGCGGCAGGTCCCGGCGGCGAGCCAGCGCTCGATCAGCGCCAGGAGCCGCGCCGGGTAGCACACGATATCGGAAAACAGCCAGTCGATCGGCCCGACCGCGCGCGGGTCGAGGGCGAACGCGCTCTCCCGCCGGTGCTCGATCCCGCGCAGGCCGGCGACCTCGGCGGACAGCGGCGCCTTGTCGACGCTGACCACCCGCGCGCCCATCTGCGCCAGCGCCCAGCTCCAGCCGCCGGGGCTGCTGCCGAGATCGAGGCAGACCTCGCCCGGCTGCGGCCGGCGCCCGATCAGGGTCAGCGCCTCCCACAATTTCAGATAGGCGCGGCTCGGCGGCCCCGTGCGGTCCTCGACAAAGCGGACCTCGCCGTTCGGGAACGGGCTGGCGCAGCGCGGCGCCGCCAGCATCGTGCCGGCGTCGAGCAGGGTCCACGAGCCGAGCGGCGCCGCGGGCGGCGGCATCCCGAAGACGAGCGGCCTGGCCGAGACCGTGGGCAGCCGCTCCCGGATCAGCATCGCCCGGCGGTGGAAATCCGGGGCGTAGACCGCCCAGCTGCGCTGGATCGCGCGCAGCTTCGCCGCCGCCTCGCCGATCGAGGCGATCGCGATCTGCTGCGGGTCGAGCCACACATTGGCCGCCCACGCCGCCGGGCGCGGCGGCCCCGCGGCGACGAGCAGCCGGCCATGCGCGAGCTCGATCGCGCCCAGCTCATCAGCAAGCTCGTCGACGAACCCCTCGGCGGCGAGATAGGCGGTGCGGCGGGCCGGCGCGCCCGGCGCTGTCGATTGACGGGGCTGCATCTCTTCGCGAAAGATTATCGCCGATAAGGATGGCCAAGAGGAGATGGCCGAGAGGAGACGGCGATGCATGATAACGGCATGGTTCGGGTCCCGGGCGGGGCGTTCCGCATGGGGTCGGACCGGCACTATCCCGAGGAGGCGCCGGCCCATTGCGTCACGGTCGACCCGTTCCGCATCGACCGCCATCCGGTCACCAACCGGCAATTTCAGGAGTTTGTCGCGGCGACGGGGCGCGTTACGTTTGCCGAAATCCCGCCCGACCCGAAGGATTATCCGGGCGCCCTGCCGCACATGATCTATGCCGGCTCGCTGGCGTTCACGCCGCCCGCGGGTCCGGTCGATCTGCGCGACTGGGGCCGGTGGTGGAGCTTTTGCAAAGGCGCGGACTGGCGTCATCCCTACGGCCCGAAGAGCAATATCGACGGGCTCGACGACCATCCGGTGGTGCATGTCGCGTATTCGGACGCGCTCGCCTATGCGCAATGGGCCGGCAAGGAGCTGCCGACCGAGGCCGAGTGGGAATTCGCCGCGCGCGGCGGGCTCGACGGCGCCGAATTCGCCTGGGGCGACGAATTCACCCCCGACGGCAGGCACATGGCCAACACCTGGCAGGGCGCGTTCCCGCGACAAAATTTACTGCTCGACGGCTTCGCCCGCACCTCGCCCGCCGGGGCGTTCCCGCCCAACGGCTACGGCCTCTACGACATGATCGGCAACGTCTGGGAATGGACCACCGACTGGTACTCGCCAAAGCACCCGGCCGACGCGGCAAAGGCGTGCTGTATCCCGCAGAACCCGCGCGGGGGCGTCCAAGCGGGCAGCTACGACCCGCGCCAACCCGCGATCCGGATTCCGCGCAAGGTGCTCAAGGGCGGCTCGCACCTGTGCGCCCCCAATTATTGCCGCCGCTATCGACCGGCGGCGCGCCACGCCGAGCCGGTCGACACCTCGACCAGCCATGTCGGCTTTCGCTGCGTCATTCGAGAAGGAGCACGCAATGAGCGTTGACGACCAGCGGCGCCAGAAGACGCCGGATCGTGGCGTCGACCGCCGCCGCATTCTTCTCGGCGGCACCAGCGTCGCCGCGGTGTCGGTGCTGGGGTCGGGAACCCCGATGGGAGCTGCCCAAGCGCAGCCCGCCCCGGCGCCCGCGCCCACCGGCGCAAAGCGGCCGAACATCCTCGTCGTCTTCGGCGACGACATCGGCCAGTCCAACATCAGCGCCTACACCTTCGGATTGATGGGCTACCACACGCCCAACATCGACCGCATCGCCCGTGAAGGGATGATGTTCACCGACTACTATGCCGAGCAGAGCTGCACCGCCGGCCGTTCGTCTTTCATCACCGGCCAGGCGACCTTGCGCACCGGCCTCTCGAAAGTCGGCATCCCGGGCGCGACCATCGGGCTGCAGCCCCAGGACATCACGATCGCTGAGGCATTGAAGCCGCTCGGCTACGCCACCGGCCAGTTCGGCAAGAACCATCTCGGCGACCGCAACGAGTTCCTGCCGACCGTGCACGGGTTCGACGAGTTCTTCGGCAACCTCTACCATTTGAACGCCGAAGAGGACCCGGAGGACCCCGACTACCCGAAGGACCCGCGCTTCAAGGCGCGGTTCGGTCCGCGGGGCGTGCTCAAATGCGCCGCTGCCGATACCGACGATCCGACCGTCGATCCGCGCTTTGGCCGGGTCGGCAGGCAGAAGATCGAGGATACCGGCCCGCTGACCAGGAAGCGCATGGAGACGATCGACGACGAGACCACCGAGGCCGCGATCGACTTCATCCAGCGCCAAGCCAAGGCCGGGAAGCCGTTCTTTGTGTGGATGAACGCGACCCGCATGCACCTTTACACCCATGTCCGCCCGTCGATGCGCGGCCAGAGCGGCATGCCCGACAACGAATACGCCGACGGCATGGTCGAGCACGACGGCGATGTCGGCAAATTGTTGAAGACGCTGGACGATCTCGGAATCGCCAACGACACGATCGTGCTCTACACGACCGATAACGGGCCGCACATGAATTCCTGGCCCGACGCGGCGATGACCCCGTTCCGCAGCGAAAAGGACACCAACTGGGAGGGCGCTTTTCGCGTGCCGGCGATGGTGCGCTGGCCCGGCCACATCAAGCCGGGAACGATCTCGAACGAGATCTTCTCGGGCCATGACTGGTTTCCGACACTGCTCGCCGTGGCCGGCGACACAGACGCGAAGGATCGCCTTCTGAAAGGCTGGCAGGTCGGCGGCCGCACCTACAAGGTGCATATCGACGGCTACAACCAGCTGCCCTACCTGACCGGTCAGCAGGAAAATTCGGACCGCAAGGGCTTCATTTACTTCAACGATGACGGCCAGGTCGTCGCCCTGCGTTTCAACAACTGGAAGCTGGTGTTCGCCGAGCAGAAGGCGCAAGGCACCTTGGACATCTGGGGAGAGCCGTTCACCTTCCGGCGGTTTCCGCTGATGTTCAATCTGCGCATGGACCCCTACGAGCGGGCCGAGATAACCTCGAACAGCTACTACGCCTGGACGCTCCACAAGGCATACCTGTTGATGGCGGGGCAGGCGATCGTCGCGGAATTCATCGGGACGTTCAAAGAGTTCCCGCCGCGGCAGCGTCCGCAGAGCTTCAGCCTCGACCAGATCATGGAGAAATTGCAGCGGCCGTCGAACGATTAGCGCGGTTTCAGATCGGGCTGCGCCACCGGATCGAGATTGCTCTTCTCGCAATGGCGAGGACAACGGCCGTCATTTGCCGCGCTGAGGAGGCACAGCTTGCTCACGATGCCGGCATCCGCGAGTGCTTATCGGTGGCCTCAAGAAGCAAAAAAAGCGCGATTGCGGTCGATCCGCCGCTCTGATCGGCTCACCTTCCCGCTCTCCCCGGCGGCGCCGGCCGCCGCGCAGTCCGCCGCCTACAGATGAAGCCGCAAACGGCTACAAGACGAGCTGGGTCTGGGTCACCAGCGCGACCAGCCGGCCCTCGGGCGTCGAGATGCGGGTCTGCCAGATCATCGTGCGGCGGCCGCGGTGGATCGGCGTCGCCTCGCCGACCACACGGCTCCCGACCGGCGCCGGCGCGACAAAATTGGTCTTGCTCTCGATCGTCGTGGTGGCGGCGCCCTCCGGCAGGTTGAGGATCGTGCCGAGCGCGCCGAGCGTGTCGGCGAACGCCATGACGGCGCCGCCGTGAAGCACCGCGGGGCGGGTGCACAGATCGTCGCGGACCGTCATCTCGGCGGTTATCCTGTCGGCCGAGGCGCTGACGAGCTCGATGCCGAGCAGCGCCGCGAACGGCAGCGTCTCGGCCTTGAGGCGGGCGAGCATATCCATGCCGCGGCTCCCTCGCTGGCGGCGGCGCGGCGCGCGCCGCAATCATGGTAATGCCATGTTTGCCGGGTTAGGGTCCACGCCGTCGCGCCGGCCCACGCCGCCGGCGCCGAGATGGAGATGAGCGGCCGATGCGCCGATTGGGAATAGCGGTTCTGCTGACGGCGCTGGTCGCGGCCGGCGGCGTCCTCGCCGAGGAAAAGACGGCCAAGGACAGCGTCTACGAGGAGCTCAACCTGTTCGACGAGGCCTTCGAGCGGGTCCGCCAGGACGCCGTCGATCCGGTGACCGACCCCAAGCTGGTCGGCGCGGCGATCGCCGGCATGCTGTCGGGGCTCGATGCGCATTCGACCTATCTCGACCCCGCCGCCTACAAGGCGCTGTCGGCGCCGGCCAACGACAACCAGGCCGATATCGGCCTCGCGGTGACGATCGACAACAGCCAGCTCAAGGTGATCTCGCCGCGCGACGGCTCGCCGGCGGCCAAGGCCGGGGTCAAGCCCGGCGACCTGATCTATGTGATCGACAAGGAGCCGACCTTCGACATGACCTTGAGCGAGGTCGAGCGGAAGCTGCGCGGTCCCTCGGGCAGCATGGTCAAGCTGACCCTGCGGCGCGGCGATGGCGGCCCGCTCAAGCTCGAGATCGCGCGCGAGGCGGGTAAGCCGCAGACCGTGACCGGGCGGGTCGAGGCCGACACGATCGGCTATCTGCGGATCGCCGGCTTCGACGGCGCGACCCAGGGCGCCCTGGCCGCCGCGGTCGAGCAGCTGCGCCAACAGCTCGGCGGCCGGCTGACCGGCTTCATCCTCGATCTGCGCAACAACCCGGGCGGCGATTTCGACGCCGCCGTCCAGGTCGCCGACGCCTTTATCGACAAGGGCGACATCGCCGTCGTCAAGGGCCGCAAGCCCGACAGCGTCCGGCGCATCGCCGCCACCCCGGGCGACCTCGCCAAGGGGCTGCCGATCGTGGCCTTGGTCAACGGCGGCACCGCCGGCGAGGCCGAGCTCGTCGCCGGCGCCTTGCAGGACAACCACCGCGCCGTGCTGCTCGGGACCAAGACCTTCGGCGAAAGCGCCATCGAGAGCGTGATCCCGCTGAGCAGCGGTGGCGCGATCCGCCTGACCACCTCCCGCTTCACCACCCCGACCGGGCGGGAAATCCAGGGCAAGGGCCTCGACCCGGACCTGACCGTGACGCCGCTCAAGATCGAAAAGCTGGCGCAGGACGAGATGCGGCATGAGGCCGACCTGCCGGGCGCGCTGAAGAATCCAGACCAGCCGGCGGCGGGGACGCCGCCCGCCAGCACGCCGCCCGCAGCCGACGCCGCGCCGGCTGCGAAGGCGGCGCCTTCGGTTGCTTCCGGCGACATCGGCTCGGCCAGCGACGAGCAGCTGATCCAGGCGGTCGACGTGTTGCGCGGCCTTGCCCTGGTGACCCGCCGCCCCGCCGGTTGACTTCATCGAAGGCCGCACCGACTCTGCCGCCGTGACCACGACGGCTTTCGACACCCACTCCTCGGTCAAGACCTTGACCGCAGCCGGCATGCCCGAAGCGCAGGCAGAGGCGGTCACCGAGCTGTTCAAGGTCACGCGCGAAGCCGATCAGACCTCGCTCGCGACCAAGGTCGACCTCGCTCAGGTCAAGGCCGACCTCCAGCGTGATATCGCCGAAGTCAGGGCCGACCTCCAGCGCGATATCGCCGAAATACGAGCCGATCTTCCGCGGGCGCTGGCGGAGACCAAAGCCGACATTTTGAAATGGACCTTCGGCATGATCGCCGGCGCCGTCGTCGTCAACGCGGTGACGGTGGTCGCGGCCATGCCGGCGCTGGTGCGGATCGTCGCCCGCTGATCAGTCGCCCGCTGATCAGTCGCCGGGCCGCGCGCCGTAGCGGTCGATGTGGTAGGGCGCGCGGGCGAGACCCGGGCAATGGCTGCCGACCACCGGCTCGAGGGCGTCGTAGAGGCGGCGGTTGTCGGCGTTGGCGGCGGCGAGACGGTCGCGGGCGGCGGCGGCGCGCTGGCGCAGCCGGGCGAGGTCGACGCTCAGCACCCGGCGATTGTCGACGATCATGCGGCCGCCGATCATGACGCTGGCGACCGCGGCCCCGTCCTCGGTATGGACGAGCTGGTTGACCGGGTCGTTGAGCGGCATCCAGTTCGGGTGGTTGAGGTCGAGCATGACGATGTCGGCCTTCCAGCCTTGCGCGAGCCGCCCGATCCGGCCGCCGAAGCCGAGCGCCCCGGCGCTGCCCTCGGTCGCCGCCAGCGCCGCCTCGCGGGTCGTGAGCCAGCGCCGCCAGTCGGGCCCCCGCACCTTCGAGACGAAGGACGACAGCCGCATCGCCTCGTACATGTTCTGGTTGTCGGCGCAATTGGCGCCGTCGGTGCCGATGCCGAGATTGACCCGCCGATCGAGCATCGCCCGCGCATCGGCGAGCCCGCCGCCGAGCCGCATGTTGCTGCCCGGGTTGTGCGCGACCGAGGCGCCGTGGTCGCCGAGCCGGGCCATGTCGTCGTGGTCGAGCCACACCCCGTGCGCCACGGTGAATTGCGGGCCGAGCACGCCGAGGCGGTCGAGGTGTGCTGTCTGGGTGCGGCCGTAAAGGCGCATCCCGGTCACCGCCTGGACCTTCGACTCGGCGACATGGCTGTGCAGCCCGAGATCGAAGTCGCGGGCGAGGGCGGCGCAGCCGAGGATGAATTCGTCCGAGCAGTGATGCGGGATCGTCGGCGCCACCGCCGGGCGCACCCGGTCGCGGTCGAAGGGCCAGCTCTTCAGGGCCGCGCGGATCGCCGCCAGGGTCGCCTCGGCCGGCGGCAGGCGCAGCTTGGCGACCTCGGCCTGCAAAGCCTCGGGCACCGCGTCGATCAGCCCGGGGATCACCTCGTAGAAGCTGCGGTCGGCGACCATCGGCGCCACCACCGCGCGCATCCCGACATCGGCATAGGCCCGGGCCGCGAGCGAGAGCCCCTCGGGGCTCGGCAATGGCCATTCGAAGGAGAGGTCGTAGCAGGCGGTGCAGCCTTTCATGACCATCTCGACCGCCCCCAGCTGGGTCGAGAGATAGCGGTCCTCGGCGGTGCGGTTGCCGGTGATCCAGGGGGCCGCGGTCAGCAGCAACTCGAGCGTCCAGCGGTCGCCCATGCCCTTGCCGAGGTTGCCGTGGCCGTGGGTGTGCGCGTTGACGAGGCCGGGATGCAGCAGCCGGTCGGCGGCGTCGATCTCGGCCGCCCCTTCCGGCGCGGCGCAGCCCGGCGGCCCGATCTCGCGGATCGTGTCGCCTTCGATCAGGATGTCGGCGGGCTCGGCGGTCCCGGCGGCGATGTCGAGCACAAGGCCGCCGCGCACGATCGTGTAGGTCATGGTATCGTCTCCCGAAAGCCCGCGTCATCATAGCCCGCCACCGGGCAAGGAGCCGAGCGATGCCTGATGTTGTCGTCGAGCGGCGCGGCGGCGTCCTCGAGATCGTCCTCAGCCGGCCGGAAGTCCTCAACGCCGTCGATCGCGCGACCATCGCGGCGCTCGCCGACGCCGCGGCCGAAGCCGCCGAGGACCGCGCCGCCCGCGCCGTGCTGCTGCGCGGCGCCGGCGCGCATTTCTGCGCCGGCGGCGACATCCGGATGTTCGGCGAATTGATCGGGCTGCCGCCCGACGAGCGGCGCGGCGAGCTTTACCGCATCGTCGACGGGCTGCACCCGCTGCTGATCCGGCTGCGGCATATGGAAAAGCCGGTGGTCGCCGCGGTGCAGGGGGCGGCGGCCGGGTTCGGGCTCAGCCTCGTTCTCGCCGCCGATCTGGCGGTCGCCGCCGAGGATGCGGTCTTCGCCTGCGGCTACATCCATCTCGGCGCGAGCCCCGACGGCGGCATGACCGCGACCCTGCCCGGAATCGTCGGCATGAAGCGCGCAATGGAATTGATGCTGCTCGGCGAGCGTTTCGATGCAGGGCGGGCGCTGGCGCTCGGCATCGTCAACCGCCTCGTTGCGCCGGACCGGCTGGCGGCCGAAGCCGAGGCGTTGGCGCAGCGGCTCGCCGAGGGCCCGGCCGAGGCCTATGCCCGGACCAAGGCGCTGATCCAGGCGAGCGGCGGCGACGCGTTCGACGCGCAGCTGCGGCGCGAGACCGAGAATTTCGCCGCCTGCGCGGCGACCGAGGACTTTGTCGAAGGGGTGCGCGCCTTTCTCGAAAAGCGCGCGCCGGTTTTTCGTGGAGGTGCGGTGACGTGATCAGACGGGGTCGACTGCCGCTGGCCTGCTGGTGCTGCTTATCGGGGCGGGCGCATTGTCCGGATGCTACTACGATCCCTACACGGGATACTCCTACCCCTATGTGGTCGCTCCCTACCCCTACCCGGCGCCCTATCCCTATCCTCCGGCCCCACCCGCGCAATACCCGCCGACGGGATACCCGCCGCCCATCCAACAGGCGCCGCTGCCGCCGGCGCCGCAATGACCGGCGCAACTCGGCGGGCCGCTGGCCCAGATTTCACATACAAGTCCAGCCCTGACAATGTTGTTCCCACCCTCAGGCGAAGAAGGTAATCACACCATTTATCCCCCTCGCCCCGCTTGCGGGGAGAGGGACGGGGTGAGGGGATGTCTTCCGACCTCGGCAAGGTTGCTCCAGCCGCGGATCACGCGACAACCGAGGGTGCCGAGGTCGCTGTCGCGCCGCCTGTCTTTCGAACGTTCCGAATGTCGGCCGCCGTCGAGTTCGACAATCAACCGCCGCTCGCGACAACCGAGGTCGACGCGGCAGCGATCGATGGGCTGCTGGCGGACGAATTTGCAGCCGCCGAGCTGCCGGCCCCGAATGCGTGTCCACAACGCGAAGTCTGCAGGCGTGAGCGCGCGCCGCAATGATCCTGCCCACTCCGCGCCCTGCTGATCCTTGCCCCTAACAACTTGACCCGTCCGGCTGAGCCCGGCCCCTCACCCCGACCCTCTCCCCGCAAGCGGGGCGAGGGAGCTGGCACGCTGTCCGCATCGAGGCTCCCCTTTGACCTTAAGACAAGCCGTTGTATGAACGAGATTATCCCAGATCCGAGACTCCGATGCACTTATCGGTGTGAGAATCCGGGCTACATCGGCTGCGCGCGCAGCGCCGCGACGATTTTGAGCCCGTCGGCGAGCGCCATGGGGTCGTGGGTGCGGATGTAGTCGGCGCCCTGGTCGGCGGCGAACAGCTCGGCGGCGAGCGTCGCCGCGCCGAGCCCGGCCGAAGACGGCCGGCCGGTCAGGGCGCGCAGAAAGGATTTGCGCGAGACCGAGACCAGCGCCGGCAAGCCGAAATCGCGCTTCAGACGGTCGATGCCGGCCAGCGCCCGCAACGAGGCTTCGGGGCGGCTGCTCAGAAAGAAGCCCATTCCGGGGTCGAGGATCAGCCGCTCGCGGGCGATGCCGGCATGCTCCAGCGCCGCGATCCGTTCCGTGAAGAAATCGGTTATGCGGTCCCACACGGCTTCGGCCGACAGCTCGACCCGCTGCGCCCGGCCGCGGCCCTGCACCGCGTGCATGACGACGAGCCGGCACTTCGCCGCGGCCAGCGCGGGATAGAGCGAGGGGTCGGGAAAGCCCTGGATGTCGTTCAGAAAATCGACCCCGCGGGAAAGCGCGAAGCGCTGCACCGCCGGCGCGAAGCTGTCGATCGAGATTTGCGCGCCGTCGGCCGCCAGCGCCGCGATGACCGGATCGAGGCGCCGGATCTCCTCGGCCGCAGCGACGGGCTCGGCATCGACGTTGCTGGAGGCGGCGCCGAGATCGACGACATCGGCGCCGCCGGCGACGAGCGAGCGCGCATGGGCGATCGCGGCGGCCGTGTCGAGGTAATGCCCGCCGTCCGAGAACGAATCCCTGGTGATGTTGACGATGCCGAAGATGCCGGGGGGAGGCATCGGGCTCAGCGCGGCCGGCTTCGTTCCAGGACCGCGCCGACCCCCTCGGCGTCCGGGAACACATCGAGCTTTTCGACCCAGACGCGGACCCGCTCCACCCTCGGATCGGCAAAGCAGGCGGCGCAGATCCGCTCGGCGAAGCCCTCGCACAGGTCGATATGGCCCGATCCGGCGATGTCGCGGATCGCGGCGACGGTCTTTTCGTAATTGATGATCCGGCGCCGGTCCTCGCCGGGGAAGACCGCGGCGGCGGCCGCGGTCAGGTCGACCGAGATGCGGACCCGCTGCCGGCGCTCGCGCTCCTGCCGGCGGATGCCGATGCTGCACAGCAGCACGAGGCCGCGGATCGTGACGGTGTAATGCGCGCCCGCGACGGGCGGAGCCGGCGATTGCTCGGACATCGCCACAACATGCCCGGCGGCGCCCGTCGCCGCAATGCGCTCGCACGGCGCATGTGCTATCCTCCCGGAGCCGGCTGAATGAAGCGGATTATCGCAGCGGGTTATCGTCGCCCCCGCGGAAGCGGGGGTCCAGAGCAACCTTTCGAGCCCTTGCAGTCCTGGCTTCCCGCTTTCGCGGGAACGACGAATAAACGATCGATGGTTGGCGAGACATCTCGGTGCGGCGTCTGATGCCCTGAGGGGACCGGTGAGCCATGGCTCTGTTCTATTTTGTCCTCGGCGTGCTGGCCGCCGGGCTGCTGCTCGTTATCCTGCCGCTCTTTGTCGCGGTGCTGGGGGCGGCCTTGGCGATCGCCCTCGTCATCGCGTTGCCGCTGATCCTGGCGGCGTTGATCCTCATAGGGATCGTCGCGGCGGCCCCGACCCTCGGCTACGGGCTCGCCATCGCCGCCCTGCTGATCCTGTTGTGGACGAGCGACCGCAAGCGGCGGCGGCCGCGCTGAGCCGCGCTCAGCCTTCGAGCAGCGAGGGGTCGCCGAGGCTCGTGTCCTGGCCGGGCGCCGGGTCGGCGATCGCCGCCTCGAGGCCGCGGGCGCCCTTCCACTCGGCGGCCGGGCGGACCTGTCCGCCGCTGCCGATCTGGTCGATGCCCCAGTAAATCTCCAGCCGGTGGTTGTCCGGGTCGCGGAACTCGACCGCGAGCTGGCAGCCGGCGCGACGCCTTCCCTCGAAATCGATCGTCACCCCGCGCCGGCGCAGATGGTCGCGCACGCGCAGCACCTCGTCCAAGGTGGCGACCTCGAAGGCGATGTGGTTGAGCTCGACGTTGGCGGCCGCATCGGTCATCGAGCCGACCAGCGCGATCCCGTGATGGTCCGGGTTGCAGCGCAAAAACACCATGCCGCCCGGGACCATCTCCTCCGGATAGGCGTCGGAGACCTCGAAGCCGAGGATTTCGGCATAGAACCGGGCCGAGCGTTCGACATCGCGCACGTTGAGCACGACATGGCCGATCTTGCCGATGCGGAACGGCAGGCCGTGCGGCCGGCGCAGGCTCCTGACGCGATCGGGATCGTACATCGGCCTCTCCTGGGGTTGCCGCGAAATGCCTTGCCGGCTGCGGCCATTCTCCAATAAACGCGGGGACCCGACAATGACCAGCCGAAGGAGGCCGCCATGCCCAGCCTGCCGGACCGCGCCGACCTCGAAGCCCTGAGGGCGTTCGACACGCCGACCATCTGCAACGCGCTCGAAATCGTCGCCCCGGCGCGGCGCGCCGTCGGCTTTATCCGCCGGCCGCTGATCGCCGCCTTTCCGGAAATGAAGCCGGTCGTCGCCTTTGCCCGCACCGCCCATATCCGCTCGCGCGAGCCGCACCCGCGCGGCCGCGACGCGGCGACGGAGATCCGGCTCGGCTATTACGCGCATATCGCCGCCGAGCCGCTGCCGAGCATCGCCGTGCTCCAGGACATCGACGCGCCCGACCAGGGCTTCGGCGCGTTCTGGGGCGAGGTGCAGACCAATGTCCACAAGGGGCTCGGCTGCGTCGGCGTCGTCACCGACGGCTCGGTGCGCGACCTCGACGCGATGGCGTCCGATTTCTTTGTGCTGGCCGGCTCGATCATGCCGTCGCACGCCTATGTGCATCTGGTCGATTTCGGCGGCACGGTCAGCGTCGCCGGCATGCTGGTGTCGCCGAACGACGTGATCCACGCCGACCGCCACGGCGCGGTTGTCATCCCGCCCGATGCGGTCAAGAAGCTCCCGGCCGCGGTCGACCTGTTGACCCGCCGCGAGAAGGTCATCATCGACGCCGCCAAAGCCCCCGGCTTCTCGATCGACCGCCTGCGCCGCGCCTTCGCCGAGCAGGAGGACATCCACTGACGCCGATGCTCGGCATGGCCGACACGGGCGTAGTCTTGATGCCCACAACAACGCAAGATCGTCTTGCCCGGCCTTGTGCCGGGCATCCACGCCTTCCTTCGCGTCGTCTGCCGGGACCCGTCGCTTGCCGCCCCTCACCCTCCCGCTGCGCGGGTCCCTCCCTCTCCCCGCTTGCGGGGAGAGGGATGGGGTGAGGGGCTTTCGCCGATCCGCGACGCCTCCGGGCAAGGCGTTTCGGCGAGCTGCGACGGCGTCCCGCGGCGCGAAGGTCAGGCGAGCTCGGGGACCGCCTCGGTGAAGGTTTCGAGGTTGCCGAGCGTTTCCCGGCCGAGCGCGAACGGGATGCAGGCGCCGATCAGGACCATCACGATCATCGTGCCGAAGAAGATCGTCGGCGAGGCGGTGTGCGAGACCATCACGAAGGGCACCAGCACGCCGGCGAAGATGCGCGCGAAGGATTCGCCGAAAAAGTGCCCGCGGCCGCGCAGCGACGTCGGAAACTGCTCGGAGAGGTACATCCGCACCGCCGGGAAGATCGACAGGATGGTGAACCCGGTGATCAGCGCTCCGATCGAAAAGACGACCGTCGCCGCCGGCCCCATCCGATGCGCCGACACCATCAGGAGCAGGCCGGGGATCGACAGCAGGAACGCGCCGGTGATGGTCCAGCGCCGGCCGACCACCTCCATGATGAAGCCGTTGAAGAGCTTGCCGGGGATGCTGGCGGCGAAGACCAGCGAGCTCAGGCCGAAGCTCAAGGCGACCGCGGCCCCTTGGCTGACCAGCGCCTTCGGCAGGAGGATCGCGATCAGGTAATAGACCGTGCCGGAGCAGATGCCGCACAGGATGCCGGTCGCGGTCCAGCGCAGCTGACCGGGCGCAAACAATTTCCAGAACGAGGGCAGCTGCTCCCGGGCCCATTCGCGGCCGTCGCCGAGATCGGCGAGCGTCATCGACGGGACCCGCCCGCCGCCGCGCCGCACGATCAGGTTGACGTTGTCGATCGCCTCCTGGGCCCGGCCCCGGCGCAGCAGCCAGCGCGGGCTCTCCGGGATCAGAAACCAGATCAGCACCGGGGCCACGAACAAGGTCACCCCGCCCGGCAGGCCGACCAGCTGAAAGCCCTTCGGGTGATCGGCCAGCACAAAGCCGACAAACGGCAGCAAGGTGAACGCCATCGCCAGCATGCATTCGTAGATCGCGCTGTAGGTGCGCCGGTGCTGCGCCGGCATCAGCTCGGCGGCGATCGGGAACGGCGCCGAGATCGTGAAGCCGAGGAAAAAGCCGGTGATCAGCCGCAGGATGAAGAGCTGCTCGAAGCTGTGCGCCAGCAGGATCAGGAGCGTGCACAAGGTGCTGACGATCACCCCGATCTGCATCACCAGGACGCGGCTGACGCGGTCGGACATCGCCGCCGCCGCAAAGCCGCCGATGACGACGAGGAAGGTGGGCCAGGTGGCGAGCGCGCGAACCGCGTCGGGACCCATCTGCAAGGGCCCTTTGGCGAGCACCAGGAGCGAGCCCGTCAGCGCCAAATCGTAGCCCTCGATAAAGCCGACAAACCCGAGCACCAGGATGATCACGACGTGGTAGGCGCTGAACGGGATGCTGTCGAGCTTGCGGCCGAGCACGTGGCTCGCCGGTATCGAAATGCCGGTGAAGGGATTCGTCGCCATTCTATTTTTCCTCCGCTGCGGCGTGCTGTGGCGGCCGAAGCCCGAGGCGGCTTTGCGGAGCTGGTCGTTCCGCCGCCGCTCTTTTGGGACAGGGGCCCAGCGCGGCATTAGCCGTTGCCGCGGCGACGCGTCTTTGATCTAGCCGTATAATTGAGGTTAAGGCAGCTCCCCGGCGCCGCCGGATAAGCCCGCCTGCGGCAATCTGCCGTCACCATTTTCGAGCGACGATGCCAGTCGAGCAGCCTTCTCCCGGACCCGATCGGCGCGCCCCGGTCGGCCTCGTCGCCGGCCTTCCCGCCGGCAGCTTCGCCTTCGTCATGGCCACCGGCATCGTCTCGATCGCCGCGGCGCTGCTGGGCCATGCCGAGATCGCGATGGCCTTGCTGGCGGTCAACGGCGTCGCCTTCGCGCTGCTCTGGGTTCTGACCGGCCTTCGCCTGATCCGCCACCCCGCGGCGGTGCTGTCCGATTTCCGCGACCACCGCAAGGGGACGGGCTTTTTGACGATCGTCGCCGGAACCAATGTGCTGGGCGACCAGGTCTCGGTGCTGACCCCGCATCAGCATCTTGCCGCAGCGCTCTGGATCGCCGGCTGCGTGCTGTGGGCCGTCCTCGTCTACGGCTTTATCGCTCTGGCGGCGACGCGCGCCGAGAAGCCGCCGCTCGCCGCCCGGCTGAACGGCAGCTGGCTGCTCGCCGTCGTCGCGACCCAGTCATCGGCGATCCTCGGCGTCCAGGTCGCCGGCCTGTTCCCGTCGCCCGAGCATGTCGTGTTTGCGAGCCTGGCGCTGTTCCTGCTGGGCGGCCTGCTGTACCTGGTCATCATCACGCTTATATTCTACCGTTGGCTGTTCGAGCCGCTGACGCCGGCCGAATTCGGGCCGTCCTACTGGATCAACATGGGCGCGGCGGCGATCGCCGCGCTCGCCGGCGCGCGGCTCGCCGTCGCCGTCGGCGCCTGGCCGATGCTCGCCGACATGCGCGGCTACGTCATCGGCGAGACGATGTTCTTCTGGTCGGTCGCCAGCTGGTGGATCCCGCTCCTGGCCGGGCTGATGGTCTGGCGCCGCCTCGTTGGCGGCATCCGGCTGACTTACGAGCTCGAATATTGGGCGATGGTCTTCCCCCTCGGCATGTACACCGCGGCGAGCTTCAGCTTCGCGCAGGCGATCGGGGCCGAATTCCTGCTGGCCGTGCCGCGCTTCTTCCTGTGGGTGGCGGTCGCCGCCTGGTGCATCGTCTTTGTCGGCATGGCCCGGCGCCTCCTCGGCCGCCGCTGAACCAATTCCTTCTTTGGTCGGCGGCCCGCGTCGCGCTACACCTGCCGGTCGAGAAAGCGGGAGCGCGCGATGAGAGAGGGGGCGGATTACCGGCGGGCGTTGGCCGACGGGCGCCGGGTCTGGGTCATCGGCGAGGGCCTGGTCGAGGACGTGGCGACGCATCCCGCGACCCGCGCCATGGTCGACGAATATGTCGCCTGGTACGATCTGCATCTCGACGACGGGTGGCGGGAGATCGCGTTCGGCCCGCCGGGCGCCGCCGGCGGGCGCGCCGCCTGGGCCTATGCCGTGCCGCGGAGCGCCGAGGATCTCGGCGGCATGGGCCGGTTCTTCGCGGCGACGACGTTCTTGAGCGCCGGCAACATCACCCACACCCCGTGCTACGGTCATATGATCGCGCTCGGCCTCCAGGCCTCGGTCGAGGAGCGCGGCGTCTCGGCCGCGGAGGCCGCCAACGCCGCCCGCTATCGCCAGACGATCGCCGCAACCGGTCGGTTCCTGACCTTTTGCGGCGGCGGGCCGACGATCGGCTACCGCATGCGCGCCGACCCGGGCGAGCGCGCCGCGCTCAAGATCGTGCGCGAGACCGACAGCGGCATCGTCGTGCGCGGCAAGATCGGCATGCATACGAGCCCGGCCTATGCCGAGGACGTCTATGTCGGCGCCGTTTCCGGGCTCGATATCGGCGAGCACCGGGCGACCTTTATCGTGCCGGTCAACGCGCCCGGCGTCACCGTCGTCTGCCGCAGGATCGCGGCGCGCGACAAGAACCCGTTCGTCGCCCCGCTGTCGAGCCGCTTCGACGAGCTCGACGGCCAGATGTGGCTCGACGACGTGGCGATCCCGTGGGAGCGCGTCTTCCTGCTCGGCCAATCGCCGGAGCCGGTGGTCCGCTGGCTCGTCTGGCACCACCTCTACGGTTGGCTGGCGAAGGCCGAGTTCACCCTCGGCCTGGCGCTCGCCCTGTCGCATGCGATGGGGCTCGCAACGCACGATCAGACGATCGAGCGCCTCGTCGATCTGGTCGCCGAGGTGCAGACCGTGCGCAGCTGCCTTGTCGCCTGCGAGCGCGACCCGCGCTGGAGCCCCGGCGGCTATTGCGTCCCCAACCACGCCCATCTGGCGGCGGGCGCCCTCGCGCTCCTGCGGGCGCGGCCGCGGATGGCCGAGATCCTGCGGATCGTGCCCGGCTCCTCGCTCGTCGTCGCCCCGAGCGACCGCGACCTCGCGGCCCCCGAAATCGCCGCCGGCCTCGCCGAATCCTTTGGCGGCGGCGGCTACACGGCGCTGCAGCGCTCGGCGCTCCTGCAGATGGCGTGGGACCACGTCTCCTCGGCGCTCGACGGCCGTGAATCGGCGTTCGAATTGCACGCCAGCGGCGGCGTCCCGGCCTGGCGCGGCCGGCTGCGCCACAGTTTCGAGAGCTACAACGACCTCGCCAACCGGGTGGTCCGCTCGCTCTCGCTGCCGATGCCGGAGATCGATCTCGACCATCTTCGCCAGACGCCCTGGGCCCCGCGCCGCGAGGTCGTCCCGCCTCCCGCCGCCGGCAAGCCCTAGCCCCGCCGCGGCCCGGCGGCGACGGCTTGCCTCGGCCGAGGCGGGAGGATAGAAAGCCGCCGAAGCCGGACGGCTCGCACCGGCGAAACAGGGAGCGGAACATGCACGCGACATCGCGCCGCGGTTTCTTGAAGCTCGCGGGGGCCGGCGCCGTCGGCGCCGCAATCGGGGCGCGACCCGCCGCCGCGCAGCAGAAGACCTTGACGGTGCTGCACGAAAGCTCGTTCATCAAGCCGTTCGACGAGTATTTCCAGAACACGCTCGCCCCGGCCTACGAAAAGGAAACCGGGGTCAAGGTGGTCTACGAGACGACCAGCGTCGGCAGCCTGCCGACCCGGGTCAGCGCCATCGCCGAGACCGGCTCCGGCGCCGACATCACGATGAACGGCACCTTGATGGTGTCGCAGTTCGCCGAAAAATATCTCGATGTCTCCGACATCGCCGAGGAGGTCGGCAAGAAGCAGGGCGGCTGGTACCCGGCCGGCAAGGAGGCCGCGATCGTCGGCGGCCAGTGGAAGGCGCTGCCGTTCTCCAACATCGGCCAATTGATGGTTTGGCGCGACGACTGGTTCGCCGAGGCCGGGTTCAAGAAATTCCCCGACACCTGGGACGAGCTCTACGACGCCGGCAAAAAGCTGAAGGCCAAGGACCGCCCGCTCGGCTTCGAGCTCGGCCACGGCTTTGGCGACAACCACGGCTGGCTCTATCCGCTGCTGTGGTCCTATGGGGCGCATGAGGTCGAGGCCGACGGCAAGACGGTCTCGATCAATTCCGACGAGACCGCCCGCGCGGTCGATTTCTGCCGCAAGCTGTTCAAGGACGCGATGCTCGAGGACTGCCTCGGCTGGACCGATGTCAGCAACAACAAGGCCTATCTTTCCGAGCAGATCGCATGCACCAACAATGCCGAGAGCATCCTGTTCGTCGCCAAGCGCGACTTTCCCGACATCGCCAAGGTCACCCAGCAGTCGCTGAACCCGGCGGGACCCAAGGGACGGTTCCACTTTCTCAACCCGATCAGCCATTCGATCTTCAGCTTCTCGCCGGTGAAGGACGAAGCGCGCGCCTTCATGCGCTGGCTGATGGACGAAAAGCAGCTCGGCGGCTGGTACGCGTCGGCCGACAGCTATTACCAGCCGCTGCTGCACGGCTACGACGAGGCGGCGATGTGGACGGTCGAGCCGCGCAACATCCCGTTTCGCGCGGCGCTCGCCGATGCGCATCTGCCGGGCTGGCCGGCGCCGCCCGACCGCCGCCTGGCCGAGAGCGACGCCAAGTACATCGTCATCGACATGTTCGCCAAGGCCTGCTCCGGCAGCGCGACCAAGGACGTCATCAAGAGCGCCGAATTGCAGCTGAAGGAAATCTATAAGCCCGTCTGACCATTCGCCGCCGGACGCTCCGGGCCAGGCAGCGCGCCGACGATGTCGATCCGCTCCCACACCCTGACCGCGGTCGCCGGCCGGCCGCGGCGGCCGCTGACCCTCGCCGCCTGGCTCGACCGCCAGGGCGCCTTCGGCTGGCTGATGATGACCCCGCCGCTGCTGTTTCTCGCGGCTCTGGTCGGCTATCCGTTCCTCTACGGGATCGTGCTGAGCCTGCAGGACCGGCCGGTCGCCCATCCGGGCGTCTTTGTCGGGCTGAAGAATTTCGTCACCAATTTCCACGACCCGATTTTCTGGAAGGTGGCCGCCAACACCTTTCTCTACACCGCCGTCGCGACGGTGCTGAAGATGGTCGGCGGGCTGGCGCTGGCGCTGGCGATGAACCAGCAGTTTCCGCTGAAGAACCTGATCCGGGCGCTGCTGCTGCTGCCGTTCATCGTGCCGACGGTGTTGAGCACGGTCGCCTGGATGTGGATCCTCGACCCGGCCTTCAGCGTCCTCAACTGGTTCCTGATCATGCTCGGCGTGCCGAAGCCCGGACCCTCCTGGCTCGGCAACCCGATCCTGGCGATGGCCTCGATCATCTTCATCAACACCTGGCGCGGCCTGCCGTTCTACGGGATCACGCTGCTCGCCGGGCTGCAGACGGTGCCGCCCGAGCTCTACGAGGCCGCGACGATCGACGGGGCCGGCGGCTGGCATCGGTTTCGCTTTGTCACCCTGCCGCTGATGCAGCCGATCATCCTGATCGTCACGTTGTTCTCGGTGATCTTTACCTTTGCCGATTTTCAGCTCGTCTATGTGCTGACGCATGGCGGCCCGCAGAACGCCACCCAGCTGTTTGCGACCTATGCCTTCGACATGGCGATGGGGGCGGGTCAGCTCGGTCTCGGCGCCTCGATCGCCCTTGCCATGTTCCCGGCGCTGGCCCTGCTGATCGTCGCCTTGACGATCTACCTGCGGCGGCAGTGATGGTCACCGGCCACGGCCCCCTCGATCGGCTGTTGCGGCTGTGGCTGCCGGTCGGCTTCTTCCTGGTGCTGGCGCTGTTCCCGTTCTACTGGATGGCGATCACCTCGCTGAAGCCCAACGCCGAGCTCTACAACCGGCACATGATGCCGCTGCTGGTCTTCCACCCGACCTTGAAGCACTACGTCGACCTGCTGACCCAGACGAGCTTTCTCTTATGGACCTGGAACACGATGGTGGTGGCGGTCGTATCGACCGCGATCAGCCTCGTCTTCGGCGTCATGCTCGCCTACCCGCTGGCGCGCCTGCGCTTCGCCGGCGCCGGGCTGATCGCAATGACCGTGGCGGCGATCTATCTGGTGCCGCAGCCGCTCTTGTTCATCCCGCTCGCCGATGTGATCAACCGGCTCGGCCTCGGCAACACCCTGACCTCGGTGATCCTGACCTATCCGACGATGCTGGTGCCGTTCTGCGCCTGGCTCCTGCTCGGCTATTTCAAGACCGTGCCGATGGAGCTCGAGGAGGCGGCGCGGATCGACGGCGCCAGCCGCCTGCAGACGATGCGGCGGATCTTCCTGCCGTTGTGCACGCCGGGGTTCATCTCCGCCGGCATCTTCGCCTTCACCTTGTCGCAGAACGAGTTCCTCTATGCGCTGATCTTTCTGACCAAGACCTCGGTCCGCACGGTGCCGGTCGGGGTCATCGCCGAGCTGATCCGCGGCGACGTGTTCTATTGGGGCCAGCTGATGGCGGGGGCGCTCCTGGGCTCGATCCCGGTCGCCATCATCTATTCCTTCTTTGTCGAGCACTACGTCGCCGGCCTGACCTCGGGCTCGGTCAAGGGGTAGTGCTTGGATGCATTCAAATGATTCAACTCCATCGCCCTGTAGGATGGGTTGAGCGCAGCGAAACCCATCGGCTGCGGCGGTTGCGATGGGTTTCGCGATGCCGAACCCATCCTACAAGGCTGCTAGCGGACAGCACCTGACAGATCGCACCCACTCGTGAACCACACCGGCGAAGGCCGGCGCCCATCGCAGCAATGGATCCTCGAATGTTTGGGTCGCACCAGTAGAGGGGCCGGCGCGCCCCGGCCCCGCCGACGCGGTCTCGCCCGACAGCCGCGAACGCTTTGGGATCGGCCGCGGAAAAAGCGCTCTACGCGGCGAAGCGCGGCGACGAAGAGCTCGGCGATTTCGGCGATCGGGCGGCGCAGGATCGTCTCGTTGAGGGTCAGCTCGAAGAGCGCCTCGTCGGGCGCGGCGCGCAGCGCCGGGCGGATCGCGATCCCGTGCCGGCGCAGGCGTTCGGGGAGGGCGGCGGCATCGGCGCGGCGCAGCCGCAGGCGGGTGACGTTGGTCGCCGCCGGGGAGCGCAGGATGTCGCAGCCTGCCTCTTCGGCGAGCGTGCGGAACAGTGTGTCGGCGGCGGCCGCGGCGCGGGCGAACCGCTCCTCGAACCCGTCGAGATAATGGAGCGCCACCGCGGCGTAGGGCCAGGCCTGGCGCAGCCCGCCGCCGAACATGCGGCGCTGGTGGTAGAGGCCGTCGAGCAGCCGGCGCGGCCCGGCGAGCACAGCGCCGCCGCCGGCGTTGAAGTATTTGTAGAGCGAGACGTAGACGGTGTCGAACAGCGCCGCGTATTCGGCCGGCGCGATCCCGGTGTAGGGCGCGGCGAGAAAGACCCGCGCGCCGTCGAAATGCAGCCCGATATCGCGCTCGCGCGCGAAGCCGGCGATGCGCCGCATCTCGGCGAAGTCGAAGGTCTCGCCGGCGAGCCGGCGCACCGGCGATTCGATCGAAATCGCGCCGATCGGCGTCGCCACCCGCCCCTCCTCGGCGCGCGCCGCCTCGGCCGCGACCTCGGCGAGGCTGAACGTCGCCTGCCCCGGTACAAGCGGGATCAGGGTCAGGCCGCCCAGCTCCTGCGCGCCGTCGCCGACATCGTTGTAGAGATGGCTTTCGCGCTGCACCAGGACGCGCCGGCCGCGGCGCGCCAGAAGCCGGACCGCGAGCAGATTGGCGAGCGTCCCGCTCGGCATGAAGACCGCCGTCTCCTTGCCGAGCGCCGCGGCCATGCGCTCTTCGAGCCGGGCGACCGCGCCGCCGCGCGAGAACTCGTCGGCGGCGATCCCGTCCTCCTCGGCGAGCCGGGCCAGGAGCTGCGCGTAATCGGACGGGGAAAGGGCCAGGCCGTCGGCGCAGAAATGCACCGGGCGGTCCTCCGGCGCGAACCCGGCCACGGCGGCTTGTGCCCGTCAGGCGGCGGCGCTGGGCCGCGCCTTCATCCGCTGATGCCAGGCCCCGATATGGGCGAGCTCGGGGTTGAGCGGCTGGCCGGCGCGCGCGAAGAAGTCGACAAACGCGAAGAGCAGGATATCGGCCATGGTCAGCCGGTCGCCGGCGACGAACGGCCTGCCCGCGATCAGCCCGTCGAGCCAGTTCAGCTTCTCCTGGGCGATCTCTTTCAGATCGGCGGCGGCGCCGGGGATGCAGTGGATGCGGTCCTGGAACATCTTGAGCCCCTCGCCGTAGCGAAAGCCGTTGGCCATCGGCTCGAGGATGTTGAGGTCGATGCGGCGCGCCCACATCCGCGTCTTCGCCCGCTCCTCGGGCGTGGCCCCGATCAAGGACGGCCCCGGCCCCTTTTCGTCGAGGTATTCGCAGATCGCGGTGATCTCCGAGAGGATCGAGCCGTCGTCGAGCTCGAGCGCCGGGCATTGGCCGCTCGGGTTCTTCGCGAGATACGGCCCCTGCCGGTTCTCGCCGCCGCGGATGTCGACCTCCGCCATCGGCAGCTCGACCCCCTTCTCGGCCATGAACATGCGCACCGCTTTCGGATTGGGGCCGATCGAATTATAGAGCTTCATCCGTTTTTCTCCCGAGAGCGCCGCCTTGGCCTCGGCGATGCTAGCACGGGCCCGACCGGAGATCGCGATGAAACCCTTCCGATGCGCCGCCGCCCTGGCCTGCCTGGCGCAGGCCGCGCTGCTGTTGACGCCCCGCCCGGGCTGGGCCTGGGGGACCGAGGGCAACATGATCGTGGCGCTGGTCGCCGACCGCCTGCTGCAGGCCCAGGATCCCGCGGCGCACAAGAAGCTCGCGCAGATCCTCGCCACCGACAAGGACAACAGCTGGACCAAGACCGACATCGCCGGCGAGGCGACCTGGGCCGAAGCGTTGCGCGAGAAGAGCCCGGAGGGGCGGATCGCGACCTCGGCCTGGCATTACGCGAGGCTCGACCCCGCCGCGCCCGATGTGGCGAAAGCCTGCTTTGGCAGGCCTGGCCTCCCCGCCTCGACGCCGGCGAGCCACGGCCCGAAGGACGCCTGCGTCGTCGACAAGATCGGACAGTTTTCCAAGGAGCTGCGCGACCCGCAAACCTCCCCGCACGAGCGGCTGCTGGCGTTGCAATTCCTGCTCGCCCTGGTCGGCGACCTGCACCAGCCGCTTAACGCGATCGAGCGCAAGGACGATGGCGGCCGATGCGTCGCGGTGCTGCCGCCGGGCGCGAAATCCCCGGTGCGGCTCAGCGCCTATTGGGACGATGCGCTGGTCGCCGAAGCCGAGGGCAAGGACGCCGCGAAGGCCGCCGCGGCGATCGTCGCCGCCCTGACCCCGGGCGATATCCAGAAATGGTCGGGCGGCAGCCCCGAGGATTGGCTGCGCGAGAGCTACGAGGCGGCCAAGACCGCCGCCTACAGCTATCCGCCGGACGCCGCCGAGAGCAAGCGCGCGTTCCCGGCGCGCAAGGGCGAAAAGGACCCGTGCGGCGCGGTGAGCGTCTACCCGATCGACGCGGCCTATCGCGACCGCGCGGTCGCCGCCGTCAAGGAGCAGCTGGCCAAGGCCGGGGTCAGGCTCGCCTATGTGCTGCGCGAGAACCTCAAATGATGTCGCGCGGCAGCCGGGAAATCATTAATCGGGCGCTCATTAGTCGGGCGCTCATTAGTCGGGCGCTCATTCCTGGTCTGCCGGGCGAGCCCTGATCAGGGCGGCGCAGATCGCGATCGGGTCGTCCGCGCCGCCGGAGAGAAACTCGACGGCGCGCAGCACCGGCGCGCGCAGGCGGTCGTCGAGCGCCGCGGTCTCGGAAAGCCGCGCCGGGCGGCCGCCGAGGTCGCTCGCGCATTTGTCGAGGACGCGCTCGAGGACGAAGGCGACCGTGACGCGGCCCGAGGAGAGCGACGAGGCGACGCAGCCTCGCGCCGAGATCGCCAGCTCGAGCAGCGCCTCCAGGCTGCCGAAGCGGTTGCGCTGCGTCTGGTAGACGAGCTGGCGCTTCAGATGCACCGCGGCCAGATCGATCACCGACTTGGTCAATTGAAGTCGCGCCAGGTAAAGAGCGCCTCGAACGGAATGCCCGCCTTGGCGAAGTTTTCGGCGGCGCCCTCCAGGCGATCGACCACGCTGACGACCTTGACGATCGTGCAATGTTGCCGCCGGGCCTGCTCCACCGCCTGCATCGCCGAGCCGCCGGTGGTGGTCACGTCCTCGAACAGAATGACCCGCGACCCCGGCTCGAGGCGGCCGTCGACGCGCTGATCGGTGCCGTGGCCCTTGGCCGCCTTGCGCACGAAAAAGCCCAGCATCGGCCGTTCGGGCCAGCTGCGCAGGCAGAGGTTGGCGACGATCGGGATCGCCCCCGTCTCCATGCCGCCGATGCCGTCGACCTTCTCCTCGCGGATCCGCTCGAAGAGCAGGTCGGCGAGCAGCGCCGCGCCTTCGGGATCGAGCATCGTGCGCTTCATGTCGAAGAAGAAGCCGCTGGAACGGCCCGAGGTCAGCAGGAAATCGCGGTCCTGCAGCAGCGAGTTGCGGCGGATGACGGCGAGAAGCCGCCGCCGCTTGTCTTCGAGGTCCGCCGCCGGTGAGGCCATGGCCCGCTCGGTCTGTGGCTGTCGCTGCGCGAATTAAGCCCGAAGCGGCGCAGCGAAACAAGCGCGCGCAGACCCCCTTCGACGATTGGCGCGGGGTCTGTAGGCGCGCGCCCGCGCCGCCGACAGAAACGGGGCGAAGGATGGCGCCGCCGGCGCGCCGGGATTATGGTCGCGCCCCAGTGAATCTCGGGTGCGGACCGCGGGTTCGGATCGCAGGCGGAGGGGCAAGATGGCGGCCAAGATGATCCTGACCGGCGACGTGAACCTGATGAACGTGACCGATCCCGCGGCGCCCTTCGCCCTGGTCAAGGCCGAGCTCGGCGCCGCCGACATGGTTTTCTCGAACCTCGAATGCTGCCTCTGCCCGGCGCCGCGCGGGCATGCGGCGGGGAACGAAGGGTTTTTCGCCGACCCGGCGGTGGCCGGCGAGGCGTTGCAATCGGCCGGCATCCGGGCGGTCGGCATCGCCAACAACGTCAACTACGGCGAGGCCGCGATCAGCGCCTCGATCGCGAGGCTCGACCGGCTCGGGATCGCCCATGCGGGCGCCGGCGCCGATCTCGCGGCGGCGCGCGCGCCGGTCGTCATCGAGGGGGGCGGCCTGCGCTTCGGCTTCCTGCAGCGCAGCTCGGTCTATTGGCCGACCAACCACGAGGCCGGCGAGGACGCCGCCGGCATCGCCGTGATCTGCGGCCACACCGCCTACCAGATCCCGATGCACGGCGGCCGCCCGCGGGCCAACCGGCCGGGCCTGCCGCCGCAGATCGTGACCTGGGCCGACAAGCAATATCTCGACCGGTTCGCCGAGGATGTCGCGGCGCTGCGCACCCGCGCGGACATCGTCGTCGCGTCATGCCATTGGGGCGTCGGTCGCGAGGTGCTGCAATACATGACCGAGATCGGCCACGCCGCGATCGACGCCGGGGCCGATATCGTGATGGGCCACGGGCCGCATTATTCGCTGCCGGTCGAGGTCTACAAGGGCCGGCCGATCTTCTATGGGCTCGGCAGCTTCTCGTTTCACACCGGCCACGGCGGCCTGCGGCACGGCGACTGGCTCGGCATGATGGCGCGGGTGTCGTGCGGGCGCGCCGGGATCGAGAATGCGACGTTCCAGTTCGTCCGCCACGACGGCCAAAACCGCACCGTTTTGCGCGCGCTCGGCGACGAGGGCGCCGCCTTCGACCAGATCGCGCGGGAGAGCGCGGACCTCGGCGCGAAGCTCGCCGCGGACGGCGACCGGGTTGCCGTCGAGCTGCGGGCTTGACGCCGGGTGGAGGGTGTCGGATGTAACCCGGTCCGCCCTTCGCCCCGCGCTCAACCAACCCGCACCCAACCAATAGGAAGACGATGCCCAAGATCACCTATGTTCGCGCCGACGGCACGCGGCAAGAGTTCGACGTCGCGGTCGGCGTCAGCGTCATGCGCGGGGCGATCCTCAACGGGATCGACGGCATCGTCGCCGAATGCGGCGGCGAGATGATGTGCGCGACCTGCCACGTCTATGTCGAGCCGGACCAGCTGGCGCTGACCCCGCCGCAGTCGGACGACGAGAAGGCGATGCTCGAATTCACCGCCAGCGAGCGCAAGCCGAACAGCCGCCTCAGCTGCCAGCTCGTGGTCACCCCGGAGATGGACGGGCTCGTCGTCCGCCTGCCGGAGACGCAGGTCTGATGGCCGAGCCGGTCGTCGCCGTAATCGGCGCCGGCCAGGGCGGTTTTCAGGTCGCCTCCTCGCTGCGCCAGGAGGGCTTCGGCGGCCGCGTCGCGCTGATCGGCGACGAGCCGGCGCTGCCCTACCAGCGCCCGCCATTGTCGAAATCCTATCTCGCCGGCGACAGCGGCCGGGACGAATTGTGGCTGCGGCCCGAGGCGTTCTACCAGAGCCACCGGATCGACTATCTGCCCGGGGAGGCCGTCGTCGCGATCGACCGGCCGGGCCGCTGCCTGCGGCTGGGATCGGGTCGCGAGCTCGCCTGCGACCACATTGTGCTCGCCACCGGCGCGCGCAACCGGCCGTTGCCTGTACCGGGCGCCGATCTCGACGGCGTCATGGGGCTGCGCACCTTGGCCGACGCCGACGCGCTGCGCGAACGGCTCAAGGAGGCGCGCGAGGTGGTGGTGGTCGGCGCCGGCTTTATCGGCCTCGAATTCGCCTCGGTGGCGATCGCCGCCGGCGCCGCGGTCCACATCCTCGAAGTGACGCAGCAGCCGATGGGCCGGGTCGTCTCGGCCCCGACCTCGCGCTTCTTCACCGCGGCGCACCGGCAATGGGGAGCGACGATCTCGCTCGGCGCGGCGGCGTCGCGGATTTGCGGCGCCGACGGCCGGGTGACCGCGGTCGAGACCACCGACGGCCGGCGCCTGCCGGCCGATCTGGTGATCGTCTGCATCGGGGTGGTCCCGAATTCCGAGCTCGCCGCCGCGGCGGGCCTCGCGGTGGCGAACGGGATCGCCGTCGACGAGAGCCTCGCGACCGACGACCCGGAAATCCTGGCGATCGGCGATTGCGCCAATTATCCGACCCGCTTCGCCGAGGGCCGGGTGCGGCTCGAATCGGTGCAGAACGCGGTCGACCAGGCGCGCTGCGCCGCCGCCCACATCGTCGGCAAGCCCGCGCCCTACGACAAGGTCCCGTGGTTCTGGAGCGACCAGGGCGACCTCAAATTGCAGATCGCCGGGCTCGTCATCGGCCACGACACCGCGGTGGTCCGCGGCGAGCCCGAGAGCCGCAGCTTCTCGGTCTTCTGCTTCCGCGACGGGCGCCTCGTCGGCGTCGAATCGATCAACCGCCCGGCCGACCACATCGCCGCCCGCCGCATCCTCGCCGCCCCGCCCGGCCTGACGCCCGCGCAGGCGGCCGACCCGGATTACGATTTGCGGGCGCACGCGATGCGCAAAACCGGCTGATCCTGCGGCTGCCGCGGACTTTCTATTTGAGCGGCCCGTTGGGCGCGATGCGGATCGTGCGAACAATCTCGCGGAATTGACGCATGTCGTTCCGAAACCGTGACTCAGTGGTTGTCAGCTGGGCACTGATCGTTATCCAGACCTCGGGATTATCGGGATCGGTCTTGCGCAAGGTTATGAGATCCAAAAAAATCCTGCCTTGACCCAGATGCTGAAGGCAGCCCGAAGCTGCCCGACCGCCGAGGGTCCAGCCCCTCAGTATCGACGTCTTTTGCGCCTTGCGGGCGCGACAGTAAATCTTCACCAGTCCCGCCGGCGTGTCGGCCTCACCAGCCGCGTTGTAATTCGCCGAAACATCGACGAATGGCCTCTTGCTGTAGTTATTATAGCATGTAGATCGTCGATCGAGCAGAATATCGACGCCGTTGTTGGATACATCGCTAATGCATCCCGGCAATCCGATAGGAATCTCGACCGAGAATTGGTAGTCCTCGTTGCTGTAATGCCGGCTCAGGGCCGGTGTGTATGCGGCCGTGCTCCATGCTATAGAGCACCAGCACGCAGCCGCGGCGGCGGCGACAGCTCCCCTCATAAGCTGCCTCTGCGCGATTTCCAGCTGGAAAGGTGTCGCGGAACAGATCGAATTGTGGCTGTGACGCCTGTTCTCCAATCCTTATTGACAGTGTTGTAGTCGGCCTCCCATAGACGTTGCACGAACTCGGTCGAGGTTTTTGCACCCCTCACTACATGGGCGTATCGCTTCTCCCAATAAGCTACGGCCTCGGCAATCGAATCGTAAGCTACATTCCGGCCCCCACCGTGAGTGACGCCGAATGGATCGTTGAGGTCCCGGTCATGTTGGTTGAGCCAGCCGCTCTCATAGGCGGCCAATCCCAGGATCCAGGTCTCGTCGATGCCCAGTCTTTGGGCCAAACCATGTGCCGGGGCGTAGAGGGTGTCGAAGAATTTGTCCGGGTCGCCGGTTTTGTGCTCCGCACCGGCCGGCGGCTTCCGGGCGGCGATCGGGATGGCCCGCATTCCATTCCCGTCGCTCCATTCCCCACTGTCGCCGGCGTTGCCGGCAAGGACGCGGGGCTCGGCGGGATTGAACCCGGCCTTGACTGCATCCGCTGCCGGGTCGATGCCCAGCGCCTTCAGCAGATCGCCCGGGGCCATGCCGCGCGCCAGCAGCCGAGCGGCGCGTTGCAAGCGCGAGCACGCCTCCTCTTCATCCGGCAGCGCCGGCAGGCCGGTCAGCGCCAGCTCGATCGACGCCAAGCAGTTGTCGCCCGCTTGCCAATACCTCGCGGCGCGACGGATGTTGCCGAGAACCGCGGATGGGACAGGCTGCCCATACGCGACCGCAAGCAATGCCAGGATACGCTCGCCGGCGTTGGCGGCGGCCGGTTCCGGGTCCTGCCCGGCCGACCGGCCGATCTTCGCGAGAACGGTTGCAGCGCCGAGCACCAAGCCGTCTTCGGTCAATGCCAGCGTAGGGTACAGCGGTGCGCGCTGCTCCGTCTCGGGAAGAGAAATGTGTCATCGCCGCGATGGTTTGAATGCCGGACTTTTACACGAGTTGGATCGTCTTGTCAAGAACAAACCGTGATCGAGCGCACCGCCGCCGATGAAATCTCGCGCGTTCCCTCTTTCCCGGATACGAGTAGAGTAGCGAGGAGAGGCGGGGCGAGGGCGATGAGCGACGAGATTCTGATCCGCGGCGGCACGGTCATCGACGGCAGCGGCAAGCCGGGCGAGATCGGCGACGTCACGGTCCGCGACGGGCGGATCGCGGCGATCGGGCGGGGGCTGCCGGCGGGCGCGGCGCGGGTTATCGAGGCCGAGGGGCTGGCGGTGGCGCCGGGGTTTATCGACATCAAGACGCATTCCGACTTCACCCTGCCGATCAACCCCATGGCCGAGAGCAAGGTGCGCCAGGGGGTGACGACCGAGATCATCGGCCATTGCGGGTTCTCGGTAGCGCCGGTATTGCCGGGGAAGCTCGAGCTGATCCGCGACTACCTCTCCGCCAGCGCGCCGTGGCTGCCGTTTCGCGAGACGAGCTTTCCGGATTATCTCGACACCTTCCCGAAGGTCGCGGTCAACGCCGGGATGCTGGTCGGCCATCACACGTTGCGGCTCAACGTCATGGGCATGGCCGACCGGGCGCCGACCCCGGCCGAGCTCGAAGAAATGTCGGCGCTGCTCGACGCGGGGCTGGCGGCGGGCGCGCTCGGCTTTTCGACCGGGCTCTTCACGCCGCCTTCGAGCTATGCCGACCGGGCCGAGATCGTCGCGCTGTGCAATGTCGTCAGGCGCCGCAACGCGCTTTACTTCACCCATATCCGCGACGAATCGAACAAGGTGATCGAGTCGGTCGAGGAGGCGATCGACATCGCCCGCACCTGCGGCGTCCATGTCGAGATCGTGCATCTGAAATGCTCCGGGCTCGACAATTGGGGCAAGGCCGCGCGCATCCTCGAGATGATCGAGGCGGCGCGGGCGGAGGGCCTCGCCGTCGATTGCGACGCCTACCCTTATGCCGCCGGCAGCAACCCCTTGAAGAACCTCTTGCCGCAATGGGTGCAGTCGGGCGGGCTGGAGGCGATGCTGGCGCGGCTCGCATTGCCCGAGACGCGGGCGCGGGTCCGCGCCGACATCGATCGCGACGGGCTCAACAATTGGGGCCGCATCCCGTCATGGGAGGCGGTGCAGATCTCGATCTCGCCCAATCTGCCGCAGCATGCCGGCGAGACGATCGCCGCCATCGCCGCTTCGCGCGGCTGCGACCCGCTCGATGCGCTCTGCGACTATCTGATCGCGGACAAGGGCGCGACCCGCGTCTTGATCACCTCGATCGCCGAGGACGACATCCGCGCGATCGTGCGCTCGCCGTCGGCGCTGGTCGGCTCGGACGGCAATTGCGTCGCCGATTACGGCGTCACCGCCCAGGGCATGCCGCATCCGCGGTTCTACGGGACCTTTGCGCGCATCCTCGGCCATTACGTGCACGAGGAGCGGCTGCTGTCGCTGGAGATTGCGGTGCGCAAGATGACCGGCGCCACGGCGGCGGCGTTGCGGCTCAAGGACCGCGGCCTGCTGAAGGAAGGATACCGGGCCGACATCGCGATCTTCGACCCGGCCGATTTCAGGGACCGCGCGACCTACGCCCAGCCGCACCAATACCCGAGCGGCGCGCGGACGACGGTGCTGGTTAACGGGGTCGTCGTCGTGGAGAACGCGGCGCACACCGGCGCGCTCCCCGGAAGCGTGCTGCGCCGCGGCCGCCGGCATGGTAGGTTGAGCCATGGCCAGAACCAGCTCGCGGCTGTCATGCCGGATTATCAAATCTTCGAGGCCGGCGATGTCGTCCTGCAATCGGGGCTGACCTATCGCGGCGCGCGCCTCGCCTACAAGACCTACGGCGCGCTCGACGCGCGCAAGTCGAACGCCATCGTCCACCCGACCTCCTACGCGGCGCAGCATTACGACCTCGAATGGGCGATCGCCGAGGGCCGCGCGCTCGACCCGACAAAGTACTTCATCATCATCCCGAACATGTTCGGCAGCGGCCTCTCCTCGTCGCCGAGCAACACCCCGCCGCCGTTCGACCGCGGCCGCTACCCGCATTTCACCCTGGCCGACAATGTGCGGGTGCAGCAGCGGCTGCTGGAAGAGGCGTTCGGGATCGAGCGGGCAGCGCTCGTCTACGGCTTCTCGATGGGCGCGCAGCAGGCGTTCCATTGGGGTGCGCTGTTCCCCGATCGGGTCGAGCGCATCGCCGCGATTTGCGGCTCGGCAAAAACCTCGCCGCACAATTTCGTCTTTCTCGAAGGGGTCAAGACGGCGCTGACCGCCGACCCGGCCTGGCAGGACGGCTGGTTTTCGACGCAGCCGACCCGCGGCTTTCAGGCGATGGGCCGGGTCTATGCCGGCTGGGGCCTGAGCCAGGACTTCTACCGCCAGGAATTGTGGCGCAAGCTCGGCCACTCCTCGCTCGAGGATTTTCTGGTCGGCAGCTGGGAGGCCGGATTTCGCCGCCGCGACGCCAACGACCTCCTCGCCATGCTGTGGAGCTGGCAGCACGCCGACATCGCCGCCAACGAAATCTATCGCGGCAGCCTGCGCCGGGCGCTCGGCGCGATCACCGCCGACACGATGGTGATGCCGTCGCAGACCGATCTCTATTTCACGGTCCCGGACAATCGCCGCGAGGTCGTGCAGATGCCGAATGCCGAGCTGCGGCCGATCCCCTCGGTCTGGGGCCACCGCGCCGGCAACCCGGCGCAAAATCCGGAAGACGCAAAATTCATCGACGACGCGGTGCGCGAATTGCTGGCGCGCTGACCCCCGATGACCGGGGCCGCGCCGGCGTGCGGCGGCATCCCCTTCGACCCGCCGCCCCTCGCCCGGCCGGAGCAGGTTGCGATCGAGTTGACCCTATTTTAAGAGATTGTCATTGCGAGTTTCCGACCGGCTGGTGGCCGACCCGCCCTGGATGAAACCGAGGCGGCGCCCGGAGCGGCCCCCCTCACCCTTCCCTCTCCCCCCGATCGGGGGGAGAGGGAAGGGTTGGCGAGGGGAACCGAGCCTTACCCGGAGCTGGGTGAGGAGGGCTGCCCACGGCCGAAAGCATCCTGTTTCTTGTTAGGAGCGCATCGCGCGACGAAGCAATCCCGACCGGACGAGCGATGTCGGCCCGAGAGATCGCTTCGCTTCGCTCGCAATGACAAATCACGCAATGCGCTTCGATCTGAACGAAATTTGTCCTAATTGATCAGCCCGTAGAACCTGGCGGCGTTCTCGCAGGTGATCTTGTGCACGATTTCGGCGGGCAGGCCGGCGAATTGCTGCTCGATGTATTTCGAGGATTCCGGCCACACGCCGTCGGTGTGCGGATAGTCCGAGCCCCACATCAGGGTCTCGACCCCGATGTCGTCGACGAGCCTGGTGCCGATCGGGTCGAGCTGGAAGGTCGCCTTGCACTGGCGACGCCAGTATTCGCTCGGCTTCAGCTTGATCAGGTCGCGGAACCGATCCTCGTATTCGAAGTCCATGCGGTCGAGCGCATAAGGCAGCCAGCCGATGCCGCTCTCGCCGAACGACACCTTGAGCCGCGGGTGGCGCTCCAGGACGCCGGCCCCGATCAGCGCCGCGATGATGTTGATCAGGCCCATCTGAAAGGCCGAGACCCCGGTGAACATCGCCGCCCGCCGGGTCTGGCCGGAGACCCCCTCGCGCGCCCGCGGCGAGGTCGTCGGAAAGGTGTGGAAATGCAGCGGCAGCTGCACCTCCTCGACGGCGTTCCACAGCGGCTCCCACACCGGATGCCACATCGGCTCCATGTCCCAGGAGCACGACAATTCGAGCCCCTTGATGCCCATCCTGGCGACCCGGCGGATCTCCTTGACCGCCTCGTCGATATCGCCATAGGGCAGGCAGGCGAGCCCGATCTGCCGCTCGGGGTAATGGCGGCAGAAATCCTTCAGCCAGTTGTTGTAGATGCGCAGCATCTCGTTCGAGGCTTCGCTGTCGTTGAGCTTCGAGGCGGCGCCCAGGATGCCGTAGATGACCTCGGCGTCGACCCCGTCGCGGTCCATGTCCTTGATCCGCAGATGCGGGTCGGAGCAGCGGCGGATGTCCTTCTTGCCGTCCTCGTACATGCCGGTCTCGGCCATCTTGTCGACCCGGTGGTTCTGCCCCGGCACAAACGGCGCGCCGCCCGGCCCGACACCGTTCTTCAACCCGAAATTGGCGCCGTTCCTGGCGACCCATTGCGGGCCTTGCGGACCGTCCTCGACATAGGGCATGCGCTCCTTCAGCCCGCGCGGCGCCTCCGAGGTGAACAGATCGGGCGGCATCCACGGCATATCGAGATGGCAATCGGCCGAGATCCTGCGGTATTGCATGCTCTATTCCTCGTTCGAGGGGGACGATCGGTGCTCTGCCGCCGACTGTACTCCCGCGGCCGCCCGCTTTCCTAGCGGCCCCGCCCGATCTGCCCGGCGTTTTTGCCGATCCGACATGACCGGAACGCAACCCCGCCGAGACTTTGGGTCGTGGAGCAGGCGCTCGATGGCGGCGACGGCCCGGCCGTGCTAGGCTGGGGCATCTATGGCGAAGGGAGGCTCTGATGCCCGATACGGTGGAGCGGGATGCGCGCGAAACGGCCGGCGCGGTCAGGATCGCCGGCCTCGACCATGTCGTGCTTCGGGTCGCCAGCCTCGAACGCGCGATCGAGTTCTACGGCAGGATCCTGGGCTGCAGCGTCGAGCGCGAATTGCAGCAGCCGCGGCTCGTCCAGCTGCGCGCCGGCGCCTCGCTGATCGATCTGGTGCCGAAGCCCGCGGCCGAAGGCGCGGCAACGCCGAACATGGACCACTTTGCGGTCCGGGTGCACGGCTTCGACGCCGCCGCGCTGAAGGCGCATCTGCAAAGCCACGGCGTCGACCCCGGCGAGGTGCGCGAGCGCTACGGCGCCGAGGGCTACGGCCCGTCGCTCTACATCACCGACCCCGACGGCAACACCGTCGAGCTCAAGGGCGAAGCCACACGCGGGCTCTA
>CAVQSZ010000027.1:0-135657 GCA_963716115.1 uncultured Alphaproteobacteria bacterium
TCTCGTCGAGAGCCGTGGAAGACCACCACGTCGATAGGCCGGAGGTGGAAGCGGGGCAACCCGCGCAGCTGACCGGTACTAATCGCTCGAACGCGCTTGACGCCCCCCAGGAAAACCGCCGCGCGCAGCGGCAAAGCCCCGCCGCGCGCCTCGCCTTCCAGGGCCTCGCATTCCAGGGCCTCGCGCCCAAAGGGCCTTGCGCCCAAGACCCTTCCCCCCCGCTCACACACAACCCCGCGGAGGCCGCGCCGGCCTGGTGGCCATGGCGAGGGGCCAAGCACCCGATCCCATCCCGAACTCGGCCGTGAAAACCCTCAGCGCCGATGGTACTGCCGCTCAAGCGGCGGAAGAGTAGGTCGCCGCCAGGCCCGCCCGGCCCCCGCAACAACCCCTCACCCAACCCAACCCAAACCCCACCAGCCCCCCGCGGGGTGGAGCAGCCCGGTACCCCCGGATCACGTCCGCGGGTCATAACCGTTGCCAGACCCGGCGACCCCCGGACCCGATCCGGGGGGAGACGTTGGTCGAACCCCGGCCTTCGCCGGGGCAGGCTTGCCCCCGGACCCGATCCGGGGGCCCAGACACCGCACCGCCGCGGGGTGGAGCAGCCCGGTAGCTCGTCAGGCTCATAACCTGAAGGTCGCAGGTTCAAATCCTGCCCCCGCAACCAACCCCCCCTTCCCACATCGCCCGCCAATCGAGGCGGCTGGCGCGAACGAGCAACGATTAGGGCGGATGCTTTCGCCGCGCCCGCCCTGCGACGTCTTCGCCGGGGGAAGACGGCAATGCAAATCCTTGTTGAAAACCGTCGATGTCAGCGGACGGGGTCGAGCACGACCACCGGGATCTCGCGCTCGGTCTTCTTCTGATAGTCGGCGTAGGGCGGCCAGAATTCGAGCGCCGTTCGCCACAGCCGGGCGCGCTCCGCGCCGGCAGCGGTCCGGGCCCGGGCCTTGATCTTGGCGGTCCCGACCTGCACCTCGACCTCCGGGTCGGCGAGGAGGTTGCGGTACCAGCCCGGGTGATGCGGCGCGCCGCCTTTCGAGGCGACCACGATATAGCCGTCGCCGGCCTTGCCGTAGAACAGCGGGAAGATGAACCTCTCCCCCGATTTGCGGCCGGTCGTCGTCAGCAGCAGCGACGGCACGGTCAGCTCCGGCCGGCCGGGCTGGGTCATCCGGTACATGTGCCCGTCGGCGCCGCCGCTCGCAAGATAGCGGTTCGCGTGCTCCACCATCCAATCCGGCAGGTTTGGCGCGAGCCTGGCCTCGGTCATCCTTTGCGCTCCCTCTGGTCCGGCAGCCATAATATAAGTCGGGCGGCTGCCGGACCAGCGCCATCGGAAGGGCGGGGAGCACGGGCGATGACCATCGAGATCAACGGCATGGCTCACGTCATCCTGACGGTGAGCCGGTTCGAAATCGCCCGCGGCTTCTATCGCAAATTGCTGCCGCAGCTCGGCATGAAGCCGGTGTTTGACGGCGACAAGCTGTTTTATTGCGTCGGCGGCCGGACCGCGATCGGCATCGAGCCCTGCGACCCGGCGCTGGCCGGCGAGCGCTTCAAGCAGCAGCGCGTCGGCCTGCACCACCTCTGCCTGCGCGCCCGCTCGCGCGAGGACGTGGATCGCTGCGCCGGCGCGCTCAAGGAGATGGCCGCGACGATCATCCGCGGGCCGCAGGAAGGCAGCTGGGCGCCGGGCTACTACTATGTGCTGTTCGAGGATCCGGACGGCATCCGGCTCGAGGTGTGCCATGTCCCGGGCGCCGGCCTCTTGGCCGCGGGCGCCGCGTTCGATCCCGGCGCAGGCTACATCTGAGGTCGTCATCGGGCGCGGCCAGGGTTGCCGGGCTCGTCAGGGCTGCGGATACATGCGGGCCTTGATGGCCTCCAGTCGAGCTATCAGGTCCGGGTCGACGATCTTCGTGAAGCGCGGCGTCTTTTTTCCGTGCCGCTCGGCCGGTTCAAAAAACATGCGCAGCGGCCGCAGGTCGAAGAGCCCGCCGTTCCGGTAGGCATACGCCTCGGCGTATAACGGCCGGTACACCTGCATGAACGCGTCTTCGGCCCGGCAATCCGCTTCGGTATGGTGGCCGACGCCATAGATGTAATAGGCGTAGTTGTTTATCGGCCCGGCCGGGTCATGTTTGAAATGGTAGTAATATCCGGGCTCGGGGAGCGTTTCGGGAGGCGGGATGTCGTACGCCATAACGTCGCCCCTGGCTGCGCCGGGAAGGCAGGCCGGCCGAATTGAGGACAAGGATTACGCAAACGATTCCGTCATCGCCGCGTAAACCAGCGTGCGCAGGTCCCGGCGCAAGGTCAGCCGCGCCGCGCTGCCGATCACCTGGGTCATGAACACCACCGTCAGCTCTTCCCTGGGATCGATCCAGAAGGCGGTCGCGGCCGCCCCGCCCCAGAAATATTCGCCCGGCGAGCCGGGCAGGCGGGTCTTGGCCACGTCGATGTTGACCCCGCAGCCGAGCGAAAAGCCGACCCCGGCATAGCCGGATTCGCTGAACATCCCGGGCAGCGCCATGTCGGCGACCTCGCGGCCTTCGGGCAGGTAGTTGAGGCTGAACAGGGCGACCGTCTTGGGGCTGAGGATCTGAACCCCGTCGAGCGCGCCGCCATTCAGCATCATGCGGCAGAAGCGCAGATAGTCGGGGGCCGTCGAGACCAGGCCGCCGCCGCCCAATTCGAGCCGCGGCGGGGTCGCGTAGGCGCTTTCCCGCGCGTCGTCCTGCAGCTTGAGCCCGGTTCCCGTGGTCTCGGGCTGATAGCAGCAGGCGAACCGATCGGTCTTGTCCGAGGGGACGTGGAAGGCGGTGTCGCTCATGCCGAGCGGCTCGAACAGCCGCGTGCGCAGGAACTCGCCAAAGCTGACGCCGGACAGCTTTTCGACGAGGTAGCCCAGCACATCGATCGACACCGAATAGTTCCAGGCCGTTCCCGGCGAGAATTCGAGCGGGATTTCGGCCAGCCGGTCGATCATCCCCTGCAAGCCCGCCGGCGGTCTGACGGTCGGTCACTTTGGCCTTGCGATAGGCGGCGTCGACGGCCGTGCGCATCATGAAGCCGTAAGTCAGGCCCGAGGTGTGGGTCAGAAGGTCGACGACCTTCATCGGCCGCAGGGCCTGCGTCGTCAGAAAGCCGGGCGGCGCGTCGGGCAGCAGCGACGGCATGCCGCTGGCGTAAACGCCAAGGCTCCTCCACGCGGGAATGTAGCTGTGCACCGCGTCATCGAGCCCGATCAGGCCCTCTTCCACGAGCATCATCAGGGCGACTGCGGTGATCGGCTTGCTCATCGAGTAGATGCGGAAGATCGCGTCTTCCCGCATCGGCCGGTCGCGCTCGATGTCGATGCGCCCGCACATGCCGGCATGGACGAGATGACCCTGGCGCCAGACGTAGGTCAGCATGCCGGGCAGATAGCCGCCGTCGACGTAGCGATGCTTCATCACGTCGTCCAGCCGCGCCAGCCGCGCTGACGACATGCCTACCGTTTCGGGCTTCATCGGCGTCCTCCGCAAAGGTTGAGCACGAGAGCTTTGATGACGGCGAGCGGCGGCGCGTCAGGCCGCGGCCGAGCGGCGGAAGGCGTCGAGGCTGCCGGCGTGGATCAATTCGCCCGGCAGCTGATGCCCGACGATCTCCTCGGCCATGCGGCCGACCTCGATCAGCGCATCGAGGTCGACGCCGGTATCGATGCCCATCTCCTCGCACAGCAGCACCAGCTCCTCGGAGCAGATGTTGCCGGCCGCCTTCGGCTGCCCGGCGAACGGGCAGCCGCCCAGCCCGCCGACCGTCGAATCGAATTGCGTCACCCCCATCTTGAGCCCGGCATGGGCGTTGGCGACGGCGAGCCCGCGGGTGTCGTGCAGGTGCAGCGAGATCGACATGTCGGGCCAGCGGCTGCGCACCTCGCCCAGCACGCGCTCGATGCGCATCGGGGTCGCCCAGCCCATCGTGTCGGCCAGCGAGAAATATTTGATGTCGGCCCCGGCCTCCTCGGCGATCGCGAGCCCATCCTCCAGGGTCGAGACGACCTGGCTTGGCGCTATGTCGCCCTGGTAGTTGCAGCCGAACGCCGCCATCACCCCGATCCGCGGCACCTCGACGCCGTTTTCGAGATGAAGGGCGGTCTGCTTCTTCATCGCCTCGACGTTTTCGGCGTGGCTGCGGTGCAGGTTCTTCTGCGTGAACCCCTCCGACGCGGTCAGCGAGATCGCGCCCGATATCGTCAGCTTGTTGCGGAAGACCAGCGCCCGGTTGAGCCCGCTCGCGTTGAACCACAGCCCGGTGTAGTGGACGCCTTCCTTCGGGGTGAACCCGGCGACGACGTCCTCGGCGTCCGCCCAGCCCGGCACGATGCGCGGGCTGACGAACGAGGCGGCCTGGATATGGCGCAGCCCGGTCTCGGCCAGCGCCTCGATCAGCCTGATCTTGTCGGCGGCGCTGATCGGGCCGGGCTCGATCTGGAACCCTTCGCGCGGGCCTTCTTCGTGGATCTCGACGTGTGTCGGCAGATCGCTCATGGCTTTGCTCCGCTATGCTCGTTTCCCAGCCGGTAAAACCGCGATGCGGTCCCGGCGAAAAGATCAGCTTTTTCCGACGCCGAGGCGCCGCTCGCCAGCCGCTTGAAGGCGTTGAACAGCACCGGATAGCTGCAGGCGCCCTTGTCGACCGGGAAGTTGCTCTCGAACATGCAGCGGCTGGCGCCGAAATTCTCGATGCAGGCGTCGACATAGGGCCGCCAGGCATCGGCCATCTTGCCCGATGACGGCGGCAGCGGCGCCTGGTGAAAATCGAAGGCGTTGACGATCATCGCCAGCCCGCCGAGCTTCACAAAGACGTTCGGGCAGGCGGCGAGCGCCTTGATGTCGGCGCGCCAGCCGGGAAACACCTCGTCGCGCCGGTACGGCCCGACCCCGAGCGGGCCGCCGAAATGGTTGAGCACGATCTTCACCTCCGGGCATTCGCGCGCGACCTCGGTCAGGGTCCTGATCTGCGGGTGATAGAGCCACGCTTCGAAGGTCAAATCGTGCGCCGGCAGGCGCTTCAGGCCGCGGCGGAAGCCCGGGTCGTCCATCAGCCCCGGCGGCGGCACATAGGACGAAGCGCCGACGATCGCCGGATCGTGCGCGGCGATCTGGCGGATGCCGCGAAACCGGCCGCCGGCCGCGGCGACCTGGCCTGCGAGCACGGCGTCGACATTGGGCAGCCGCAAATCGGCGAAGCTGACGATGCCGGCGCAAATCCTGGTCTTGCCGCCGCGCCGATCGCCCTCCTCGGCGATCGCCCGGACGAACTCGCTTTCGCCGATCGGGCGCATCTCCTCGGGGCCGCCGGCGCGATACCCCGAGCCGCACTGGATGAACACGGTCGCGACGATGTTGTGCCCCGAGCCCACATCGGCCAGCAGCTCGTCGAGCAGATAGCGGCTGCCCGGGTGATCCCAGAGATGATGGTGCGGGTCGACGATCGGCAGATCGGGCTCGAGGACCTCCTCGCTCAGCCTGCCGAGCCATTGCGGGTTGGGCAGCGGGCGCGGATAGGCGCGGGCTTCGGTCGGCATGGCGTTCTCCCCGGAGGCCCGCTGAATCGACGGTCCGATCAGCCGCGGCGACGGCCGGCGAAATCTACCCCGAAACCGATCGGCCGCAGAAGCGCCTCGTCATTGCGCCGGCGCCCCGAGGCGTCGGCTCGCCTCTTCGCGGATCAGCTGGGCGAGATCGGGCTGGCGCGCCAGCAGCTGGCGAAAATCGACGATGTCGAGGCTCAACAGCGTGCACTGCCGCGACGCCGCGACTGTGGCGTTGCGCGGCGCGCCGGTCAGCAGCGCGATCTCGCCGAAGAACTCGCCGGCGCCGAGATGGATCCGCTCCGACGCCAGCCTGATCTCCACTTCGCCCGAGACGACGAAATACATGCAGTCGCCGGCCTCGCCGCGACGGACGATGATCGCGCCGGCCGGATAGTCCCGCGGCCGCAGAAGCCGCGCGACGTCGGCGATGACGGCGGCGCCGACATCGTGGAAGAACGGGACCTTGGCGACGAGATCCCAGGTTCGCAGCAGCTCGCGCCGCCGCGTCTCCTCGGCAAAGCCGGTCGCCAGGATGCCCGCCCACAGAGCGAAGACCAGAATGCCGCTGACCATGACGACGCCGGCCAGCATTCGGCCGCCCAAGGTCAGCGGCGTGACATCGCCATAGCCGGTGGTCGTCAAGGTCACGATCGCCCACCACAGCGCCAGAGGGATCGACCCGAACACCGCCGGCTGCACCTCGCGCTCGAGCAGATAAGCGAGGCTCGCCGCCAGCAAGAGGACGATGCCGAAGGCGAGCAGAACCGACATCAGCGCGGGCCGCGCCCGGCTGACCACGCGCTGCAGGCTCGCCAGCCCCGGCGCGAAGCGTACCAGCTTGAACACCCAGACGAAGCCGAACAGGCTCGCGTAGCCGGGGTTGAAGACGATGTCGAGAACCCCGGGCGAGGCGCCGGCCAGGTCGAACAAGCCGCCGATGGAGGCGGACCAGGCGAGCCGCGCACGCCACCGGCCGCGATGCTCGGCGCCGGGCGCGCCGGGCGCGGCGATCAGGCGAAGCACGTATTCGGCAAAGAAGAAGGCGGAGACCAGCTGGAAGCCGGCGTCGAGCGCGGCGCTGAACGCGTCGCGCCAGAGGGCCACCGTGTCGGCAAGCATGATCCCGATGCCGGCCGCCACCATGGCATGGTGCGCGAGGCGAAAGCTTCTGGCGGCCGGGCCGGGGCTCTCGGGCTGGAGGATCTTGTAGAGCCGCTCGAAGGCCATAGGCCATCTTAGTGCCTGCGACCGAATGCCTCACGAAATATCAAGCGTTTATTCGCGCCTCGGCGAACGCCGGGAAGGGTCGGTCGGAGCGGCTGCCGCGCCGATGATTTGGCTGGGCTTGGCGGGGCTCGAGCCATCCCTGCGCGAAGCGCCGCGATCCGCGCGTTGACCGACAAGACAGCGGCTTTGCATAATGCCCCGAGCAATGGGCCGGGCGCAGGAGCCGCCGATGCCGTTCATCATCGCCAATTTCCGTCATGTCGCCGCCGGCCTGCAGAAAGGCCAGTTCGCGGTCGGCGAGCGAACGCGGGCGGCGGGCCTGGACGATCTCGATCCGATATACCGGCAGCTGCTCGACCGGCCGATTACCCAGACGCTCGGCATCACCGGCCCGGACGGGCGGCCGAGCCTGACCCCGATGTGGTTCGACTATGAGGGCGACAAGATTCTGGTGAACACCGCTTCGCATCGCCGCAAATGCGAATGGATCCGCAACAGCCCCCGGATGACCAGCCTCCTGGTCAATCCCGACAACGCCTATCACTGGGTTCAGATCAAGCATACCGTCGAGAGCGAAATCAGGGAGTGGGAGCCTGGAGGCGAGCGCGCCGCCGAGCAGCTCGATCGGATTTGGACCCGGTATACCGGCAACCCGCCGCCCTACGGCCTGCGCGACCCCGCGATCGACGAGAAGCGGGTGCTGTTCGTCTGCGGCATCGACGCGATCGCGACGTTCGGAACGCCCTGAGGCCAGGCGGCCCGGCCTCCCGACGCGGTTGCCGGGCTCTCGATCGTCAATCCGAGGACGGCGTCGCGGCGCGCCGCCGGCCCTCGCGCAACCCGCTCCGCCTTGACCCGAGCGGCCGTATAAGCAATAAGACGCCCTGTTACTGCGATGCGGGCGAGGCGCAACGAGGTCGGCCGGTAATGGCAGGGTCCGACGACGATCGCCCGAGTGCAACAGGGAGTTGTCATGAGCTCATTCGTTATGGTTAAGCCGACGCGGCGCACGATGCTCGGCGCCGGCGGCGCTCTTCTCGCCGGCGCCGCGCTGCCGCGCTTCGCCCGCGGCGAGGATCGTCCGGCGATCGGCACCTGGCCGGCCGGCTCCGCCGGGCCGTCCGTCTTCATCGGGATCACCGTGCCGCGCACCGGCACCTACGCCGTCCAGGGCGAGGACGAGCTGAAGGGCTTTCAGCTCGCGGTCGAGCACATCAACAGCGGCGACCCGCTGATCAAGGCGATCTCGCCGAAGACGACCAAGGGCGTGCTCGGCAAGGAGGTCAAGTACGGGGTCGCCGATTCCGAGGCGAAGCCCAACACCGCGGTGCAGGCGCAGTCGCGTTTCATCAGCGAGAACAAGGCGATCCTGATGACCGGCTCGACCTCGAGCGCAGTCGCGGTGGCGCTGAACAAGCTCGCCCAGCGCGAACACGTGCTCTACGTCGTCGCCATCTCCGGCTCGAACGACACCACCGGCAAGGACTGCGTCCGCTACAGCTTCCGCCAGTGCTTCTACGGCCAAACCGCCGCCGCGGCGATCGGCCCGGTGATGCTGAAGAAGTTCGGCAAGAACAAGAAGGCCGCCTATCTGACCCCCGATTACACCTACGGGCATACCGTCCAGAAATCGATGGAGGACTACCTCGCCAAGAACGGCGGCTGGACCACGGTGACCAACCAGGTGGCGCCGCTGGGCGCGCCCGACTACAGCTCGTACCTGCTCAACGTCTCCAATTCCGGCGCCGAATACCTGCTCAACGTCAACTGGGGCCACGACGCCGTGCTGTCGATCCAGCAGGCCAAGCAATTCGGCATCCTCGACAAGATGAAGCTGGTGATCCCCTACCAGACGCCGTTTCTTGCTAAGGAAGTCGGCGCCGAGATCATGCAGGGCGTTCTGGCGGCCACCGATTTCTGGTGGACCCTCGAAGACAACTACCCGCTCGCCAAGATGTTCGTCGAGGCGTTCGACAAAAAATACGGCTACAAGCCCGAATGGGGCGCCAACAACGCCTATATGCAGTTCGCGATGTGGGCGCGCAATTGCGAAGAGGCCGGCGCCTTCTACCCGCCGGACGTGATCAAGGCCTATGAGAAGGGCGAAACCATCCCGTCGACCGTAGGCGACGTCCACTTCCGCGCGGCCGACCACCAGCTGGTGCGGCCGGTGATCATCGTCGAGGGCAAGAAGCCCGGCGACATGAAGAACAAGGAAGATTTCTGGCAGGTGACCGAAATCGTTCCCGGCGCGGGCCTGATGCAGGCGCCGGACGCGTTCGGCTGCAACCTCGGCAGCTATACCTGAGACACGCGGCGCCGCGGCGGGCCGGCGGCCGCCGCCGCCGCGCCGCCGCCCGCTTCCCGCCCGGCGCATATGATCACCTGGCCCAATTTCGTCTCGCAGCTGTTCAATGGGCTGGCTTCGGGCGCGCTCCTGGCGCTGATCGCGTCGGGGCTGACCATCATTTACGGCACGCTCGGCGTCCTGAACCTGGCGCACGGGGCAATGTTCATGGTCGGCGGCTATGCCGGCTATCTCGCGTTCGAGGCGACCGGATCCTTCGCCGCCGCGGTGGCGGCGGGCGCGCTCTTTCTATTGGTCGTCGGCGGCATCGTCGAGCTGATCTTCATCCGCCACTTCTACGCCCGCCCGCCGGAGGACCAGCTGCTCGTCACCTTCGGCATCGGCATCGTCATGGTCGAGCTGGTGCGCTTCGGCTTCGGCAGCCTGTCGCAGACCGTGCACGCGCCGGCCTGGGCGGCCGGCGTCACGCCGATGGGCTTCATGATCTATCCGACCTATCGCATCGTCGTGCTTGGCGATCGCGGCGCTGGCGCTGGCGGCGCTCTACTTTGTCCTCTACCGCACCCGGATCGGCATCATCGTGCGCGCCGGGATCGAGGATTCCGGCATGGTCGGCATGCTCGGCATCAACGTCTACCGGGTCTTCATGCTGGTGTTCGGCATCGGCGCGATGGCGGCCGGGTTTGCCGGCATCGTCAATGCGCCGGTGGTGTCGCTGACCCCGGACATGGGCGAGTCGATCCTGGTTCAGTGCTTTGTCGTCGTCGTCATCGGCGGTGTCGGCTCGTTTCCGGGCGCGATCCTCGGCGGGCTGATTTCCGGCGAGATCCTCAGCCTGACCTCGATGGTGGACCCGGCCTATTCCGGGGTCATGCTGTTCGCGGTGATGACCTTGGTGCTGCTGCTGCGGCCGCAAGGCCTGCTCGGCGCCTCGAGCCGCGAGTGAGCGCGTCCGCCCGATGCTGCGGAGCCGCCCCCTGCTGGTCGAGGCGCTGACCGCGCTCGGCCTCGATCGCCGGCGCGTTCGCGCTGCCCGCTCTCGGCGTCGCGCCCAACACGGTCAACCAGATCCTGATCTGGGGCCTGTTCGGCATCGGCTTCGACATCCTGTTCGGCTACACCGGCCTCTTGTCGTTCGGCCAGGCGGCGTTCTACGGCACCGGCGGGTTCATCGCCGCCTACCTGCTGACCAACAATCTGATGTCGAGCGTGCTGGCGGCGCTGGCGATCGGCACGGTGGGCGCGACATTGGCCGGGGTCGCGGTCGGCGTCGATCGCGCTGCGCCGCACCGGCATCTATTTTGCGATGATCACGGTCGCGATCGCCGAGATGTTCTATTTCGTCGAGTTCTCGCCGCTTTCGGCCTGGACCGGCGGCGAGAACGGGCTGCCCGGCGTGCCGACGCCGAAATTCGCATTCCTCGGGTTTTCATACGAGGTCGGCACCGGCTGGTCGATGTACGGCTTCCTCGCCGTGTGCTACTTCATCGGCATCGTCGTGGCGCTGCGCATCGTGCGCTCGCCGGTCGGCGCCATCCTGACCGCGATCCGCGACAATCCGCTCAGGGCGCGCGCCGTCGGCCACAGGGTCGGCCTCTACAAGCTCGCCGCGTTCGTCATCGCCGCCGCCTATGCCGGGTTCGCCGGCGGCCTGCTCGGCGTGCTGCAAGGGTTCATGCCGCCCGACGCCTTCACGTTCGACACCTCCGGCCAATTGGTCATGCAAACGGCGATCGGCGGCGTGGGCACACTGTTCGGGCCGCTGCTCGGCGCCGCGGTGTGGCTCTTTCTGCGCGACTTCCTGCAGGCGGCGCTGGGGCTCGGCGCCGCCTGGAAGCTGGTGCTCGGCGTCATCTTCGTGCTGCTGGTGTGCTTTTTGCGCCACGGCCTGATCGGCGGGTTGCGCGAGCTGGTCGAGCGGCTGGCCGTGCGCCCGGACCGCGTCGCCCCCGGAGGAGGCGCCCGAGCTTGCCGGCGACCGCGCCGCTGGCCAGCATCGGCCCGTCGCGGCGCCGCCAGGAGGCCCCGTTCTCGGGCCCGGTGCTGGAAGCGCGCGGGCTCAGCCGGTCGTTCGGCGGGCTCGTCGCCAACCGCGACATCAACCTCGCCGTCGAGCAGGGCGAGCTGCGCGGCATCATCGGCCCCAACGGCGCCGGCAAGAGCACGCTCTTCAAGATGCTGACCTGCGAATTGCCGCCGAGCTCGGGGCGCGTCATCTTTCACGGCCGCGACATCACCGGCATGGACGTCGCCCGCGTCTGCCAGCTCGGGCTGACCAAGAGCTACCAGGTCAACCAGCTCTTCTCCCGGCTGACGTTGCGCGAGAACGTGGTGATCGCGGCGCTCGCCGAGCGCCGCGGCGCCTTCTCTCTCGATCTGCTGCGCCGCATCGATCGCGTCCCCGGCCTCGAAATGCAGGTGGAGGCCACATTGGCGCTGGTCGGGCTGACCGCGCGCGCCGAGGCGCCGGTCGCCGGGCTTGCCTACGGCGAAAAGCGGCGGCTCGAGATCGGGCTGGCGCTCGCCGCCTCGCCGTCGCTCCTGCTGCTCGACGAGCCGCTCGCCGGGATGAGCCCGCGCGAGCGCGCCGAGACCGTGCAGCTGCTGAAGAACATCCGCCGCGGCCGCACCCTGGTGGTGGTCGAGCACGATATGGATGCGGTCTTCGAGCTGGCCGAGCGCATCACGGTGCTGCACGAAGGGGCGCTTCTCGCCGAGGGCACGCCGGCCGAGATCCAGCGCAACGGCCTGGTGCAGGAGGCCTATCTCGGCGGGGTCGCGGCGGCATGAGCGCGCTCCTGGAGGTCGAGCGCATCAACAGCTACTACGGCGACAGCCACATCCTGTTCGATGTGTCGCTCCAGGTCGAGCGCAACGAGGTGGTGGCGCTGCTCGGCCGCAACGGCGCCGGGAAAAGCACGACCCTCAAAAGCCTGATCGGCGCGGTCCGCCCGCGCTCCGGCCGGATCGTGTTCGACGGCACGCCGACGCAAGGGTTGCCGCCGCACGCGATCGCCACCCTTGGACTGCAATTGGTGCCCGAGGAGCGGCGCATCTTCGGCAGCCTCTCGGTCGAGGAGAACCTGGTGCTGGCCGGGCTGACCGCGAAATCGCGCTGGCCGCTGGAGCGGGTCTGGGCGACCTTCCCGCGCCTGCGGGAGCGGCGGCGCAGCCGCGGCACCGACCTCTCGGGCGGCGAGCAGCAGATGCTGGCGATCGCCCGCGCGCTGGTCCGCGACCCCAAGATCATCCTGCTCGACGAGCCGTTCGAGGGGCTGGCGCCGATCATCGTGCGCGACCTGCTCGCGACCTGCCGCAGCCTCGCCGCGGCAGGCCAGACGATCGTCGTGGTGGAGCAGAACATTTCGGCCGCGATGAGCCTCGCCGACCGCGTCTACATTCTGAACAACGGCCATATTGTCGAGGCGATGACCGCCCAGGCTGTGCGCGAGCGGCCCGAGGTACTGCACCGCCATCTCGGGGTTTGAGGCAGTGGCGCGGCTTGCCGCGATGCGGTGGATGGGGGTCAGCCGAGCGCGATCAAAGTGCCGATCAGATCGGCCGGCCAGATCAGGCTGACCGGCGCGTTGGTCAACGCCGCGCCGAACGATGCCACACCGTCGCCGGACAGGTCCGCGGCGCTTGCGATGTGATGGCTGAAATGCGCCAGCACTCCGGCCAGGTAGAGGCCGGTGAGCCATTTCCAGCCGTGGCGATGCTGGTGCGATCGGGTCGGCTTTGACGCCGCGAACGAAAAGACCCTGCGTCCGAATTTGGGCAATCCCGGCGGGCCGATCATAATTTCACCCACGCTTTCGCGATATCGCGGTCGCAGGCCGAAGACCGGCCGCGCCGCGGCGGCGCCGGGATTGTACCCGGCTTTGCCGAGGCCGTCACGGCTTCGCGTCGATTTTACGGCGGCGGATCGACGCCGCCCGCGGCGAGCCCCGCGGCGGCGGCGAGGGTGTAGACCCCGGCCGCTGCGAGGAGCCCGATGGCGAGCGTCGCAAAGGCTTCGCTTCCGAGCCGGTCGCCGAGCGACCGGCCGGCGAGCCCGCCGAGGAGCGCAAACGGGACCAGGACGCCCGCGGCAAGCCAGGTCGGCGCGGAAACGCCGATGGTCACGACATGCAAGGCGAGCGTCGCGCCGTAGGCAAGCGCAAAAAACGACAGCAATGTCGCGCGCGTGGTGGTCGGCGACGCCCCGGCCAGCAGCAGATACATCAAGACCGGCGGCCCCGACATGCCGATCAGCGCGGTGGCGGCGCCCGATACGGCGCCGGCCGCCAGATCGAAGCTCGGCCGGACGCCGATCGGGGCTCGCCGCCGCAGGCGGCGGCGCGACGCCGCCAGCAAGGCTGCAAATGCGATGATCACCGTCCCGACAATCGCCCGGACCACGGTCGGATTGGCGTAGCGGAACGCGATCAGACCGAGCGGCAGGCCAGCGAGGCTGCCCAGGGTCAAGCGCAGCAGCAGCCGCGGCGCGATTGCGCGGTGCAGCCCGGGCAGCACGATGACCGACAACGCCGCCGTCACGATGATGACGAGCTGCACCGCCCGCGCCGGCTCGACGAGCAGCATGAAAAGCGGCGTCGCCAGAACCGCGAAGCCGAAGCCGCTCGCCGCCTGAAACAACGCCGCGGCGAAGGTCGTGGCCGCCAGCCCGGCCCAGTCGAGCAGGCTCACCTCGCCGATCCGAAAGGCTGCATCAGGGCGTCTTGCCGACGGCGTCGGCGCCGCGGCAGCGCAAAAGCAGCCGGAGCAAGGCCGTCGCGCGGGGCGTCAGCGGCGCGACAGGGCGGGGCGCAGCGCCCAGGCCAGCGGCAGGGTGACCAGGACCAGCCCGGCGACCAAGGTCATCATCGCCGGCACCCCGACGGCGTCGCTCGCCAAACCGTAGAGCACCGGCGCCGCCGCCCCGGCGCCGATGGTCCCGGTGTAAAAAATGCTGAAGGCGCGATGCCGCCGCTCGGGCGGCGCCAGCTCCGGCACGGTTCCGTACAGCACCGACGAGGTGCCGTTGAGGGCGACGCCGATCAGCGGCAGGACCGCGAGGGCGGCCATCAGCGGCAGCGGCAGCAGCGCGAGGATGCCGATCGCGGTCAGGCCCTCGGTCAGAAACACTGCCGGGATCACCCCGATCCGCGCCCCGAGAAAGCCGCAGACCAGCTTGCCCGCCGCCCCGCCCGCAAAGACCAGGGTCAACGCGACGCCGATCATCGGCAGGTCGGCGCCCTTCATGCGCAGCAGAAACGGCAGAAAGGTCAGAAACCCCATGCGGGTCGCGCTGTCGATGACGCCGATCGCCAGCAGCAGCGGGAAGCCGCGGCCGCTGCCCGCGACCGCCGCGGCCGGCTTGGCGGCGTGGCCGGCGGCGGCTTCGGCGCGGGCGTCGGGCAGGCGCCGCAGCAGCAGCACCCCGGCCGCCGCGGCGATGGCGACCATGCCCAAGATCGAGGTCGCCGAGCGCCACGTCATCAAGGTGACCAGCCAGGCGGTCGCCGCCGGCACCGCCATCTTGCCGACGTCGCCGGCGAAATTGTAGCTGCCGAGCGCGCCGCGCGAGCGCTGACCCTCGAACGCGCGGGCGACCAGGTTGGAGGCGATCGGGTGCTGCACGCTCGACCCGATGCCGCCGATCACGAGGGCGGCCATCAGCAACGGAAAGCCGGCGCTGACCCCGGCGACGAGATAGCCGACGCCGGCCAGAGCAGTGCCGAGCGCCAGCAGCAGCGGGCCGCCGATGCGGTCGGCGAGCATCCCCGCCGGCATCTGGAAGCCGGCCATCGACCCGGCGTAGAGCGCCCGCAGCAACCCAACCGCGGCATAGCCGAGGCCGAACTCGGCCTGCCACAACGGCAGCAGCACGTAGAGAAGGTCGGTGTAGCCGTCATGCAGCGCATGCGCGCCGCAGGCGACCGCCATGGTCCGCCGTTCCGCATCGGCGGCAAACCCCGCCGCGGGCGCCGTGATCTGGGACAATGCGCTTCTCCTCTGCCGCGCGTCGGATGTGAAATCCTTCGGGCGGGCCGATCAAGACAATTGTGCCGGCTCGCGACAGAATCCCAAAAGATGTATGGAGCGGCATCATGAGATGCGAATATGGCAATTGCGTGGTTGTCGGAGTTGTGGTCGGGCGATAGGGAGCCGAAGCAAGGTTCGAGCCTTCGCGAAGCCCGAAGCTCGGGCTATTTTAGCCTGGCGTCAGCAACGACCCGCGAGCTTGCGATCGGCTGCTCGGTCGCCAGCGCCTGAAACTCCGCCACAGCGAAGCGGCTGTGCCGAATCATTTCAGCGAGCCGGATCGGGCGCCACATCGGCAGGATATTGAAGCCGCGCCCGAATTTGAGCCGCCGCGTCTGGGCGGCGAGCTACAGCCCGAGCTGTATGAGATTGGGCAGGCACTCGTAGCCCTCGCGCTGGAAATGGTGCTCGGCGGTCCACAGCGCGTAATAGCCCTCCTCGTCCATGACCCGGGCCACGTCGCGCGCCGCCCAGAACGCCTCCGAGAGGCGCTCGCTCGAATAGCGGCGGTCGTTCGCCGGCGTGCCGTCGAGGCCGATATTGTCGAGCTCGATCTGGCCGACATAGAGGGGGTGGAACCGTTTGACCATGCTGCCGTCCTACCTCCGTCCGAGGGCCCGATTTCAGGTATATCATATCGCCGTCGCCGCCGCGAAAGCGGGGGCGCGCGCGTAAGGCAAATGGCTGCGGCTCGCGGATGAGGGGCGAGGCCCGCTCCGCAGCCGTGAGAGGCCCCTCACCCTGGCCCTCTCCCCGCTTGCGGGGAGAGGGCGGTTGCACACTGGCCGCCTCGCGGCTTCCCTTGACCCTCGATGCGGGAAATCGGCGCTAGGCGAGCGGGCGGCCGTGGCGGGCGATGAATTCGGGGAAGGCCTCTTCGGCGCTTGCGCCGCGCACGATTTTGGTCGTGTAGTGGCGCTCCTCGTCGTATTGCTGCTCCAGGGTCTGCGCCATCTGCTTCAACATCAGCGCCTTGACCCCGACCACGGCGGCGCGGTTGTTGGCGGCTATCATGCGGGCGATTTCCATGGTCTTCGCGCGCAGCCGGTCGCGCGGCGCGAGATGGTTGAGGAGGCCGATGCGCCAGGCTTCCTCGGCCTCGACCACGCGGGCGGTGAACAACAGCTCCTTGGCGATCGGCCAGCCGACCTGGTTGGGCAAGGTCCAGGTGCTGTTGATCCGGCCGTAGGCGGCGGCCAGAAAGCGGAAGCGCGTGTCCTCGCAGCCGATGCGCATGTCGAGCGAGGAGGCCAGCACCGCGGCGCCGCCATAGGCGAGCCCGTTCATCATGCCGATCGTCGGCTTCGCTGAGGCGGCGATCTCGTAGCTGCCGCGGCCGCGGCGCGAGTTGAGCTCTTCCTCGGTGAAGCGGCGGTCGTCCTCGCGCTGCTCGTGGATGTCGCCGCCGGCCGAGAACGCGCGGCCGGCGCCGGTGACCACGATGCAGCCGACCGCGTCGTCGGCGTCGAGCGCCTTGACCGCGTCGCGCAATTCGCCCGCCAGAGAGCCGGTTCATCGCGTTGAGCTTGTCGGGACGGTTCAGGGTGACGATGCCGACCCCGTCCTCGCGGTCGACCAGGATGTGCTCGTAGGCCATGGTTTTCTCTCCGTGTCCGACTCGAAGATGCGGCTGGTTAGACAGAGATCGTCGCTCCCGCGCAAGCGGGGGTCCAGGGGGACGGCCTGAGCCCTCGCGCTCCTGGAGTCACTCCCCGATGTCGAATTGGTCATTTCCGGTCGAGCCGCAGATCAGGCAAAGCCGTGCTCGCGCTCGGCGATCCGCAGGCTGTCGTCGACGATCCCGACCATCTCATCGATCTCCGCCTTCGAAATCACCAGCGGCGGGCAGAGCTGGATCGCCATGAAGACGCGGGTCAGGAGGCCGCGCTCCTCCATCAGCTCCGAAACGCGGCGGCAGAACGGGCTCGCGCCGGCGGCCTGGCCCCAGCCGAACGGCTCCTTCGCCGCCTTGTCCTTGACCAGCTCGATCGCGCACATCAGGCCGAGGCCGCGCACGTCGCCGACCGTCGGGTGCGAGCGCAGCCCGTCGAGCAGGCCCAAGAGATATTTGCCGTTCTCGGCGCTGCGCTGCGGCAGCTCCTCGCGCCGCAGGATCTCGATGTTCTTCAAGGCCGCGGCGCAGCTGACCGCCTGGCCGCCAAAGGTCAAGAGATGCGCCAGCGCCACGTCCTGCTTCTTGAACTCGTCGAAGAGCCGCGTGCTTACCGCCACTGCGGCGATCGGGGCGTAGCCCGACGAGAGCCCCTTGGCCATCGTCATCAGGTCGGGCGCGACCCCGAACTGCTCGGTCGCGAACATCGTGCCGGTCCGGCCGAAGCCGTTGATCACCTCGTCCATGACCAGGAGCACGCCGTGCCTGTCGCAGATCTCGCGGACCCGCCGCCAATAGGCGGGCGAGGGGACGTGGGTGGAGTTGGCGACCGAGATCGGCTCGCCGATCACCGCCGCCACCGTGTCGGGCCCCTGCGCCACGATCTCCTGCTCGATCGCCTCGGCGCAGGCGAGGTCGCCCGCCTCGCCGTCGAGGCCGAAATCGTTGCGGTAACGGTTGGGCGAGGGGACAAAGCTGACGCCATGCATGAAGGGGCCGAAATAGCGCTCGTTGCGCCCTGAGCTGATGCTCATCGCGCCAAAGGTCGCGCCATGGTAGCCGCCGCGCCGGGCGATCACCTTGTAGCGCTTGGGGAAGCCGCGCATCGCCTGGACCTGCTTGGCGATCTTCATTGCGCTCTCGATCGCCTCCGACCCGCCGGAGCAGAAGAAGAAGCGGTCCAAGTCGCCCGGGGTCAGCCCGGCCAGCACGTCGGCGAGCTCGACCGCGGCGAGGTTGGTGTAGCTCGCCGACGAGACATAGGCGAGCTCGCGCGCCTGCCTCGCCATCGCCTCGGCGATCTCGGCGCGGCCGTGGCCGACATTGACGACGTAGAGGCCGGAGAGGCCGTCGAGGTAGGAGCGGCCCTGCGCGTCGAACAGCCGACAGCCCTCGCCGCGCACCATGACCCGCAGCCCGTCGCGCTCGGCGAGGTCGAGCCAGCGCGCGCTGTGGATCCACACGTGATCGAGCGCCTGCCGCTCGATTGCCGACGGCTCCTGTTTCATGACGGCCAAGCTCCCTCGCGCCGATCCCGGTTGCGCCAGCATAGCCGATCCGCGCGGCGCGCCCCAAATTCGATCCTTTATTGCCAGATGTGATCCGGATCACACTCCGGCCCGACACGCCAAATTACCCTCTCGTCGCCGGCCGGAGAGCCGGCGCCATGTTGCGGGAAAAGCGAGCATGGACGAGATTGTCGATGTCGCGAGCAATGTCGGAGAAGCCGTGATCGGAACGTGCGCTCCGGGCGCGAACGCCGACGGACATCTTCGCGCCGCTTCCCCGCCTTTGTGCCGAAGCCGGGCATCGCCGACCCGACCGGCGGCCGGCGGCGCGACCAAGGCGGCGCGGCGCAATCTCCGGGACACCGGTCCGAGAATGGACGAGGACGCCTACCAGCGCCTGTTGCCCGCCATCTACGAGACAGCTCTCGCGCCATCGGAGTGGCCCGCGGTGCTGCGGCTCCTCGCGCGCGCCCTCAACTGCCACTGCGCCGCGGTTGTCGCGACCACGCCGGCTCGCGACGCGCCCCGCCCCCTTGGGGTCGTCGGCATCGCCGAGGACGACCATCGGGAGTTTCTTCGCGTCTGGCACAAGCGTAACGTTTATGGTTCGCGCTCGCCGGCCAGCGAGCTCGGGGCGGTCGTTCCCGGCCGCAGCATCGTGCCGCGGAACGAATTGGTGCGCTCGGAGATGTATCGCCGCTACCTCGCGCCGCGCGCGATCGAGGAGATCCTGCGCCTCGACATTTTCTATGAGAATGACCGCAGCCAGTCCGTCGCCCTCGGCCGGCCGTGGTCGTCGGGGCCGTTCACGCCGGAGGAGCTGCGCTTCGCGCGGGCGCTCATGCCGCATTTGCAGCACGCCGCGGCGGTGCAGGTGCGCCTCGACGACGCTTCGGCCGTCGCGCGGTCGGCTTTGGAGGCGCTGGAGGCGGCGCAGGCGCCGATCCTTCTGCTCGACCGCCGGGGCCGCATTGTCCATGGGAGCGTCGAGGCGCAACGGATGCTGGGCGAGACCGATGGGTTGAGCGCCGGGGCGGCCGGGCTGCGCGCCGCAACGCCCGCCCTCTCGGCGCGCCTGGCCGCGGTGATCGCGCGCGCCGCCGGCCGCGCCGGCGAGCCCGGCGCTTCCGGGGCGCTGCGACTGCCGCGGCCATCGGGGAAGCCCGACCTGACGATCGTGGCCGTGCCGCTGCGGACGGACGCGGCATGCCCGGGCGCGCAGCAGCCCACGGTCGTGCTGCAGGTGACGGACCCGCTGGCGCGCCCGGCCCTCGACCGTGAGCTTCTCGCGGAGGCGTTCGGGCTGACCCCGGCGGAGGCCGGCCTCGCGGCCGACCTGCTGCGCGGGCTCAGCCCGGGCGAGGTCGCGGCCGGCAGCGGACGAAGCATCGCCACGGTGCGTACCCACCTCGCCAATGTCTTGGCCAAGACCGAAACCGGCCGGCAGAACGAGCTGGTCCGCCTGCTGATGCGCCTGCCGCGGCGGGCGTGAATTCCTGCCGGCGAATCCGCCGGCTCTCCGCGTTCACGACGTTTCAGCAGCAACCGCAGTGATGGGTTTCGCTGCGAGGCTGGGCAAGAATTGAGACGCACGGCGGCGATCCAGCCAATCCCAGAATTCTTGCCCAGCCTCTGCGCTCAACCCATCCTACTGGCCGATGGCTGAATTATCTGAATGCATCCAAGCAGCAGATTCGGCCGAGCCTCATTCATCTGAATGAGGCATGAGGCCTCACCCTTACCGTAACCTGATCGAGCGCTGGCGGTCGGCGCAGGGTGACGAAAGGAGGGTCCAAGATGAATTCACGCACGACAGCCCGGCGCCAGAGCCAAACCAGCCGGCTGTGCCTATCGCTCCTGCCCGCCGCGGCGATCCTCGGCGCGACGGCGACGCCGGCCTCGGCCCTGCTGTTCACCAGCCAGCTCGCCACCAGCACCGCCATTGAGCCCGACCCGAGCGGCGCGCCGGCCAGCCAGGCGGAAACCCACACCAGCACCGCCGCTCCCGCCGATGCCAAAGTCCAGCTGGGCGACGGCACGGACGCCTTCGGCCAGCCCACTTTCGCGGAGGCGTTCAGCACGTTCCGCGGCAACGTTCCGACCTATTGGACCAAGGTCGAGGCCGACAATGTCCGCTCCTCCGGCGACCTCGGGCGTGGCGAGGCGAACGTCAGGGTGAACTACACCGCCATCAAGCAGAAAGGCGACCGCAGCCTCACGCTCAACGTCAGCGGCGGCTCGCTGCAGCTCGTGGATCCGGAGGCTCACCTTCTACCGCTCGACGCGGAGGTGGACCTGGAGGCGCGGATCAGTCACGGAACAAGCATCCTCCGAGACGTGGTCGCAAGAGCCCGGCTGGCCGGTCATGGCGGCACCTTCGCGACCGAGACATTCGACTTGGACGCGTCAGGGTTCGATTTCAATCCGGACAATGCCTTTATTCTCTTGGACGACGGCGGCGACAACGTGGTCGGTGTGGTGAGTGAGCTTCCGAAAATGAAAATTCCGATCGACCTCGACGGGATTACCGACGGCACGTCGCTCGACATCGACATCCAGCTTTTCGCCGAAGCCAACGCGCCGGGGGGCGAGACCGAGGCGTTCGCCTTCCTGCGCGACCCGGCGCATGCCGATGACCCCGACCCGCTCGCCGGCGGCTCGTCGATCAGCATCACGACCGACGGCCCCGGCCCGATCAGCGCGGTCCCGGAACCCTCCGGCCTGGCGCTCCTCGCCCCGGCCCTGCTCGCGCTCCGCTTCCGCCGCCGGCCTAGCGCGCCTTGAGCGCCGCCAGCCGGTCGCCGAGGCTTTGCGGCGCCGCCGGCTTGCCGGCCGCGGCGGCGAGCGCGGCGGCGATGTTGGGGTCGTCCTGCTCGGGCCGGGTCGGGCGCAACAGGCGCGCCTTCGACATCTGCGCGTCGGCCGAGGCGAGGTCCTTGGCGGCGGCGTCCTGCATCGCCTTCAGGGCGACGGTCAGGCCGCTGGTCGTGGTGGCAAGCCCGGCCGCCTGGCGGGCCGCGTCGGCCTGGCGGTCGGCCTGCTCGCGCTGCTGTGCGGCGCGCGACATGTCGCGCTGCGCCCGCTCGAGGTCGGAGCGGGCCGATTTGAGCTTGCCGCCGGCCTCGGCATAGGTCTTCTCCAGCATTTCGAGATAATCCTTGGCGTCGACCGCGTCGGTTTTCTCGCGCTCGATCTCGGGCTTCATCTGCTCGAGCATCGTGACCAGGGTCTCGAGGCTCTTTTCGAGCGCCGCCTTGCGGCCGGGGTCGCCCTCGGCGTCGGCCTGGCGCTGCAATTGCTCGGCCGCGGCCATGCGCTGCGCCGACAGCGCCTGGATCGCCACGGCCTCGCGCTCCTCCTTGTCGAAGCTTTGGCGCGCCTGCGCCACCTGCTGGCCGAGCGCGTCCAAATGCTGCTCCATCGTGCGCAGCTCGGCCGCGCTCGCCGATTTCGGGTCCCAGCGCACCAGCGCCTCGACCCCGGCATTCATCGCCTGGTCGACCTTGACACCCATCATATTCCGCATGAACGCCAGCATTGCGAGCCCTCCTCCGCTGTCGAACTCAATTGGGCACCATGGCCGCCGCGTTCAACAGCGCGACGGCGACCTGCGCCCCGGCGAGCGTGACCGCCGCCGCGACGTTCCCGGCCTCGATCAACGCGCCGAGATTGCGCAGCAGCAGCGACACCACGCCCAAGGTCACCAATTGCAGGATCAGCGCGACGACGCCCCAGACCACGATGTCGAGCAGCGCCCCGCTGGTCGCCAGCATCGCCGCCAGCGGGATCGACAGCGCCAGGATCGCGCCCGCCAGCATCGTGCCGGCCGCGGCGTTGCCGTGGATCACCAGCTCGCGCTCGCGGAACGGCGTCAGCCGCACATAGATCCACACACCGGCCGCCAGCAGCGCGGCGCAGACCACAATGTGCAGGATCAGCATCGGCAGGCCCTCGCCGAGCGCGGTCAGGATCGCGGCGACGGTCCCTTGCGGGGTAGTGTCCATGTCGACCCCGTTCAGCTCGACAGCGGGACGGCGGGCAAGGTCAACGAGGCCGGGTTGATGTCGATGCCGGCATGCACCTCGACCCAGGCCTGGCCGCCCTGCTCGACGGCGCAGACCAGCACATATTCGGTCTCGGGCGCCGGCGGCGCGGCCCCGGTGGGCGCGCCGTAAAGCATCGCCTGCAGCTTGCGCTGCGTCGCGCCGTTCAAATCCTGCACCGTCTCCTCCTGCTGGCGCGGCGGGACCCGGCTGGCGCCCGGCCCCCACACGCGGTCATAGACCTTGTTGTCCTTGGTTTGGAATTGCGGCCAGCCGATCATCCCCTGCGCCGGGTCGAGCCAGAACCCCCAATCCTCGGCGCTCGACGGCGTGATCTGGTCGAGGAGCGAGAAATATCGGCATTCGTCGGGCGTCCCGTCGGGCCCGAGATGCAGCTGGAAGAACAATTCGCGCCCGGGCAGGTAGAGCCGATGCAGCGCGGCCAGGCCGTCGCTGACCAGCCCCACGGCCTCGATGCTGATCATCCCGCCCGATTCCGGCGGCGGCTTGACCTTGGTCGATCCGGCGGCGAGCAGAAACGGCGATTGGTCGAGCGGGATCGTCATGCCGACGCGGAACCGGCTCGCAGCGCTGCCGCCAAGGCCGGGCGGCGGCGGCGCGACGGTCCCGGCGCCGCCGCCTGCCGGGGCAAGCCGGCGGCGCATGACCCACAGCCCGACGAGCACCGCCCCCCCGATAATGACGACGATCCACACGATCCCGGCGCCGGAGCTTTCGGTCGGCCCGCCATGCGCGCTCGACGGCTGCGCCTTGGCCTGGGTCATCAGCGCGTCGAGCTCGGCCAGCTTCTGCGCCACCGCCGGGTCGCCGGCGGCCCGGCGCTCGGCCTCGCCGCGCCATTCCTGATAGCCCGGGCTGTTGCGGTTGTCCTGGAAATAGGCCGCATTCCCCGGCCGCGACAGCGAGCTCAACAGCGACCACGCCAGCACCGCGTCCCAAGCGCCAAAACGCGGTCGGACCCCGCCCCAGCCGCTCGGCTCGGGGCGGCGCGAGGGCGCCGCCGGCGACCAGCCGCCGCCGGTCGAGGGGTAGCGGCTCGCCGCCGACGGCGGCGGGACCTGCGACGCCCGGTAATCCTGCAAGGCCTGACCCGAGGACCGCCGCGAGATCGCGCGGTCGCCGCCATAGCTGTGGCTCGCGCTGAAGCCGCTGGAGCCGGAGACCGACGGCCGGCTGTAGCCGCCGCCGAGCGTCGGCCGGCGATCGAGCCCGCCATAGCCGCCGCGGGCCGGTTGTAGCCGCCGCCGGGTCGGCTGTAGCCGCCGTTCGATTGCGCCAGCGCCGGCGCCGCCAGCGCGAGCATCGCGCCGGCCGCGAGCGGCGCGGGCGGCCCGCTGCCCCATGCCAGGGCGAGACAGATCGAGGACAGGCGGAGCAGGCGTCCCAGGCTCGGCAATCGCATGATCGGCTCGGCCCGCCTCACTCCTCCAGCTCCGGCCGATCGCTGCGGCCGCCCGGCAGGCTAGCACCGGGCGGCCGCACCTGTCACGATTTTCGCCGCGCCGACGCTAGTGCTCATGCGCATTCAGATGATGCAGTCTCGACGCACTCGTCATGCCCGGCCTTGTGCTGCCTTGTGCCGGGCATCCACGGAAACCGGCAAGCTTTGTGCCGCGAATCGTGGATGCCCACGGATCAGGTCCGTGGGCTGAAGGCCCACGGGACAAGCCCGGCCATGACGGTTGAGTAAATCTCATGTCTGCGTCTGAACACTAGCGGTGCGACCCAAACATTAGAGTCCGCGATTGCTTTCCCGTGGGCCTTCAGCCCACGGACTTAGTTCCGTGGGGAAGGTCGGGACCGATTGCTGCGATGGGCGCCGGCCTTCGCCGGTGTGGTTCACGAGTGGGTACGATCTGTTTATCCGCTAGCCGCGCCGGTCGCGCCGCCGCAGCCGGAAGAAGCCGATCCCGGCCAACGCCGCGCCGAGCAGCGACAGGCTGCCCGGCTCCGGCAGGACCGCGCCGTCGAGCGAGAACACCGCGTTGAAGGTCGGGGCCGGGGTTCCGCCGACGATGTCGGTGCCGATCCGCGACCAATCGGGGGCCAGGTCCTCGTTGCGGATCCACGATTGCAGGTCGCCTACGAACGGCCCGGTGCCGCCGGTGATCGGCTTGGGCGCCGACAGCCACAGGAACTCGCCGTCCGGCCCGGCAACCTCAACCTGCGGCACAAAGAAGTAATGGTCGGCCGGCAGCAGGAACGGCGTGGCGAAGCTCACGTCGAACTTTACCTCCTGGCCCGTCACCGCGCCCTCGCCGCCGGTGTGCTGGTTCGGGAATTTGTTGATCCCGTTCAAGACCGAGTTGGCGGCGGTGAAGCTGGAGTCCAGGGCAATGGTCGTGAAGCTGAGATTGGCGGCGGCCGTGTCGCGGTCGGCGAATTCGACGTCGGAAGGCGAGTTGACCCGCGTCTGCACGTTCGGGGTCCGGGCGGTATCCGAATCCTTCGGAAACACCCGATATATCTCGACCCGGACCTGCCCGATATCGGCGACCGTGGCGCCGCCGGTCAGCAGTCCGGTGAACGTCGCGCTGTTGATCGCGGTCGAGGAGCCCAGGATGAAATCGTCGCCGGTCTCGATCTCGATTTTCGCGGCGCTTTCGGGGCGCGACCCGGTCGCGATGCGGCCGTCGGGATCGCCGGTGCTGAACGAGAACGTGCCCGCCGCCGCCGGCAATGCGGCAAAGAGACCCAGCATCAGCGCTGGCGCCGACGCTTTGATGATGCGAGCTTGCATGGCTTGTCCTGACATATGCATGAGATCGCGGGGCTATCAGCGGAAGGTGCTTACGCTCGGCTTGACTCAGTGCAATACCCGTGCCGCGGCGGAAGGCGACTTAAAATCAACGGGGTCGACCGTCAGCCCGAAGAGCATGTGTAAAGCCCGCCGTCATCGAATGCCGCTACGAAAGGGTGAGGCTCTTGGAAAAGCCGTTTTCCCTCACAGCGTTAACAGACGCCGCCAAATGTAAACATTTCCGACGCATCGGCGGTGGCCTTGCCGGGCAGGCCTGATAAGATCGACCGCTGCCCCGAGCCTTGGTCGGGCCGGGGAAGAATGAGGGGGACAGACGAATGCTCGCTTGGTTCCGGGAACTGAACGTCAAGGAACGCCGCACGATGGGCGCCTGCTTCGGCGGCTGGGCGCTCGATGCGTTCGACGTGCAGATGTACAGCTTCGTCATCCCGACCATCATCGCGCTGTGGGGGCTGTCGCGCGGCGAGGCCGGCCTGATCGGCACCGTGACCCTCCTGGTCTCGTCCTTGGGCGGATGGTTTTCCGGCGCCTTGGCCGACCGGTACGGCCGCGTGCGCATGCTGCAGATCGCGATCCTGTGGTATTCGGTGCTGACCTTTCTGTGCGCCTTCGCCCAGAATTTCGAGCAGCTCTTTGTGCTGCGCGCGTTGCACGGCTTCGGCTTCGGCGGCGAGTGGGCGGCGGGCGCGGTGCTGATGGGCGAGGTCGTCCGCGACAAATACCGCGGCCGCGCCGTCGGTCTCGTGCAGACCGGCTGGGCGATCGGCTGGGGCGCCTCGGCGCTGGTCTATACCGCACTCTACGCCGTTCTGCCCGAGGAGATCGCCTGGCGGGTGCTGTTCGCGATCGGGCTGGTGCCCGGCGCCTTTGTCTTCTGGATCCGCCGCAACATCGAGGAGCCGGAAATCTTCCGCGGGCAAGCGCGGGACCGGCGCACGCTCGGCGTCCAGCATCTCTTTTCGGCGTTTCGCCGGCCGCATCTGTGGACCACGGTCAAGGTCGCGCTGATGGTCTCCGGAGCGCAGGGCGGCGGCTATGCGCTCGGGATCTGGATGCCGACCTACCTGCGCACCGTGCGCGGCCTGTCGGCGACCACCACCGGCGGCTTTCTGCTGGTTCAGATCCTGGCGGCGTTGTGCGGCTTTCTGCTGGGCTCCTATCTGAGCGACGCGATCGGCCGCAAATGGACCTTTCTGCTGTCGGCGATCGGCTCGTTCATCATGGTCCTGATCTTCATGCTGGCCCCGGTCGGCAACGAGGCTCTGTTCTTCCTCGGCATCCCGCTCAACGTCGTTCTGCTGATCAAGTTCCCGCCGATGGGCCCGTTCATGACCGAGCTGTTTCCGACCGCGGTGCGCGGCACCGCCCAAGGCTTCTGCTACAACGCCGGCCGGGCGATCGGCTCGTTCTTCCCGACCACGGTCGGGTTCTTGAGCCAGGTCCTGCCGCTCGGCGCGTCGATCGCCATCCTCAGCGCCGTCGCCTTCGGGGCCATGATCGTGATGCTGATGCTGCTGCCCGAAACCCGCGGCCGCACCCTGGCGAGCCTCGAAACCGAGCCGGCCGCAGCGTCCTAGACGCTTCAGCGCCTTGGCGTCGGGTCTGATGATCGTGATGCTGATGCTGCTGCCCGAAACCCGCGGTCGGACGCTGGCGAGCCTCGAAACCGAGCCGACGGAGGCCTCCCTCTCCCCGCTCGCGGGGAGAGGGCCGGGGTGAGGGGGGATGCTCCCGGCGCGCCTGGGCTGAGGGCGCTGGCCCCGGGGCTGCACACGACGGTGCAGGATCTCGGCCGGGTCGGCTGGCAGGCGCAGGGCGTCCCGGTCTCGGGGGCGCTCGACGCCGAAAGCCTGCGGCTCGGCAATGCGCTGGTCGGCAACCCGCCGGGGACGGCGGCGCTCGAAATCCTGCTCGGCGGACCGACCTTCGAGGTCGACGCCGATACGGTCCGCGTCGCGCTCGCCGGGGCCGGCGCCAGCCTGTCACGGGCCGATGCGGCAGGGGCGCCGGCGTGGCGCAGCCTGACCTTGCGGCGCGGCGACATCTTCCAGATCGCGCTCGGGCCGGAATCGGCCTGCGCCTATCTGGCGGTGGAGGGCGGGATCGCGGCCCCGGCGGCGCTCGGCAGCGCCTCGACCTACGTGCGGGCCGGGCTCGGCGGGATCGCGGGGCGGGCGTTGCGCGCCGGCGATCTGGTCCCGCTGGCGCTCGCGCGCGCCTCGGAGCGGGGCGAGGTGCGCCTGCCGCGGCCGCCCGCCGCGGCGAGCCGCGAGCCGGTCCGCGTGGTGCTCGGGCCGCAGCTGGAATATTTCACCGACGAGGCCGTCGCAACCTTGCTCGGGGCCGAATTCCGCGTCTCGAACAGCGCCGACCGCATGGGCATGCGCCTCGACGGCCCGCCGCTGCGCCACCGCGCCGGCTGGGACATCGTCTCCGACGCGATCCCGACGGGGGCGATCCAGGTGCCGGGCTCGGGCCAGCCGATCGTGCTGCTCGCCGACCATCAGACGACCGGCGGCTACCCGAAGATCGCCACCGCAGCCTCGGCCGATCTGCCGGTCATCGGCCGGCGCCGGCCGGGCGACACGGTGCGCTTCGCCGCCGTCGCGGTCGAGGCCGCCGAAGCGCTGGCGCGCGCCGCCGAGCGGCGGCTGGCGGCGCTCGTCGCGGCAATCGAGCCGGGGCTGCCGGGCGGCGATGTCGACCTCGGCCGGCTCTACGCCGGCAACCTGATCAGCGGCGTCGTCAGCGGCGTCGAGTGACCGCGTGCTTCTTTTTTTGCACGCGACAAAGTTGTTTCGTTCGTGCGATGTTTTGAATGCACGGGTCGGGAGGGAACCAGGGTGGTCAATTTATTAACAAATCGGGCCGGCGCGATTGCCGCGGCAGCGATCGCGTTGTGCTCTCTCTGGGCCGCCGCGGCTTCGGCGACGACGTTCGTCTACAGGGAAACCGGCTCTTCCGTGCCGGGGCTGCTTGATCAGCGCGTCGATCACGATCGACGGCGGGTTTTCCGATCTTCCGACGATTGACAACGCCTATCCTCCGCCTCCGGCCGGCTATGATTTCGGCGCATTGACGGCGTTCTCGATCACCGTGCCGGTCGGCGGAGATCAGGCGACCTACACCTTGGCCGACTTCACCGCGCAGTGCGATCTGAGCTGCCAAAACGCCGGCTTCCCGCAATGGAGCATCTCTCCTGACGGGATCGGCTTTATCAACAGCATCGACAGAACGGATTTCTACATTATCGGCTTCGACCCCGTCAGCCAGATCGAATTCGAGAGCGACGCGCCTACCCAGCCGCCCGATTGCGAGCAGACGGCTGTCTGCATCGCCACCGGGGTCTGGGCGGCGGTTCCCGAGGCGTCGAGCGCGGCGCTGTTGCTGACGGCGCTGCTGGGGCTGGCCCCGCCGACCGCCTCCGCCCGGCGGCGCCGGCGCCGGGCAGGCCGATCGGCGGCGACCCCTCAGTAAGGGCTCGACGCCGCCGGCCGCGGGCTTGGCCGGCGCGTCCGAGCGCATCTCGGCGATCGCCTGCTGCCCGCCCATCGTCATAAAGCGGTTGTCGCCGCCGACGGTGACGAAGACGAACCCCATCTCGATCATCTTCTTGGCGTAGGCCGGCGCGCCGCAATGGATGCCGGGCTTGACCCCGTGCCGCTTGCAGCCGTCGATCACCTTTTTCAGAGCCGTCATCATCCAGTCGTCGGGCTTGTCGCCGCCCGGCGGGTGGCCGTAGGAGATCGAGAGGTCCGACGGCCCGATATAGATCGCGTCGAGCCCCTTGACCGACAGGATGTCGTCGAGATTGTCCATCGCCTCGGCGGTCTCGATCATGCCGAAGGCGACCACCACGTCGTTCGCCTTGGCGTGATAATCGGCGCCGGCGTAGACCGAGGCGCGGATCGGCCCCGAGCTGCGGTAGCCGAGCGGCGCATAGCGCATGGCGCCGACGAACTTCTCGGCCTCGGCGCGGTTGTTGATCATCGGGCAGATGACGCCCATGGCCCCGGCGTCGAGCGCCTTCATGATGTGCGCCGGGTCGTTCCACGGCACCCGCACCAGGGGCGTCGTCGCGGTCGTCGAGATGCCCTGCAGCATCGTCACCATCATCTGGTAGTCGATCATGCCGTGCTGCATGTCGATGACCAGCGAGTCCCAGCCCATGTTGGCCATGACCTCGGCGGCGAAGCTGCTGGGGATGCCGCACCAGCTGTTGACGACGGGCTTGCCCGCCTGCCAATTGTCGCGCACCCGAATAGCCCGCATACCCGTTCTCCTCGACCAATCCGATGGCCCGATCCCGCCACCTGGGCGGCCGGGTGTCAAGCGCCCCGACTCCCGGCGGCCAAGGCCAGGGCATACTCGGCCGCCCGCTCCAGGTAGTGCTGCTGCACCCAGCGCATGTACTCGGCCTCCTCGGGGGTGAGGTCGCGGGCGCAGCGGGCCGGGGCGCCGGCCCAGAGCTGACCCGCCTTGACGCGCTTCCTGGGCGTGACGACCGCGCCGGCCGCGACCATCGCGCCGCCCTCGACGATCGGCGCGGTCCATGACGCAGGCCTTCATCCCGACAAACGAGCGGTCTTCGAGCCGGCAGCCGTGGATCAGCGCCATATGGCCGATCGCCGCCTCGTCGCCGATCCAGCACGCGATCGCCTCGCCGCGGTCGAGCGAGCCGTGGACGATCGTGCCGTCCTGGATGTTGGCGCCGGCCCCGATGTGTATCGGCGCGTCGTCGCCGCGCACGACGACGTTGAACCACAGATTGGCGCGCGGGCCGATCTCGACGTCGCCCGTCACCACCGCGCCCGGCGCGACGAACGCGGTCGGATCGATCCGCGGGAATTGGTTGCGGTGCGGCAGGATCAGCGGGAGGGCCATTCGCGGTCCATCAGGGGAAGAGCCAGGGCGACGGGGCTGAAATGAAAGCGCCAGCCGCTGCTTAGCCCAGTCCGGCGCCGAGGCAAAATGGTTTCGATTTCCGAGAGCGGACCCGGTGCGCTATCGTCGGCGATCCGGGTCGGAACGATGGAGTGAAATGGCGATGGACGGCGTGGCGCTCAAATGTCTCGCCGGGGTCAAGGTGCTCGATCTGACCCAGTTCGAGGCCGGCCCCTCCTGCACCGAGGCGCTGGCCTGGCTCGGCGCCGAGGTGGTCAAGGTCGAGAACCCCAAGGGCGGCGAGCCCGGCCGCACCTCGTTCGCCGGGCCCGCCGGGCAGCCCCGACTCGTATTATTTCTTCGAGTTCAACGCCAACAAGAAGTCGGTCACGGTCAACCTCAAATCCGAGCGCGGCCTGGCGCTGGTCAAGGACATGGCGCGAAGGCCGACGTCATGATCGAGAACATGGCGCCCGGCACGATCGAGCGCATCGGCCTCGGCTACGACGCGATCCGCGCGCTCAACCCCGGCATCATCTACGCCCAGGTCAAGGGCTTTGGCGAAGGCAGCCCGTACGAGAAAAACCTCGCCTTCGACATGATCGCGCAGGCCGCCGGCGGCACGATGAGCATCACCGGCGAGCCCGACGGGCCGCCGATCAGGCCCGGCGTGTACGCTCGGCGACACCGGCACCGGCATGCTGATGGCGATCAGCATCCTGGGCGCGCTCTACGAGCGCAAAGCGACCGGCCAGGGCCGGCGCCTGCAGGTGGCGATGCAGGATGCGATGCTGCACTACATCCGCTTTGCGTTTCAGACCCAGGCGGTGCTCGGCCGCGCCGCGCCCCGCAACAGCAACCGCAGCAACACCGCGCCCTCGGGGATTTTCCCGTGCGCGCCGGGCGGCTCGAACGACTGGATTTATGTCTTCGCCCGGCAGACCGACCATTGGCATCGGCTCTTGAAGCTCCTCGGCCGCGAGGAGCTGATCGGCGACCCGCGCTACGAGACTGCCGCCGCCCGCGGCGAGCGCATCGACGAGGTCAACGCGATGGTCGCCGAGTGGACCAAGCGGCGCGACAAGCACGAGGCGATGCGGCTGATCGGCGCCGCCGGGGTGCCGGCGGGCGCCGTGCTCGACACGATGGAGCTGATGAACGAGCCGAGCTTTACCGAGCGCGGCATTCTGCAGACGGCGCAGCACCCGACGGGGCCGTTCAAGATGCCGTCCTGGCCGGTGCGCTTCGACGGCGCCGCCGCCCAAGCTCGAAGCCGGCGCCGCTTGCTGGGCCAGCACTCCGCCGAGGTGCTCGGCGAATGGCTCGGCATGAGCGAGGGCGATGTCGAGGCGCTGAAAGAGGAAGGGGTGATCTGAGCGCGGACCACCCTCACCCGCCTCACTGCGCTCGGCACCCTCTCCCGCACTGCGGGAGAGGGTGGACACAGCGCGAAGCGCTGGGTGGGTGAGGTCCTCACCCTAAGGAGACTGCTGATCCGAGAGAGAGGAGATGCGAGATGGCGGAACTGACCGGCAACGAAATCCTCGCCCGGTGCCTGAAGGCGCAGGGCGTCAAGGATCTGTTCTTCATCATGGGCGGGCCGATGCTCGACGCCGAAACCTGCTGCATCAAGGAAGGCATCCGCCTGATCGACACCCGCCACGAGCAGGGCGCGGCCTATATGGCGCAGGCCTATTCGCGGGTGACCCAGGGGCCGGGCGTGTGCATGGCGGCGAGCGGGCCCGGCGACGCTCAACTTCAGCACCGGCCTCGCCAACGCGCTGATCGATTGCTGCCCGGTCGTCGCGCTCGGCGGCTCCAGCCCGATCGGCCAGTTCGGCCGCCAGGTGTTCCAGGAGATCGACCAGGTCAAGGCGCTCGAAGGCTGCGTCAAATACGCCGACCGCGTCCACAATCTGAAGCGCATGCCGCAGCAGGTCAATTTCGCCTTCCAGAAGGCGCTGAACGGCAAGCCCGGCCCGGTCTATCTCGATTTTCCCGGCGACGTGCTCTACATGACGGTCGACGAGGCCGAGGTCGATTGGAGCTATCTGGGCCGCCCGATCGTCAGGGCGCGCCCCTACGCCGAGCCCAAGGCGATCAACGCGCTGGTCGATGCGATCAGCGAGGCGCAGCAGCCGATCATCGTCTCGGGCAGCGGGGTGTTGTGGTCGCATGCCTGGGACGAGATGCAGGCCTTTGTCGAGAAGGCCGGGATCCCGTTCTACACGACCCCGCAGGGGCGCGGCGTCGTGCCGGACGACCACCCGCTATTCCTATCTGACGATGCGCAACGACGCGTTCCGCGAGGCCGATCTGATCATCATCCTCGGCACCCGCACGAATTACGTGATCGGCCACGCCGCTGCCGCCGCGCTTCAGCGCCGACGCCAAGGTCGCGCGCATCGAGATCGACCCCGAAGAGATGGGCAACTCGGCGCGCAACATCGACATCCCGGTCGTCGGCGACTGCAAGTCGGTCTTGCAGCAATTGTGCGAGGCGGTCGATACGAAGACCGCCGGCCGTTTTGACGGCTGGCGCAAGAAGCTGGCCGACGGCGAGGCCAAAAAACGCCTGCGCGCCGGCGGCAACTACCCGACCGACGGCGACATCCATCCGCTGCGGCTGTGCGAGGAGATCAAGAACTTCATGCAGCGCGACGCGATCCTGTCGGTCGACGGGCAGGAGATCCTGAATTTCGGCCGCCAGTCGATCCCGACCTTTGTCCCCGGCCACCGGCTCAATTCGGGGCCGTTCGGCACGATGGGCGTCGGGCTTGCCGTTCGCGGTCGGGGCCAAGGCCGCCAAGCCCGACGCGCAGGTCATCTGCCTGCACGGCGACGGCTCCTTCGGGCAGAACGCGATGGAGCTCGACACCGCGGTCCGGCACAAACTGCCGCTGCTTGTGCGTCGATCAGCCTCAACGGCGGCTGGACCGCCGACCCCGAGCGCAACAAGCCCGGCCGCGATCTCGGCTACACCCGCTACGACAAGATGGCCGAGGCCCTGGGCTGCTACGCCGAATATGTCGAGGAGCCCGAGGACATCCGCCCGGCCCTGCTGCGCGCTTGGGCCAAGGTCGAGGAGGGCATGGTCGGCTTTGTCAACGTCAAGACCGACTACCGCGCCCGCGCCACCACCGTGCGCTTTTCGAGCCGCGAGACCTGACCCCCTTCCTCCCCTTCGCTACCCGCGGAGGAGGGGCCATCGATTGGGGCTCGAGCGCAGTAGTGGCACATGATTCGTCTGACGAAGCATGCGAGAGAATTGATCGACGTCCGCAAGATAGACCTCGTCTGGATCGAGGAGGTCTTGGGCTCACCTGACTTTGTCGAACCCGACCCGCAGCACCCGGAGCGCACGCGATCCTTCAAGGCGATTGCCGAATTTGGCGGCCGGGTGCTGCGGGTTGTGCATCGACCCGACGGGGACGATATCGTGGTCATTACGGTGCATTTCGATCGCGGAGCGCGGCAGGAGATGCATCAGAATTCCTATGATCCTGAGGCCGATGCGATGTTTGTCTGGTTCGGTCCCGAAGGCGTCAAATCGGTCGGGCGCCGAAGAAGTCTCGCCGGGGATCATGCTCGATTTCGACGAGGAAGGTCGGGTAATCGGCATCGAGGTGCTCGATGTTAGCGAACGCATGTCCCAGTCAAAGGCGCCGATCTCTCGCGCATCGATCTCGAAATGGCCTGAGCACAACCGACAGGTTCGACAGACCTGAATGATGCCCGGCCCTCCGCGCCACACGGTCCGCTTCTCGAGCTACAGACCTGACCCGCATGTCGGTGACGACAGGGGCGTCTCCGGGCGCTCCTTTTCTTCAACCGCACGGTCCGCCTGCCCGCGGGGGCCGCCGGGTCCGCCTCCGCCGGCCCGACCGTCGCGCTTGCAAAACTTCGCGAATTGTGTCAGCTTTCTGTCAATTTTCGCGCTGCCCGTAACGGCGAGTGTCCGGCGCCGTGCGGCTGAGCGAGCGCACGTTGGATCGATCGAGGAGGAGCGCCTGTGGCGACAAAGAGCTGGAAGACCGGGATCAACGGCAGCTGGACGACAGCCGCCGACTGGACCCCCGGGGCGGCCCCGGCGCCGCCGACGACGTGGTCATATCCGTCGCCGGCGCCTACACCGTATCGGCGACATCGATTTCGGTAGCGGCCCGGTCGCTCACGATCGGCGACAGCCGGGCGGTGCTGGCGATCACCGGCGGGGCTGCCCCGGCGAGCCTGAAGACGACCGCCGCCGGCAGCAACGCCGGCAGCATCGTGCTGTCTGGCAAGGCGACGCTGACCGCCGCGGGCTTTGTCAACAACGGCGTGATCGCGGTCAACAACGACGTTTTCGGCACGGGCGACGCCGGCGGCGGCGGGGCGACGCTCGCCGGGACCTTGACCAACAACGGCGATCTCGACATCGGCAACAGCGCGCTGGCGACGGCGACGACGGTGACCGCGGCCGGGCTCAGCAACGCCGCCGGCGGCACGATCAACCTGATCGGCGGAACCGCCCAGGCGACCTTGAACATCACCGGCGCGGCCCCGACGGCGTTGACCGGGTTCGTCTACATCGAAGGCAACGCCGCGCTCCAATACAAGAGCGGCGGCATCAAGAGCATCGCGGCCAATTCCGAGCTGTCGCTCGACGGCGCCAAGGCGCGGGTCGCGCTCGCCGGCGCGCCCGGGACCAGCAGCGCGCTCGCCGGCCTCGGCGTCAACAACGGGATCCTCAACCTCGAAAACTACGCCGCGGTCAAGACCACGGTCGGCTTCACCAACAACGACACACTGTGGATCGACGCCGGCGAAGGCGACGGCGGCAGCCGCCTGACCCTGGGCGGGGCGCTGACGAACAACGACTTTCTCGACATCGGCAACGACGCGTCGCGCCAGGCGACCACGGTAAGCGCGACGAGCCTCGTCAACAACGCCTCGGTTGAGGTGACGGGCGGCGCCGGCCGCACCAGCCTCGTTATCGCCGGGGCCGCGCCTACGACTTTGATCGGCAGCTATCGGCTGGAGGGCAATGCGGTCATCGACTTCGGCAGCGGCGGCATAAAGACGATATCCGCCGACGCCGGGCTTTTGCTCGACGGCCCCCGCGCCCGGATGGCGCTCGGCAACGACACGACCAAGAACGGCGCGCTGGCTGCGCTCACCGGCAATTTCGGGTCTTTTACGATCGGCGACGGCTCGGTCAGCATCGCCGGCAGCCTCTTCAACAGCGGCCAGCTGATCGTGGACGGCTTCGGCGGTGGATTTGGCATCACCAACAACCGGGGCGGCAGCAACCTGACCATCGGCGCGACGCTGACCAACAGCGGCATCCTCAACATCGGCAACAGCGGGATTTTCCTGCCGACCACGGTCAAGGCGGCCGCGCTCGTCAACAACACCGCGATCAACCTGACCGGCGCGGCCGCGGTCCAGGCGACCCTCGCCATCACGGCGGCGGCGCCGACGACCCTGACCGGCGACTATTTCCTCGTCGGCGATGCGCTGCTGCAATACGGCAGCGGCGCGATCAAGGCGATCGGCGCCCTCGCGGAGCTGTCGCTCGACGGCAAGCTGTCGCGGGTCGACGTCGCCGGCGGCGGCGGCGGCAGCGGCAATGTCGGCGGCGCTGCGGCGCCGCTGGCGGCTGCCGCCGGGCCGAGCGGCAGCACCGCGCTGACCACGCTTGCCGCCAACGCCGGAACCTTCGCGCTCGCCGACAGCGCCTCGGTCGTCATCAAGACCCCCTTCAACAACAGCGGATCGCTGCAGGTCGATGCTTCGGGCGCCGGCGGCAGCAGCCTGACGATCGGCGGCAAGCTGACCAACAGCAGCACCGTTGACGATCGGCAATGCCGGCATCCTGACGGCGACCAACGTCAAGGCGGCCGGGCTCGCCAACACCGGCGCGATCGGGCTGACCGGGGCGGCCCTGGTGCAGGCGACGCTCAACATCACGACGGCGGCGCCGACCACCCTGACCGGCAATTTCAATCTGAAGGGCGACGCGCTGCTGCAATACGCGAGCGGCGCGATCACGGGGATCGGGCTCGGCTCGAGCCTGTCGCTCGACGGCGGCCAAGTCGCGGGTCGGGATCGGCGCCACCGCCGGCAACACCGCGCTGACCACGCTCGCCGCCAACGCCGGGACCTTCGCGCTGGCCGACAGCGCGGCGCTGACCACGACGGTCGCGTTCAACAATGCCGGGACGACGCAGGTCGATGCCCTCTTCGGCAATGCCGGCGGCAGCAGCCTCGTGATCGGCAAAGGGCTGACCAACGCCGGCTTGCTGCAGATCGGCAATGCCGGCATCGTCACGGCGGTCAAGGTCACGGCCGCCGCCCTGACCAACACCGGCACGCTGCAGCTGACCGGCGGCGGCGCGGCGGCGACGCTGACCGCCGCGTCGGTCGTCAATTCCGGCGGCATCAGCCTGACCAGCGGCGCCGCGTCGGCGGCGCTGAAGGTAACCGGGGCGTTCGGCAACAGCAGCACGGGCTCGGTCCGGGTCGACGCCGGGTTCGGCGGCGGCGGCAGCAGCCTGACGGTCGGCGGGACGCTGACCAACAGCGGCTTCACCTTTCAGATCGGCAACAGCGAACCTCGCCAAGGCGACGACGGTGACCGCGGCCGGCCTCGCCAACACCGGCACGATCACGCTGACCGGGGCGGCGGCGGTCCAGGCGACGCTCAAGGTGACGGCGGCGGCGCCGGCGACCTTGACCGGCGACTTCTCAATCTGACCGGCGACGCGCTGCTGCAATATGCGAGCGGCGCGATCACGGCGATCGGCTCCGGCGCCGCAGCTGTCGCTCGACGGCAGAAGGCGCGGGTCGGGTCGCCACCGCGCGGGAGCAACAGCGCGCTGACCAAGCTCGCCGCCAACGCCGGCGCTTTTGTGCTGGCCGACAGCGCGTCGGTGACCACCACGCCGGGATCGCGTTCAACAATACCGGAAACACCCAGATCGACAGCCTTCGGCGGCGGCGGCAGCAGCCTGACGATCGGCGGCGCGCTGACCAACAGCGGCTTCGGCTTTCAGATCGGCAACACAGGCCTCGCCAAGGCGGCGACGGTGACCGCCGCGTCGGTCGCCAATTCCGGCAACGATCAGCTTGGCCAGCGGCGCCGCGTCGGCGGCGCTGAAGGTCACCGGCGCGTTCAACAACACCGGAACGGTCCAGGTCGATGCGGGTTCGGCGGCGGCGGCAGCAGCCTGACGATCGGCGGCGCGTTGACCAACAGCGGCTTCAATTTCCAGATCGGCAACAGCAACCTCGCCAAGGCGACCACGGTGACTGCCGCGTCGGTCGTCAATTCCGGCGCGATCAGCCTGGCCAGCGGCGCCGCGTCGGCGGCGCTGAAGGTCACCGGGGCGTTCGGCAACAGCCCTGCCGGCTCGGTCCAGGTCGACGCCGGGTTCGGCGGGCGGCGGCAGCATCCTGACGATCGGCGGGACGTTGACCAACGGCGGCAATTTGACGATCGGCAATGGCGGGCTGACGCGGGCGACGACCGCGACCGTGGCCAAGCTCGCCAATACCGGCACGATCGATCTGACCGGCGCGGCCGCCGTTCAGGCGGCGCTCAAGGTCGGCGCGGCGGCGCCGGCGACCTTGACCGGGAGTTTCGATTTGGTCGGCAATGCGCTGCTGCAATATGCGAGCGGCGCAATCACCGCGATCGGCCTCGGCGCCGGGCTGTCGCTCGACGGGGCCAAGGCGCGGGTCGCGCTCGCCGCCGCGCCGGGCAGCAACAGCGCGCTGACCAAGCTCGCCGCCAACGCCGGCACTTTCACGCTCGCCGACGGCGCGTCGCTGACCACCCTCGCCGGGATCGCGTTCAACAACACCGGGACGACGCGAATCGATACCAGCTTCAGCGGCGGCGGCAGCAGCCTGGCGATCGGCGGGGCGCTGAAGAACAACGGCACACTGCAGATCGGCGCCGGCGGCCTTACCGCGGCAGTCACGGTAACCGCCGCCAGCCTCGCCAACAATTCCTTCAGCAACATTTCGGTGCAAGGCGGAACCGGTGCCAACACCGCGACGTTGAAGGCAGCCGGCGCATCGACCGACGCCGGGTCCATCTCGATCAACAGCGGCGGCATTCTCGCCCTCGGCGGCAAGCTGACCGTCACCGGCTCCCTGTTCGTCGGCGACGGCGGCGCGATCTCGGGCGGCACGCTGTCCGGGCCGGGCTCGATGACCAGCAGCGCGTTCTCGACGACCAGCACGCTGAACAATGTGACGATCGACGCCGGCGCGACCTTTGCCGACAACGGCGGCGTCCTGACCGTCGCGGGGGTGGTGGTCAACGGCGTCTTGAAAGGCAATTTCACGACGCTCGACTTCGGCAAGCCCGGGACCGACAGCATGATCAATGTCCAGGGCTTCTCGACGATCGGCCTGGCCAATGGCGGCGCCAATACGCTGACCTTGACGGACCTTAACTTCGCCGGGCTGTTCGGCAATCCGATCACGGTCAATGGCGGCGGCAGCGGCAACACCGTCAACGGCGCCGGGCTGACCGGGACGAACGCGATCGTCGTCCATGCCGGCGCCGGCACGGACGCGCTCAAGGGCGGGGCCGGGAACGACATCTTCTTCGCCGGCGGCAAGACCAACATGACGGGCGGCCTCGGCGCCAACGAGTTCACCTTCGCGGCCCCCGGCACGGCGAACGTCGTCGCCGACTTCGCCCTCTCGGCGACCAACGAGGCGGTGGTCAGCAATTCGGGCTTCAGCCTCGGCCTCAGCGGCGCGAGCTCGTTTCCGCAGGCGCTGCCGGCCGGGCCTCTTCGCCGCCAACGCCACCGGCAGCTTTACCAGCGCGGCGCAGCGTTTTGCCTATAACACCACCAACGGGCAGCTGCGGTTCGACGCCGACGGCAGCGGCGCCGGCAGCTCGCCGCAGCTGGTCGCGACCTTGACCAGCCACCCCAGCCTCGCCAATTTGTTCTTTGTCAGCTGACGCGGGCGGCGGCGCCGCTCGTCGTTCCCGCGTTTGCGGAGGGCTGCCGGGGCGCCCTTTGTCGGCGACCTGGGCATGTCGATTTCGCGTGGAACAACTTGAATTCGTCTTGCCCGGACTTGGTCCGGGCATCCACGTCTTCGTTTCGGAGCCCGGACGGCGCAAATGGTCGGGACAAGCCCATGGCTGTCCGGTTCACGAAAATGGTTGCGGAGTTGGCGTCAGACCCCAACCACCGCTCGTCATGCCCGTGCTTGTCACGGGCATCCACGCCTTCCGGCGCCGCGACTGGGTCCGTGGATGGCCGGAACAAGTCCGGCCATGACGATCTGTAGTTGTGCCAGCGATACATCCGTATCGCATTTTCCACCCTATCAGCCGAGCCGGCGCAGCCGTGGGCCAAGCCCGGCCAAGGCGGTTCGCCCTATGCCGCGGGATCGGCTATGATCGGGGCCGAGCAACCCCGGTGACGGAGGAGGACCGCGATGGACCAGGACGCCAAGAAGACCGCGCTCAGGATGATCCCTTACGGGATCTACGTGCTGACCGCCGATGACGGCAAGGGCGCCGTCGCCGCGGCGACGGTCAACTGGGTGACCCAGACCGCGTTCAACCCGCCGCTGGTCGCGGTCGGGGTCAAGACCGATTCCGGCGCCTATCCGCTGATCAAATCGACCAAGGTCTTCGCCCTCAACATGCTCGGCAAGGAGCACAAGGGGGTGGCCTTCACCTTCTTCAAGCCGACCCAGCTCGAAGGCGGCAAGCTTTCCGGCCAGGCGGTGCACAAGGGCGCGACCGGGGCGCCGATCCTCGACGCCGCCGTCGCCGCGGTCGAGTGCAAGGTCACCAGCATCGTCGAGCAGGGCGACCATCACATCGTCGTCGGCGAGGTCGTCGAGGCGCACCTGCCAAAGCCGATCACCGGCCGCCCCGACGCCGCGATCCTCGAAATGAAGGAATTGGGCGACAACGTCTTCTACGGCGGCTGACGCAATCGAACCGGGAGAGGGAGGGTCGGATGGCCGAGACGATGGCAACCATTCAGCGCAAGAGCGGCGACAACCCGATGGAAGCGCTGCACGAGAGCGAGCGCGAGTGGGAGACGCTGCGTTTCCCGGGCCAATCGAGCAAGATGCTGTTCCATCCCCGGCCGGAGCGGCCGACCGAGCCCAATGCCGGGCTGGTGCGCTACGAGCCGGGGGCGCGCCATCCCGTGCATCGGCACGATTTCGCGCAGGTCTGGTACATCCTCGAAGGCGCCTTTACGATCGGCGGGAAGGTCTGCGGGCCGGGCACGATGATCTACCACGCCGACCCGCATTACGAGGAAGAGCTCTCGACAGAGACCGGCGGCGTCATGCTGTTTGTGCAGTATCAGGGCCCGACCACGAGCGGGCGGCCGATCTATGACGGCCGCTTCAATGTCGCGGCGCGCAAACCCCTGTCGCAGGAGCGGCTCGACGTGTGACGGGGTCGAGCCGGATCGTCGCCGTCGCGGCGCATGCCGACGCCGGTCACCGGCCGCCGCGACGCGGCGATCTGCGAATAGGAATCGTCGTCCCCGCGAAAGCGGGGGCCAGAGCAACCCTTGGGCGCTGGTGAGTTCCCGCTTTCGAGCGTGTGAAGGAATTGAGGGCGAGATGGAGATTGAGGGGTTTCCTACATCGCTGTTCCGGCGGAAGCCGGGACCCAATTCTCCGACGCTCGCAATCTTCGAGCGATGACAATGGTGCACCACCCATCGACGGACGATAAGGCGGAATGGTGGACCCCGGCTTCCGCCGGGGAAGCGGGTAGGGCAGGCGGCGGGATAAATTCATACGTAAAAGACCGAGGCAATGACGGCAATTTTCCGTGTCATTGCGAGGAGCGCAGCGACGAAGCAATCTCGATCCGGCGATGCAACCAGATAGTAAACCGTTCCAGAGCGTGCACTCCAGCATCAAGGCGGAACCCATGCCATCCCAGTCAGCGCTGCAATGGCCGGCCGAGGGCGACGCGCGCGTTCCCTACCGGGTCTATGCCGATCCCGAAATCTACCGCCAGGAGCTGGCCCGCATCTTTCTCGGGCCGACCTGGCAGTTTCTGGCGCTGGCCGGCGACCTGCCGCAGCCCGGCGACTATCTGACGACGTTTCTCGGCGAGACCCCGGTCGTCGTCACCCGCGGCCATGACGGCGCGCTCAATGCGATGGTCAACCGCTGCGCCCATCGCGGCAACCTCGTCTGCCTGAAGCGGCGCGGCCATGCCGACAATCTGACCTGCGTCTACCACGCCTGGCGCTACGACCTCGAAGGCAACCTTTCGAGCGTCGCCTTTCGCCGCGGCGTCGCCGGCAAGGGCGGCATGCCGGCGAGCTTCCGCCTCGAAGACCACGGGCTCGAGAGGCTGCGCGTCGACCGCTTCGGCGAGCTCGTCTTCGGCACCCTGTCGCGCGAGGCGCCGCCGCTCGCCGAATATATCGGCAATCTGATCGGCTCGCGGATTCACCGGGTATTGCACGGGACGCCGAAGGTCCTGGGCACGGCCTCGCAGATCCTGCACAACAACTGGAAGCTCTATTTCGAGAATGTGCGCGACAGCTACCACGCGACCCTGCTGCATGCCTTTTTCACGACCTTCCGCATCTCGCGGCTGACCTCGGAAGGCGGCGTCGACATCGCCGAAAACGGCGCGCATCACGCGAGCTACACGCGCAACAAGGTCGATCGCGTCGACGCCGCGACCTCCGACCGGCTTTACGCCGGCATCCCGTCATTGCGCGAGAATTTCCGGCTCGCCGACCCAGGGTTTCTGCGCACCGCCGAGGAGTTCGGCGACGACACCACGACCCAGATCCTCTCGCTGTTCCCGAATTTCGTGCTGCAGCAGATCCAGAACAGCATCGCCTTGCGGCTGGTATTGCCCAAGGGGCCGGACCGGACCGAGCTTTTATGGATCTATCTCGGCTTTGAGGAGGACGACGACGAGATGACCGCCTTGCGGCTGGCCCAGGCCAACCTCGTCGGGCCGGCCGGCTATGTCTCGATGGAGGATGGCGCGGTCGGCGGGTTTGTGCAGCGCGCCATCGCGGGCGCGCAGGAGGCGGCTTCGGTCATCGAGATGGGCGGGCTCGGGCACGCCTCGCAGGACACCAGGACGACCGAGGCCTCGGTGCGCGGCTTCTGGCACGCCTACCGGCCGCTGATGGGGTTCTGACGTGCCGGGGCTCGACGCGGCAGCGCTGCGGCTGGAGCTGGAAGCGCTCTACGCCGATTATGTCCACTGCCTTGACGCCGACGAGCTCGAGCGCTGGCCCGATTTCTTTACCGAGGACTGCTTCTACCGGGTCACCTCGGCCGAGAATTACGAGGCCGGCCTGCCCTTGGGGCTGATCTACGCAACCTCGCGCAACATGCTCAAGGATCGGGTCAGCGCCTTGCGCGAGGCCAACATCTACGAGCCGCAGCGCTACCGCCACCTGGTCTCGTCGATCAGGCTGCTGGCCCAGCAGCCGGGCCGGCTCGAGCTCACGGCCAACTTCATCGTCGTGCGGACCATGCAGGACGGGGCGATGACGATCTTCGGCGCCGGTCGCTATGTCGACCGGGTGCAGCGCGACGGCGGCGCCTGGAGGTTCGCGCGCCGCGATGTCGTGCTCGACAGCCGCCGGATCGACACGCTGCTGGCGATCCCGATTTAGTGCGGCTTTCGATCGGATCGCATGGGTGCGAGCAGGCCCCCCCGCTCTAATTTTCGAGCCATACATCTTCCATGCGCCAGCCGTTGTAGATGCTGTTGACCATGACGGTCACGCCCTTGACCCGTGGGTACCAGCAGGTCGCGGCGCGGTTGTGGTAGATCATCGGCCGGGCGCCGTCCTCCTGCAATTTCTTGTCGATCTCCCACACCAGCTTCCTGCGCTTTTCCTGATCGGCCTCCATCGATTGGCGATCGAACAGCGCTTCGAGCTCGCGGTTGCAGTAGCCGGTGTAGTTGCGCTCCGACCCGCAAGCATAATTCTCGTAGAAAGTCTGGTCGGGATCGTCGAGGCCGTTTTCCAAAAGGTTCATGCCGACGGTGAAATCCTTGCGGGTAATTTTTGGATACCAGTTGACGGTCTCGACGGTTTCGAGCTCGCCGTCGATATAGATCTCCTTCAGCTGGTCGATCAGGATCACGGCCGGGTCGCGGTATTGCGGGATGTTGCGGGTCGAGACCGTGACCTTGAGCCGGTTGTTCGGCCCGTAGCCCTGCCCCTCCATGATCTTGCGCCCTGCCGCCCGGCTTTTCTGCACATCGGGGTCGTAGCCCGGCAAGGTCCGCAGCATTTCCGCAGGCATGCCCCAGATCCCCTCGGGCGGCGGCAGCATGGCCCCGCCGACATCGCCGCGGCCCTCGGTCAAGGTGTCGATAAAGGCCTTGCGGTCGAGGGTAAGCGCCATCGCCCGGCGGATCTCGGCATTGTCGAAGGGCGGCTTGTCGCGGTTGACGATCAGGTTGCGGCTGACATTGGTCGGCGTCACCTCACAGATTGCGTCAGGCGCCTGGCTCTTGATGTCGCGCATCAGCGGCAGGGTCAGATTGTAGGGCGTAGCCATATCGAACTTGCCGGCGATGAACGCCAGCACCCGCGTCGAGGCGTTGGTGATGATCGTGTACTCGATGCCGTCGAGATAGGGCCGGCCCGCCTTCCAGTAATCCGGATTGCGCGCCACCGTGATCCGCTCGTTCGGCTTGAACTCGACGAATTTGAACGGGCCGGTGCCGATCGGGTGGCTGCGCATCTCGCGCAACGAGACGTGGCAGGGATAGACCGGCGACCAGCCGGCCGCCAGGAGCGCGATAAAGGAAGGCTGCGGCCGGCGCAGATGGAAGCTGACCTCGTAATCGCCGTCGGCGGTCACCTCCTCGAGGTTCTGATACCAGGATTTGCGCGGATTGAGGCGGAACTTCTCGCTCGACTTGCCCATCAGCGCGTTCCAGGTGCAGACCACGTCTTTGGCGGTGAAGGGCTTGCCGTCGTGCCATTTGACGCCCTGGCGCAGGCGAAGCATCAGCTGCGTCTTGCTCGGGTCCCACGACCACTCGCTGGCCAATTCCGGCACGATCGACGAGAGGCTGTTCTGCGGCACGTCCTGCTTATAGATGACGAGGTTGTTGAAAACGCCCATCATCGGCCCGAGCGCCGCCCAGGTCACCTCCTCGTGCAGCGACATGCTGGCCGGGCTGTCGAAATGGTACATCCTGAGGATGCCGCCCTGCTTTTGCGCCGAGGCCGACCCGGCCGCCAGCAATGCCGCGGCGATCGTCAACACGCAGGCATATTGCTTCATTTCGATTTGTCTCCCTCTCTGTTCTTGTTCAGAGCAGCTTTCGACCGAATTGGAGCATTCCGGAGGGCGGTCATCGCGCGACGAAGCAATCTCGGCGCAGCGGGTGGCTTTCCCCGGGATTGCGTCGCTTCGCTCGCAATGACAACATGCGCCGCGTTCCAGTCCGACAGGAGTCTTCCGACAACATTTACCTGTCGAGCCAGACGTCTTCCATGCGCCAGCCGTTGTAGATGCTGTTGACCATGATCGTCAGGCCCTTGACGTAAGGCCGCCGGCAGGCGGCGCCGCGGTTGTAGTAGACGATCGGCCGGGCATCGTCCTCGGCCAGTTTCCGCTCGATTTCCCACACCAGCTGCTTGCGCTTTGCCTGATCGGATTCCCTCGACTCCTGATCCACCAGCTTGTCGAGCTCGGGATTGCAGTAGTCGTTGTAGTTCCCTTCGGCGCCGCAGGTGTAGTTTTCGTAAAGGCCCTGGTCGGGGTCGTCGACCGTGCTGCCGGTGAGGTTGAGGGCGACCGTGTAGTCCTTGCGCATGACCTTGGGGTACCATTGCGCGGTGTCGATGGTTTCGAGGTCGCCGTCGATATAAGACCGATTTCAGCTGGTCGATCAGGATCACCGCCGGGTCGCGGTAGGGGGCGATGTCGCGCGTCGAAACCGTGATCGCAAGCCGCTTGTCCGGCCCGTAGCCGAGCTTGCGCATGATCGCCTGCGCCTCCGCGCGGTTCTTCGGCACGTCGGGTCCGTAGCCCGGCAGGGTCTGCAGGACATCGCCCGGCATCCCCCAGAGCCCGCCCGGCGGCGGCTGCAGCACGCCGCCCAGAAAACCCTTGCCCTCGGTCAGGATGTCGACAAACGCCTTGCGGTCGAGGGAGAGCGCCATCGCCCGGCGCAATTCGGGGTTGTCGAAGGGCGGCTTGTCGCGGTTGACGATCAGATTGGTGTTGACGCTGCCCGGCGGCATGTCGCAGACCGCCTCGGGCATCTGGCTCACGATGTCGCGCATCAGCGGGATCGAGACGCTGCCGGCGAAGGTCAAATCGTACTTGCCGGCGATAAAGGCCAATATCACCGTCGAGCGGTTGCGGCTGATCGTGTATTCGATCCCGTCGAGATAGGGCAGGCCCTTCTTCCAGTAATCGGGGTTGCGCTCGAACCGGATGTGCTCGTTCGGCTTGAACTCGACGAATTTGAACGGGCCGGTGCCGATCGGATGGCTGCGCATGTCGCGCGGCGAGACGTGGCAGGGATAGACCGGCGACCAGCCCGAGGCGAGCAGGGTCAAAAAGCCCGGCTGCGGCCGTTTCAGGTGGAATGTGGCCTGGTAATCGCCATTCGTGGTGACCTCCGCGAGGTTGCGGTACCAGGCCTTGCGTGGATTGATCCGCAGCCGCTCGCTCGACCGGCCGGCGAGCAGGTCCCAGGTGCATTTGACGTCGGCGGCGGTAAATGGCTTGCCGTCGTGCCATCTGACGCCCTGGCGCAGCGGGAAGGTCAGCTCGGTCCCGTCCTCGCTCCATGACCAGCCGGTCGCCAGATCCGGCACGATCGAGGCGGGGCTGTTCTGCGCTGCGTGCTGGTCGAACATGACGAGGTTGTTGAAGACCGCCATCGCCGGGCGCTCGGCGACGACCGTCGCCTCCTCGTGGATCGACAGGCTGGCCGGGCTGTCGATCATGTATTCCTTGAGGATGCCGCCCGGCTTTTGCGCCGATGCGGGAGCGGCGCCGAAGAATACGGCGAGCAGCGTGGCCGCGGCGGCGAATGCGCGAAGGCTTTGCTTCATTTCTCTTCCTCCCTCGGTCGCGCCGCCGGAGCCCATTGGCTGGGCTTTCCCGAAGAACAGGCTAGCACGTCCGGTGAAGGTCGAACAGGAGCGCGCGTTGCCGACGCAGGCTTGATAAGAGGGAACGAACCATGTACGGCTTACCCTGCGAAAAGGTAGAGGCATTTGCTGGTGCTGGGCCAAACCATCTGGCGTCTTGCGGAGAGTATCTGCGCGGGAGCACCTGGGATGAGCAGTACAGGGTAGGTCTTGGGGCGCTGCGTCAATTCGGAGTGCTGAAATGAACAGGCGGAACGGTGAAGAGCTGAGGGACGCAGCGCTGGTTGAGGGATTTGCGTCGGTCGCCAAGGAGCGTGGTGCTGCGGTGCTTGATTGCGATCCAGGCTGCGCGAATAAGGCGTTTGCGCGCATGGGGGCGATTGTCGACCTATTGCGCTCGCGTGGCAGAGAATCGCGGTTGCGCTTGCTGATGTTGCTGGACGACCCAGACCGGCTGGTTCGCTATTATGCAGCTAAGCACCTCCTCGGAATCGCTCGCGAGCGGGCTCGCGTGGTTCTCGAAGAGAACTCGAAGTTCTGGTTCGACCCGATTGCGGCCGACGCGCGGGGAACCCTGCACATGCTCGACAGCGGAGAATATAACCCTGATTGACGTACCTCCTACCCGCCTGTTCGGCATCCGGCCGAGCCGGCGTGAGTTTTCGACCACGCTACCTATCGAGCCAGACATCCTCCATGCGCCAGCCGTTGAAGCGGCTGTTGGTCATCGTCACGAGGCCTTTGAGCCACGGCTGCATGCAGGTGGCAAAACGCGAATAGAGCAGCACCGGCCGCGACGCGTCCTCCGCCAGCCGGCGTTCGATCTCCCACACCAGCCGGCGTCGCTCTACGGGGTTCGCCTCCATCGATTGCCGGTCGATCAGCCGGTCGGTCTGCGGGTCGCAGTAGCCGGTGAGGTTCCGGTCGGCGCCGCAGACGTAGTTCTCGTAAAATTTCTGGTCGGGATCGTCGAGGCCGCCGGTGCTGACCTCGACGGCAAGCGTGTAATCCTTGCGCATGATGCGCGGGAAGTAGTTCGCGGTATCGACCAGCTCGAGCTCGGCGTCGACATAGACCTCGCGCAATTGCGAGATCGCGACGACGGCCGCGTCGCGATAACCCGGGACGTTGCGCGTCGACAGCTTTATCGCCAGGCGGTGGTCGGGGCCATAACCGAGCTTCTGCATCTTCGCGCGGCCCTCCTCCCGGTTCTTGGCGACATCGGGGCCATAGCCGGGCAGGCTGTGCAGCACGTCGGGCGGCATGCCCCAGACACCGTCCGGCGGCGGCAGAACCGCGCCGCCAACCGCGCCCTGCCCCTCGGCGAGGATGTCGATGAACGCCTTGCGGTCGAGCGAGAGCGCGATCGCCTGCCGCGCCTCGAGCTTGTCGAACGGCGCCACGGCGCGATTGATCAACAGGTCGCGGCTGTTGTTGTCCATCGCCACGTCGCAGACCGCCTGCGGCGCCTGGCTCTTCAGGTCTTTTAAGAGCGGGATCGTGGCGAAGGTGAAATCGAGCTTGCCGGCGACGAAGGCCAGCAGCTGCGTCGCCGGGTTGGGGATGATCGTATAGTCGATGCCGTCGAGATAGGGCCGGCCGGTTTTCCAATAATCCGGGTTACGGGTCACCCGGATGCGCTCGTTGGGCCGGTATTCGACGAATTTGAACGGGCCGGTGCCGATCGGATGGGTTCGCATGTCGCGCAGCGGCACGTGGCAGGGATAGACCGGCGACTGCCCGGATGCGAGCAGCGCGATCAGATAGGGCTGCGGCCGTTTGAGGTGGAAGGCGACCGCGTCGTCGCCGATGGTCGTGATCCCGGCCACGTTGCGATACCACGCCTTGCGCGGGTTGATGCGAAACTTGTCGTCGCCCACGCCGCGAAGCCGGTCCCAGGTGCATTTGACATCGGCGGCGGTGAACGGCTCGCCGTCATGCCATCGGACGCCCCGGCGCAGGTGGAAGCTCAGCTCCTTGCCGTCCTCGCTCCACGACCAGTCGGTCGCCAGGTCCGGCACGATCGATTCGAGGCTGTTTTGCGGCGCGTGCTGGTCGAAGACGACGAGGTTGTTGAACACCCCCATCATCGGGATGCCGGCGGCGATCGTCGATTCCTCATGGATCGACATGCTCGCGGGGCTGGCGAAATCGAGCATCTGCAGGATGCCGCCCTGCTTTTGCGCGACCGCCATGCCGGCATCCGACACCAGCCACAGCGCCGCCGCGCCCAGCGCGCGAAGATGCCGGTTCATTGCGTCTCCTCCCTTCGGCCGCGGGCCGGCGGCTGCCTCGGCGCCGCCGGCCCGAGCATTTCGAGCTACCGGTCGAGCCAGACATCCTCGAAGCGCTGACCGTTATAGATGCTGTTGACCTGGGTAACGAGGCCCTTGACCCTGGGGTAACGGCAGTTCGCGGCGCGGTTGTAGAACAGGATCGGCCGCGCGTCGTCGTCGGCCAGCTTCTTCTCGATCGCCCACACCATCGCCTTGCGCTTCTCGACGTCGCTGATCGCCGACTGCTCGTCGACCATCTTGTCGACCTCGCGGCTGCAATAGCCGGTGTAGTTGCGCATCGCCCCGCAGACGTAGTTTTCGTAGAAGGCGGGGTCGGGATCGTCGACCGCGGTCTCGGTGATGTTGAGGCCGACCGTGTAATCCTTGCGCATGATCTTGGGATACCAGTTGGTGGTGTCGACCGGGTCGAGCACCCCATCCATGTAGATGTGCTTCAGCTGGTCGATCAGGATCACCGCCGGGTCGCGGTAGGGGGCGAGGTTGCGGGTCGAAACCGTCACCGCGAGACGCCGGTCGGGCCCGTAGCCGGCCTTTTCCATCAATGCGCGCGCCTCGGCGCGGCGCTTCCCGACATCGGGGTCATAGCCCGGCAAGGTCTGCAGCAGGTCGGGCGGCATGCCCCAGAGCCCGCTCGGCGGCGGCATCATGACCGCGCCGATATCGCCCTGGCCCTCGGTCAGAATTTGGATGAAGGCCTTGCGGTCGAGGGTCAGCGACATCGCCCGGCGCAGATCCGGGTTGTCGAAGGGCGGCGCGTCGCGGTTGACGATCAGGTTGCGGGCGACGTTGGCCGTGAAGATCTCGCAGATCGCGGTCGGCGCCTGGGTCTTCACGTCCTTCAACTGCGGGATCGTGACCCCGAAATAAACATCGTCCTTGCCGGCGAGGAACGACAAGAGCCGGGTCGAAACGTCCTTGATGATCGTGTACTCGATGCCGTCGAGGTAAGGCCGGCCCTCCTTCCAGTAATCCTTGTTCCGGGTCACCGTGATCGACTGGTTCGGCTTGAACGAAACGAATTTGAACGGGCCGGTGCCGATCGGATGGGTGCGCATGTCGCGCGGGCTGACGTGGCAGGGATAGACCGGCGACCAGCCGGTCGCGAGCAGCGCCAGGAACGAGGGCTGCGGCCGCTTCAGGTGAAAGGTGGCCTCGAAATCTCCGTTCGTGGTCACCTCGGCGACGTTGTCGAACCAGGATTTGCGCGGGTTGATGCGCAGCTTCTCCTTGGCGTTGCCCATCAAGAGGTCGATCGTGCACTTGACGTCGGCCGAGGTGAACGGCCGGCCGTCGTGCCATTTGACGCCGTGGCGCAACGGAAAGGTCAGCTCCGTCCCCTCCTCGTTCCACGCCCAGCCGGTGGCGAGGTCCGGGACGATCGATTTCAGGCTGTTCTGCTTTACGTCCTGCTTGAACATGACGAGGTTGTTAAAGACGCCCGACATCGGCCGGTTGACCGCCTGCGTCGATTCCTCGAGCAGCGACATGCTGGCCGGGCTGTCGAAATGGCCGATCCTTAAAATGCCGCCCGGTTTTTGCGCGAGCGCCGGCTGTCCGGTGGCGAGCGCGAGGACAAACGCCCCCGCTGCCGCGAATCCCGTGAGATTTCGCTTCATTCCCAGATACCTCCCATGGCTTTCGCGGGTCCGCCGCGCCGCCGTGCGGCAACGAACCCCAGCGAAACCCGCGACCGCACCCGGTGCCCGCGGGCCCATTTGCTGGGCCTCGCAGCGGGTGTCGGCGCGATGATGCTACCATGCCCGGCGGCGAACCCCGCCGGCTATTCGCGCGGTTCGGCGGCCGGTAGCCAAAGGGCCCGGAAATGGTCGGGGATGCGCCCCTGAGAGACCTGCCACGGACGCACCGCCATCATGCGGTCCCTTAATTTGACTCTCTCGCTGCCGCTTTCGCGGGGGCGAAGATGCGGTTTCGAGATAACCTGCGCTGTTTTGGGTTGAGCGTTCAGGGGAAGCCCCGTTGCGGCCGCTGTTTCACCTCCTCTATTACCTCTACACTAGGCGGCTCGCCCGAGACGTGAAGACGCGGTCGCGGCCGCGCCATATCGGCATCATCCTCGACGGCAACCGCCGCCACGGCCGCGCGGTCGGCCTGACCGCGCCGCGGGAGATCTACGATCTCGGGGCCGACAAGCTCGACGAGGTGCTGGACTGGTGCGTCGAGCTCGCGATCCCGACCGTCACCCTATGGGTGTTCTCGACCGATAATTTCCGCCGCCCGGCGGCCGAGGTCTTCGGCATCCTGGCGAGCGTCGAGGCCAAGCTGACGGCGCTGGCCGGCGACCCGGCGATCCACCGCCGGCGCATTCGGGTTCGCGCGATCGGCCGCCGCGAGATGCTGCCCGCGCCGGTGCTCGCCGCCATCGCCGCCGCGGAGGGCGCGACCGCGTCCTATGACGGGCTGGAGCTCAACATCGCGATCGCCTATGGCGGCCGTCAGGAAATCGCCGACGCGGTTCGCGCCCTGCTCGGCGCCATGGCCGAGAGGCAATCGACCTTGGCCGAGGCGATCGACAGCGTGACGCCCGAGGCGATCGCCGACCATCTCTACACCGCCGGCCTGCCCGACCCCGATCTGATCATCCGCACCTCGGGCGAGATCCGCCTCTCCGGCTTCCTGCTGTGGCAGAGCGCGCACAGCGAGTTCTACTTCACCGACGTGTTGTGGCCGGCCTTTCGCAAGATCGATTTTCTGCGCGCGATCCGCTCGTTCCAGCAGCGCCAGCGCCGCTTCGGCTGCTGATTTCGACGCCGCCCGCCGGCCGCGCCGCGATCTTCAGGCGCGCAGCCCCTTCAGGCGGTAGGCGGCGAGCCGGCCCTCCTGCTTGGTCTCGATCGCGATCAGCTCGCTGTCGATCAGCCGCCACATGCGCTGATGCAGCGCCGGGCTGATCAGAATTTCGCCGCTCGTCGCGGCGGCGCAATAGCGCGCCGTCCAGTTGACCGCGTCGCCGATGATCGTCAGCTCCATGCGCTCGTTCGAGCCGATGAACCCGTGCAGCACCTCGCCGCAATGGATCCCGATGCCGATCGCGCAGGTGGCGCGGCCGCGGCGCCGGCGGCGCTCGCTGACCTCGGCCATCGCGGCCTGCATCGCCAGCGCCGCGCGCACCGCCTTCTCGTGCCGCAGCGCGTCCGGCTCGGGGCTGCCGAAGACGGCGAGCACGGCGTCGCCGATGAATTTGTCGACCGTGCCGTCGTGCCTGAAGATGGCGTCGACCAGCGCCGAGAAATAGTCGTTGAGCAGGTCGACCACATCGTCGGTGTCCATGCCGGCGCTCAGCGCGGTGAAGCCGCGGATATCGGATTCGAGGATCACCACTTCCGATTTCTCGCCGCCGAGCCGCAGCCGCCCGCGCCCGGCCCGCGCCAGCAACTGGCCGCGGGTCTTCGGCGAGAAATTGGTCAGCAGCCGCCCGAGCAGCGCGGCGCTGCGGCGCAGCTCGTCCTGCAGCTGGTTCTGCGTCGCGGCCAGCGCCGCGTAATGGGCGACCGCGAGCATCAGGCGCAGATCGACGGCGGCGAAGGCGGCGCCCCTGGTCGCTGTTGTCGACGCAGGCGACCCCCAGCGCGCGCCCCTTCCACATCAGCGGCGCGTACATGCCGGCGTGCATCCGGTGCAACACCTGGCTTTGGCTCGGATCGAGGCCCGCCCGCCAGATGAACCCCTGGCGGCGATCGATCGCGCGGCGCGCCAGGGTCATGCTGACCGAGGGCTCGCCGGCCGGCATGTGCGCCTTCAGCAGCAGCGCCCCGGTGCTCTGATCCTCGAGCAGCAGCGCGCCCCGGCTCGCCGCCGGGATCGTCGCGACCAGCCGCTCGACGACCGTCTGCAAGAGCGCGTCGAGGTCGGCCGCCTCGCCGAACCGCAGCGGCAGCTCGTAGAGCAGCGACCAGGGTTGCGTCGGGTCGGCGTCGCCGGGCTCGAAGACCGGGGCCGAGGCGTCGATCACGTCGCCGATGTCGAGGCCGGGCTCGTCGCCGCCAAGCACGATCGTCGCGTCCGAGCCCCAGCCGCGATCGGGGCCGGGCGCTGCGGCGGCGGGGACCTCGACCTCGATCGTCGTCTCGCTGATGCGGATTGTCTGGCCGGGGGCGAGCGGCAATTTGCCCTTGCCCTTGATCGGCTCGTCGTCGAGCTCGGTGCCGTTGGCGCTGCCGAGGTCCTCGATCCAATAGCGGCCGTCGGCGGCCGAAATCCGGGCGTGCGGCCGCGAGACCCGCAGGTCCGGGCTCAAATCGATGTCGACATGGACGCCATGCCGGGGCCGCCCGAGGGTGACCTCGTCGCAAGGCTGGTCGAAGACCTTTTCGCCGCCTCGATAGCGGTAGCGGATATGCACGGCGCGCCGCCGCCTTTGCCCGGCCTCGTCCCGGCAAATTTATCACAACCGCCGCGCGCTCGCGATTGCGGTTTTTACCGGCGGCCCTTCGCCGTGACCGGGGCCACCAGCACCCGGTCGACCCGGCGCCCGTCCATGTCGACGACCTCGTACTGATAGCCGTCGGCGGTGATCCGGTCGGCGATCATCGGCACCCGGTTGAGGCGGGCCATGATGTAGCCGCCCAGCGTGTGAAAATCGGTGTCCTCGCCGGTCAGATGGGAGAGCCCCAGCACCTGCTTCAATTCGTCGAGGCCGACCATGCCGTCGATCAGCCAGCTGCCGTCGTCGCGCCGCACCACCCGCTGGTCGGCGTCGTCGGCGCCGGCGATGTCGCCGACCAGCGCCTCGAGGATGTCGCTGGGCGTGACCAGCCCTTCGAGGTCGCCGTACTCGTCGACGATCAGCGCCATCGGCTCGCCGCTGCTTTTGAACACTTCGAGCACCCGCAGCACGGTCACCGTGTTGGGCAGGTAGAGCGGGTCCCGCGTCGCCGCGCGCAGGTCGAGCGGATGGCCGGCGAGGCAGGCGGCGAGCAGCGCCTTGGCCTGGACGATGCCGACGACCTGCTGCGAGCCGCCCTGCACGACCGGGAAGCGGGAATAGGCGCTGTCGCGGATCTTGCGCCGGTTGTCGTCCTCCGGGTCGTCGAGGTCGAGCCACTCGATCCGGGTGCGCGGCGTCATCGCCGTGCTGGCGCGCCGGTCGCCGAGCCGCAGCGCCATCTCGACGATCTCGGTCTCGGCCTGGTGAATGTGGCCGGCCGCAGCACCCTCGCGCAGCATGAAGGTGATCTCCTCGTCGGTCACCGCGGCCGAGCCCTCGACCCGGATCGGCAGCAGGCGCAGCACCAAATCGGTCGACGCGCTCAAGAACCATTCAATGGGCGCCCCGGCGCGGGCGAGCGCCCGCATGATCCCGGCGAGCGCGGCGGCGATCTTCTCGGGATGGACGAGGGCGATGCGCTTGGGCGCGAGCTCGCCGATGATCAGCGACAGATACGAGATGCCGATGACCACGACCGCCATGCTGATCGCATGGGCGTATTGCGCGGCGAAGCCGGACCAGGCGCGCAATTCCCGCTCCAGCCAGTCGCCCAGGGTCGCCTCGCCGAAGGTGCCCGACAACACCGCGATCACGGTGATCCCGATCTGCACCGTCGCCAACAGCCGCGAGGGGTCGGCTTTGAGCTCGAGCGCCGCCTGCGCTCCGGCGGAGCCGCCCTCGGCCAGCGCCTGCAGCCGGGCGTTGCGCGCCGAGACCAGCGCGATCTCGGCCATCGCGAAAAAGCCGTTCACGACGATCAGCAAAAGGACGATCGAGAGATGCAGGATCAACATCGCCATCGCCTGTCGAGGCAGCGGTCCGACACGGCCGCACCCCGGTCAGTGTCGAGGACGATGGCGAGCGTGCAACGAAAAAATCGTCGGGTCGGCGACCGGCGCCGTCAGCGCGAATAGAACTCGATGACGAGGTTCGGCTCCATCGAGACCGGGTAGGGCACGTCGGTCGGCTTCGGCGCGCGGACAAAGCGGCCCTTCATCCGGTCGTGGTCGATCTCGAGGTAGTCGGGCACGTCGCGCTCGCCCGACTGCGCCGCCTCGAGCACCAGCGCCATGTTCTTGGCCTTGCCGGTCAGCTCGATCTCGTCGCCGTCGCTGACCAGATAGGAGGGGATGTTGACCCGCCGCCCGTTGACCAGCACGTGGCGGTGGTTGACGAGCTGGCGCGCGGCGAAGGGCGTGGGCACCAGCTTCATGCGGTAGACCACCGCGTCGAGCCGGCGCTCCAACAGCTCGATCAGATTGTCGCCGGTGTCGCCGCGCCGGCGCACCGCCTCGGCGTAGAGCCGGCGGAACTGGCGCTCGCCGATATTGGCGTAATAGCCCTTGAGCTTTTGCTTGGCGGCGAGCTGGGTCCCGAAATCGGACGGCTTCTTGCGCCGCTGGCCGTGCTGGCCGGGCCCGTATTCGCGCCGGTTGAGCGGGCTCTTCGGCCGGCCCCACAAATTCACCTGGAGCCGGCGGTTGATCTTGTACTTCGGTTCCTGACGCTTGCTGCTCATGAAGTGGGGTTCCGGTTAGCCGCCTGGTCGTCGCGGCAACGCGGCGCACACCAAGCGCGACCGCTCGCCGACTTTTCCAAGAATGGCGGAAGATATGGCGGGAGAGGTCGCGAAGTCAAACGCGTCGGTTCGATCATCGCCTCTCTTCGAGCGCCTCGAGGCGATCCTCGACCGCCCGCAGGCGATCGATGCTTCGCGCATTCTGGGAAACCATGGTGGTGATCTGCTCGAGCACTCGGATCAAGGTCTCCTTATGGCGGAGAACGATCGCGGTCAGCACCTTCATGTCGTCGCGCAGGCTGGCCACCTCGATCGTCAGCCGTTGCAAGGCCCGGCCGATATAGGCCAAATCCACGGTCTCTTCGCGCTCGCCACTCATTCCATCAACATCGCGGTCCGCAGAGCAGGAGTCAATCGATGCTCGAACACAAGGGCTATGTCGGCACGGTCGAAGCCGATGACGGCGCTTTTGTCGGCCGTGTCGCCGGGTTGCGCGACGTGATCACCTTCGAGGGAGCGACCTTCGCCGAGGTGGAGCAGGCGTTTCGCGACAGCATCGACGACTACCTCGCGTTCTGCGCGGAACGCGGCGAGCAGCCGGACCGGCCGTACAGCGGCAAGATCCCGCTTCGCGTGAGCCCCGAGGCGCACCGCCGCGCGGCGGTGCGCGCCCAGGCCGAAGGCGTCAGCCTCAATCAATGGATCGCCCGCCGGATCGAGGCCGGGGTCTGAGGGCGGGTTTCGTTTGGCCGGGCCGGGTCATTCCGCGGCGGCGGCGGCGCGGCTGGCGCGCTTGCGGTCGTTGGGGTCGAGCAGGCGCTTGCGCAGCCGGATCGATTTCGGGGTGACCTCAACCAGCTCGTCGTCGCCGATATAGGCGATCGCCTGCTCCAGGCTCATCGCGATGGGCGGGGTCAGCCGCACCGCCTCGTCCTTCGAGGTGGTGCGGATGTTGGTCAGCTGCTTGCCCTTGGCCGGGTTCACGTCGAGGTCGTTGCCGCGGGTGTGGGCGCCGACGATCATGCCCTCGTAGATCTGCGCCCCGGGGTCGATGAACATCGGCCCGCGGTCCTCGAGGTTCCACAGCGCATAGGCGATCGCGACGCCGTTGGCGGTCGAGACCAGGACGCCGTTGCGCCGGCCCTCGATCTCGCCCTTGTGCGGCGCGTAGCCGTGAAAGAGGCGGCTCATCACCCCGGTGCCGCGGGTATCGGTCAGAAACTCGCCCTGATAGCCGATCAGCCCGCGGGTCGGCCCGAGAAAGGTCAGGCGCAGCTTGCCGCCGCCCGAGGGCCGCATCTCCTGCATCTCGGCCTTGCGGCGGCTCATCTTGTCGACGACGATCCCGGCGAACTCCGTCGTCGACATCGACCATGACCTCCTCGATCGGCTCCTGCCGCCGGCCGGTCGCGGGGTCGGTCGCAAACAGCACCCGCGGGCGCGAGATCGACAATTCGAAGCCCTCGCGCCGCATCGTCTCGATCAAGACGCCGAGCTGCAATTCGCCGCGGCCGGCGACCTCGAAGGCGTCCTTCTCGCGGCTCTCGCGCACCTGGATCGCGACATTCCCCTCGGCTTCGCGGAACAGGCGCTCGCCGATCACCCGCGAGGTGACCTTCGCGCCCTCGCGCCCGGCGAGCGGGCTGTCGTTGACCGAGAAGGTCATCGCCAGGGTCGGCGGGTCGATCGGGTCGGCGGCGAGCGGCGCCGTCACCTCGGGCGCGCAGATCGTGTCGGCGACCGTGGTCAGCGCGAGCCCGGCGACGGCGATGATGTCGCCGGCCTGCGCCTCCTCGATCGGGCGCCGGTCGAGCCCGCGGAACGCCTGCAATTTGGTCAGCCGCGCCTGCTCGACGACATGGCCGTCGCGGCCCAGCGACTTGACCGGCATGTTGACCCGCGCCACCCCGGAATGAATGAGCCCGGTCAGCACGCGGCCGAGATAGGGGTCGTAGTCGAGCGTCGTCGCCAGCATCGAAAACGGCGCGTCGGGATCGGCGCGCGGCGGCGGCACATGCGCCAGGATCAGCTCGAAGAGCGGCGCGAGATCGCGGCGCGGCGCGGCCAGATCGGCGACCGCCCAGCCGCTGCGGCCCGAGGCGAACACGGTCGGGAAATCGAGCTGCGCCTCGGTCGCGTCGAGGACGGCGAAGAGGTCGAAGACCTCGTTGTGGACCTCGCGCGCCCGCGCGTCCGGGCGGTCGACCTTGTTGATCACGACGATCGGGCGCAGGCCCTGGCGCAACGCCTTGCCGAGCACGAACTTGGTCTGCGGCATCGGCCCTTCGGCGGCGTCGACCAGCACCAGGACGCCGTCGACCATGCCGAGGATGCGCTCGACCTCGCCGCCGAAATCGGCGTGGCCCGGGGTGTCGACGATGTTGACGCGCACGCCGCGCCACACGACCGAGGTGCATTTCGCCAGGATCGTGATGCCGCGCTCGCGCTCGAGGTCGTTCGAATCGAGCGCCCGCTCGGCCACCTGCTGATTGGCGCGGAACGCGCCCGACTGGCGCAGCATCGCATCGACCAGGGTGGTCTTGCCGTGGTCGACATGGGCGATGATGGCGATGTTGCGGATTTCCATGGCTCCAACACGGTTCCGCGCCCTGGAGGGCGCGGGCGACGGGTGTCCTGTTTTCCCTGAATCTGCTGGAAAACTACAGGCCGCGCCCGGCGCCGTCGACCAGCCGCGACAGGTCGAGCTCGGGACGGGCGCCGACATGGCTGATGATTTCGGCGGCGCACAAGCTGCCGATCCGACCGCAAATGGGGAGCGGCAGGCCGCGGGTCAAGCCGTAGAGGAAACCGCTGGCGTAGAGGTCGCCGGCGCCGGTGGTGTCGACGACGCGGGCGACCGGCGCGGCCGCGACCGCGTGCTCCGCGCCGTCGGCCAGGATGACGCTGCCCGCCTCGCTGCGGGTCAGCGCGGCGATCGCGACCTGGCCGCGGACCGCGGCGGCGGCGGCGGCGAACGCGTCGGTCTCGTAGAGCGAGCAGATCTCGGCCTCGTTCGCAAACAGGATGTCGACATGGCCGGCGACGAGGTCGCGAAACGCCGCGCGGTGGCGGCCGACGCAAAACGGGTCGGAGAGCGAGAGCGCCACCTTCCGCCCGGCGGCGTGCGCGGCGTCGGCCGCCTTGCGGAACGCCTGCTGCGCCAGCGGCGGGTCGAACAGGTAGCCTTCGAGATAGGTGACCCGCGCCGCGGCGACGGTCTGCGGGTCGATGTCGGCCGGCCCGAGCTCGGCGCAGGCGCCCAGATAGGTCCCCATCGTGCGCTGCCCGTCGGGGGTGACGAGGACAAGGCAGCGCGCGGTGCCGGGACCCGATGTCGCCGCCGGGGTGTCGAACCGGACGCCGAGCGCGGTCAGGTCGTGGCGGAACACATCGCCCAGCGGGTCGTCGCGCACCTTGCCGATATAGGCGCCGCCGCCGCCGAGCGAGGCGATCCCGGCCATCGTGTTGCCGGCCGATCCGCCCGAGGATTCGATCGCCGGCCCCATCCTTTGATAGAGCGCCTCGGCCCGCGCCGCGTCGATCAGGGTCATCGCCCCCTTGGCCAGCCCCTCCCGCTCGAGAAACCCCTCATCGGCGTGGGCGATGACATCGACAATCGCATTGCCGATGCCGACGACATCGATCGAGGCTTGGGTCATGGGCGGCCGGGGACCTGGGCGGGGTGCGAAGGCCGCGGAATATATCCGCGTTTCAATTCTGGCAAGCGCCGCGACCGATCGCTGTCGCGGCTCCCGGGCCTGCGGCGGTCCCGGGCGAGGCGAAATCGAGCGCGCCGCCTCGGTTCCTCGTCTTGGGCCGATTGCGGGTGGACAGGCTGCCGGTAATATTCTAGTACCGTGACGACCCTGGATTCGAAGAAACTAAATCTTACAATTAACTGAAAAACCAGCGATCCCGGGGCGCGGCGAGGCATGATGCCTCAGCGGGGGGAGGACGCGATGCTCGAACATTTGGACGCCCAGACAAAGCTGACGGCGAACCAGTGGAAGATCGCGATGGCCGCCACCATCGGCGACATGCTCGATTTTTTCGACTTCGGGCTGATCGGTTTTGTTCTGGCGTTCATCGTCAAGGACTGGGGCCTGACCTTTGGGGAAGCGGGATTGATCCTGCTGGCGTCGGGCATCAGCGCCCCGTTCGGCTCGATCATCTGGGGCTGGGTGGCCGACAAGATCGGCCGGCGCAAGGCGATGATCGGCACCGTCTTAAACACCTCGATCGCCACCGGGGCGATGGCGCTGACCCCCGAGCACGCCTGGATCTACCTGGTGATCTGCCGGATTTTCGTCGGATTCGGCGTGACCGGCATGTACTCGGTCGACATCACGGTCATCCAGGAGTTCGTTCCCACTGCCAAGCGCGGCTGGCTGACCGGGCTGACGACGACGATGCTGCCGGCGGGCTTTCTGCTCGGCGCGCTGCTGTCGGCCTTCGCCACCCCCTATATCGGCTGGCGCGGCCTGTTTGCGGTCGGCCTGCTGCCGGCGTTTCTAACCCTCTACATCCGCGCCTGGGTCCCCGAATCGCCGTATTGGCTGATGCGAATGGGCCGCTTCGAGGACGCGCGCAAATCGCTCGCCTGGGCGTTGCAGAAGGATCCGAGCGAAATCGCCTTGCCGACCGTTGCGCCGGCAGTCGAGCACACCCGCTGGCTCGAGATGTTCAAATACCCGCGCAGCATCTTCGCCGGCGCGCTGACCGGGCTCAGCCAGACCGGCGGCGTCGGGCTGGCGCTGTGGACGGTGACCCTGCTCGTGATGGTGCTGAAGATCACCCCGGCCGAGGCGTCGAAGCTCGGCATCTGGATCGCCTTGATGGCGATCGCCGGGCGGTTCCTGTGCTCGTGGATCTCGGACGCCTGGGGGCGGCGCCCGGCGGGGGTGTTCAGCTGCCTGACCGCGGCGGTGTGCATGTCGCTCGCCGGCTATATGCACAGCGTCTTCATCGGCGGCGTGTCGATATTTTACGTCATGCTGCTGCTGCAGAGCTTTTTCGGCAGCGGCAACTACTCGATCGTCGGCCCCTATATGGGCGAGCTGTGGCCGGCCCGGCTGCGCGGCAGCGGCATGGGCTTTGTCTACGGCATCGGCAACCTCGGCAAGTTCATCGGCCCGGCCGGGCTGGCGCTGATCGCCGGGTCGTCGAACTACGTCAAGCCGTCGGCGACACTCGACGCGCTGATTCCGGGCTTCAACTATTTCGCCTTCTGGTACGTGCTGGGCGCCTTCGCCTTTTGGTTCGTCGGCTTCGAGACCAGCCGCCGCTCGATCGGCGAGATCGACGCCGACCTCGGCAAGCCGGTGCGCTCGCCGGAGGGTGTGCGCATCGCCTGACCCCGCCCCACGTCCCGCGCCGGCGTCGGCTCCGGTCGGATAAGCGCCGGTTGCGGTTCAGCAAAGCTTAAGTTAGCGTCGCCACCGAACGCTCGTTCGGCCGGCCGTCGGCCGCTGCGAGCGAGGAGGGGACGCATGATCGAGCTGCTGGAACGACAAAAAAAGCTGACCGCCAATCAATGGAAGCTGATCTGCACCGCCAACGTCGCCGATCTGCTCGATTTTTTCGACTTCTTCCTGATCGGCTACGTCACCGCGGCGCTGACCAAGGAATGGCAGCTGCCCTACTGGCAGGGCGGCGTGATCCTGCTGGCCTCCGGCCTCGGCGCGTCTCCCGGCGCCTTCATCTGGGGTTGGCTCGGCGACCGGATCGGCCGGCGCACGGTGTTCATCTGGTCGGCGGTCATGATCTCGGTCGCCACCGGCGTCCTGGTCTTCACGCCGGGACAGAATGCCTTGATCCCCGGCTGGCTGTTCCTGGCGTTCTTCCGGGTCTTCGTCGGGGTCGGCAATGCCGGCATCTTCACGATCGACCTTCCGTTGGTCCAGGAATTCATTCCGGCCTACAAGCGCGGCTGGGTCAGCGCGCTGGTTACGACCTTGCTGCCCGCCGGCAGCATGCTGGCCGGCCTGGCGGCGGCGACCTTGCTGCCGGTGATCGGCTGGCGCGGCCTGTTCCTGGTCGGCCTGTCGCCGCTCTTATTGGTGTTCATGATCCGCTACTGGGTGCCGGAATCGCCGCGCTGGCTGATCCGCATGGGCCGCATGGAGGAAGCGCGCAAATCGCTGGCCTGGGCCTTGATGATCGACCCGAAAGAGATCGAGCTGCCGAAGGCGGCGCCGGTCCCCGAGAAAACGCGCTGGGTAGAGCTGTTCAAATACCCCCGGCTGGTCGCCGCCGGCTGCCTGACGGGTCTGACGCAGACGGGCGGCTCCTCCATAGGTCTGTGGGGTGCGACATTGCTCGTGATCGTGCTCAACACGACCCCCGCGCACGCGGCGTTCCTGATGATCTTTGTCAACTTCGCGGGGATCCTCGGCCGGTTCAGCATCACCGCGCTGATCGAGCCGCTCGGGCGCCGCGGCTCGGGCACCCTCTATTGCGTGATGGCCGCGATCCTGCTCGTTTGCGCCGGGTATCTGTACAATGTGTTCATCGACGGCTGGTCGCTGTTCTACATGCTGATCATCGCCCAGGGCTTTTTCAGCAGCGCCATCTACACCGTCGTCGGGCCGTATATGTCGGAGATCTGGCCGGCCCGGCTGCGCAGCAGCGGCATGGGGATGAGCTACGGCGTCGGCAATCTCGGCGGCAAGGTGCTGGGGCCGTTCGGCCTGGCGGTGATCATGGGGGCCGGCGACATCATCAAGCCGGCGGCGCCCAACCTCGTCATGCTCGGTCCGGCCTTCATCTACTTCGCTTGCTGGTACATTCTCGGCGTCGTCGGCTTCTGGGTGTTCGGCCCCGAAACCAAGGGCCGCACCTTCGAGGAGATGGACGACGCGCTCGACCGCCCCGCCGGGGCGGCGCGGCCGGCGGCGCAATCCGCCGGCAACTGACGGCGGGGTGGGCAGGGCCGCGGTCAGCGGTCCCGCCGCCAATCGTCGCGCCACAGGAAATCGGGCCCGAGTTCATTTAGGCTCGGGCAGCCGATGTGGGCGATGACGAGGTCGATCTCGTTGCGGAAGATGTCGACCACCTTCCTGACCCCGGGGACGCCGCCGCCGACGGCGCCGTGGAGTGTGGGCCGGTCGAAAAAGACGAATTCGGCGCCGAGGCGCCGCGCGATCAGGATGCGGCTCCGCGTCTGACGCCGCTGTCGAGCATCACCGTCAGCCTGTCGCCGACCGCCGCCTTGATTGCCGGCAGCGCGTCGAGCGACGCCGATGCTGCCTTCGCGCTGGGCGGACAACCCGTCAGGGGGTCTCGACCGCCATGCCCAGCGCGCGGGCGGCGGCGGCCATGGCGCGGTCGAAAGTGACGAGCACTGCATCGAGGCGCCGGGCGATCGCGATGTGCAGCGCATCGGGAGCGAGCAGGGTGAGGTCGAGCCGCCGCAGATAGGCCGTAGCGGCCGCGACATCGCCGGCATTGAGGTCTCTGCGCTCGGCCGAACGCGCCGCCCAAGCCTCGAAGTCGCCGATGTCCCGCCTTGCATCCTCGACTGTCGTTTCTCGGGTGCGGACCCGCCGAGCGATTGCCGAAACAAATTCGGCTGCAGCGAAATCGCTGACGATCAAGGGCTCGCGGGCCGTTCGCGCAAAATCGATCGCGTGCTGGCTCAGCGGCTCGGGCGTCAACAGCGCGACGAGAATGTTGGCATCGAGATAAAGGCTCACTTCTCGCCCTCATCGCGCATCTGGCGGATGAGGGTGCCGGCATCGATCTTGGCGGGTGTGCGGCCGACTAGCCTGGCGCGCAGCCATTCGATGTCCGCTTCGGTGATCGGGCGCGGGGCCGGCCGCACCGGCTTCAGCTCGACAACCGGCTCGCCACGCCGGGTGATCACGATACCCTCGCCCTTCAGGGCGCGGTCGATCAGCTTCGACAGCTGGTTTTTCGCCTCGACAACGCTGTGCTCGCTCATCGGCTTAAGATAGCTATCTTCTGGCTATCTGTCGAGCGGCCCGCGGAGGGCGTTCAGCGGTTCTGCCGCCAGTCGTCGCGCCACAGGAAATCGGGGCCGAGCTCGGCGAGGCTCGGGCAGCCGATCTGGCCCATCACGAGGTCGATCTCGTGGCGGAAGATGTCGACCACCTTGTTGACCCCGGGGACGCCGCCGACGACGGCGCCGTAGAGCGTCGGCCGGCCGAAGAAGCAGAAATCGGCCCCGAGGCAGCGCGCGATCAGGATGTCGGCGCCGCGCCTGATGCCGCTGTCGAGCATCACCGTCAGCCTGTCGCCGACCGCCGCCTTGATCGCCGGCAGCGCGTCGAGCGAAGCCGGGGCCTGGTCGAGCTGGCGGCCGCCGTGGTTGGAGACGATGATGCCGTCGACGCCGATCTCGGCGGCGCGGATCGCGTCGGCCGGGTTCAAGATGCCCTTGACCACGAGCGCGCGCGGGAAAAGCCGCCGATAGCGCTCGAGGTCGCGCCAGGTCTGCGCCGCCGCCGGGGTCTGGCTGCGGCCGAAGGCGATGCTTTCGGCCCTGCCTGCGCCATTGCCGGCATGCGGCGCCCAATTGCCCAAGCCCGGCGCGCCGCCGTTGCGCACGTAATCGATGACCCAGCCGGGGTGGGTCATGGCCTCCAGCAGGATCGACGGCTTCAGCTTCAGCGATTCGAGAACGCCGCCGCCGCGCACCCGGGAAAAGCCGTTGCGCTGGTTGCGCTCGCGCTTGGGATGCACCGGCACGTCGACGGTCAGCACCAAGCGCGCCGAGCCCGGCGTCGCGGGCGCGCCCGATCAGCGCGTCGGAGACATCGCCGTCCTTGGCCGCGTAGAGCTGGAACCACAGATTGTTCGGGGCGATCCGTGCGGCCTCTTCCATCGAGGCGTTGCTGCCGCCCGACATGATGTAGGGGATGTTCGCCTTGGCCGCGGCTTCGGCCAGCATGACCTCGCCTTCGCGCCGGTAGAGCCCGACGCCGCCGGTCGGCGAGATGCCGAACGGGCTCGCATAGGTATGGCCGAACACGCTCGCCGACTGGTCGCGGGTCGACACGTCAACCAGGTAGCGCGGCAGCAGCCGGTGCTGGTGAAACGCCGCCTCGTTGCGCGACAGGCCGCGCTCGTCCTCGACCCCGCCTTCGATGTAGTCGAAGACGATGCGCGGCAATTTGCGCCTCGCCATCCGGTGCAGGTCCTCGATGTTGACGGCGTCATTGAGCTTCATCTTCGCCTCGTCCGAATCCCGCGCGGCGCCAAGGATGGCCCATTTTCCGGTGATGCGACAACGCCGAACCGCGCTGCGCAGCCCTGAGGTGTAGGCGCGTGGATTCGGGCGCCGGGCAGTGCGATATTCGATTCCTCCGAGAGACCAAGCTTTTTGGGGATCGCCGGTGACAAATCCGCTCTCGGGGGCCGATCGATCCCGCACGGCTGCCGACCCCTCGGCCGCGGGAGCGGCACGGCGGCTGCGGTTTGCCCCTATCGTCCTCGACCGTGATCGTGGATGTCTGCTCGATGACGGGGCCGAGGTGGCGCTTCGGCCCAAGACCTTTGCCGTGCTCGATTACCTGGTCGCAAATTGCGGCCGGCTGGTCTCCAAGGACGAGCTGTTCGCCGCGGTGTGGGCGGGGCTCGCGGTCACCGACGATACGCTGGTGCAGAGTGTGGGCGAGCTGCGGCGGGCGCTCGGAGAGGACGGGCCGCGACTGATCAGGACGGCGCCGCGCCGCGGCTACCTGTTCGACGCCGAGGTGTCACCGATCACGCCGCCGGCGGCCGACGACACGCCCGTTCCGGCCGCGCGGCGCGAAGAAGCCCGGCCGAGGGCGCCGACTGCGCGGCGCCTCGCCGGGACAGCGGCGCCGGTGCTGCTGCTCGCGCTCGTCGCCGGCGCGCTGTGGAGCGGCGTCGGGTCCGGCTGGAAATTGTTCCCCGCTCCCGCCGAGAAGCCGGCGATCGCGGTCCTCCCCTTTGCCGACGAGAGCGGCGACCCGGCCCGCACCTATCTCGCGGATGGATTGACGCAAGACGTCATCGACGCGCTGGGGCGCTTTTCCGGGCTGACGGTCATGTCATGGAATGCGGTGCAGCCCTACCGCGCCAAGCCCGCAACCCCCGCGGAGGTCGCCCGCTCCCTGCGGGTGCGCTATCAGGTGGAAGGCGATGCCCGCCCGGCCGGCGACCGCATGCGGGCCGACGCCCGGCTCGTCGACAGCGAAGGGCGCGTGCTGTGGTCCGCCCGCTTCGACGAGCGCCTCGCCGAGCTCTATGCCCTGCCGGACAAGATCACGGCGCAGATCGCCGGGAGCCTGGCGATCCGGGTGACCGAGGCGGAGCAGCGCCGGGCGCTCGCCAAGCCGACCGACAGCCTCGAAGCCTATGATTGCGTGCTGCGCGCAAGGCCGGCGTTGCAGCGTCCGGAACGCGCCGGCATCGTCGCGGCGCGCGGGCTGTTGCGGCGCGCGATCGCGCTGGACCCGAACTACGCCGCCGCCTACGCCGCGCTCGCCCAAACCTATTACGTCGCCGTGTCGATGGGCTGGGCGGAATCGCCGACGCGGTTTGTCGGCCTCGCGCAGGAGGCGGCCGCCAAGGCGCTCAATATCGACGATTCCGACGTGCGCGCGCACGTCATCCTGGGCCGCATCGATATCTTCCACCACCGCTACGACGAGGCGCGGGCCGAGATGGATCGGGCAATCGCGGTCAATCCGAACGACGCGCAGGCGCTCGCCGGCCGCGGCAACGCCCTGATGTGGACCGGTCAGACCGACGCCGCGATCGACGCGCTGGAGGAGGCCCAGCGCCTGGATCCGGAGCTCAACCCGCTCGACCGCTTCGCCCTCGGCCTCGCCTACTATCTGAGGCGACGCTACGACGCCGCGATCGAGCAGGAAGAGCTCAATCTCCGCAAAGTCCCGGCTGCGAATTTCAGCCGCATCATCCTGGCGGCCGCCTATGGGGAGGAAAACCGCACCGAGGACGCTGCCCGGATCGTCGCCGAGATACGCCGCTTCGATCCGGCCTTCGATCTCCAGGAATTCGGCGGCAAGCTTCTCGACCCCGCCGATCTCGAGCATCTGCGTGAGGGGCTGCGCAAGGCCGGACTATAAGCGATCGCGATCGAACCGGCTCATTCGAAGCTGGCTGGAGATGAGAACGGCCGGGTGGCATCGACAACAAACATGACGAGCGCGTCGAGATCATCGCCGCCATTGTTGAAGACCTCCATCGGCGTGTCTGCAACATGCCCCAACATTGTGCGCCCTGCCTCGACCTGCTTCGTGCCCTCGCGCGTCTCTTGGCTCAGCTCACCGCTGAGGACATAGAAGGTCTCCGATCCCGGGTGCGTATGCACTCGCGTTTTGGCGCCCGGCGATGCGGTCGCCTTGTTGACGCGCAGCAGGTATTCGGGCGCGGTTATAGCCGGGATCGGACCGATCTCGGCGATCTCGTGGGCGCCGGCCGTCCGGCCGTCTTTGTGGCCGAGCGTGAACAGCCAGCCCTTGCCCGCGACCTCGGCAGAGAGCGAGGCGGGACCTTCAGCGGCCTTCGCCTGCGCCAGCGTCGGGAAATTCTCGATCCGCCAGTAGAGGGGCCCGGCCGGCAGCTTGCCGAGCTTCTTTTCTGCGATCGGCTTGACCGTAAACTTTCCTTGCGCCGGCGCTGCGTGCGGCGGCGCCAGCGTCACCAGGCCGAGCGACAGAGCGAGCGCCATGGCCCGCCGCGACGCCGAGAATCGCGGTTTCATCGGTTTCTCCTGAAAAGGCCTGCAGCTATTCCTGCGGAAGGATGGGTCGGTTCCGGTTCGCCTTCTCGATGTTCTCGCTGAGATGCGTTTGGAACAGGGCCGGGCCGGCCGGGGCCGGCTTGCCGAAAACGTAGAGCTTGCCGTCGCTGACCAGCCAGTTCTCCGGGTCGGCTACGACCACCTGGCCGAGGCTGAGCGCCATTGCGCAATAATTGCCGAATTGCGGCGCGTAGCGGACCGGATCGGCCTTGAACATCTCGCGATGCGCAGCGCTCGAAAACCGCCAGCGGTATTCGTCCCATCGATATTCGAGCTCGGGCAGCCCTTGGACCGGCTTGCCGTCGGTGAAATAGGCGACGGGGTCATAGCCTTTGATCGCCAGCGGCGCGTCCTCCGCGGCCACGGGCGGCGGATGTGCTGCGACCGCCGCTCCGGCGAGCAGCAGAACGGCGCTTCGCCGCGAAAGGCTGCGCGCGGAGAATATTGGGCACGGTTTGCTCACCTGCATGTCGAGGCTCCTCTCCAATCCACTCGCGCCGGTGCGTCCGGGACGGGCCGAGCTGACCAGAAGCACGGTTCGGAGTAACGAAGAAACCCGAAGGAAACGCCGAAATTTTGCGGCCGCGCCCGAAGCAGGCCGAGGCCGGCGCGATGATGCGGCCTCGCTCGGAGTTGTCGCTGGTCGGCGGCTCGGGCAGAGTGGGGGGGCCGAGGCAGGAGGAAGAGATGGCGAGGATCGTGGTCGGGGTTTTCCAATCGGAGGGCATCGCCGAGGACGCCCGCAACCGGCTGCGCACCGAGGGGGTGCCGGACAATGACGTGGCCCTCAGGGTCCTCAAGGAGATCGGCCCGATCCCTGCGACGATGGCGCCCGAGATGGATGCGGGGTTCCTCGGCCCGGTGATGCTCGGCAATTTCCGCGAGGGCTTTGCGCACCATATCCACAACGGCGAGACGATCGTCTGCGTCCAGGCGCTCGATGACGCGCGGGTCGAGCTCGCCGTCGACACGCTGAAGCTCTACGCCCCGGTCGAGGTCAAGGTCGTCGACTCGCCTGCGGACGCCAAGCCCTGACCCCGGCGGCGCGCTGAACCAGGACGGCGCGGCGCCGTTGGCCGGCCGGCGGCGTTCCGATATACGCTGTGGCGTGGGAGAGCAGCGAGGGAGAACGGCGATGGCGGCAGCGCGCAACAAGACCGGCGACGAGATCACCGCCGAGGTGCTGGAGCGCTTCGCGGCGACACCGGACCCGCGGCTGCGGCGGATCATGCTGAGCCTGATCGGGCATCTGCACGCCTTCGTCAAGGAGGTCGAGCTGACCGAGGCGGAATGGTTTCAGGCGATCGGCATCCTGACCGAGGCCGGCCGCATGTGCAGCGACAAGCGGCAGGAGTTCATCCTGTTCTCCGACACCCTCGGGGTGTCGATGGTGGTCGACCTGATCAGCAACCGCAAGCCGGACGGGGCGACCGAATCGACCGTGTTCGGCCCGTTCCACCGGCTCGGCGCGCCGGAAATGCCGGCCGGCGGAAATATCGCCCCTCTCGACCGGACGGGCGTGCCGACCCTGGTCGACGGCCGGGTGCTCGATCTCGACGGCCGGCCGATCGCCGGCGCGCTGCTCGATGTCTGGCAGGCGCAGACGAGCGGGCTCTACGATTCGCAGGATCCGGCGCTGGGCGGGCTGCACATGCGCGGGAAATTCCGCACCGACGCCGACGGGCGCTATCTGGTGCGCACCGTGCGCCCGGTCAATTACCCGATCCCATCGGACGGCCCGGTCGGCGCGATGCTGCGGGCGACCGGCCGGCATCCCTGGCGTCCGGCGCATATCCACTTTGTCGTGTCGGCCGACGGCTACCAGCCGGTCACGACGCACATCTTCGACCGCCGCGACGAATACCTCGGCAGCGACGCGGTGTTCGCGGTCAAGGATTCGCTGATCTGCGATTTCGAGCGGCGCGAGACGCCGGACGCCGACGCGATAAGGCTCGGGGTCGAGCCGCCCTACGAGGCCGCGCATTTCGATTTCCGGCTGACGCCGGCGGCCGCGGCGGGGCCGGACGCGCTCGACGCGCAACGGCGGCTCGCAGCACTCGGCGCGCGGTAGAGCAAATTGCGATCGAGTAGGTTTACAACTTCGACGAGATTGCTTCGCTTCGCTCGCAATGACACAATTATCCTCGTCATTGCGAGGAGTGCAGCGACGAAGCAATCTCGACCCGACGATCCAACCCGATAGAAGTCCGCGCCGAGCCCGGGGGCGCCGAGCCCGGCGCGCGCTGAGCTACTCGCGCCGGAAGGTTACGACCAGCACATCGCGATAGGCCGGCCGCGCGGGGTCGATCGGGGTCACCGCGGTGACCCCGTGATAGACCCGGCTGTCGTCCACCCAGGCCGCGTCGAGGGGGGCGGTCAGGGTAAAGCTGCCGAGCGGCCGCTTGTGCAGATCGTAGATCGTGGTCTCGCCGCTGGCGACGTTTTCGCGGCGGACCATCAGCACCAGCACCCAGTCGACCCCGTCGCGGTGCAGGCCCTCGGGGGTCGGGCGGCCTTCCTCGCCCGAACGCGCCTCGATGCGGAACTGGTGCAATTCGACATGCCAGGCCTCCGGCCGCAGCCCGGCCGGCGTCATCCGGTCGAACAGCGCCTGGCTGGCGCGCAGGATCGCGCGCAGCGCCGGGTGCCCGGCGATCGGATCGGCTACCGGCTCGAACCAGCGCTCGATGCCGCCGTTGAGCGCATTGTAGTCGCGGCTCTGGTAATGCGGCTGGTGCGGCTTGCGGACGATGCCGGCCGGGCCGGCGCGGAAGGCGGCGAAGCGACGCCGGCGGTAGCGCCCGCCATCGGCCATGTAGGCGTCGACGCCGAGGTCGTCCCAGCTGGCGGCGAACGACCCCCACGCGCGCAGCCCGTCCCCTTCCAGCAGCGCCGCCATCTGCGGCGCCCGGACCAGGGCGAAGCCGGCGGCGGCGACCGTGGCGGCGATCGGGGCGAGCAAGTCGGTCATCGGCGTGTTCCCGGTTTGCGCGTTCCGAGCCGCTTGGCTCGTCGCTCCGGCGCCGGGCGCCCTCATTTCAGGTCGGCCTGTCGGGCTTCGGTCCAGCTTTCGCACAATCCGAGGACGCAGGTGCTCGACGGCCGGCCTTCGCGGTCCCTGGGCCAGGGCCGGCCGGCCGCCGCGACCCCGTTGCGGGTCAGGCGCGCGCCGAGGGCGGGGATCAGCACCGTGCACATGCCGTAGGGCCGCCCCGGAATCGAGTTGGGCTGGGTGTGGACCAGGAACGGCTCGCCGAGCTCGTGCCAGGTCAGCGCGATCTCCTCGCCGGCCGCCTCCAGACGCTCGGTCCAGAAATCGCGGGCGTTGCCGGACCTGGCGAAGCGCGCCTCGGCGACCGGGATGGCCGGGTCGCGCAGCTCGGCGTTGATCGCGCCCAGCACGGTCGCCTGCAGCCAGCGCGCCATCGCGATGTTGTCCGACCAGATGCGCCAGCGGGCCTCGGTCAGCTCGCTTTTCATATAGAGCACGTGGCCGGCCCCGCCGGGCGAGGACAGCAGGCGCCAAAAGGTCGCGTTGGTGGTAAAGGCGTCGCTGTCGCCGGTATTGAGCCGGATGACCGAATTCTCGCCGGTCAGAACAACGCGGTTGGCGTCGACGGTGCTCATTTGCTGCTCCTCACAGGACCGCTTCGGCGACGATGCGCAGCGCCTCGCGGCTGGGGGCGGCCAGCACCAAGGCGCCGACCCGGTGGTCACGGGCTACTTCCTGCCAGGCCTGCAGACGGTCCCTGATCCGCTCCTTCGGCCCGATCAGCGAGGTCTCGTCGATCAGCGCGTCGGGCACCGCGGCCTCGGCCTCGCGGCGCTTGCCGTCGAGATAGAGATCCTGAATTTGCGCCGCCGCCGCCTCGTAGCCCATGCGCTTGGCCAGATCGTTGTAGTAGTTCTTCGCGCGCGCCCCCATCCCGCCGATGTAAAGCGCGAAATTCGGGCGGATCGCATCGCGGCAGGCGGCGAGGTCGTCGCCGACCGCGACCCGCACATAAGGGGCGATGTCGAAATCGGCGAGCGTCTTGCCGCCGCCGGCCTTGGCGATCCCCTCCAGGATCGGCGTGGTGACGACCGCGGCCTTCTCCGGCGACATGAAGAACGGCAACGTCCCGTCGGCGACCTCGCCGGCGGTGCGCAGCCCGGGCGGGGCCACCGCCGCGGTGTAGATCTTCAGGCTCGGGTCGCCGTGGATGATGCTCCTGAGCGGCTTGCCGAGGCCGCTGGCGCCCGGCCCGGCATACGGGATGTCGTAATGCGCGCCGTGAAATTCGAGCGGCCCCTTGCGCTCGAGGATCTGCCGGATGATCGCGATGTACTCGCGGGTGCGGGCCAAGGGCTTGCCGAACGGCGCGCCGTGCCAGCCCTCGACCACCTGCGGCCCGGACGGGCCGACGCCGCACAGAAAGCGGTTGCCGGAGAGCGCCTGCAAGGTCATCGCCGTCATCGCCGCGCAGGCGGGCGTGCGCGCCGGAATCTGCATGATGCTGGTGCCGGCCTTGATCGTCCTGGTCTGCGCCAGCACCCAGGCCACGGGCGAGACCGCGTCGGTGCCATAGGCCTCGCCGCTCCACACCGCCTCGTAGCCCAGCCGCTCGGCCTCCCACACGCTCTCCATGTCGATGCCGGCGGCGGGCGACACCCGCAAGGTCATGGCCAGCTTCATCGCTATCCTCCCGAGAAAGCTTTACCGCAAAGGACGCCAAGGAGGCGCAATGTACGCCGAGCATAGTCGGAGCTTCGCGCCCTCTGCGTTAGCGCGTATTTCAGGATGCTGACATTCATGCCGCATTCCCGGCTTGCGCGATGGGCCGGCGGTGCGGCAGCCGGATGACGAACTCGGCAAACTCGCCGACCCGGCTGTCGACCGCGATGGTGCCGCCATGCTGCTGGGTGACGATGTCCTAGCTGATCGACAGGCCGAGGCCGGTGCCTTCGCCGGTCGGCTTGGTGGTGAAGAACGGCTGGAACAATCTTGTCCCTGATTTCGGGCGGAATACCGGCGCCGTTGTCGCGGATGCGGATTTCGACCGCCTCGCCGCGGTCGCGCGTCGCCACTTTCAGCGCCGGCCGAAAGCCCGGCTCGGCGCCGTCGCGCGGTCGCCTGGCGGCGGCATAGAAGCCGTTGCCGATCAGGTTGAGCAACACCCGGGTGAAATCCTGCGGCACCAGCTCGATCGCGCGCGATGCCCGGGGCGAAATCGCGTTCCAGCGTGATATTGAAGCTCCGGGTCCTGGGCGCGCGCGCCGTGATAGGCGAGGTTGAGGGCCTCCTCGACCAGCGCGTTGAGGTCGACCTCGCGGCGCTCGCCGGTCCCCCCGCGCGAATGCTCCAGCATGCTCTTGACGATGCCGTCGGCGCGCCTGCCGTGCTCGGCGATCTTTTCGAGATTGCCGGTCAGCATCGCGACGATTTCGTCGACATCGGCGAGCTTGTCGCCGTCGAGCGCCGCCAGGGCCGGTGCGGCAGTCTCCTTCAGCTCGTCCAGCAGTTCGACCGAGAGGCCGGCGAAATTGTTGACGAAGTTGAGCGGGTTCTTGATCTCGTGGGCGATCCCGGCGGTCAACTGGCCGAACGAGGCCATCTTCTCGGCTTGGATCAGCCGGTCCTGGGCGCGGCGCAAATCGGCGAGCGCGTTCTCGGCGGCGGCGTGCGCGCGGCGCGCCTCCTCTCCGCGGGCGGCAAGTTCCTGGAACAGCCGCGCGTTCTCGATCGCCAGCACCGCCTGTCCGGCGAAGGTTTGTAAGAGGGTCGGGATGGTCGGCGCAAAGCCGCCGACGGTGCGCCGGCGGATCACCAGCCCGCCGACGACCTTGTCCTCGCGCAACAGCGGCACCGCCAGAACGGCATGGATGCCTCCAGCAATGCACCGGCATCGGGGTTCGTCGGATCCTGCTGCACGTCCTCGACATGCACCGGCGCGCGCTCGACCGCGGCGCGGCCGAGATGGGTCTCGCCCAGCCTGACCCTGCCGTTCGCGCAACCCCTCGACCCGCTCGGCGCTCATGCCAAAGGCGGATTTGGGCACGAAGACTTGTTCGGTCTCGTCGAATTCGTAGATCGTGCCTTCGTCGGCCTGCGACAGCTGCGCCGCGCGGCTGATGATCGTGGCGAGCACGGTGTCGAGATCGAGCGAGGAATTGACAGCGCGCAGCACTTCTTCCAGCGCCTGCAGTTCGGCGACCGAGCGGGTCAGCTCGTCGGTGCGGGCCTGCAATTCGCCGAGCAGCCGCGCATTCTCGATCGCGATGACCGCCTGGTCGGCAAAGGTGCGCACCAGCTCGATCTGCCGCTCGGTGAACGGCTCGACCCGCTGGCGGGCAACCACGATGACACCGATCGGCTCGCCTTTGCGCAATAACGGGACGCCGAGCTGGGTCCGCAAATTGCCGAGCGAGGTCGCCTGGCTCAGCGTGTATTCCGGATCCGAAGCCGTGTCGGCGACCTGTATTACGGTCCCCTCCAGCACGACCCGACCGGTTATCGACCCGCGGCCAGGTACCAGTGGATGGTCCCGGAGGAATGCCTGCAGCTTGCGGGCCGCTTCCATTGTGTCCGGGGAGAAGGCACAGACGGTCGCGATGCGGTATACCTCGCCCTCACGACGAAAAATCGCGCTGTAGCCAGCATCGCAGAGCCGAGCGGCCGTCTCGGCAACTGTGTCCAGGATCGGCTGCAGATCGAAGGTCGAACGGCTGATGACTTTCAGCACGTCGCTGGTCGCGGTCTGGTATTCGAGCAATTCTTCGAGGTCGCGCGTGCGGGCCTGCAATTCGCCGAGCAGCCGCGCATTCTCCATCGCGATCACCGCCTGGTCGGCAAAGGTGCGCACCAGCTCGATCTGCCGCTCGGTGAACGGCTCGACCCGCTGGCGCGCCAGATACAGCACGCCGATCGGCTCGCTCTCGCGCAACAGCGGCACGCCGAGTGCCGTGCGCATCTTCCCGATCGTGATGACTTCGGGCAGCGCATATTCGGGATCAGCGGCGATATCGGCGACGTGCACGACGCGACGTTCGAGAGCGGCACGTCCGGTAACGCTGCCGCGGTCGGGTTCAAACCGGAGCCTGCGGGCGATCTCGTTCGAATTCGGCGGAAAACGCGAAGCTCGATGCGACCGGATAAACGCCGCCCTCGCGCAGCGCAGATCAGCCCCATTTCGGCCTTGCACAGCCGCGCCGCGGTCGTCAGCAATGTATCGAGCACCGGCTGCAGATCGAAGGTCGAGCGGCTGATGACCTTGAGCACATCGCTGGTCGCGGTCTGGTATTCGAGCAATTCTTCGAGATCGCCGGTGCGTTCGCGCAGATTCGTTGAGCAGCCGCGCATTCTCGATCGCGATCACCGCCTGGTCGGCGAAATTTTCGAGGAGCGCGATTTGCTTGTCGGTGAACGGCCGGACTTCGTGCCGATGGACGTTGATGACGCCGAGGAGCGTGCCGTCGCGGCACAGCGCCACCGCGAGCCAGGTGCGGATATTTCTCAATTCGAGCCGTTTGCGCGCGATGGGCTTGTTGCGAAACGCATCGGTCTCGCGCACGTCGGCGATGTGGACGACGCGTTGGCCGCGCGTGAAGCGGATCATACAGCCCGCCCGGTCGGCTCAGGTCGCTCGGGCCGAGCGCGCTTAGCTTCTCGAAGGCATCGGGTTCGCCATGCGCGGCGACGAGGTGGAGCAGCTTGCCGTCGAAGGTACGAAGCTGCCGCTTCGTCGGCCTCGCACAGCCGCACCGCCCTCTCGAGCCATGGCATCGAAGACCGGCGTCGGGTCGCCGGGCGAGGAATTGATGACCTGCAAGACTTCGGCGGTCGCGGTCTGCTGGTCCAGCGCCTCGCGCGTTTCGTTGATCAGCCGCGCGTTCTCCATCGCGATCACCGCCTGCGCGGCGAAGTTCTGCAGCAACGCGATCTGCTTGTCGGTGAAGGGCCGCACCTCCTGGCGATAAACGTTGATCATGCCGAGCAGCGTTTCGTCTTTGCGCAGCGCAACGGACAGGGACGCGCGCACGCCGCTGGTGTCGACAAGCCCGCGAAAGATGGGATCGTCTCGGTAGGCATCCTCTTCGCGCCGGTCGGCCAGATGGACGAGGCGCTCGCCATGCGCGATCCGGTCGGCCGCACTGCCCGGGATGGGGCGGACAGGGCTGTGCTCCCGCAGCCATTCCACAAACCCGGAATCGCCACGAGCCGCGACGGCATGGAGCTGTTCGCCATCGAATCGCCACACGTGGCCGTGGCTCGCTTCGCACAGCCGCATCGCCTTTTCCAGCATCGCGTCGAACACCGGCGCGAGGTCGCCCCCCGAGGAATTGATGACCTGCAACACCTCGGCGGTCGCGGTCTGCTCGCGCCAGCGCCTCGTCGCGCTCGGCGGTTCGCGCCTTAAGCTCGCCGGCGAGCTCGTCAAGCTGTCGCTGGAGCTCGGCGATGATCTGCGGAGGATCGGATACCGCGACGCCGGGCATCTTGCCCTCCCCAATGTGCCCAACCGCGCCTTGCCGCCAGCATAGCACGAAACCCATAACATGGCGGAGAGGAAGCCGACAGCCGAGCGCCGCCCGCCCGCTGGTGTTCAGACGCAAACAGATGATGCGCCTTGCGCTTTCTCGTCTTGCCCGGCCTTGGGCCACGGCTGTCCGGTTCAGTTGCCGAGACAATGTAAACGCGTTCCGAATATCGGCTTACGCAACCCCAGATACCCCTTGCCCGGACTTGTTCCGGGTATCCACGCCCTTGCGACCGTGGTGGCCGCGCCGAAGGAAGGCGTGGACGGCCGGGTCGAGCCCGGCCGAGGGGATCATGGGTTGTTTCGCAGCCCTGTCTCATAACCGCATCCGCGGAACCGGACAGCTGTGGCGTTGGGCCGGGCATCCACGCCTTGGTGCGCCTCGGCTGCGTCCATGGATGTCCGCGGAACGCGGCTGTCCGGTTCAAGTTTTCTTAAGCCGAAAGGCTTCCACAGCCACTCGAAATGCACTGAGAAGTCGTCATGGCCGGCCTCCGAGCCGTGGGCCTTCAGCCCACGGACTTGATCCGTGGGCATCTACCGGGCAGCGGAGGGGTTGGAAGGCGTGGATGCGCCGTCGCTCGGGGGAGGCGTAGGATGCCCGTGTCAAGCACGGGCATGACGGGTTTGGGTTGAGGTCGAACACCGGTTCCACAACCGGTTTCGACGAGCCGGACAGCCGTGGGTTGGGCCCGGCCAAGACGATCTACGGTTGATATTGCTCATCGTGGCCGCAACCGCGTTTGTTGAACGGGCAGCCGTGGCTCGGAGGCCCGCCATGACGAAAAAGCGATCGGCGTCAGCGGGTCCGGCGAACCGGTTTCGCGGCGCGCGCCACCCGCTCGACCGCAGAGAGCCAGTCGTCGAGCGTGCGCTCGGCGGGCTCGACCAGGACATGCCCGACCCCGGCCTCGCCATAGGCGGCGAGCCGGGCGGCCAGCGCCGCCTCGTCCTTGCCGTCCCAGCCATAGCGCAGCGAGATCGCGAATTCCGGCTCCGGCCGCGCGGCGCGCAGCCGGCGCACGATCGGTGCGGCCTCCTCCGGCGATAATCGCGAGCCGTGCCAGCCATCGAGGCGCAACGCGCGCTTCAGCGCCGGCTCCGAGCTGCCGCCGATCCAGATCGGGATCGGCCTGACCGGAAGCGGCAGCATCCGCATGTCCTCGACCACCGCCGGGATGTGGCGCGCCGGGAAGCTCACCGGGTCCTCTTCCCACACCGCCTGCATCAGCGCGATGCCCTCGTCCATGCGCCGGCCGCGCTCGCGGAACGGCGCGCCCAGCGCGGCGAACTCGGCCTCCATCCAGCCGACCCCGGCCCCGAGGATCAGCCGCCCTTCCGACAGGTTCTGCAAGGTCGCCAATTCCTTGGCGAGCGGCAGCGGGTGCCGCATCGGCAGCACCAGCACGCTGGTGCCGAGCCCGATCCTTTTGGTGAAGGCCGCCGCCCAGGTCAGGGTCAGCACCGGGTCCCAGAAGATCGCCGAGGGCGGGTAGGGCGCGCCCTTCGGCACGATGATGTGCTCGCTCGTCCAGGCGTCGGCAAAGCCCAGCTCCTCAGCCTGGATCGCCGCCCGCCGGATCGCTTCCGGCCCGGCCTTGCGACCGATGTGCGGGAGATGAACGCCGATGCGCATGACCTGCTCTCCATCAAGGCGCGGGGCTGAAGGCTCTCCAACTAATCCGTCGGCGACCAGCGCCGGGCGGCGGCGTCGTCCTCGGCGCGGGCCTCGACCCAGCGTTCGCCGGCCGGGGTCTGCTCGCTCTTCCAAAAGGGCGCCTCGGTCTTCAGCCAGTCGATCAGAAAATGGCAGGCGGCGAGCGCCGCTTCGCGGCCCGGCGAGGCGGTGGCGACGAGCACGATGCGGTCGCCGGGCTCGAGCCTGCCGTAGCGGTGGATGATCAGCGAAGCGTCGAGCGGCCAGCGCCGGTGCGCCTCGAGCTCGATCTCGGCGAGCTTCTTCTCGGTCATGCCGGGGTAGTGCTCGAGGGTCAGCGCCGCGACCCGGTCGCCGCCGCCCATGTCGCGCACCAGCCCGATAAAGCTCGCCACCCCGCCGATCCGGCGATTGCCGGCGGCGAGGCGCTCGAGCTCGACGCCGACATCGAAATCCTCGCGCTGCACGCGGATCATCGGCTCACCCTCCGGTGACGGGCGGGAAGATCGCGACCTCGTCGCCCTCGCGGATCGGATGATCGAGCCCGACATAGTCGCGATTGACGGCGACGCGCACGACCGCGAGGTTTTGCAGGGCCTCGGCATGGCCGCCGCCGCGCGCCCGCAGCCACTCGATCAGCCCGGCCACGTCGCGGATGTCGGGCGGCAGCGCCACCTCCTCCTCGGCGCAGCCGACCCGCGCCCGCAGCCAGGCGAAATAGAGGATTTTCACCCGATCACCTCGCAGAAGGGCAGAAAATCGACCGTCGTGCCGGGCGCGAGGTCGCCGGTCGCCTCGTCGAGCACGGCGAGGCCTTCGGACTGCACGATCGAGGACAGGATGCCGGCGCCGTCGCGGGCGAACTTGACCGCGGTCAGGCCGTCGCCGTGGCGCTCCAGGCTGACGCGCAGGTATTCCCGGCGGCCCGGCTTCTTGCGGTGGGCGAAGCCGGCGCGGACCGGGAACAGGCGGGGCGGGGCCGGCGCGGCCCCGGCGAGCCGCAGGATCAGCGGCCGGGCGAGGACGGCGAAGGTCACGACGGCCGCCACCGGGTTGCCCGGCAGCCCGATCAGCGGCGCGCCGCCGACCTGGCCCAGCGCTACCGGCCGGCCGGGCTTGATCGCGAGCCGCCAGAAATGCAGGCGGCCGAGCCGCTCGACCGCGGTCCTGACGTGGTCCTCCTCGCCGGTCGACACGCCGCCCGAGGTCACAATCAGATCGTGCCCGGCGGCGGCCGCGGCGAGGGTGTCGGCGAGCGCCCCGGCGCGGTCGGGGCGGATCCCGAAATCGGTGACGACGCAGCCGAGGCCCCGCAGCAGCGCCGCGAGCATGAAGCGGTTGGCGTCATAGATCGCGCCGGGCGGCAATGCCGCGCCGGGCTCGCAAACCTCGTCGCCGGTTGAAACCAGCGCCGCGCGCAATCGCCGGAACACCGGCAGCTCATGGCGGCCGAGCGCCGCGGCGAGGCCGAGATCGGCCGGGCCGAGCCGGCGCCCGGCGGCGAGCGCGACCGCGCCCGCGGCCACGTCCTCGCCGGCATGGCGGCGGTTGGCGCCCTTCCTGATCCCCGGCCTGATGCGCACCCGACCGGCCTCGACGGCGCAGTCCTCCTGCATCATCACCGTGTCGGCGCCCTCGGGCATCGGCGCGCCGGTGAAGATCCGGATCGCCTCGCCGCGCCGCATGGGCCGGTCGAGCGGATGGCCGGCGGCGGCCTGGCCGGCGACCGGCAGAACGGTCTCGCCGTCGGGCAGCAGGTCGGCATGGGCCAGGGCATAGCCGTCGACCGCGCTGTTGGCGTGCGGCGGCAGGTTCATCGCGGCGACGAGGTCGCGCGCCAGCACCCGGCCGGCGGCCCGCGGCAGCGGCGCGGTCTCGGCCTCGACCACCGGGGCGACCCGCGCCTCGATCTCGGCCAGCGCCGCCTCGACCGTCAGCAGCGCGCCGCCGAAGGCGAAGCAGTCGTCGCTGAGCTGGGCCATCAGGCCAGCCCCTGATGCCGCAGGATGAAGGCGGCGACCGCGGTGGCGTCGGACAGCGGCAGCCACGGCAGCGTGAGCCCCGGCAGCCGCTGGTCGGAGGCGACCGCGACGATATGCGCGTCGTCGGGATGGAGCAGCGGCTTGCCCAGCGCCGGGCGGCAGATTTCGATCTTCGGGTGCGGATGCCGCTTGAACCCCTCGACCAGCAGCAGGTCGACCGGGCTCATCCGCGCCGCCAGCTCGTCGAGCGACGGCTCGGGCGCCTCGCGCAGCTCGCGCATCAGCGCCCAGCGGCGCTGCGAGGCGACCATCACCTCGCGGGCCCCGGCCTGGCGGTGGCGCCAGGAATCCTTTCCCGGCTGGTCGATGTCGAAGTCGTGATGGGCGTGCTTGACCGTCGACACGCTGACGCCGCGCGCCACGATTTCGGGGATCAGCGCCGCCATCAGGGTCGTCTTGCCGCTCCCGCTCCAGCCGGCGAGGCCAAAGATCCGCATGGGCCCTGCGTCCTCGGGGCTCACTTGGGGGCTGCCGGCGCGCGGCGCAACGCGGTCCTACGCCGGATGCTCGGTTTTGCGCCGGTCGACCGGGCGCGGCGGGCGCGGGCGGGACATGTGGCGCAGCCCGGCGGTCAGATAATCGTAGCCGGTCACCAGGGTCAGCAGCGCCGCGGCCCACAGCAGGAGCTCGCCGATCGCCGTGACCGGCAGCGCCGCCGGGCCGGCGTCGCCGACGATCAGCACGCCGATCGCCACCATCTGGATCACGGTCTTCCATTTGGCGAGGCGCGAGACCGGCATGCCGACCCGCAGCCCGGCCAGATACTCGCGCAGCCCCGAGACCAGGATCTCGCGGCACAGGATCACCAGCGCCGGCAATATCGCCTCGGCCGACAGCCGGCCGAACGCGGTCAGCATGAACAGGGTCGCCGAGACCAGCAGCTTGTCGGCGATCGGGTCGAGAAAGCGGCCGATCTCCGATTGCTGCTGCCACCGCCGCGCCATGTGCCCGTCGAGCCAATCGGTCAACCCCGCCGCCGAGAACAGCGCGCAGGCGAGCCAGCGGGCGTAGTCGCCCGGCGCGTAGAAGGTCGCGACCACCACCGGGATCGCCAGGATGCGCGACAGCGTCAATAAATTCGGCAGGCTGGTCAGCGCCACGCAACACTCCGGGCGAGAGAGGGATAAGCCATCTTACTCAACGCTGTGAAAATGGTCATAAACCTTTTTTGCAACGGCGCTGCTGATGCCGTCGACCCGTTCGAGCTCGCCGAGGCCGGCGCGGGCGACGGCTTTGGCCGAGCCGAAATGGTGCAGCAGCGCCTGCTTGCGCCTGGCCCCGACGCCGGCGATCTCGTCGAGCGGCGAGCGGCTGATCGCCTTGGTCCGCCGGGCCCGATGCGTGCCGATCGCGAAACGATGCGCCTCGTCGCGCAGGCGCTGCAGGAAGTAGAGGACCGGGTCGCGCGGATCGAGCGAGAACGGGGCGCGGCCGGGGATGAAAAAGCGCTCGCGGCCGGCGTTGCGGTCGGGCCCCTTGGCGATCCCGACGATCGCCAGGTCGGCGATGCCGATCTCGTCGAGCGCCGCCCGCACGACGTTGAGCTGCCCCTGGCCGCCATCGATCAGCACGAGGTCGGGCCATGCCCCCTGGTCGCGCTCGGGGTCGTCCTTGAGCGCGCGGGCGAAGCGGCGCCGCAGCACCTCGCGCATCATCGCGTAATCGTCGCCGCCGGCGGGGTGCTGCTGGTCCGACGATCCCTGCTGCGCAGCGCCGCTTGCGGGGCGAGGGGCGGGGTCAGGGGCGCTGGTCGCGGCAGGGCCGCGGATGTTGAATTTTCGATAGGCGCCTTTGATCAGCCCCTCGGGGCCGGCGACGATCATCGCGCCGACCGCGTTGGCCCCTTGGATATGGCTGTTGTCGTAGACCTCGATCCGGCCCGGCGGCCCATCGAGGCCCAAGGCGGCGGCGACGCCGTCGAGCAGCCGGCGCTGCGAGGCGCTTTCCGCGAGGTGGCGGCCGAGCGCCTCGCGCGCCGCGGCGGCGATGCGGTCGACAAGCTTCTTCTTGTCGCCGCGCCGCGGCGCGGCGAGCGCGACCTTGGGTCCGCCGAGCGACAACGCCTCCTCGACCAGCTCCTGCTCGACCAGCGGGCAGCTCAGCAGGACCAGCGGCGGCTTCGCCCGGTTGTCGTAGAACTGCCCGACGAACGAGGTCAGCACCGCCTCGACCGCGAGCTGGCGGTCGTGGCTCGGGAAATAGGCGCGGTTGCCCCAATTCTGGCCGCCGCGGAAGAAGAACACCTGGACGCAGGTCTGCCCGCCCTCCTGATGGGCGGCGATCACATCGGCGTCGACGACGCCGGCGACATGGATGTCCTGGTGGCCGCGCACCAGCGACAAGGCGCGGATGCGGTCGCGGATCAGCGCCGCCGCCTCGAAATCGAGCGCCTCCGCCGCCGTTTGCATCTCGCCGGCGAGGCGGCGCTGCACCTCGCCGCTGCCGCCCGACAGAAAGGCGTGCGCCTGCTCGATCAGCCCGGCATAGTCCTCGCGGCCGATATGGCCGACGCAGGGGGCGCTGCACCGCTTGATCTGGTATAAGAGGCAGGGCCGGGTGCGGTTCGAAAAGATGTTGTCGCTGCACGAGCGCAGCAGGAACGCCTTCTGCAAGGTCACCAGGGTGCGATTGACCGCGCCCGCCGAGGCGAACGGGCCGAAATAGCTGCCTTCCTTGCCGCGCACGCCGCGATGCTTGGTCAGCTGCGGGAAGTCCTGGTCGGCGGTGATGTGGATGAGCGGGAACGACTTGTCGTCGCGCAACAGGACATTGTAGCGCGGCATCAGCCGCTTGATCAGGTTGCATTCGAGAAGCAGCGCCTCGGCCTCGGTATGGGTCGAGACGATCTCCATCGCGGCGGTCTCGGCGACCATCCGGCGCAGCCGGTTCGACAGCCCGGCGGGATGCGTGTAGTTCTGCACCCGGCTCTTCAGGTTGCGCGCCTTGCCGACATAGAGCGCCTCGCCCCTGCGGTCGAGCATGCGGTAGACGCCGGGGGTCGGCGGGATCATCCGGAGCGCGGCGCGGATCGCCGCGACGCCGGCGGCGATGCCGGCAGCCGGGGCCGGCGGGGCGGCGGCGTCCGCCGGCGGATCTTCGGGCGGTGCGGCGAGTCGGCGGCGGGCGGGTCGGCGGCGACGCCCTGCGGCGCCCGGCGCGGGTCCATCGGCGCGGGCTTGACCGCGCGCGACGCCCGCCGCGGCGGCGCCGCGGGCCGCTCCGGCTTCGTCAGGGTAGCGTCAACAGGTTGAGCCGCCATGGCATTTCCGAGCGTCTCGACGATATCCACGAAAGCTGTGGATAAGTCTGTTGAGAAAATGGGCTCGCCAGCGCCGGATCACAGCCGATCCGAGGCTTTCCGATGTTTGCCTAATATGTAGGCATTCCGCTACCATGTTGATAATATTGGTGCTTTCCTCTAAATGGTTAACGCCTCACCAAAAATCGTGAAAACCGGCGGAGTGGACGACCGCCGCGCCGCCGTCACAATTCCTGTGAACAAATCGGCGCCGCAACAGCGGCGACAGCGGGATTCCAGCCGGATCCGAGGGTTGTCGCATGATCTGGTAAGCGCCCTTCGCGTCGCGGATCAATGGCGTCACTCGGGTCAATAGCGTCACTCGAGGGCCGGCGCGCGTTGCGGCGTCGCCCAGCCGAGATGCTGGCCGCCGTCGAGGGCGATCATCTGGCCGGTCATCGCCGGCGCCGACAGGATGAAGCGCAGCGCCGCGGCGATCTCCTGCGGGCCGGCGCCGCGGCGCAGCGGCATCGCCGCGACCTGGCGGGCGAACTGCTCCGGGCTCTGCCGCGGGCTCGGCAGCGCCGGCCCCGGGCCGATGCCGTTGACCCGGATGCGCGGCGCCAGCGCCAGCGCCATGGTCTGGGTCAGGGTCCACAACCCGGCCTTCGACAGCGTGTAGGAGACGAAATAGGGGGTCAGGGACCACACCCGCTGGTCGAGCATGTTGACGACGGCGCCGCCGGCCTCGGCCGGCAGCCGCGCCGCGAAATCCTGGATCAGCACGAACGGCGCGCGCAGGTTGACCGCGAGATGCCGGTCCCAGCTGTCGCGGGTCGCGGTCGCGACCGTGTCGTCCTCGAAGACCCCGGCATTGTTGACGAGAACCCCGATCGGCCCGAGCGCCCGCTCGGCCCGCGGCAGCAGCGCGCGCACCGCGTCCTCGTCGGCGAGGTCGGCGTCGAGCGCGGTCGCCTCCCGGCCCTCGCCGCGGATCGCCGCGACGACCTCCTCGGCCGCGGCGCGCGAGCGATGGTAATGGACGGCCACCGCATAGCCGTCTTCGGCCAGCGCCAGCGCCAGGGCGCGGCCGATCCGCTGCGCGCCGCCGGTGACCAGCGCCGCCTTCGGCATCGGCGGCGGCGGCACGGCCCCGGTCAGCGCTCGCGTCGGCCCGGCGTCAGCGGCGGGCACGGCGTTCCTTGCGGGCGCGCATCTTGGCGCGCGTCACGTCGCGCGCCGAAACGCCGGCGCGCCCGGCGGTCGAGCGGCCGCGCCGACCTTCCGCCGGCTCGGTCCCGGCGCGCGCCGGCAGGCCGAGCTCGGCCTGCTCGAGCCGGCGGATCTCGTCGCGCAATCGGGCCGCCTCCTCGAATTCGAGGTCGGCGGCGGCGTCCTTCATCCGTTTTTCGAGATCGCCGACGACCGCGGCGAGGTTCTTGCCCTGGTAATGCGCCGCCTCGCCCTCCGACAGGCCGAAGGTCACGTGGTCGCGCTCGTAGACGCTTTCGAGGATGTCGGCGATGCCGCGGCGCACGCTTTCGGGGGTGATGCCGTTGACCGCGTTGTAGGCCTGCTGCTTCTCGCGGCGGCGGTTGGTCTCGTCGATCGCCGCTTTGAGGCTGTCGGTCATCCGGTCGGCATAGAGCAATGCCCGGCCGTCGAGGTGGCGCGAGGCCCGTCCGATCGTCTGGATCAGCGAGGTGCGCGAGCGCAGAAAGCCCTCCTTGTCGGCGTCGAGCACGGCGACCAGCGCGCATTCCGGGATGTCGAGCCCTTCGCGCAAGAGGTTGATGCCGATCAGCACGTCGAAGACGCCGAGGCGCAGGTCGCGGATGATCTCGATGCGCTCCAAGGTGTCGACGTCGGAATGCATGTAGCGCACCCGCAGCCCCGAATCGTGCAGGTATTCGGTCAGCGCCTCGGCCATCTTCTTGGTCAGGGTGGTGACCAGCACGCGGCGGCCGGCCAACGCCTCCTCGCGGCATTCGGCCATCAGATCGTCGACCTGGCTCTCGACCGGGCGGATGATGCAGGGCGGGTCGACGAGGCCGGTCGGCCGCACGATCTGCTCGACAAAGACGCCGCCGGCGCGGTTCATCTCCCACGGCCCGGGGGTCGCCGAGACGAACACGGTCTGGCCGCGCATCGCCTCCCATTCCTCGAATTTGAGCGGCCGGTTGTCGGTGCAGGACGGCAGCCGGAAGCCGTATTCGGCCAAGGTCGTCTTGCGCATCCAGTCGCCGCGGAACATGCCGCCCAGCTGCGGCACCGTCACATGGCTCTCGTCGACGAAGACCAGCGCGTCGCGCGGCATGTACTCGAAGAAGGTCGGCGGCGGCTCGCCCGGCGCGCGCCCGGTCAGATAGCGCGAATAGTTCTCGATGCCGGCGCAGCTGCCGGTCGCGTCGATCATCTCGAGGTCGTAGGTGGTGCGCTGCTCGAGCCGCTGCGCCTCCAGGAGCCGGCCGCCGGCGTGGAGCTCGACGAGGCGGGTCTTGAGGTCGCGCCGGATCTGCCCGATCGCCTGCAGCAAGGTCGGGCGCGGCGTCACGTAATGGCTGTTGGCGTAGACCTTGATCGATTGCAGAAGGGCGGTCTTCTCGCCGGTCAGCGGGTCGATCTCGTGGATCGCCTCGATCTCGTCGCCGAACAGCGACAGCCGCCAGGCGCGGTCCTCGTAATGCGCCGGGAACAATTCGATCGTGTCGCCGCGCACGCGAAAGGCGCCGCGCACGAAATTGTGGTCGTTGCGCCGGTACTGCAATTCGACAAAGCGGGCGAGCAGCTGGGTGCGGTTGACCCGGTCGCCCTTGGCCATCGTCAAGGTCATCTGCGAATAGGTCTCGACCGAGCCGATGCCGTAGATGCACGACACCGAGGCGACGACGATCACGTCGCGGCGCTCGAGGATCGCCCGCGTCGCCGAGTGGCGCATCCGGTCGATCTCCTCGTTCAATGAGGATTCCTTCTCGACATAGGTGTCGGTGCGCGGGACGTAGGCCTCGGGCTGGTAATAGTCGTAATAGGAGACGAAGTACTCGACCGCGTTCTCGGGGAAGAAGCTCCGCATCTCGCCGTAGAGCTGGGCGGCCAGCGTCTTGTTCGGCGCGAGGATGATCGCCGGCCGGCCGGTGCGGGCGATGACGTGCGCCATCGTGAAGGTCTTGCCCGAGCCGGTGACGCCCAACAGCACCTGGTCGCGCTCGTCGCGCCGCAGCCCCTCGCACAATTCGTCGATCGCCTGCGGCTGGTCGCCCGCCGGCTGGAACTCCGACTGCAAGGCGAACGGCCTTTCGATGTCGCCCCGCGGGCGTTCGGCGACGAGAACCGGCAGCATGGTCGCCAAATGTAGGACGTCAGCGGGCTTCATGCCAGCCTCGCATCCCCGGTAATCCGATCGGCGGGTGCGCACGGAAGAAACTGGTCATATGCTTTGTCGTGAACGGAAACGCAGCTCGCTCCGCAAGCTGAACCGCCTCGCAAGGAGCCGTGGCGTCGACGTTCGGTTCGAGGAGCGAAGGGGGAAGGGCAGTCACGGCACCAAGGTTTTTTTATGGCAGTCAGAAGACCATCTTGAAAGATCGAGAAAGGGTACGGCGGTAATGGCTTGGACGCAGGGCTGCTGCGCCGGCTCATTTCGTCCCGATGGAAAAGCCTTTCGGCTTCAAGAGGCGAGACATCGAGGCAATCAGCGTCTATGCCAGCTGCGACCTGAAAAAGCTACCCGGGCCGATCAGTTCGAAACAGCTGAACGGACGGAATTCGTCGCAACCGCCATCCAGGCATCCTGGAACTCACCGAAGGAGAGGCTGCCTACCTCGATCGATTCTAGCCTCGGACCTCCGAAGGCACCGGAAACGAGCCTTCGCAGAAGCAACTCCGAGTTCGTCTCTCTGATGACATTCGACGAGCTCGACATTATCAGAAATCAGCCTGATATCGACGAGACCACGCGAGAGCAGCTTATTCGGGCTCGTCTGGGTCAAGGACCGTTTCGGGACGCTGTCTTCAGCGCTGGCAAGGAGGCTGCGCTGTACCGGTTGCACCGGACCCGACGTATTAGGCGTCGCACGTAATGCCATGGCGTGATGCTACGCGCAGAGGCTAATCCTGCTAACGGGTCCTGCTCGCGGCCATCGACGCGCTCTGACCGATTTCTGACTCGTTTGAGCATGCGAGCGATGCTCGTCGCAATCGGGTAGCCCACTGCTGAGAGAATTGTTCGGGCTCCCAGCACCGTTGCGCAGTTCGCTCACAGTCGAGGAAAGAAGCTTTCTTGCCTACCTCGGACAGGTTCGGGAGCAAGGGTAGTCTCTGACTTCGAGCTGCAGGGTTTTGCGGCTTCCCGGGTCGCCTGCTTCGCGCACCCAGGTGACCTTTTCGCCCTCGAGGACGCGCTCTCTCGCTGCTGGGTGACGCCGAGCGCCACTCCGAGCGTGCGGTCGGAGAACCGTCCGAATTCGCGGTGATCGAGCCTCTGGCCGAGTAGTAAGCGGGTCGCCAGTCCGGCGTTCGCGGCACTGGCACAGGAGGGTCAGCGCAGGAAGCGCGATTCGAGCTCGCGCATATGGTCGTCGCCTTGGAGCGCGAAGATGTCGGCGACGGTGGCGATCTCGGCTTCGACGCCGGCGATGCCGCCTTCGGCCAGGATGCGCGCGAAGACCGCGCGCATCGCGGCGACGGCGGCGCGGATCGCGTGGTTGGCGCAGATGATCAGCCCGACCTTGCGCAACGCCGCCACCTCGGCGAAGGAGAGCTGCGGGTAGGCGGTCGGGACCAGCACCAGCGGAACTTTCCCCGGCCAGGCGCGGCAGAAGGCCAAAATCTCGTCCGGCGTCTTCTGCCGGCTGTGGATCAGCACCGCGTCGGCCCCGGCCTCGGCATAGGCTTCGCCGCGGCGCAACGCCTCGGCCTGGCCGAGGCCGGCGATCAGCGCCTCGGTGCGGGCGATCACCAGCGGGCCGCCGGGAAGCCGGGCGGCCTCGACCTTGCCCTGGAACTCCTCGACCGGGACCAGCACCTGCCGACCGCCGGGGCGCAGGCTGCTGTCCTTGGGAAAGGTCTTGTCCTCGATCGCCACCGCGGCGACCCCGGCCGCGGCGTAGCGCGGGACCAGATAGGCGACGTTGACCGCGTTGCCGTAGCCGGTGTCGAGGTCGGCGATCACCGGCGCCTCCTGCGCCTCGCCGATCGCCCGCATCAGGTCGAGATGGGTGTCGAGCGACAGGATGTTGGCGTCGGGCACGGCATAGGCGGCCGAAAGCTCGAAGCCGCTGCCCCAGACCGCGTCGAACCCGGCCTCGGCGGCGAGCTTCGCCGAAAGCGGGTTGTGCGCCGCCATGGCGAGCGCCGGGCGCTCCGGCGTGAGCCGCGTCCGCAGCCGGGCGATGGCGGGGTTGTCGTGCGGCATCGGCATTCTCCTCTCGTCTATCCTCTTCGCGTCCCGATCCGGGCGGCAGCGGCCCCGAGCAGCAGCGCCGCGGCGCCATAGAGCAGCCAGGCCGGCAGCAGCGGCAGCAGCGCGCCCGCCAGCAGCGGCCCGATTCCGGCCCCGAGATCGCGCCAGGTCGCCATCCGCGCCAGCGCCGGCACCCGCTCCGGGCCGGGGTTCTCCAGCGCCGCCACCGGCGCCGAGACCGGCTGGATCAGGCCGCGCAGCATGACCACCAGCAGCGCTCCGACCCACAGCCAGCCGAAGCCGATCAGCGCCAGGCCCGCCGCGGTCGACAGCGACAGCAGCATCAGGAGCCGCCGCGGCCCGTGCCGTTCGGCGAGCGCGCCGCCGACAGGCCCGAGCAGGATTTCGAAGATGTAGCGCAGCGCCAGCGCTCCTCCGGCCGCGAGCGTGGCGTATTTGGGCAGGGCCGCGACGGCCAGCACCGAGAGGCCGAGCACAAAGAGCCCGTCCAGGGTCATGCCCTGGACAAAGGCCCAGGCGTCGAGCGGCGCCGGCAACCCGAAGCGCGGCCGCGGCAGCCGCGACATCGCGTCCTCGCCGCGGTCGGGCAGCCGCAGCGCGAACGGGATCGCGGCCAGCGCCGCCACCGCCAGCACCAGGAAAGCCGGCCGCGGCCCGGCGAGCTGGGACAGCACGGCGCCGGCCAACAGGCCGCTGACCGGGCCGGCCGCGACAAAGGCGCGCATCCGCCCGCTGCGCCGGGCGGCGCCCGCGGGCTCGGCGGTCGCCAGCGCCTGTGTGGCGATGTTCATCGCCGCGAAGGACAGCCCCCATAAGAGCCGCGCGACCAGCAACCCCCACACCCCCGACAACAGCGCGTAGCCCAAGGTCGCCAGCACCGAGCCGATCGCGGCGAGCAGACAGGCGGCGCGCGGCCCGTGCGCCGCGTAATGGCGCGCGACCCAGCCGTAGCCGGCGATCCGAACCAGGCGATTGGCGGCGAGCAGCAGTCCGGCCTCGCCGAGGCCGATGCCGTAGGCCGAATGGTGCAACGGCAGCAGCAGGTAGAGCAGCGTGTCGCCCGGCTGCGCGAAAGCCAGGGTCAGCGACGCGTTGCGCGAGTTGCGGTCGGCGGCGTTCGCCCCCGACGGGGAGCGAGCCGCCGCTGTGGCCCGAAGAGACATCGGAATGGTGCTGATCCTGCTCGCGCCCGGCCGGCGAAGCCCGAACCTGCCGAAACCCCGCGCCGGGGTCAATTCGGCCGGCGAAATGCCGCGGGGACGGGGCGCGCGGCCAGAGACGTAGGTTGGAGTCGGCAGGTGCAGAGCTGCTTGACGCGAAGCGCTCCGGGGCTACGCTGCCGCGCCGGCGGCGCAGGGCGCAGACCCGAGGGCGGGGAATGGCGGAGAGGTTGAGCAATCCGCGCGTAGAACACCAATTCGCCGTCATCATGTGCGCCGATGTCGTCGGCTATTCCCGGCTGATGGGGATCGACGAGGAGGGCACCTTGGCGGCGCTCAACAAGGTCCGCCGCGATCTGGTCGACGCGAAGATCGGCGAGCGCAAGGGCCGCATCGTGCGCGCCATGGGCGACGGCCTGCTGGTCGAGTTCCAAAGCGTCGTCGAGGCCGTCCGGTGCGCGGTCGAGATCCAGCGCGCGATGCCGGAGCACGGCGCGGCGATCCCGGCCGACCGGCGCATCCGGTTTCGCATCGCGATCAACCTGGGCGACGTGGTTTCGGACGGCGACCTGATCCATGGCGACGGCGTCGCAATCGCCTCGCGCCTCGAAAGCCTGGCGCAGCCCGGCGGCGTCAATGTCAGCCGCGCCGTGCGCGACCAGGTGCGCGACCGGCTGCCATTGGCGTTCGAGGATTTGGGCGAGCACGAGATCGAGAACATCGCCCGCCCGGTCCGCGCCTTTCGCATCGTGCTCGAGGGGAAGACGGCCGCGCCGCGAAAATCGGCGCCGGCGCCGGAGCGGGCCGCGGTCGCGGTGCTGCCGTTTCAGAACCTCGGCGGCGACGCGGAGGCCGATTTCTTTCTCGACAGCGTCGCCGAGGATCTGATCACCGAGCTCGCGCGCGCCCGCTGGTTCTCGGTCGTGGCCCGCAACACCAGCTTCAGCTACAAGGGCACGGGCGCCGATTCGAAGCAGCTCGCCCGCGAGCTCGGGGTGCGCTACGTCGTCGAGGGCAGCCTGCGCAAGGCGGGCGGCCGCGTCCGCCTCAGCTGCCGGCTGGTCGAGGCGGCGAGCGGACAGCATTTGTGGGCCGACCGCTTCGACGGCGCGCTCGAGGATTCGTTCGCCCTGCAGGACCGGGTCACCGAAAGCGTGGTGGGCTCGGTCGCGCCGGTGCTGCGCGGGGCCGAGATCGAGCGGGCCCGCCATAAGCCGGACGGCGGTCTGGACACCTACGATTTGACCTTGCGGGCGTTGACGCCGGCCTTCGCCGAGACGCCGGAGGGCAATGACGAGGCGTTGCGGGCGCTGGCGCGGGCGTTGGACATCGACCCCGCCTGTCCTTCCGCCAACGCGCTCGCGGCCTGGTGCCTGCAGCAGCGCCATCTGATGGATTGGCCGGCGGGCAAGGCCGACGACCGGGAAGCGGCGAAGCGGCTGGCGCGGACGGCGATCGCCGAGGGCGCCGACACGCCGCTGGCGCTGGTTGTCGCCGGCGCGGCGCGCGCCGCGCTGACGCGCGACCACGACCTGGCGCTCGCCGCCGTCGACCGCGCGACGACGATCAATCCCAACGCCGCGTTCGTGCTCGGCTTCGACGCGGTGACGCGGTGCATTTGCGGGGCTTATCAGAAAGCCATCGAGCATGCCGAGAAGGCGATCCGCCTCAGCCCGCTGGAGCCGTTGGTGTATCACGCCGAGTTCGCGCTGGCCTTCGCCCGCCTGATGACCGACCAAGCCGAAGAGGCCGCCGCGCACGCGCTGAAGGCGATCGAGGGCAACCGTAACTTGCCGTTTCCCTACTGCGTGCTGGCGTTGGCCCAGGCCCGGCTCGGCCATGCCGAGGAAGCGCGTCGGGCGGTGCGCCGGCTGCTCGGCGCAGCACCTGGGTTTCGCCTGGGGAGCCTGCGGAAGATCCGGTTCGCCGACGCCGCGCGCCTGCACTCCGAGCTTGATGTGCTGCGCCAGGCGCACCTGCCCGACTGACGGCGACGGCGCCGCGATCGAGCCTTCCGCCGGCTCGGCCGGTCTGCTAGCCTGAAAAAAAAATCCGCATGTGTGATCCGGCTCACACATCGCCGCTCTCGGCGCGGACCATTTGTCGCCGCAGGTGGAGATAAGCGTAAACCGTCATGTCCGATGATCGGAGAGGACGGGCGCGCCGCCGGCTGGCGGCGATCCTGGTGGCCGGCTACAATCGGCTGCTGCCGGGCGACGAGGCCGACAGCTTTGCCGGGTTGCGGGCCGTCTCGACCGAAATCATCGAGCCGCTGGTCCCCGGGTTCGGCGGCAAAATCTTCAAGCAGACGGGCGATCTGGCGCTGATCGAGTTCGACAGCGTGGTCGAGGCGATGCGCTGCGCCGCCGCGCTGCGCGAGGCGGTGGCCCGGAAGAACGCGGAGCTGGCGAGCGAGCGGCGCATCGCGATGCGCATCGGGGTCAACCTCGGCGACATCATCGCCGAGGAGGGCGACATCTTCGGCGACGGCGTCAACATCGCCGCCCGGCTCGAGGCGCTCGCCGAGCCCGGCAGCATCTACCTGTCGGAAATGGCGCACAATCATGTCGCCGATAAGCTCGCATTCGATTTTATCGACCTCGGTCTCAAGGATCTGAAGAACATCAGCCGACCGATCCGGGTCTACCGGATGGGCGGCGCCGCCGCCGATCGCCTGGAGCGCGACGCCGTGGCGGCGAGCCTGCCCGGCTTCGACGCCCGCCGCGCCATTGCGGTGCTGCCGTTCGCCAATTTCAGCGGCGACCCGGAGCAGGAGTATTTCGCCGACGGCATCACCGAGGACATCATCACGATGCTCGCCGGCTGGCGCGCCTTTCCGGTGATCGCCCGCAACTCGACCTTCACCTACAAGGGCAAGCCGGTCGACATCAAGAAGGTCGGGCAGGAGCTTGGCGCGCGCTATGTGGTCGAGGGCAGCGTGCGCAAATCGGGCCGCCGGGTGCGGGTCACGGCGCAGCTGATCCAGACCGACACCGGCCATCACATCATGGCCGAGCGCTACGACCGCGACCTCATCGACCTCTTTGAGCTCCAGGACGAAATCACCGGCGCGATCGCCGGCGCCATCGAGCCGGAGCTGTTGAAATTCGAGCGCGACCGGATCGCCGACCGGCCGCAGCACAACGAGGACGCCTACGAGCTTTACCAGCGCGGCATGTGGCGCCATTACCGGCAGAGCCGGGACGACAATCTCGAGGCGCAGGCTTTTTTTCGGCGCGCGCTGACGATCGACCCGCAATATCCGCAGGCCTGCGCAGGTCTCTCGATCGCGCTGTCCAGCGCGGCGATGCACGGGTGGATCGACAATGCCGACGCCCGTTTCGAGGACGCTTGCAATCTCGCGCAACAGGCCCTTACCCTCGATTCGCGCTATCCCAATGCGCACTTTGCTCTTGGTCTGGCGTGCATGTGGACGCGCCGTTCCGAGCGCGGCGATCGCGGCGTTCGAGGAGGCGATCAAGTTGAACCCGAGCTTTGCCGCCGCCCACGTCGCTGCTCGGACAGATGTACCTCTACGCCGGTCGGCCGGAACAGGCGATCGAGCAGGCTGAAAAGGGCATCCGCCTTAGCCCGAGCGATCCGCGGCTGTTCATCTGGCTTCCGGCGCTGGCCGGCGCGCATTACCAGATGCGGCATTATGCTGAGGCCGTCGAGAGCCGGGCGGCGGTCGTGGGCGCTCAACCGGAACTGGCCGCACGGGCTGCGCTATGTCGTCGCCGGGCTTGCCCAGCTTGGGCGAATCGAGGAGGCGCAGGCAGCGCTTGCCGAGCTCAAGCTGCTGGACCCGAACCTGGCCTTTGTCGAAGGCGACCTGCAGCGGCTGTACAACGATCGAGCGGCGGTCGATCATATCCTCGACGGTCTGCGCAAGGCCGGCTTTGCCTGAGGACCCGGCGGCGCCGCGCCGGCAGGCGGCGCGCGGTTCAGGCAAAGTTTGCGGACCGCTCCCGTTTGTTTAAAATAATTCGATCGCTTATTCCCGGACTTATACAGCCTGATGCAAGTATCGAAAATTCAGCCTCGAATTTCCGAGCTGGGGATAAAGTTGTTGCAATTGAACGCGGAAGCCGCTACTCGTCCGGGAGCAGGGAGTGTCGTTGGCTCGCCAACCGCGGGCGACAGGAGACGCCGATGCGCGAACCGGTAGGATATTCAGTCATTGGACGCGCCGCCGCCGCGGTTGCGGCGCTGTGGTTTTGCGGCGCCGGAGCGGCGTGGGCGGGCGGGGCCGGCGAGTCGGTCGGGCCTCTCCAGAAGGTATTGGACAATACCTGCACAATGGTAGGCATATTGAGCTGCCCGCAATTGCCGACGACCAACCAGCTGATTGTCGAGATCGCCGCGCTGACCGGCGCGACTCCGAGCGAGGTGCGGGCCGACGCGCTGCCCGGGACCCGGCCGATCAACCCTCTGGGGGCGGTCGACGGGGGCACCCGGGGCGGCGTCGTCCAGCCGCTCGCCTTTATCAGCGCGGCGAACAAGCTGACGCCGCCGATCCCGACGCAACCCAACAACCCGGCGGCGAACTCCTTTATCTCGGCGAGCTTGTCCGGGGGGACGATGAACTTCAGCTTCGACTACCTGCCGCGGACGAACCCGGTGTTCGCCGCGGGCCAGGATGTCGGCGACATCGCCTTGCCGTTCGAGGTCGCCGACGCCCATGGCAAGCCCGTGCGCGACGTTTCGGGGGTGCTCCAGATCCGGGGAACCGGCGGGACCGCGGTGACGACCAGCGTCGTCGGCGACTTCCTGGGGTCGACCCGGGACTTTTCGCTCGCCGATCTCGGGATGACCTTTTCGCTTGAGGTGAGCAGCGCCAAGGGCGCGGTCTTCGACGTGGGCGCGCCGCTGCTGATTGATGCGAACCTCGCGCCCGGCTATGATTTCAGCGCCCCCGGGTTCGAGCTCGCGCCGGGCCTGTTCGAGGGGATCGATCCGGTCGCGACCTTTCTGACCGCGAATTTCGTCAACAACGCCAATGATCCGCGCGCCGTCAACGCGGATCTGGCGGCGGGCGGCAACAGCGATACCGTGCTGTCGTCGCCGGGGCTGCCGGAACCGTCGAGCCTGGCGCTGCTCGCAAGCGGTTTTGCCTGGCTTGGGCTGGCCTCCCTGCGGCGGCGGCGGCGCGCCCGCGCCTAGACGCAGGCCCCCGCGCGTCGGCGCGCCAGCGTGATCCTGGTCGCGATTTTCGGCAGCCTTCTCGTCGTCGGGCTGTGCGAGTTCTGCCGGCCGCGGCGGCGGCGCGAGTTCCCCGCCACCCGGCGAAGGCTGGCAAATATCGGCTTTTGGATCGTCAACCTGCTGATCGGCGCCTTTTTCGTGGCCCCGGCGGCGGCCGACCGGGCAAGGCTCGGGGCGCTGCTGGGCGTCGGCCTTCCCGGCTGGCCGATCGCCGACACCGGGTTGTCCCTGCTGGCCGGCTTTCTGCTGCTCGATCTGCTGCGCTACGCGGTCCATCGATGCGAGCACGCGGTCCCCCTGCTGTGGCGGTTTCACGCGCTGCACCATTCGGACCCCGACGTCGATGTGACGACCGCGGTGCGCCACCATCCGATCGAGTATCTTCTGGCCTCGGCCTTCTACTGGGCAGTTATCGCCGCGCTCGGCATCCCGGCCCTCGTCGCGCTGACCCACGGGTTGGCGGTCTTCGCCGCGGCCGCGGTCCAGCACGGCAACATCCGCCTGCCGCAAGCGGTGGAGCGCTGGCTCCAGCCGGTGCTGATGACGACCGACCTGCACCGCGTCCACCATTCGATCTCGCCGGCCGAGGCGAACGCGAATTATGGCGCGGTGCTGTCGGTTTGGGACCGGCTGTTCGGCACCTGCGTGCGGATCACGACCAGCCGGCACGCCGAGCTCGTTTTTGGCGTTCGCGAGCTGCCGCGGCGCGATTGCCTCAGGCCGTCGGCAATGATGCTGACGCCGTGGCGGCTGGCGCGGCCGACCGGCGGCTGAGCGGCTGGAGAGAGCGTGATCCCGTGAGGCTGAACCGGATGGCTCCCGCTGTCCCGTGGGCCTTCAGCCCACGGACTTGATCTGTGGGGAAAGCCGGGACCCAGGCCGACCGCAGGCGCGCTCGCTTCTCCTGTTCGTTCGTCGACCGATCAAAGTAAACCCAAGCAGGCGGCCGAGTGGTGGAAAGGTGGGTCCCGGCATTCGCCGGGACAGGGGAAAGAGGCAACGGCCGCTCGATCTGATCGGATCGTGCTTTAGAGCGGTTTTCGACCGAGGCGACGCACCCGGCACGCGTCACCCCCATCCCGACCCGCCCCCATCGAGGGGGCGGGAGCGGATAGTGAGGCCCTCCCCTTGATGGGAGCGGGTTTGGGAGGGGTGGGAGCCGTTCTAAAAGGCGCGCGCGGTGGTGCCGGTCAGCATGTCGGCCTTGCGGTTGAGCGCGGCGATCAGGCCGTCGACGCCCTGGCTCCTCAGGATCGCCGCGAACTCGGAGCGGCGGGTCGCCAGCTCGCTGATCGCGCCGTCGAGGTAGATGTCGGAGATCAGCCAGGTGTCGCCGCTGCGGCGCATCAGGTAGTCGACCTTGACCGGCTCGCCATTGGCCTTGACGATCTGGCTGCGGACCATCAGCCCGGCGGCGGCCGGCTGCTCGCCGGTCACTTCGAGCTTCTGCCCGGCATAGGCGTCGAAGCGGTCGGCGTAGATCGCCGAGATATAGCGGCCGAAGCTCTCGGTCACCTGCTGCCGCTGCGCCTCGGTCAGGCCGGCCCAGGTCGGGCCGACCGACAGCCTGGCCATCGACGGGATGTCGAAGCTGCGGCGAACCACCGGCTCGATCTGGGCGAAGCGGCCGCTTTGCCCGAGGACGCGGCCGTTCTTCATCGCGCCGAGCAGCGTGTCGTAGAGGTTCTGGACCACCTGGCCGCCGCCCGCCGGCGCGGCGGCGGTCTGCTGCGGCAGGGCGGCGAGCGCGAGGATCGCGGCGAAGCCCGCAGCCCTGCACGCCCGGCTGTGCGATATCAATGACTTGATCATGGCTCGGATCTCAACAGAAGTCTCCCGCGTAGGTAAGTGCGCGCAGCTTTGCAGCATTCAAGCGCATAGCTGCGCTGCACGGATTTCATTCGAATGCCACGGCCGTGGCCTTGCGCCTTGGCCGGGGCGCGCCCACGCGGGCCGCTGCAGGCTGGCGCCGTCGGCTTAAGAAAGCATTGACGCGGCGCGGAACGGGCGTTGCTTTATCGCGGCGTCGCCCGATTTCTCGATAACGCCCGTTTTCCGGGCCCCGATTTCCGGGCCCCGGTTTCCGGGCGACGATCGGGTGCGCGAGGGAGAGCCGGCCATGGACAGCGCGGACAAGAAAGTTCACATCCATTTCTGGTACGTGATCGCGGCCGTGCTCGGCATGCTGCTGATACAGAGCCTTTATCTGGACAGCACCCGGAACACGCCGATCCCGTACAGCCAGTTCCAGACCCTGCTCAATGCGGGCAAGGTCGCCGAGATCGCGATCGCGCAGAACTACATCACCGGCTCGCTCAAGGAGGCCCAGCCGGACGGGATGAAGAACTTCGTCACCACCCGGGTCGACCCCGATCTCGCGCAAAGCCTCGACAAGCACGGCGTCGTCTACAGCGGCGTCGTCGAGAACCATATCATCCGCGACCTGTTGTCCTGGATCCTGCCGGCGATCTTCTTTGTCGGCATCTGGATGTTCGCGATCCGGCGGCTGGGGCAGGGCGGCGGCGGGCTCGGCGGGCTGATGCAGATCGGCAAGAGCCGGGCCAAGATCTATGTCGAAAAGGAAACCAAGGTCACCTTCGCCGATGTCGCCGGGGTCGAGGAGGCCAAGGACGAGCTGGTCGAGATCGTCAATTTCCTGAAGGACCCGGCGACCTACGGCCGGCTCGGCGGGCGCCCGCCAAAGGGCGTGCTGCTGGTCGGCCCGCCGGGGACCGGCAAGACCTTGCTCGCCCGCGCCGTCGCCGGCGAGGCCGGGGTGCCGTTCTTCTCGATCTCGGGCTCGGAATTCGTCGAGATGTTCGTCGGTGTCGGCGCGGCGCGGGTGCGCGACCTGTTCGAGCAGGCGCGCCAGCACGCGCCGGCGATCATCTTCATCGACGAGCTCGACGCGCTCGGCCGCGCCCGCGGCGCCTTTGGCGGCGGCGGCCACGACGAGAAGGACCAGACCCTGAACCAGCTCCTGGCCGAGCTCGACGGCTTCGACCCGTCGAGCGGGCTTGTGCTGCTGGCGGCGACCAACCGGCCCGAGATCCTCGACCCGGCGTTGCTGCGCGCCGGCCGCTTCGACCGCCAGGTGCTGGTCGACCGGCCGGACAAGCGGGGCCGCGAGCAGATCCTGGCGGTGCATCTGAAAAAATCGAAGCTCGGGGCCGATGTGAACGCGGAGCAGATCGCGGCGCTGACGCCGGGGTTTACCGGCGCCGATCTGGCGAACCTGGTCAACGAGGCGACCTTGCTCGCCACCCGGCGGGGCGCCGCCGGCGTCGTCATGGACGATTTCAACAACGCGATCGAGCGCATCGTCGCCGGCTTGGAAAAGCGCAACCGGTTGCTCAACCCGATGGAGCGGCGCGTCGTCGCCTATCACGAGCTCGGCCACGCCATCGTCGGGCTGGCCCTGCCCGGCATGGACACGGTGCACAAGGTGTCGATCATCCCGCGCGGGGTCGGCGCCCTCGGCTACACGATCCAGCGGCCGACCGAGGACCGCTACCTGATGACCCGCGCCGAGCTCGGGTACAAGATGGCGGCGCTCTTGGGCGGCCGCGCGGCCGAGCGGCTGGTCTTCGCCGAGATCTCGACCGGGGCCGCCGACGACCTCGCCCGCGTCACCGACATCGCCCGCGCCATGGTCTTGCGCTACGGCATGAGCGAGGCGCTCGGCAACGTCACCTACGACCGCGAGCGCTCGCCGTTCCTGCAAGGGAATTTCCCGATGCCGCAGGAGCGCGCCTACAGCGAAGGGACGGCCGAGGCCGTCGACGGCGCGGTGCGCGAGCTGGTCGACGGCGCCTTCGCGCAGGCCTACGCCATCCTGCAGCAGAACCGCGCGCTGCTCGACCGCACCGCGGCGGCGTTGCTCGAAACCGAGACCCTGAACGAGCCCGAGATCGAGCGGCTGAAGCGCGAGATCGCGGCGGTCCCGGCGCTGCCGCCGCCAGCGGGCGAGGCCGGCGCCCCCGCCCCCGAGCGCGCGCCGGAGCCGGCGCCGAGCCCGGCCTGACGCCGGCGGCTCAACGAAGGGCGGGCCCCGGCGCGCCGGGTCGGGCGATCACCGGCGGCCGTGGCGGCGCAGCAGCGCGGTCAGGTCATCGAGGCTGCGCCAGCGCTCGGCGTCGTCGACGGCGCGCTCGACCGCGACAGCCCCCTCCGGGGTCAGCGCGGCCTCGGCGAGCTCGCGAAACTTCGCGCGGATTTCCGAGTCGGCGAAGGGGTCCTGGAAATCGCCGCGATGGCTGTCGCAAGCCCGGGTTGCGCTGCGGCCGTCGGTCAGGCTCACGGTCACCCGCGCCGGCCGCAGCCGCGGCGCCAAGGCGCTCATCGCCGGGTCTTCGGCGATATGCACGCGGTGGCGCAGCGCCGCGATCGTGGGGTCCGCCAGAGCCGTGTCGTCGAGCGCGGCAAACCCGGCCCCGCCTCTGACCGCCATCGTCGCCGCGGCGTGCGGCAGCGAGTATTTGGACGCGAAATAATTGGGCGGGTCCGGGTTGCGCATGACCGAGGCGAAACGATAGGTCGAGACCTCGATGCGCTCGATCTGGTCGGGCCGCGGGCGCAGCTCGGCCAGCGCCCCGGCGAGGCAGTCGAGCGCCGGGTGGATCGGGTTGCAGCAGGCGTAGAGGCGGAAGTAGTTGCGGGTGATCTCCCACCGCCGGCCGAGCTCGTCGAGCGCGGGCTCGGCGGTGAAGCCGCCGCCGACCAGCTGGCTCAGCGCCTCCTCGATCGCGTCCGGCTGCGCCTCGAACCCGGCCAGCGCCAGCTCGGGGGCCAGCGCCGCGGCGAAGCCGCTCATGCCGCCGGCGACGTTGAGCGCGGTGGCGCCCGCGACCGCGTTCGTATAGCTCGGCGTCAGCATCAGGGTCGCGGCGATGCGCATCGCGCGGCTGACCCCGGCCGCGTCGAGGCCGCGCAGGCGGGCGCCGGCCGCGGCGGCGGCCAGCAGCGGCACCTGGCCGTTCTGATGCGCCAACGGGCGCGGCGTGAACCCGGCCGAAATCCGGGCGGCGACATCGTAGCCGAGCACAAAGGCGGCCAGCGCCTCGGCGCCGGAGCTGCGGGCCTGCTCGCCGACCGCCAGCACGCCCGGCAGCACCTGCATCGCCGCCTGGCCCGAGACAAAGCGCAGCCCCTCGCACAGCTCGATCGAGCGCCCGGCGACGCCGTTTATGAGCGCCGCGGTGCGCGGGTCCTGCGCCGGCCAGCCGCGGGCGTAGACCGTGGCCCCAGTGCCGGCGCCGCCGGCCAGCCGCTCGCGCAATTGCCGCACCTCGGGCCGCTCCGAGCCCGCCAGGATCACCCCCAGCGTGTCGAGCAGCACCAGCTTTGCGTGCCGCTGCACCGGCTCGGGAATGTCCTGCCACCGCGTCTCCGCGACAAACTGCGCCAAGCGTTCGATCTGTCGGCCCATCGCGTTCCGATCCTTTCTGAGTGTCCGACCTGAAATGGATATCGTCGCCCCGTGCGCCTTCAGCCCACGGGCTTGTCCCGTGGGGAAAGCGGGGGTCCAGGGCCTGCCCCTGGCATGAACAGGGGGAACCGTTCGAGCCCTCGGAGCCCTGGGTTCCCGCTTTCGCGGGAACGACAAGTAAACTATCGACATGTAAAGTCGTACTCAAATCTGGTGTCAAAATACCGCGCGGCTCAAGACGCGCGGCATCTCCCGCGGGCAGCCGGGACGAGCGGACGGCGCCGTAGCCGCCAGCGCCTGCTCCGCCTGTTTTATCCGGTCGAGATCAGGTGTCGCCGACCTCCGTCAGAGCAACCAGCGCCCGCTCGCCGACGCTGAATGACCGCCGGAATACAATGCGATTATGGCAATCGCATGATCACGAGCGCAGGAACGGGCCGCAAGGCGAGCGGGTCTTGCTCGGCCCGCGGTCGCGGGGCGCCAAGCGGCCACCTGTGGCTGACGATAACCTTAAACGAATTATTTTCAAGTATCTCGTTAAGCGCTTGGACATAAAAAAGCCCTGATGGGCCAACTTGACCGTTCGGCAATTTCGGAGCACGGTTGAGCGTCGACAGCCAGCTGCGTTTCCTGCAACCCTCTGGGGGGTAAGGATGCGTATACAGCTCTATATCCGACAAAAGTATCCTCGAATGCCGCGCATCGGGCTGCATTCGAGATCGGCCGCTTCGGCGGAATTACCAAACTGACTTTCAACAAATACTTATCCTTTGCTTTTGGCAAGGGAATGGGAGGAGACCGCGCCATGAAGCCCAATCGTTTGCGGACAGCCGTGCTGACGGCGGCTCCGCTTCTGACGCTGCCGGGCGTCGCCCTGGCGGCGAGCACCGTGGCCAACCCGATCTGTGCGGCCGAAACCGCTCTGTTCGCCCCGGGGCATGGTCAGAACATCACCCTGCCGCGCGGCTTTACGGTCTCGGCGTTCGCCTCGGGCCTGAACATGCCGACCGGGATCGCGTTCCTCGGCAACAAGAACCGGTTCGAGGTTTACGTGCTCGAATCGGGACACGGCCTGCCCAGCCGATGCAACGAGCAATCGGACCCCAAGGTCGGCGGCGAATTTAACCCGAACAATCCGTTCACACCCGATATCAAGGTGTTCAATCACAACGGCAAGCTGCAACGCGTGCTGGGCAAGCCGAGCGCGCCCGGCGTCGGCTTTCAGACGGCGGGCCCGGCGGTCGACATCGCCTTCGAGCGTGGGCTCCAGGGCGGGCGGCTGTTCGCCACCGATTCCAACCAGGCGACCCACGCCCATAACGGCCAGAACAACAGCTCGCGCATTGTCACGGTCGACCCGATGACCGGACAGGTCGTCCCGTTCATCACCGACCTGCCGACCGGCGACCATCCGACCGAGCAGCTCGCCTTCGACGGCAAATGGATCTACTGGTCGCAGGGCTCGACCACCAACAGCGGGGTCGTCGGCAAGGATAATGGCGGCGGCGCCAACCAGTCCGACATCCCCTGTCAGGACATCACCCTGAGCCAGAACACCTTCAGCTCGGGCGGCGGGGTGTTGACCAGCGGCTACTCGCCGTTCGGGACGACGAACCCCGGCGGCCACATCCCGGCCTTCTTCAACTCGTTCACCGGAAAGGTGCGCGAAGGGGTGTGCGACGGCGCCGTGCTGCGCGCGCGGCTGAACAACCCGAAGAAGATCGAGGCGTTCTCCTGGGGCTACCGCAACGGCTACGCGATCCGGTTCGCGCCTGACGATCATCCGTTGGCCGGCGGGCTGCTGGTCGGCGAGGACGGGCCCGACGAGCGCGGCGCAAGGCCCTCCAACGGCGCGCCGGACGTGCTCCAGCTGGCCCGCCAGAACAAGGACGGCACGCCCGATTATCACGGCTGGCCGGACCGGTTCGGGTTCCTGCCGTCGAGCCAGGCGGTGTTCAACCCGGTCGGCGGGCCGAGCGACGACGACTGCAACCCGCCGGGGCCGCAATGCGTTCCGATCAGGAACGTGCTGGCGTTCCCGCCGCAGCCGATCACTGCGCCGTTGGCGATCGAAGCCGCCAACTCGTCGTTCACCGGCATCGATTTCGCGCCGAAATCGTTTGTCGGCGGCCCGGTCAGGCGCGGTGCTGCGCTCTATGCCCTCGAGGGCGATTTCGGCTTCTCGGCGCCGAACGCCACCGCGCCCGCGCCCGAGGTCGGGCACGAGATACGCTTGCTCAATTTCAACGAGGACGCGAGTGAGCCGCTGGCGCTGCAGTTCCGCAATTTCGCCCGCAACGACACCGGCGACCAAGCCTTCATCAGCCCGACCAACACCGCCGGGTTCAACCGTCCGACCAATATCCGGTTCGGACCGGACGGCTGCGCCTACATCGCCGATTACGGCGCGGTGCGGGACGCCGGCGCCGACACCCATTTTGTCGACCCGGCCGACAGCCTGCTCGTCCAGATCCCCGGCACCGGCGTGATCTGGAAGATCTGCCGGAAAGGAAAAGAAAAAGAAGATGAATGAGCCTTGCTGATTTTAAGGGATTGTCATTGCGAGGAGCGCATCGCGCGACGAAGCAATCTCGACCGGACGAGCGATGTCGGCCCGGGATTGCTTCCCCGCGGGTCGAGCCCGCGGGTCGCAATGACAATCGAGCACGGTTCGATCAGATCGAGCGGCCGTTCTGGAGAGGCTCTGTCAATGCCTCTTTCCGCTGTCCCGGCGAACGCCGGGACCCACCTTTCCACCACTCGGCCGCCTGCTTGGGTTTACTGGTGATCGGTCGACGAACGAACGGGAGGAGCGAGCGCGCCTGCGGCCGGCGTGGGTCCCGGCTTTCCCCACGGATCAAGTCCGTGGGCTGAAGGCCCACGGGACAGCGGGAGCCCATGCGGTTCAGCCTCATGCGATCACGCTCTAATCCAAGAGTACGACTTGAAATGAGTCTTTATATGTCAATAGGTTCGTCGTTCCCGCGAAAGCGCAGGGCTTTCCGGGGAAAATCCGGCTGCACGCCAAGCAGGGTTCAATCTCGGATCGAACCACGCAAAAGTTGTCTTGGCCGGGCTTGGCCCGGCCATCCACGCCTTCGAGCGTCCGGAGGCAAGACGTGGATGCCCGGCACAAGGCCGGGCAAGACGACTATAACTTGTATTCTGACAACGTCAAACTTGCGTAGATCGCAGACCGAAATTTCCCCGGACAGCCCTGCGCGAAAGCGGGAACCCAGTGCTCCAAGAGCTCAACGGTTCCCCCTGTTCATGCCAGGGGCAGGCTCTGGACCCCCGCTTTCCCCACGGGACAAGCTCGTGGGCTGAAGGCGCACGGGGCGACGATAACCCACTGAAATAACGGGCTTCATTTCGGGTCGGACACTAAGATCTGGTTGCGGGAACCAGACATTTGACTCCCTTGATCGGGCAGGCCGGGCGACCCGCCGGGCGGCGTCCGCCGGCGGCAGGCGATCCGTTAAACCGCCGCCTTCGCCCGCTCGCGCAGCACGAATTTTTGGATCTTGCCGGTCGAGGTCTTGGGCAGCGGGCCGAACAGCACTGTGCGCGGGATCTTGAAGCGGGCGAGGCGGTCGCGGCAGAAGGCGATGATCTCGTCCGCGGTGGCGGTCGCGTCGGGCTTCAGGGTGACGAAGGCGCAAGGGGTCTCGCCCCAGGTCGGGTCGGGGCGGGCGACGACGGCGGCTTCGAGCACCGCCGGGTGGCGGTAGAGCGCGTCCTCGACCTCGATCGTCGAGATGTTCTCGCCGCCCGAGATGATGATGTCCTTCGAGCGGTCCTTGATCTCGACATAGCCGTCGGGGTGGGCGACCGCGAGGTCGCCGGTGTGGAACCAGCCGCCGGCGAAGGCCTCGCGGGTCGCCCGCGGGTTCTTCAGATAGCCCTTCATGACGATGTGGCCGCGCATGAAGATTTCGCCCATCGTCGCCCCGTCGGCCGGCACCGGGGCGAGGCTCTCGGGGTCGGCCACCATCAGCCCGTCGAGCACCGGGTAGCCGACCCCCTGGCGCGCCTTGAGCCGCGCGCGCTCCGCGGCCGGCAATGCGTCCCATTCGTCATGCCAGGCGCAGACGACCGCGGGCCCGTAGACCTCGGTCAGCCCGTAGACATGGGTGATATGGAAGCCCAGCCCCTCCATGCCCTCGATCACCGCCGCCGGCGGCGCCGCGCCGGCGGTCATCATCTCGACCGGGCCCGGCAGCTTCTGCTGGCGCGCGTTGAGCAGCATGTTCATGACCACCGGCGCGCCGCACAAATGGGTGACCCCCTCGCGCGCGATCGTCTGGTAGATCGCGGCGGCCTCGACCCGGCGCAGGCAGACATGGGTCCCGGCGAGCGCCGTCACCGTCCACGGAAAGCACCAGCCGTTGCAGTGGAACATCGGCAGGGTCCACAGATAGACCGGGTGCTGGCGCATGCCCCAGACGAGGATGTTGCCGAGCGCGTTCAGATAGGCGCCGCGGTGGTGGTAGACGACCCCCTTGGGGTTGCCGGTAGTGCCCGAGGTGTAGTTGAGGGCGATCGCCTCCCATTCGTCTCCCGGCGTCCGCCCGGCGAAATCCGGGTCGCCGGCGGCGAGAAAGGTTTCGTAATCGGTCTCGCCGAGACGCCGGCCGCCGGGCCCCGCGGGATCGGCGATGTCGATGACGACGGGCTTAGGGTCGAGCCGCGCCAGCGCCTCGGCGACGACCGGGGCGAATTCGGTGTCGGCGATCAGCACCTTCGCCTCGCCGTGGCGCAGGATGAAGGCGACCGTCTCGGGGTCGAGGCGGGTGTTGAGCGCGTTCAGCACCGCGCCCGCCATCGGCGCGCCGAAATGCGCCTCGAAGGCCTCGGGGATGTTGGGCGCCATCAAGGCCACGGTGTCGCCGCGGCCGATCCCCAGCGCCGCCAGCGCCGAGGCGAGCCGGCGGCAGCGCTCCAGCGCCTGGCGCCAGCTGTAGCGCCGGCCGCCATAGGCGACCGCCAGGCGCTCCGGATAGACCGAGGCCGCGCGCAGCAGAAACCCGATCGGGGTCAGCGGCGCGTAGTTGGCCGGGTTCTTGCCGAGCCCCGCCTCGTAGGGATGGGTCGCGTCCATGGTCGGTTTCCTCCGGGAGCGCGTTATTCTGGCGCCCTCGCCGGCGCTGTCGAGCGGCTTGATAACGGTCCATTCGGCTCTCCGTTTTCCAAGCGGCAAGCCGGAGGCTCTCTCGCGGCATATTTTTCGGCAGGCCCCACTTGCAATCGGTATATTTAGATATATCTAATTTTTCGTTATGTCGAAACATACTCGGAAAACCAATGAACCATCAACACTCTCATAACGATCATGGCCGTCGCTTCGGCCGCGCAGAGCACAGCCAAGACGGCCGGGATCTCGGTCATAACCGGCTCGGACGGCAGAGACGCGGAGGAGGTGGCCTCGGCCGTTTCTTCGCCCACGGCGACCTTCGCTTGGTCATCCTGCATCTCATCGCCGAGAAGCCCCGGCATGGGTACGAGATCATCAAGGAGATAGAGGAGCAGGTCGCCGGCGCCTATAGCCCCAGTCCGGGCGTCATCTATCCGACGCTGACCCTACTCGAGGAGCTCGGCTATGTGACCGTCAGCGCCGGCGAGGGTGGGAAGAAGCTGCACGAGATTACCGCGGAGGGCCGATCTTTCCTCGACGCCAACCGCCCTGCGATGGATGCCCTGCTCGCCCGGATGGCCGAGACCAGCCGTGTCCATGGCGGCGGCACGGCACCGCAAATTCTGCGGGCGACCGAGAATCTGAAGCTTGCGCTGAGACTTCGCCTCTCGCGCGGGCCGCTCAGCGAGGAGCAAATCAACGCCGTGGCTGCGGCGATCGACGCCGCGGCTACCGGCGTGGAGCGAACCTGATAAAGCTGGCGTCGAGGGTCGATCTCCTTTCTGAGCGCTTCATTGCACCCTCCGCGCTCATTCGCGGCCCAGCAATTCCTGGACCGGCGGCGGCATGCCGAAATTCGGCTGGAACAGCCGGCGCAGAAATCCGGGCGCCAGCACGCTCAGCGGGTTGACCGAGATTTCGGGGTCGGCGCTCGACCCGGTCAGCCGATAGCTCGCAGCGAACAGGCCCTGCCCCTCGCCGCCGAGGAGCAGGGCGCCGATCACCGGGATGTTGCCGAGGATCGAGTTCAGCGTGTAGGCCGGCACCAGCGTCCCTTGCAGGTCGAGCCGGTCGCGGCCGGTGTCGACCTCGCCGTTCGCCGTCGCGCCGATCGCCCCGCCATAGGCGAGCAGCCGCTCGACCAGGAGACGCCCGTCGCGGTAGGCGAAATCGCCGCGCAAGGTCGAGAACGGGATGCCGTTGCCGGCGAGCATGCTGGCGACCGCGGGGAGCGAGGCGAGCGACAGGATGCGGGCAAAGACCGGCGCGCGCACGAGATGGTAATCCTCGCCCTCGACATGCCCGTGCAGGACGCGCCCGCCGTCCTGGTCCGAGACGTGGCCGGTGACGACGACGCGCCCGCCGACGATATTGTCGGTGACGCCGAGCAGGCTCAAGGTCGAGCCCAGATCGTCGGAGCGAAAGTCGAGGCCGCGCCTGCCGGCGTCGACGCCGAACCGCAGGGCGAGCGCCCGCCCGTTGACAAAGCGGGCGTCGGCCCGCGCCGACCGCCAATAGCCGCCGTCGCGGACAAGCTGCGTCGTCACGTTGCGCAGCTCGCGGCCGGGGCCGAGGATCAATTGCCCGAACCGGGCGTCGATCGCCAGCGACGCGCCGGTCTCCGAGCCGTTCTCGTCCGAGCCCTTGATCCAGCGGCCGAGGTCGAGCCTGGGGCCGCGCAGGTCGGCGCGCCAGCCGCCCTCGGGCCGCCGGGCGACGGTCCCGCCGAGGTCGCTGCCGGCGATGGCGAGGCGCTCGATCTCGATCCGGCCGACGCGCCTGCGGTCCGGCGTCAGGGTCAGCGCCAGCCGCGCGTCGAGCCCGGCCGCCCTGGCCTCGATCCGCGGCAGGCGCGTGATCTCGTCGTCTTTGAGATCGAGCGCGAGGGTCGCCGTCGCCGCGGCGCCGGGAGGCTTGCGCCAGCCCGCCTCCCACACCGACAGGCTCGCCTGGCGAAGGTCGAGCAGCACCTCGGCCTCGGCGCGCCCGGCGTCGAACGTCTTGTAGGCGAGGTCGACCGCGACCGGCCCGGAAAGCCGATCGGGGGCGAAATCCAGCCCGAGCCGCCGCCGCGCCTCGTCGTCGACGGTCAGGGCGACATGGTAGCGGGCGCGCGGACCGGATTTGGGCTTGAAGCTGAGGCTGGCGTCGAGCTTTGAGGGGATCATATCGAAGCGCGCATCGCCGTGGAGGCGCGCTCCGGCGCGGCTGATTTCGAGCGCAAAATCGCCCGCGCTGATGCCGCGGCCCAGCGCGACCTCGGGTATCGCAACACCGGTCAGGGTCGCCTTCGCGCCATATTCGACCTGGGCGATCCTCAAGTCGCGCAGCAGCGGCAGCCTGAAGTGAAGGCTGGTCTCGAACCGCCCGGCTGCCCGCGCCGGGTCGATGCCGATCTCGTGTGCGTAGCGCAGCGGCTTCGCGTCGAGGGCTTCGAGGACATCGCGCAGCGGCCCGGCAAGCGCGAGGTCGATGGCGAGCCATTCGACCGGCGACCCGAGCTCGGTGATCTGCAGCGATCCGCCGGTCAGGCGCACCGATTTGACCATGCCGCTGCGTGGCGTGAAGGTCAGCGTCTTGCCCTCGAAATGCGCCTCGCCGCTGACCTTGCGCGCCGGCGGCAGCCCGGTCAGGTAGTTGATCGTCAGATCGCGATACCGGATCGAGCCGCGCGCCGAAACGATCTCGGCCGCGCGCGCCGCCGGGTCGAGCTCGATCCCGAGCCGGATTGCGGCTTCTTCCAGGAGCCCGCCGCCGATATTGGCCAGCACCCAGCGCCGCCCGCCGGGGCCCAGGCCGGGCGGCCACAGGCTTTCGAGCTGCGCCACCGGGAGATCGCTGAGGCTGACCTGCAGCTCGCCGGGCAGGCGCGCGGCCGCGGCGCCGCCGTTTGCGATCAACGCCGGGGTGACCCCGTCGAGATTGCCCTTTACGGTAAGCACGGCGCCGCCGCCGAGATCGAGCCCGAGCCTGACCAGCCGGAGCTGATCGGCCTCCGGCGCGTAGACCGCGTGGAGCTCGCCTTGCCGCACCGCCACGGCGCCTTCCGGCAACAGCTCGCTCTTGAGCGAGCCCTTGCCGAAGCCCAGGTCGATCCGCACCCCCTCGCTGGCGGGCCCGGCGAGGTCGAGGCGGGTCGTCAACGCCCCGGAGACCGGAAAATCGACAGCCGACAACGGCGCCAGCCAGGGCGCGAGCGAGGCCAGCGCGGCCGGCTCGAACGCGCCGACCTCAACGACGAGATCGAGCGTGCGCTCGGCCGAGGAATAGCGCCAGCCGGCATGCAGCTCAGGCGGCCGCGCGCCGATCGGCACGGCCAGCGACAGATCGCCGGCAAGGCCCCGCGGGTCGCGCGTCGCCGAGGCGTCGATGCGGTTGGCTTGCCAGCGCCGGCCGGCGCGGCGGTCGTCGAGGACAAACGTGGCGTCGCGCACCGTGACCTGACGCAGCGTTTCCAGCGCGGTTCCGGGGGGTGGCCGGCCGGCCGCCTCTTCGAGGGCGTCGAGGCCGAAGCCCGGCGCGCCGTTCTCCTGGTCGCCGAGCCATATTCGCACCGCGCCATCCGCCTCGCGAATGAGGCGCAGCACCGGGCGCTCGACGACGAGCCGGGTCGGCGCGAGGCGGCCGCGCAGCAGCGAGCGCAGGCTGAAGCTCGCCGACACCGCCGGAAGCCTCACGACCGGCTCGCCGTCCCGGCGCGACACGCGAACGCCGTCGAGCTGCAGATCGAGCTGGTGGGTGTCGCGGTCGATGCCGAAGCGCACGCCGGCGACGGCGACATGAAGCTCGCCCGCGGACCGGTTGAGGGCTTCCTGCACCCAGGGCGTCAACCGGGCGAGGTCGACCGGGCCTTGCGTCAGGCGCCACAGGCCGAACCCGGCGAGCAGGATCACGACGGCGGCAAAGGAGCCCAGCCCGATCAGCAGGCGATGGGCGTGGCGTCCGGCGCGGCTTGCGGCCGAGCGGCGGCGGGGCCGCTTCCGTGGCTTGCGCGGCGCCGGACCCTCGCGGCTCGGGCCGGGGGCAGCCGATGATGCTGCTATCTCGGCTCTCCCCCGACGGCGGCGGGCTGCCGCAACCGGCCGACCCGCGCCGGCTCGGCCTCGGGCTCGAAGCCTGGGAGGAGGCGTTGGCCGCGGCGAGCGGCGACCCGGAGGCCGAGGCCGCGCGCCGCTGGAGCGCGACGCCGCCCGGCCGGCGCCTGCTCGCGGCGATTTTCGGCAACAGCCCGTTTCTCGGCGACGTCGCGCTGCGCGAGCGGCCCTTTCTGACCCGCCTGGTCGAGGCCGGCCCCGATCCGCTGCTCGCCGAGACCGTCGCGGCCGTCGAAGCGCCGCAGGATCCGGGCGAAGACATCGAGGCTCTGATGCGCCGGCTGCGAATCGCCAGGCGCCGGGTCGCGCTGCTCGCCGCCGTGGCCGAGCTCGCCGGGGTCTGGTCGCTCGAAGAGCAGACCGCCGCGCTGAGCCGCTTTGCCGACGCGGCGCTGGGCGCGGCGCTGCGCCATCTGCTGCGCCAGGCGGCGCGCGGCGGCGCGATCGAGCTCGCCGATGCGCAAGAGCCCGAGCGCGACAGCGGGCTCATTGTCCTCGGCATGGGCAAGCTCGGCGGCGGCGAGCTCAATTACTCGAGCGATATCGACCTGATCCTTCTGTTCGATGCGGCAAAGGCGCGGGTGGCCGCGCGGGCCGGCGCGCAACCCTTCTTCGTCCGCCTCGCCCGCGACCTGGTGCGCATTCTCGACGAACGCACCGGCGATGGCTACGTCTTCCGCACCGATTTGCGGCTGCGGCCGGACCCGGCCTCGACCCCGCTGGCGATGTCGGTCGCCGCCGCGCTGACCTATTACGAGAGCGTCGGCCAGAACTGGGAGCGGGCCGCGCTGATCAAGGCCCGCCCCGTGGCCGGCGACCGCGCCGCCGCCGACTGGTTTCTGCGCGAATTGCAGCCCTTCATCTGGCGCAAGAACCTCGATTTCGCGGCGATCTCGGACATCCACTCGATCAAGCGCCAGATCAACGCGCATCGCGGCGGCGGCCGGATCGCGATCGAAGGCCACGACATCAAGCTCGGCCGCGGCGGCATCCGCGAGATCGAGTTCTTCGCCCAGACCCAGCAATTGATCTGGGGCGGGCGGGCGCCGGAATTGCGCGTCGGGCCGACCTGCGAGGCGCTGCGCCGCCTTGCCGAGCTCGGCCGCATCGATCGGGCGACGGCGGCGGCGCTGACCGACGATTATCGCTTCCTGCGCCGCCTCGAGCACCGGCTGCAGATGGTCGACGACGCGCAGACCCACGCCCTGCCGGCGGACCGCGCCGGCGTCGCGCGGATCGGGGTGTTCCTCGGCTACCCGCAGGCCGACGCCTTTGTCGCCGACCTCGGCCGCCACCTGGCCTCGGTCGAGCGGCACTACGCGCGAGCTGTTCGAGCAGGCCCCGAGCCTCTCCGGCCCCGGCAGCCTGGTCTTCACCGGGGTCGAGGACGATCCCGACACCTTGCGCACCCTGAAGGGGCTCGGCTTTGCCGAGCCCTCGGCGGTCGCGGCGCTGGTGCGCGGCTGGCACCATGGACGGCTGCGGGCGACGCGCAGCCAGCGGGCGCGCGAGATCCTGACCGAGCTGGTCCCCGAGCTGCTGCGCACCTTCGGCGCGACCTCGCACCCGGACGCGGCGTTGCGGCGCTTCGATCAGTTCCTGTCGCGCCTGCCGGCCGGGGTGCAGCTGTTCTCGCTGTTCCACGCCAATCCCGCCCTCCTGGCGCTGGTCGCCGAGATCATGGCCGGCGCGCCGCGCCTGGCCGACCAGCTGGCGCAGCGCCCGGCGCTGCTCGACGCGGTGCTGACCGAGGGCTTTTTCGCGGCCGCCGCCGGACCGCGCCGAGCTCGCCGCCGATCTCGACCGGGCGCTGGCCCATGCGCGCGATTACGAGGACGCGCTCGACGCATTGCGGCGCTGGGCCGGCGACCGCCGGTTCCAGATCGGCGTCCAGCTCTTGCGCCGCGGGCTCGACGGCGCGCAGGCCGGCGCGGCGCTCGCCGACATCGCGGAAACGGTGCTGGCGGCGCTGGTCCCGGTGGCCGAGGCCGAGCTCGCGCGGCGGCACGGGCGGGTCGCGGGCGGCGCCCTGGCGGTGATCGGGATGGGCCGCCTCGGCAGCCGCGAGATGACCCTCGCCTCCGACCTCGACCTGATCGTGATCTATGACGCGCCGGCCGCGAGCGACATGTCCGACGGCCCCCACCCGCTCGCCGTCAGCGCCTATTACGCGCGGCTGAGCCAGCGGCTGATCGCCGCGGTGACCGCGCCGACCGCCGAGGGCCCGCTCTACCCGGTCGACATGCGGCTGCGGCCGTCGGGCGCGGCGGGGCCGATCGCCTCGAGCTTCGCCGCCTTCGCCCGCTACCAGCGCGAAGCCGCCTGGACCTGGGAGCACATGGCGCTGACCCGGGCGCGCCCGGTCGCCGGCGACATCGGCTTGCGGCGCCGGATCGGCGAGACGATCGAGGCGGTGCTGCGCGCGCCGCGCGACCCGGCCCGGCTGGTGATCGACGTCGCCGACATGCGCCGGCGGATCGCCGAGGAGCGCCCGCGCCCCTCGCCCTGGGATCTGAAGAACCGGCCGGGCGGCCTGATCGACCTCGAGTTCATCGCGCAGTTCCTGATGCTGCGCGAGGCCGCGACGAGGCCGCGCCTGCTGCGTCGCGGGACGACCGACGCGCTGCGGGCGCTGGGCGAAGCCGGGGTTCTGCCGCGGCCGGCGCAGGACGAGCTGGTCGCGGCCGCGGCGCTGCTGCGCCATGTGCAGGCGCTGCTGACCCTGCTCGGCGACGGGCCGCCCGAAGGGGGCGCCTTCAGCGAGCCCGACGCCGCCACCCTGGCGCGCTGCGCCGGTGCTGTTGACTTCGCCCGGCTCGACGCGGATATCACCACCGCCGCCGCGCGCGTGCGCCGCTGGTACGAGCGCCTGATCGAGGAGCCGGCGCGGCGCGCCGCGCAAACGGCGGCCGGGAAGACAGGAGAAGACCGATGAGCGTCGAGCTCGGCGACAAGGCCCCCGATTTCACATTGCCCACCGACGGCGGCGGCGAGGTCACGCTGTCGAAGCTGCACGGCAAGAAGGTGGTGCTCTATTTCTATCCGAAGGACGACACCTCGGGCTGCACCGCCGAGGCCTGCGGCTTCCGCGATTCGTTTCCCGATTACGGCGGGGCCGACGCGGTGGTGATCGGGGTCTCGAAGGACAGCGTCGCCTCGCACGACAAGTTCAAGAAAAAGCACGAGCTGCCGTTCATCCTCGCCTCCGACGCCGGCGCCGAGGCGTGCGAGAAATACGGCGTCTGGGTCGAGAAGAGCATGTACGGGCGCAAATACATGGGGATCGAGCGCGCGACCTATCTGATCGACGGGGAAGGGGTGGTGCGCGGCCTCTGGCGCAAGGTGCGGGTGCCGGGCCACGTCGCCGAAGTGCTGAAGGCGGCGCGCGCCCTCTGACCCTCGCCCGCGGCGCAGTCGCAGTCCTGTCAACCGCCGACCCTGCGCAAAAGGCGGCGGCGAGCCGGGCGCTGGCCGCGGCCTGGGCCGCCGGCGAAATCGAGGTCGGCCGGGCCGCGCCGCCGCCGCGCCCGGCCCGGCCGCCGCGCCCGCTGCTGCGCCCGCCCAACGAGATGCCGAAGCGCCGGGCTTTCGGCGCGCCGGCGGGGCGGCTCGCGCTCCTGCACGCCCTCGCCCATATCGAGCTCAACGCCATCGACCTCGCCTGGGATATCGTGGCCCGGTTTTCCGGCGAGGGGCTGGCGCGCGAATTCTACGGCGACTGGGCCGGCGTCGCCGCCGAGGAGGCGCTGCATTTCGAGCTGCTGGCCGCGCGGCTCGGCGATTTCGCCGCCGCCTACGGCGATCTTCCGGCGCATGACGGGCTGTGGGAGGCGGCGGCGGCGACCGCCGACGACCTCGTGGCGCGCCTCGCCGTCGTGCCGCTGGTGCTCGAGGCGCGCGGGCTCGACGTGACGCCGAGGATGGCGGCCCGCCTCGACCGCGCCGGCGATGCGCCGAGCGCCGCCATCCTGCGTCGCATTTATCGCGACGAGATCGGCCACGTCGCGGTCGGGGCGCGCTGGTTCGAGCAGGTCTGCCGCGAGCGCGGGCTGATCCCCGAGGACGCCTTCAAGGACCGGGTCCGCCGCTGCTTCAAGGGCGAGCTCAAGCCGCCCTTCAACCACGAGGCGCGCGCCGCCGCCGGCCTTCCCGTCGCTTATTATGCGCCGGCTCGATTAGGCTAGGTTATTCGCATAAAGCAAAGACCGTCGCGGCCGGCATCGGATATTGGTGGGCGCAAAATCGGGTTCGCCGCGTCGTCCCGCCGCGGGCCGACGGCGAACCAAGGGAGAGCAAGGGGGCTGCGCGTCATGTTGGAGCCGCTGGAGCGGCAGGCCAGGCTGATCTTAAACCGGCGGAAGATCATGATCGCCGCGGTCCTCCACGACATGCGCGATTGCTTCGGCCGACGCCCGCGCTCCGCCCGATCGATGGGATGACATGAGCAAGCGCAGTCCGCTCGATCGCGCCAGACGGCGATTGCCGTGGCCGCGGCGTCGTCCGCCGGAGCGGCTCGGCCGCCGCCTCGACCGGGCCGCCTATCGGCTGAACCCGTACCTGCTGGCGGTGGCGATCGGCTTGGCCGTCCTCAACCTGACCTTCTTCGTGGCGCTGAAGGTGACGCCGACGGGGCCGCGGCCGGGCACGCACATGAGCGCGGCGGGGACCGGCCGATAGTTCTCGCTGGTGGTGCGGCCCAAACATCAGAGTCCGTGATCCCATGCCTTCCACGGCGAAGGCCGGGACCCATTTCTGCGATGGGCGCCGGCCTTCGCCGGTGTGGTTCACGAGTGGGTCACGATCCGTTAGGTGCTGTCCGCTAGCAGCAAGCCGCATTGGCCGCGCCGGCGAACAGGTCGGGCATGCGGAACCGGCTCAGATAGGACCGCTCGAAATCCGCCAGCGCCGAGAGCGCCTCGACATCCTTGATGCTGACCCGGTGCGCCTCGATGCCGACGAGGTCGTCGTCGCGCAGCTGGCGCAGGGTGCGGTTGACGTGCGGCACGCTGAGGCCGAGCGCGTCGCCGATCAGCTCCTGGGTCAGCGGCATCGGATACGAGCTGTCGTCGGCGAGGCCGATGATCTGGAAGCGGACTAAGAGCTCGAGCAGGAAATGGGCGACGCGCTCGAGCGCGGTGCGCCGGCCGACATCGGTCAGATGCTCGGTGTAGATCGCGGCCTCGGCGGAGAACGACCAGAAAATCGCCGCGGCGAGCCGCGGGCGCTGCTCGATCATCCCGATCAGGGCGCTGAACGGGATTGGCGTCACGACCGCATCGGTCAGCGCGCTGACCGAGTAGAGCGCGCTCTCGAAAAAACAGGCGGGATAGCCGATAAAGTCGCCGGGGAGCGCGATGTTCAGCACCTGGCGGCGGCCGTCGTGCAGGATCCGGTAGCGGATCGCGATGCCGACGTTGATCGCGAAAAGCCCGTCGTATCGCCTTCCCTGGGTAATGATCTCCCGGCCGTGGCGGACCGGGCGGGCGGCGGCTTCGAGATCTCGCAGCGCCGTCAGCTCGGCGGGCGACAGCGCCGCGAGCCGGCGCAGCCTTCGGATCAGCGGGGTCTCGGCCGCCACCGCCGCCGGCGCGCTCATGTCGCCCCTCCCGCAGGCCCGGCGAGCCGCCAGCGCAAGCTCTCGCCGCCGCGGAAGGGAACGACGGCGCGGTCGCCTTCGCCGACCAGCGCCGGGACCGCCAGCGGCTCGCGCCGCAAGGTGACGCGGGCCTCGTTCGGCGGCAGCCGGTAGAATTGCGGCCCGTTCAGCGCAGCAAAGCCCTCGAGCCGGTCGAGCGCCCCTTCCTCCTCGAACGCCTCGGCATAGATTTCGAGGGCGCATGGGGCGGTGAAGACGCCGGCGCAGCCGCAGGCGGCCTCCTTGGTCGGGGCGGCATGCGGCGCGCTGTCGGTGCCGAGAAAGAAATGCGGGTCGCCCGAGGCCGCCGCCCGGCGCAGCGCCAGCCGATGCTTTTCGCGCTTGGCGATCGGCAGACAATAGAGATGCGGCCGAATGCCGCCGGCGAAGAGCGCGTTGCGGTTGATCACGAGGTGATGCGCGGTGATCGTCGCCGCCAGGCTCGCGCCGGCCGAGGCGACGTATTGCGCCGCCTCCTCGGTGGTGATGTGCTCGAAGACGATGCGCAATTCGGGCAGCCGCCGGCGCAGCGGGTCGAGCACGCGGTCGATGAACGCCGCCTCGCGGTCGAAGATGTCGACCTCCGGGTCGGTGACCTCGCCATGAACGAGGAGCGGCATGCCGAGCCCGGCCATCCGCTCCAGCACCGGCATCACCCGCCCGAGATCGCTGACGCCGAAGGCCGAATTGGTCGTCGCATGCGCCGGGTAGAGCTTGACCGCGGCGAAGACGCCCTCCGCCCAGCCGCTTGCGACCTCGCCCGGATCGGTCGCGTCGGTCAGATAGCAGGTCATCAGCGGCGTGAAGTCCGCGCCCGGCTGGAGGGCGGCGAGGATCCGCCCGCGATAGCCGCGCGCCGCGGCGACATCGGCCACCGGCGGGACCAGGTTCGGCATCACGATCGCGCGGGCGAACTGGCGCGCGGTGTAGGGCAGCGCCTGCGCCAGCATCGCGCCGTCGCGCAGATGGACGTGCCAGTCGTCCGGACGGCGCATCGTTATCGCGTCCATTCTTTCCGCCTCCTGCTCCCGCCCTCAGGATAGAGCGGCGGGGGCGGGGAAGAAACCGCGCCGTTGCTCGTTGCTCGCGGGAAAAGTCCCGTCGGTATGAACGGGGTCGCACTCGGAGCGGGACCGGCCGGCTTTGATCGCGGGTGCAGGCCACGCTCGGCTGGCATTCCCGTGGCCATGGGCGCCAAACGAACGGGGGAGCGCCTGATCTTTACCTGTAAAAGCAGGCGGAACAGGGCCCGGCGCGATGCCGCACGACCAGACATGCCGGGATTCCGCTTGCGGGGGCCGGGCCGATCGCCGACGATCCGCGCCGACATGGTTTCCGCCGGAGGGCACGGCATGGACGATCTCTATTTGCGCAGCGGCATTTTTCTCGCGCCGTTCCACAATCACGACGAGAACCCGACCCTGTCGATCGAGCGCGACCTGGAATTGCTGGAGCATCTCGACCGGCTCAACTACCACGAGGCCTGGATCGGCGAGCACCATTCGGGCGGGCTTCGAGCTGATCGCCTGCCCGGAGATGTTCATCGCCGCCGCCGCACAGCGCACCCGGCACATCCGGCTCGGCACCGGCGTCGTCTCGCTCCCTTACCACAACCCGTTCATGCTGGCCGACCGCATGGTCCAGCTCGACCATATGACGCGCGGCCGGGCGATGCTCGGGGTCGGCCCCGGCGCTCTTGTCCACGACGCGCTGAAGATCGGCATCGACCCCGGCGAGCAGCGCCGGATGATGAACGAGTCGTTCGACGTCGTCGTCCGGCTGCTGCATGGCGAGACGGTCACCCGCAAGACCGACTGGTTCAACCTGACCGAGGCGCAATTGCAATTGCGCTCGTACACAAGGCCGACGATGGAATTGGCGGTGGCGGCGGCGCGCTCGCCCTCGGGCTCGCTGCTCTCCGGCAAATACGGGGTCGGCATGCTGTCGATCGGCGGCACCAGCCCGATGGCGATGGAGCGGCACACCGAGAATTGGGGGCTCTACGAGCAGACCGCGCGCGCCAACGGGCATATCCCCAACCGCAGGGACTGGCGGGTCGTCGGCCTCTTCCACATCGCCGAGACCCGCGAGCAGGCGCGCGCGAACGTGCAGTTCGGGGTGCAGGCCTTCGCCAATTATTTCCGCGACGTGGCGACCTTTCCGATCATCCCGCCCGAGGTCGGCGATCCGGCCCAATGGCTGATCGAGAGCGGCACGGGCTGCATCGGCACCCCCGACGACGCGATCGCCTATGTCGAGCGGCTGGTCGCCGGCTCCGGCGGCTTTGGCGTGCTTGTGCGAATTGGCGCAGAACTGGGCCGATTGGGACGCGACCAAGAAGCATTACGAGCTGATGGCGCGTTTTGTGCACCCGCATTTTCAGAAGAGCCGCGAATTTCTGCGCGGCAGCTATGATTTCGCCACCAGCCACCATGTCGACTTCACCGGCCAGGCGAGTGCCGCGATTCAGAAGGAGATCGACCGCCACGCCGCCAGCCGGGCCGGCGAGCCCCGGCGCGACGCGGCGGAGTAGGGGGTCAGCGGCGGGCGGCGAGGACGGCGTCGGCGATTTCGACAAAGCCCCTGCCGCCGCCGCCCTTTGTCACCCAGCGCGGCGGTGTGGCCATTTGATCGGTGAAGCGCGCGACTGTCGCGACGCCGACCGAATGCGGGAAAAAGCCGAACATCGGCTCGTCGTTCATCGAATCGCCGACATAGAGGAAGGCGTCGCGCTCCCGCTCGAGGTCGGCCGCGAACAGCGCCGCCATGATCCGGCGGGTCATGGCGAGCTTGTCGAAGCCGCCGAGCCAGCCGAGCACCCAGAGCGAGTTGACCACGGTCCGGGCCCCCGCGGCGGCGAGCCGGGCGGCGATCTCGTCCGCGCCCGGCGGGCCCGGGTTGCGGAAGGCGAGCGTGGCTTGGCGATAGCGCTGGTCGGCCGCCGGCTCGGCGCCGGGGAGATCGGCCGCGATCTGCGCGGCGAGCTCGACGAGGCGCCGCAGATGGCGTTCGCGCTCCGCCTCGGGTGTCCAGAACCGGCGTTCGGTCTCGCCCGAGGCAGGGTCATGGCGAAAGCACAGCCCGCCATTCTCGCCGATCACCGCGTCGACCGGCCACATCCGGCACATCAGGTCGCACCAGCCGGCCGGCGCCGCGGTGACCGGGATCAGCTTGAGCCCGGCCTCGTGCAGCCGTTCGAGCGCGTCAAAGGCCGCCGCCGGCAGCCGCGCGCCCTCGGTCAGCGTGTCGTCGACATCGCTCAGCACAAAGCGGATGCCCCGGAGCCTGGCGGCCGGGAGGCGGTCGAATGGCTGCAATGCGAATTTCTTTCCCGCGATATCCCTTGCATCCGGGCGCGAGCCCATATTTACACGCGCGGGGCCGACGGGCGAAAGCCGGGTTCCGGCGGAGGGCCAGCCGATGCAGAGCCAGAACCGGTTGCTCGACGACCTTGCCCGCGTCGCCGCGGGGGCGATGAGCACCCTTTCCGGGGTCAAGGGCGAGGTCGAGTCGCGGCTGCGCGAGCAGCTGGAGCGGGTGCTCGCCGGCATGGACCTTGTCAGCCGCGACGAATTCGACGCGGTCAAGGCGATGGCGGCCAAGGCCCGCGCCGAGCAGGAGGATTTGGCGGCGCGGGTCGCGGCGCTCGAATCGCGCCTCGCGGCCGTGCCGCCGGGGCCGGCCGGTTCCGGCCCGGCCGGCGAAGAGGCGCCGCCGACTCCGAGCGATCCGTCGGAAAGCGGCGGGGGTGAGGGCGGCCATTGACAGGCGCGGATTGTTGTTCCTACGAGACCATATTTTGATGGCTTCCAACGCTGCCGCGAGGAGCGCCCGATGACCTCCGTCGCCGTCTCCGAACCCTCGCCGCTTTCCGGCAACCCGATCGATCTGGTCGAGGAGATCGTCATCGCCAACGACTGGGCGCACGACCGCGCCAGCGACGAGGAGCTGGTGGTCGAGATCTCCGGCCGCTGGTGCGACTACCGGCTCTATTTCGTCTGGCAGGAAGAGATCAGCGCGATGCACTTTTCGTGCGGCTTCGACATGAAGGTGCCGAAGGCCCGCCGCGCCCCGGTCTACGAGCTCTTGGCGCTGGCCAACGAAAAGCTCTGGCTTGGCCATTTCGACATCTCGGCCGAGGACAACTCGCCGGCTTTTCGCCACGCGGTGCTGCTGCGCGGGGTGCTGGCCGCAAGCGTCGAGCAGGTCGAGGATCTGGTCGATATTGCGCTCTCCGAATGCGAGCGGTTCTACCCGGCCTTTCAGCTCGTCGTCTGGGGCGGCAAGTCGCCGGCTCAGGCGATCGAGGCGGCGATGATCGACCCGGTCGGAGAAGCCTGAGGAGGAGGCGGCGCGGCATGAGCGGCGGCGGCGCATCGGCGCGCACCCTGGTCCTCGTCGGCTGCGGCAAGATGGGCGCAGCGCTGCTCGGCGGCTGGCTGGCCGGCGGCGCCGCCCGGCAGTTTCTCGTGGTCGAGCCGGCCGGGCCGCCGCCGGGGCTTGCCGCGGCCGACAACATATCCTGGCACGCCGCGGCCGAGGCGCTGCCCGCCGCGGCCGCGCCCGACGCGGTGGTGTTCGCGGTCAAGCCGCAGGTCATCGACGACGTGCTGCCGGGCTATCGCCGCTGGGCGCGGCCGGAAACCCTCTTCGTGTCGATCGTCGCCGGCAAGACCATGGCCGGCATGACCCGCCATCTCGGCGAGGCCGCGCTGGTGCGCACGATGCCGAACACGCCGGCGGCGATCGGGCGCGGGATCACGGTCGCCTGCGCCAGCCCGCTGGTGAGCGCCGAGCAGCGGCGGCTGTGCGACCGGCTGCTCGGCGCGGTCGGCGAGACCGCCTGGGTCGAGGACGAGGGGCTGCTCGACGCGGTGACCGCGGTCTCCGGCAGCGGCCCCGCCTATGTATTTCTGTTGATCGAGACGCTGGCGCGGGCCGGCGAGGCGGCGGGGCTGCCGCCCGGCCTCGCCGCGCGGCTGGCGCTCGCCACAGTCGCCGGCTCGGGAGAGCTCGCCCGCGTCGCGAGCGAGAGCCCGGCCCAATTGCGCGACAACGTGACCAGCCCCGGCGGCACCACCCGCGCCGCGCTCGACGTGCTGATGGCGCCGGATGGGCTCGCGCCGTTGCTCGAGCGCGCGGTCGCCGCCGCGGCGCGGCGCTCGCGCGAGCTGGCGAGCTGAGACGGTGGCGAGGGCAGGCGGTCGCCGCGGCAGCGGCAACGGCGGGCGCCGCCGCCGCCGAGCGACGCCGACCGGATCATCGACGCGGCGCTCGCCCTTATCGCGACCGACGGCTGGCGGCGGCTGTCGCTCGCTGCGGTCGCCGCCGAGGCCGGGCTGCCGATCCTGCGCGTCTACCGCAGCTTTGGCTCGAAGCAGGCGATCCTGCGCGGCCTCTTCCGGCGGATCGACGAGGCGGTCCTTGCCGAGCCGCCGGCGCAAGAGGCCGACGAGCGTCCGCGCGATCGTCTCTTCGACCTGCTGATGCGGCGTTTCGACGCGCTCAGGACGTACCGGCCGGCCCTCGAGGCGCTGCGCCGCGAGTTGCCGACCGACCCGCTGAGCGCGCTCGGCGCCGGCACGAGGCTGCTGCGGTCGATGCGGTGGATGCTGGAGGCGGCGGATATCCAGACCGGCGGCTGCCGCGGCGCCGTCGCGGTCAAGCTGACCTGCGCGGCTTATCTCTCGGCCGGGCGCGTGTGGCGGGGGGACGATTCGCCCGATCTCGCGCGCACGATGGCGGCGCTCGATGCGAGCCTGCGGCGAATCGAGCGCTGGCTGCCGTCGTCGCATCGCCCTCAGGCACCAGATGGCGAGCCGGCCGCGGCCTGATTTGCTGCACCGCAAAATTGCTCTTGACGATCGGACGCGCGCGGCCGATATGTGGCTCGTTGTGCAGCGCACAATAAGCAGCGCAACAAGCCAATCCCCAGATCGGAACCCCGCCATGGCCGAAGCCCGCCCCAGCTTTTTCGATTTCGACATGACCAAGATGATGGCCGATTTCCGCTTCCGTCCGTTCGACGTCGAGGCGCTGATGGCCTGCCAGCGCCGCAATATCGAGGCGTTGAGCCAAGCGAACCAATTGGCCGTCGAGGGCGTTCAGGCGGTCGCGCGCCGCCAGATCGAGATCACCCGGCAGGCGTTCGAGGACGCCTCGGCGCTGCTGCGCGACCTGGCCCAGCCGGTCTCGGCCGAGGACCGCATCGCCAAGCACACCGAATACGCCAAGCAGATGCTCGAAAAGAGCATCAATCACGGGCGCGAGCTGACCCAGCTGGCGGCCAAGGCCGGCGCCGAAGCCGCCGATGTGCTGCGCCGGCGCGCCAACGAAGGCCTCGACGAGATGCGCGAGCTGACCAGGCTCCAGACCGTCCGCTGACCACATTCGAGACCGGGCGGCGCGCCGGGCGCGCTGCGGGGGCGGTTCGGTCGCCGCCGGCCGGCCTGCGGCTGAAATCGCGGTCGCGCCGGCCGGGATAGGCGGCGCCCGCGTTGGGCGCCTTGCGTTTCGCGGCGACGGCGATTCCTGCTATAGGGGCGCCGTGGCGATCTTTCCGAACAATCGGCGGGCGCTCTTCGCCTTCGCCCACGATGTCGCGATGGCGGCGCTTTCGTTCGTCGCCTCGCTGTATCTGCGGCTCGGGGGGGATATCCTCGGCTACGAGCCGCGTTTGACGGCGTTCTATACCCTGAGCTTCACGCTGATCGCGGCGTGCGTGTTCCTGCTGACCGGTCTCTATCGCGGCATCTGGCGCTACGCTTCGCTGCCCGACCTGTTCAACATCGCGCGCGCCGTCAGCCTGACGGTGCTCGTCTTTCTGCCGGTCAGCTTCGTGCTGACCCGGCTTGAGGCGCTGCCGCGCTCGACCCTGTTGATCGAGTGGTTCGTGCTGACGGCGCTGTTGGGCGCCCCACGGCTCGCCTATCGGCTGTTCAAGGATCGCGGCCTCGACCACATCCTCGCCCGCGCCCGGCATCGCAGCGTGCCGGTCCTGCTGATCAGCGCCAAGGACGGGGCCGAGACCTTCATCCGCGAGATGATGCGCGACCCGCGGGCGGTCTATCGGGTGGTCGGCGTGCTCGCCGATACCCCTTCGCGCGTCGGCCGCGAGATCTACCGGGTCCCGGTGCTGGGCACGATCGAGGCGCTGGAGGAGGTGGTCGCGCGCCTCGACCGGCGCGGCAGGCGCCCGGAAAAGCTCTTGATCACCGCGCAGAACCTGCCCGGCGAGCAGGTGCGCCGGCTGCTCGACCGCGCCGACGCGCTGGCCATCCCGCTGGCGCGCCTGCCGAAGCTCACCGATTTCGAGCGCAACCTCGACCATCCCGAGCGGGCGATCGAGCCGATCGCGCTCGAGGATCTGCTCGGCCGGCCGCAGGCGGTGCTCGACCGCGACGGCATGGCGCGGCTGGTTCGCGGGCGGCGGGTGCTGGTGACCGGGGCCGGCGGCACGATCGGCGCCGAGCTCGCCCGCCAGGTCGCCGCCTTTTCCCCGGCGCGGCTGGCGCTCGTCGACAATGGCGAGTTTGCGCTTTACGCGATCGACGCGGAGCTGCGCGAGCGCTTTCCGGGGGTGCGGCGGCCGATATTTCTGCGCGACGTGCGCGAGCGCGCCCAGATCGACGAGGTCGTCGCCGAGGAGCGGCCGGAGATCGTGTTTCACGCCGCGGCGCTGAAGCATCTGCCGATGGTCGAGGCCAACCCGATCGAGGGGGTGATGACCAATGTCGTGGGCACCCGCAACGCCGCCGAGGCGGCGCGCGCCTTCGGGGTGTCGCTGTTCGTCATGATCTCGACCGACAAGGCGGTCAACCCGACCAGCGTGATGGGCGCCACCAAGCGCGTCGCCGAGGGCTTGTGCCAGGCGCTCGACCTTTACGAGGCGCGCCGCGGCGGCACCCGCTACGCGACCGTGCGCTTCGGCAACGTCCTGGGCTCGACCGGGTCGGTCGCGCCGCTGTTCGCCCGCCAGCTCGCCGAGGGCGGGCCGTTGACCGTGACCGATCCCGAGGTCACGCGGTTTTTCATGACCGTGCGCGAGGCGGTCGAGCTGGTGCTGCAGGCCTCCGCCCTGTCGCCGGCGCCGGACGAAGCGGATGCGCGCGGCAGGATCTTCGTGCTCGACATGGGCGAGCCGATCAGGATCGTCGATCTGGCGCGGCAGATGATCCGGCTCGCCGGGCTCACCGAGCGCGAGATCGGCATCGAGTTCATCGGGCTGCGGCCCGGCGAAAAGCTGCACGAGGAGCTGTTCCACGCCGCCGAGCCGCTGATGCCGACGGCAAATCCGGCGATCCGGCTGGCGGCCCCCCGCACCGCCGATTACGCGCTGCTCGCCCGCTCGATCGACGAGATCGAGGAAAACGCCCGCGCCCGGCATGAGGAGCGGGTGCTCCAGCTCCTCGATCGGCTGGTCCCCGAATACCGCCGCAACGCGCCCGGCCCGCGCGCCGCCGCCGCTTCCGGCGGATGAAGGCTCAATGCCGCAGCTGAAGCGAGAGTATCGCGACGCAAAAAGCCAACACGAGCCCGACCGTCCATTTCAACAGGCTCAGGTCAGCCTCCATCTGAACGCGAACGCTTGACAGCTCAGCTCAAGAGCCCTTCCAGCGCATCAAGGGTGTCGGCTTCGCCGGCGGGCTTGTCCCAGCGGATGCGGTGGATGCGCGGGAAACGCATCGCCACCCCCGATTTGTGGCGGGTCGAGCGGTGCACGCTGTCAAACGCGACTTCGAGCACGATGGCTGGAGCGACCTCGCGGACCGGCCCGTAACGCTCGACCGTGTTGTTGCGCACCCAGCGGTCGAGCCGGCGCAATTCCTCGTCGGTAAAGCCCGAATAGGCCTTGCCGACCGGGACCAGCTCGTCGCCGCGCCAGGCGCCGAAGGTATAGTCCGAATAATACGACGAGCGCTTGCCGTGCCCGCGCTGGGCGTACATCAGCACCGTGTCGAGGGTCAGCGCGCCGCGTTTCCATTTGAACCACGGACCCTTCGGCCGGCCGGCGAGATAGGGCGAATCGGCGCGCTTCAGCATCAGCCCCTCGACGCCGCGCCCGCGAGCGCCGTCGCGCAATCCGCGCAGCTCCTCCCAGCTCGCAAACGGCACCAGCGGCGACAGGTCGAGGCCCGGCCGTTGTCGCGCGGGCGTGCCAGGATTCGAGCCGGCGCCGGCGCTCGGCGAAGGCGAGGCCGCGCAGATCTTCCGGCCCCTCGCGCAGGATGTCGTAGAGCCGCACCGCCGCCGGATGCTCCTTCAAGAGCTTCGGGCTCGGGGATTTGCGGTTGAGGCGCTGCTGCAGGTCGTTGAAGGACGCGACGGCGCCGTCCCGCGCCACCAGCAGCTCGCCGTCGAGCGTCGCCTCGTCGGGCATCGCGGCGCAGACGTCGGGGAAGGCCGCGCCGATCTCGTCGCCCGAGCGCGAATAAAGCCGCCTCTCGCCGCCGCGGGCGACGAGCTGAACGCGGATCCCGTCCCACTTCCATTCGGCGAGGTAGTCGCGCGGGTCGAGAGCCGGGAGGTCGGCGTCTTCGAGCGGCTGCGCCAGCATCAGCGGCCAGAAGGTCGGCAGCTCGCCGGTGTGCGGCGGCGGCGCGCGGCCTTCGAGCCAGTCGAACAGCGGCCGATAGGGCGGGGCGAGGCCGTGCCAGACCTCCTCGATCCGGTCGACGCCGACATTGCCCCACTCGGCGAGCGCCACCTTGGCGAGGCGCGCCGAAACGCCGATCCGCAGGCTGCCGGTGACCAGCTTCAACAGCGCCCAGCGGCCGGTCGCGTCGAGCGCGTCGAGCCAGGGCGACAAGAGGCCGCCGACCTCGTCGCGGCTCGCGCGGCGCAGCTGCTCGACGATTTCGGAGAGGGTCGGAACATCGGCCGCGCCGTCCGACGCCGCGGGCCAGATCAGCGCCACGGTCTCGGCGAGGTCGCCGACAAAATCATAGGACCAGCCGAAGAGCTCGGGATCGACCCGCGCGGCGGCGAGCCGGCGGATCTGGTTGGGCTTGGCCGCGTCGAACGCCAGCTCGCCGGTCAGCGCCGCCAGGCCCCAGCCGCGCTCGGGGTCGGGCGCGGCGGCGAAATACGCGCGCATCAGCCGCAATTTGCCGTTGCGCGAAGGGGTGAAGAGGAGGCCGTCGAGGAGCGCGGCGAACCGGTTCATTCGTCCTCCTCGAAGCCGGTCAAGCTGAGCGCGCGAGCCTGCAGGCCGCTTTTCCTGGCGTAATGGACGAGCGCCTCCTCACGCCCGTGAGTGACCCAGATCTCCTGGGCGCCGACCTCGCCGATCGTCGCCGTCAGCTCGTCCCAATCGGCGTGGTCGGAGATGACGAGCGGCAGCTCGACCCCGCGCGCCTTGGCGCGCTGGCGCACCCGCATCCAGCCCGAGGCCAGGGCGACGAGCGGGTCCGGCAGCCGCCGCGACCAGGGGTCGGCCGCGGCCGCCGGCGGGGCCAGCACGATGCGGCCCCGGAGCGCCTCGCGGGCCGCCCCGGCTGCCGGCAGCACCGGCCCCAACGGCGCGCCGAGGCTCTGATAGAGCTCGCACAATGCGAGGAGCGCGCCGTGCAGATAGACCGGCGCGTCGTAGCCCGCCCGCCGCAGCAGCGCCAGAACCCGCTGGCATTTGCCCAGCGCATAGACCCCGACCAGATGGCAACGGTCGGGAAACAGATGCAGCGAACGCAGCAGCCTGCCGATCTCCTGCTCGTCCGGCGGGTGGCGGAACACCGGCAGGCCGAAGGTCGCCTCGGTGACGAAGATGTCGCAACGCTGCGGCTCGAACGGCGCGCAGGTCGGGTCCGCCCGGCGCTTGTAATCGCCCGAGACGACGACCCGGCTCCCGCGATGATCGAGGACGATCTGGGCGCTGCCCAGGACATGCCCGGCCGGCGCCAGACGCACCGCCACCTCGCCGATCCGCAACGTCTCGCCGTAGCCGAGCGGCTGCAGCGAGCCGCCGGCCGCCTCGCCGTAGCGGGCGCGCATGATGGCGATCGTCTCGCGCGTCGCCAGCACCTGCCCGTTCCCCGGCCGGGCGTGGTCGCCATGGGCGTGGGTGATGACCGCGCGCGGCGCCGGGCGCAGGGGGTCGATGTAGAAATCGCCGGGCGCGCAGTAGAGGCCGGCGGGGGTGGCCCTGATCCACATCCCGGGGTCAACGACGGTCATCGCCCCGATATGGGCGGGAATGTCGGGCGGTCACACCATGCGTTCGATGGCGCCGAAATCGCGGATCACGATCGAGCCTTTGCTCAGGTCGATGAGCCCTGCCTTGTGCCAGATCGAAAGATGCTTGTTGACGCTTTCGCGGGTGCCGCCGGCGATGTTGCCGAGCTCGCGCTGCGAGAGGTGCAAATCGACCGACACCCCCCGGGGCTCCTCGCGCCCGGTGCTGTGCGCCAGATGCAGCAGCGCCTTGGCGATGCGCGACCCGAGATCGCGGAACAGCAGGTCCTCGACCTGCTCGCTGGTCTGCCGCAGACGCTGGCACAGGATTTTGAGCAGCTTCAGGCAGATGTCCGCGTGGCCTTCGATAAGCGGCATGAAATCGCGGCGGTGCAAGACCATCAGCTCGCAATCCGTCATCGCGACCGCGTCGGCCGAGCGGCGGTCGTCATCGTCGAGCAAGGCGATCTCGCCGAAGACCTCGCCGGCGTTGATGGTGTTGAGGACGATTTCCTTTCCGTCCGGCGACACCGAGCCGATCCGCACGCTGCCGCGCAGCACCGCCATCATGCTGTGCCCCGGCGAGCCTTTGGCGAAGATCTCCCGGCCGGCCGGGTACCGCTCGACGCGGGCATAGGTCAACAGCGCATCGATCTTGTCGCGGGGCAGCTCCCCGAGCAGAAAATGGCGCTCGAATATCTGGCGTCGTTCCTCATGGGTAGGGCTGGTCATGACCGTCCCCTGCAAGATGCGGCGCCGGGCGGATCGTGCGCCCGCGCGTCGTCCTTTTCGCCCGGACGAGCCCGCATGGTTCGAGCGTTCGTGCCGGGCGGCTGGCTTAACCAAGAATTACAGTAATCCGTCTCACCGTCGTCGTCTCGGGCTATTTGCGAGCCGTCAGAAGGTGGGGCTCAGCGCCGCCGGCGTCGTCAAATCGCCCTGCCGTTCGCCGCGATACGCCGAAATGTCGGACGGCAGTGTGAGCCGGGTCACACATCCCGATAAAAATTAACGTTAAGAGCGGTCCTTGACCCTGAGGCGGGCGACAAATACTGTTTCTACGGTTGTCCAAACGTCATTCCGGCGCTGCCTCCGGAGGCGCGGCATGAGATGTGCCCGGTGCAATGCCGAGAACCCCGCGGGCATGCGGTTCTGCGGGCAATGCGGCGATCCGCTCGACGGCGCCGTCGCGCCCGGCTTCGCCGAGCCCCGCATCGACAGCCTCGCTCCCGCGCTCCGGCGGACGCCGGGCGGTCGGGGCCGGCCGGCCGGCGAGATCAAGCAGGTGACCGCGCTCTTCTGCGACATCGTCGGCTCTGCCGAGCTGACCGAGCGCCTCGGCGCCGAGCGGATGCACGAGCTTGTCAGCGAGTTTCTCGACACCGCGCTCGCCGAGGTGCGCCGCTACGAAGGGACGGCGCCGCAATTCGGGCGCGACGGCTTCATGGCGCTGTTCGGCGCCCCGGTCGCGCAGGAGGACCACGTCCGGCGGGCGCTGCTGGCGGCGCTGGCGATCCGCCGCGTTCTCGGCGGCGAGGGCGGCGAGGCCGGCGACAAGCGGCTGAGCCTGTCGCTGCGCATCGGCATCCATACCGGGCCCGTCGTTTTCGCCCCGGTCGCCGACAGCTTCCGGATGGAAACCGCAATCGGCGACACGGCCAACGTCGCCGCCCGCCTGCAGCAGGCGGCCGAGCCCGGCGCCATCCTGCTGAGCGAGGCGACCCGTGAGGCCGCCCAAGGCTATGTCCGCGCCGAGCCGGTCGGGCCGCTGGCCCTCAAAGGGAAGGCCGAGCCGATCACGGCTTATCGGCTGCTCGGGGTGTCGCATCGGCGCGCCGCGCTCGACCCGACGATCTCGGCGCGCAGGACATCCTTTGTCGGGCGAAACGACGACCTTGCTCTCTTGAGCAATTGGCAACGGCAGGTCGAAACCGGCCAGGGCCGCGCCGTCGCCATCGTCGGCGAGCCCGGCATCGGCAAGTCCCGGCTTCTGGCGGAATTCCGGCGCCGGCTCGCGGGTGACCGCGTCACCTGGGTCGAGGGCCGGTGTCAATCGTACAGCACCGCAATCCCCTATTGGCTGGCGCTCGACTTGCTGCGCAGCAATTGCGGGATTGTCGAGACGGACAGCGCCGATGCGATCGCCGGGAAGGTGCGCTCCGGGCTTGGCGAGGTCGGGATCGATCCGGGTGAGGACAGCCCCATCCTCCTCCATCTTCTCGGGGTCAAGGACGTTGGCGGCGCTCCGATGCTGTCGAGCCCCGAATCGGTCAAGGCCAAGACTTTCGACATCCTGTCACGGCTTTCGATCGAAGGCAGCCGCCGCCGTCCGCTCGTCTTCGTGCTCGAAGATCTCCATTGGGTCGACAAGATATCTGAAGAGTTCTTCAGCTGTTTGGCGGAAAACATCGGCGAGGCGCGCATCCTGCTGCTGGCGGCCCATCGCCCCGAATACCGTCCGCCCTGGGCCGATAAGCCCTATGCGCGGCAGATCGCGTTGCGACCGCTGTCCCGCAGCGACAGCCTGCACGTCGTCCGCTCGGCGCATCGCGGCGAGCGGCTCGCCGATCGGGTCGCCGGGGAAATCCTCGCCAAGGGCGACGGCAACCCGTTCTTTCTCGAGCAGCTGGCGTTGCACGCCGGCGAGGCCGGCGATCTGCGGCCCGATCTGTTGGTGCCCGGCACGATCCACGACGTGGTGATGGCCCGCATCGACCGCCTGCCCGAGGAATCGAAGGAGCTGCTGCAGACCGCCGCCGTGATCGGCCGGGAGTTCCCGTTGCGGCTGCTGCGGGCGGTGTCGCGGGATCCGGGCTCGGTCGCTGCCCGGCTCAATGAGCTCAAGCGATGGGAGTTCGTCGACGAGCGGCTGGAGGCCGACGGGACCGCCTATGTCTTTCGCCACTGGCTGACCCAGGAAGCCGCCTACGGGAGCCTGCTCGAACGCCACCGCCGCGGCTATCATGCCGAGATCGGCCGCGCGCTCGAAGCCCTCTACGAAGGCCGCGCCGACGAGGTGGCGGAATTGCTGGCGCTCCATTTCGGTCGCAGCGGGGCGGCCGAGAAGGCCGTCGACTACGCGATCCTCGCCGCCGAAAAAGCGCAACGCCGCTGGGCCAACAATGACGCGCTCTCGTATTTCAACGACGCGCTGCGCCGCCTCGACCCGCTGCCCGACACGGAGCCAAACCGGCTGCGCCGCATCGACGCCGTGCTGAAGCAGGTCGAGGTCAAGTTCGCCCTCGGGCAGCAGGTGGAGCACCTGACCGCGCTCGAGAACATAGGAGCCGCTGTCGAGGCGGCCGGCGACCCGCGGCGCCGAGCCATCTGGCACTGCTGGACTGGGTATCTGCATGGCTTGACAGGGGGCTCGGCGGCGCTGGCGATCGAGCATTGTCGCGAGGCTGCGGCCATCGCTGCGGCGTCCAGATGCGACGACATCGAAGGCGTTCATCGTACTCCTGCGCGGTGCAAGCCTATCTGTTCGGCGGCGAGCTGCGCGAAGCGATCGGAGCGGGCGATCGCGCCGTGGCGATCCTCGAGCCGCAAGGCAATTCGTGGTGGGCAAGCCGGACGCTCTGGAACACGGCGCAGGCCGCGATTTATTTGGGCGAGTGGGAGGCCAGCCTTCGCCTATTGCCGCAGAGTGCTGGCGCATGCCGGCACAGCTCGACGACCGGCGCCTCAAGGTCGTGGGCCTGTATCGCCTCGGGTCGGTCCATATCTTCCAAGGCGACATCGAACGAGGGCTGCGCTGCTGCGAGGAGGCCCTTGCCCTCAATCCTCTGCCCTTCGACGTCGCCATGGCCAAGGTGTTCCACGGATACGGCGAGATCAAAGCCGGCCGGCTCGATGCCGGCATCGCCGAGCTGGCAGAAGCGGTTGCCTGGTTCGACCGGTTCGCGCCTGGTCCACGTCCGAGTGACCCCGGCCTTCGGCTTGCCGAGGGCTATCTGTATCGGGGCGAGCTCGCCGCCGCGCGGGCCCTGATCGATGACGTGCTCACCGCGAGCCAGGCAAAAGGGTATCGCTACGTGGAAGGATTGGCGCACCGGTTGCTGGCCGAATGCCTCGCCGTCGAGTCGCCTGCCGACGCCATGGCGCACGTCACTGAAGCCCAGAGGATTTTTGAAGCCGTCGGCGCTCGCAACGACCTCGCGCAGAGCCTGGTTACGCGCGCCAGATTGTCCCAAAGCAATTCTGCCGAGGCGCGAGGATTGCTCGAGAACGCAGCGGCCATTTTCAAGGCGCTCGGGACGCTTGGCGAGCCCGCTCGAGTGAGCGTGGCGCTCGCGGCGCTCGATCGAGGGTGCAAGGAGCCGTAGGATGGGTGGAGCATCGCGAAACCCATCGCAACCGCCGCGGCAGATGGGTTTCGCTGCGCTCAACCCATCCTACAGCGGGCTATTTAAGAGATTGTCATTGCGAGGAGCGCATCGCGCGACGAAGCAATCTCGACCGGACGAGCGATGTCGGCCCGAGATTGCTTCGTGGAGCCGGTCCTCGGGCGGCGCAGCGCGCCCATCCGTGGGCTCGCAATGACAATCACGGGACGCGCTCCGATTTGAACGAATTTTTCTTTAGAATCAGACTGAAAGCGTGACCCGATAAGGCTGAGCCGCTGTCCCGGCGAAAAGCCGGGACCCAGACCGGCGGCTCCCACCCAACATCACCCGTCATTTTGCAGAACCGATCGCGCTTAAAAAAAATCTTTCCAATGTGAGCTGGTTCACACCGGCGACGACGGGATGATCTTAGGCTCTTCATCGGGGCCGGCAAGGCGCATGAATTCGACCCTCAACTCAGGAAGGAGCAGAAATATGTCGCAGGCAGAAGATCTGGGAAATCTGATCCTCCGCTTAAATCCCTATACCAACCGCGACATGCCCTACAGCGACCCGCCCCTGCTGGCGGGCGGAATGGACATCTATCTCAATTCCCCCAGCACAGAGAAGACGGCCCCCGACGCCAGTCAGATCGAGGTGGAGCTCGACGGCCCCTACCGGCAGGAGTGGACCTTCAAAGGGGAGCTGCAAAAGGTCGGCATGGCCTACCGCATCAAATACCGGTTCCCGGTCTACCAGAAATCTGACTCGACGACTCCCCTGTATTGGCTCGAAGACTACCTGCTGATCGGCTTCGAAGGCGGTATGGGCGGCTAGCTGGCCCGTCGGCGAACCTGCGCAGGCGGGGGCGGACGACATTTTTCAACGCGGGGCCGACCTTCATGGCCGGCCCGATCGCTGTCCGATCGAGGACGACGTGGCGCAACAGGACGCGCTCCGGCTGGAGCTGGACGACATCCAAGCGGATCTGTTGATCGGCATGCAAAAGAATGCCGAGCTGTTCATCTTCTTCAAGATTACCGATCCCGTTCGGTTCAAAGCCGAGGACGAAGCAATATTTGGCTGGTCAAGTGACGACTGCTCGAATTGCGCAGGAGCGCGAGCGGCGCGTCCACGAGCGCCGGCGCCAGGACGAAACAATCTCCGAACTATGGTCCGGGCTGAATGTCGGGTTCACCAATAACGGGCTGGCGCAGCTGCTGGGCCGAGGCCGACCGCGCCTCGATGCCGCCTTCGAGCGCGGCGCCGGTGAACCGGAGACGATCGCGGCGCTCAATGACCCGCCGGCGTCGAAATGGCTGCGCGGCTTTCTGTCCGACCGGATCGACGGCGTCTTTCTGATTTCCGGCCCTGACCCGTCCTTTGCGGCCTATCACGGCAACGCGCTGCGCGAACGTTTCGGATCCGCGATCAAGGTCGTCCATTCCGAAATCGGCAATGTTCGGCCGGGGCGAAACCGCGGCCGCGAGCATTTCGGCTTTCTCGACGGCGTTTCGCAGCCGGGCGTGCGCGGGGTGAGCCGTGCCTACCGACCCGATCAAGGGCTGCGGGGGCAGGACCTGCTGTGGCCCGGCGAGTTCGTGTTCGGCTATCCGGGGCAGCATCCGGACGACCCGGTCAAGGAGGGGCCGCCGCCGGAGATGGCGGCGCCGTGGATGCGCAACGGCTCCTACATGGTGTTCCGGCGCCTGGAGCAGAAAGTACCCGAGTTCCGTCGGTTCGTCGCCGAGCAGGCGGCGCGCCTCGGGATCGACCGGGAATTGCTGGCGGCGCGGATGGTCGGCCGGTGGAAGAGCGGCGCGCCCTTGGAGCTGGCGCCGTTGCGCGACGATCCGCGACTCGGCGCCGACGCCGGCCGCAACAACGATTTCGAGTTCGGCGGCGATCCCGACCAGCGCAAATGCCCGTACGCGGCGCATATCCGCAAGGTCTATCCGCGCGACGACATCGCCGAGGCCGAGGCGCAGCGGCATCGCATCATCCGCGCCGGGATCCCGTTCGGTCCGGAGATCGAGCCGGGCGAGACCAAGACCCGGCGCAGCCGGGGGTTGATGTTCGTCTGCTACCAGACCTCGATCGAGCGGCAGTTCGAGTTCATTCAAAAGAATTACGCCGACTGCCCCGGCTTTGTCGGCGGCAAGCGCCGTCCGAACAGCTTCGCCGCAGTGACGCCGGGATACGACCCGATCATCGGTCAGGCGCCCGATGGCGGCGCCCGCACGATGGACGAGCCCTATCCGAACTACCCTTCCGGCAGCCGCCGCACCACCCTCGAAATGCCCCAGCAGTTCGTCGTGCTGACCGCGGCGGCCTATTTTTTCATGCCGTCGCTCAGCGCGCTGCGCACGGTGCTGACGCGATAACGCTCAATCCCAGCCAGCCGGTGCGTCTGCGCCTTATTCGTCATGCCCGTGCTTGTCACGGGCATCCACGCCTTCCGGCGCGCGTCTGGCGTCCGCGGCTGCGAAGTCCGTGGATGGCCGGAACAAGTCCGGCCATGACGATCTTTGGTTGCCGGGTCAAAGCCCGGCCATGACGAAATCCGGCTATTCGGCGGCGGCGCGGGCCGGGGCGACAAAGCGCGACACCCATTTGTTGCGGCGCCGCAAGCCTTCGCGGTACATCGCCTCGAACTCGGCCTCGGGGAAGGAATGCGTCGAGGCGCGGGCCATCAGCGCTTCGCCCCAGGCCTTCAGGCGCGGGTACGTTTTCGATATGGCCGAGCTTCTTCACCCGGTCGAGAAAGAAATAGCGCTGCAGAAACGGCGCATAGGCGGCGTCGACCAGCGAATATTTCGCACCGTTGAAGAACGGGCCGCCGCCCTGCTTTTCGAGCGCCTTTTCCAGCCGCTCGAACGGCCCCGGGATCCCCTCGGCCGCTTTGTTGTAATCGGCCTCGGTGTCGGCATAGGCGGTCGCGGTCACCGTGCCGGCGAAGGTCGGGACGTAATCGGTCCAGGCGCGGTTGAGCGCGCGCTCGATCGGGTCCGCCGGATGCAGCCGGGGTGCGATCGTCTCGTCGAGATACTCGTTGATCGCGTTCGACTCGAACAGCGACAGCTTGTCGTCGATGCGCAGCACCGGCACCTTCTTGTGCGGCGAGATCGCCAGAAACCAGTCGGGCCGGTTGTCGGGCTCGATGTGGCGCATCTCGAACTCGGTGTTTTTTTCGCGCAGCACGATCGCCGAGCGCTGCACCCAGGGGCAGGTCTTGAAGCTGACCAGCATATATTTCGCCATCGCGGCCTCCGTTGGGTTGTTCGATGACGGCATGATGGCACGCCCACGCGGCGCCGGTTAAGCACAAACCGTCCTTTGGAGATTCGGCAGATATCACGTTCCAAATATGGTAATGAAATCGGCATGGAATCGACGATCGACCGAAGGGGCCGGGCGACGATTCCGAAACCCGTTCGCGAGCAGCTTGGTCTCAAGCCCGGCGACCGGGTGAAGTTCTTCGTGCATCCGGGCGGCAGCGTGGTTCTGCTGCCGACGCGGCCGGTATCGACGCTGCGCGGTATTGTCGAGGGCGGACAGGGGCCGGTCACGGTTGAGGAAATGGAGAAAGCAACCGTGGAAGGCGCGATCAACGGGGCCGTCGATCGCCAGCGGCGATGATCGGCCTTGATATCGTCACACCGACGAAGGCCGGCGCCCATCCCCAACATGGATCCCCGCCTGCGAGCGTGTGAAGGAATAGAAATTTCAGCTGGACGAGCACCCTGCGTCCCCCGCTTCCGCCGGGGCAGGCTCTTCGAGACGGCCGCTCCGCAGCCTCCTCAGGATGAGAGAATTTCCTAATGATATCAAAGGTATACCTCATCCTGAGGAGCGCCCAGAGGGCGCGTCTCGAAGGACGCACGGCCCGTTATGCAACCGTTCACGTCGATTCTTTCCCATCCTCCTGCGCCGGGATGACAACAATAGATGCAGGCGTAATGGTTCGGAACGCCGGCTAATTCGCGGCGAAGCAATAGAAGAGGCCGTCGCCGCCGGTGCTCCTGAGGTCGGCCTGGCTGCAGCCGCCGTCCGGCCCGCGCGAGGGGTGCGAGGAGTTCCACGATTTCGAGGCCGCATCGTCGCGCAGGCCCTGCCGGTCGATATGACCGAGCATCGCCGACCCTTGCGCGCTGCTGGTCCAGTTGTGGCAGGTGCGGTCCTCGCCCGGCGCAAAGGCCTTGCCGTCGGCCTGCGAGCCGGTCAGCGCATCGTGCCGGTTGGGCGTATCCCCGCGACCGTTGACCATGTCGCCCTTTTCGGTCAGCGAGGTCTGCTTCGAGAGGTTGTTGTCGCCGTGCAGCTGATCGAGATCCTTGGCGACGACGACCCCCTTCGCATTCTGCCAGGGGCCATTGCCGATCCGGTCGCGAGCGTTGACGGCGGGCTTGCCGTCGGCCGCCTGCGTGCTCAGGTAGGCGCGCCAGGCATGGCCGCCGGCGCCCGCCGCCTGCGCCAGCTCCTGGCAGCGCCGGTCGGCCCCCTCCAGCCCGCCGAGGTCGGCGCCCTTGCCGAGGCCGGCGCTGGTCACGAAGAAGGTCATGCCCGCCTGCTGCGCCATGGCGCCGCCGCCCAGCGCCAGCAGCGTCGAGAGCGCCGCCGCGCCCACAATGGTCCTCGGTTTCATCGCGTTTCTCCCCTGCGTTACCGAAACCACTGCCGCAGCTCGATGTGGTTGCCGCCGGGGTCGCGGATCTCGGCCCGCGCATAGGTTTCGCGCACCAGCGGCCCCCACACGATATCGACGCCCTTCGCCTTCAGATATTCCGCCGCCTCGCCCATGTCGTCGACCTCGAGCGCGATCATGCGGTAGCCGAGATGCTCGCTCGCCGGCACGGGGTCGACCGCCGCGCCGTTGTACGAAATCAGCTCGACGGTCGTGCCGCCGAGGTCGAGATAGACGAGGTCGATCGGCGTCCCGAGCCCCGAACGCTCGACGCGGTCGCGCATCTTGACGCGGAAGCCCAGCACGTCGGTGTAGAAGGCTTCGGTCCGGGCCGGCTCGTCGGTGACGATCTCGACATGGTCGATACGCTTGAACATCGGCTGCTCCTGCGCTTTTGTTGGCTCACGCTGCGGCACAAGGAACCACATCATGAGCGAAACCCAAAGAACGGCGATCGTGACCGGCGCCGCCGGCGGCATCGGCCGGGTCATGACCCAGAGCCTGCTGGCGGCCGGCGTCCGGGTCGCCGGGGTCGACCGCGACGAGGGGCCGCTGGCGACGCTCGCCGCGACCGCCCGCGAGCAGGGCAGGGCGGAGGATCTGCTGACGGTCCGGGCCGATCTCGCTGCCGACGGCGCCATCGGCGAAATCGTCGCCGCGGCCCGCGCCCGGTTCGGCGCGATCGACATCCTGGTCAACAACGCCGGCATCGGCCCGGGCTCGATCCGCCCCGACAGCTGGCAGCGCCCGTTGAAATTCTGGGAGATCACCTCCGACCAGTGGCGCCGCTTCGTCGCCGTCCACACCACCGCGCCCCTCGCGCTGACCAACGCGGTCGTGCACGAGATGGTCGGGCGCGGCTGGGGCCGCATCGTCAACGTCACGACCAGCCTCGGCACGATGCTCAACGCCGGCTCGCCGACCTACGGTCCGTCCAAGGCGGCGCTCGAAGCGATGAGCGCGATCATGGCCAAGGACCTCGCCGACACCGGGGTCACCGTCAACGTCCTGGTGCCGGGCGGGGTCACCGACACGCCGATGATCTCCGACGAGGCCGGCTTCGAGCGCGCCCGGATGATCCGGCCGGAGGTCATGGCGCCGCCGCTCTTGTGGCTCGTCTCCGACGCCGCCGCGGCGGTGACCGGCAGGCGGTTTCTCGGCATCCGCTGGGACCCGGCGCTGCCGCCCGAGGAAGCCGCCGCAAAGGCCGGGGCGCCGGTCGCCTGGACCGACATCGCGACGATGCCGATCACGCCGGGGCGGGCGTAACACTCCGTCGCATCAAGCTTTCATGTTGTCCGGGAAAGTTAGGCGACAGCGATCGGGCGCAACGACCAATCGTCTT
>CAVQSZ010000028.1:0-20078 GCA_963716115.1 uncultured Alphaproteobacteria bacterium
ATCAGCAGCAGCGCCCCGCCGCCCCCGGCGTCGAATACTGTCGTCGTGCCTCCGGGGTCCGTCGTCGTTTGCTCCAACGGCAGCCCTCCGCCTTGCCCATAGCAGGGCTCCGGCGACGCCCTGACGCCGCCGGGTGATCACTCTGTACCGGCCTGCGCGAGAGAGCCGTCGCCGGCCTGAAGGAGCGCCAGCCGCCGCGCCCGGTCCATGACCTGACCCGCGAGGACGATTCCGACCGCGTCGACCGGCAGGCCGCCGGCCCGCAGCGCCTCGGCCACCCAGGTGTTGCATGTGTGGAAGGCGTCGTAGGTCCCGTCGGAGGCGTAGAACGCGCTGCCGGGGTAGGGGCCGCCTGCGAGGCGGCGGGGCTCGCCGCGCTGGTCCTTGTCGAAGTAATCCCAGAGGAACGCCGCCACCCGTTCGAGCCCTGCCGGCGACAGGCGCAGGGCGATGGCGTCGGCGTCGCCGAACGCCTCGGCTGGCGAGGCTCGCAGCGCCGTCACCAGCATCGCCCCCTGCCCGGGAAGCATCGCCAGCAGCATGTCGGCGAAGGTCGTCCGGCGGCTGAGGACATAGCCGCGGTCGCCAAAGCCGAAAGCGAGGTATCGGACGCCTGGAAAGCTGTGTTCGAAGACGGCGAGCGGGCCGTCCAGATCCCGCGCCGACACGCCGAGATCGGTGTGCCAGCCGCGTCCGATCACATAAATCGTCGGGTCCGCCGGCTGGGCGATGCGTTGCGGCGGCAACGGGCTGCACGCCGCCGCCCAGGCCGCGACGACGACGGCGGACAGCTGCAGCCGAAGCCTTCGCGCGACCATGTCTGCGGCGGCGGCAGCCTCTATAGCCCACCTCTAGCCCGGGTCGCCGGTGTCGGCGGCGAGACCGGCGCAGGCGATGCCGTGGACGGCGCAGGCCTCGTCGTTCTCGGAGGTGTCGCCGCTGATCCCGACCGCGCCGAGGATGTCGCCCGCCGCGTCGCGGATCAGGACGCCGCCCGCCGCCGGGACAACGCGTCCGCCCGACGCCGCGGTCAGCGCCTGCATGAACATCGGGTTGGCGGCGGCCCGGCGCGCGAGCTCGCGCCCGCCAAAGCCCATGCCCAGCGCGCCCCAGGCCTTGCCGCCGGCGATCTCGGGGCGCAGCAGGCTCGACCCGTCCTCGCGCTTCATCGCCTTCGGCTGGCCGCCGGCGTCGAGCACCACCACGGTCAGCGGCTTGAAGCCGCGCTCGCGGCCTTTTTCGAGCGCCTTGTCGACGATCGTCGCGGCCTGCCCCAGGGTCAGCATCGGGTCAGCCCCGCTCCGCCGGGATGTTGATGTCCAGGAGCCGCGCGGCGTTGCCGCCGAACACCGCCTTGCGGTCGTCCGTGCTCAGCCGCCGCGCCCCCTCGATAAAGCCGATCGGGTCGACCTCGCCCATGTCGTAGGGATAGTCGGTGCCCATCAGCACGTGGTCCGCGCCGTATTGCGCGACGAGATATTCGAGCTGGTGGTGGGTGAACACCATCGTGTCGAAGTGCAGGCGCTTCAGATAGCTCGTCGGGTCGGCGCTGATCTTCTCACAGGCGTCCGGGCGGGCCGCCGCGGCATGGTCGATGCGGCCGGAATAAGCCGGCAGATAGCCGCCGCCATGGGCGACGACGAGCTTCAATCCGGGGTAGGCGTCGAGGACCCCGCCGAAGATCAGGTGATGCACCGCGATCGTCGATTCGAGCGGGATGCCGATGACGTTGCTGAAATAATGGTCGGCGAAGCGGCGGCCCTCGGTGAACCCCGAGGGGTGCATGAACAGCACCACGCCCAGCTCCTCGACGTGCGCGAAGAATTTGCGAAAGCGCTCGGCCGACAAATCCTCGCCCGCGACATTGGACGAGATCTCGACCCCGCGCATGCCGAGCGAGCCGACCAGCCGCTCCAGCTCGGCGACCGCGAGCTCGGGCGCCTGCAGCGGCACTGTGCCCATGCCGGCGAAGCGGTCGGGGTGGCGCGCGACGATTTGGGCGATGTTGTCGTTGACGACCCGCGCCGTGGCGAGGCCGAGATCGGGCTCGGTCCAGTAGTACATCTGCACCGGGGCCGGCGAGATCGCCTGGATCTCGATCCCCATCGCATCCATGTCGGCGAGCCGCTTCTCGACCGAGGTCAGCTGGATTTGCGTGCGCTCGGCCTGTTGGCGCTGCACCTCGCGGGTTCGCTCGTTGGCGAAGCGCATCGTCGCGTCGCGCTCGGCGGTGAAAACGCCCGCCACCATCGCGTCGGCCGCGGGGGTGTGCACATGGCAATGGATGTCGACCGTGAAGTGCTTGCCGCGCGGCCGCGGCGGCCCCGGAAACCGGCCCTCGATGGGCGCCCCGGGCGGCAGGCAGGTGAACAGCATCGATACCCCCTCAATGCCGGGTCTGGCGGATCAGCCCGGCCCAGCGGTCGAGCACCGGCAGGATCTCGGCGGCCGGCGCCGAGGGCAGGGTCACGACGGTGCGGGCGACCCCGAGATCGCGATGGCGCTGCAACCGGCTGAGATCCTCGGCGGCGCCGAAGAGCGTTATCGGCACCGTCGCCGGGTCGCGCCCGGCCTCGGCCGCCATCTGGCGAAACTGCGGCAGGAACTCGGTCACGTCGGCGTATTGCGGCCGGCTCGCGTTCGGGACCCAGCCGTCGCCGTAGCGGATCGCGCGCCGCGCGCTGTGCGGGAAGGCGCCGCCGACGATGACCGGCGGATGCGGCTTCTGCGCCGGCTTCGGCCAGGTCTTCATCTTCGGGAAGGCGACGATGTCGCCGTGGTATTCGGGCTCGTCCTCGGTCCAGATCGCCTTCATCGCCTCGATCTGCTCGCGCATCTTCTTGAAGCGGGTTTTGAACTCGGTGCCGTGATCGGCCATCTCCTCCTGGTTCCAGCCGCCGCCGATGCCGAACAGAAACCGCCCGCCCGAAACCTGGTCGAGCGAGGCGACGAGGAGCGCCGTCTGGATCGTGTCGCGCTGGATCACGAGGCACACGCCGGTCGCCACCTTCAAATTCGTGGTCGCCGCGGCCGCCGCGGTCAGGGTGACGAACGGGTCCATCACGTCGTAATACTGCCGGCCGAGCGCGCCGCCCGACGCCGGCTGCGACAGCCGCGAGCTCGGGATGTGCGAGTGCTCGGGGGCCCACAGCGATTCGAAGCCGCGCGCCTCCAGCGCCTGGCCGAGCTCGCCCGGCTTTATCGAGTAGTCGGTGAAAAACATCGACGCGCCGAAATCCATCCGCCCTCTCCCCAATTTCGCGACCGCCGCCGGCAGCGGCCGAGCTTAGCCGCGATCCGCCCGGCCCGGCTAGTGGCTCGGCGCGGGCAGGGGCTTGCGGCCGGCCGCGGGTGGGCAATATCCGGGCGGGTAGCCCTGTAGGCGCGGTGCGTCGGCCCCGCGTCGCCGTGCGGAACGGCCTCATCCGCACCGAGGCCGGCGGCTCGCTGCTCGAAACGATGCTCTCTTAATGGCTGCCGAGCTCGGCAGCGAGGAAGCCCGCCGTAAGGAAGAACCAGAAGAAGGGGCCGACGACGGCGAACGCCCATTCCGAGACCGCGTAGGCGGCGGCGAGCGCCGCATCGTCGGGGAATGCCGGATCGACGGCGGTCCGGGGGCGATCCCAACAGGGAGCGTATCGGCTGGCGCGGTAGGTCATGTCGGGCCGAAGCAATGCGGCGGCGCCCGGCATTTATTGCGCCCGGAATAAGGATTCGATGCGCGATCGGCGGCCTCGGGGTAAAGCCGCGATAAAGACCGCCGCGCCGCTCAGACCTCGATCTGGCCGCCGAGCTCGACGACGCGGTTGGGCGGGATGCGGAAGAATTCGGTGGCGTCGAGGGTGTTGTTCGACAGCAGGATGAAGAGCCGGTCGCGCCAGCGCCAGAAGCGGGGGCGATGCGACCGCGGGCGCACCCGCTCGCGCCCGATGATGAACGAGGTCTCCATCAAATTGAAGCGGAAGCCGCCGACCCGGCACTGGGCCAGCGCACGCACGAGGTTCGGCTGGTCCATGAAGCCGTATCGGACCCGGATCGTATGAAAGCCGTTGCCGATCTCGGCGATCTCGAGGCGCTGCTCGTCGGGCACGTGCGGCACGTCCTCGGTCTCGACCTGCATCATCACGACCCGCTGGTGCAGCACCTTGTAGTGCTTCAAGGCATGCAGCAGCGCCACCGGCACATGCGCCAGATCGCGGGTCATGAAGACCGCGGTCCCCGATATGCGGGGCGGCTTGTCCGGGCCGAGCCGGTCGACAAACAGGCGCAGCGGCAGCGCGTTGCGGGCGCGCTGCTCGGCGAGCAGCCGGCGGCCGCGCCACCACGTCGCCATCAGGGCGAAGACCAGCGCCGCGACGACGATCGGGAACCAGCCGCCTTCGACGATCTTCAGGAGGTTGGCGCTGAGAAAAGTCAGGTCGACGAGGCCGAAGAGCGGCAAACACCGGCACCGCGACGGCGAGGCTCCAGCCGCGGCCGCGCATGTAGAGAAATGCGAGCCCGGTGGTGATCGCCATCATGCCGCTGACCGCGATGCCGTAGGCCGCGCCGAGGTTGTCCGACGATTGGAAGCCGAGCACCAGCATGACGACCGCAACGAGCAGCACGGCGTTGATGCGCGGCACATAGACCTGGCCGATCTCGGTCTCCGAGGTGTGACGGACTTCCAGCCGCGGCAGATAGCCGAGCTGCACCGCCTGGCGGGTGATCGAGAAGGCGCCCGAAATCACCGCCTGCGAGGCGATGATGGTCGCCGCCGCCGCCAAGACCACCAGCGGGTAGAGGCCCCATGCCGGCGCCAGGCGGTAGAACGGGTTCTCGATCGCGGCCGGGTTGCCGAGCAGCAGCGCGCCCTGCCCGAAATAGTTCAGCACCAGCGCCGGAAAGACCAGGGCGAGCCAGGCCCGGCGCAACGCCCGGCGGCCGAAATGCCCCATATCGGCGTAAAGCGTCTCGGCCCCGGTAACCGCGAGAAAGACCGCGCCCAGCATCAAAAAGCCGCGCCACGGCGCGCCCCACAGCACCGCCACGCCCCAGCGCGGGTCGAGGGCGAGGAGGACGCGGGGCTGCTGCGCCATCCCCCAGACCCCGAGCAGCGCCAGCACCGCGAACCAGACCAGCATCACCGGGCCGAAACAGCTGCCCACCGCTGCGGCGCCGTGGCGCTGCACCAGAAAGAGGCCGGTCAGGAGCACGAGCGAGATCGGGACGACGTAAGGCTCGAACATCGGCGTCGCGACCTTGAGCCCTTCGACCGCGCTCAGCACCGAGATCGCCGGGGTGATGACGCCGTCGCCGTAGAACAGCGCGGCCCCGACCAGGCCCGCCGCCATGATCCACCGATAGCGCCGCTGCGAGGGGTTTGCCGCGCGCAGCACCAGCGCGGTCAGGGCCAACAGCCCGCCTTCGCCGCGGTTGTCGGCCCGCATGATGACGAGCACGTATTTGAGGGTGACGACTAGAACCAGCGTCCACACGATCAGCGACAGGGCGCCGAGGATCGCGGGCTCGCTCATATTGCCGAAATCGACGAGCGACTGGCGCGCCGCGTAGAGCGGCGAGGTGCCGATATCGCCGTAGACGACGCCGAGCGCGGCCAATGTCAGCCGCGAGCCGGGGCTCAGGCGAATTCCGCTCTGCTGTGCCGGCGCGTCCAGCCGCAAGGGGTGAATTCGGTCCGCCGCCAACGCGCAGGTGCTCCGCGCCCCCATCTCGCATTCGGCGCATAAAGATACGATGGCGATCGGAGCGCCCGAGCATAAAGATCCGATAAAGATCGAGGGCTGCGCGGATCGCCCCCGCCGGTCGGAGCAGACGACCGCGAAAGGTTTGAACGCGCTGATGGGCCGAGGTCGAGCGGGCTGGCTGCGGTGGCGGCTGCCCGCCGGATTGCTCGGGCGGATCAGTTCGTCTCAGAACCAACTTGAAGCGAAGTAAGGGCATACCACTGACTTGTCGTCGCTCTTGCAGAGTTGGATTCTTGCGTTTTGCGAAATTTACGAATAAAAATTGAGAACACTAAATAAAGTTGGGACGGTCTCTAGTGATGGCGGCGTTCCGGGACGCAAAGTCCGCAACGCGGGCGGCCGCCGACGGTAACCGGAGGCAGAATCTTTTTTAGCTGGTTGCGGAAAAAGGCGGGATCGTCGTCATTCCGGGGCGCGGGCGATGCCCGCAAGCCCGGAACCCATGACCACCGGCTTCAAAAAATCATGGGCTTGGCCCATGTTCATGGGTTCCGGCCCGGCCCCGGAGGGCCGTCCCGGAATGACAGCCGACTTTTTCCGCAACCTGTTCGGCCGCCAAGGCGCCGGCAGTGACGCGCTTGAACGCATTGCGCGCCGTTCTGCCAGAGATCGGGTGTAAGAAAACTCGACACATGTTCCCCGCGCAGGCCTTCGGAGCGCCGGTTTGTTGCAATTCTTCAGTTGGTCTTGCCCGACAGTTGATTCAGATATGTGTAAGATTTCATGACGGATATTTTTACAGATCCGAAAATGACATCCGCCGAGATTCTCCGTATCTTCATGAAATCCAATAATGTTAACTAAGATGGCACGATAATTGCCACAGTTTTGGATGTCGGCGCAACTGTGTATGGCGCCGAAGGCTCGAACGTTTTTAGATGCGGAGATGAACGTGAAGACCAAACTCTTATCTTCGATCGCAGCCGGGGTGATCGCGCTCGCGGTGGCCGGCGCGGCAAGGGCAGCTGTAATCAATTTAACCTTTGAGGGATTGGGCGACGAGGAGCCCATCCTCAACTTTTACAACGGTGGGCTCGGCGGGAACGGCTCCGGCCCCGGTCCCAGCGACGGCATCGTCTTCTCACCGAATTCGCTGGCGATCATCGAGGATATCGACGGCGGCACCGGGAATTTCCAAGGTGAGCCCTCGCCGCACACCGTCGCGTTCTTTTTGAGCGGCGCTGCCGACACTATGGATGTGCCGACCGGCTTCACCACCGGGTTCTCGTTCTTTTACTCGGCCATCAACAGCCCCGGTGTGATCAATGTCTGGAGCGGGCTTGACGGCACCGGATCGCTGTTGGCGACGCTCAACTTGCCGGTGACGCCGTCCGGGCCATTCGGCCCGCCGCCATGCACGATCGGTTCGCCACAAGTGTTCTGCCCATTTGAACCGATCGGCGTCTCATTCTCCGGCACGGCGATGTCTGTCGATTTCGGCGGAACCGCAAATCAGATCGCCTTCGACAACATCACCCTCGGCTCGAGCACCCCTGTCGGCACACCGGAGCCGGCCACGCTCGCGCTGCTCGGCACTGGCCTTGCTGCTCTGGGATGGGCGCGCCGCCGACGCCGGGCGCTATAAAAGAGACACCAGAAGCCACAATTTACCAGCGGCGCCTCCGGGCGCCGCTTTTGTGTCCGTCGGCTGGTGGCCTCACCACCTGGGCGGCCGCCTACAGGAGCGGCCTGGCGCCGTCGATGCGGCATCGGTCGCCGCTCCGCTGGCGGGGTGCTCTCAGAGCCCGAGCAGGTTTTCCGGCGCCGCGGCGTGCCGGCCGTGCTCGACCGCCTTGACCGCGGCGATCAGCTTGACGTGGGTCGGGGCGGGGCGGCCGACCTCGGCCCCCTTCTCGGCGATCAGCCCGTTGATGAAGTCGATCTCGGTGCGCCTGCCCTTCAGCATGTCCTGGCCCATCGACGGCCGCTGCAGGTCGCTGCGCGTGTTCGAGGTCGCCGCTGCGACGATCGCCCCCTCGACCTCGTCGAGCGCGGCCTTGTCGCCTTCGCCGGCGCGCGCGAGCGTCTCCGGGTCGTGCATGCGGATGTGCTCGAGCTGGTAGCCGAGCGCCTGGCCGACCCGCACCGCTTCGCCGCCGAGGCGGATGCTGAGCCGGCGGATCTCGTCGTGCCGGTCCATGCCGTTGCCGGAGAGCCCGGTGGCGGCGCCGATGCCGTTCCTCATGCCGTTGACGCAGAGCTTCGACCAGCGCTCGCCCCAGAGGTTATTGGTCGCCTTGACCGTGTCGACGGTCGCGATCATCGCCGCCAATTCCTCGAGGCGCCTGGTGATGCGCCCGTGGACCTCGCCGACCCGGTAGATCTCGTAGGGCGAGGAGCCCCTGGCGGCGGTGCGGCGCACCCGGCCCGGCGCGTAAAGCTCGGCCGACAGCAGCGCCGGGATCGCGCCCACCGTCTTGTCCCAGCCGACGATCTGGGCGATGCGCTCCTCGTTCATGCAGTTCTGCAGCGAGACGACATAGCCGTCCGGCGCCAGGTACTGCCCGATCAACAACGTGGCCCACTGCGTGTCGTAGGATTTGACCGCGACCATCGCGATGTCGATCGGCTTTTCCCGGGCCAGCCGCTGCATCTCGGTCACATGCAGCGTCTTCGGCCGGGCGAGGACGAATTCTTCCTCGGTCACGCCTTCGAGCGCCAGCCCGTCCCGGCGGATCGCCTCGATATGCTCGGGCCAGAAATCGATCAGGGTCACGTCGAACCCGTTATGCGCGAGCTGGCCGCCGGTGTAGCCGCCGATCGCCCCGGCCCCGATTACCGCGATCCGCTTGTTCATTGTCGCATCCCTCCATCGCCGCGCTCGCGCCATTATAAGCTGAGCGGACGCCAAGCCACGGCGAAAACATCGGGAATACCGCCCGACCCGCTTTTCTCCAAATGCGATCCGCAGCGGAGGGCGAAGGCCCACGAGCGACCCCCGAAGACTATGCTAGTGGATAACACCTGACAGATCGTACCCACTCGTGAACCACACCGGCCCACGGGTCCGCGCTCGTGCGCGGCCCGAGGACAGGCTCCGGCCGGCGCCCATCGCAGCAATGGGTCCCGGCCTTCCCCACGGAACTAAGTCCGTGGGCTGAAGGCCCACGGGAAAGCAATCACGGACTCTAATGTTTGGGTCGTACCACTAGGGCCATGTGACCTTAAGCGGCTTATATTTTCGCTGCTCCAGGTCGGCCTTCTCGAAGACCAGAGTCCCGTCGGCTCGGCAGGTCACTATATCGCCGCCCCAGCTGTAGAGGCTCCACTGATCGTCTGGAATTTCCGCGGAGGGCCACATTTCCAAACTCGCGCCCAGGTCAAACGTAAACATCGAGGATCGCTCCCGTGCGCCGGTTTCGACAGAAACAAGACGTTGCCCGTCGAGGTCGGCGAGGCATTCGTCGGATGGCGATCCACGGGCATCGCAGCTGGTCAACACGCCGTCGGACGTCGAAAGCTTCCAGTCGACATATTGCACCCAGAAATGCCAATCGCCAGTGACGTCGACGCGCCGCCGCCGCAGGTTTCGTCCTACCTTCCCAGCAGTGTCAGAGCTGGGCGCTATAGGCTCCCTGACAGCCAGATGCGGCGCACCGAATTCCATGGTAAGAAAGCTGCCGTGCCCGCGGCGCACCTGCCAGACCAGCTGGCCGACGAAGGGGGCAAAGAAGTCTTCGATTTGTTTCATCGTGTGGTCCTTTATGCGCGAGCCGGCCGGCGGTGCAGCCGCCGATCGCGCCGGCCCCGACCACCGCAATCCGCTCGTCCGTGACCTGATCCCTCTATCGCCGCGCTCGCGCCATGGTAAGCTGACCGCGCGAGAAGCCACGGCGAAAACATCGGGGACATGACCGCCATGAACTGGACCGAGCGGCGCGGGCGCTTCCGCGCCATCCTGTCGGGAAACCGCTGCGTGCATCCGGGCTCCGTCTACGACGCGATCTCGGCGCGGATCGCCGAGGATCTCGGCTTCGAGGTCGGCATGTTCTCGGGCTCGATCGGGTCGATGGCGGTGCTGGGCGCCCCCGATCTCGTGGTCCTGACCCTGACCGAGTTCGCCGCCCAGGCCAACCGCATCTGCCGCGCCGGCAATCTGGCGCTCCTGGTCGATGCCGACCACGGCTACGGCAACGCGCTCAACGTGCGCCGCACCGTCGAGGAGCTGGAGACCGCCGGCATCTGCGCGATGTCGATCGAGGATACGGTGCTGCCGCGCTCCTACGGGCCCAACGGCAAGCCCGCCCTGAGCTCGGTCGAGGAGGGGGTCGGCAAGATGAAGGCGGCGCTGTCGGCGCGCCAGGACAAGGACCTCGTCATCGCCGGGCGCACCAGCGCGCTCGCCATCGCCAATGTCGACGAGGCGGTCAAACGGGCCAAGGCCTACGAGGCGGCCGGGGTCGATGCGGTGTTCCTCGCCGGCGGCGTCACCGTCGAGGCGGTGGAGGTGGTGTCTCAGGCGATTGCGATCCCGCTGATCCTCGGCGGCGGCGGCGGCCAGCTCGGCGATCTCGGCTGGCTCGGCGCGCACCGGGTCCGCGTCGCGCTGCAATCCCACGCGCCGTTCTCGGCCGCGGTGCAGGCGGTCTATGACACCCTGAAGGCGTTGCGCGACGGCGTGGCGGTCAAGGATCTGAAGAACATCGCGGCCCCCGAGCTGATGCGGCAGGTGACCCGCGCCGACGATTATCAGCGGTGGACCCGGGATTTTCTCGGCGGCGCGTGACCGCCGGATCACCCGCTTCCCCCTCCGGACCCCGGCCGAAGCCACCGAGAAGGCGACACCGTGCGACCGACACCCCTGCTCCTCGTGCTGTTCTGCGCAGGCGCCGGCGCCTGCACGCCGCCGCCGGTCCAGCCGGGGAGCCTGCTGTTGAGCAACCCTCATTTCGTCACCACCCAGGTCGAGGCGGTGATCACCGCCAACGCCGATTGCCGCGCGCGCGACGCGGGCTATGTCTCGACCCTCGAGCTGGTGATCCCGACGAACGCGACGCGCTTCATCGACGCGCCGCCCGGCGCCGATGTCTGCTGGCGGCGCGACCGCGATCCCGATCAGCCGGTCGCCGGGGTGTGGACCCCGTGGGACCGGGCCTATCTGGCCCCCGGGCGGACGCTCGACGCGAACCTTTAGCTTCACCGGGCGAGGCTGAACCGGATCGTCACGGAGACCTCGATTTGAGCCTGGGTCATGTCCGTCGGAAAGGGCGGTAATAACGCGCTGCGCATCATCTCTTCGACTGCGCTGTCGAGATCGCGATAGCCGGAGCTTTTTATTACGGCGAAATTAGCGAGCCGGCCACTGCGCTCGACGGTGAAACGAAGCACTGCGCGCCCCTCCTCGCCACGCTGGCGAGCAGCGTCGGGGTAGCGCTTGTGGCTCTCCAGCCAGGCGCTCAACTGGCTGCGGTAGCCCGGGGTGATCTCGTGCGAAGGAGCGGGGGCCGATGTCGGCGGCGGAACGGAAGCCGTTTGCAGGGGGCTCGCAGCGCGCGCGGACTGAGCCGGGGCAAGGGCAGGACTCGGCCGCGGCGCTTCGGCATGGCGCAAGACCGGCTTGAGCGCCGGCTTGTGGGGCGGCGGCGGCGGTGGTGCCGGCTCGGGCGAAGCCGGGGGTGGGGGCTCCTGCGCAGCGACAGGCTCCGGCGGCTCGGGTCGCGCCGGTTCGGGTTCCGGTGGTGGGAGCGGTGGCGTTTCCGCCTTTGCCGGGAGCGCGACGGCGGGAGCCGGTTCAACCGTCGGTAGCGACGTGGTGAAGGCCACTTCGATCCCGTTCGCCGGGAGCGGCTTCGGCGTGGGCGGCGCGGTTGCGGGCAGCAGCAAGACTGCCGCCACGCCCATCACATGCGCCGCCAGGGAAAGCGCCAGAGGAAGCGTGATCTCTCTCACTTCGACCCGGCAGCCTCGGCGACCAGCGAGACCTTGGCAAAGCCGGCGCGGTTGACTTGGCCGAGCAAGTCCAGCAGCTCGGCATAGGTGATCGTCCGGTCGCCGCGGACATAGACGAGCCGGCTTGCATCCGCGGCGGCGAGCACCGGCCAGCCGCGGCTCGAGATCGGACGGGCGCTATCCGCTGGTCGCCGATGAACAGCGCGCCGCCGCGGTCGAGGCTGAGGATGATCGGCTCCTTCGGGCGCGACGATCGCCGCCGCCTGCGTCTTCGGCAGGTCGAGCGGCACGCCGACCACCAGGAGTGGTGCGGTCACCATGAAGATGACCAGCAGCACCAGCATCACGTCGACCATCGGCGTCACGTTGATCTCGGCCAGCGGGGCATAGCGCTCCTCGCCGGCCTCGCCCGAGGGCGGCAAGGGGACCGCCACGGCTCAGCCCTCGACCGGGGCGCGGGAAAAGAGGCCGCCCGAGCGCCCGATCAGACCCTGCATTCGACCGGCGAAACGCCCGAGATCGACGGTGATCTTGTTGTAGGCGACGACCGCGGGGATCGCCGCGGCGAGCCCCATGGCAGTGGCGAAGAGGGCTTCTGCGATCCCCGGCGCCACCACCGCGAGGCTGGTGTTGTTGGCCGCGGCGATGCCGGCAAAGCTGCGCATGATCCCCCAGACGGTGCCGAAGAGCCCGATGAAGGGTGCGGCCGAGCCGAGGGTCGCCAGAAACGGCAGCCGCGTTTCGAGACGGCGCAGCTCGGCGCTGAGCGCAAGCCGCATGGCCCGCTCGATCCGCTCGCGCCGCTCGCCGAGGGTTTCGGGGGCGGGCCCGCACGGGGTCCTGCTCTCGCTCCAGCCGGCGGACAGCACCAGGCCGGCCGGGTCGCCCGTTACGCGGCGCGCCGGTGAACCGGCATCAGCTCCGGCGCCGAGCCGGCGGCGGCGACCCGCGCCTCGTGGCGCCGCGCCGACCGTCTTGCCGCGCCCAGGCGCCACAGCTTGTCGATGATCACCGCCCAGCTCCACACCGAGGCGGCGAGGAGCAGCAGCAGCACCCCCTTGACCACGATGTCGGCATTCATGAAAAGGGCGACGACCGAAAGAGACGCGGCCGGGTTGTTCACAATGAGCCTCTGCAAGTTGTTGCGGTGGGCCATAAAGTCGGAACGATCAGAAACGCTGCGTTATGCCGGCGAAGAACGTGCGGCGCGGGCCGAACTGCGGGGCGCCGACCCCGATCCCGGTGCCGCTGCGGATTTGGTACACTTGGTCAAACAGGTTGATGATGTCGAACCGCAGCTCGAGCCCCTTGTAAATGCCGGTCTCGACCGGCTGGACGACGCTGAAATTCACCTGCTGGTAGCCGGGCAGGCTGGCGCCGTTCGGCACCGAGCTATCCGCCCGCAGACCGCTGCCGGCGATCAGGTCGACGGCGAAGCGGGTATTGGTCGCCGGGAGTCTGTATTTGATCCCGGCCGAGGACGTGTAGGTCTGGTCGTGATCGAGATGAATGTAATGGTTGGCGATATAGGCGAGATCGGCCGGATCGAAATTGAATTGCGCCGATGTGATGTTCTTACCGAGAGCCTTGGCGGCGGCGAAGTTGCCATAAAACGACCAATCTCCGATGTCGTAGCTGAGGGTGAGCTGGATGCCGTCGACCAGCCCTTTCTGGTAATTGAACGGAGTCAGCAGGATCGGGGCGCCGAACTGGCCTTCGTCGATCAGATTGCTCGCGATCTTGTAATAGGCGTCGATCCCGGCCTTGAGCCCCGGCAGGATCACCTGCGTGGCGCTGACATCGAAGTAATGGGCGCGCTCTGCCTTGGACGGCGAATCGAGAGTGTTCGCCGGCGCTGCGGTCGTATTGGTGAAGAGCGCGACCGTCGTCGGCGCGATCAGCTCAAACGGCGGCGGGGTGAAATAGCGGGCATAGCCCGCCGTCAACGTCGTCGCTTCGGTTGGCTGCCACACCACGTTGACGCGCGGGCTGAGCTGCCGCTCGTCGACGAATGCCGCCGTTTGATCGAACCTGGCGCCGAAGTTGATCGTTACAGTCGGCGTGATTTTCCACTCGTCCTGCAAGTAGTAGCTGTAGAGCCACCCCGTGGTGGCGCCGAAATCGACGATCGAGAACGGTTGATCGCTGGTCTGCGCGCCGGCATCGCCGACCGGCAGCACCGAGGAGCTGGTGTTGAACGAAGAGCGTTCGGCCTGGATGTAGAAGCCGCTGCGCAACGTGTGCTCGGGCGAGATTCGCCAGCTGCCGTCGCCCTGCGCGCCGTTAGCGATGCTGCGGCGGAAGGCGTTTTGGGCAATTCCGTTGAACAGGAGGTCGCCGAGCGGGTCGGGCGAAAAATAGGCGCTGCTGTCGCGAGTGACCCCGGAGATCTGAAAGTCGAAATCGCCCGCCTTCTTCTGCAACGCGACGACGGCGTAATGGGTGATCTGCCGCTCGTTCTCGTCGAGGTTGGTGGAGTTGAAATCGGTGACGCCGTCGACGTTCAGCCCGAGGGCGGGCGTCTGGTTCGGGATGTTGGGGATCTGGAACTGGCTGCGCGACGTGCCGAGGATGCCGGTCACCCGCGTGGCCGGGTCGATGATGCCGGAGACATAGGCGAACCCGCGCGGCTGGTCGGAAATATCGTGGATCGCGTTGTAGGTAGGCGCCGGGTTCTCGATCCCTTCCGCGTTGTGCAGGATTTCGCCGGTCAGGTAATAGTCGACTTGTCCAACCCGGCCGCCCCATTCGGCGCTCGGCTGAAACGTTGTTTGCGAGCCGCCGTACAGGGTGAACGAGCCACCCGGGTTCAACGTCCCGGTCTTGGTCTGGATGTCGATGATCCCGGCCGTGCGCAGGCCGTATTGAGCCGGCAGCGCGCCGGTGATCAGCGCCACCGAATTGGCGAGCCGCGTCTGCAGGGCCTGCCCGAAGACATTGATGCCCTCGGGCAGAATGACCCCGTTCAGGCGGAACTGCAGGTTCCCGTGATCGCCGCGCACGTGCAGCTGGCCAAACGAATCCTGGACGACTCCGGGAGCTTGGAGCAGCAGCCGGTTGAACGGTTGATTGTCGCCCTGCGGCTGCGATTCGATCGCCTGCCGGCCGAAATCGTAGACGCTGGCGCCGAGGCTCGGCTGGATCCCGGTGCGTGCGATATCGAGCGTCTTGGCGACGACGTCGAGATCGAGCGAGACCCCGCCCTCGGCAGGCGCCTGCGCGGTCGCAGGACCTGCGAGCAATCCGGTGACGATACTCCCCCGGTCGTCCGCCGCCGCGCTGCCGGCGGCAATGGATGTCGTAAGAAAGAACGGTGCGGTCGCAAAGGCGCGGCAGCCCGCCGCGTAAACACGGTTCGTCATGCCATCCCTCGTGCTCGGGGCGCGCCGCGGCGATGTCGCGGCGGTCGGTCAGGTAGGTAGAGCCGACCTCAAGCCCGAGGCGGGGCGCGGGATTGGAAGAGGAGGTAGGGGAAGGGCTCGGCGCAAACCGCCGCGGCCGCCACCAAAAAGGATGAGCGATGGCAGGCCGGCTGCGGCGGGATCGAGTCGAGATGAACGGGCGCGGCGCTGTGGTGGGCGAGCGCAAAGCAGATCGGACAATCGTCGTCCGCCGCCGCCGGCGTTTGATCGGCCGGCGCCGTCGCAGCGACGATGGCGGCGACGGCATGGGCGGAAAGCGGCAGCGGATGATGGTGCCAGCCGAAGAGGATCGCCTGGAGCAGAAGCCCAAGGATGCCGAGCGCGGCAGCCGTCCGCTGCGCCGGCCGTGGCCGGCGATCAATCACTCCGATTGGAACGGCGAAACGAAAAGACACGTCGGCGGCACGCCCCCTCGACTACAGGATGCCACGAGATTCGGGGCAGATTCAACCGCCGTTGCGAGGCCCCCGCGCGATGCTTATCCTTGGGGCACGTCGAATGGGAGAACGCCGATGAGACCTGCTCTCGCCGCCGTCGCATTCCTGGTCTTCGTCTCCGCCGCCGGCGAGCCGCGCGCCGCCGGCGTCGATCTCGAGGTGATCCTCGCCGCCGACGTGTCGCGCAGCATCGACGACGGCGAGTTCGAGCTGCAGCGCAAGGGCTACGCCGCGGCGCTGAGCGATCCGCGCGTGCTGAAGGCCATTCGCGCCACTTCGGGCGGCGCGATCGGCGTCAGCTTTATCGAATGGTCGGGCGAGGAGGACCAGCAGGTCGTCGTCGACTGGGCGGAGCTGCGCGACGAGGAGGATGCGGGCGGCCTCGCGGCGGCGATCCTCAACGCGCCCCGCTCGTTCATGGGACGAACCTCGATCAGCGGCGCGATCGATTTCGCGATGAGCCGCTTCGACAAGTCGAAATGGCAGGCCAAGCGGCGGGTCATCGACATCTCCGGCGACGGCACCAGCAATTCCGGACGGCCGGTCACCGAAGCGCGCGACCAGGCGGTGGCCCGCGGCGTCACCATCAACGGGCTGGCGATCATCAACGACAAGCCCAATCTCGGCTATTCGGCGCACACCCAGCCGCCGGGCGGCCTGCCGAATTATTACCGGCAGAATGTGATCGGCGGCGCCGAATCGTTTCTGATCGTGATCCAGGACTTCAAATCCTTCTCCGACGCGATGGCGAACAAGCTCGCCAAGGAGATCGACGTCTCCGAGCGCCGGGCCCGCGAGCAGGTCTCCGCGCTGCCCTGAGGCGGCGCTCGGCAATCCTCACCCTGGAAGCGGACGGCCGCAGACCCACATTCTGCGGCGACCTGCACCGGGACGCCATGATGATCGCCTCCGCCTCATCGCTGCCGCAAGCTCATCGTCGTCCTGAGCGTGCTGGCGCTGTGCGGTTGCGGCAGCGCCGGCGCGGGAGCCGGCGATGCGGCCGGCGACCCGGCCGATCTCGGGCTGATCCGGGACGTGGTCGGGCAGGTCGAGAAAAACTACGTGGCCCCGGTCACCCAGGACCAGCTCGTCAACGACGCCCTGAAGGGCATGCTCGGCCGGCTCGACCCGCACTCCGATTACATGGACCAGGAGCAGTATCAGCAGATGACCGCCGTCACCCGCGGCAAGTTCGGCGGGATCGGCATCGAGCTGACATTGGAAGGGAAGGTGCCCGAGGTGATCTCGCCGATCGACGGCACCCCGGCCGCCGCCGCCGGGATCGAGCCCGGCGATCGGATCGTCAAGATCGACGGCCAGGCGACCGCCGGGATGGATGTCGAGGCGGTCGTCAAGCGGCTGCGCGGCGACCCCGGCAGCCGGGTGACCCTGCTGATCGCGCGCGCCGACCGGGCCCCGTTCGAGGTCGCGCTGACGCGCGCGGTGATCCGCGTCGTCTCGGTCAAAGCGGATTTGAAGCCCGGCAAGATCGGCTACGCCCGCATCACCACCTTTACCGAGAACACGGCGAACGAGCTCGCCGCCGCCATCGCCAAGATGAAGCAGCAGGCGCGCGGCCGGCTCAACGGCTTCATCCTCGATCTGCGCAACGACCCGGGCGGGCTGCTCGACGCCGCGGTCGACGTGACCGGCGAGTTCATCGACGGCGGGGTCGTGGTCACCACGCGCGGCCGCAACAGCGACGACGACCATGTCTATCACGCCCCGGTGGCGGGGGATCTGCTGCGCGGCGCGCCGGTCGTCGTGCTGATCAACAGCGCCTCGGCCTCGGCCGCCGAGATCGTCGCCGGCGCGCTCCAGGACCACCGCCGCGCCACCGTGATGGGCAGCCGCAGCTTCGGCAAGGGCTCGGTGCAGACGATCATCCCGATCGATGGGCGCGGGGCGCTGCGCCTGACCACCGCCCTCTACTACACGCCGTCGGGACGCTCGATCCAAGGCAACGGCATCGCCCCCGACATCGTCGTCAACCTGCCCAAGAACCAGCAGGTCGCAAACGCGCTGGTCACCTACGAGAGCGACCTTTACGGCGCGCTGAAGAATTCCGGCTCGCTCAATTCCCGCGCCCGTGCGGCGGCGGCGGCCGAGCCCTACGACCATCCGATCCGGCCGCGGAACATCGCCACCGGCGAGGACGCCCAGTTCGAGGCGGCGCTCAATTATCTGCGGAGAGCGGTGCGCCGGGACGCCGGCCCGCATCACGGCTGAGCCGTGGCGCCGGGGGCGGCAGCCGCGCGATCAACGTGCACCTGATCCCCCGCCACAGCCAGCGCAGCAGCGACCCGGCGCTGGCGAGGTGTCCGTAATCGTCGAGCTGGAACAGCACGAAGAGAGCGTAGATTTTTCTCGGGTCGAGCCGGCGCAGCAGGCGGATGCGCACGAACATCGTGATGCCGAGGTCGGAGACGTGGTTGTTGGCCAGCGCCTCCTTCATCGTCAGCTTGGGGACCTCGATCGCGAAGTCGCCTTGCCCGGCCGCCGCGCCGCCGTCGCGCAGCCGGCCGCGACCGCGGGTCGTAGCGCAACGAGCGCTCGCCGAGCCGAAACGCGAAGCCGGGCGGGAAGAACAGGCGCAGCAGCCGGCGAAACCGCCGCAGCTTGCGCTCCAGCGCAGCGATGTCTTCGGCCGTGATCTCGGCCGCCTCCTCTGCTTCGCCGCGCTGTTGGGTCAATCGGGCCAGCGCCGCCGGCGCCGGCCCCCGATATTGCGCGGGCGGGGTCGAGCAATGGGTGAGGCCCGCCAGGTCGAGGGTCGAGTAGGGCGGCAGCAAGGTGGCGCGCGAGCGCCAATGCCGCTCGAGATCCTGCGTGCGTCGTGCGATAATCGTTCGCCCAGCGGCTGTCGGCGCGTTCGAAGACGGCCTGGCTGGCGAACGGCATGTAGAAATCGGCCGCCAGCCGATCGCAGAGCCGGCAGACGTAATCGACGTAATGCCGGGCCGGCTTCAGCGAAACGACGCCGGCGTCGTCGAGGAAGCTGTTGACGAGGCTCGCCGGCGAATAGCTGCACAGCAGCACCCGCGGCTTGTCGATGCGGTCCGCCGCCCGGCGGATCGCCCGCAGCACCGGCGGCAGCGGCTTGGCGTCGTTGAGGTTGAGGATCAGCGCGGCCGGGGTATCGGCCAGCAGCAGGCTGTCGTCGCTCCACACCGGGATCGACAGGATCGAGACGCCGCCGCCGATCGCGCGCCAGCGCCGCGGCGCGACCACCTCGGCGCGATACCCGCGGCCGGCCATGTAGTCGAGATAGCGGCGCTCGGCGAGGTCGGGGAACAGATAGGTCGGGCCGCGGCCGAGGCGGCGGATCGACGGCATGTGGAAATGGTCGGGATGCTCGTGCGTCACATAGACATGAGCGCTCCGCGCCAGCCAGTCGATCTCCTCGGCGTCGGGATAATGCTGCAGCCACCAGCTGCGCCAATAGGCCGACCCGACCAGCCACGGGTCGGTCACCAGCAGCGGCGCCTCGCCCTCGCGGTAGAGCGCGAGGGAGGCGTGGCCGAGGGTCCGCGCCTTCAACGCCGGCAGGTCGAAAACCCCGGCGCGGCCTAGCCGAGCGCGGCGGTCAGCGGGGCCAGGAAGTCGCGCAGCGCCGGCGACCATTTGGCGTGCTCCGGCCCGCTCGCCGAATGGCCGAGCTCGCTGTCGATCTCGAAATAGCGGGCGTCGACGCCGGCTGCCGCCAGGTCTTTCATGACCCCCGGCGCGATCGCCGGCGGGAACAGCGCATCGGTCCGGCACAGCACATAGAGGACCTTCGCAGTGATCCGGGCGAAATCCTCGACCGTGTCGTAGCCGAGCGTGCCGCGCCGCAGGATCACCAGCGAGTTGGCGTCCCAGCCTCTCGCCCAATCGACCGCGAGCCGGCGGATCGCCTCCTCCTGCGCCTCGGCGGTCGGGTAGCGCCCGGCGAGCTGGGCTTCGATGCCGTTGCGCTTCAGCATCTCGATCCGCAGCCGGGTCAGCACGGTCTTGGCTCCGCCCCGGTCGTAATAGCGGCCGCCGTTCCATTCGGGGTCGGCGGCGAGGCGCGCCTGGAGCTCGGCGAGGCTCTCCTCGGCGTTGCGCGATTTGGGCGCGGTGACGACCGGCGCGATCGCGTCCATGAAGCCGGGATGGGAGACCGCCCATTGAAACGCCTGGTAGCCGCCATAGGACGGCCCGGCGACGGCGACCAGATGCCGGACCCCGAGCATGTCGAGCAGCGCCTTTTGCGCTTCGATAATGTCGCGCACCGTGATCGCCGGGAAGTCGGGGCCGTAGGGCCGGCCGGTCGCCGGGTCGATGCTGGCCCCGTTGGTCGAGCCGAACGAGGAGCCCAGCATGTTCGAGGAGACGACAAAGAGCCGGTCGGTGTCGATCGCCTTTCCCGGCCCGATCAGCCCGTCCCACCAGCCCGGCAGGTTGCCGTTCGCGGGGCTGCGGCCGGCGGCGTGGTGGCTGCTGGTGTAGCCGTGGGTGACCAGGAGCGCGTTGCGGCCGCCCGCCGCGAGCCGGCCATAGGTCTCGTAGGCGATCTCGGCCTGCGGCATGACCGCGCCGTTCCGCAGCCGGAAATCGCG